>JAXLWB010000054.1:0-65657 GCA_046328715.1 Caldilineaceae bacterium | reverse complement strand
AGGATATGCCGAAGTTCTCTTTGTGGCTGAAACAGAAGGCGAGGGCGAAGAATTCGCCAATGTGGAAGTGATGGAGACTGATCTGGTCCTGGTGCGTCGCCTGGAAGAAGAGTTGAACCGCACGCGTGAACGGCTACAGCGCGTGATCGAGGAATACGACAATTCGGATCAGGAGTTAAAAGTAGCCAATCAAGAGTTACAATCGGTCAACGAAGAGTTGAAATCGACCACGGAAGAGCTTGAGACCAGCAAAGAAGAACTACAGTCGATGAACGAAGAGCTGATCACGGTGAACAGCGATCTGTTGGAGAAGATCGACGAGCTCCATCGTATCAACAGCGATCTCAGCAACCTGATTGCCTCGACCGACGTAGGGGCCATTTTCCTCGACACAGGCTTGCGGGTCAAACGTTTTACGCCGAGCGCCACCGACCTGTTCAACTTGCTGGAAGGTGATTTGGGTCGTCCTTTCGCCCACGTTACCCATCGCATCCGCCATGCCAATTTGCCGGCCCTGGCCAAACGTGTCGAGGAGCTTGGTACACGCATTGAAGAGACGGTACAGCGCGACGATGAGCGTTGGTATAGTCTGCGCATGTTCCCCTATCGCACGGTGAATGGTGAACGAGAAGGGGTGGTCATCACCTTTGTCGATATCAATGATCTCAAACGGGCCGAAAGCGAAGAGCGGCAGCGCGTCCAACAACAGCTGCTGGCACAATTAGGTCGCCGCGCGATGGAGGAAGGCAATCTCGACACCTTGCTTTTCTCCACCATCCAACAGGTGGCAGTTGTGCTAGAGATGGAAATGTGCAAGCTGCTACAGATCCAACCTGGCGGAGGTCCCTTGCTATTGCGTTCGGGCGTGGGCTGGCAAGAGGGAATGGTGGGTGTCGCTACTGTGCCATCGGATGCTACCTCACAAGCAGGCTATACCTTGCGCAATGCTGGGCCAGTCGTTGTACGTGACTTTGAAACCGAGACACGCTTTTTGCGATCTCCTCTGCTTGCCGACCATGGCGTACGCAGCGGAATCAGTGTGACCTTGTTTGGTCCGGATGGCCCCTATGGCGTGCTCAGCTTCCACAGTCGTACGCCGCGCACCTTTGCCACGTACGATGTGGATTTCGTACAATCGGTCGCCAACACGCTGGCTGCTGCGATTGCGCGCCAACGAGCCATGGATCAACTTCGTGCCAGCGAAGCCACTGCCCAACACTATGTTGAGATGATTCAAGCTTCTTACGACTCGATTGTTGTTTGGAGTCCCGCGCAGGGCATCGAATTCTGGAATCAGGGGGCCGAAAAGCTCTATGGCTATCGCTCTGACGAGGCGCTTGGACAGGCTACGTACGAATTGTTGGCAACTGTCCATTCACAACCTTTGGATGAGATCATGCGTAGCCTGAAGCAGCAGGGCGAATGGGAGGGTGAACTCATCCATACGACCAAAGCTGGCCAGACCGTGATTGTCTCGACGCGCCATCAACTGATTCAGGACCAGCATGGTAAGGCGTTGATTCTGGAGATTAACCGCGACATCACGGAACGCAAACAGAGCGAAGCCGATCAACAACTCGTGGCCAATGTGGCGGAGAAGATTCGGCTGATCAACGATGCCGATGCCTTGATCCAGGAAACAGTCCGTCTGGTCAGCGAACATTTGCAAGTTGGGCGCTGTCTTTTGATTGAGATCGATCTGGAGCACGATCGGGGCTTCATCCGGGGTCAATATGCTCGTGGCCTGCCGCCTGTGGCAAGTGAATTCCAGCAATCCGACTACAGCCCAGCCACGCGCGCTGAATTGCAAGCTGGTCATGTCTTGGTCAATCACGACGCCAAACTCGATCCACGCACTGCGGCGCAGTACGACACTGTCTACGCCCCGGCGGATGAACGTGCCTATGTCGGTGTTCCGCTTTTGCATGAAGGCACCTGGCGCGGCATCCTCTCGGTGACCACGGCGACGCCGCGTCAATGGCAGCCCCGTGAAGTGACTCTGTTGGAAAGTGTCGGTGAACGCTTGTGGTTCGCTGTAGAAAAATTGCGGCTCAACGAAAGTCTGCGTGCCCGTGAAGCCCAACTGCAACTGGCGACGACCGTTGCCCGACTGGGAATTGCCGAAGTGGATTACGTCACCAATAGTGTGCAGCTCGATGCAGAATCGGCCAGGCTTTTTGGCGTTGCTGACCAAGCCCTTACCCTGCCGCGCTCCGCTCTTCACGCCATTGTCCATCCAGAGGACAGTACCGAACTGTGGAATCGGATTCACCAATCGCTCGATCCCAAAAGTAGTGGCGAACTGGCTATGGAACATCGCGTGATTTGGCCCGATGGCCAGGTACGCTGGCTCAGTGTGCGCGAACGGGTCTTCTTTTCATATCCCGTCGATGCCTCCCCCCATCCAGTCTATGGCCTGCTTGTCGTGATTGATATTACCGAACGCAAACAGGCAGAGGAAACCTTGCGCCGTCAGGAGGCATTTGTCCGTGAGATTGCCGACAATGTTCCTGGCTTGGTTGGCTATATGGGTGCCGATGAGCGTTATCGTTTTGTCAATGCAGCCTTCGAATCGTGGTTCCAAAAGCCACGCCAGCGAGTCCTGGAGGACACAGCGCTGATGTTGCTAGGCCAGGATGACTATGCTAGGCTGAACGGCTATCGACAACGGGCACTTGCTGGCGAAATCATGAGCTTTGAAGAGAAATTGACCTACCCCGACGGCATCACACGCCAAATCTGGGCGCGTTACCAGCCCGATTTTGCGGCAGATGGCAGCGTATTAGGCTTCTATCTTTTTGTAATGGACATTAGTGAGCAAAAAGAGGCACAAGAAGCGTTGCGCGCCAACGAAGCCCAGTTGAGCGCCATCTTGCAGAATATCCCAGCCGCTGTCTACATGTTAACTCCCGATCATCGCTACCTCTATGTCAATGGTTATTATGAGCAGGATAACCAGATCAGCAATGCCGAGATCCGTGGCCTATCCATCTATGATCGCTATCCGCAGGAGATAGCAGACGCACTGGTCGCCAATGAACGCCAAGTGCTGGAGCGCAAAGTGCCGATGGCCTGGGAGGAATCCGCACCACGCCAGGATGGGATCCACTATTACGCTACGGTAAAAGCGCCTTTGCTCCACCCCACGGGCGAACCGTATGCCGTCCTAGGAGTTTCACTTGATATTACTGAGCGCAAACGCGCCGAACAAGCGTTGCGTATCAGCGCTGAGCGTTTGCAACTTGCTACGCAGGCGGGCGGCGTAGGGATCTTCGACCATGACCTGATCGCCAATCGCACTGAATTTTCCGAGATTTATGCGCAGATTACAGGCTTCCCCATGGATGGCCTGCTCACGCGCGAGGATTGGCTGTCGCTCGTCCATCCCGAAGATCGTTCCCTGGTCGCCACCATTTGGGATGAATCCAGGCATACGGGCAACTCTTACTACTACGAGTGCCGCATTGTGCGCCCCGACGGTACGCTCGCCTGGATCGAAGTGAACGCTCTGCTAACACGGGATGAGGCAGGCCGCAGCGTTCGCATCACGGGTGCTGTGCGCGATATCACAGAACGCAAACAGACAGCGCTCCATCAGCAATTTTTGCTCGATTTGAATTCGACCTTGCGCACCTTGACCGATCCCGCAGCCATTCAGCAAACGGTCGTCAGCCGCCTGGGCGAGTACCTTGGCGTAAGCCGCTGCCGCTTCAATACGGTTGATTTGGCTGCTGATCGAGCCACCTTGCTTGCGAGCTGGGGGCGCTCTGGTCTGTCACCAGCGACGGACATTACACCACTTTCCACCTACGCCTCCCCAGCCTACATCGCCAGTGCCCAGGCTGGGCGCACCCTGGTCGTCGATGACGCCAATCTGGATGATCGACCCGAGTTGAAGCCAGCCCATTTCAGGGATCGCGGTTTCCCGGCAACGATCCGGGTTCCCTGCCTGCGTAACCGGGAGTGGGTGGCGACGTTGCATGTGCTGCAAGATCAGCCACGCCACTGGCGAGTGGACGAAGTACAGTTGGTGGAGAGTGTCGTCCATCACTTCTGGCCGTTGGCGGAGAAAGCACGCATCGAGGAAGCGCTGCGCGAGAGTGAAGCGCGCTATCGTTATCTCTTTGAGACGATGGACGAAGGCTTCTGTCTGGTTGAAAT
Organism: Caldilineaceae bacterium; assembly: GCA_046328715.1. GTDB lineage: Bacteria > Chloroflexota > Anaerolineae > Caldilineales > Caldilineaceae > JAXLWB01. Next base: position 61,496 of record JAXLWB010000054.1, on the reverse strand, counting down.
GCTCTTTGATGAGCAGGGCAAGCCCATCGATTATCGTTTCCTGGAGGCCAACCCAGCCTTTGAGAAGTTTACAGGTCTTCACCAAGCAGTTGGGCGAACCGCGCGAGAGATGGTGCCCGACCTGGAAGATTACTGGTGGGAGACCTACGGTCAAGTTGCGATCAGCGGCGAGCCAATTCGTTTTGAGCAAGGCTCCGAAGTCATGGGACGCTGGTTTAACGTCTACGCCTTTCGTGTAGGCGGCGAAGAGAGCCGCAGGGTCGCCATTCTCTTTAGTAACATCACAGAGCGCAAGCAGAGCGAGCTTTCCCTGGCGCGCAACAATGCGATCCTCAGTGGCATTCTCGAAAGCAGCAGCGACGCCATTTTTGTGCGCGATCTGGCAGGACGTTACTTGCTGATCAACAGTGCGGGGGCCGAACAGGTTGGCATGGGCAAGGAAGCGATGATCGGCAAGCGCTATCAGGAACTCTTTCCTGAGGATGCAGCCAGCATCGAACGGGATGATCGGCCCATCTTTGAGCATGGCCTGACCTTTACAACCGAGCAAGTGAGCGAGCGGAACGGTGAGCTTCGCTACTGGAACACACTCAAAATGCCCTTGCGCACGCCCGATGGTCAGATCATCGGGCTGGTCAGCAGCGCCCGCGATATGACCGAACGGAAGCAGGCTGAGGATGAGCTGCGCCGGGTCTATGAGGTTCTTTCTTTAGCGCAGCGGGTATCGCAGAGCGGTGTGTGGGATTGGGATATTGCCCACAACCAAACCTTCTGGTCGCCCGAATATTACAATCTCTATGGCCTTCCGGCTCATGTTGTGCCAGGTCCAGAGGCCTGGATCGCATCGATCCATCCTGACGACCGCGCTCGTATCCAGAAACGCCTACACGAGGTACTCCAGTTCGAAGGTAGTTGGCACGAGGAATACCGTATTCTTCATCCTGAACGGGGCGAACGGTGGCTACTCGGAATCGGCCAGGTAGCCTATGACGAGAGTGGCAAAGCGATCCGTTTCACTGGATTCAACCTTGATATCAGTGAACGGAAGGCCGCCGAGGTTGTCCTTGCGCGTTACCAATTGCTCTCGGAGCAGGCACGCGACATCATCCTCTTTGTTCGCCAGGATGGACGGATTGTGGAGGCCAATGTGGCTGCGGTTGAAGCCTATGGCTACGACCGCGAGATGTTGCTGCGCATGAACATCAGCGACCTACGCCATCCAGCCACGCGTATGAAGATCGTTGAGCAGATAGCGCAAGCAAGTCAGGAACGCCAAGGTCATGGCGTACGTTTTGAAACGGTTCACCTGCGTCAGGATGGAAGCAGCTTCCCCGTTGAAGTCAGTTCGGTCAGCACCCAAGTGGCGGGCGAACAGCTACTCTTGAGTGTGATCCGCGATATTAGCGAACGCAAAGTTGCCGAAGCGGCGTTGGCAGCCTCGGAAGCCAAATTCTCCACTGCCTTTAGCTTCAGTCCACTGATGTTAACCATGACATCGCTGGCCGATGGACGCCTGATCGAGGTCAACGAGAACTTTGTGCGTACAACCGGTTACACCCGCGCCACCTCCTTGGGACGCACCCCAGATGAATTGGGCGCGTGGGTCAATCCTGAAGATCGGCAAAGAGCAATTGCGCGGCTGTCGGTGGGGGAAACGGTACAAGATGTCGAATCGCTCTTCCGCATGAAGAATGGCGAGTTGCGCACCTTTCTGCTAAGTGCCACGGTGGTCGAGATCAACGAGCAACCCTGCGTCTTAACGGCAATGACCGATATCACAGAGCGCAAAGCTGCCGAGGCGCAACTGAAACGTCAGGCGTTTCTGCTAGAAAATGTGGGCGATGCCATCTTCTCCACCGATATGGATTTCCGAATTCTTACCTGGAACCGCGGTGCTGAAGAGATCTATGGCCGCTCAGCCGGCGAGGTGATCGGCCAGCGGGCCAGAGATCTGTTACGTCCCGATTATAAGGAGGGCGAGACCACTGTTGATGATGCTGTGAAGCACATTCTACGTGAAGGACGTTGGCAAGGAGAAGTTACTCATACCCATAAGGACGGGAATAAGCTCTTTATCTCCAGTACAACGACGCTGCTGCGCGATGAAGAGGGAAATCCAACCGGCATTGTGGCGGTTAACCGCGACGTTACTGCACGTAGACGGGCCGAAGAACGGCTGCGCTTTATGGCCGATGCAAGCACGCTCCTGGCAAGTTCGCTGGACTATCGAGTGACGCTTGAAAATGTGGCGCACGCCACCGTCCCAGTTATTGCCGACTGGTGTGTGATCGACCTGCTTGCGCCAGATGGCAACATTGTCGATGCTGCTGTGGCTCATGTCGATCCCGAAAAAGTGCGCTGGGCCAAGGCATTGCGACAACGCTACCCGGTTGACCCTGTAGCACTCGCCGGAGCCCCGAATGTGATTCGCACTGGTAAATCCGAATTCTATCCTGACATTAGCGATGCCATGTTGGCCGCCGTTGCTAAGAATGAAGAAGAGTTGGATCTGCTGCGTACAGTCGGCTACCGCTCGATCATGGTTGTGCCGTTACGCAGCCACGATCACATTCTGGGTGCCATCACCTTTGTGATCAGCGAGAATGAACGGAGATTTACAGAGTCCGATCTGCAAATGGCCGAAGACCTGGCCTTACGCGCCGCCGCCGCCATCGAGAATGCACAGTTATATCAAGCTGTGCAACTGAGCGAAGCAGAGCTGCGGGTCAGTGAAGAACGCTTCCGCAGTGCCTTTGAACAGGCCGCAGTAGGGATGGCCCATCTCAATCCTGAGGGATCTTACCTGCGCGTCAACGACCGCCTCTGTGAGATTCTGGGCTACAGCCGCCAAGAGTTGCTACAGATGAGCTACATGGACATTACGCATGCCGACGATCTGGTCACAGACATGACTCAGGCAAAACGTCTGCTGGCTGGCGAGATTGGGCATTACGGCTTGGAAAAACGTTATATCCGCCAAGATGGCAGCGCCATCTGGTCCAATATCACAGTGTCGGCTGTGCGCGACGATCAGAACAACGTCAAATATACGATTGTGGTCGTCGAAGATATTTCGGCACGCAAAGCGGCAGAGGATGCAGTACGCCGAAGTGAGGAACTGGCCCGCCAACGATTGGTTGAACTCGAAGCAATCTACAACACGGCTCCGATTGGCCTCTGTGTTTTGGATCGGGACCTGCGCTGGCAGCGTATCAACAAACATCTAGCAGAAATCAATGGCTACTCGGTTGCAGAGCATTTAGGTCGATCCGTCGGTGAATTGCTGCCTGGTGTTGCACCCACGATCGAGCCAATTTTGCATGCCATTCTAGAAACAGGCGAGCCTTTACCCAACGTTGAAATACATGGAGAAACCCCTGCCCAACCTGGGGAAAAACGTATTTGGCTGGAGCACTTGTTTCCACTTCAAGATCGAGATGGTATAATCAGTGGCATCAACGTCGTCGCCGAAGAGATTACCGAGCGGAAACGTCAAGAACGTCATCAACAGTTCCTGAGCGAATTGGGCATGCAATTACGCTTGTTGAGTGATAGTGACGCCATTCTCAAACACCTGGTAAGTCGTCTCGGAGCCTATTTGCAGGTAGCTCATTGCCGGGTCAATGAGATAGACCTAGCAAACAACCAATTTATCGTCCAGAAAAACTGGACGGCGAATGGGGATAGCACGTACGGCGTTTTTCCCATTACAGAGCTTGCACCTCCCCAAATTCTACGCGAATTACAAATTGGTCGAACGGTTGTTGTGGATAATACAGCCACCGACCCGCGCACCGCTTCTGTTCTAGACAACTACCGTTCAGAACAGACGAGCGCGCTGGTTGGTGTCCCTATTTTTCATGAAGGACAATGGTGGGCGACGCTCTCCGTGCGCGAGCGAGGTGAACGGCATTGGCGACCGGATGAAATTGCTTTATTGGAGACTGTGAGCAACCAGTTGCGTGACTTGCTGGAAAAGGTGCGAGCCGAAGAAGCTTTGGTCCGATTGAACGCCACATTAGAGCTGCGTGTGGCAGAACGAACGGCTGAATTAGAGCGCAGCAACCGTGAACTAGATCAGTTTGCCTACATTGCCTCGCATGACTTGAAAGCACCGTTGCGTGCCATCGAGAACTTAGCCAACTGGATCAGCGAAGACGCTGAACCTTTGCTGCCACCTGCATCTGTTGAGCATCTGCGGAAGTTGCGCGGTCGGGTGGATCGCATGGAGAATCTCCTGGAAGATCTGCTGGTTTACTCACGAGCCAACCGGGTTCGTGGCTCGATTAGCACGGTAAACTTAGGGGCGGTCGTGGATGATGTAGTTGAATTGTTGGGACCTCCCGACAGCTTCAAAGTGTCCCGTTCAGCAGAGATGCCTACGCTCACGACCTATCGAGCACCGCTAGAACTCGTCCTACGCAATTTGATCGGCAATGCCATCAAACATCATGACCGTCAAGATGGGGAAATTCACATTACGGTAGAGGAGAAGGACGACTGCTTCGAAGTAACGGTGCGCGACGACGGGCCGGGGATTGCCCCCGAATTTCACGAACGTATCTTTGGCATGTTCCAAACGCTGCGCCCGCGCGATGAGGTCGAGGCAAGTGGGATTGGCTTGGCCGTGGTGAAGAGAACCATTGAGAGTTTGGGTGGCAAGGTCTGGGTCGAATCGAAGCTGGGTGGGGGAAGCATTTTCCATTTCACCTGGCCGAAGAAGATTGATGGATTATGAAATCGTGAAAAGTGGCGGCGATGCTAATAGACAAAGCAAATCAAAGATGCACTTTTGTAGGGGCATCCGCTTGCCGGTGCCCTGTTTGCATCACCAGTGGGCAACCGCAAGGGTGTGCCCCTACGCAGCGCAATCGTGCAATGTTTATCTGCGTTGTCTATAAGTTGCATGTGACAGGATGACAAGGTGATTTCGCTGGATCATTTTGTCATCCTCACATCTTATCATCCTGTTGTAATACCAATGAGGTGATCGTATTGTGAAGTGGGGCAGCATCTTGAAGATTGCAGGTGTTCGTCTGACAAGCATAGTCAATCACGCGATACAACAACGAGGAGGATCCTATGTGGCCAGAACGAATCATAGATAAACATTCCACACATATTTTGTTAGTGGAAGATGATGACGTGGATGCCGAAGCAATTTTACGCGCTTTTCAGAAACGAAAAATTAGCAACCCTTGTACTGTTGTAAAAAATGGGGTTGAAGCACTCAGGCTGTTGCGCGGCCAGAGTGCTGAATCTCTCAATCGGCCCTATATTATTTTACTTGATATCAATATGCCGCAAATGAATGGCTTTGAATTTTTAGAAGAGTTACGCAAGGATGACGCTTTGAAGCGGAGCGTTGTGTTTATATTGACAACCTCAAACCGCGATGAAGATAAAATCACCGCCTACGATAAGCAGATCGCTGGTTACTTGCTAAAATCTCACGTTGGAAAAGATTATGCCAACTTGATAGAACTGCTTGAATCTTACGGGCGTGTCGTTGAATTTTCGCCGGAGATTGCTTCATGCTAAGCGAGAAAACGCAGATCTTGCTGATTGAAGACGATGAAATTGACCGTGAGTTGGTCCGTCGCCTGCTGCGAGAAAGTTGTATGATTCAAGAGGTTGCTACAGGGCAAGAGGGTCTGCTAGCAATGCAGGCGCAGCGCCCAGAACTGGTGCTCCTCGATTATCGGCTGCCAGACCTCAATAGTTTCGATCTGTTGAGCAAGTTTGTGGCCGAGGATATTCCGGTGATCATCCTGACCGGCGAGGAGCGCCCGGACATCATTGTTGCGGCGATGCAGCAGGGTGCCGAAGATTACCTGCTGAAGGCGCGACTCTCCAGGGACAATTTGCAATGGGCAATTACCAGGGCGATGGAAAAAACCATGCTTCGCCGCAGCATCCAGGACCAGCAGCGCCAATTGAGCATTCAGGCCCAGGCACTCGCCGACCAAAACCAGAAAATACGTGCTCTCGCTTCTGCCCTCACCCTGGCCGAACAACGCGAACGAAAGCGCATCGCCCAAATCCTGCATGACCATGTTCAGCAACTGCTCTATGGCGTGCAGATGCATGTCTACCTCTTCGCTCAGGATATTCCTGCCAACAGCCCTTCAATTTTGCTCGAAAACCTCGCCGAAGCCACGCGATTGCTGGAACGGGCGATTACTGCCACGCGTACTCTTTCGGTTGATCTGAGCCCGCCCGGTCTCAAAGATGAAGGGATCGGTTTTGCCCTGCAATGGTTGGTGGCGCACATGGAGCGGGTCTATGGCCTGCAAGTTGAACTGCAACTCAACGCCGGGAACGATTACCGCATGGAAAGCGAAGAGCTGTATACCTTGATCTTTCACAGTGTGCGTGAACTGCTTTTCAACGTGGTCAAACATGCCAGCAGCAGACAGGCCACCGTGAGGATGTTCAGCCAGGATGGACATTACAAAATCTCGGTAGAGAACCTACTCAATGGCATCAGTCGGGATGGGAATGGGCAATCTTCTTGGAAACCACGCGAAGGCTTCGGGCTCTACAGCGTACGCGAGCGACTGGCGCTCTTTGGTGGCCAGCTCGAACTCGTCATTTCTCCCGAAGATAAGGTATGTGTCACCATTACCCTGCCCGAATCGGTCATGGCCGAACCCACCCCATTTCCGGCTAGATTATAGCATCATCCTCTAGTTTCCTCGTATCTTATAGACAAAGCAAATCAAAGATGCACTTTTGTAGGGGCATCCGCTTGCCGGTGCCCTGGTTGCGTCCCCGGTTGGGCAACCGCAAGGGTGTGCCCCTACGCATCCTGATCGTGCAATGTCTTTCTGCGTTGTCTATTAGATGTCCAGGGCAGAGTCCTGAGCTAGGTGGCAAAATCTCAAGCTTGCCTTCTTACTTCTTTCGCTGAGCCCCAGTAGCATAGTTTTCGGCTATACCCCATTTTATACCTTTTCCCACTGTTAAGTACATGAATCCGCTTTTATAGAGTGTTACTCTCAAAAATTAGAGAAAGAGAGTAATCACCATATCCCCGCTCATTTTCACAGCCATTCTTTCATGGCGACTGGCCTGTGATTTTCAATAAGGAACATTCTATGGAAGACGGAAAAGCCAATCAAGACAAAGCTACCGAACAGAATAAAACGGCAAAAGAGGAAATGAATTCCACCGTTCAAGGAATCAAACAAACCGTTCAGGATAAAGCAGCGGATGTAGCTGACAAGGCTCAGAACAAAGCCAGTGAATGGTCCGACCAGGTGAAAGAGAAAACTGGCGAGGCCAAGAAACTGGTTGAAAGTAACCTTCGATCAAGCTTCGAAGAACAAAAGGGTCAGACTGCCGATCAAGTGCAGAACATTGCCAGCGCACTGCGTAATTCCAGCCAGGAACTGCGTTCGAACGATCAAGAAGCGGTTGCACACTACACAGACATGGTTGCCGACCAGGTGGAAAATTTTTCCGACTATGTTCGCAACAAGGATCTAAATGGCATGCTACAGGATGTGCGCAGTCTTGCCCAACGCCAACCCGAGTTGTTTGTAACAGGTACATTGGCCGCTGGTTTTCTGCTGGGGCGCTTTCTGAAGAGCTCCAGTCGTGGCAGCAACCGCAATTCCTCCAGTTCCGGCGCAGTTCAGCAAAGCTATCCGGGCTCCTACCGGGCCAATGCTTACCAGGGCGGCTCTTACGAAGGTGGGCAATATCAAAGCAGCTCTCAGGACCCAGCCTCTGTCTACACCTATGAAGCGCATCGACCGGCCTACAGCGACCCAATGGCGTCTCCACAAGGTGGCTACCGCGAAAGCAGCTCGGGCAGTGACACAAGTAATGACATGAGCGAATCAGAGTTGGATCGAGCATCCTTAGGGTAATGCCCGTGGCGTCCTGCCTGAACTTCGATCACAGCATACATCCATAAAAGGAAAGTAACAATGGCAACTGAGCAAAGAGTGCAGAACCCCACGGACGATGTGGCACCACAAGCCGTCACTTCATCCAACAATAACCGATCCCTGGGCGACCTCTTCAATGAATTGTCCCAAGACTTTAGCTATTTGATCCGCAAAGAGGTGGAACTTGCCCGTACGGAAGTGATGGAAAACCTCAATCGAGCCCAGCGCGGCATCGTTCTGATGGTGGCAGCTGGGCTGCTCGGCTATGCGGCTTTGATTGTTTTACTGGTTGGTCTTGCCGACCTGCTTTATGCATGGACAGGAGTATTCTGGCTGTCAGCCTTGATTATCGCCGTTGCGGTAGGGGTTATTTCGGCGGTACTCTATTTTTCAGGACGCAGCGCACTGAGTAATGTGCGACTGGCTCCGGAACAGACAATTGAATCTTTAAAAGATGACGCACAATGGGCAAAGGAGCAGGTACAATGAGCTATCAAGAACAATCTGATGAGATCCGCGATGATATTGAAGAGACCCGCCGCGGCATGAGTGACAAGATCAATCAAATTCAAGATCGTTTGAGCCCCGAAAATCTCAAAGCGCAGGCCAGTGCCGCCGCCAATGAATTTGCGACTGCCACGGCAGAGTCGATCACCGAGTACTTCCGCACGAACTCGGGAGACATGGGCAAAACAGTGGTCGATGTTATTAAGCGCAACCCCATTCCCGCTGCGTTGGTGCTGGCTGGCTTGGGCTGGATTCTGGTTTCGAGCCTGAGCAATGATGACGATGGCACTCCCTCAGGATACCCCTCGAACTCGAACTATCGCTATCAGAACCAGGGCGGGCAGTATTCCTCTAACTACCAAAACCAGAGTAGTGCCTACTGGCGCAAAAGTGAGAGTCCACGCTGGCAGCGTAACCAGGAGCCTGGCTTGACCGAAAAGGCGAGCAACTTGGTCAGCAACGCAGCCCATGCAGTTCAAGACAAAGCGCAGGAGTGGAAACAACAGGCAGGAGAGCGGGTGAATGAAATGATGGAACGCAACGAAGAAAGGCCTTCTTCCAATCAGTACACAGCGAACCGGCCCGACTGGAAGCGGCAAAGTGATCGGTATGAGCAACAGGAAGTGCGCTATACCCAACAAGTGGGCACAGATGCGCAGGACTTTGTCAGTGAAGCAGCGGGAGATTGGGAACAGAACATGGCCGATAGCCGAAATGCCATGCGGCAAGGTGCCGAGCAAGCGGGTTCCTACGTGCAACAGGCAGGCCAACAAGCGCGAGAGGCCACGAATGCGATGGGCAGCCAAGTTCAACGAACCCTCGAAGAAAATCCGCTGATCTTTGGTGCAGTGACCTTGGCTGTCGGTACAGCAATCGGCCTGATGTTGCCCCAAACGCGTAGTGAAAATCGTTTGCTTGGCTCCATGAGTGATCAGTTGCGCGAGAGCACACAGGCAGCGGCCAGTAATGTGGCCAGCAATGTGATGCAGCGAGCTCAGGAGACACTTGAAGAGGTTCGTCCCGAACTGGAACGCACTGCGCAAAAGGTGACGGGTAATCTGCAAGAAGCAGCGCAAAATGTAGGCGATAAAGTGAAACAACAAGGCAAAAACGTCGCCCAAAATGTACAAAATGCGGGCGAGAAGATGCAAGATGATCTGAATCAAGAAGGCAAGAAGATTCAGGACGACATCTCACAGCGGAGCAACGAAGGTCGTCAACCCGGGAAGTCGGAGAGATAGGAATGAGTCCAACGAACTCAGGAAAGCTAGAGCCGATTCTACAAAAGTTACACAGCGCTTGCAAGACTAGTGCTGAGAATCTTCGGGCTGCCAGCGAACAGATGGAGAATCGCGGGCAAAAGGCGCTTTTCATCCGTTTTGCCCAACAACTCCGCCTCTATGCTAATCACCAGGCGGTGCTGGCCGAACAGCTCGGTTTTACGCTTTCCACACCAAGTCGTTCAAAAAACTGGTTTGCACGCGGCTGGATGGACATTCGCGTTGCGATGATTGTCGGGCGTGCAAACCGGCAGTCAGCCGCCGCCAAAAGCAGTGATAGCGATGAAAAGCAGTTGCTTGAGCTGTACGAGCAGCTCTTACAAGAGCCGCTGCCGGCCCCACTTCAGGCTGAATTTCAACGGCAGCAGGTGGGAGTGCGCACGATTTATCAGTGGCTGCAACGGCTTGCCGCACAAGATCAATGGGTGATCCGCCTCTACGACAACGCGGCACAGGCGAATGAAGCCGTTGGCCAGCTCAAAGCGGCTGGCTTTCCGGAAACTCAGCTCACTGTGACTCCCTTCCGCGAGATTACGGAGGATACAGAAGATACAGAGGAGCGCTCGCGCTCGGCAGTGGATGCGACCCTGGCTGGAGCCACGATTGGCGCAGTGGTTGGACTCATCTTTGGCGTAGCGGTCAACTATGCGACCCAAATTTGGAGTCCAACCGGTCAAAGCTTCTCCTTTATTCTGTGGGGGGCACTTCTGCTTTCGGGGGCACTTGGCATATTGGTAGGCGGCGGCTTTGGCAGCTTCTTTGGCTTTCTGCTGGCGCGTGGCCTTTATGAGGAAGACAAAACCGTAGCAGACAGTATCCCCGACTTGAACTCCGTAGTGGTTAGCGCCCATACCACTGAAAGCAACTACAACACGGCCGCCAAGATTCTTCAAATGTGGCATCAACGCGAGGTCGAAAACATGTCAGTTGCCTCCCAGCAAAGGCGAGAAGAAGAATTCCATGGCACGCAGTAAAGCAGGAGCAGATTCTCTCAGCTAAGAAACTAACTGTGCCGACCCTTCCTGAAAGATTAACTTGTCATTCCCGTATGGAGTCTTCAGCGTTCAGTGACAGAGTTCGTTGGAGATTCCATACGGGAATGACAAATTGGCTGCGGGGTTTTTGAATTTTTTCGGTTCAACCGGAACACAACGCTCCTGAGGAGCTAGCTATTCTTTGCGAAGGCATACCTAGTGCCACTTTAACAAAGCAGTTTGTCAATCGTCTTCCGTGTCAATCGTCTTCCGGGAAGGCTGTAGCTACAGACCTGCTCATATATAGATCCTTCCCGGAAGATTGCAAAATTACTCTGTTAATCATGCACTAGCGACTTTATGCTACCGAGTGTGTCGCCGGCGGATCGCTGGCAGGGAACGATTCCCACGAAGCTTCGTCAACCTTCGAGTCTTCAATCCAATAGTGGGGACGCTGATAGTAGGTGTAGATGCGTTCTTCAAAGTCTCGATCAAGCTTATTGACTGCATCAAGGGTTGGGCTTTCCTTCACCTGAGCCTTGGTGATAGAGACGCTTACATGCTTCTTCTCCCAATCGATTCGTTGAATCCACTCTCGCGAGAGAAGGACCTTCTTGCCAACCAGCCAGTTTCCCGTATCCACCACCATATAACGAATCACCCAATCGGAAGGGGAAAAGACCAGATCTTTAATCCGTCCAATCTCGCCATCGTTGGCATCAATGGTGAAGTTACGCAGATCTTCTAACGCACGAAATTGGATATCCTCTGCGCTCTGCTGAGCCATAGTTCCTCTCCTTTTTATACTCTGCTCTGAATGAAAAGTGGAGTTTAGGCAATTTGCCCTTGTAATTCATCCAGTTGCCAGATGTGGTTGCTGCGGATCAATTCCCGCGCACGATCTAGCTGGTCCCAAACATTCCAAAGTAAAACACCGCGCAGACGGCCAGCATCCAAATAGTAGATAACACCCTTAGCGTATTCATCTTGCCAGTCGGCGTAGACCTCCAAAGCAACACCGAGCTTGCCTACAGCCTCATATCCGATGTCGAAGAGGTCGGAGTAGAACATCGGTGAATGCGTATAGTCAATCTTTGCACCAGTCATGGCACGCCCGGCCGCCTCGCCCATAACTTTGGCATTATCTTCATGTTCTACGCGGCGACGTTCTTTGAGCAGGGCATCTTCAAAGTTGGCGATATCACCCGCCGCATAAATGTCAGGGTCGCTGGTTTGTAACCCTGTATTGACCATTACCCCGTCTCCCACACGCAAACTCGCTCTCTCGGCCAGTTCGGTATTGGGCTGGATGCCGATGCCTGCGACGACCACTTCGGCTGAGATCTCCTCGTTGAAGGCGGTGTGTAGCAGATAATTGCCAAGCTTGCCTTCCATGCCCTTGAGCGGGGTATTGGCATTGAGCCTCACCCCTTTGCTTTCGTAATAACGGTTAAGATAACCACTGACATCTGGTGGCAAGAGCTGAGCACAGAGGCTACCTTCGGGGAAAATCATGCTCACCTCTTTCCCGTTGAGTGCCAGCGCCGCTGCCAGTTCCGAGCCAATAAAGCTGCCACCGATCACGGCGAAGCGATCATATTGCTCGCTCAACTCGCGCAGGCGGTGGTAGTCTTGCAACGTGCGGTAGTAAAGGATCTCTCCATTCTGGTCAAAGGGCAACCGTTTTGGAGTGCCGCCTGTGGCAAGAAGCAACTTTTCATACTCATAGCCCTGCGCCTGATCATCTTCGACCATACGCTGCGCGATATGAATCATCTCTGCACGCCGATTGTGATGGAAGATGACCCCGTCCGAGGCGGGATGTACGATCTCGTCGAGCGAAGTGTCACCTTTCCAAAGTCCCTTAGAAAGGGGTGGCCGGTCGTAGGGTGGATCGGCCTCTGCTGTAATGACTCCAATCGATCCTTGTCGATCCAGACTGCGAATTCCTTGAATCGCCGCATTAGCAGCCATGCCTCCGCCGACAATCAGATATTTGTACTGAGTCATCGCCTGCTCCTTTTTCTGGAAAATTGCTTTCTACAGGTTACCGGATCTTTGCGCTCTGTCTATCTACTTTGTCATAGGTTGTAGGTACAGTTGATGGCACAGTTAGGAAAGAGTAAGCATAAAAGTTGCTGTGCGCCATGCAAAACAAATTTTGTACCGTATTTTGTATCCACTGCGTGTGAATCGTCTATGGAGATTGTAAAAAGGGTAGAGTAAAGTGACCTTGGTAGGATGGACTATATCGATGATAAAAACATTTTTGTAAAGGAGAGAACTATGGAAAACCGTACTCAATCTCCAGAAGTTGCGCCAGCAATGACTCAAGAGGACTTTCACACAAGCAAAGACAACTACAACCTTCATGATGCAAGTTTCCGTCGCCACTATCAACTGAATTATGCCAACAGTGAACATGAATACGATGCGTTTTACGCACCTGCTTATCGCTACGGCTTTGAATTGGGCGAAGAGAGTGCTGGGACAGACTGGTCCAAAGTAGAACAAGATGCCAAGGAGTATTGGGCGTCGAGTAGCTCGATCCCCTGGGGCGAAGTGGCTGATGCGGTTCACTACGGCTGGGTGGAAGAGCGTGATCCGGAGCGATTGCGTGTCCACCATGAGGAGCAGATGAATGATCTACAGCCTGCTTTCTTGGAACACTACAATACCAGGTTTCAAGACTCAGGAGAGAATTTCGAGAATTACGTGCCGCTCTACAATTACGGCTACAATCTGGCAATCGACCCTGCCAATCATCTCAGCCCGTGGACCTCTGTGGAGCCCGATGTACGTGCCTTGTGGGAGAGTGAGTATCACAGCCGTTTCATGTGGGAAGATTACCGCGACGCCGTACAACATGCCTGGGAAGAGGTGCACAATCGCGCCAAATCTTCATCGTGATCTGTTCTGGAGTGAATGAGCGATGCCTAAAGCATGCGTGATACGTGATGCGTGAATTGCTAGCGAAAATTCACGCATCACGCATCATAGAAACTATGACGGTTTACCTGGAGACCAGCGAATGAGTTGGTCTGGATTGGAGAAAACAGTATGCCGTACCAAGAATTGAACGAATTGCCAGATTCAGTCAAAGACAATCTGCCCAAACATGCGCAGGAAATTTACAAGGAAGCCTACAACCACGCCTGGGACGAGTACAAAGATGCCGACGACCGGCGTGGTGACGCTTCTCGTGAAGAAACCTCCCACCGGGTGGCTTGGGCTGCCGTCAAACATATGTACGAAAAGAATGACACCGGCAAGTGGGTGCGCAAAGGTGGTTCCTGACCGCTCTACTCACAACTAGTGCCCTTGACTTTCTCAATGCGGTTTTTAGGCTAAAGGTAATGCAGCGTTGCATGACATAGCCTAAAAACCGCATTTTCTATGTGCTATTTCCGTGTACAAATTCTAAAGTAGCAATAGGAGCATTTACGGGTACATCGAGGCAATCCAATTGGCAGTCGCTAGGTAGGTGCGCTCATCTGCTTCCAGTAGCCATTTGTGGGTGAGGACCACATCGGCATCGGGAACCTGGATGCATGGGATCAAACAGAGTTCGCCGAGCTTTCGATAGTAGGGCTTGGGGTGATTGGGCACGACCTGATAGACACTGACGCGTCGTCTATCACGCGGCACGTGATAGATACGATCCGGATAAAGCCGACTGGCCACTGGCAGAAAGCCGTCATGCTGCAGGCTGTTATATTCTTCATGGGTGAGGCTGTTCCGCAACAGTGACTCTGCACGCGCTTCTGCTTCTTCTGTCGCTTGAAAACGGTAAAAAGATTGCATCCAGCGTAGTGCTCTTCTGCCTGGACGGCTTCTCGTTAAGAAGAACAGAAATGTGGCAGCAAGTACAACCAACATTACAACCAAAGGGAGATTCATCGTACATTCCCTCCTTGCGTCCTAAAATCCCATAATCCAATTCAATGTAAATCTGTGGCTTGGCTGGTCGCTGGGTGCGTAGCTGTTGTGCAGGAAAGAGCTACATTGATGGGAATGAGGAAAGGAAGAAGATAAGAAAACGGTCTGCTAGGTCCATTGCAAAAAATAAATAGCCCAGTTCCAACGCCTTTTGCAATAGCTCAAGCGATTTCATTGGAATACTTTTGATTTTGAAGTCGTCTTGGTGCGGGCATAGGCTAGACCGTCTTCTTGTAGAGTGTAGTAAAGCTCTTGGGCAGAGTTCACACAATCCACAGTAAGGCCCAAACTGTGCAGATCTTTCAACTGCAAAAGGCAATCGAAAGATAGACTCAGCTTAGTCAAGCACCTACTATCCCCCGGCGATCGGTGGAACAAGGACAGTGCGAGGAGCTTTGTAATCAAATTTTTCGATGCGTTGGGCTGGCGCTTCTGGTTCGTCAATGCGCACGGCCAAATGGCCACTTGTGAGCGCTCTCTCGACAATCCGTTCTGCTTCGGCAATCACTTCCAGTGCTTCTGTTTCGCCTGCGTCGACTTCTTCAGGATCCCACACGAGCTCTCGATGACCTTCACGCCCTAAAATTTGTAGCTTGTTCATAGTGTCTCTCCATTCGACAAGAAACGTACAGATCTTCTACAACTCCTACTCCAATTGGAAACTAACGCTGGCAAATGAATCGCTAGGCTGTTGTGATAGGCTTTGTTGCTACTCATCTACTAACGTTTCATCCAAACCTGATGGTTCCTCTCTGACCTATGTAGCGTGGATTTTCCCAGCTACATTCCCTCTTTTTTGCCAAGTGACTGGGCCACAATCGATAACTGTAGCATAAAGGAAATAACCATTAACTGCCATAGATAGGATACACATTTTGGTATAAAAAAGGATATAAATGTGCGGAATCAAGGAGCGGCACGCTGCTGTTCGAAGGTCGCCTGCAGATCGCGTGCTGAAGCTTGCCAGCCGCCATCAACCCATAGCGGAGCAGTAGCGAACTAACGATGGTGAGAAGAGCCGCTACGCCGCGCTTGCTGCGTCGATTGCCTGGCAGGATGGCAATCCCTAACCCGAGCAGCCCGATATATTTATTTGCTCGCCATATGGTCCCGCTACTGCCTTGTTGCAAGGGACGCCCCACCCGCGCTCGGCTTTATTGCCTTCGATATATTTCGCAAAGGAAACATCTGTCTTGGATTTGGGCATGGCCAGATAGCCGGGTAGCAAGTCATAAAGGGTGGGGATGTCGGTGGAACCTTGGATCGAAGCGTGGCCGCGCAGCGCTAGAATCCCGCCGCCTGGGCGACGATGTTGCCGAGCAGCAACTGAATGATCGAGGCCGTGCAGATATATTGCACCCCGACCGAATATTGGGTCCAGCCGACGACGTAACAGAAGGCAGTGGTCCGCTTGCGCCCCGAGTTGACACAGAGCGTTTCGGCGACCTTGAGAAAGAGTTCCTGCCAACAGCCGCAGATCTCTTCCACCATCTGGGTGGAGCCGGTCACCACCTGGATGGTTGCTGCGCCTTTGGGACAGAGCCGTCCGCGTCAGATCGGCGAGTCCGGATCGCCTTCAATGTCGATAATCTTCTCATCTTGGAGGTAAAGAGTTAGCCACAGCCCACGGCACAATAGGGGCAGCTCGATTGCACGACCTTGTCTGCTATCTTTGTGCGAGGTTTTAATGATTGGCTGCGCGTCGATAGGGCAGTCCCGCCCAGCGCCAGTGCATCGCGCTCGCGCAATTGTTTGAGGAAGGGCTATGCTGCAATTCGTTGGCTGATTTGGGAAAATGCACTCAATTTTTCTTCTCCTGTTTATTCAGAGTAAGTTCAGGTCGGTTTCTTGGAGAGTGTCGGGGGTCGGCTGAGCTGCAAAAATCTGTTGATGGGAGATGAGTATAGGATTTCTGCAAAGCGAGAACATCTATCTTTTCCATCAAATAGATAGATAGCCGGTTACAGGGGCTGTTATTTTACAAGCTTCAAGCAATGGCGGTTGTTGCTTTACATGACTCACTTGCAAGGCGTAAGGAATTCAGCTTCCGACGTAGTTGGGCTCCTCTCTTGTATCCAAGCTCTATACCTTCGCCTATATCTACAAATAACTGCGTGAAGTAAGCTAATTCCATTCCAAACAAAGCTTCGTTTGTTTCGAGTGCTTCGTTTGATAGCGAAAAAAACAATCAAGGGCATGCTTGCTCTCTCAACTCGATGACAATCATCGAGTCAACTTTTGGACAGCAAGCGTATGCCCTCCAAAAAGGAAAAGACATGATGAATGCATCCGAAATGAATCAAACTGAAAACCGCCGCAATACAAACCCTGAGCATAGTGAAGGCCCTCTGGCACGAGCAATCGAAGAGCAAACAGCCAAGTTGCCGTCCGATATCTTTTTATGGGCGGCACTCGCCTCGATGGCAATTTCATTGATTCTGCGCCTGCGCCAGGACAAACATATCAGTCTGTTTGTCGGTCAATGGGCGGCCCCGTTTTTACTTCTGGGGCTTTATAACAAACTGGTGAAGCTGGAAGGCCATGATTGACCTTATAACGACGGAAAACAGTGGGACAGTAAGTCAGTAGGTCAGTGAGTCAGTCCTCGTGCACTGGCTCACCGACTTATTATCCCACTGACCTACTGACCTGCTGGAGCAATTGAGAGGGAATTATGGCAAAGACAGCGGCAGATGTGCTGGTGGAAACACTGATCGATTGGGGCGTTGAAGTAGTCTTTGGGTTACCTGGAGATGGTATCAATGGGGTAATGGAGGCGCTTCGTACTCATCAAGAGCAAATTCGTTTTATCCATGTACGCCACGAGGAATCGGCTGCCTTTATGGCCTGTGCCTACGCCAAGTATACGGGGCGATTGGGCGTCTGTCTGGCCACCTCGGGTCCTGGAGGGATTCATCTTCTGAATGGCTTGTATGACGCCAAACTGGATGGGCAACCGGTCCTGGCGATCACGGGCATGGCTTTTCATGACTTGATCCATACCCACACTCAACAAGATGTAGAGCTAGACAAACTGTTTGAAAATGTTACTGTCTACAATAATCGTGTGATGGGGCCAGCGCATATCGAAAATGTCACTGCTCTGGCCTGCCGCACTGCCCTGATGTACCGTGGCGTCGCCCACATCACTATCCCTTCCGACATCCAGGATATGGAGATGGGCAAAGATGAACGCTCACAACGTAACGTTCCGCGTCACACATCAGACACCTATGCCCGCAGTGCTGGCCTGCCAGATGAGCGTGCCTTGCAGCAGGCAGCGCAAATCTTGAATATGGGGGAAAAGGTCGTCATGTTAGTGGGGGCTGGCGCCTTGGGTGCAACCGATGAATTAGAGCATGTCGCTGACATTCTCGGCGCACCGATCATCAAGGCGCTGCTCGGCAAGGCCACCGTACCGGATGACAGCCCTTATACCACAGGTGGCATCGGCTTGCTCGGAACAGCGCCTTCGGAAGAGGCGATGAAGAATTGCGACACGCTCCTGATGATCGGTACCTCATTTCCTTACATCGAGTTTTACCCCAAGATGAACCAAGCTCGTGCCATTCAAATCGATCTCGATCCAATGCGCATCGGTCTGCGTTATCCAGTGGAGGTCGGCTTGGTTGGTGACAGCCGTGAAACTCTGCGCCATTTGATTCCCCTACTGCAATACAAACAAAAACGCAGCTTCCTGGAAAAAGCCCAGCGAGGGATGCAGGAATGGTGGCAATTGATGGAGGAACGGGGCAGCCGTGAAGACCGACCGATGAAGCCGCAGGTGGTAGCTTGGGAGTTGGGCAAACGGCTCAACAGCAACGCGATTGTCTCCTGTGACAGCGGTACCATCACCACCTGGTGGGCACGTCATATCCCTATGAAGCGGGGACAGATGCATTCGGTCTCGGGCAATCTGGCCACCATGGCCTGTGCCCTGCCCTATGCCATCGCCGCCCAGATTGCCTATCCCGAGCGGCAAAGCGTGGCTTTTGTTGGTGATGGCGGCTTCTCGATGTTGATGGCGGACTTCTCGACTGCAGTCAAATATCAGTTGCCGATCAAAGTTGTGGTCATCAAGAACAACACACTAGGACAGATCAAGTGGGAACAGATGGTCTTCTTGGGCAACCCTGAATATGGCGTCACTTTGGAGCCGATTGACTTTGCCGCCTTCGCCTATGCCTGCGGCGGCACCGGCTTCACGATTGAAGATCCGACTCAATGTGGCGCTATTCTCGACCAAGCACTGAATACGCCCGGTCCGGTACTGATCGAAGCGGTGGTCGATCCCTACGAGCCGCCCATGCCAGCCCAGATCAAGCCCAACCAGGCCCTCAAATTCGCTGAATCCCTCGCCAAAGGGGAGCCTAATCGCATGAAGATTGCTGGCACCGTAATTGAGGATCGAGTACGAGAGTTGGTGTAGATAAAAACGAACCCCACCCTACCCTTCTCCTGCTCAGGGAGGGCCAGGGTGGGGTTCACTTGGTAGCTACAACTATAATCTTCGCACATAGAACGCAACGGAGAACCTAGAATATAGCCATGAATGAAGAAAATGAAGCTTCCACCTGGGAGATGATTAAGACCACCTTTAGCGAATGGAATGCCGATAATGCCACCCGTTTGGCAGCGGCCATTGCCTACTATACGATTTTCTCGATTGCTCCGCTTTTGGTGATCGCTGTAGCGGTGGCGGGCTTTATCCTGGGGCAGGGTAGTGCCAAAGATGAACTCTTGCGCCAGGTACAAAATTATACAGGCAGCCCGCAGGCGACTGAGTTTGTACAGGGCTTGATCGAGAATGCTGCCAAACCAAGCACGGGAATTTTCGCTAGCATTGTCGGCGTGATTGGTCTGCTCTTCGGGGCCAGTGGCGTCTTTAGCGAATTACAGAATTCGCTCAATCAGATTTGGAATGTTGAACCTAAGTCGAGCGGGATTCAAGGGATGCTGCTCAAGCGAGCTCTGGCCCTCTTGATGGTCTTGCTCAGCGGACTGTTGCTGCTGGCCTCGGTGGTGCTCACCACTGCCTTAACTGCCGCTGGTCAGTTGCTCAATCAACTCTTGCCGGGTATTGCTTTCTTTATCCCACTGATTAGCTTTTTGGTGCTTTTTGCCATTACTGTCCTGATCTTTGCATTAATCTACAAATATCTACCAGACATCCAAATTGCATGGAGTGATGTTTGGATCGGCGCCATTGCAACCGCGCTACTCTTCTCGATCGGACGCTATCTGATTAGTCTGTACCTAGGCTATTCTTCGGCGACCTCGGCCTATGGGGCCGCGGGTTCGCTGGCCTTGTTGCTGCTCTGGATCTATTACTCGGCCCAGATTTTCTTTCTCGGCGCAGAGTTCACTCAGGTCTATTCTCGTATGCGTGGCTCGCGTCAGCATGAGCGTGACCATGTGGATGACAAACAAAAGGCACGGGACAAAGACGCCGCAACTTCTGACCAACAATCTGAGCCCCGCGCTCCTGATTTGAACTCCGGTCAACCGAGAGCACGCCGCTCCGTGACCAGACCCGCAGTCGAACTGGTTGCAGCTGTGGGAGCAATTGCTGCACTTTCTCTCTTCAATTTGATTCGTTCCCCTTTCCGCAAGTAAACAAATTGAGTTAGGAAGACTATGGCCTCATCCAATCAAGAACGACCGATTGCTGTTTACAGCGCTATGGCTGCCAACTTGTTGATTGCGATCACCAAGTTTGTGGCCGCTTTCTTCAGTGGCAGTTCGTCAATGCTGGTGGAAGGCATTCATTCAGTCGTTGATACAAGTAACCAACTGTTGCTGTTATTGGGAATTCGGGCTGCGCGGCGGCCAGCAGACCGCAACCACCCCTTTGGCCACGGGCAGGAACTCTACTTTTGGAGTCTGATTGTGGCAATTCTACTCTTCGGGCTGGGGGGTGGCATGTCAGTCTATGAAGGCATTACCCATCTCCAACATCCCACCACCCTAGAAAGTCCATTTTGGAGCTATCTGGTCTTGGGGCTGGCCTTTCTTTTTGATGGCAGCTCATTCTTGATTGCCATACGTGAATTGAAAGCCGCCAGCGTAGAGCCAAATCTCTGGCAAGCCGTAATCCACAGCAAAGATCCCAGTATCTTTGTGGTCATTTTTGAAGATACGGCGGATCTGATCGGCTTGGTGACAGCCTTCTTGGGTGTCTATTTTTCCCATCAATTAGGCGAGCCGCGCATTGATGGCATTGCCTCGATTGTGATTGGTCTTGTATTGGCGGCAGTGGCAGGCCTCTTGGTCTACGAGAGCCGCGGATTGCTGCTGGGCGAGAGCGCAGACTGGCGAACCGTAGAAAATATCTTGAACCTGGCCCAAGCCGATCCCCAAGTCGTCACTGCTGGACATCCCTTGACGATGCATTTCGGTCCAGAAGAGGTATTGCTCAATCTCGAAGTCCAATTTCAGGAAGGGCTTTCCAGTCGCGAATTGGCGGCCAGCGTCGAACGTATGGAAAAAAGTATTCGTCAAGCCCATCCTGAGATCAAGCGCATCTTCATTGAGGTTGATGCGTTGATTGAGCGCGAACCGTCCACGCAATCCACTGTAGGATAGCCCCTTCTCTTTCCTCCTATCTTTTCTGAACCAGTTTTATAGAGGAGGTTTACAGTCATCTAGCGGTTTTGTCTCCTGTCTTCGAAGATCCCGCCACATAGTCATATCTGTATCCCCAACTATGCCCCTTGAAGTCCTAAGATGCACACAAGTTTTCTCCTCAAGTTTGCCAATATGGGTCGCGTCTTTGTATTTTCAGGAGAGGAGCGACCAGATGAACAACCGAGTAATCGACACGACGATCACAAAAATTGATTCCAGCCATTCGCCACGCGGCTTGATGGGACAGAAATATCTCGCCTCGGGCATCGGCATTGCCATGCGACTCTGGGATGGGGTTGAGTCTGGTCAACCGCCAGAAGACACTACGCGTGAGTATGAAACGGTTGGCTATGTGATCAGTGGGCGCGCCAAGCTTCACTCAGAGGGCCAAACTGTGACTCTAGAGCCAGGCAACTCTTGGGTCGTGCCTAAAGGCGCCCGCCACCATTATGAAATTCTCGAACCCTTTACGGCGGTAGAAGCCACCCATCCGCCAGCCCATGTCCAGGAACGAGATTCAAGCGGAGGTTAGCATGTTACATATTTCCAAAGTGAGTAATCAAAGCAGCGAGAAGGTGCTACAGGCAGCTATTGCCTATTTTGGCCCGCGTGGAGTTGGTTTAGATCTCCAGTCGCAAAGCACCGGATCCTTGCAATTTATCGGGGGTGGGGGGCCATGTGCTGATTCAGGTTGCGCCGATTGATTCAGGCTCCGAAGTGGATATTCAGACACAAGAGTTTGAGTATCAGGCTGAACAATTTTTGCAGAAAGTTTGACAGTTACCCTCCCCAACACGACGCTTGTGACCCCTCCGTCATTTCATGCCTCAAAATCTGTGACCAGGTACAGTTCACAAATTCTATTCAATGCAAGTACATAAACACGAGAACAAAACAGCAAGGAGCATCTTATGGCGCAATGTGCAACCTGTGGCAATAGCTACGACAAGCTAATGACCGTCACCCTCTATAACGGTGACAGCTATCAATTTGACAGTTTTGAGTGTGCCATCCAACAACTCGCCCCTACTTGTAGTCACTGCAGCGTACGTATCATCGGCCATGGTGTAGAAGCATCCGGCGTGATGTATTGCTGTGTTCATTGTGCCAAGGCGGAAGGGGTGACTGATGTTGAAGATCGGACTTCACGAACCTCATGAATAAAACCATGAAGAAGGGAAAATATCAACCTGAGGAGCAATCAATGATGAAAAAACTCATACCAGTCTGCATTTTACCAGTACCATTTCTTTATCTGTTGGCGTTAGCCAGTTGTACACCCATTCAGCGGACTGGACAGTCAACAGGTCAGAGCAACGGTGGTACTACACCCACACCGGAAGCGACCTCGACTGCTGCTACGGCACCGATTAGTAGCACATCCGTGATGACGGGCGATTGGCCCAGCTATAATAATACCCTCCGCTCAGAGCGCTACTCGACCCTAAATCAAATTACGACCGAGAATGTCGGCAACCTAACCAACAACTGCACCCTTAGCTTGGGCGAAACAGCCAACTTTCAAACTGGGCCGCTGGTGATCAATGGCGTGATGTACCTAACCAGCAATCAATCTACGTACGCCGTAGACGCGGTCAACTGCATCCTCCTCTGGCACCACCGTTATGAGGATTACACACCGGACCCCGAAGGATTGCAAGTCAACCGCGGCGCAGCCTATGCCGATGGGCGGCTCTTTCGTGGGGTCGACAACGGTTACCTCTATGCCCACGATGCAAGCACCGGTGAGGTGCTTTGGCGCACCAAAGTTGGCGATCAACAAGCGGGCGAAACCTTCCCTGCTGCCCCGATTGCCTGGAACGGCCTGGTCTTTATCGGCAATGCTGGAGGCGACAATGTCGGTGTGCGCGGTAGGATGATGGCCTTCAATGCTGAGGATGGTCAACAGGTTTGGAGTTTTGATCTGGTACCGCTAAGCGGACCCGGTGCCGATACCTGGCCTGCCTCCACAGCCGAAAACCCGCGCACGGGTGGCGCAACCTGGACTTCCTACACCATCGACCCGGAGGCAGGATTGCTCTACGTGCCAGTGGGCAATGCCGCACCGGATTATGATATCGCAGCGCGCCCAGGGTTGAATCTTTACACAGATTCAATTGTGATTCTCGACGCCAAGACGGGTGAACTCCAGAGCTATTACCAAATTACCAAGAATGACTTCCACGATTGGGATGTAGCCGCCGCACCCTCCATCATCACCACGGTGGGGGGCAAACAGTTGGCTGCCGCCCCGGGCAAGGATGGCATCCTGCATGGCATTGACTTGGGAGCTAAGGAGGTCATCTACGAAACACCCTTGACCACGATTTCCAATACGACAACGCCCTTTACCGCCGAAACTACTCATTTCTGTCCAGGAAACCAGGGTGGCGTGGAATGGAATGGTCCCGCCTGGGATCCGCAACTCAACACCCTCTTTGTTGGTGCAGTTGATATCTGTGCCTCAGTCACGATTACACCTTTACAGCCTGCGGGCGAACCGGGTAGTCCCTATACCAATTCGGCGGACCAGCAGGCACCCTTCGGCACCTTGGATCCCCACTCCACCTGGCGCGGTTGGCTAACCGCAGTCGATGCCGACAGTGGCGAAGTCAAATGGCAATACGAGGCAGATACGCCGCTCGTGGCTGGCGTAACTGCTACCGCAGGCGGTGTCGTTTTCACAGGCGATCTGAACGGTCGCTTTATGGCCTTCAATGCCGAAACGGGTGAGCAACTCTTTATCGATGAAACCGGCCAGCCGATTGCTGGCGGCGTAGTCACCTACGACGTAGGCGGAACCCAATATGTGGCCGTCGCTGTTGGCATGAATTCACAAATTTGGCAGACCGAAGGCAAGGCACAAGTGATTGTCTACGCCTTGCAATAAACATTTACAGCTTTATTCCTTCATCGCCATTCAATAGAAAGGGAAACAATGACTACGAGACAGAAGTGGACGCTTTCAGCTCTGATGGTAACCTTGGCCTTGACCCTCTTGGGCGGTGCCAGACTGGCCTTTGCCTCTCCACGCCTACAGACGACAGGCGCCAATCTAACTACCTATCAAGTAACGCTGACCAATTTAACCACCGGACAGCCCTTTTCACGAGCGGTGGCAGTCGTCCATGGTTCGGGCGCACGCCTCTTCGCCACGGATACCACAGCTAGCGATGCACTGGCAGCCCTTGCCCAGTCCGGCAATCCAACTCCCTTGTTCACTCTGTTGAGTAGCGGCGTGCCCAGTGTAACCGAGGCGTTGATTGTCGACCAGCCTGTCGCGGCATCTGGAACACCCAGTTCTACGGTCGCCTTTACGGTGACTGCCGCCCCTGGCGACTTTCTATCGCTGGCGGCTATGCTGCTCTGTACAAATGATGGCTTTGTTGGGCTCGATTCGGCGGCCTTGCCTGCACCCGGTCAGCAACGGGTGATCGCCCTCGGTGCCTACGATGCTGGACGCGAGCTAAACAGTGAAAGCAGCGCTGATCTGCCTGATGAATGTAGCACGCTCGGCCCCATCGCACTGGCGGGTGATCCGAATGGAAACATCAATGATGGCACAGTTGTAATCACGCCCACTGGGGTAATTACCACTCACCCAGGCGTTACCGGCGGCGGTGACCTCACGATTGGCAGACACAGCTTGGCCCAAATCGCAACTGTTACCATCACGTCGCTCGGTACTCCGGTCACTGGTACAACCACGGCAACCAGCACGTTGAGCGGCACCACCGCACTCACACCGACTGCCACAGCGACAACTGTCGCTACTCCCATACAGGTTGCTACACCAACCACCAGTACAACTGGCAGAACCCCTGTCACTGCAACCGAGCCAATCACGACTACAGGACCGCTTACCGCTACTTCCCCGCTTACTGTAACCGGCACACCAACCGAGACAACCGCAATCTCTCCATCAACGACGATCACGTCGATTAGCGCTATCACGGCTGGAACGATCGGCGTACCGATCGACCTGATGGCCGGCACCTTGCCGACCGCCACGCTGGGTTTGATGGGGGCAATTGCGCAAGAAGTGCCAATTACAGAGATGCAGGCCGTGCTGGATGCTTTTGCTTCTTTCGGTTTGCCGCTCATTGCTGAACAGTCAGCCCGCAATGCCCGCACCTTTCCCACGGCCGGGGATGCGGTTGTTGCGTTGCTTGCCAGCCGCGGTGAGAGTACGGCCCCGCAACCGGTGGGTGCTATCAGTCACCGGGTCATTCCCAGCTCGGCGCCCGACGGTACGGTGTTGCGCATTCTGACGCCCGGGGGCGCAGGTCCCTTCCCGGTGGTGGTCTATTACCACGGTGGCGGCTGGGTCATTGCGGGTCTGGATGCCTACGAAGCCTCGGCACGGGCACTGGTCAATGCAGCCAACTGCATCGTCGTGATGGTGGACTATCGCCAATCGCCCGAGGCGCGCTTCCCGGCGGCGCTCAACGACTCCTACGACGCTTTCCAATGGGTCGTGGCCAATGCGGCTGATCTCAACGGCGACCCAACCCGTGTGGCAGTGGCAGGCGAGAGCGTCGGTGGTAATCTAGCAACGGAAGTGGCCCTGCTAGCCCGAGACCGAGGAACAACGCCACCAGTCTATCAGTTGCTGATCTATCCGGTCACCCAATTGGTTTCAACCAACACTCCCTCCTATGTTGCCTATGCCGATGCGGCTCCCCTGAATCAAGCCATGATGCCTTGGTTTGCCACTCGCTATCTGGCCGATCCCGCTGCGGCGTCGGATCCCTATGCCTCGCCTTTGTTGGTGGATGATCTGAGTGGTCTGCCGCCAGCAACGCTGATCACGGCGGGGATCGACCCGTTGCAGAGCGAGGGAGCGGCCTATGCGGCACGTCTTCAGGAGGCTGGTGTTCCGGTTGTCTACCAAAACTTCGCGGGTGTCACCCATGAGTTCTTTGGCATGGGTGCGGTGCTCCCTGAAGCCCAGGATGCGGTTGCCCTGGCCGCCGATGGTTTGCAATCGGCCTTTGCTACAGAGACCACGCCCATCACAAACACGACAACGCCTACTGCGACAAATGCGGTGACTGCCACGCAACCATTGACCAACACTGGAGCGATCACATCCACAGGAACCGTAACCCAATAGTTTTACTCAATAGGAGAATTTCGATGCCGACAGACTACAAAAACATCATCAAGGAAGTGAATCGAGCGTTTCAAGCAAATGATCCAGAAGCTTTTCTCGCTCACTGTACTGACGATCTGGAATGGAGTATGGTGGGTCAGACAACGGCCAAAGGCAAAGCTTCCGTTCGTCAATGGATGGAATCGATGGAGACAGAGGCCGCTCCGACCATTAAGAGCGATGCAACCATCGTTGAAGGTGAATATGCTACATCCTTTGGCAATATGTCGATGGAAGTGGAGAGTGGTAAAGCAGCCTCTTTTGCCTACTGTGATATCTATCGCTTTCGGGGTGACAAAATTGCACAAATGCGTTCCTTTGTTCTCCCGAACGAAGCGATGCAGATTACAGGGAATCAAACCTAAGTAGAACGTGCTAGCAGGCTAACCCCACCCTAACCCTCCCCTGTTAAGGGGGTGAACTGTGAAGGGACAGATTAAGTTCTCGCTTCTGTCCACCAAACAGCATTCTTTCTGTGATGGTTCCCTCCCTCGTGTGGCTTCGACGTAAGCTCAGCCGAACGGGAGGGTTAGGGTGGGGTTTTAGAAGCAAGGAGAATATCGAATGATGAACAATTCACACCCCTTTGCAGTTGTCACCGGTGCCTCGAGCGGGATCGGTTTTGAACTGGCTAAACTCTGTGCTGCCAACGGCTTTGATCTCTTGATCGCCGCCGATCAGCCGGAGATTGAGGATGCCGCCCAGGATCTGCGTAGCACAGGCGTCATGGTCGACACGGTAGAGACTGACCTTTCTACCTTGGATGGCGTTGACGAACTCTTAACCGCAGTCAATGGTCGCTCAGTCGATGCACTGTTGGCGAATGCGGGTCACGGCCTGGGACATAGCTTTCTCGACCAGGAATTTGACGAGATTCGCCATGTGGTTGACACCAATATCACCGGCACCATCTATTTGATCCATGAGATAGGCCGTGAGATGCGTGATCGCAACCAGGGACGCATCCTCATTACAGGCTCCATTGCGGGCCACATTCCTGGTCCCTTCCAGGCAGTCTATCATGGCTCGAAAGCCTTTATTGACTCCTTTGCCGTGGCCCTACGCAACGAGTTAAAGGAGACCAACATCACTGTCACCTGTCTGCAACCGGGCGCAACCGAAACTGACTTCTTCGAACGTGCCAACCTGATGGATACCAAAGTCGGCCAGCAAAAGAAAGCCGATCCGGCCGATGTTGCCAAGGCAGGCTTTGAGGCCATGATGAAGGGCGACGGCGATGTCGTGGCTGGCTTCATGAATAAAGTGCAAGTGGCCATGACCGGCGTAATGTCGCCGGACCGCGTGGCCGAACAGGGGCGCAAGACGAATGCGCCGGGATCGGGCAGAAAGTAGAGTTAAAAGGAGAAGATCATGAGTAAACCCAGCACAAAAATCGACCGCCGAGAGGATGTCAATCCGGAAACAGGCGAACACAAGTATGGCGATGTCCAGTTTGCTGACCCAGTCAACAACAAATACCCGATCGACACGCCGGAGCATGTACGGGCAGCGTGGAACTATATCAATCACAAAGACAACGCCGCTAAGTATGACAAGGAAGAAGTCGAACTGATCAAAAAGCGCATCAAACAAGCGGCGAAGAAACACGGTGTCGAGATTGATGATGAGTAGAGCGATACAAGGGTAGCCTCAATGAAGTCAACCAATCCTGAAGCACAGATCCGTCACCTGATCGACGAGCGGAGCAACGCCATTGACGCCAAGAATATGGATGCGCTGTTGTCCAATCACGCATCGGATGTCCTTTCATTCGATGTACTCAACCCGTTGGAGAGCAGAGGTGTGGAAACGATCAGAAGCCGTGCACAACGCTGGTTCACTTCTTACCAAAGTGCAATCGGCTACGAGGTGCGCAACCTGCACATTACAGCGGGTGAGGATGTCGCCTTTTGTACCTATCTCTACCATGTCACCGGCCAACAACAGAGTGGCGATAGGGTAGACATGTGGGTACGCGCAACCGTCTGTTTTCAGCAAAGGAATGGTAAGTGGCTCATTGTACATGAGCATCAGTCAGTACCATTTGATCCGACAACAGGCAAAGCATCACTTGACCTGAAACCATAGGGCGCGTTGCTAGGCTGGCGAAGAAAAGATCGCAGTGTGGGGCACTGGATCATGAGGATAAACAAAGATGAACAATGATCTGGAAGCTTTCAAGGCATTTATGCAGCAACGGGAGGCGGCGGCGTGTGCCTATGTCAACGGAGATGCTTCTCCTCTGGGTGGCCTGGTTGCACATCATTCCCCGGCTACCTTTTTCCCACCGCGTGGTGGCTATATGGAAGGGGCAGAAGCGGTCAACAGCACCTATACACGGGATGCCACCAGTTTTGCCTCCGGCGGTGACAGCACCTTTGAAATTCTGCACATGGACGCCAGTGATGGCATTGGTTACTGGGTGGGTTTTCAGCGCGCAACGGCTTATCTACAGGGGAAAAGCGCTCCTGTTCCGTTCAATTTGCGAGTGACAGAAGTATTTCGCCGCGAAGCCGATGACTGGAAACTGATCCATCGACATGCCGATACACTAGCATCTACAGAGGGAAAGTCGTGACAGATTGAGCACGGAAGTTGAAAGCACAAATGTCACCATCAACCTACCGAGCCAAAGCACTTCCGACTGATGATCAACTGCGCTGAAATCTGTCAGGCCAACGCCAATTTTATGCTGGGCGGCTCAGCATTGCATGGCCGTGTCTGCGCCGTCTGTGCCGAAGTTTGTGAGGCGTGCGCTCGCAGTTGTGAACAAGTCGGCGACATGGATGAAAGTGTGGATGCCTGTCGCCGCTGTGCCGAAAGTTGCCGTCAAATGGCGCAAGATACTTTGTAAATAGGAGATAAATAGGAGCAAATCATGTTAAAGGTAGCCAATATACGTGAGCACATGGAAGTTGTGGGTTCGGATGGTAAACATGTCGGCGCAGTCGATGGTATCGAGAGTGACCGCATTAAGTTGATAAAAAGAGATGCAACAGCCAGAGGCGAACACCATTACATCTCTTTCGATTCAATTGAGCGAGTTGAGGATAGCAGAGTGCTTCTGAAAGAAACGGCACAAGCAGCTATGCAGGCGTGGTAGTGAAGTGATAAATCGGCGTATACCGACAAGCAAAAACCGCAAGCCGAATACATTGAATCCACAATATCTGGTCGTGAGCGATAAAAGTGGAGAAGAGGCGGCTCATAAACCAGAAGCATTGAGCAAGGTCTCTGCTACCCATTAGCAATGGTAAAATTAAGGAAAAACATGATCAGTGAAATAAGTCCTCGTGAATATCTTGCTGCTGCTGGGTTGCCCATCGGCGCACAAGCTATCCCGTTAGCTCCACCCGACCGTCAGTCTGCCCAAGTCAAGCTGCCTCAGCCGGTTAACCGTAAAATCGGTTATGCCATTGTCGGCCTGGGCAAGTTGGCAGTCGAAGAAATACTCCCTGCCTTTCAGCAATCACACTGCTGTAAACCTGTCGCCCTGGTCAGTGGACATCGTGACAAGGCCGAACAGGTGGCGGCGGTCTATAGCATTGATCCCGAGCAGATCTACGACTACGACAACTTTGAGCGCATTGCCGAGAACGAAGCGATTGAAGCGGTTTACATCGTCCTGCCCAACAACATGCACGCAGAGTTTACCATTCGTGCCTTCCAGGCTGGCAAACATGTCCTATGTGAGAAGCCTATGGCCGTTACCGCCCAAGAATGTGAACAGATGATTGCCGCCAGCGAGCAGGCACAGCGTAAGCTGATGATCGCCTATCGCTTGCACTATGAACCATACAACCAAAAGGTGATGGATCTCTGCAAACAGGGAGCGCTTGGCAGGCTCAAGATCTTTACCTCCAGCAACTCACAAACCGTGGAAGCACCCAATATTCGGCTCAGCAACCAATTGGGTGGCGGACCAGTGGGCGATGTCGGCATCTACTCGATCAACGCCGCTCGTTATGTGATTGGTGAAGAACCGGCTGAAGTGAGTGCTTTCTCTTTTCATCCGCCCAGCGATCCACGCTTTCGCGAGGTGCCAGAGAGCGTAGTCTACACCCTGCGCTATCCGTCGGGCGTCCTGGCCCATTGCGAGTGTGGCTTTGGTCATGCGCACAGCAGCCGCTACCGAGCGATTGGGGATAAGGGTTGGGTGGAGATGGATCCGGCCTTTTCCTACAGTGGTTTGCGCCTCTATCAACTTACAGAAAAAGAGGGTCAGAAGAGTGAGTTGCGGCTAGAATCGATTAACCAATTTGCCGCCGAGATGGATCACTTTGCACAGTGCATCATAGAAGATAAAATGCCCAAAACGCCGGGTGAACTGGGCTTGGCCGATGTGCGTATTATTCAGGCCATCTACGAGTCAGCACACCTAAAGCAACCGGTGAAAGTGGCAAATGGTACAGCGTATTGACAAGATGACCGGATGACAAGATGATAAGTTCTTTCCTTTCATCTTGTCATTCTTTACCCCTTCCCTGAAAGAGAAACTCTTCCTCTAGTTGCCAGGGACCGCCCAGGTAGCGCCAGAGGAGGAGTCCTTCACCTCTGCCGTACAACGGTTGCCAATCCGCGCTGAGTTGCGCATGCAACTGGCGTGCTTCACTTGCCTCCACTTTGTTCTGAATTGTAACATGGGGTCGATAGCCTTGGCGATCTTGTCGGCTCAGCCACATTTGCCAATCGGTTGCTAACTGCTTGCGTAGCCTCACCAACGCTGGACTCTCAACCAATACCGCCACACCGCCGCCCAGAAAGAGGAGTTTAGGAAAGGCCAGCGCAAGTTCAGAAGTAATCTGGGCAAGTTGTCGAAGGGTCTCGCCGATCTGTTGCCGCTCCTCGCCCGGCAAAGCATGAAACAAGGTAATATGGGCCGACAAAAAATTGCGTGCTGGCGGAAAGTGATGCTGCCGTAGTGCATCCAACATAGCAAAGGTCGCCTCATCCAGTTTAAGTGTAAGAATTAAAGGTGCTTGTTCGATTGATGCCACAGGTAACTGCTCTCTTCCTTTCTCGCAACTCGTATTTGCAGATTAGCAAGTATGTCTGAATCTGTACCCCTTGATTGTATAAATTTACGCTTCTTGATCCACTGCTTCCGCTATCCTGACTCCTATACAGGAGAAATCGACGATGACCAATCAATCTCACTATCGTTTACAAGAAGAAGTTGGACCGTCCAACATCACTACGGATCGACCACTTGCCTATCGACGAATTGCAGGTGCTGCCTTGCTGGCGGCTTTGCTTGCTGCGCTGACGAACGTTGTCGTGCTTTTAATTGAGAAGAGCATTTTCAAACTTCCGATGCTTGTCACTACCGTACCCGGAACAAATCTCACCCCGCTGTCGTACCTAATGGTGAGTGAAGTGAGCGCTGCTGTCGCCATTGCTGCGGCATTGTTACTGATTTTTCTTGCCCGCTTTGTCGCACATCCCA
Source organism: Caldilineaceae bacterium (assembly GCA_046328715.1). Lineage (GTDB taxonomy): Bacteria > Chloroflexota > Anaerolineae > Caldilineales > Caldilineaceae > JAXLWB01. Next base: position 29,670 of record JAXLWB010000054.1, on the reverse strand, counting down.
TTCGCTGGTTTCAGATCATTGCACTGATCATACTTGTGCTTTCCTTGGCTGGGCCGTTCTTGCTTCCAGTGGATATGGCGACGAAGCTGGCCCTGAGTGCAATGCATCTTGTCGCCGCGCTGGTGATTGTCTGGGTGCTCACAACGCAAACACAGGTGGAAGCAGTGAGACAGTAGAACAGCTAGACAGTGCGACTGTACTGTATACCCAACGAATTTACTACCTTACTGATTCACTGCCTTATGTAGGCCCATTTGTACTAGATTCAACAACAGCTTCAAGGAGTAACAACAAATGAAACATATTCGACTTTTCTCTCTCATAATCATCCTGCTTCTGGCCGCTTGTGCCCCGATCCAGGCTAATCTTACGCCAGTGGCAACCCCGGAGACACCCACACCGGATGCTACTTCGTCTGCCAATAGTGGCGACAGTTTGGTCAATACCAGTTGGCAATTGATCTCTTTGGGCCCATCGACAGCGCCAGCGGATGTGCTGCCTGAATCGACGATCACGCTGGAATTTAAAGAAGCGGGCGAGATGGGTGGCAACGGGGGCTGCAATACCTATGGCGGCTCCTATTCGGTGGAAGGCGATACGCTGGCGCTTCAGCAGGTTGTGAGCACACTCATGGCCTGTGCTGACATGACCGTGACCAACCAGGAGCAAGCGTATTTGCAAGCTCTGGGTACCGTTGAACGTTTCGAACTGAGTGGTGATAGCTTGACCCTTTGGTACGACAGCGGGAACAGCGTACTGAATTTTACCACCAACCTCAATGCGCCGACACTGCCAGAGGCGACCCCCATTACGCCCACTGCTGACTTGCCCTCCGTCGGTGTCATTGTCTGGTAGACCCCTACTTCTTACGCTGGCTTCAATTGACGTTGTAAGTGTTAAGTGAAACCGAATAAGTGGCTAGAGAAAGAGAAGCTGAATAAACGACTTCCGGGAAGGGTCCGTCTTAGGAGAAAGCTGACCAGTAGAGCCTTCCCGGAAGTGGCTGGCGACCTCCTGATTTTTAACTTCTTTCTCGGTTTCTACTTAGCGCAGAGGGTCGATAGAATAAATAAATGAAGCTATGGTTTAGCCTTCTCATTTCTGTACTGTCGATTGCCCTTGCCATTCTCCCGACAGTGCTTGTTGCCCAGGAGTCGCCGCCGGCAGCCTTCGATCCGGCGGCCATCGATCGCTTTGTGACGGAGCAGATGGAGACCCAGCGCGTGCCTGGACTGGCCCTAGCGATTACGCGAGGCGAGGAAGTTCTCTATCTTAAAGGGTATGGGTCGGCCAATGGGCAACAACCGATTACGCCGCAGACGCAGTTTCTGATCGCCTCCTTGAGCAAATCCTTTACCGCCGTTGCTGTGCTGCAACTGGTCGAGGCGGGTCAAATTGAGTTGGATGCCCCGGTACAACGCTACCTGCCCGACTTCACGCTGGCCGATGCTGCAGCAGCCAAAACGATCACGGTGCGGCAATTGCTCAATCAGGTGAGTGGGCTGGGCGATACTGGCTTTCCTGAGATGCGTCTCCCTGCCCCGGCAACTCTGGCCGAACGCATCACTCAGATGCAACGGGCCAGATTAGCCGCCGCTCCAGGGACGAGCTATATTTACTTTAATGTGAACTATCAGATCCTGGCACGCATTGTGGAAGTGGTGAGCGGTCAACCCTTTTCTACCTATCTGCACGATTACCTTTTTGTGCCGCTGGCTATGAGCAATACGACGAACATCATGAGTTCACGCGATCTGGCGCAAACGCCCCCGGACCTGGCACAAGGCCATCTACTGCTCTTTGGCGAACCGTTTGCCACCGGTGAGGAGCGTGGCTTTCTCGGTGGCAGCGGCGGCGTGGTCTCAAACGCAGAGGACATGACCCACTTTCTGCTCATGCAGAGCAACGGCGGTCGTTATCAGGGCGCCACGTTGCTTTCACCTCAAAGCGTTGACCTGCTTCACACCCCACCTGCTGATATCATCAGTCCCTATGCGATGGGCTGGTGGGAAGGCAACACGGCCAATGGTGTCCACTACCTAGAGCACAATGGAATCCTCTCGACCTTCTATTCCGAAATGGTCCTGCTACCGCAAACGGGGCAGAGCTTTGTTTTGCTCTACAACATCCATAGCCTGGCACATGACATGTTGGGTGCCCCAGCGATCAAAGATGGCTTGATCGACCTATTGAGCGGCAACGTTCCAAGCCCGGGTCGCTTGACCGTCACGCTCTGGGAAGCGATCTTTGGCGTGCTGCTCCTGATAAGTCTTTTCTTTGAAGTGCGTGGATTGTGGCGATTGTCCGCCTGGCCCCAGCAAGTCGCCACTCAACCGTTTTGGCTGCTCAGCTTGATCATCCTGTGGGCCTTTGTCCCCGCCGTTTTTGTACTGACCATGCCCTGGCTCGTCCTGCGTTCATCAGGGCGAGCGTTTGGCTATATTACGTTGTTTCGTTCCATGCTGGAGGTGATGAGTTGGCTGGCCCTTTGTGGCGTGTTGGGCGCACTAAATGGCGGAATTCGGTTAGGTTCGCTGCTGCGGCGTTAATGTGAAAAAGCGAAGTTTTGAGTTCGAAAGGAACGCACCATGTATCAATGGATTTTTCTCTTGCTGTTATTTTTGTTAGGGCTGGTCGGCATTCGTAGCGAGGAAAGCATTCCCGTGCCAGAAGGACAGACGCCAACGCCCACCGCCACCCTCTCAGCCACCGCCACTGCGGAGCTGACTGCTACGGCCACGATCACCACGACAGGTCCGCTAACCATGACCGAGGTGATCACCTTTATGCCGCCCTTGCCCACGACCGAGGCGCAGGATGGATCGTGTTGGACCAATTCGATCTCGACCACACGCGCCGATGCCTGGCGCTGCACTGTCGAGAACACGATCTACGATCCCTGCTTCGAGTTGCCCGATCAGCCCGATAGGGTCGTCTGTGGTGCCAACCCTGCCAGCGAAGAGCCCGGTTTTCCGCTCCATCTCACTGAGCCCTTGCCACAAGCCAATATTCCTGCCCAAGCACAAGAGATGGCGGCAGTCAACGGTTGGCTGGTGCTGCTGGCGGATGGCACACTCTGCAACTTCGCCACTGGGGCAACGACCGGCGTCAATGGCGAACGGCTCAATTATCTCTGCGACAATGGCTTGGGGCTGTTGGGTGATCTGAGTCAGGGCACGGTCTGGACTGCCAATCAAGTTGATATTGTCGTCGGTGGCAATGGGCCAGAACTCAAATCCTCGCAGACCGTCGAGATCCGAACGATCTGGCGTTGAACGATGTCAGCTAGCCATTCGAGCCCTAGCCCGTCGAGGTGGTACAGGCTAACCCACAGGCAGCGCCTTGGAATTGAGAAGTATACCCTCTCATCCCCAACGCGTTGCCCGTAGGTTGGCGTATGTCGCACACCCCTGTATCTCTCTGCTAGAGTCTAGGTAATCCTGCCCAAGTTGTGACTCTGCACGCACCTATGGCATGATAGAGCCCACTCCGAGTATGCACTCAAGTTCGCAAGAGCTGAGTAGAAACGGTTGGTTATCTCCGATTCCTTCGTGATTTACACGAATGCTCTGCATTCGGTGATACTTTGTGCAGTTAAAGTGTGAGCGCCCGGAAACGTCCCCAGCAAGGAGCAGAAGTTGTACGTATTACGAAAATCGTTTGCGCCTTGCTGGGGACGACGATCACACTTTGCGTGGATGAGCGAAAGTATTGCTGAATGACAACTGCTAGTATAACGAAAGACAGACCCATGCTCACAGTGGTGATGCAACTTCCCTCCTATATCTGGTGGTCGGCGATTGTCTATGCGTTGGTTACCGGTCTGTTTATCCTGCTTGAGAACAAAAGCAGTGAAAAAACTCTTGCCTGGCTGCTCGCTTTTCTCCTGCTGCCTGTGATCGGGGTGGTGATTTACTTGATGTTTGGCCGCGATTATCATCCGTTTAGTCGGCAGCGGCGTTTGTTACAACAGGAACTGGGCGCGAGTCTGCGGGCAAGCGCCGCAGTCGCCGATTTTATGGCCCAGCAGCCAACTGAAATCGAGCGCTTAATGCAGAATGCGCCGTTAGTCTATCAGCGCACCATCGAATTGATCAGCCGGAACTTGCGCACACCACTCTACATCTACAATCGGCTGGAGATTCTGCAAAATGCTAGCGAAAAGTATCCGCGCCTGATGGAAGATCTCAAAGCGGCGCAGCATTACATCCACATGGAATATTTCGAGTGGGCGTCGGATGAAGTGATGCAGGAGTTTAAAGCGGTTTTGATCGAACGTGCCCAGGCTGGTGTCGAGGTTCGTTTGGTCTATGATCCGCTTGGCTGTTATTTTATGCTCAAACAGAGCTACGTGCGTGAGATGAATGCAGGCGGCGTTAAGATGATTCCCTTCTCTTCACTCTTTGCCATTCATACCCTCAGCTATCGCAGCCATCGTAAGATCGTCGTGATCGACGGCTTGATCGGTTACACAGGCGGACTCAATATGTCCGAAGAGTATGTGAAAGGCCCGCACGATGGACGCTTCACTGGCTGGCGCGATACGCATGTGCGTGTTACTGGTCAGGTGGTGTTGGGGTTACAGGCGAGTTTTGCCGTGCAGTGGTTCAATACTACCCAAGAGCATCTAACCGATCTCAAGTACTTCCCTCTGCCCAAAGAAAAGCTCGATTATCTGCCGATTCACATTGTCAACTCGGGACCCGACGCTGCCTGGAAGGCGATTCGCAGCGTCTATTTTGCCTTGATTACGGCAGCTCAACATCACATCTACATTCAGTCGCCCTTTTTTATCCTGGATGAAGGCTTTACCGAGGCACTGGCAGGTGCTGCCCGCGCTGGAGTGGATGTTAAAGTCATGATTGCGCCGAGAGGCGGTGGCGGTGACTTCCCTTATTGGGCGGGCTATACCTTTGCCCAAAATGTGGCCGATGCGGGGGCCCATATCTACTTTTACGAGGGTGAGTACTTTCACGCTAAGTCGATCTGTATCGATTCGATCATCTGCTCGATCGGCTCGACCAACATGGATATCCGCAGCTTTAATATCAACTATGAGCTTAATTTGGTCATCTACGATCCAAAGACCACGCAAGAGCTGGAAGCCGATTTCCATGAAGACCTCAAACAATGTGTGCCGTTCAACCGCAAAGCCTACCGGCGCAAAAATGTCTTCAGCCGCACCCGCGACTCTTTCTTTCGGCTCTTTTCACCTTTACTCTAAGCTTGGCCTATGACATTGCCTGTTACCTGCTCGTTTCTAACCTTCAACTGTTTTGGCGGCTTTCATTGGAATACTCCCGTTCGTCTGCGTACCCTGGCTAGTATGTTGGCCACAATGGAACCTGATGTCGTCTGTTTGCAAGAGGTGCAGAGCTACCTGGCCTTGAGACTGCTTCTGCGTACTTGCACCAGTCACCCTCATCGCACCTACGCGAGGATGGCCCACGCCCCAGCCGGTGCGCTCTTGACCTTGGCACGCCAGCCGCTGACTGAGCCGCAATTTATCCGTTACAGCAGCCAAGGTGCTTGGATTTCACCAACCTTGATGGACCGTATTACCCAGAAAGGTGCCCTGATCAGCTCATTCACTTTGGGAACATACCCCGTAAGCGTGATCAATACTCATCTGATTGCTAACTACTGGGGTAATTGGACGCAGAACAACCCAGCAGCGCTCCAGCAGCAGTTGCAATTGCACGAGTTAGCCAAGCTTGTACAAAGTCAGCCTAGCAACCGTTTGCTCTTGGTTATGGGTGACTTTAATATTCCACGCGGCTGTTGGCTCTACGAAGAATTCCTGCAACTGAGTGGTCTGCAAGATCCACTAGCGGGCGACCAACGCCCCACCTATCGACCGTTGCCAGGCGTTCCCATGCGTTATGCTTTGCCCATTGATTTTGTCTTTCTGCGCGTTCCGCCCGAACTGGACGTTACAGCTACGATCGACCGCTGCTTCGTCGAGCGGGTGCCACTGGTCAGCGGCGGGCAAGGCTACCTCTCTGATCACCTCGGTCTGCATGTGACGCTGCGCTGGAACACACCTCTCGACTCTTCTGCCACGTGATCTCTTACAGCGCCAGTGACGATCCTCAATACCCTCGTCTCCTATCGCCCCAGAAGATTGTGCCTCTTTTATAGCCATTTTCTCTACCTGGAACGATGTCTAGAAACAAAAGATGCTCTAGGGTAGGGTATACAACTCGCCCAAATGCGGGTTGCGAAATGAGGTCAAACTATGAAGAGACTACAAACTGTCTTACCAACGAAGCGTATACTGTTACGCCCTATACTCCTTCCATTGCTTCTCTTTACACTTATAGCAGGCTGCCAACCCATTACGCGCAATGCCGCCACTCCTCCTTCCCACTCAGCATCCGAAAGCGGTCAGGTAGCGGCAAATGGGATTACGCTCGCCTACGAGAGCTTTGGCGCAACGGATCGAGAAACCATTCTCCTGATTGCTGGCACTGGGATGCAGTTGGTCGATTGGCCGATGGAATTGATTGATGCGTTGGTGCAACGGGGCTATCGCGTCGTTCGCTTTGATAATCGCGATATTGGGCTCTCCACCCACCTCGACGAGGCGGGGCTTCCCGACTCGGACGCCATCGGCAAAGCGCTGCAGGCAGGCCAGCCAGCACCGTTGGCCTACACCTTACATGACATGGCAGCAGATGCGGTCGGGCTGCTTGATGCACTTCAGATTCAACAAGCGCATCTTGTTGGAATCTCAATGGGTGGAGCAATTGCCCAACTAATGGCCATCGACTATCCCGAACATGTACTTTCCCTCACCTTGCTGATGTCCGACTCGGGCAACCCCCAGCAGCCAGTCATCGCCAACCCGGACTCCTTTGCCGATGTCCCGCCCCAGCCGACGACGGTTGATATGGAGAGCTACATCGACTGGCAGGTCAAGACCTGGCAGGCATTAAGTGGCCCTGACTATCCGACTGACGAAGCAACCTTGCGGCAGTGGGCCGAGCGCGACTTCGCCCGTGGCTATGATCCGGCAGGGTTTGCGCGCCAGGGAGCGGCCATCGTGGTCGATCGCTACGAGGCCAGTGGCTATCGCCACAACCATCTTACTGAGATCAAAACGCCGACGCTTGTATTGCAAGGTACCAGCGATCCAATTGTCCCGATGGATGCGGCCACAGAGCTTGCTGCAAGCGTACCAGGTGCCGAATTGCGCCAAGTTCCTGGTTTGGGTCACGATTCGCCGCCCGAGTTAGTCCCCCTCTTCGTCGATGTAATCAGCGCAACTGCCGAGCGTTCAGCAAAATAATTGCTGTATTGGAGGTGGAGATGGAGAAACGGGCAAAACATCATTCGACCTGAAACATTGGCAAAGACAGATAAGCCAGTTCCATCTGATTTTATCTTGATCAAGCAACCCTTTCGACGATAGCCATATCAAGAAGAAATTTCCGTGTTTGCGCATCTTGATAGATTTCTTGTCTGAGATCTATACCCTGTTTCTCTATCTAGATACAGAGAAAATTGCTCCCCAGGCCGTCTATGAAGGGCGAGTCACTTCCTGTGGGTATAAGGATGACTCACTTTTGATGAATAATAGGGCTGGCGAAACCTACTCTACTGGCCCTACGCTGAAGAAAGGAAAATCGAATGAACAACAGATCAACGAGTAGCGTTCGTTTATATCGACCTCTACTCACATTTTTGCTCATGCTGGGGCTAACTGGCTGTTCCCCAATCTTGCCAGGAAACACGCTGGAACCGACGGCCGCCAGCACTCCGTCCACCGGCGAGGCGAACGTCCTGGCTGGTACCCAGTGGCAATTGACGACCTTGGATGTGAGCGGCAACGTTACACCAGTCGCAAGTGGCAGCGATGTCACACTCAAATTCAGCAACGACGGACAGGCAACCGGCAACGCAGGCTGTAACTCCTACGGTGGCAGCTATCGCGTAGACAATGATTCCATCACCTTTGGCGACATGGTCAGCACCAAGATGGCCTGTACTGATTCCACGCTGATGACGCAGGAACAACAGGTTCTACAAGCCTTGGGCAGTGCCGATCTCTTTGAAGTGCGGGGCGATCAGCTAATTATCTGGTATGACAACGGTAGCAATCGGCTGAACTTTACTGCCTCCTCTGCTACGTCTGAACCCACCGCTGCGACCCCAGCACCAACCGTAGCACAGCCGACCGAGACAGTCGCCGCATCCCCCACCTCTGCCCCCACCGTCACCCAGGTACCGACTGTCGCTAGCGGAGATGACACGCCCAGCGATGTGAAGCGCATCAACTTTGCCCCTGGCGCAACCACGGCTGAGATCAACGGCAACATCGCTGAACGTGACGTAGACTACTATGTCTTGCAAGCACAACAAGGGCAGATCATGTCCGTGGAGATCACCTCACCCAACGGCGATGTCTTGTTAAGTGTGGTAGGTGCAGATGGCAATCCCTACAAGCGCTATCAGAATGGTCCGCCTTCGTGGACCAGCACCTTACCGGTCACGCAGGATTACTATCTCCACGTCGTTTCCGTAGGCCCAGCAACCAGCTATACCTTGCGTGTCTGGATTGAACCGCTCAGTAACAACAGCGGCCCGGAACGAGTTGAATTTGCGGCAGGTGCCACCTCGGCCAGCCGTAGCGGTGCGCTGCCCGAAGCAGGTTTCAAGGAGTATGTGTTGAACGCCCAAGCTGGCCAGACCCTGCATGTACAGACAGTAGGTTACGGCGCTCCTGTAGAATTTACGATTCGTGGTCCTGCTGGCACCAGTTGGCCTGGCGAGTCGCAAGGTGCCTCAGCCCATGTCTATGCCACTCAAGTGACACTACCCAACGACGGTGACTATATCGTAACGCTTTCGCTGTTACCGTCGGCTGGTGCTACTCGCTACGATGTAACCTTCACGATTGACGGCAGCACCACCGTGCCAGTAACCCCCAATCCTAGTGAAGCTGAGCGAATTGAGTTTGATCCAGGTGCCACTTCTGCGCAGCGGAGCGGACTGCTTCCTTCCGGACCCGGTACATTGCAATATGTGTTAGCAGCCCAAGCGGGCCAAACCATGACCGTAGACGCCACCAGCGATGGCACGCCGTTGAGCATGATGATTGAAGATCCCACCGGCAATCGGCGGATTCCGGAAATGCGTCAGGTGACGGGCGGCTATGCGATTGGGGCGCAAGTTGTGTTGCCCGCAACAGGCGACTATGTGGTGACGTTGCAGAAGGGCGATCACACGCCGAGTACGAACTACAGTGTAACCTTTACCATTCAATAGGCCACCCGTGAACAAACGAGGACGTACTTGGTTGCCCTTCATTGTGAAAACGCTGGCCACAGTCTATCTGGTGGAAGCACCACTGCTGGTCGTCTTGCGGGCAATTGTGCTAATGTTTGTGCCTAGTAAGATCGACTGGGGCGAACCGTTTAACGGCATACCCATGCGGGTTTGGGCAGTCGTGCTGGCCGTGGCGGCGCTGACCTATCTGGCCAGTGGTATTCTAGGCTGGGTGATCGGCGTCTGGCTGGCACGGAGACAACCTGGGGCCATCCAGGCTTGGCAACTCTTCAGTACCTGGTTGGTCGTGCAGCATGGGGCATGGCTGGTGTGGGCCTATCTGACACGACCCGTTGGTTCAGCATTCTGGCTGTTGCCCTTTTCTGTGTTGCAAGGGGTAGTCGTGTTGGCCCTCACTATTTATAGCTGGTTTCTAAAAAAGGAGACAGGATGAACGAACAACAAGAAAAAAAACATCGATCAAGCAACGGCAGGATGTCGCTCGGTATCGCCATGGGCATTGCAATGGGTGCTGCAATTGGCGTAGTGCTGCATAACGTAGGGATTGGTATTGCCGTGGGTCTAGCCCTCGGTGTCGCCATTGGAATGGCGATGGACCAGGAACGCAAAAAGACGGATGAGTAGGGTTTGGCAAAATTCTCGCCTCAGTTACATGAACTCGTGTTACGCATGTCACCGAGAAATTTGGCAAAGTCCCGCTTGTCTGATCCGACAAGTGCGTAACATGAGATATGAATATAAAGGAAGATTTAATGGATGCACAACCTTTTACAATCAAAATTCCCCAAGCCGACCTCGATGACCTGGCTGATCGATTGTCTCGCACCCGCTGGGCCAACGAGTTACCGCTTGCTTCGAATCAACCGCAGACCGGTCCCGTTCCGCCAGGCTGGGAGTACGGCGTCCCGGTTTCGTATGTAAAGGAACTCGTCGAATACTGGCGCAATGGTTACAATTGGCGGGACTGGGAAGCAAAGCTAAATGCCTACCCGCAGTTTACGACCTCCATCGATGGGCAGAATATTCATTTTTTACATGTCCGTTCCTCCAAGACTGACGCCACGCCGCTGATCCTCACCCACGGCTGGCCAAATACCTTCGTGGAATATCTCGAACTGATCGGGCCGCTGACGAATCCAGGTGCTCATGGTGGCGACCCAAACGACGCCTTTCACGTAGTGATCCCCTCGCTGCCTGGATTCGCCTTCTCGGGTCCGACCACCGAACCGGGCTGGGATGCCTATCGTACCGCAAAGGCTTGGGCCGAACTGATGCGGGGGCTCGGCTATGATTGCTACGGTGCGCACGGCAACGATGCCGGTGCGATTGTGGCACCCTTGCAAGGCCGCCTCGATCCCGATCATGTAATCGGTGTGCATGTCACTCAGATCTTCTCTTTTCCATCGGGAGATCCTGCCGAGTTTGAGGGTTTGACCTTGGACGAATTGCAGTACCTGGAATTCCTCCAAGGGTTCGTCGCCAGGGCGGTCCACGACAAGGTGCAAGAGGCCCAACCACAGACCATCGCCCACGCACTCGCCGACTCACCTGCCGGTCAACTGGCCTGGAGCGGTCAGCTCTTTGGAACTGCGCTGAGCCATGACGCGATTCTGACGAATGTCTCGATCTACTGGCTGACGAACACTGCGGCCTCGGCAGCTCGCTTTTACTACGAAAACAGCCACGCTCACCATCTGGCTGAGCCGACTACCCTACCAATGGGGCTGGCGAGTTTCGCTTTTGATTTCCGTCCAATTCGCAAGTTTGCTGAGCGCGACCATCAGAACATCGTCGCCTGGAACGAATACGAGCGCGGTAGTCATTGGGCGACCCATGATGCTCCTGATCTTCTGATTGGCGATATAAGAGCCTTTTTCCGCCAGCTTCGTATATGAAGAGTGATCAATGTCATTGTTATGGCCGAGGAAGCCAGGCTCGATGAGTCAAGCTAGAAATTCGGGAAAGGAGAAAGGGAAATGACTGTCGCGCAATTCTATCGCATCAATGGACGTAGCATTTTGCTCGGTGCCATTCTCTTTACGGTTCATATCGTGTTACGATCCCTGGTTACAGCCGGTTTGGATCCCGCCACCTTTGCACTGCAAAGTTCTTGGATACAAATTAACGCAGTGGGCGTTATCGGTGCTGCGCTGGTGCTGCTGGGACTGCCTGTCTTGTATACGAAGCTGGCCGCTCGAAGCGGTTGGCTTGGCTTGTTTGGTGTTGCGCTGATCGCGCTCGCCTGGATGTTTTTCGGTCTGTTCCTGAGTCTTTACAGCGTGCTGGTGGCGCCCTGGCTGGCTGCTCAAGTTCCTGCACTTGCCGCAGCCGCCCTGCCATCGGGGATCCTCATCGCCTATCTCACGGCGTTGGTTAGTGAATTGGTTGGCTGCGTGCTGCTTGCCATCCCATTTTTTCAAGGGCGCTTGCAACCCCGTTGGGTGGGGTATGCGCTGCCTGGCGCGGCGATCTTGACGGTGGTGGGGACCCTCCTTGCGCCAAGCGGCCCTGCCGCTAATCTTGCGATCAACCTGCTCTCAAACACAGGGCCAATGTTGCTTATGGCTGCGCTCGGCTATCTTGGCTTTCAGATGGGATCGAATCACATTTCGACCCCCAATGCGAGGCGAAGAGAAGCCAATCGGGAGGCCGTAAGTCTGTGAATGAGCAGTTCGGTTCGCCGCAAATGTGAAGCAGAGTGCATAGAAAGGATCACACTTGGAATGTCAACCGATGTCGCACACAAACAGTGGTGGCAGATCTTCGAGGTGGTCTTTGGCATTCCTATGCTAATTGCCATTGCGCTGCAATTCACTGTGCCGCTCTCCTTTCCACGCACACTCTTCACGCTACTCTTCCTGCTTGGCGGCGTAGTTCTCATCCCTGTGGGCGTGACCTTTGTGATCCTGGCCCGGCGCGAGTTAGCGCAGCACGAGCAGCCGACCGATCCTGGGCTTGCGACCAGTACGCTCGTCACCACTGGCATCTTCTCGATTTCAAGAAATCCACTCTACCTCGGTGGCGTCTGCCTGTTGACAGGAATCGCGCTGCTTCTCGATCTTCCCTGGGTGTTGCTGCTGCTCCTGCCTGCCCTCGTCGCCTGCCATTACCTTCTGATCGTGCCAGAAGAAAGGTATCTCGCCGCCAAGTTTGGCGGAACCTATCGTATCTATGCCGCCTCCGTTCGTCGCTGGTTGGGTCGTCGCGCATGATAAATACATCACACCCTTCCTCATTCTCTTTCGCAGCCTGACTAAAGCAAGTCATGAATCTATGCCCATTATCTGTATCCAAGTAGTGAGAAAATTGAACAGATGGGCGTCTACTAATGTCGTACCGTACGTGTAGGCGAGCACATTCAGAGTTCGCTCAATACGCATGCTGACCAGGTCATGACTCCCGATGCTACCAGCATCGGTGCGCCGCTCAGCGTGACCCTAGAAAGCTGTGATAATTCTGATAGACACATCATCCACATTGGGCACAATTGGCCAAAGACAAAACTGATACGTATATTTCTATCCGGGAAAGGGTGAGCAAAGGATATAAAACATGACACAGGAAATGACACAATCTGTTGAACAGAGCCACCTTGAACCACGGTCAAGAAGTGGGACGATGCTGCCAGCGATTGCACTCTTCTTTCTAGCTCCCTTGGTCGGTGAGTTCCTTTTGGGCAACTTGTCGATCACGTCGTTGGGACTCTTGCTTGTTCTCGCTCCGCTCTACGGCGGCGGGGCGCTCCTGATCCGGGAAGTGGCCCGTCGTTGGCACCTTGGCTGGCCAAGTATTGTTGTACTCGGCTACGCCTATGCCTTAATTGAAGAAGCGTTCGTTACCCAATCGCTCTTCAACGCCAACTATGTGGGGTTGCGGCTGCTCGATTATGGCTATATTGCTGGGCTGGGCATCAGCGCTTGGTGGACGGTTTTTGTGCTGAGCATCCATGCCATTTGGAGCACCTCGGTGCCGATCACACTGGTTGAGATTTTCACACCAGAGACAGACCACACGCCTTGGCTGGGTCCGATTGGATTGGTGATCGTGGCGTTACTCTATTTGGCGGCCTGCGCCCTTCTCTTCTTCTTCCAAATGTCCGATGCCTTTATAGCGTCCATGACACAGTTTCTGGTGAGTGGCGTGGTGGTTGTGATCTTGATCGTGGGCGCCTTTGTTTTGCCTCGGTTTCAGCGGCGAGAGCCGGACGATACGCAATCCACACCCGATCCCTGGCCCGTTGGGGTGCTTGCCTTTACGTTGGGCTCTGCCTTTATGATCCTGGCCCGTACCCATGAGCCGATCCCCGCAGTGCTCAACACCGTCGGGTTGTTGTGCCTGCTTGCACTGGGGTTTATTTTGTTTTGGCGCTGGTCCAGTCGCATTGGCTGGACGCTGCAGCATGCCATGACCCTGTCCGGTAGCTTGTTGATGACATATGCCTGGTATGGTTTTGTGCAGAGACCCTCGACGGGGAGTGCCTCCTCGCAAATTGATTTAGTTGGCAACGTCATTTTTGCGCTCGGTGCTATCGTGCTGCTGGCCATCGCCAATCAGCGGGTCGGGGTCACTTGGTAAGGTAAGGTTCATCTCTTGAAAGTGTGAGCGACAAGCACGTCCCCGGCATGGCGCAGAACGATCTTGGTTCGACAGAAATCGTATGCGCTATGCCAGGGACGTTTACCTCATAGTGTGTTCAGATGAGCGAAGGCAAACTTTTTTCTTGCGAGAACAAGGCGGATAGGAGGCTAGCACGTTGCAGGAGTAAAAGGGAAAGAGCAGTGCTACATGATGGATAGGTTAGAAAATCAATCCAGGTTATCTAATTCGCAACCCCAACTAATGCGATCCCGCCACCTGATATGGGCAGGATATGCAGTTTTTATCTGGTCAATTGCCTATATGTTGCCGCACCTTTATTGGGCGCTGGGCGGTACGTTTGGGCTGTCGTTGCTCAAGCCATCTATCTTAGAACTGCCGGAATTGAAAGCGATCAACTGGATCGCCTCTGTATTTCTTACCGCCGCAGGGTGCATTGGTCTTGCCTTGGTCTATCTGCGGAGCCGAGGCTTTATACGCTGGGCGCTGCTTGCAGTTGCCCTGGCGGGTTGCTCTGTGGCGGCTTCGCACGGTATTTACGGCATGGCCAATCGGCTTCTGCAGATTGCTGGCGTCGCTTCATTGGAATTAGCACCATTCAGTCCTAGTGAACATAGCTATGTGATTTGGGATTTGGTGCTGTTTGAACCCTGGTTTTTGATTGAAGGGATTCTATTCGGCCTTGTTGGCTGGTGTTACCTTACTAGCTTGAACGCTAAACAAATCTGGCTAACCCTCTGCGTGATGGGCACCCTTGTCGGTCTTGTGACAGGCTGGTTAGGGGTACGCTTCGCCTAGTTCATTAGGAAAGCTATCAGAAAAGCACACCCGGCAGGTTTTATTGAAGGTCTAACCATGCTATCTGTGCATATCTGAGTCGCCTGTCCTGCCAAACCTGCCAGGTGTTTGCGGGTGCATGGACCTGGCAGATGGTCTTCAGATAACGTAGCCTCAAAGGAAAATCTGATTGAATCCCTTGACCCTTTTTCAACTGAACCCTCAACAACTCGTCTTGCTGGTAATTCTAGCCATCGCCTTCATCCTGCTCATCACCAAGCGCATCCGTGTCGACCTGACGGCGGTGCTGCTGATGTTGGCGCTCACTCTCAGTGGCATTCTGACCCCAGACGAAGCGCTCTCCGGGCTGAGCAGCGAACCAGCGGTGGTGACGGCGGCCATTTTCGTTATGAGTGGCGTGTTCTTCTACACCGGCCTGTCTGACCGATAGAGTTGATCTCATAGACGGGGTGAAGAAGTGCAACGGCATTGTTAAAAGCGTAGGATAGCGATAAAAGAGATAATTGTGAGCAAAATTGTGGCGTTTGTTCAAAGAAAGTGTCAATCTCAAACGCTTGGACGCGAAAACCTTTAGCTCTGGACAAATCTATCTACAGGTCACCACCTACGACCTCTACGAAAAATTTCGCCCCACTGTCCCCGAAGGGGAAAAAGGTTGGGGCGCTAAAGGTAAACTGGATCTAACATTACTGCATTCGTTACGGAAATAATAGCAAGGATGTTCTATGATTGCACGAACTTGGCATGGCATCACCCCGGCGGCCAAAGCCGATGAATATCTTGAGTATCTGTACAAAACCGGCGTCATCGAGTATCAGCAAGCACCAGGCAATCGGGGCGTCTATGTCTTGCGCCGTATTGAGCAGGATCAAGCGCATTTTCTCTTGCTCACCTTCTGGGATTCGGTAGCTGCCATCCAGCAGTTCGCAGGGGTAGACATCGAAAATGCCAAGTACTATCCCGAAGATAACGACTATTTGCTTGAGCTGGAGCCAACCGTTACCCATTATGAAGTGTTGGAAATACCCCGATCGATTTCCCTGAAACAAAACTGATCGATAAATCAAATGGACAGTGCAGGATCAGAGTGTGTAGGGACAGACCCTTGCCGTTGCCCGCTCGTTACGGCAAACAGGCCATCGGCAAGCGAATGCCCTCCTATTTTCGTAACTTTGATTCGCGTTTTCAATCAAGAAAGGGCAATCAACATGATTCAAACCACGAGTCTTGACCTGTTCGCAGGAATCCCAGTCGCCGACTATACGACCGCAGTGGCATGGTATGAACGGCTATTGGGTTCGCCGCCTACATTCATTCCCAATGAGATCGAGGCTGTCTGGGAACTTGCGGAGCATCGCTATTTGTACATTGAGCAGCGGCTTGGACATGCTGGCCACGGCAAACATACGATCTTTGTCGATAACCTTGACGCAATCATCGCACAGATCGCAGACCGGGGACTCGACCCGACGCAGCAAGAAACCTACGAAAATGGCGTGCGCAAGATTACCTACCGCGATCCCGATGGCAACGAGATCGGGTTTGGCGGTGCTTCGTAGTAAGCTGCCAACGCCTTGGCGGAAGCCGCTTACTCGCATACTTCAATAAAGCAAGGTCCTTTTCTCTGGCGTCTATTCTGATAGAAAAGGACAGTCATTCAAAAAAGGCAGGCGAACTCATGACGCGACTACGCGTTGATTTCTTTTCAATTTCGCTGGACGGGTACGGTGCTGGTCCGCAGCAGAGTTTTGAGAACCCGCTTGGCATCGGCGGGGAATCCTTACACGATTGGTTCGTTGTGACCCGCTCTTTTCAACAGGGATATGGCCAAGAAGGAGGCGAGACCGGTATTGACGACGATTTCGCTGAGCGCGGCACCAAGAATCTAGGCGCCTTTATTATGGGGCGCAACATGTTTGGGCCACCACAAGGCGGAGAGTGGGTCGATGACACATGGAAAGGCTGGTGGGGTGATAACCCGCCCTATCACGGGCCGGTGTTTGTGCTCACCCACCATCCGCGGGCGTCTGTCACGATGGAAGGGGGCACGACTTACCATTTCGTGACAGACGGCATCCACGCTGCGCTCAAGCTCGCCAGGGAAGCGGCGAACGGCAAAGATATTCGACTGGCCGGTGGTGTGGCGACCATCCGCCAATATCTTCAGGCCGGACTGATTGACCAACTGCACCTTGCCATTGCACCGATCCTGCTCGGCTCGGGTGAAGCACTGTTAGCGGGCATCGACACGCTCAAGCTCGGTTATATGCTCACCGAACATGTGCAGACGGCAAAGGCCACCCACATTGTGCTCACGAAACAGAGATGAAAGGGTGATTGAGAAATGGCACTGCAACGAATGGACAACATGGACGCGGGAAGGCAGATTTTCGCGGATGGGACGCCTCTGACAAAGCTACAGCTTGTCGAAAGCAAGCTGGTCAGTGACAGGACTCTTGCTCTGATTTACCAGCCTGACAAAAATAGATTGATTGAAAACCAACCATGAGCTTTCTTTTTGACGAACGATTTTCCGATTCACCCTACGTTGAACGCATCTATCGCACCAACAACGAGAGTACAGAATCGTTTCTTTCGGTAGCAGCCAGCCACTGGGAGATGGTGGTCACGAATTTTCGGGGTCAGACTACATGCACCGTGCGTGGCCCCGAAACGAAGGTGACGCCACTGGAATGTCCCCCTGGCGGCGAGTTTCTCGGCATTCGCTTCAAAGTAGGTGTCGTTATGCCTCATCTCCCTGCTAGTAATCTGGTGGACGACGACCTGACCCTGCCGGAGGCGAGCAAACAGGCGTTTTGGCTACAGGGTTCTGCCTGGCAATTCCCTGATTTTGAAAATGCCGACACCTTTGTCGAGTGGCTGGTGCGCGCCGATCTGCTCGTGCGCGAGCCGGTGGTGGATGCTTGCTGGCAGGGTCAACCAAACAATCTCTCTTTACGCACATGCCAACGCCGTTTTTTACGCACAACGGGCTTGACCTACCAACGCGCCAAGCAAATTGAACGCGCTCGCTACGCCACCACCCTTTTACACCAGGGCATACCCATTCAGGATGTGGTTTTCGAAGCTGGCTACTACGACCAACCCCACCTGAATCACGCCTTGCAACAATTCATTGGTCAGACACCGACTCAGATCATGAATATGGACAAACAGTTGTCGTTCTTATACAAGACAACGCCTTTCCCGTGCGGTATAATCCCTTCGCATTTCAATCGTTGAGCAACAGATATAAGTTGAAAGGAGCTATACCGATGGGAAAAGTTATTGTAGAAGCTGAGGTGTCGCTTGATGGCGTCTTGGGCGGGGAGATGGATTTCTGGAATCATGTTTTCCAGTTCCACACTCCCGATGTACAGGAGTATCTGGACAACCTTTTGCTCACGCCGGACGCACTCGTGATGGGCAGAGAAACCTACCAGGGGTTCGCTCAGGTCTGGCCGACCAGGCAAGGGAAAATGGCGGACAAAATTAACAGCATGCCCAAGTATGTTGCGTCACGAACGTTGAAGGAGCCGCTGACATGGAACGCAACCCTCATCAAAGGCGACGTTGCCGAAGAGATTCGGAAGCTCAAGCAAGCGCACGGCAAGGGCTTATTGCAGTATGGGGTGGGCGAGCTCACGCAGACGATGCTCAAAGCGCAACTAGTAGATGAATTCCGTTTCCTCGTATTCCCTTTCGCTTACGGAGCAGGGCCGCGCATTTTCGAGCAGATGGGCGTGAATACGCTAAAGCTTGTCGAAACGAAGACATTCAGCTCAGGCGTCGTCGCATTGCATTATGCACCACAAAAGTCTGCCTGAAAGCTGTCTGATCCAACAAGACCGGCACTTCACGGTAAAAGGTCGTTGCCAGAGAAGATGAATGCTTGTATACCTTGAAAAGTGCTGGTCATGTTTTCACCGTCGGAGTAGTTACACGAACTCAACAAAGTAGAGACCAAGGAGACAGTATGACGGTTAAGCGTATGGACAACATTGGTATCGTGGTAGAAGATCTCGATGCCGCTATTGAATTCTTCACAGAACTTGGCCTTGAACTTGAGGGGCGCGCCTCCATCGAAGGCGAGTGGGCCGGGCGCGTCACCGGACTGGGCTACCAGCACGTCGAGGTTGCCATGATGCGTATGCCGGATGGTCACGGCCGGCTCGAGATGTCCCGCTTCCTCGCGCCACCTGTGGTCGCCGATCACCGAAACGCCCCGGTGAACGCGCTCGGTTACCTACGCGTCATGTTCGCCGTGGAGGATCTCGACGATACGCTCGCCCGTCTCACTAAACATGGCGCAGAGCTTGTCGGTGAAGTGGTCCAGTACGAAGATATCTATCGGCTCTGCTACATCCGAGGCCCCGAAGGAATTCTCATTGGGCTTGCGGAAGAGCTCGGGTAGCAGACTTCCCGATGAGCACAGGTGAGAGTTGCACTCCCGCATCGGTTACCCAACGTATCTATTCGGCCTCTTGATAATCATCTTCCGGGAAGGCTCTTGCGCAAGTGAAACTCGTATAATCTACCCTTCCCGGAAGGAGAATGCCTGAATCGTTACTATTCAACCTCAATTCAAGGAGAGCATATGACCGCACTCTATACTTTCGATGTGTTTTCTACTCTCGATGGCTTTGGCTCTTACGATGGCGGCGATTGGGGTGGCTATTGGGGGAAACAAGGCCCTGAGTTTCTTAGTCGCCGCCTAGCCCTTTACAGCGAAGAGCAACGGCTTGTGCTGGGTGGCAACACTTTTCGTCTCTTTATGCGCCTGATGGGTCCGAGCAGTGGGCAGATGAAAGATCTCGACCCGGTGAACTTCCAGATGAGGAACCTGCCGACGACGGTCGTGTCTAGAACCCTGAATGGCCCTCTCGACTGGCCGGACGCCACCCTTGTGAGCGGAGATGCCGTCGATGTCGTCGCCCAGCTCAAGCAGGAGTCCAACATTCCGTTGCGTTCACACGGCAGTCTGTCGATGAACCGAGCCCTGATGGCCGCAGGCTTGGTTGACCGTGTCCAGTTGACGGTCTTCCCGGCACTCACCGGTAAGACCGGGGTAAAGCCGGTCTTTCAAGGGGCAGCCGACTTCGACCTGGAGCTGATCGAGAACCGCACGCTCGATGGTCGTATCCAAGAGCTCATCTACCGTCCCACCCTGCATGGCTGACGCTGCCTAAAGATTCGAATTATTCGGTCACTCACGGCGTCGATGCCTTCAACGCACAGATGACAGAGCAGGCCCTTGCTTTCCTTTGCGCCTTTGCATCCTGGTGCCTTTGCGTTGAAATGATCCTTCTGTAACATGCGTTTGTAATAGGAGGTCAATATGTCTGTATCTGTACTCTATATGTCGATGTCGGTTGATGGTTACATTGCTGGCCCGAACGACAAACCAGACAACCCCGGCGGCGATGGCTTCATGCGACTGCACGACTGGTTCCATTTTGGTCCCGACGGGGAAGTCGAACTATCTGGACCCGCTAAACAAGTGGTCGATCAGATGAATCGCTATGGCGCAATTGTGGCGGGACGGCGCACGGTGGAGCAGGTCGATCACTGGGGTGGGGATCGCAACGGTGTGCGCATCTTCGTGCCGAGTCACTGCCCGCCTGATCCATCCGTCGCCAAATACCCTTTGGTGACCTATGTGACCGATGGCATCGCCAGCGCAATGGCACAGGCCAAGGCTGCCGCCGGGGAGCGAGAAGTGCTGGTACATGGTGCCTATACAGCGCAGCGGGCGCTCGAAGCCGGTGTGCTTGACGAGTTGCAGATTCACCAGATTCCCGTACTGTTCGGTGCTGGCCGTCGCTTATTCGATCTCTTGTCGTCACGCATTGAACTAGAGATCGTTCATGTGATCGATACGCCAGAAGCCACGCACATTCGCTACCGCGTTTGCCGCTGAGCCAATGGATATGACACCACGTTCCATCACCGCTCAGAACCAAACCGAAGGTGAACCTCCGCAATCTACGTTGCCGATTGCAACGATCACCGTGGTTGCGCTCACTGCCATCGTCACCAGCCTACAATGGGTCTACCCAGCGCTCTTGCCGCTGCTGGATCGCAATCAGGCGGCGCTGCTAACGGGCCAGTGGTGGCGACTGGTATCGCCGCGCTTGGTCCAGCCGGAGATTTGGCCGCAGTATATTCTGCTTGCGATCCTGGCTGTGGTTGGGGTACCGGTCGAACGGCGTTTGGGCAGCCTGCGCTGGCTGATAGTGTGGTTGGTGGGCAGCACGGTTGGCGAAGTGATCAGCTATCAATGGCAACCCCAAGGGGCGGGCGCTTCGCTGGGCCTTTTTGCGCTGATTGGTGCCTGGCTGGCGCTGTTGCTGCGTCGCCAACCCGCTGGCCCCTGGTGGGTGGCGGTAGTAGCCTTTGCCTTGCTTATCGATCTGATCGGTGCGGCGATGGGTAGTGCGCTGGTCGGAGCGATAGCCGCTGCGCTGATGGCTGCGCTGATCGTCCAACTCCGTCAGCGTGCTGCCTGGTCACAACTGCTGCCTGCACTAGGGGTAGTGGGTCTATTCGGTGGGCTAGTTCTCTGCGGAATGCGTGACCAACATGGTCCACCGCTTCTCGCCGGTGCGGCTGTGGCTGCTGTTCTGATAGCCGTTGCTCAACGGTAAGGAGGAAGAGATGATACAAATTTACCTCGCCTTTCACGACGAAATAAGCCCCGTTGTCCTCTGAAGCGCACAAATCAACACAGTGCAAAGTAGGTGCTGTTTTCCATCCTGCACGTTCCTAGCCCATGCGAGATTGTACGGCAAGAAATCGTATCTACGATTTTGCCGCCGCGACTGACCATGTCGTTTTTGTTCAAGAAAAGTCCGCTCGGTTCGGCTATCATAGAGCTATCGGTGATTCAAAAGAAAATCATCGCTCATTGAAAGCAGAGATTGGCGTTATGACCCAAACCAAAAGGAGTTTTGTAATGTCGAAAATGATCTATGTAAATCTACCCGTAAAAGACCTGGCCACTGCGACCCGCTTCTATGAAGCGATCGGTTGCCAGAAGAATGAGTCGTTCAGCGACCATCAGGCATCTTCCATGGTCTGGTCCGAGTCGATTACGTTCCATCTGTTGACCCAAGACTTCTTTGCGACCTTTGTACGTAAGCCAATCGCCGATGCCCGTGCCACCTGTGAAGTGCTGCTTGCACTGACGCAAGAGAGTCGTGCTGCGGTGGATGCCATCGTCGCAGCCGCAGCAAACGCAGGCGGTAAGGCCGATGTTCGTGAGCCTGTCGACTTAGGCTGGCTCTACAATCGTGCCTTCGAGGATACAGACGGTCATGTCTTCGAAGCTGTATCGGCGGACATGAGTAGCGCTGGCTAATATGGCTACCGAGAAGTAGAGCCAACCGATCTGTCGTTTTTGTTCAAGACAGATCGGTGACCGCCGTGTTAAAATCGCACTATCAGGTTTTAGTGGTGAGTCGTGACGGTCGGTAAAACTCTTCTTTACAACCGTCACTGCCAAGTATCGACAAGTAGGTTTTCAACGATTTAATAAAAAGGGGAGCAGAGAATCATGCGAAAAATCATCGTCACCGAATTTCTTTCACTCGATGGTGTGATGGAAAATCCGATGTGGACGTTCAAATACTGGAATGACGAAACTGCAAAGTTTAAGGCGGAGGAGACAACAGCCAACGATGTTCTGCTCCTCGGGCGCGTGACCTACGAGGGCTTTGCTGCCGCCTGGCCGCAACGCACAGATGAAGCCTCCGGTGGAAAATACTTTAACAGCGTGCGCAAGTATGTGGTCTCTAATACGCTGGACAAAGCTGAGTGGAATAACTCGCAGATCATTCGTGGTGACATTCTTCAAGAAATCACCAAACTCAAGCAGCAGGACGGTGAGAATCTGGTCGTTCACGGCAGTGGTACCCTGGCACAGTGGCTGATGCAACATGATCTGGTTGATGGCTATCGACTGTTGGTCTACCCGCTGGTTCTTGGCCAAGGCAAACGGCTCTTTGGCGAGGGCATCCCTGCCAACTTGCAGCTTGTTGAAGCGCGGCCATTCAGTTCTGGCGTAGTGGGGCTCATTTACGAGCCAGCGCGTAAGACAGCCTGAACTCGTCCCAAAACTGCGATTGAAAAAGTGGCTGCTTCACTCGCATCAATGCGAGTGAAGCCGCCACTTTTCATTGCATAGGGTTGAATAGCGACGTTGGCTGGTAACTTTTATGCACATTTATTGGTGTCCATTCTTGCTGGTGCATGATTAACGGAGTAATTTTGCAATCTTCCGGGAAGGCTCTAGCAATAGACAGACTTGTGCGCTGGCCCTTCCCGGAAGAAGATTGACCAACTACTTGGTTAAAACTGTACTAGGCAGTTGTTCAGTCGTTGTAAGCTGCCCTCGATGTAGTCAACGATAATAGGATAGATTAGGATCGATTGCGACCTATACTCATGGTATGATGCAAAGGTTCGACTGGATAAGAAGTTTAGGAACAACGATACGGAGCATCTATGCCAAACTGGGAAATTGCTGGACGACGCCTCTATCAACAACAACTGAGTCAGCCAAGGTTTGCCCAGCCGGAACAGGTGGTCGCCTGGTTGGGCGCGGTGCAGGCACAAGAATATGCGCCAACGCTCTGGAGCATTGGTCAGCGCATGACAAACGCGCAAGAGGCTGACATCGAAGCGGCGGTGCGCGACGGTCGTATCTTGCGTACCCATCTGTTGCGTCCCACTTGGCACTTTGTCGCCCGCCAGGACATTCGCTGGCTGTTGCAGATTAGCGCACCGCGCGTTCACGCCCTCAATGCTACCATGGTGCGCCAGGTTGAACTGGATGAAGCGATCCTGCGTCGCAGCAGTGACCTGATCGCCCAGGCACTACAGGGCGGTCAGCAACGGACGCGTGAGGAATTGGGCCAGGTGTTGCATGCTGCTGGCATTGTGGCCCAAGGCGTACGGCTGGTGTATATCATGATGTTTGCTGAACTAGAGGGTGTGATCTGTAGTGGCGCACGGCAGGGCAAGCAGTTCACCTATGCACTGCTCGCAGAGCGTGCCCCTGACGCTAAAATCCTCACACGCGACGAGGCATTGGCAGAACTGGCCAAACGCTACTTTATGAGCCATGGACCGGCCACCCTCAAGGATTTTACCTGGTGGTCAAGCCTGACCCTGGCCGATGCCCGAGCCGGAGTAGCGCTCCTGGGTACGCAACTCGCCTCTGAAACGGTGGATGGGCAGACCTTTTGGTTTGACCCCGCGGCCCAATTAACGACCTTAGCGCCGCCAGTACAACCTCAGGTCCACTTGCTGCCCATCTACGATGAATTCATCAGCTATGCCGACCGTAGCCACATCTTCGCAGATCAATACAAGGAAATGTACGACCCACAGTATAATCTTTCCTTTCCACACCTGATTGTGATCGATGGGCAAATTGTTGGCACCTGGAGGCGGACGCTTCAGAAAAAGCAAGTCGTCGTTAAGTATAGACCCTTTCGCCCGTTGACGTCTGCCGAAGATACGGCAGTGCGAACGCAGGCACAACGGTTTGGCGACTTTCTAAAGCTGACCGTGGTGATCGAATGAAAAAGCTGATCTTGGGGTAACCTTGTTCTTGCGAGCTGGCTCTTCTCATCGCAGTCTATGAATTTGTCATGGTGCTGTTCTACTTTCTACGTAAGGAGTTGCTCCTGTGAAACTCAACCATCTTAACCTGACTGTGACTGATGTTCGTGCGGCCAGTGAATTTTTGCAGCGCTACTTTGGTTTACAACAGATGGGTGGCAATGCGGGTATGGCCTTTTTGTCCGATGAGCATGGCTTCGTTCTTACCGTGATGAAGGCCCAATTAACGACCGAACTACGTTATCCTGATAACTTTCATATTGGCTTCTTTGTCGAGGACAAGGCGAAAGTGGACGAGATCAATGCCCGCTTAAAGGCAGATGGATATGAGGTAGACTACCCTGAACAGCACCACGCCTATACCTTTTATGTCCAAGCGCCCGGTGGGTTTACTGTCGAACTTGGCTGCTGAAATCCTTACGACATGAAATTCTGTACAAACAGAGCAATCGTATCATCAATGCTCATCTGGATCTACACCCGTACGCAAAAATCCGGCTTGCAGGCGTTTCATTTTAGGGACATAATAGAGAAAGAAAAGAGCAGACAAGTTTTGAAGGATTTGTGAAGGGTGAAGATGTAACCTGGATGCAAGTCAACCTTCTTAATTTTCTTGTAGCCGCTTGGTCGCTTCTCTTCCGGGAAGGGCCAGATGAGTAGAGGGAAGCACGAGACGCACCTTCCGCAAGACCCTTAGCGAGAGCCCAAGTCGTTACATTTTCTTTTTTCTTCGCGGAGGATACCATGTCCAACCAAAGATTTCGTTTTCGTCGCGCCTCGTTATCGGGGCGTACGATCTTAGTAACACTCTTCGCACTTCTCATTGTTGCATGTTCCACGCCTTATCCACCACTAATTCACAAGGAGCAAAGCCAAGCTAGCGGCGTTACCCTAAATGGTAATCGATGGCAACAATTGGCCCTTCCTGGTCAACGTTGGGTTGCCAATCACCAGACAGTGGCGCTGGCGGAAGATGAGGAGGAAGCAGAGGCCGAGAAGGATGGTGAACGCTATTTTGAGGGTGCCGACTTTGTCCGTGCTGCCCCGGCGGTGAGCAATGAAAGTGAGGCGGGCGATGGCGCCGGGGGACGGGTGGACTATTGGGTCGAGCAGCGTGCCTTTCCGCTGGATACTTTACCACGAGCAGGCGCAGCGATTGCGGCGCAAGAGGTGCAAGCGTTGATGGCTGTACAGGCGGCGGAAACTTTGCCCCGTTGGCAAAATATTGGCCCCGCGGCATTAACCGGGTCGCTAATGGGTTCGCACAAGATCAACGTCAGCGGGCGGGTGCGGGCAATCGTGGTTGATCCACGCAACTCGAATGTGGTCTACATTGGGGCGGCACAAGGAGGCGTGTGGAAGACTAGCGACGGCGGCAATTCTTGGACGCCACTCACCGACAATCAAGCTTCGCTGGCTATGGGCGCACTGGCACTTGACCCCAACAACCCTGACGTGGTCTATGCTGGTACGGGAGAAGCGACCTATGGGCAGGACAACTACTACGGTGCCGGAATCCTTAAATCGAGCAATGGTGGCCAAAGCTGGGTACGTTTGGGGATCGACGCCTTCTCAGGCGTAGGCATCGCCAAAATTATCGTCGATCCTGCCAATTCCAATCGGCTCTTTGTGGCGTCGGGTCTGGTCGGCAACGAAGGCGCCTCCCGGCCACCAGTTGGAATTTACCGCTCGGAGGATGGCGGTCAAAGCTGGACGGGCGTGCTCACCTGTAGCGATTGTGAAGGGGCCAGCGATCTGGTGTTGGCGGGAAATAATCTCTTTGCAGGTGTCCGTGGCTATGGTGTTTTTCGTAGCCAGGATGGCGGCACGCAATGGGGATTGCTCACCAACAACATTCCCAACCGCCAAAATGACACACTGGGTCGGGTGATGCTGGATGGCAGCAAAAGCAATTCCAACATCGTCTATGCTAGCCTCCAGTTGATCATTCCCAATCAATATGATGGTGCGGTGGTGGTGCGCACCACTGATGGCGGTAACAATTGGAGTCAGGTAAAGGTCGGCCCTGAACTCTATAACTTCTGCGGTGAACAATGTTGGTACTCGCACGAGATCGCAGTGAACCCGGCCAATCCCAACCAGATCCTGCTCGGTGGGCAGGCCGATTATGCCGGTACGCCGCCCAATTTCACGATTCGTCGTGTAATTGTTGGCGTCGATGCGACCAACAATGCGCTGACCGATCTGACCCCCAACGATTCGCCTGCCCATTCACTGCACCCCGACATGCATGTGATCGCCTTTGACCCGCAGAATGCACAGATTGTCTGGGCGGGCGGTGATGGCGGCGTTGTCCGCTCGACCGATGGCGGACAGACCTGGCAGACGCGCAACAATGGGCTGGCCACCATGCAGTTTACAGGCATTGCGGTGGACCCCAACAACGATCAGATCATTCAGGGCGGGATGCAGGACAACAACAAGGCCTTCACTGTCAATGGTGGCACAACCCTGCAATGGACGGCTGTCGACCGCGGCGATGGTGGCTTCGCCTTGATCGATCCCTTCGCCAGCAACATTTGGTATGGCACACGTTTCAACAAGACCTTTCAGCGCAACGACCAGGGGCAAAACAATACAGGTGACTGGGAGTTCTATCTGACCGGCATCGACAACCAGGATCGCTCGCTCTTTTATATTCCGATTGCCGCCGATCCATCCACGGCAGGTACCCTTTACCTTGGCACCTATCGTCTCTACAAAACCACAGATCGCGGGGGAAGCTGGTCGCCGATCAGCGAAGATTTAACCTCAGGCACCTCCAGCCTTTCAGCGATCACGGTAGCGCCGTCCGATCCACAGACGATCTATGTGGGCAGTTCGCAGGGCGACATGCGCGTGACAACCAACGGCGGCGCTTCCTGGCAGATTATCACAGGGCCAAAGCTGCCGCTCCGTTTTGTCTCGCGTATTGCAGTGTCAGCCACCAATCCTCGAGTTGCCTATCTTGTTTTCAACGGCTTTAACAGTCACACTCCCCAGTATCCGGGCCATGTCTTCAAAACGACCGATGGCGGTGCCAACTGGCAGGATATCAGTTCTAACCTTCCCGACATCCCACTGCTTTCGATTGTGTTGGATAAGAAAAAGGCAAGTACGATCTACGTCGGCAGCGATGTCGGCGTCTTTCGTAGCAGCAACGATGGTGGCTCCTGGGAACCCTTCAACAATGGCATGCCCAACGTGGCTGTGGTCGATCTGGCCTTGAACAAGGCAGGCACAAAGCTCTTTGCCGCCACCCATGGTCGCAGCGTCTTTCGCGTCTCCCTGGATGAGAGCGTCACGGCCAGCGGCTCGCTCTATCTGCCAATGGTCAGCCGCCAGGATGCGCCGACCCCTGGCAAAACGCCCACCCCAGTACCTAACACGGCAACCCCCACGGCGACTCCACGCCCTGGCACCAACACGCCAACGCCCACTGCCACCAAAGCGACCCCGCAGGGTACACAGTTGCCCACCTTGCCGCCTACCGCAACGGATACCAAGACACCGTTACCCACCGCAACCCGCACGCCTGGGCCGACTGCACAACCCACCATTCAGCCCAATCCTGCCCACTATCTTGATAAGTTTGACAGCTCGTCGAGCGGCTGGGAAACTGGTTCGAATGAGCAATGCCACGCCGACTATGTCACGTCGGGTTCGGATCATTTCTTCCAAAATGAAACCTTGGTTGCCAACTTCCTCTGTTTTGACATTTCACCTGCCCCAGCCAGAACCAGCGGCGTCTTTTCTGTGCGCGCCGCCAATGCCACTGCGAATGAGGGCAGTCTCTACGGTCTGGTCTTTGGCATGGACAGTGCAACGATCAGCGCCAATAGCCAATACTATGTCTTCTGGATCGATCCAATTGCGCAAACTTACGCACTGGAACGCTACAATCGGGGTAATAGCGCCTATCTAACCACTGGTAATCAAGGCTTTGTTTCGAGTAACGCTATCTTCACCGGCAACAACATCAACTGGCTGCGGGTGCGCCGTCAGGGCGGTGCCATCCATCTTTTTGTCAACGGCATCTGGCTGGAGACGATCAATGACAACTCCTTCCCGAACAATGGCTTCAGCGGTGTCGTCACTTGGTCGGGCTACGATGCCTCTTCGTGGAACAGCTATTTTGACGACTTTGAAGTCAATCAAATCGCCAAGGTCTACGATGAAGGGTATACCAATGACAGCAGCGGTTGGAGTGTGGGCGGCGGCGACGAAACCTGTCAATCGGTCTACACCAGTGGACTCTATCGAACCGCAGTGCAGCCTGACTTTATCTGCGTCTATCGCGGTCCAGCCCGTGCCCAGGTCAATGGCCGCTTCGAGGTCGATGCCCGCCGTGATGATAGCTTCTATCAAACCGCCTATGGCTTGCTGTTGGGCGAGGACGGCAACTTTACCAGCTACTATGTCTTTGCCATTCTGCCCGATACGCAGAGCTATGCGCTGCTCAAGTATATCGATGGCCAGGGCTGGTTCGGCATCACCTGGGACAATCTGACCGATACCCCCTGGCTCAACAGCGACGCCATCTTCTCCGGCTCTAACCAAAATCACTTGGTCGTCGAACGCGATTGGGCCTCCTTCCGTCTGATTGTCAATGACCAGGTGTTGGGTGTATTCTACGATTCGCAGCCACTGGAAGGTGGCTACTACGGCGTCTTCAACTGGTCATCTCAGTTTGAAACCGCCATCGCCGAGTTCGACAACTATAAGGTCACAGCCTTCGACCCACCACTTGATGTAACAGTTGTAGCGGCCGAAAGTGGCAAGAGTGCTGCCGGGAAACCGCCGACTGCGGTGCAGAAGGTGAAGTGAGATACATAGATGGCGGTTTTGGAACTTAGCCTTTGAGGAGCGATTTCCAAAGCGAGCGATACTTCGATGTAGTAACGAATTCAGAGCCCCGCACGTTAGTAAGGGGCGCTACTTACCCTTACTAACGTGCGGGGCTCTGTAAATTTATGCTATAGTACCTCGTATGTGTCACTTCAACACCGGAGGTCCGTGTATTCGTGTCAGCCTCACAGTAGTTTTATCGACCAACTGACAAATGGAAATGGACTTAGCTCATGGATAAGCTCTTCTGGACCATTCCACACCGCCTGGCAGGTCGTCCAGGCCCGGATGACGAACCTTGGGATCTAGCTTCGTTGCATGAGGCGGGTATCGGGGCCGTGCTTTCCGTCAATGACGGAAGATTCTGTGATCCTGATGCATTTGCGGCGCTGAAGATGGCATACGCCTGTTATCCATTATCAGACTGGGTACCACCCCAACCAGGCGATGTTGAACATTGTCTGACTGTATTAACGTGAGTTCGGAGTTAAGAGAAAAGAAGAACACCTT
>JAXLWB010000053.1:0-65988 GCA_046328715.1 Caldilineaceae bacterium | reverse complement strand
GTTTGACGATTCGTCGCAGGTGGTTAGCAGCGCTGGTAGTGATCGCACAACTGCTTGCCCTCATCACGCCGCTGACCACTCCCACCGTCCACGCTCAGGCTAAGGCGGCGCAGGTCGAAGCGGCTCCCGTCAAAATTAACGTCACGACGACGGTGGATGAGTGGAGCCTGCCCGGTAATTCCAACGAAGCCATTCAGTCGAAATGTTCGCTGCGCGAAGCGTTGCAGGCGGTGGTAGGCAATGTGCTGGGCAATCAAGGCTGTGGCTTTGTCGCCGCCAATGAAAGCCAATATGTCTTGCAGATGATCCCCGGTGTCTACAAGCTGACCAAAGCTGCCAACAAACCCGACCCACTGCCCGACATTGGCAACGGCAAAACAGTCACCATCGATGGTCATAACGCTGTGACACTTGATGGCGGCGGCGGCAGCGGACGCTTTGCTGGCATCTTCCGCCTGGTCGGGGGTGGATTGGTGCTAAAAAACATCATTCTGCAAAAGGGGAGCGGGATCTTTGGCTGTGCCATCGACCAAGAGGGTGGAGTGATGGAGATCGACAATGCCACCTTCAAAGACAACGATTGTGTCCTCGCCGCAAACAACAATCAAGGCGAAGGGGGTGCGATCTACAGTTCCGGCGTCTTGACCGTGACCAACTCGCTTTTTGATAACAACGCAGCGCGCCGTATCGGTGGGGCAATGGCCGTCGGGGGCGTCACCTACTTGCAGAATGTCACCTTCAAAAATAATTTTGCCTGGTTGGGTGGCGGTGCCATCGCCAACTATGCTGGACATCTGACGGTGAGTGAGAGCCTCTTTGAGCAAAACCGCGTCATTGGTCATCCCGATACACCCAACCCCTACAACCACCTAGCCGATTACGGATCCGGTGGGGCGATCCGCAACGCCGGGACGGTGGTGATCGACAAAGTCGCCTTTCGCGGCAACAACACTACCAAAGTCAAGGGCGGTGGTGCCCTGAGCAATGAGGGTGGCGAAGCCTATATCTACGATTCAGCCTTTCAAGGCAACAAGGCTAATCCACAATTGCAGGTGGAGTTTACCTACGGTGGGGCAATCTACAACGGGGGCAAGCTCAACTTGGTGCGCACGACGCTCTACCAGAACGAGGCCAGCTATGGTGGAGCAATCTTCAACCGCATCGGCGAAATGAATGTCGCCAACAGCACCATCAGCAGCAACCGTGCCAGCAAAGAAGGGCCGGGCATCGCCAACGGGCATCTCAGCTTCCCAAACAGCGAAAATGGCTTGGTATGGATCGACCAATCGACCCTTGTCTACAATCAGGATGCAAGTGGCAAAAGCAAGTCAGTATACTCATACAAGCCATACAAGATTACTGTGCTCAACTCATTACTCGATGGCGGTTGCGACACCGACAAAGCAATCACGCGCGGTTACAACATCTTTGGCGCACCCTGCAATACTACCTCCATCGACAACACCTACGACTTCACCTTGGCTGATCTCAACCCGATTGCCGACCCCAGCAAGGTAAGCCTGGGCGGCCTCACCTTTAATGGTGGGCCAACGTTGAAAGGTGGCGTGGCCTTCTCGTCGCACAAGCCGCAGGGCAACAGTGTGGCGATCGACGCGGCTGGCGATGAGGGCTGTACGCACGAACTGATCGCCAAATTCGATCAGACGGGTAAGCCGCGTGCGCAAGGTGATTGTGATATGGGCGCTATCGAAGGTGGCACTAATCCTCCCAAGTTTGCCTCGCAACCGGCGGAGAATGGCGATCTGGAATTCGCCACCACGCCCGTCAACAATCTGGGCGATTTTGAGGCGAACATCGAACTAAAAAACGAAGGCGGTGGTGTCTATAGCTATCATGCTGCAGTCGATGGCGCACGCGATGTGATGAGCAACCTCTACAGCAACTCGACCTTCTTTGTCGTCAACTACGAGGGGTGGGTCTTCCCCAACCAGCCGGTCAAGCTGATTGTGCGTTGTCGCCCGCCGCTTTCGCCCGGGGACTACTATACCTACCTCAGCCTCTACACCGACCTGAAAGACAAACCACTGGTCAAGTATGTGCTACACTGTGTTCAGCCCGACCCAGTCAACGCCCACGCCTCGCCCAGCCAGCCATCCGGCCCAACGTCGATGGGCGACACACCACCGGGCGGCTCGTCGCAATCGTCCTTTACCATCACCGGGCGCGGCCAGCAACCTGTCAACATGACGGCACAGAGCAGCCAGACCAGCAATGGGGCGATTCAGATCAGCGCAACCAAGAAAAATCTGGTAATGGCAGCCGGGGCAGAGGCGCTGGCTCCCATTACCTTGGCCCACGGCGAACAAGCAACCTTTACCGCCACTTGCACACCGCCCGGCGAGGGTCTATTTCAGGAGACGTTGACACTGCAAAGCAACGATCCGCGCACTCCGACGCTGACCTACAACTTCGCCTGCGCTGGGGTCTATCAGCCAGAAGCAACCAAATTGAGCGCGGGTGAATACCTCTTCGATGCGCCAGGCATTCCCTTCTGGTCGGTAGCCGTCAGCCCAGACGGAACGCAGCTTTTGGGTGGGCACTTTGGCGATAATGGTGTGCGTTCCTTTGTGCGCAACACGACGACTGGCGACTTAGTCAAACAGCCGCCAATTGCCTTACCCGCGGGGATGGATGAGATTATGGATATCGAGTTCAGCCGCGACGGCAAACAGGTTTTCTTTGCCAGTGCGGCGGGGGATGGTGTGGTAATCATGAACCGCGCCACGGATGGTTCGCTCAGCCAGTCGCAAGTGATCACCAAGAACACCATCACCGTTTGCTTAGATACCAATGGCAAACCGGTCCCTTGTTACGTGGGGGTGATGGATGGTGCTTTTGCTCTAGCGGTCAGCCCGGATGATCAGCAACTCTATGTAGCCGCTGCAATGGATGGAACGTTGACTGTGTTGCAACGCAACCCCAATGACCCAGCCAAATTCTATCCAGCGCAGAGCTTTACCAACACGATCAACGGTGGGCCGGTATTGGCAGGAGCCGGGGATGTGATCGTCAGCCCAGATGGCAAGCATCTATACATCTCAGCCCGCCAAGCCAACACCATCAACGTCTTTGCGCGCAGCGAAGATGGTAGCCTGCGCTATAGGCGCAGCTACGAGGATGAGAAAGAGGGGTTGACGACCTTGCGCTTTCCTGGCAACATGAGCATCAGTGCTGATGGCAAGTTTCTTTATGTGCCAAGCTATGTCGATGATGCACTGAATGTCTTTGCTCGCTCCGATAGTGATGGCAGCCTGCAACTGGTGCAAACCGTTCCCAATCTCAACGGTGCCTTCGCCACACTGATCAGCCACGACCCGGCGGGTGAGCGGCTGTTGCTGAGCCTCTACGAGGGCGATGCTTTGCAGGTCTACGCCCGCAATGTCAAGACCGGCGAAGTGACCTTTGTTGAGAGCCACAACATTGCCAACACTGGAGCCAACTTCGACATGCCTGTGCGCATCGCCAGCAGCCCCGATGATCGTGATGTTTATGTGGCATTGCGCCAAGGTCAGGGTATTCAGAGCTTTGCCAGCCTGCGCAAACAACCAACGCTGGCAACCATCTCCCCCGCATCGGCGCAGGTCAATAGCGGCGATTTGATCCTCACTGTCAACGGGCGCAACTTCTACCCTGATTCACAGGTTATTTGGAATGGGACACCCCTGCCCACGACATTTGTCGATGGCTGGCACTTAAAAGCGCTGATCTCTGCTGGGCAGCTTGCCAATGCTGGAGTGATCAACGTACAGGTACGCACCTCTCAACCGGGTGGTGACGATTCAGCCGCTCGCCAGTTTACCATCACAACGCCCGACCAATTGCCAACGCCCTCGATTGAGAGCATAAATCCGGCGGCGTTGGTTGCCACGTTGAGCGAGGAGACATCGCTGTTGGTGAAAGGAGCCAACTTTACTGCCCAGTCGCAACTCCAACTCAACGCTTCGCCCTTGCCCACCACCTTTGTCAACGCCACGACGCTAGTAGCGATCCTAGCCCCTGGTGCGGTGAGCGAGCCGGGACCACTGGCAATCACGGTGGTCAATCGACCTAGCGCCGAGATAGTGGCGGCCGGGCTCAATGCCACACTTGTCGCACCGACCTCGGCAATCTTCCGTTTTGAAAGTGTCGCGGCGGGAGAGGTGACCTTGCCATCCATTCAAACAATAGAGCCTGTAGCTATTACGGCTGGCAGCGAGGAGTTGCAACTCACCATTAGCGGAGCTAACTTTGTCGATCGGTTGGATGTGCGCTCCGTTTTGTTGTGGAATGGCGAGCCGCGGCCGACCACGGTCGTCAACGCTAACACGCTGCTGGCGACGATTGCAAAGAGCGATCTCGCCAGTGCCAGTGAGGCTGCGATCACGGTTTACAACGAGGGAGCCGGGCTATCGATCCCGGCGGCGTTCCGCGTGCTCAAGCCAGGTGACAATCCCTTGCCTCTCCTCTATAACGCTTCGGCAGAATTGAATGGCGGGCAGTGGCTGCTCTCGCTCTATGGGGAGAATCTGATGAACGGTGCGCAGACCTTCTTCAACAAACAGAGTCGGGTGGCCAGCGTGGTCGATGCCACGCAGATCAACCTGGTGGTGAGCGAGGCCGAGTTAAACAGTGGCGGCGTAGTTCAGGTGATCAACCCAGCACCAGGTGGCGGATCGTCAGGCGAGTTGGTAGTGTTGCCGCGGCGCAGTCAGTCGCTTAGCATGCCGATCTTGGCAAATCAGATAGTTGGCGGCGCGCCCTTACTCTTGGATGTAGTGGCGTCCTCTGGGCTGCGGGTTCAAGTGATCAGCAAGACACCAAGTGTCTGCATAGTGAAAGAGAGCAGGCAGGGGTGGATCGTTTCGCTGAGCGCGCTGGGGAGTTGTACGTTGGTTGCCCAACAGTCGGGAGATGGGCAGTTTGCACCAGCACTGGCAGTAGAACGTAGTTTTCAAGTCGTTGCGGTCGCTAGCAAGCACCAGCAGTTCCTGCCACTGGTGCTTCGCTGATAAAATCAACCATGCCATGTAACTTTCGCGGAAAGTGCCTTATGTGTTTCAATCCACGCTCCTTATACGTGTGTAGGGAGTGCGCCAACAAAACGGCAATCATTAACGCCCTCGCGGTTCACCTGTTTTTGTCAAATGAAAAAGGATTCTTCACCACTTTTGGTGAACTCCTTCGCTGCACCCAGGCCTGAATTCTTTGAGGGCGAAAGAGTCATACAAACAGAGTAAGTTTTGTGGATGGTGGATAGCATAAGACTATCCACCATCCACAACTTGCGCAGCGCGTCAAGCAGGTTGACACCTACCTCTATGGGTGGAGCGATGAAAAAGTGATTTAGCCCGATGGACAAGCAACTTGCAAACGCACAGCTTAGACGCTACACTTGGTACAGAACTAGCCCGCAGTGGCAAACCTGTGCTGATCAATGTTTGGCTTGGCAAGACCGATTTTCGCAAGGGTTCGATTTCTATGTAATTCATTATCTGTCTTCATTGGAACGAGTTATGAAAGATGCGACGTCTCGACTTCTACGTTTTGTGACCACTATAACGTTTATCATGGTAATAACCGCATGCCAGCCAATTCAACCAGCCGCCGATCTAGCCAACGAAGCCTTACCCGGAGAACAACCTACACCTGCGGTTGCCACTTCTATCAACAACGAGCAGGTAAACGAAGAGAGCGAAATTCGTGAAATCGTAACGGTTGCCGGACAGATGATTTTCTCACCTACGCAGCCCTACTCCAGCAGCTTTGCCTCTATCGCAATGGGGCTGCCTATGGTGTGGATTGACTATTCAGTGCTCAACGTGAATGAGCTACACGGTTATGTTCACAGTATGGCCAATCCGAAAAATATTGCTTATGAGTGTGCACAGACTCAGGCAGGCAGTCGTCGACTCCCAAACCCTGCGTCAGCCGATGCGATGCAATTTTCTCCTTGCAATCTCTTCTTTCAATTGATTGCAAGTGTTCTACCCGAGTCACCTCAATTCTCAAATCAACCATTCCTCTTCTCCGTCGATCCCAATCCAGTCTTTAGTTCATTCATAAGCTTAGGGCAAAAAGAGATTGCCACTCAGTTTGAATTTCTAGGCGAAGAGGCCATGACCCGATTGGCAGATGGCTATCAATACACAACGGCGGACAGTACGGTTGAATTGTGGCTTGACAGCGAGACAGGTCTACCGATGATGCTCAACAATACTCCAAACGAAAGCACAGGGCCGGTTCCATTTCAGTCCTTTTCGTTCAT
The DNA here is from genome assembly GCA_046328715.1 of Caldilineaceae bacterium. Classification (GTDB taxonomy): domain Bacteria; phylum Chloroflexota; class Anaerolineae; order Caldilineales; family Caldilineaceae; genus JAXLWB01. The sequence goes on along the minus strand of JAXLWB010000053.1, from coordinate 59,723 downwards.
TATTCGCTGGTAAGAACCATAAAGACATAGCACTTTCAGAAAAAATTTGCAATCGCACACGCTTCGGAACAGAAACCGCACTGTTGCCGTTGTACAAATATGTACATGTTTCGGCTCAATAGGTCGTCTGTCATCAGAATATTTTCTATTTTTGTATTTTTGGGCGTGCTCGGCGCAGCCGCACTCTACTTCACGCTGCTCGCCGATCTCCCTGCCATCAGCACGGTCCAACAACGCCTAATACGCCCGACTACCCAAATCCTCGACCGCAACGGGCGACTGCTTTACGAAGTAATCGACCCCGATGCGGGCAAGCAGGTCAATCTGGATCTGACAAATTTCCCCAAAGCCTGTATCGACGCCACACTTGCCACCGAAGACAAACGATTCTTCCTACACCCTGGCGTGGATCCGGTTGCCATTGCTCGTGCCTTGATTCAGAATTGGCGGGGGCGGGAAGTTGTTTCTGGCGGCAGTACCTTAACCCAACAGTTGGCACGCAACCTTTTTCTCTCCCCAGAAGAACGCTATACCCAATCGCTCAGCCGCAAAATTCGCGAAGGCTGGCTGGCGTGGCGACTTGAGCGTGTCTACACGAAAGAACAAGTGCTCGCCCTTTATCTCAACCAGACTTACTACGGCAACTTTGCCTTTGGATTGGAGGCTGCGGCCCAGGTTTTCTTTGCCAAACCGGCTGCTCAGTTGAGCCGAGCCGAATGCACGTTGCTGGCTGGTTTGGTGCAGTATCCCACTGGCTACAACCCGCTGCTCGAACCGGAAACCGCCAAAGCCCGTCAATTGACTGTGTTGCGGCTAATGCGGGAAGCGGACTTTATTACCCAGGCGGAATCGGATGAGATTGCCGCCGAGCCATTGCGCTACAAGTCCAAGCTCTTCGATATCGAAGCGCCCCATTTTGTGATGTACGTCCAGGATCTGCTATTGCAGCAGGTGGGGGCAGATCGTCTACGCCAGGGTGGGCTGCACGTGGTGACCACACTCGACCTTGATCTCCAGCACAAGGCGGAACAGTCGGTGAGATACCGGCTCGATTTGCTCAATTGCCGTAAACCAGGTCTTTGTAATGCCTCGACTGACCCCAATCGGCGCGTTGACAACGCCGCAGTAGTCGTGCTCGACGCTAGGACAGGTGAAATTCTGGCGATGGTCGGTAGTCCCGATTATTTTGACCAGCATATCCAAGGCAATGTCAACGCCGCGCTGAGTCTGCGCCAACCGGGCAGTGCCATCAAGCCGCTGACCTATGCTGTCGCGCTCGACCCACAATGGAATCAACGATTGGGGCTTTCCCCATTAACGCCTGCCACGATCATCCCCGATTTGGAGACAACCTTTTACGTCAAAGATGAGAACGGCGGCAACGTGCCCTATCAACCCGTCAACTATGATCGGCAGTATCACGGGCCTGTGAGTATCCGCAGTGCGCTGGCCAATAGCTACAACATTCCTGCCGTCAAAACGCTTGACCGCATTGGCGTAGCCAGCCTGCAACAGCTCGCCGCCGACGCTGGCATCAGCACCTTCGGTGGTGACTTCGGACTGGCGTTGACTCTGGGGGGGGGTGAAGTGAAGTTGCTAGAATTGACGGCAGCCTATGGCATTTTTCAGCAAGGAAAACGTCTAGAGCCGAGGGCGATTGAGGAGATAGGGGGTTGGGGGGATGAGGAGAAAGTACAATCACCCTACCTACCTACATCCCCATCCCCCCAATTCATCTCTCCACAAACTGCCTACCTGCTCACTGACATGCTCTCCGACAACGTGGCGCGCATTCCCTCGTTTGGCGAGAACTCGGTGCTGCATTTGCCCTTTCCCGCTGCGGCTAAAACCGGCACGACCACAGATTACCGTGATAACTGGACAGTTGGCTATTCAACCGAACGCATCGTTGGCGTCTGGGTTGGCAATGCTGATAACACAGCGATGCTGGATATCAGCGGCGTCGATGGAGCAGGCCCGATCTGGCACGATGTGATGTTGGCTGCCCATCCTAACTTTCAGATCCAGCCGCCTCGCCCGTTCAACCGCCCTGACGGCATTGTCGATGTGACCATCTGCGCTGCCAGTGGTATGTTACCTTCACCAGCCTGTCCGCGTACCATCACCGAACACTTTATCCGTGGCACCGAGCCAACTCAACCCGACACTCAATTTGTCAAGATTGCCATCGACCGCACCACTGGCCTGCGTGCCACTGAAGCAACACCCAAGGCGCAAATCCTCAACAAGGTCTACTGGAATCTGCCGCCTGAGTATCAACCATGGATGCTCAGCCAGGGAATTGCGCTCATTCCCAATTCTGAATTACCCATTACCAATTACCAAACAGCCAGTACCACGCTTTTCAACCCGCAATCCGCAATTCCAAAGCCCCAATTGCTTTTGACAGCCCCCACCTCGCACACCAGCTACCGCATCCGCCCCGACCTACCACGCGCCAACCAACGACTTCAGATTGGCGGCTATGTGACCGACGGCAGTGTCTGGTATGAATTACGCTTGATGTTAGACGGTCAAATCGTGCAACAAAAACAGTCGACCAATCGTCTCACTGATTGGTGGGTACTCGAACCAGGTGAGCATCACTTCTGGATCGAGGGAACAGAGCAAGCCGGTGGAGAAATCGTAAAGTCGGATGAAGCTCTGGTAATCGTAGAGTAAGGACTGCTCTGTGCTATAATCATCAGTTGCGATGCTCTTCCTTGTGCACCTAAAGAAAAGCGTTGATCAGCAGTCCGAGTTGAGTCTAGCCAGCGTATCATCATAAGACTAGACTGTAATTATCACTTTTTCTACTTTTATCTTTTTGATTACAACTTACCTCAATTCAGCAAGAATTAATACTTGCAAAAAGGGTGAATCAAAATGTTGAAATATAAACCAGTTTTTCCACTTAGCTTTTTGCTTTTGATTTTGACGCTTCTACCTATCTTCTCCTCCTCTGTGCCCGTTGAAGCGAAAGGTAATTTTAGCAAGATCGTCGTCTCGGGTGGCGCTTTACTATCCGAAATTGAATCCACCTCTCCTACATTAACCAGCTTTTTCAGTTTCAGCTATTTTCCTGATTCAGAGGTGAGTTCTGTTCAGGCTAAACCTGACATTCCCCCCACCCACTACCAGATCGTTCGTTATGGACGGTTGGAAAGTGGCGCATATCAGGCCGAAGACCAACTTGAATATTATCCTTTCGACGGCCAAAGCGGCGGATTGGTCCATTACCTGGGTTTAGTCAACGGCAGTTCGGAATATGACAATAAATGGTACACCGCCAGTGCCGAAGGTGACACCGCCTTTCGTGCCTTACTCAGGAACGAACTACCAAATGCACAGCAGGGCCAAAGCGACAATGACGATAGTTCGTTTCGCGTCACCTCCACGCAGCCTAGCGACGGTAGCAGCGATGTCAGCACCGACTCGCAGATCGTGATTGTCTTCAATCGTCCCGTGGTCAATTTGGTGGGACTGGCCGATCAATCTAGTCTGCCCAATCCGCTGACTATCGATCCTGCGGTCGAAGGGACGGGGCAATGGCTTAACACAAGCATCTACACCTTCAAGCCCAAGTTGGGATTGGCTGGTGCAACCCACTATAAGATGACAGTTGCTAATGTGACTACAGTCGATGGTGAAACGTTAGCTGAACCCGTTATCGTTCGCTTTAATACCAAGGCCCCTTCCGTGACTGATGTCCAGCCTACAGGTACGTTGGTGCGCCCCGATACGAGTGTGACCGTCAATTTTGACCAGTCGATGGACCGCGCCAGTGTCGAATCGGCATTCAGCTTGCGCGAAACGAATAATGAAAATGATGTCGAAGGAGACTTTACCTGGGATGAACTGAGCAAATCTCTAAACTTTACTCCGACCCAACTCTTGCAATTTGGCAGTGACTATGCGATTCGCATCGACTCCAGTGCCAAACCAGCCAGTGGTCTTGGTTCTCTTGCTCAAGAAAGCATCATAACCTTTACAGTTGCGCCTCTACCCGCTGTTGAATACTCCTCGCCCAACGACGGCGAAGAAGGAGTGCTGCCCGATAGTGCCATCGTGCTTCGTTTCAACACCAACATGAGCACCACCAGCGTGATCGACAACATTCGCGTCTCGCCTGAAATCACCAACACGCAGGTCTACAGCTACTATTCGGATTGGAATCGCGAGTTGAACATCAGTTGGTTCAAAGCCCCGCAAAGCGAATTCACTGTCACCATCGGCAGCGCAACCGAAGATATCTTTGGCAACAAGCTGGGCAAAGATTACACGCTGCATTTCACGACAGGTGATTTCTCACCCTTTATCAAGCTAGATACTGAGCGCTACGTTCATTACAGCGCCTTCTCACAAACCCGCACTAGCCTGCTCTATCGCAACGTCAACGAAGTTAAAGTCAAACTCTTTGGCCTACCAGAAGACGAACTCTACAAACTGACAGGCGAGAACCAATATCAAATTTGGGACAACTATTCCGTGCCCAATGAGGCGGGTAACCTAATCTGGCAGCGCAGCTATGAAGGAGTCGAGGAACGCAACGTCGCCATACGTCAGGTGATCACCTTGACTAACAAAGCAGGCAAAGCGCTGCCGCCTGGCCTCTACCTGGTCGAGACCAGTGAACCGACCAACGTGCCAACGCCGCAAGGTGATATGGTACAACGCCAAAAATCACAGTCGGTGCTGGTGCTCAGCAACTATCAGTTGATCATCAAAAAGTCTGATCAGGGAACAAGTTTGGCTTGGCTCACCGATCTGCGCAGCGGTCAACCGGTGGCCGACAAGACGGTTCGCTTTGTACAAAACGGTAAAATGGTTGGCGAGGCGACGACTGATGCCAATGGTATTGCCACAGCCACCCTGACCATCGATCCAACCATGAGTTACCTGCCCGTACTGGCGCTGGTCGGCGAGCAGGGCAGTGACGATTATGCGCTGGCCTCCAGCGATTGGAACAGCGGCATTGCCTCGTGGGATTTCAATCTGCCCGGTGGCATGTATACTGATCGCTACACGATATACTTCTACACCGACCGCCCAATCTACCGCCCAGGGCAGACCATGTACTGGAAAGGCATTGTGCGGGCCTTAGTCAATGATCAATACCAACTTCCCGATGCCAGCACCGAGATCAAAATCAAGATCAACGATGGCTTTGGCAACGTCGTCCACGAAGAGACGATGACACCAGATGAATATGGCACGGTCAACGGTCAATTTGCCCTTTCCTCCGATGCAATCACGGGCTACTACTTTATCGAGGGCAGCATCCAATATGCGCCCGACCGCACGAGTAGTAACTCAGCAGGCTTCCAAGTAGCCGCCTACCGTAAGCCCGAATTTGAAATCAGCATGACGCCAGACAAGCCCGAATACGTTCAGGGCGACACGGTCCGGGTAAAGGTCCAGGCCAGTTACTTCTCAGGTGGACCGTTGGCGAATGCGCCAGTTACCTGGCAGTTGTTAGGCAATCCCTACTTCTTTTCCTGGAGCAACCCGCCTAAGGCGCTCGAAGGACGATGGTTTACCTTTGACCCATTCGACCCCAAACAGGCCGAGTACGATCCCTATCGAGGCTTTAGCGGCGGTCTGCTTAAGGAAGGAAGCGGGGTTACCGATAGCGAAGGCAATTTTGTCATCGAGGTTCCCGCCGACTTAGGGGAGGCGCTGCAAAGTCAGCAGTGGAGTATCAACGCCACAATCCAGAGCACGACCAACCAGTTTGTCTATGAGAATGTCAGCGTCGTGGTCCACCGCGGTGATTTCTATATCGGCATCAGCCCGCAAAGTTATGTGGTCGAGCGCGGCACACCCAGCACCGTAGATCTGGTCACGATCAACCCGCAAGGTGAGCCATTTGCCAATGTACCGATTGACATCACCGTCTACGAGTTCAACTGGAACAGTGTCTACGAGCGCACCTCCGATGGCACCTACATGTGGAACAGCAGCGTCGAACGCACGCCGGTCTTTAGCACCACTGTCACTAGTGACGCCGATGGCCGTGCCAGCTTTGATTGGACGCCCGCCAAAGGGGGTCAATACCAGATCGTGGCACAAGCGGACGACGAAAGCGGCAATCACATTGGCAGTGCGGGCTACCAGTGGATCAGTGAAAGCGATCCGTCGCAGTTTGTAGCCTGGCCGCGGCGCAACAATGACCGCATCGATCTGATCGCCGACAAGAAGAGCTACAAGCCAGGCGACACGGCGAAGATTCTCGTCACCAGCCCCTTCAGCGGCACCGTTAAAGCGTTGCTGACCCTCGAACAGGGCGGTGTAATCGAGTCGAAGGTGCTCAACTTGACCGGAAGCAGCAATACGCTAGAGATTCCGATTACAGAAGCACACATCCCCAATATCTATGTCAGCGTGATCTTGATGAAGGGCATCGATGAGGTCGATCCTGTGCCAGCGATGCGTGTTGGCTATGCGCAGTTAACCGTCGATACATCCAGCAAGTCACTGACGGTCGATGTAAAGACTTCAGCCGCTATAGTCAAACCCGCCGAGACAGTGACCTACACGCTCTCCGTCATGGATAGCAGTGGCAAGCCTGCGGCCAATAGCAACGTCAGTGTGGCCTTGGTCGATAAGGCTGTGCTTTCATTGGCCGAGGGCGATACCCGCAAGTTGCTCGACATCTTCTACTATCAACGCCAACTGGGCGTGACCACAGGCGCAACTTTAGTCATCAACAACGACCGCATGAGCCAACAGTTGAGCGAAGGGGCCAAAGGTGGTGGCGGTGGTGGCGGTGGTGGTTTGCTGGAAATCCGCCAGGATTTCCCCGACATTGCCTACTGGCGTGCCAACCTGGTCACTGACGATGAGGGCAAGATCGTCTTCAGCGTCAAGTTGCCCGACAATCTCACCACCTGGGCGTTGGCAGTGAAGGCAGTCAACAAAGAAACGCAAGTGGGCGAGGCAGTCAATGAAATTGTGGCGACCAAAGAGCTACAGATTCGCCCATTGCTGCCACGCTTCTTCACAGCAGGCGATCGGGCGAGGATCGGCGCAGCAATCTTGAACACCACTAAAGAGGCGATTGGCGATCTGCAATTTGAGATCGCGATCAGCGGCGCAACCCTGGATACGGAAGAAGTAACACACACGCTCCAGATCAGCGCAGGCGGACAAACCAGTCTCGACTTCCCGATCACGGTCGATCAGCAAGCGTCAAGCGTGGTGGTCACCCTGAGCGCCCAATCGCAGCTCAGCGATGCGGTTGTGATTACCGTTCCTGTCAATCACTATACGACGCCAGAAACCGTGGCGACAGCGGGAACAGTACCTGCCGAAGGACAGACCGAAAACATTACCTTACCGAGCGAGGCAACCGGCGACGCCGAGGTGCAGGTCAACCTTGAACCCAGTCTGGCGGCTGGGATGCTGGATGGGCTTGACTATCTGCAACATTACCCCTACGAGTGTAATGAGCAGACGGTGAGTCGCTTCCTGCCCAATCTCTTTACGGTACGTGCCCTGCGCACCCTCAACATCGATGACCGCACACTAGAGAATAATCTGAGTTTCCAATTGGGCGTGGGTGTTAACCGCCTGCTCAGCCGTCAGAACCCGGATGGTGGCTGGGGCTATTGGCCTGGGAATGAGAGTGAGTCCTTTATCACAGCCTACGTGTTGTGGGGGCTTTCACAGGCGAAGGCGCTTGGTTACTCCATTGATCAGGGGCCGATTGATCGTGCGGCAGATTATCTTGACCGCAGCTTTGAGGCACCTGCCAACGTGACGGAGAACTGGAAACTCAACGAGATGGCCTTTACCCACTATGTCCTGGCCGAGATGGAGAAGGGTGATCCGGGCCGTGCCAGTACACTCTTTGACGAGCGCGCACGCATGGCCAACTATGGCAAAGCCTACTTGGCGATGGCCTTGGATGACTATGCCGAAAACGGTGCCTTTGACAGCCAGATTCAGGTCTTGGTGGATGATCTGGTGGGTGCGGCTACACTCAGCGCCACCACAGCTTCGTGGCACGAGAGCGAAGTCGATTATTGGACGATGAACACCGATACGCGCAGCACGGCGATTGTGTTGGCAGCATTGACCCGCCTGCGTCCAGACAATGAGTTGCTCCCCAATGCGGTGCGCTGGCTGATGGACGCCCGCCAGGCAGGACGCTGGGCAAGCACGCAGGAAAATGCCTGGTCGATCATTGCCTTGACCGACTGGTTAGCCGCCAGCGGTGAACTCGAAGCGAACTACGATTGGACAGTTGAACTCAACGGTAACGAGTTGGGCAATGGCAGCTTTGGTCCCAACAACATCCGTGCAAAGGTCCAACTCAGTGCCTCTGTCAGCGATCTGCTCAAGGATACAGCCAACGAGTTGAAATTCAGCCGCAGCAACGACAATGGTCAACTCTATTACACGACCTATCTGCGCTACACCATCGACGCCCTGGCGGTGCAGGCCAAGGATCATGGACTGGTGGTAGATCGCCGCTTTGAACTCGACGGCAAGATGATCAGCAGCGCCCAGGTTGGCGACGTGATCAGCGTGACGGTGACGATCATCGCCCCGCGTGACATGTATCATGTGCTGATCGAAGCGCCGATCCCCGCCGGGACCGAGCCAATCGATCCTAGATTGGATGCACAGCCCTACGGCGTCGCAGAAAACGGCCAACCCACGTTGCGCCCGGTCGATGCCACCGGCGATCAACCCTGGTTCTACTGGTCACCCAGCTACCTCGACGTGCGTGACGACAAGGTTGCCATGTTTGCCACCTACCTGCCCGCTGGCACTTACGAGTATACCTTCAACGTGCGCGCCACTGTTCCCGGCGAATACCGCGTCCTGCCAGTCTACGGCGAGATGATGTACTTCAAGGAAGTGTGGGGGCGTGGTAGTGGGGCACAGTTTACGGTAAGCGACAAGTAGCAGCAGACAAGATGATAAGATGACAGGAGGACAACATTGTCCATTCATCTTGTCATCTTGTCATCCTGTCATTTCTTCGCAACTCTACTGCCCTCCTTTACGTACTGTATCGCAAAGGAGGGCAGTTTTATGCTTACAAGTAGACCTGTTCCGTGGCTTTTGTGGCCCTTTTATGTAGTGGCACAGTTAGTCACAGGGATCTTAAAATTAACCGGACGCTTGCTGGCAGCCATTATCGGTTTTGTGTTGCTAGTCGTAGGTGGCGTGCTGTGTTTGACCATCATCGGTGCGATTCTCGGCATTCCGTTGATGATCTTTGGCTTGATGTTGATGGTTCGGGCCATCTTTTAGAGGAGAGTATTTAAAAAGGAGTGACTATGGGTGGTTTTCTTGCGGTTTGGCTGGTGACAGCAATTAGCTTGGTAATCATGTCAAGTTTGTCTTTGGGCATCGAGGTGAAGAACTTCAGTTCCTCCTTGATCGCAGCATTGGTGATCGGCTTGCTCAACGCCGTGTTGCGACCAGTTCTGGGCTTCCTGTTCTTTCCAGTGACTTTTCTGACATTGGGGTTGTTTGCGCTGGTTCTGAACGGTGCCATGATCTGGCTAGCAGCTCAGTTTGTCGATGGCTTTCGCCTACGCGGCGGCTTTCTAACGGCGATCCTCGCCGCCATTATCCTGGCCATCTTGAACGCCATTATCTTCTGGATCTTTTAGCCATCACTGATTTGTGCTAGAATGAGGTCATACTCTTCAAAATGATTGAGAAATTCAAGGGGGTGAAGCATGACCTTATTTTCTGCATTAGCGGTTTTAGCCGCTCAATTTGCTCTGATTTTGGCCGAAGAAACTGCTGGTGAAGCTACCGGTAGTGGGATGAGCTCGTCGATTTGGATCATTATTATAGTGCTCTTTGTGGTGCTGGTGGGTGTAGTTTGGGCGATCACGAATCGCATCCAGCCGCCGAGTGATCATTAAAACCGATTTGAATAGATCAGGTTCGTAGAGGCGGTTTGTAACTGCTGATTTGTGAATTTATCACAGATCTGTGGTTGCAAACCGCCTCTACTTTCTTCTAGAAAGAAGTAGCAAAAATCAGGGTCTGCGCCGTAAGGTAGAAGAAATAGCAATTGTAATCTGCTGATGATAGCGTGATTAGGAAACACATGCTTCACTAATCATGAAGCTAATGAGATTTCTGCAAGGTTCATCTGGTAACAGACAGCAGCCCAGGTTGTGCAAGCAATCTCCACACAAATAAACCTCAAGGAGCAAACATGGCAGACAAGAACTCATTCAGTGCGGAAGAATGGTCAGTGTTACGCAGCGTACCTCACATTGTCGGCATGGCGATTGCCGGTGCAGGCGGTGGTATCTTTGGTGCAGTCAAAGAAGCAATGAGCGCGGCCAGAGTCATGGCCGAGAATGCACAAAGTTCCAGCCCCTTGATTCGCGATATTTGCAACAGCGAAGAAGCCAAAAACGCCGAAGAAGAGCTGCGCAAAACCATCATGGGCAATGTCGCAAGCATGACCCCAGACAAGCTGAAGAATATGGCGATCGATTCAGCGCAGCAGGCCAGCACTATCCTCAAGAGCAAAGCAGCCGATGAGGTAGCCGCCTACAATGGATTCGTGCTTCAAGTGGCCGATGGCGTTGCCAAAGCCGCCAAGGAAGGTGGCTTTCTTGGCTTTGGCGGTCAATTAGTCAGCGCAGGCGAAAGCGCTGTGATCAGTGCGCTTTCTGATGCGCTAAAATAGAAATTTTGTAAGTTGAGGCTATGATGTATAGCCTCAACTTGCATTCGGTAGTTTGTGCAAATCTCCCCTTCACATTGCTTGAGACTTCTTCTCGCTGTGCCCCTGTTGTACAATAAATCCTATACATTAATCACTCTTCAAACAACGACCAACAGGAGACAACTTTATGGCGACCCCTCTCAGTTTTACGGCTGAAGAATGGGCAGTAGTACGCAGCGCGCCACAAGTCGTGAGTATGGCTGTAGCTGGCGCAGGCGGTGGAATTCTGGGCGCAATTAAGGAAACGATGGCAGGCGGTCAAGCCATGCTCGACAATGCACAAAGCCGCAGCCCACTCGTGCAAAAGCTCTGCACTGCCGAAGAGATTCAAGCAGCGCAAGAGGATCTGCAAAAGCTTGTCATGTCCGATCCGAGCAACGGAACGGCAGAAAAGCTAAAAGCACTGGCCGTTCAACTCTGCACCCAGGCAGCAGGGATCTTGTCACAAAATGCACCCAGTGAGCTTAGCGCGTTTCAAAGTCTCATCCTGAGTGTGGCAGACACCGTGGCTAAAGCAGCAAAAGAAGGTGGCTTCTTCGGCTTTGGCGGTGAACTGGTCAGCGAGGGCGAACAGCAGGTCATCGCCGCCGTGCAAGCTGCTCTTCAAACACGGGCAGGCAACAGCGGCACCTTTTCGATTCCTGCACCAACACAACAACCTGCACAAAAACAGCCTTCCACCCCCAGTCAACCCAGTGGCCCAGTTGGTCCGTCGCGCAGCGCAGGTCTGCCAGGCTTGGAACCCAAGTCATCGACCCCACCTCCAGCAACCCAGCCCAGTACACCGCCACCAGCTAGCAAAGATACACCCCAGTCCGGATCCAGCAAGCCCAAATCGTCTTCGGGTCTATCGTCAAAGTCTGGAAGCTCATCAACGGCCAAGACCAAAGGTGGCTTCCGTACTGGTTCCGGTTTGAGAAAGGCCGACAGTTAATGGCATTTGCGTTGAACCGTTCCCGACTCCAGCATTTACTTGCCCAGGAAGCCGAACTCTTTCGTCAGCTCCACCCCACCTCGCTGGCCCATTATCAAACAGCGCAACAGTCGCTGCTGGGTGGTGTGCCGATGAGTTGGATGATGAAATGGGCGGGCGGTTTTCCACTCTTCTTTCAAGAGGCGCATGGCTCACGGCTGACCGATGTGGATAAACACGAGTATATCGACTTCTGCCTGGGCGATACAGGAGCGATGGCGGGACATTCACCCACGGCAACAGCACAGGCAATTGCCAAGCAGGCTGCCCAAGGCATCACGACCATGCTTCCTCGTGAGGATGCGCTTTGGGTAGGTCAGGAGTTGCAGCGTCGGTTTGGTCTGGACTATTGGCAGTTTACCTTAACCGCCAGCGATGCCAACCGTTTTGCCATCCGGATCGCGCGCGAAATCACGAAGCGACCCAAGATCCTAGTCTTCAACTGGTGTTACCACGGCTCGGTGGATGAGACCTTTATTACACTCCAGGCGACAGGCGCAGGTCCGCGACCCGGCAACGTCGGACCGCCTGTCAACCCAACAGTTACGACCAAAGTGGTCGAGTTCAATGATCTCGCCGCCGTGGAAGCCGCATTAGAGGACGAAGACGTCGCCTGTGTCCTGACCGAACCGGCGCTGACTAATATCGGCATTGTCCTGCCTGAGCCGGGTTTTCACGAAGGGTTGCGGCAACTTACCGAGCGCACCGGCACACTGTTGATTATCGATGAGACCCACACGCTGAGTTGTAGCCCTGGCGGCTACACGGCACAGTACAGATTGCGTCCTGACCTATTGACGGTCGGCAAGTCGATTGGTGGAGGCATGCCTGCTGCGGCCTTTGGGGTAACTGCGGCTGTGGCCGAGCGCATGTTCAAAAGCGCAGAGGCAGATTATGTCGATACGGGCGGCGTCGGTGGCACCCTTGCTGGCAATGCGTTGTCGCTGGCAGCCATTCGTGCCACACTCGAGAGCGTTCTCACCGAAGAGGCCTTTGCCAAAACCATTCCGCTCGCCACTCGTTTTGCGGCGGGTGTTCAAGCAGTGATTGACGAGTTCGATCTGCCCTGGTCAATTTCCCAGCTTGGCTGTCGGGCCGAATATCGTTTTTGCCCCAAAGCGCCACGCAACGGAGGCGAATCGGCAGCCGCAGGCGATCCTGATCTCGATCGCTATTTGCATCTCTACACGCTCAATCGTGGTATCTTGATGACGCCTTTTCACAATATGGCACTGATGGCGCAAACCACGCAACCTGAGGATATTGACCAGCACAGTACAGTTTTCCGCAGTGCAATCATGACGCTTATCGAAGGTTGAGAAGGAAGCAGTATGGAAAATAAAGCCCGCAAAGCCTTTGTCCGCGGCTTAATCGTCGTTCTTACCATCATCGATCTGGTCGTTTTGGGGCTACTAGCAAATCACTGGTTTGGATCGACGCCGAGCAAGCCGGTTGCAACTAATCCTGGAGCTGAAGTGGTCAAGGCACCACTGGCGGTCACTGAGCCACCAACTGCGGCTCCTGCCACGAGTACAAGCTCGCCCACGGATTGTCCGCCTCCACAGCAGGCGGTTTCGCCTGTCCCGCCTAAGCTCATCATTAGCACCTGGGGCAAGGCGATCCCGACGTCAATCATCGACTGCTTTGAATCGATGGTAGGCACCAAGGTGACACTGCTCGAACATGCTACAGTCGATGATTTCTTAACCCAGATAGAGAGCAAGGGCACAGGTGTAGACGTGATCGTCGGGGCAGATTTCTTCCTCGAAAGTCTGATCGTCAAGAAACGCTTTGCGGCACTGGACCAAAATCGGCTGAAGATTCTTGGCAACATCAACCCAAGCTTTCTTAGCCAGCAGATCGATCCCACAAATCAATATGTGGTGCCTCAACAGGCCGAATTGTTCGGTATTGCAGTCAATCGCAATGCAGTCAAGTCGCCGCTTAAGAGTTGGAACGAATTGTGGGCAGCGAAGCTCGCAGCTCATCTGAGCATCCCCAACAATGACCGTTTGATGATCGGGATCGCCCTGAACATGCTGTCAATCGACCCGAACAGCAAAGAGAAAAGCAGCGTGGAGAGCGCACGTGAGCCACTGAAGAACCTACTCAAGGCAGGTGCGAAACTTGAAGCAGGTAGATTGGGTGAGGCGTTAAATCAAGGAGCTGTGAATATTGCCTTGATGACGAGCAGCGCTGCAGCGTTGGCCAAACGGAGCAATCCTACAGTTGAATTTCTCTATCCAGAGGAAGGGGCCATCTATTACCAGAGCTTTGCAGCCATTGCCGCCGATGCTCCTGATATGGATGCGGCCTATGCCTGGCTGAACTATGTCAATCAAGAGGATGTGGCGTGGCGTTTCTTGCGAGACCAACCGGCTACCCTTACCAATAACGCAGCCATCAACTTTGCCCGCCAAAATGTCAGCGATGTCTACAACGAGTATATCAATTCTGAAATCAGTAATCCGCCCTTCACCGTCGTCTCTGAGGCGAAGCGCTTGTTGGATGTAGGCGATTTTGCTGTGCAGTACAGTAAATTGTGGCAGGAAGTGGTAGCAGGGAAGTAAATAAGGTGAAGAGTGAAAGAGTTAAATAGTACTCTTCCACTCTTCACCGTTTTCAACTCTTATCTATTCCTCCATCTTGGCCCGTTTGAGTTGGCGCTGACGGATGTTGTGGTCCAGAATCTTCTTGCGGATGCGCAGCGATTCGGGAGTTACTTCGAGCAGATCGCCCTTGTCGAGATATTGTATCGCATCGTCGAGTGAAAGCTGACGGGGTGGTATCAACATATCGCTGGTGGCAGAAGGCTTTTCACGGAAGTTGGTCAACTCTTTGGCCATCACCACGTTTACAACCAATTCTTCCGGGCGGATATGTTTCCCAACCACCTGTCCAGCATAGACCTCGTCGCCGGGTCTGACAATGAATTCACCACGCTGCTGTAGTTTGGTCAACGCATAGGCGGTAACAAAACCGGTCTCCAAGGCAACCAGTTTCGCCGTTTCGGATGTGTCGATCTCGCCGCTGTACGGCGCATAGCCGTGGAAGAGCGTGTTGAAGATGCCGGTGCCACGAGTTGCAGTCAGGAATGGTTGACGGAAACCCAATAATCCACGAGTTGGCGCAATATACTCGGCGTAGACCGTACCATCCTCACCGTAGCGGATGTTCACCATCTGTGCGCGGCGTTTGCCCAACATTTCGGAGACAGCACCGAAATAATCCTGATGAACTTCGAGGAAAATATCTTCCATCGGTTCGAGGGTTTGGCCGTTCTCTTCGTGGAAGATGACTTCGGGCGAGCTGACCGCAAATTCGTACCCTTCGCGGCGCATGGTTTCGATCAGAATCGCCAGGTGTAATTCACCACGCCCCGAGACCAAAAACTCGCTGGCAAGATCCGTTTCTTGAACACGCAATGAGACATTGCGTTCCAATTCTGACATCAACCGAGCACGAACCTGGCGGCTGGTGAGATATTTCCCTTCACGTCCAGCAAAGGGGCTATCGTTGACACCAAAGGTCATGCGAACCGTCGGCTCCTCAACCTTGATGGGCGGTAATGCCATCGGATTGAGCGGATCGGCTAAGGTGTCGCCGATCCCCACATTTTCGATGCCCGCCACGGCCACAATGTTGCCAGCGTGAACAATCTCCTCTTCCTTCCGCTGCAAATCGCGGAACGAGTAGACCTTGGTCACCTTCGCCATTTTGGCCTCGCCGTCGGCACTGATGTGAGCGATCGTCTGACCCTCCCGGATCGTACCATTCTGCAGGCGTCCAATCGCGATCTTCCCCACGTAGGAGCTATATTCCAGTGTGCTCACCAACATCTGCGTCGGGGCATCGACATTTGATTCCGGCGCAGGAATATGGCTGATGATCGTATCAAAGAGCGGACGGAGGTCGTTTTGCAGCTTGTCCGGTGCGTAGCCAGCCCGTCCTTCGAGGCCAATCGTATAGATGACCGGGAAGTCAGCCTGATGATCTTCTGCACCGAGATCGATAAAGAGATCGAAGGTGGCGTTCACTGCGTAATCGGGACGCGAGGCAGGGCGATCGACCTTATTGACAACCACAATCGCCTTCAAACCCTTGTTCAGTGCCTGGCGCAAGACGAAACGAGTCTGCGGCATGGGACCTTCTACCGCGTCAACAACCAGCAGCACGCCATCGACCATATTCATCACACGTTCGACTTCGCCGCCGAAATCGGCATGGCCGGGTGTATCGACAATATTAATGGTGACACCGTTGTAAACGATGCCCGTGTTCTTGGCCAAGATGGTAATGCCACGTTCCCTCTCCAGGTCGTTGGAGTCGAGTACGCGCTCCTGCACCTGTTGGTTGGAGCGAAAGACGTTGGTCTGTTTTAACATGCCATCAACCAAGGTCGTCTTGCCGTGATCGACATGAGCAATAATGGCAATATTGCGAATCGGTGGTCGCGTTTTGGACGCAACCGCCGTTTGTTTCATTTCAAGTACTGCAGTCATAAATTTTCCTAAAACCTCAAAGAAACCATCTGAAAAGCCGACAGCTCAGCTTTATGCTAAACTATTGGGCAACAAACGAAAATGGCACTGATCGACCCAGTGGCTCTTCTGCAAACAACCCATGTGTCCTTCTCAGCCAGTTTCTGACAACAAAATGCTCGGCGTCATTCTGATGCCGAGCATTGATATGATGTATAAATTGATTGTAAGCGAGAGGGGAGGGGTTAAGCAACTTTTGCTATACCCCGCACGGCATCAAGCAAATCGCCATGCGGTACTCTATACTGCACCTGCCAATTGGAATGTCGGCTGCGGGCGCAAGGTGGTCAACAGGTTGTTCAGCGGTGGAGTTTTGCCGGCTTTGATCAATGCCACATTGAGCCGGGAAATCAGCTCGCGCGGCGAGAATGGCTTGGTCACGTAGTCGTCAGCACCATTTTGAAGCGCGTAGTGCATGTCGTCAAAAGTGTCCAGCGCAGTCAGCATAAAGACAATCGGTGCCGGATTTAGTTCACGTTTGATCCGGATCATCGCAGCAAAGCCGTCTAGGTCCGAGATCATCACATCCATTAAGACTGCGTCGGGGCGGAATTCAATCGCCTTGGCGACTGCACTCAGTCCATCGTAAGCAGTGATCACATCATAGCCGCAGTGCTGCAACTTCATTTGCAGCAAGCGCACAATGTCAGGTTCGTCATCTACAATAAGAATTCTTGGCTTCATAGTTCGGTCTAATCCGTGGTAGTGCCGCACCTGGCCCAAAGAAAGCGATTGGGAGCTGTCACTTAGCTTGATGTTGTGCGGGCTTGTTTCTCGACAGACTTCACTGAAGGTAACACA
The DNA here is from genome assembly GCA_046328715.1 of Caldilineaceae bacterium. GTDB lineage: Bacteria > Chloroflexota > Anaerolineae > Caldilineales > Caldilineaceae > JAXLWB01. The sequence goes on along the minus strand of JAXLWB010000053.1, from coordinate 42,694 downwards.
CGCAATCGGTGCTTTACGGCTCAGTGCGGCAAATGAAAACTACAGAATTGGAAACTCGCAAATTCATTGATGGATTTGACCGAAATGTGGAGATGTTGAAATCAATGGTCTTGTGAGTCTCGCAGTTCACCGCCTCATAACTCTTGTTCTATGCTTCGTCTACGGGACAAAAACAAATCGCGCAGACCGCGAGCATCTCTGGAGCTGGGCAAATCAACCACAGTCACGGGAGGTGGAGCCACTCGGTTTTGTGTTTGAAGCGCTGTTGTCGATGATTCGTGTTCAATTCGCTCCGAACGTTCGACCATCTCAAAAATGGCACGCATCAGTTGATGGCGATTGTCCAAGTCAACTGCGGGTACCGTTTCCGTGACCAACTGGATGAGTGAGGGGCGAGCAAGTACCATCGCAGTGTCGGTTGATGCCCCTTCGTAGCGAACTACATCATCCATCACCCTGTAGGTGGGTGGAGGATTGGGTAGCCTCGCCGCAGTAGATTTTCTGAACGCAGGCGCAGAGACAGCTTCTCCCAACAGAGCAAAGATACGGTTTGTGTGGGCCAGAATCGTGTAAAAATGGTCCCTAATCGCTGGTTGCGGTTGAATTTCTCCCTGCTCATGTAATGCATCATAAGCTAGTGAGCGAATCGCAGCTACTGAGGAACGCACTTCATCGATAGCGTCTTGATCACAAAAGCGTTGGGGATTCATCACTACACCTTTGTTGAATTGAATTACGACTCAAAGTTAAACTTACGACTTCATCGTAGCAGATTTAGTCACTAAACGGAACCGTCCTTTATTACAATTTGTTTACGATCAGCGATATTTTTCTTAAAAATTCTTAACCTAAATCTGTCCTGTCACAGCGGTGAACAGAGCCACTCACTATTGTGTCTGAATGATAGAGTTCACAGTATAATAGCCCGTATACCATTTTTAGAACCATTTACCCACTTGGCCACGGTTGCCGATGTAGGAAACAACTGAACGCCTGCCATTGCGCAGCGTTCTCCTGCCCAATCCGTCAGGTGTACATATTCGGGGCGTTTTAGCCCGTTCAAAGCGGGTCAAACACGCTTCAGAAAGAATAAGTAACCTTCATGTCGCAATCCTCGACGTCTGGTAATCAGACAATTTCTGCAACGCAACCCACTGCGGGCCGGTTCAGCGCATTTTCATCGTTACGCCATCGGAACTTTCAACTTTACCTGAGTGGACAGCTCGTTTCCTTGGCTGGCACCTGGATGCAACGAGTTGCGCAGGGCTGGCTTGTCTATCAGCTCAGCCGTTCCGAATTTACACTCGGCGTTGTAGAATTTGCCTCTGCCATCCCTGCGCTTCTGTTGTCGCTTTGGGGCGGCGTGATCGTGGATCGCTTCTCGCGTCGCAACATTCTCGTCGCCACACAGACTGGTGCCATGATCCTTGCCTTCGTTTTGGCAGCGCTTACCTTTGCTGGAGTCGTACAGGTGTGGCATGTGATCGTCATCGCTGTCTTCGTCGGCTTTGTCAACGCGCTCGATGGGCCAGCACGTCAGGCGTTTGTGGTGGAAATGGTGGGCAAGGAAGATTTGCCAAACGCTATTGCGCTCAATTCGATCACCTTTAACCTAGCACGTGTGATCGGCCCAGCCTTTGGTGGTTGGCTGCTGATCGCACTCGGAGCAGCTTGGTGCTTTTTGCTGAATGGCGTTTCCTTTCTTAGCGTGATTGGCAGCCTGCTCTGGATGAAATTGCCCAAGCATGAACGGCCTTTGCGTCACTTTTCGCCCTGGCTGCAAATGCGCGAGGGGTTACTCTACACCCGCGCCAATGCCACCGTAGCTGGATTGATTCTGCTCTCGCTCATTTTAAGCCTCTTCGGCATCGCTTATTTGGCTGTATTGCCAGCCTATGTAGACAAAGTGTTGCAACAAGGTGCGGCAGAATATGGCTGGTTGAACACAGCAATTGGCATCGGTGCGATCATCAGTGTTAGCATTATTGCTCAAGCTGGCAAAAGCCTTGGGCGTGGGCGAATCCTGACCACGCTCGCCCTGATCTTTCCGATTGTGCTAGGTTTGTTTGCCTTCAACCATTGGTTACCCCTGGCCTTGGTCTTTGCGGCGCTACTTGGCGCTCTGTTCATTGGTGAATATGTTCTACTCAACACGCTGCTCCAAACCGAAATCGAAGATAGTATGCGAGGCCGTGTCCTGAGTTTGTATACGATCACCTTCTTTGGGTTCACGCCCTTTGGTAGCCTGGGTACAGGTTGGCTGGCAGAAAAGATCGGACTGAGCGTTGCAATTGGCTTGTGTGCGCTGTGCACCTTTGTCTTTTCGGCCTGGATTCTCGTCCGCACGCCGAGTATCCGTCGGCTGGAGTAACATTCAACCACACGTAAGACTCATGCAAGACTTTATTTCGACGAACGCTTTTTTCGAGGAGAAATCTTGTATTTTCCTCGTCTTGTGTAAGTCTTATACACTTTCAGAAAGAATTTTATGCTTACAACGCTCCAGTCACACTGGAACGAATTTCATCCAAGTGTCCGCCGGCAGTTGGTCAATGCTGGCCTTTTCGCCATTACGGTTGATGGTGGCATCCAGAGCGTGATGCTCAATCTCTATATGCTGCGGCTGGGCTTTGACCCCAAAGTCGTGGGCCAAGTTGGCTTTGTAGGGCAAATCTGTTTTGCGCTGGCCTGCCTCCCCGCTGGTCGGATTGGGGAACGATGGAGTTTGCGTCAGATGATGCGATTGGGCTTGATCCTGATCATCATCGGTGCAGCCATGATGCCTTTGACAGAGCAGCTTCCCCATGCCTTGCACGCCATCTGGATGATGGTCGCCAACGGGATCATGATGGCTGGCATGGCAAGCTACTATGCCAACCAAGCACCGTACGTGATCAGCCTTTCACACAGCAAGATGCGGACGGCAGTCTTCTCGATCCAGTCTGCCTTCTACTCGATCTTTGGCTTTGTCGGCAGCGCACTGGGCGGCAATCTGCCGCAACTCATGGCATGGTTCAATCGACAGACGCTGAATGAGGCTGGCCCTTATGCGCTCACCCTATGGCTGGTGCCTATCGTCCTCCTGTGCGCCTTGGCCATGATCATGACGATGCAGGAGACGAGTCCACATCTGGAGGTGGAAGAGGCCAAGGAACATGTAGGCGCTCCTGTTGTGGCAACCGGTGTATTTGGCTTGATCGTGCTAATGTCGTTGATTCGCTTTCTGCAAGTGGGTGGAGTTGGGGCTGCAACAACCTTCTTCAACGTCTATTTGGATGCCAAACTGGGTGTCTCGACCGAGCGGATCGGCTGGATCTTGGCGACCTCAAAATTGTTGGGTGTGCCGGCAGCCCTGGCTGTCCCCTATTTTTCCCGTCGCTTTGGCAATGCAGGCACCACGATTGGTGCCTCGCTGGTTGTCGTCGCAGCGCTGATGCCTATTGCCTTTGTGCCGGTCTGGTGGATCGCTGGCCTCGGCTATATCTTCTGCTGGAGCGTCACGCCGATGCGTTATTCGGCCTTTTTGGTCTACATCATGGAGCACTGTCCACCCCACCTACGCGGTAGCATGAACGGGGCGGGCGAAATGGCGGCTGGCTTCAGCTTTGCCGCTGTTTCGTTGCTGGGCGGCTATATGATTACCTCGTTGGGCTATTCAACGCTCTTTTTTACGGGGGCGATGTTGACATTGGCAGGGACGTTGTTGTTTTGGGGGTATGTGGCAGTGCGTAAGAGGTAGAGGCACAATCCAGGATGAATATTGCGAGTGGCGAGTGGCAGAGAACTCGTAGCTCGTATTTTGAGCGTAGAAAGGAGACTATCATGTCCGTACTAAATGCCACCGATCGAGCCTTTTGGGAAGAAAATGGCTACGTTATCGTGCGCAATGCGGTGCCAAAGGAGAATTGTGATGCAGTCATCGATGCGATCTGGGAATTCCTGGAGATGGATCGTAATAATCCAGAAACCTGGTACCGTAAACCGGCCTGGCATAGCCGTGCAGGCATGGTCGAAATGTATCACCATCAGTCGATGTGGGACAATCGCCAGAACCCGCGCCTCTATGAGGCATTCTGTGAAATTCTCGGCACGGAGAAGCTGTGGGTCAGCCTGGACCGTGTCAACATGAACCCGCCTGCGCGCCCAGACTGGGACCACCTGGGCTTTATCCATTGGGACGTTGACCCAACCGTACAGCCGCTGCCCTTGCGCGTACAAGGGGTACTCTGTTTGGCAGATACCAGCGCCGACCAAGGCGGCTTTCAGTGCATCCCCGGAGCACACAGACATATTCCCGAAATCCTCGCCGCCCAAGCGCCGGGAGCCAATCTGCATAACCCCGACATCGGCGAGCGGCAGGTTCAACCGATTGCCGCCAATGCGGGTGATTTGGTCATTTGGCATGTTGGGCTGCTACATGGCAACGGTCGTAACCGCACTGACAGACCGCGTCTGGCGCAATACATTACGATGTCACCAGCCAATGAAGAAGACGAAACACAACGTCAGCGCAGAATCGAATTGTGGCAAAATCGTCTGCCGCCCGATTATAAACGGGCGTTTCCGGGAGATCCAAGACAGCTTGAAGAGAAGTTTGGCAAAACCGCAGCGTTAACAGCGCTGGGTAAGAAGTTGGTAGGTGTAGAAAAATGGTGATGGATCAGCCTTTGCAATAACAACAACGAATGAAGAAAGGAACGAAAGCTGACGGCGCAATTTTCGATCCTTTCTCCATTCGTTGTTGTGTAAGGTCTGAGCCGTTACGAAGGATAATGATGGATCGGCAGGTCGGATGCAGACGAACAATGATATAGACGAAGGGCACACTTTTCGGCCAACTCGGCGCGGGTTCTTGCGAATGGCGACCTTTGGCAGTTTAAGCATTGGTGGGTTGGGTACAGTTTTCGGGGTTGGGCGTGTCGGTGAAGCCATGTGGGAGCAACATGTCACCTGGCAGGAAGTGACTTGCGACGCCGCCACCTTTGTAAAGAAATACAGCAAGAAGCTGGCCCGCTTGCATTTTGGGGCCAGCCTCTGTCCAGACTACGAATTGATGGCAGCCGGAGCCAACCCTGATCGCACGGTCAAACTCTTGAAGGATAATTTTGGCTGCACCCATGTGCGCCTGTGCATGCGTTGGAGTACTCATGCAGAGCAGGGCATGGGGGCTTATGACCCTTGGCTGGCAGCACTGCTCAAGTATGGGATTAAAACGATTGTGGCTTATGGTGCCAAAGCACCTTTTCCGCCGGAGACTCATTTCCCAACTGAGATCGAACAAAACCTAGCCTCCTACGGTATTGAAAAAGGCAGCACAATCTATGCCGACTCACCGCTGGGCAAACTGACACTTGACTATAGTCAGCGCCTGCTAGACCACCTGGAGACTGAGTTTGGGCTGGATAGCTTATACGGATTTAACCCTGAAAACGAATTCGATGCCCACTTTGGGTTACATCTCTTGGCGAGCAGCGACGACCTGCTCCGGGCGCAAGCACAGTTGCTCTATGATCCAGGCCACCCACGCCGCATCTTGATCAACAGCGCCATCATCTCGCCGCCATGGCAGGAGGCTTCGCTAAGCCACGTAGTCAAGACCGCACTATCCCTGCGCCAAGAATTTCCTACGCTAGAGCCAATCATTGGCACTGACATCTACGAGGAGACAGGGGCAGGTCGACTGGCAGCCGATTTCTATGTCGATACTTTTGCCGGCGTGCGTCTGCGTCATGGCGACAGCCTCATCCCCAGTGCCAAACGAACCCTGGCAACAGCAGGCATTCCTCTCGAAGTCACCGAGTTTCAAATCAGCGATTGGAACGACGAACCCCGGCAATATCAACCAGGCAGCCGCATTCACACCCAATATCTGCTAGCGCGCATGATGGACTACCTGGTGGATGAGACACCAGCCACGTCACCCTTTATCGTGCGGCTGTGGGAGATGAGCATCCCCCTGCGCAACATGTTGGCCGATGAGCGCTATTTTGCGACGAATGATACGTTCAAGTTGATTCAGAGGTTGAATGAGCAGAATCGTGGACTTTTAAAGTAGCGAATTAGCCATGTGCCACCCAACGTTGTGCGACAGGATCTTCCCGATTCTCTAGCCAAGGAATAAGCTCACCAGCAATACATTGCATTACGAAATCATTTTCTAAGCCGGAGGAATACAGACAACCTGATCCACTACTACATCCACTCCCAGGTTCACACCCAGCAAATCCTATTTCGTGAATCGCATAACAACCATCTCCCGCGCCAAACGGATAAGAATTGGTCGCTGCACGCAAATAGACGTCAAAACTTTCAGGGGTTGGTTCCAACGCAAAGAACTCTGCCGCTTCCGTCGTGGCTTTGATGGTGGGAAGACCAAGCTTATCTATCAAACGATACCCTATTGCAATGACAGCGCGGGCAAGGATTTGGCGCGGAAGCGAAACAAGTGGCGAACCAAAGCACTCCGTGTCCAGCCACGAAATCAATCGGAGAAGTGATTCCTTAGAAGGAGATGCCGAAATGAGTTCAATTGCCCGCTGCCGTTGTAACTCATCCATCTACTCTATCGTCACCTCCAACCCACCTTCCTTCTCCGCAATCGCATAGACATAGATCGCCTCCAAGGCTGGGCCGCGTAGCACCTTGCCTGTGATCATATCAAACTTGGCACCGTGGCAGCCGCAGACCAGCGAGCCATTCTCAATGCCACCCGAGCCGCTGAAGGAGCAGGCAGCATGGGTACAGGAGTCTTCAAAGGCGTACCACTTGTCATCAATTTTGGCGATACCAACCGGACGACCACCTACTTCCATCGCCAATACCTGGCCATCGGGCAGGTGGGGAGGCAAGGGGATGAGTTTTGTACTTGACATCGTTGTGAAACCTTTCGGATAAAGGAGAAAGACAAGATGAAGGGAAGACAAGAAGACAAGAATTCATCCTGTCTTCTTGTCTTCTTGTCTGTCTTTACACGACTGCCGGAATCTTGGCCGTGTAGACCAGTTCGTTAAATTCTTCCAAATCGTCGGTCAGCACCTGCTCGAGTGCAGCAGTCTGCTCATCAACGCCCTGGCTGTAGACAGTGTAGACTTCCTTCGCTGCCTGGGTTGGTTTGGCATCGGCACTGGCGATAATTGGGATGAGTGTAGCGATCTTAGCGTTGAGGCGAGTCGGTTGGCCCAGGCTGTAGGTATCCTTTTGGTCGCCCGGCAAGATCAGCGCATCTTCAATCTTGGCCAACTTGCCAAGGATGGTATCCGCAGCGCTGACAATTTGCGCAGCGCCCTTGGTGCGCTTCTTCCAATTCTCCAGTTGCTCGCGTACCTCTCGCAGGCGAATGACTGAGGTATGGGCGGCAGAAACTTTGTCGATCAGTGTCTGGTGGAGTTTGCGCTGTTCTTCCAGCACGCTCAAGGGGGTCTGGACGCGCGGGTCATTGACAAGTTCGAAGCTCTCTGTCAACACCGTCTCACCAACCGTTAGCCGTACCTGATAGTTGCCGGGCAACACATGAGGGCCTTCGTTGGCTTCACCAGCTGTCTTGTTGCCAGTCACCTTCACAGCGCCGGTCGACTGAAGATTCCAGACAAACTTATTCATGCCCGCCTTGCCGCTGATCCAGGGACCAGGATTGAGCCCCTTCTTATTATCATCCCACTTGTCATAGTCTGCCGGTTTAAGCGTAAATTCACGCAGCAGGTTGCCCTGTGCGTCGAGGAAGGCGATGCTAGCTTTACTGTCTGCGGCGAGCGCTTCAGGCAAATAGTATGTGACGATGGCCCCACGTGTGGCCGCTTCGCCACAGTCGAGGTATTGGCGCTCACTGACGCCTTGCTCGTTTTTCCTGGCCACGATCGTAGCAGCCGAACCTAGCCCCAAACCATAAATGCGCCCTTCACTCGGCACCCATGAGCCAACTAGATCAGGCAGGATGCGATAGGTGCGGCGTGGGGCAAAGAGATGCGGCTGGGTGGGTGTTGCGCTGGGTGCATTGTAGAGCCGTGTTAGATCATCCATGATATAGAAACCGCGGCCATGAGTGGCGATGACCAGATCGCCATCCTTGACGCGCATATCGTAGACCGGGGTAGCGGGCAGGTTGGCTTGCCAGCGTAGCCAGTTCTTACCATCATCCGTCGAGACATAGACGCCAGTTTCGGTTCCGCAGTAGAGATAGCCAGGTTTGCTGGGGTCACAACGCACAACACGCACAAAGTCGTCGGTGGGGATGCCATCGGTGATCTTCTGCCAGCTCTTGCCGAAATCGCTTGTCTTGTAGAGATAGGGGGTGGAGTCGTCGAGTTTGTAGCGAGTTCCGGCGACATAGCAGGTGCCAACATCAAACGGGGAAGGTTCCACCGTGCGGATCAAGGTCCATTCGGGCAGATCGGGAGGCGTGACGTTGCTCCACTTCTTACCGCCATCCTGCGAGACATGGATCAGACCATCATCGGAGCCGGCCCAGAAGAGCCCCTTCTGCAAAGCACTTTCGCGGAAGGTCGAGATGGTGGCGTAATGTTCGGCACCGGAGGTGTCCAAGGTAATGTTGCCGCCCGAAGGACCTAACTTGCTCATGTCGGCACGCGTGAGGTCGGGACTGATCGCTTCCCAGGTAATGCCTTCGTCGGTGGTGCGGAAGGCGATGTTACCGCAGGTGTAAAGCACCTTGGAATCGTGCGGCGAGAAAAGAATTGGGAAGGTCCAGGGGAAACGAATCTTCATCGAGCCGACGCCGACCCCATGCGCATCGTCGGGCCAGACGTTGATCAGTTGGATGTGGCCGCTGCGCATGTCACACCGTTGCAAAGAACCTTGGCCACCCGGCGAGGAGCCAACCGCACCGACGTAGACAATCTCCGGGTCTTCGGGGTGGACAGCAATAAAGCCGCTTTCACCCGTACCTGTGATCTGTGTGTCACTCCAACAGATTGCGCCGCTGATCGTATCGCTGGCTACGCGCAAGGAGGAATTATCCTGCTGCGTGCCATAGACGCGATAGGGGAATTGATTGTCGATGTCCATGTTATAAAACTGGGCAGTCAACTGATTGTAGATTGTGCTGAAAGATTCACCGCCGTTGAAGCTGATGTTGGCGCCGCCGTCGTTGCTCTGGATCATGCGCCGATTGTTGTTGGGGTCGATCCACAGGCCGTGGTTATCGCCATGTGGCGTGGGAATCGATGTCCAATTTTTGCCGGCATCGGTCGATTTGAGAAAGTCGAGGTTGTTGACATAGACCGTGTCAGCATGTTGGGTGTCGGCATGGACGTGCATGTAGTACCAAGGGCGATTGGAGAGCGCAGGGTTGCCACTGGTATGGGTCCAGGTGGCACCGAAATCGTCACTGCGATACATGCCTTTGCCTTCTTTGGCCTCGACCAGGGCGTAGACTCGTCCTGCCTGTACAGGGGATGCAGAGACACCAATCTTGCCCAGCAGTTCAGCCTTAGGCAATCCGGGATTCTTAGTGATCTCGGTCCAGGTTTCGCCACCGTCGGTCGATTTCCAGATACCGCTGTCGGGGCCGCCGCTATTCAATTCCCAAAAGTTGCGATAGACCTGCCAGATCGAGGCGTAGATGATTTCAGGGTTGCGTGGGTCAAAGGTGAGATCAACTGCACCTGCCTTGTTGCTCTTGAAGAGTACCTGTCGCCAGCTTTTGCCGCCATCGGTCGACTTGTAGACGCCGCGTTCCGAGTTATCACCGAAGGCATGACCTAGTGCCGCCACCCAAACAATGTCGGGATTCTTTGGGTGAACCCGTACACGACCAATATGGCGGGTTTCGGCCAGGCCGCAATGTTGCCACGTGACGCCAGCATCCGTCGACTTGTAGACGCCATCGCCATGTGAAACATCGGTACGGATAGTCGATTCGCCCATGCCTACGTAGATCACATTCGGGTCTGACGGGGCGACGCAGATGTCACTGACCGAGCCGGTTTTGAGGTATTTGTCGGCAATTGGTAGCCAGGTGGTGCCTGCATCGGTGGTTTTCCAGATACCGCCAGCCACTGCGCCAAAATAATAGGTTGCGATGTCATTCGGAACACCAGCGACCGCAATTACACGGCCACCGCGTACGGGGCCAATACAGCGAAAGGTCATTGCATTCAGCAATTGCTCTGAAAAGGTAGTTTGTGCCATTGGGGTTGCTCCATTGCATGGTTGAGTTAATTGGGGGCGAATGAAAGAATCATACCATATAATAGTGACAAGCTGACAAGCATCAGAGCCGGGAACGTCAGTGACCGGTCGCTCACACTTCCGGCTCTAAACGACAAATCACGGTCTGTCCAACTACTCTACCAATTCCCTCCCATTTCTCTTTCGTGTTACAATTCTTGTTTGCACGCTGTCATACAAGAACACCCGTAACCGTCAGTTACTGACAAGAACCACACGGTAAAATCATCTAAGAGCGCCGAGGACGAAATTGTTTTGCCCTCGCTAGCGCGGCAAAGAAGGTGCGTATGACAGAGAAGGACTCGCGCAACTGTCGATTCCACTTGTTTGACTTGATCCATTCCTTGCAGACAGGCGTGAGACCAGATTGATTGTCAAAGGAGATTTTATGTTACTCGCAGGATTGTATGGTGTAGTGGCGATCGTCGCAGCAATTTTATTTTTGATTCTTCTCTCCGGTATCCGATTCATTCCCAACAATCGCATCGGCATCGTTGAGAAGCGCTTTAGCTCGAAAGGTTCGGTCAAGAGTGGCTTTATTGCACTCAATGGCGAAGCAGGCTACCAGCCGAATGTGCTGCGTGGTGGCATGCATTATCTCATGCCCATTCAATATCGGGTGCTGTCAGCACCATTGGTGACCATTCCGCAGGGCAAAATTGGGTACGTCTTTGCACGTGACGGTGTGGCGCTCGACCCAACCCAAACCTTAGCCGCCAACGACATGGCTCAAGATTTTCAAGATGTGCGTGGCTTCTTTCAGACTGGAGGACAGCGCGGTCCGCAACGGCGCATCTTGCGTGAAGGTACCTACGCCATTAATCTAGCCAACTTTGTGGTGATCACCGAAGAACGTACCTACTATCTGCCTATCAGCCGCGAAGAGGACGAGATCATCAAGACGATGGCCAGTGTGATCAATGATCGACATGGCTTCCGTCCAGTGGTAATCAAAGATACCGACGACCAGGTTGGCATTGTCACCACGCATGATGGCCCTTCATTGCCACAGGATCAGATCATTGCGCCGATTATGGGCAATGATGTGAATGATGTTGCCAATTATCACAACAACTTCCAGGATGCCGATAAGTTCTTGCACGCTGGCGGCAAGCGAGGTCGCCAATTACAGTCGCTAGTCGAAGGCACCTACTACATCAATCGCCTCTTTGCCACGGTCGAAATGATTCCCAAAACGGTGATCGAAGTGGGTACGGTCGGTGTCGTCGTTTCCTACACCGGGGCCACCGGCACTGATATCTCTGGCGACTCGTATCGGCATGGCGAGTTGGTACATAAGGGTGAACGCGGCGTTTGGAGTGAGCCGATGTTACCGGGCAAGTATGCCTTCAACACCTATGCTGGTAAGGTAATTCCAGTGCCGACGACCAACATTATTTTGAAATGGATTCGCAACCAGGTTGGTTCGCACAAGTTGGATGAGAACTTGAGCGAGGTGACGCTGATCACCAAGGATGCCTTCGAGCCATCGTTGCCACTGTCGGTCGTAATTCACATCGACTATCAAAAGGCTCCGCTCGTCATTCAACGCTTTGGTGATGTCAAGCGCCTGGTCGAACAGACGCTCGACCCGATGGTTTCGGCCTACTTCAAGAATGTCGGTCAAACCCGTACCTTGATCCAGTTGATCCAAGACCGTTCGGCCATCCAACGTCAGGCGGGCGACGAGATGAAGGAGAAGTTCAATCACTACAACCTGGAGTTACAGGAAGTGCTGATTGGCACACCTTCCTCCACCGCCACCGACCGTCAAATTGAGCTGATCCTGGAGCAATTGCGCTCCCGCCAGATCGCTGAGGAACAGGTGGAAACCTATCAGCGCCAACAGAAGGCTGCGGTACAGGAGCGCGAACTGAAGGAAGCGCAATCACGAGCCGAGCAGCAGACCGCTTTGACACAGTCGGAAATTAGCATTATCGTGCAGACCAACCAAGGTAAGGCCGAGTATCAACGAGCTATCCAGCAGGCTTCGCAGATTCGTGCCCTGGCCGAAGCCGAAGCTGAAAAGACCGCCCGCATCGGTATTGCCCAAGCTATCGCCACCGAAGAACAGGTGCGTGCCTACGGTGGACCGCAGTTCCAGGTGACGCAACAGGTGCTCAACCGCTTTGCCAGCGCTATCGAGACCTCCGGGGTTGATGTAGTGCCGCGTGTGGTTGTGAGCGGCGGCAATGGCAATGGCAACGGTGAGCATGGCCCAAGCAACAGTAACGTGATGGAAGGATTACTCACGCTGTTGTTGTCGGAACGCTTTGGCGTCGATGTCAATCAACAAGCAGCAGCGACACGAGCCCCAGAAGTGGAGGCACTGCGTCAGCAGATTCGTGAAAGTATGCAAAAGCCAACCGCCAAGGGCGATGCAACGCAGGAAGGGTCTAAGTAGCAAGCTGAGAGGCTGACCTTTTAAGACTAACGCAAAAGCCGATCTGACAAGTTTGAAGAAACTTGTCAGATCGGCTTTTGCGCAACACAGATGAGTGCACGTTTTTTGGTTTGGCGAATGAGGAGAAGCGGTTGAAATATTGTCCCAATCCTACCTGCCCCTTTTTTCTTGAAGAATCACAGATTGCCCAATATCTGGATTCAGCAGTGATTTGTCCTATCTGTCGAACAGAGTTGAGCGACGAAGTGCCCGAATTTGCAATCTCATTGCACGATGCGACGGACGATGAATGGATCTTCAATGACGAGGGCAAACGTCTGTTGGTTTTGGCCACCTATCTTCACCCAAAACAAGCCAATCTACTCCAGAACCGCCTGCAAATGCGCAATCTACTCAGCTACTTGAGCGAGCAGGTGATCGATCTGGATACCTTTTCTGGCGCTGTCGGCAAGCTGAGACTATGGGTGATGGAAGAGGATTTTGAGCAAGCGATCACCCTTCTGGAACTTTATGGTGATGAGTAGGAGCGGAAGTTTATGAGTTCACAGCCTTATTTCACAGTCAAGGGCAGTTGGGAAGATCTGCTCGCCCAGGCAAATGAATTTGCCGAAATCGATAGCGACGAATGTATTCCGATCTGGCATAAGCTCGTGGATCGCCTCAGCCAGTTACCCAACTCCCGACTCGATGCAGGAGAAGGTCACCTGCGCAGCGTTCGTCTGATGGCAGCCAATCAGTTTCAGCAATACCTGGTCTACCGTGAACAGTACGATGTTGCACTACGTGTGCTCCAACAGTTGGCAAGGGTTGTTGACTCTGCTCATGAGGACCAATGGCAACGGCGCAGCGTTGAGGTGTTGATTTTGGCTGGCCAGCCAGAGGAAGCGCTAGCCAAGGCTCAGGAAAACGCCAAAGCCGCCGCCAGCGATGATATCGACAGTTGGGGCGATCTGGTCTACGCTGCGATCTCGCTGAAAGAATTCAAAGCCGCTGACGAGGCGTTGCGTGAGATCGAACGCCGCATCAATCGAGTGCGCAAAGAGCAAGGTGCCGCTGCTACCAAGGAGGATAGTGCCTATCTCTCCTGGCTACGTGCCAACTCGGCCCTGGCACAAGAGCTGTGGGACGAAGCGATTGCCTGGTGGACCCATGCCAGCACACAAGATAAACACTATGCGGGCGAAGTACACAACCTCTATATTAAGCTGATCCGAGCCGGACAACTCACTAAAGCGCTCTCGCTAATTGAACAAGATCAGGGCAATCAAATTCGCAGCGACTTCTGGCGCGGGTTGACGCTGGTGCGTTTGGGCAAAGAGAAGGAAGGTCAACAATATTGGCGGCGGATCGGCAGCCTCGATGTCGCTAAGGATGAAAGTTTCGGCTATGCTCTGACCGAGTACTTCCTGGCACATTACTATTTACCCGAGCTGCGCGACTCTGCATTGACCCTCAATCTACAGATTATCCGGGAAGGAGAGGAGCTCAACTGGGGGCTTTACTATCTCTGTGCCCTCGGCTTTGCCCTGCGCAACGAAATCGATAGTGCCCACATTCATCTGAGCACTGCGCTACAACGCTATCGTAAGGCTGGACTAGGGAAAAAGCTGCCGTGGGAAACATGGTTTCCCTTTGGTGATCTGGTAGAGGCAACGGTTCAGCCAGAGTTGAAAAGTTATTTTGTCGAAAATTATAAGTAACCACACAAACAATTAGCAGGAAAGACTCATCCATGAAACTGAATCAAGACGAACTAATGTCCTTTGCCCAGGAACTCGCCCAGGCCAGTGGCGCAGTCATCAAACAGCATTTCCGCAACGGCTACACCGTCGATATCAAATCCGACCAATCGCCTGTGACCATCGCCGACCGGGAAGCGGAACGGATGATGCGTGAGCTAATCATGCGCAGCTATCCCGATCATGGCATCTTGGGCGAAGAGTTTGGCAATCACCAGCCCGAGGCCGACTACCAATGGGTGCTTGACCCCATCGACGGCACCAAAAGTTTTATTGCTCACACCTACAACTTTGGCACGTTGATTGCATTGACCTACCGTGGCAAGCCGCTCATTGGCGTGATCAACCAGCCGATTGTCAATGATTTCTTGATTGGCGATGGCAAGACGACTTGGCTTAACGGCAAACAGGTCACAGTTCGCCCCTGCAAACGAATTGAAGATGCCTGGCTCTCTACCACTGGGCATTGGACCGTCTTCGACTACCAGAATGGCCCTGCCTTTGAAGCCTTGACCAAACAGGTTGCCCATTATCGGGTCTACGGCGATTGTTTTGGCTATTATGCGGTTGCAGTCGGCGGCATCGACATCATGCTCGATCCAATCATGAATGCGTGGGATCTCTTAGCGTTGATCCCGGTGATTGAAGGGGCGGGCGGCAAAATTACCAACTGGCAAGGCGAAGATGCAGCTAAGTTTCCGACCAGCAGTGTCGCCACCGCCGGGGAGATTCACGATGCAGTGATTCGGGCGTTGAACCCATGATGGTATGGGGAGGGTGGGGGATAGGGAGATGAGGAGTTTTGTTACCACCCCTCATCTCCCTATCTCCTTATGGTCGCACGTACAAGTACCAATACGGCACTTGTGGGTAAATATCTTTCCAGCGCTCATCCCAGATAAATTTGGAAGCGCCACTCATCATACGGATGCGATGGTCGATGCCTTTGAGTCGCTCTTTATACTCGGGCGCTACTTCATCGCCCAATTCCTTCAAGATCTCCTCAATGCGTTGGCGATTGCGCATTTCTGAAGGGAAGTTGCCACGGAAGCGTTGTTGATCCTCGCCACCTTCGTCCAAATACCATTTCAAGCTGTCCAAACGGGCTTTTACCTCGCGTTGCAGACGCTCGTGAGCACGCGTGCGCAAACCGTAGATGGTGCTAGTGACCCGTTGCTGTACTTCATCTAATTGCGTCTGCTGTTGGTCGGTTAAGGTGCTGCGTTGGGCTTGCAAGCGGTGCAGGCGAGCCAATAGATCGCCGATTGTCATCTGCATACTCTGATCGCCATTCGGCGTGCGCACCCAGACGGTGCGATAGAGATCATCCTTGATGATGTAATTTTCCAGCTCATCTGCATAGCCCAGGGCAATTGCGAGATCAACTGCTGGTTCTTCAACCGTGAGCGTGGATTGAATGTTCATGGCTCTCTCCCTTCAAACTGGTTGATCAAATCTTCCGCCCATTGCCGATTCGAATCGAAGGTGCGACCAGCAAGATGGGGCGTATGCACCACATTATGCCGCCCCAGGAGCGGATCGTCTAGTGGGAGGGGTTCCACATCAAAGACATCCGCCGCTAGCGCAAGCTCATCCGCTAACACGCGCCGACGGATTGCTTGCATGTCGCAAATTAGCGCCCGCGTCGCCAGCACAACTAGGCAGCCTTTGGGCAGCGCAGCAACGTGTGCCGCCGTCACAATACCACGCGTGTCATCCTTCAGCGGTAGCATCGGCGCAAAAATCTCTGCATCCTTGACCAACCGCTCCAAATGCCATTCCCGCCGCGCACCCGAGCGATGAAAACCTGGCTCTGCCGCATAGGGGTCCCAGATAGCGACATCGGCCCCCAGCATCTTGACAAAGCTGGCATAACGGCTACCAATATTGCCTGCACCAACGATGCGCACCCGCTTGCCTGCAATCGTGCCGTGTGTGAAACCCAGGTTATCGCTAAACTGCGCCCCAAGTGTACCCGGTCCTTGATTGCGACTTGGGCTGTAACGCAGCCATGCTTCATGCGAGGTCAACATTTCGTGATAGCTCTGGGGAATATGGCGCAGTGCATTGAGAGTCAAGGCCAACGCAAACTCGGCAACCGACTGTCCCCAAAAGCCCTCGCTACGCTGCTGATAAAGGCGAACTCCTTGATGCTGCCAATGTTCAATACAATCTGGTTCCAGTTTGTTAGGGCCATAGGCTGGCAGACAGGCGGCTTCCTGCAATGCTGTAAAGGCTTGCGCACAAGCCAAGGTTATTGGCAGGCCCAGAGCAATCAAACGCGTCACCTCACTCGCATCGGCCACCACTTCACCCAGACGACGTTGATCGCCACGCTCCAAGCGGACCAAAGCCGTTTCATCCTGGTCCCGCCAATGCAGATAAATCTGATCTGCTACAAAGGGCCAATGTGCTTCAAAATCAGCATGTACAACGATTAAACTTGGCATATTGAGTTCCTAAAAGTTCATACGTGATGCGTGACTCGTGATGTGTAAATTGGAAGTTCAGTTCCGTCGACTCTTGACGGTTTAGGATGGAAGGGCACAAAATTTCACGCATCATGATTCACGCATCACGTTTCATTTCACTTGTATCCATCCAGATCGTCACCGGCCCGTCATTGATCAGAGCAACTTGCATCGAGGCTTGGAAAATTCCTCGTTCGACCTTGATACCTTCGGCGGCTGCAAGTTCACAAAAGCGACGATAGAGTGGCTCCGCCTGCTCGGGTCGGGCAGCATCAATGAAACTGGGGCGGCGACCTTTACGAGTATCACCATAAAGGGTAAACTGGCTCACCGCCAAGAGGCCACCACCCACATCGCCCAAGGCAAGATTCATCTTACCTTCGCCGTCTTCGAAGACCCGCAGCCCCGCAATTTTGCGCGCCAGAAAAAGCGCCTCAGCCCCTGTATCACTATGCGCAATACCGAGCAAGACCAAAAATCCCCGTCCAATTTGGCCAACAACTGTACCCTCGACCGTTACACTTGCTTCGCTGACCCGTTGAATCACTGCCCGCATATTGACCCCGCACAAATGTTCTGGTAAAATACAGAACAAGAGTTCTATTTAAACGCAACCCCGCCCTAACCCTCCCCAAACCAGGGAGGGAACTATCGAAGAAAGGATTATCTTTGGTGGACAGAAGAATAGACATAATCCTTTCCTTCACAGTTCCCTCCTTTATCAGGGGAGGGGTAGGGTAGGGTTTCTGAATGGCTAACTTGTCTGACGATTAATTCACTATCATGCAACCATTCCGCGTCGCACCTGATCCAATCCAAAAACTCTCTCTACTTGACGATGCCACGCGTTTTGAGCCGGCAGGCGGCGATCCGTTGCTGGAAAAAGAGCCGGCTGGAACGCGTGCGCCCAAGCCACTGCCTTGTATCTCCGATGTCTCCACGCCGCAGGGTAAAAAGCCGATTCTTAAGGCGATGATGACCACGGCTTGTGAGCGCAACTGTTTCTATTGCCCCTTCCGTGCTGGACGCAACAAGACCAGCCGCGTCACTTTTACACCTGACGAAATGGCCAAGAGCTACAGCCTTTTGCAAACGTCGGGCCACGTGGATGGATTGTTTCTCTCCTCTGGCATTATCAAGGGTGGCATTACCACCCAGGACAAGATCATCGATACGGCGGAAATTTTACGCCGCAAGTACGATTACCGCGGCTATGTTCATCTCAAAATCATGCCTGGTGCCGAGTATGACCAGATTGAACGAGCAATGCAACTTTCGGATCGGGTGTCGATCAACCTGGAGGGAGCGACTGCGCAGCGTCTACAAGCCCTTGCCCCAAAAAAAGATTATTGGAATGAGCTATTTCGAGCGCTTTCGTGGGCTAGCCAAATTCGCAAACGCAAAAACCTGCACACCAGCATTGTGACTCAGTTTGTCGTCGGTGCAGTCGGCGACACCGACTTAGAGTTATTGGCGGTCACAGAAAAGTTGTATGGACAACTGGGATTGCGCCGCACCTATTTTTCGGCCTTCCATCCCGTATCACAGACTCCGTTTGAAGAGAGAGCACCGGTTGCGTCGCTACGCGAACATCGCCTCTACCAGGCCAGTTTTCTCTTGCGTGATTACGGTTTTAGTATTGAAGATTTGCCCTTTGCCACCGACACCAACCTACCACTTAGCAATGATCCTAAATTGCTTTTTGCTGAGGCCAATCTAAAAGAATCGCCGGTTGAAATTAACCGAGCCAATCGCAACGAACTTCTGCGTATCCCTGGAATTGGTCCGCTTGCTGCCGATGCAATCCTCAAAGCACGCAGCAAAGGCAACCTGAGCGACCTTTCTCACCTCAAAGCAGCGGGCGTACGCGACATTCATCGTGCCACGCCCTTCATCCTCTTAAATGGCAAGCGCCCCCCGCAACAGTTAGCCTTTGCGATTGGAGACTAGAGATCCCAATCTGCAATTCACAATTTCTATTTCTCTGGCTCACCATAGGCACCACTACAGGGTGCACCAAATTCCGGACCGTCTGGGCGATTTTCGTAGCGGCTAATAAACTCTTGCAGCCGAGGATCGTCGGCGCTTTGTAACTTCAACTGCACACCCCAAGCAGTTGCGATAATTGGACTATCCTGACCAGGATTGGGATTGAGCAGACGGAAAGCGCCAGCCTTGGTCAGCGTCTTCAACGTTGCCACCTGGTCGGCAGGAAGATCAGGCAGATAGGTAATCCAGACTGCACCATGTTCCATCGAATGAACGGCAAGTTCGGCGGGCAGGGTTACCGTGTAAACCCCACAGTTTAACCACGCCGGGTTATGATCGCCGCCTACCGGTGGATTCATCGGGTAGCTGATGCGATCGGGGCGATGGTTACGCGGCAAATCCGTATAGACCAAAGATCCCTCAATCGGACCAGGCTGTGGCGCGCCAACTGTCTCCGTCACTGAGCCTGGCAGAATTGCTGGAGCTGCACTCGCAGCTTGATCGTTGGCGGGTGTGGCCATTGGTAGTGAAGTTGCAGTCGGCGCTGCTGTCGGTGCAGGTGTAGGATCATCTGATCCACAGGCCGCCAACAAGAGTGTCAAGAGAAGTGCGGGGAGTATAATTCCCATCCAACATAGTTTTTGTAGTCTGATCTGTTTCATCGGATTCTCGATTTATCAACGAGTACGGAGAGTTACTATCTTTAACGCTGCGCAAGTGTCGAGGCAATTGCTATGTACCCTGCGCCAAGAAAAAATCCAAACATCATACAGTGAGCAAGTACACCGAAAACTGTATACCCCGGCTCCAGAACCGATATTTGTGGATGTGCAGGATTATAATAAACTTTGACAGCGTGACCTTTTTTATAGGTTTTGAGAATGGTTTGATTTCTACGTAGTTTTGGCAGCCATGTAATAGTAGAACCACCGTAGTAACGGCAGCCCACCTTGTAGCGATAATGAACCTCTGCCCGGTAAGAGCGCCCAGAACTTACCAATCCTGAGTTGACAATTTTGCCTACCTTTGTCGGCCAGCGCCAGCTTTCATTTGCTAGTTTGATTCTGCCTGGCAAATGATAAAGGCCAAACAGACCAAAAGCCAGAAAGCCACAACCAAATAGATAGCCCACCAGACTTTGCCACATATTGCACCTGAAAATGATCGAAACTCAAAGCTATCGAACTTTGACACGATCATACTTCAGTTCATTTGTCGGTGTTACCCAGCAGGCTGACAAATGAGATTAGGGATCGGTTCTCCCATAACTCTGTGACAAGTACGCAGGCAACCCAGGCTCTACCCAAATGGCGCTGTCAAGCTGCAGCGCGCTTGCTCCTGTGTCCAGCGCTTGCTGAACTTGTTCTACCGTATGGATGCCACCACAGGCAATCAAGGCACAGCCGAGTTTGAGCAAAGCGACCTCTCGTAGCGCTTGCACCATATGGGGAAAAACCATAGGACCAAATGCATTGCCAGCGATTGGCGAATTGCTGACGAGTTTTGCGCTTGCGCTGCCAATCACCAGGCCGACAGCTTCGTTTTGGATGCAGATCTCAGCCAGTTCGAGGGATCGATCCATGGGCAATTTGACCCATAAAGGTAGGTCGCAACTGTTGATAATTGCGCGTATCAATGTTTTGACGATTCGATTCTCCACCTCGTGCGCCAACAACAGTTCAATTCCAGCGACCGATTCGATTTCTTCCAGTTGTTGCACCATCCGTGGCAACAGTCGAACATTGTTTTCTGCAACCTGCACAATGACCGGGCAACCTAAACGTGGCCAGAGTCTGGCAAAATTGCGCAGAGTTGCCGTCAATCCCCGATTTTGTAGAGCAGTGTTGAGTACAAAACCTCCAGAAAGCTTAGTCAAGCGGGGGGGAGGCGCGCCAGCACGACTTTGCATCAACAGGGGCCCCACCACCACGGCACCGAGTTCTTCGGTAGCCAACGCAGGATGAATAGCCTCGCCATACCCAATCGAGCCGCCAGCCAATAGGATCGGATTGACCACTTGAAGCCCCAGTTTGTGGTTTGGCGCAAGATCGATCATGGATGGGCAACGTGCAATGCAGATGAAAAAAAGATTAGGAGATTGAGAAATTCAGTAATTACTCAATTACCGAATCTCCAAATCTCCTAATCTCAATCAAAACTGATGTGCCCGGCACTTTCTACTACACCAACGATACTAGAAAAAGTGCCAGTCACTTACTTGTCTTACTCCGGTCGGAAGGTGCCGATGATCTGGTCGAACTGAGGTTCCTTGGCACCACGGTTGGTGTCCTGGGTAATCAACGCCATGACATAGAGGTTGTTATTGGCGAGCAAAGCAACGACCTTACCAAAGGCAGTTGCGTTCATGCCAACCGGTGCCAAATTGGCGGTCAAATTGCCACGGACGCCGGGCATGCCATTGATGGTAGCCGCTTCCAAGCCTTCGACCTTGGCACCGGGCAACATGCTGGAGTTGGCAGCAACGATGTCCTCGATCATCTGCTTGCCGCTCTCTGGCGTAATTCCTTCGGGCGCAGGCACGACTGAAACCACAATGGCGGATGGAATACCACCAAACATGGCATTAGTCAGATCGGCAATGTAAATCTTGCCGAGCATTTCACCTTCCTTGGTCGCCAGGAATTGGTCAATCTGTGGAATGACCGCAGCCTGCCCCACGGTGGTGAGCAATTGGCGGACCTGAGCACCGCGCAGATCGAGTTCACTCCAACCGCGTGGCACGGCAAAGGAGTATTTCAGGCGATCATCCGTGATTGCGGTAAAGCCCTTAGGAATTGTGACCTGAGGAGTCGGTACTGGGGTAGCTGTGGGCGGCAAGGGTGTTTCACCGGGCTTTGGCGTCGGTGTGGGCAATGGCGTCGCTGTGGGTGGCGACGTCGGTGTAGCTGTGGGAGTCGGCGGCGCAAAGACCTGATCTAAAAAGGGTACGGTACTTGGGTCGGGGATAGCTCCACAGCCGGCCAGAATGGTGGCGGCAATGAGCAGAAGTGCGACACCCAGGACCAGGCGCATGCGCTTGCTGCCACGTTTGAGAAAGCTCATTGGTTTCCTCCTTAAAATGTGATGGAAAATATTTTTATGTCGCTTGTAGAAAATTTGGGGTTCTACGATTGCGTGTCGGATATCTTCCCGCAATTAATAATAGTATGCAACAAACTGGTCAGAAAGACAAACTGCAAATTGCAGGGGGCGGTGAGTCAGTGAGTCAGTAGGTCAGTGGACAGTAAGTCAGTGAAGTTTCCTCACTGATTCACTGTCCACTGTTCATTGTCTACCTCACCCACTGCATCGACTGCCTCATTGGATCGGAAATCTTTCCTTCGAGATCGGCCAGTACGATTGGCGTACCACCTTCAATGGGTACAACCCAGATTTGCCATTGTCCACCCCGATCGCTGACAAAGGCGAGCACCTTGCCATCTGGACTTACTGCTGGCATGATGTCGACGCTGGGAAAGTCAATGAAATGGCTAGGCGTAGTGAGCGTTGGCTCAGGACCCACCACCACCTGATAAATATCCCAATTGCCACTACGACTTGGATTTGAAAAGAAGAGCGCGGTGCCATCTGGCGTCCACACAGGCGCAATATCATCCCCATTGTCAGTGAGCCGCGTGAAAGCTATCCCATCATGGGTGGCAAGCCACAAGCCGGGTTCGT
This sequence comes from Caldilineaceae bacterium, assembly GCA_046328715.1. GTDB lineage: Bacteria > Chloroflexota > Anaerolineae > Caldilineales > Caldilineaceae > JAXLWB01. The sequence continues at coordinate 20,225 of JAXLWB010000053.1, read as the reverse complement.
TCTCGGACTGATTGGCACCGTTAAAGGCGATCCAATCGGCGCGGCTGTCGATGCCCAGTGGACGCCAAGCCGGCCAGGTTGCCTTGGTATCCACCAGTTTGTGCGTAGATGAACTGCCATCATTGGCGTAGACAAAAAGTCGAGAGCGCCGATCGCCCTCGCGCAAGGTGGCAAAAACAAGAAGATCATTGCTATAGCTCCAACTGCTGGGAGATTCGCTGCCATCTTCCGTAAATTCTGTCGCCAAGGCCTGGCCTCTTTCATTCGGATCGGAGGTTTGGGTTGGGTCGAACTCATACAACCCCGAAGCCGACGCAGTGTTATAGTAGGCAATCTTGACGCTATTATGTTGTTGAGCAGGGAAGCGAGCGTTGGCAATTAAGAGTGTGGGTGGCTCCGATCGGGTAAGAGATTGACGGTATATACTCTCTCGTTTCGAGTCATTTTCGGATTGGCTGGAGTAGAGCAGATTGCCAGTCAGCATAGCCAGGAAGCTCTCTTGGTTGCGCACCTCACGTTGCCGCGTACACTTATCCTGATATTGAGACTCGACGACATCGATGCTGACATCGTCGTGGATCGTCTTGGCCGTACTCAAATGAACCAGAGATGCACAAAACTGTTTCTCATCTACAAGTTGTGATGCCAGGATCTGATGCACCTTTTGCAGATCTTGCAGGGCAGCATTATGGGCGTCCGACGTTTCGGCCAGGAGAACTGCCTGCGTACGGGCCGAGAGTTGACGCAAGCTCTCCGCAATTGGCTGACCAGTTAAGAATTTTTGGCCATTGTTGAGCAGTTCAATTGTTTCGGTATAGGCACCCCGTTGGTTGTTGACTGCCGCCAAGAGCAGGTAGCTGTTTCCTAACATCTCCGACACCGAATCAGGCGAGTAATCGGGTGCACCTTGATGAAGCTGTACGAGATATTCGACCGCCGTGGACCATTCGCCCGCCTCAAAGGAAGCCTGCGCCTGAGTTAATGCACTCTTGGCATCGGCCAACGACAGCGTCGGCGTCAGCGTAGCAGTGGCCAGCGGTGTATCTGTCGGTTCAGGGGGTGCAAGCGTCGATGTTGCGGTCGCTGCGCTGGTAGCCTCAACCGTGATCACCTGCGTAGACGCAGATGCTTCTATAGCAACCGCATTGCTGACTGGGGTTGTTGCAGTGAAAGTAGTTTCTGCACTCGTTGCAACGAGTGCCTCGGTCGCTGGGACAACGGCTACTGCCACCGACGGAACTGGTTCTACAGTGATAGGCGTCGTCGGTGACGGCAAAGGTGTACTCGGGCGGGGCCACATGATAATTGCCAGGCTAATAGCAACCAGACCAACGAGTGTTGCAATCGCACTTGCCAACCAGCGCCCCGAACGCCTCCAGTTCGGTTGTCGTCTACGTTCGTCCGGGCGAACAACGGATGTACCTTTGGCCTTCGGTGGAATCAAGGGGATGACTGGATCTTCCTCGGGCAAAACCTCCATCGACGAGCTCTCAAGCGTTTTCCGTTCATTCTTGGCTTTCGGTGCCGGCACCAGCACGTGGCTAGAGGTCTTGGTGGATGGATTCGCCGTTGGCAACGAAGACATGGTCGCAGTCGCTTCGCTCGCCGCATTCTTACGGGCTGAGGATCGCACACGCTGGCCCGCAGCGACTGCCAAATCTTCGGCCAGCCATCCTGCCTCTTCATATCGTTCTTCAGGCTCTTTGGCTAGGGCCATTGCTAAAATCTCGACGACGAGGGGCGAAAGCAGGCGCATGTTGTCGTCGGGAATAACCACTGGTTCGTAGACATGGGCGTGCAAAATTTGCGTTGTATTGCCCATGAACAGTGGCCGACCGATGAGTGAGCGAAAGAGGACCGCCCCGAGCGCATAGATATCCGCCCGCCCATCAACTTCGCGACTGCCAGAACATTGTTCAGGCGCCATATAAGCGGGAGTGCCAATCGTTCGCCCGGCGCTCGTTAACTCTGGGGCGTCGAGAACCAGGGCGATGCCAAAATCCGAGAGCAGTGGCACCACTGGTGTATCGATCGCCGCAATCCGTACTGCATTGGCATCCCCCCAGGTCGAGCGACGCAGCAGGATATTGCTCGGCTTTACATCACGATGGACAACGCCTTGTTGGTGAGCATAGGCTAAAGCGCGAGCGATCGGTGCCAATAGAGCGCAACTGTCGATCATACTTAACTGACCACTGCGCTCAAGTAGCTGCCCTAAACTCTCCCCTTCTACTAACTCCATGGCAATATAGGCAGCCTCATCACCACTATGCAAACTTACAGCGACCGTTCGCACAATGTTCGAATGGTTGAGATGGCTAACCGTACGCATCTCCCGGCGAAAGCGCTCACGCATGGCCTGGTCAGCGCCGGGCAAAAGTAACTTGATCGCCACCTGCTCGCCTGAGTTGAGATCCGTCGCCCGGTAGACCGAGGCCATTGCGCCGCCGCCCAGCCTTTGTTCAAGCCGATAGCTGTCAACAGTACGACCCAAAAGCTCATCGCGCAACGAAGCATCTTGATTGGGTACTTCGCTATTCGTTTCAAGAGGCATCTGCCGTTTTGGTTGTGCGGCAGAATTTGGGAGTGGTTGCGTCATAGCGTCAAAACGGTCAATTTGGCCCAATCAAGTGCTGTCGGCTTATTTTATGCGGCAATTGATTCTCAACCATATCGTTACGTTGCCAGTAAACAAGATAAGACTTTTGCCCGTATGCCGTCTGATTTGCATAGAGTATCATCGTCTGAGAAAATTCTAACATAAAGTTACGCAGTGAGTGATACTTAGCGTAGCATTAAGTTATGGCTTTTGGTAGCAATACAAAGCAGAGTGGAGAGATTGTGAGTCGAGTCGCACGTTTGGTTTGCCTAACTGGGTCACAATGTGGCATTGAATATGAATTGGCAAAAGAGATCTTGGTGCTTGGGCGCAGTGCCGATTGCGACATTGTGGTTGATGATCAATTTGCTTCGCGACGCCATGCCGAGATCCTCCACAACCAGGATTCCTATCAGATTCATGACCTGCAAAGCAAGAATGGCATCGTGATCGATGGTCATCGCCTTTCCTCGGGTGGGAGCGCTTGGCTACAGGATGGCAGCGAAATTCAGGTGGCATCGACGCTCTATCGCTTCCTCGATCCGGCGGTAACCGTAACAGCCCCATCCCTGATCGCCCTACGTGAACGAGGTCTACGTGTGGACATTACGACCCGCCAGGTCTTTGTCGATGGTGAATTGCTTGATCCGCCATTGAGCGCAAAACAGTTCGATCTACTCTGGTTCCTGTATCAAAATCGCAACCGGGTGGTGAGCAAAGATGAAATCTCGGAGGCAGTGTGGGCCAATGAACTAGGCGATGTCTCCGACGCCAATATTGACCGCATGGTGAGCCGCATCCGCAGCCGTATCGAGCCCTACAATAACGAAGAGCCTCGCTTTATCGCCACGATCCGCGGCTATGGTTATCAACTTTTGCTGAAATAGGCAAGAATCATGTTGCAGGTGGCAATATGATTCTTGCACTTAAGCACGCTCTCTCATTCTGAGGCAGATTTTTGTCCTGTACCATCATCTCTTCCTTCTACTTCTACCCTTTCTCCACCCTACGCAAAGTTGTATCCAAAAGTTCGTAGGAAACTTGTCCGAATTTTGTCATCAAATTTTCCAACTCTTCTCATGTTACCCCTTTATGATTTGTGGAAATGATTGACCTTGGAGGGGCTCCCACTTCACCCTCCACTGTTATGTCTCACACAGCCTACATTCTTGCTTGCTAAACAGCGGTTCTGATGCAGAACTCAACTTAATGGTATCGAGTTATTGATTTGCCGTGTGAGATCGATGTCATGAATAGGATCTACGCACCTGTCGCCCAAGTTGTCGTAGTGGAGAATGTTTCCCGACAAGCTGCGTACTTTCTACTTGTAAAGGACAATCTATGCAATCTCTTGCCCCATCTCCAGCCCTCTCGTCGCTCGTCCGTTCACGAAGTTTGGTAGCAGCACTTCCCTTTGACCAGACCTTGTATGACGCCCGTCAGGGGGATCGACATGCGTTTAGCCAGTTGGCCGAGCGCTACTTGGCCGCTGCACTACGTCTGGCCGAACAGATCCTGCGCACCGAAGAGTCGGCAGCCGATGCAGTTCAGGAGGCGCTTCTCAAGGCTTACCGTGCCATGCATCGCTTTGAAGATGGTAATTTTCGTTCCTGGCTGCTGCGCATTGTCGCCAATACCTGTTACGATCATCTACGTCGTGTCAAGCGCCATCAAACGGTAAGTTTAGATGAGATGGTTGAGCAAGATGGCTACGAGTACGGCGAGCCGAGCTTTACTGCCACCGATAGCCCAGAACGAACTGTGATTGAAGCGGAAAGTGTGCAAGCCATTCTGAATGCAATCAACGAATTGCCGCAATGGCATAGTTCAGTCGTGATGCTGGTGGATGTTCAAGGCTACAACTATGCAGAAGCTGCCAAGATCTTGAAACTACCCGTTGGCACGGTAAAGTCTCGTCTCAGTCGGGCCCGAATTCACTTGCGCAATCTTCTAATGCAGGAGCGACTGATAGTACCCGTGTAAACTTGAAGAACGTTTATCCTAGCGTAGGTAATCCTTGATACGTTGCCAATGTCGTGCAATGGTCGATAGTGCAGAAGAGCGTTCCTTTGCATCCGCGTAGCGTAGCGCACTCAATGCCTCACTCATCCCTGAAACTTCGCGCGCAGCACCACGCATTCCATCCCGATTTGCTGTCCGTTCTGACTGTGCAATCATTAACGTGGAGAGGACTTCACCATATTCCAAAATTGTATCGCCCGAAGTTATGGGTCGTCCACGTCGTGCGCCCCAGCGTAGTAAGGACTGCCAAGGATCACCGCGCTCGCGCAGATAGTGTCGTAAGACCAAAGCGCCCCACCAGAGCAACAAGGCTACTGGCAGCAACCAGAAGAGCATCTGCCAATTCCAGTGCCAGCGTGTTTCTTGGGTGGCTGGAAGACTCCCCGCAGGTCCAGATTGAGCCGAGGGCAGGTTGGGTGTGACATCGATTCGGTTCAACATGGGGCGGGCAGCCGTCGGCTCGAAGGGAATCCAGCCGTACTTGGGAAAGTAAACCTCGGGCCAGGCATGGGCTTGTGCTTCGGTGATAGTCCACTGTAGCTCGTTGAAGTTCCAATACCCAACTGAGTATCCGGTCGCTATGCGCGCCGGAATACCCAGTGACCGTGCCATAACCACAAAGGCGGTGGCATAGTAGTCGCAATAGCCCTTTTTCAAGTCAAAAAGAAAATAATCAGCCACGTCCACCACATCGGCTGGCGGCGCAGGCACCGAGAGATCATAGGGGTATTGGCGCAAGTAACTCTCCAGTGCCGTGGCCTTACTATAGAGCGTGGTCGCCGTAATCGTCAGTTGTTGGGCAAGTTCATGAACGCGTGGCGGCACAGTTGAGGGCAACTGCAAAAAGGATTGTGCTTCCGCCGGGAGCGGTTGTGCCGCATTCCACTCTCCAGCCTCATTCAGCCGCTGTTCACCCACGGCAGGAATGGCAGAGACAACGGTATAGCGCTGTTCCCAAGAGCGCAGGCCGATGAGGTTGTCACCTGGCAACAACTCAAGTTGACTATCGACGGAGCTTTCGACTGCCTCGCCAGCGGCAAAGAGCATTGGGCTGTCTACACGAACTTCCACGCTTTGGGCAAGCAGTTGCCGCCCTGGCAGATCCCCTTCCAGCCAACGCTGTTCTGCTGGCAATTTCTTCAGTTCATCGGCGTCGGGGTTGCGCCAGCCTTTGCCGTCGTACTCGGCCAGGGTGAGTCCGCGCATATAGTGCCCCTCGGGCTGCTGATCGTAGCCAGCCACACCTTCATTGGTGCGCACGACCATGATCAGCATATTACTCAACTCTTCCGGCCCTGCGCCGAGCAGAAATTCATTGGGCAGACCACCGGTCCCCACCCCTTCACGCCAGCGTGTGGAGGGAATGACATCGGGCAGAATCTGCTCACGGAACTCGTTGATGCGCTGATTGGCAGGCGACATTAGGTGCCAATACCAAAGCGCCAAGGGGCGGATGTAGAGATTGGGCAGTAGGAGCGCTACTACAATCACAAGCGCCCCTGCGGCCAATGCCGAAAACATCCGATCAACTAGCAGCATTGGGCTGTAGTCAAGCTGGGCTGCGTTCCAATGTTGTTGCATCATCTTCTGGTGCAGCCAAAGATGCAAGAGCAGCGCACAAACCAAAACCACCAAAATGGCTGAGCGATCTTCTCGTCCCCAAAAGAGTAACGCAATCGCCAGGGCGACAATCGGCGTTGCAGCCAATAAGCCACGTTGATAACGGCGCAACAACCCAACCGTCACGCCAGCCACCAACCAGAGCAACACGCCACTGATCAAGAGCAACATCAAGTCATCGCGCACCGGGTCATCGGCCTGAATGGTTTGCCACCAAAGCGCTATGCGAGTGGAGAGGCGATCAATGCCCAGCACGGTCTGTGCGCCGAGATTTTGCCAATCGCCTGTGCGCAGGGCTGAAAAGAATTGCGAAGCACCCGGCAACCAACCAGCCAGCAGTTGACTCACCAGCAGGGTGCCCAGGAGCAGGTAGCCAACACTATTCAATACAATACGTAGCCAACGCAGTTTTGAGAACGTGCGGTCAGCCCGCCAACCATAAAGCCACCAACTGCTGAGCAGCGCGAGCAGCGCCAACAGCAGCAAGCGCGGTTGGCCCGATTCAGTCGGTAGCCAACGGCTTTGTGTTAACGTGTAGATAAACGAAAACAGCAACAGCCCACAAAGGAACAAGCTACCCCAGCCCAATGCAGGTTGAAAAGCTGTAGCCAACCAACGCAAAAAGCGCATGGCCCAATGGCGCTGCTCCGCTTCCGCAGCGTAGCGTCCATTCCCGTCACGAAGTAACTCTTGATCAAGCATTAACCGAAATTTCCCTATGCAGGATGCAGGTTGCCAGTTGCAAATCATGTCTTACTGCTTGTAACTTACATCCTGCATCTTGTACCTTTATCCAACCTCTTCCTCCACCTCCACCCGCACCACGCCACCCGTGGGAGTAGAACGCAGCTCGGTGCGGCGACGGCGAAAGGTAATGAGGGGGCGCAACCGTGTCCCCACCATCAGCGTTTGGGTCGGGATGTCGTAGCGAGCGAGTGTAGAGGCCAATACCGACTGCAAACCTTCACCTCTCTCTGTGCCGTTCTCTTCTGCTACAGGGGGTTGCGCAGGCAGAATGCCAAGCACACACGCAGAAAGCTCCTGTGAACGCAGGTTAAGCAATTCCGAAAGCCAATCAGGCTCTGCCGTCGACACAAACGGTGCCACCACGATCAACGAACGCCGCCGCCCTAAGACTGACCGTTGCTGACGGATCACCTCGGCCAGGGGTCGGTCGGTCGGCTTGAGCGGAGCCAGCGCCGCCAAGATATGCCACATCTGCGCCGGCCCTGGCTGCGGAGGAATGACAATTGTCTGCATGTCATCCCCGACCCCAGAGACAGCCAACAGACCAACCGAACGTCGTTCATCACTGCCCAACAGCTCGGCAGCCAGGCTGGCAGCAGCGATAATGGTCGTTTCAAATGTACCTTGTTCACCTTCGCCAACATGGCTTGACCCCTGCAGATCGGGCACAATCCAGAGTTCACCGCCAGGCTCTTGTTCGAGCTCTTTGACCATCAACTGACCGCGGTGGGCCGAAGAACGCCAGTGTACAAAGCGCAGGCTATCAAATGTCGTATGTTGGCGTACACTAGCCGAAGGCAGAACCCCGGCGAAGGGATGGCGACGACGCTCACTTCCGGCGTTTTCGCCGCGCGGGATCGGAATCGAGGGAAGTTGTACCACGCGGGGATAGACCAGCACCTTCTGCGTCTGGTCGCTGCGAATGGTTAACGAAAAAAGGCCAAAGGGATCGCCACTTTTGAGCGTGTGTGGCCCTAGACGAAAGACACCCCGTTGGCGACATTCAGCTGTGGTACGCCAGGAAGTTTGGTTGTTTGAGTCACAGCCAACGACACGCCCCGGTTGGTAGCCGGGCAGGTCAGACTGGTCAATAATCTCGGCCCAAAGCAGCGGCAGGCTACTGTGATTGTGCAGCGTGAATTCTTCACTTAGGCGGTCGCCAGCAACCAGAATCGCCCCGCGTTGCGCACGTTCCAGATCGATCCGTAATGCCTGATTACGTATCCAGAACCAAGCCAGGGCGTAAATCCCAATTAGCACAACCAACAATACCAGCCAGGCCAGGTGCGGGGTCAGTAGTTGATTGACAAGTGCGATTGGAATAAAGATCAGTGGCCAGCCAACATCGAGTGCAATAGTCACAGGAGAGGGGAGCCCCCGATTCCAGAGTAAGCGTAAACGTTGTTGCAGCCACCCTCGCCAGTTTTGCTGTGCAGTTGCGGGTGTGGCAAGCGGTCTGTCAACCATAGTCGTAAACTTTAGACAAGTATTTTACAAATGACACTGTGTGTGATTTGTCGCATCGGTATACGTATGCCACAATCTAAACTACGCCCTGCATGAGACGCGGAGCTTTGCTTCTCGAAAATGGTCAAGAAATATTCCGATTCTCATTGCAATCGCAGCATAAATTTGAGTTAATTAAACCACAGAATGCATAGTTTGACGACTCATAACGATCGAGCACGATGAGCAAACAAGAACCTACTTTCTGGAAAGTTGACCTCCACTCGCATACCATCTATAGCCGCGACTGTCTGACCCGTACCACCGCCTTGATCGAACATGCGCGCCAAGTCGGCCTCAACAAGATTGCGGTCACCGAACACAACCGCTTGGACGGCGCATTGCGCGCCAAAGAGCTTGCGCCTGATCTGGTGATTGTAGGCGAAGAAATCAAGACAACCCATGGCGAAATCATTGCCTATTTTGTGACGCAAGAGGTGCCAAAGGGATTGTCACCAGAGGAGACGATTGATCGGCTGCGTGCCCAGGGAGCAGTCATCAGCATTCCACATCCCTTGGATTCCATCCGTCGCACTGCCATGGGACGAGAGAATGTCTTGCGCATCATCGATCGCGTCGATGCACTGGAAGTGATGAATGCCCGTTGTGTGCGCCCCAAGGACAACGAGGATGCTGCCCAACTGGCAACCCAACATGGCAAATTGGCAACGGCGGGCAGTGATGCCCACGTTCTCTACGAAGTTGGGCGTTGTTATCTGGAAATCCCTCCATTTGAAGACAACGCTCAAAGCTTTCTAGAAGCATTACGTGCCGCTAATGCAAAGGGTGTTATCAGTCCCTTCTGGCCGCATATGATGAGTACCTACGCGAAGCTACGAAAGCGAATCATGCCTGTCTCTCTGACCTAATAAACATAAACAACAATAAGCATAAACAACAATGTCACAAAGTAGGTGCGGTATGGAAACCGCACAATCCCGGTCAACAGATCTTTGTGTGGTATAGAAACCGCACCTACCAAAGCATTTCATCTCACTCAAAAGGCCCCTACTATGCTCTCTGGACTTTTCATCAGTCTCTTTGCCGCTATCATCCCAACGGTGATTCATACCTTGATCTTCTATTGGGCCGATCGCTACGAGCGCGAGCCCGGCTGGCTGTTGTTTGTCGCCTTTTTGTGGGGTGCCATTCCAGCAATTTTGGCCAGCATTCTCCTTGAGGAGATCTTAGGGATACCGCTTGCCAGCTCAACCCAGACTATCACGGGCGAAGTAGTTGAGAGTTCAATCATTGCTCCGATCGTTGAAGAGTTTTTCAAGGGCTTTGCGATTTGGCTGATCTTTATCTGGAAGCGGCAAGAATTCGATGGCGTGCTCGACGGGCTGCTGTATGGTGCGTTGATCGGCTTCGGCTTTGCCATGACCGAGGATTTCTTCTACTACATTGGCGTCTTTGACTCGGGCGGCATCGGCGATCTAAGTATTGTCATCTTTTTGCGAGCCATTCTGTTTGGACTCAATCATGGCTTCTACACAGGACTGACGGGTGTCTTTTTTGGCTTGTCACGCAACATGCACCGTGGCTTTTTGCGCTTTTTGCTACCCTGGATTGGTCTGGGCTTGGCAATTGTGGTTCACGCGCTGCATAATTTCGGTGTGACTGTGGCCGGGGTCAATCCGCTGGGACTATTGCTGAGCGTGTTGATTGCCTTCGGCAGCGTTGGATTGCTGATCCTGATTGTGGCCCTGGCTTGGCGCCAGGAGCGGCAGACGATTCGTCGCGAATTGGCCGAGGAAGTGGGTGTCTCACTATCGGCAGGTGAATTCGCACTGTTAACAGAGCGCTGGCGACGCCCCTCGCGTTGGAAAGATCGGGAAAAAGCCGACCGTACACAACTTTTGGTGGAACTTGCGCTCTCTAAAGATCGTCTACGCAAACGAGGCAATGAAGACGAACCCGAATTGGGTCAAGCAATTGCCGATTTAAGAACAACTTTGCAGACAATTCATGCGTAAACAACATTGTACAATCAAATTTATCCCGCGCTATCTATGCGCGCTGACCATTCTTGCCGCACTGTTTCACACACAGCAAGCAATTGCTTCGGACCTCTGCAATCCCCCTAACCTGATCCCGCAGCCAGCCTGCGATATGGACAGCTTTTATGGAGAGCCGCCACGCCAGTTACCGAACGGCTGGTCCCCATTTATCCTCTCTGGCGACCCAATGTTTGTCAACGACCCACACTCGTTCTTTGGCACAGGAACGTTGCGCATCACGAGCAACAATAGCGCGCCGCTCAAGGCTGGCATCTTTACTCAGGTAAATGTCAATCCGGGGTCGGGCTACCGGGCCAGTGTAGCTTGGGCTGCGCCGAATGCACCTAGCGATGCATGGGGAAGGCAGTTAGGGATTGATCCCACAGGCGGCACTGATCCCAACAGTCCGAATGTCATCTGGGGACCGATCCACTATGGCGATGGTCGTTTTGTCAATTATCCAAATGGCGAAGGCCCCAATATTGACGTCAAGGCGCGGGCAATCGGCGGCACCATGACCGTCTTCTTTCTGGCCGATTTGGCCCGCATCGAAGGCAGCAACTTGATCTATGTCGATGTCATTAGTCTCTTCCCGGATGAGAGCGCTCCCTCTGCGCCTGCACCGGTCGCGCCCACGGCGACGAACACTGCCGAACCTGCTCCACAGCCCGCGCCACAAGAGGTTAACATTAGTGCAGCGTCGGTAGAAGCAGCGCCAGTAGCCGTGGCGGAGGCAAAGCAAGCGCTTCCCATGTTTGTCGGTGCGACCGAAGCACCTACTCCAGTCGCTACTGATACGCCACTGCCTACACCGACTGAAACAGTCACCCCAATCCCAACAGAGACGCCAACCCTTTTTCCAACCCAGACCTCGCCGCCAACTCCGACCTGGACACCTTGGCCCACAAGCGTGCCTATCGGTGCGTTGACGCTCATGGGTGCACAGACCGAACTGTTGCGGCTAACCCAGAACAGTTCCCAACGTTCCTTGATGATGCTGAGTGGACTAGGCTTTATCGGCTCGTTGCTAACGGGCGGTCTGCTCTGGCAATTACGCAGAAAAAAGTAGCCACATTCTCACATCAGTAGCCGCTGCTTTTAGCTGCGGGTTGTGGACGTAACCAATATTGGTGCGCCGCATAGATGTGGGTTCTGCCAAGTTTGTGCGGCTGGAAGCACGCACCTACAATGAGAAGCGGATCGAAAAAGCAAGAAGAGCGACGGCGGGCCGTCGCTCTTCTTGCTTCACGAGAGGAGAATGTTAACGTTGATTTACTTCCATTCGAGGGTCAGAACATCGGGTGCGGTGGTGTGGCCGAAATGTTCAGCCTGGTCAAAGACGGCGACGCCAAATGGATAGGGCTTGGGCGGGGTCAAGACCACATCATCGTCATGGCCGGTATCCAAGGCACGCGTCAAGACAAGCACCCACTTACCATCTTTCCAGGTACCATTCACTTGAATATCGCCGCGCGAGCCGACCCAAGGAGCGAGAATCGAGGCCGGAATAATGGCACCAGCACTCAACTTTGAAGCATCGATCGGGACCTGCTCTCCGGAGATGATGATCGAGGCAGCGATGTCCTTGCCGCTCATATAGGCTGGGCCGTCCTTGGCTTCGTTGACATTGCTCAGAGAACCACCACTATCAAGCTTGTCGGTGTGGGTAGCACTTTCGGCATTAGCTGGATCGGTCTGCACATTGATCCACTCGTCATTGAATTGACCGACAGGATTAGTGCTGGCTGCGGTCCATTGCCACAGATCATAGCGCAGATCGGCGCTGTCACTTCCCATCCACCACTTTTCAACATCGGCATCCGAGTTGTGGCAGGCACCAGCACAGCCCTTGCTGGCAAAGGTGGGGTTGTTCTCAATTGGGAACATCAAACCAAAGCGGTCGCCCAACTCTTTGGTGCGGGCGAATTTGCTGCCGTCGTATGTCCAAGGCTTATTGATAACACTGTGTGTTGGATCGGCCCACTCCAGGCGCATGGCAAGGTTCTGTCCATCATAGGCGGCCTGCAGGTTTACATCCGCACCATCTGGTTTCCCCTTTTCCGAAGCCTTGGTGTGGACGGTGAGCACTGGCGCAGTGCCCCAGTAGGCAGCACCAGCATCGGTAGACACAGCATCCACCTTTACAGCTGTCAGCGTATTTGACGAGGCTGCGGGTGCCGCAGCGCTCGATCCGCCGCTTGCAGGTGCCGCCGCTTGTGGCGTTGCACAGGCTACAAGTAAAAGTAGACTGCCTGTGAAACCTGCGAGACGAGAAACAATTTGTTTCATACAGACTCTCCTTTTGAATTACGATGTTTGAATAGTACGATTCGGCCCTTGAATCGTACTGATGTACGGCACAACTGCTTTGAAAAAGGCAAAACCAAACTAAACCGGTGCAAGTTGTTGCCCGGCGCGGGGTACTGTAGGTTGAATCTACTTCATTCTTGTGGGAACCGTTATCCCGGCGCTACCATCCTAAATAGGTGAACACAACAATCACGACAACATAAAACAGAGCAATCGATGTTGTAAACGGTTTGCGCCAGAAGCGCCGTTCTTCCCCTCGATCTAAAAAGGGCAAAAGTACCATACTGCCAATCACGATCAGCGGAATCAAAACAATCAACAGTGGCTCTAGATTTCCAGGTGCATAGTGCAAAAGCTCGAACAAGAAGAGAAAATACCACTCCGGCTTTGGATTGTAATCCGTGTCGGCAGGATTAGCCGGGAAGGAAAGTGGTGCGCGTTCCCTCCAACTGAGGAAGATCAGCACGGCAAGTAGGCCCAGCCCGAGCAGCAGCGTTGTATTGACCCAGTTGGGAAAAAAGGGAACGGTCTCGGTCTGGTTCTCACTGCGCTTGCTGATATTTGGCGCGATACCGTGGTAACGCTGTTGTTGCAGATGTAGAAGAATCAGCAGAAGAAGCGAGACAGGCAGAAGTGCTACATGCGTTACGTAGAAGCGAGTGAGCGTCAATTGCCCCAAATCGGTCCCGCCGCGCAAGAGTTTGGAGATCGCCTCACCAAAGAGCGGCACCTGACCGGCAATCTGGGTGCCAACCGTTGTTGCCCAGTAGCCTTTCTGATCCCAGGGCAAGAGATAGCCGGTAAAGCCAAAGCCAAGGGTGATGATGAAGAGCGCCACACCCGAGAGCCACGTTACTTCGCGCGGTTTCTTGTAGGCCGAAAAGGAAAAAGTACGCAAAAGGTGCAGAAAGACCAAAATTACAATTGCGCTGGCGTTGTAATGATGGATGCTCCGCACCAACCAGCCCAACGGAACCTGATAGGTGATGTAATCTACGCTGTTGTAAGCCCCTTCCGTGCCTGGATCATAGTAGAACGTTAGACAAAGGCCTGTGAATATTTGGAAGATCAAGGCAATCAACGTTAACCCGCCCAGGGAATAGAGTAGATTTCGTTCTACATACTTAGGCACCTGCCATTGTAACCAGGAACGGCTGGCACTCACCAACCCCGTGCGCGAATCAATCCACCCCGCCACTGTACCACTTTGGTGGGTTTCGGAGGTGCTATCACGGCTTCCTAGTTGTTCTCCTTGTTGGATTGTTTTTTCGAAGATACTCATCCTGGCTCCTAAATCAAGACTGACAACATGCCTGCTTCGATCTTAGCTTCCAAACGGACCAATCCTCGACGCGGTGGACCGCTGACAACATCGCCGTTGCGACTAAAATAGGCATCATGGCATGGACAGCGGAATCCTTCGCCTTCCTCATTCATATGAACATTGCAGCCCAGGTGGGTGCAGACTGCACTGAACGCAGTGTAGTTTGTTCCATCTTCAGTAAAGAGATAGACCAACCCTTTCTCCTCGCTCGTACGCCAGGCATCTTTGCGCCGAGTGCTATAGGTCGCCCTGTGGATTTGACCTTGTGGGAAACTGGCTGTTTCACCAATCTGAACCCATTGTGCGTTTTGCGCTTTCAGAGAATCCCCTGCCACAAAACGCCCACCTACTCCGAGTAAGGTGACACCAACCACACCGGTCGTTGCCAAGACACTACTTTCTAAGAAACGTCGACGTCCCATTCTTTCTGGTTCTGGGTTGGAAGATTGTTTGTCGTCCATGTGAGCCTTTACCTCTTTGACCTATGAACGATTGCTATATCAACACTTTGGAAGATGCAATGTGCATCCTCCGTAGATATCGCCTGTTCAGAGGCAAAAAAATACATCGATTAGTAAGATCTGTTGTAAAGCTTCTCGCTTGGATCGTCGATGTTCATCAACGATTGTACAGACAAGGAGTTAAACGAATTGGAAACAAGCTTGTAAGCAAAAGCAGCTAAACGCACAATCAGCACTAGTTAGTAAAGCGAAGCTCGACGCACAAGCTACCTGAATCCAGAGCGATTGCACTATTCCTATAACAGATAACGATGCTGCAAAGTGGTTTGGATTGGTAATTTACTACTTTGTTTACGAGTTTATTGCACAATATTGTTTCAATCTTATATTGCATTACTATTGGGTGTGATTATATAGAGATTACCCGTTGAGGAGAAAGAGGTCTAAACGTTGAGTCCACATAAGTTGAAGAATAGTATAGCTACATTAGCTATTCCATTCGATTTAGACCATCTTGAGTAAGATGACACGAGGTATTTTCAACCGAGTTGGACTCTATGGAGCACCAATCGCAGTCATCATAGCGGCATTTCGTAGAATGCGCATCAGTCATTCGTATGAATTTGATGTATTTTTGACGAGGAATTTAGATTTTAAGCGGAACCAGAACGATTTCACCAAAGGTATCGTTTTGCTCAGCCACCAACTCTTCTTGTTTGATCAGTTCAAGCACGGCTAAGAAGGTGACGATCACTTCCATTCGGGTTTGGCTGCGTGACAACAATTCAATAAAGCCAATGTGCACCTTTGTCGAATCCTGATCTGTCTGGGAGCTTCTTCGCACAGCGCTAAACTGGTCTACGGCATCGCGCACCAGTTTGCGTACTGTATCGATTTGCTGCGCGAGGGTGATAGGGTACGTTTTTACCGTGGGTAGGGGAGGATCAGTTGGGATTCGCTGCAACACTTTGCGTAGTGCCGCCTGTAACTTTGTGAGGCTCAGATTGGAGAGGTCGAGACGCTTTTCGAGTTTGGGCAACGCCTCGGTTCGCACATAGGCACGCAGCCCCAAATCCTCACGTGCCTTCAGTAGATTGGCCACCTCTTTAAACTGTCGATATTCGATCAGTTGGCGCACCAAGGCGTCACCTGCCTCTTCTTCATCCTCATCCTCTTCTGGTGGGCGCGGCTGTGGCAGCAGGCTGCGTGACTTGAGGTAGATCAGTTTGGAGGCGATCACCAAAAAGTCGGCAAGTGCGCCCGGTTCGATCTCTTCGAGTTGTTCGATCGTCCGCAAGTAAGAATCAGTCACAGCCACCAAGCTGACCTGGGTGATCTCCAGTTCCTGTTTCTCGATCAACTGTAAAAGGAGATCAACTGGTCCTTGGAACGCTGGTAATTCCACAGGATAGGCCGAACCAAGTGTGCGTGGCTGAAGGGTGATGGTCATGATGGAAGAGCATGGAGCAAGGGGCAGAATGCAGAATATAGTTGGATATTTTGCATCCTACCCCTTACCATTCTAGTCGGGCAGATCCTTGAGTAGCTGCATATCGCTCGCCTTGAGCCGACCAACTGAGACAGATTGTGCTGCGGCGGCGCTTGGAGTGGCGGCTACAGTGGTTTGATTTGCGTTTTGCGCTGGCTCGGGATCGAAGACCATATCATCGCTGCCCAAGAGATTCGGGCGGACAGTGCCACTGGAGAAAATTGCTTTCAATTCGCCATTCGGGTTCTGCATCGTGGTCATGATCAAACCAATCGTTGATTCCGAGAGATCGGGGGCGGCCTCACGCAGACGGCGAATCAAGGCAGCTTTGTCGACCTGCGTCAGTTCGTTGCTAAAGTGCTCAACAATGGCTTTGCCAATTTGGGGCACAAGCGTCAACTGCTGAATGTTAAGGCGACTGGACAAGATGTAGCCATGTTTTTCAAATTCGCTGCGTGCCTCAGCTTCAATCTGCTCACGCAGGTCAGTACCGACCTTGCCGACAAAGGGGCTAAACAAAATCGCAGGATTGCTCTTGTCGGCATTGGCAGGAGGCCGTGGAGCAGCATCGATACAGGGCTGAAAGATACTTTTAAAGATATGGACCTGTTGCTTTTGGCGCTCTTCCTCCGAGTAATAAATTTCGCCTACGTTCATCTTTTTCGGATCCAGCGCCATGCTATAGGCCAGATTGACACTGACTGGCATGCCAGCATGGGTAAAGACCGTGGGCACGCTCAATTCGGTCTCTTGTTGGCGGATCAGCATCTGCGAGACTTCCTTCTCCCAGGGCCAACGAAAATAAAGCCCGGGACCCGCAACACGGCCAAAGCGACCAAAGCGCTCTATCACTGCCTTATGCCCTTCCGGCACTTGATGGATGCGACTATAGATCCACCAAAGCGCAAGCAGTACCAAAATTACAACAAAAAGCTCCATAATGATACTCCTTATTATCGAGTCGATGTAATCTCTATTGTGCGAATATAGGCCTCAAAAAGCGGACAAAAGAGTGTGGTGGGTGCGTTTTTCTGCACCAGCCCCCGCTTGACGAGAAACTGCGTCATGTTGACGTCGATGGTACCACCCTGAACCACGGTTTTTAATGCCTCTTGCTCTTCGCGATGCAGATGAATCCAGATCGTATCGTTTGCGTCACGCAACTTTTGACTCTGTGCAAGCATCGCCTTTGGCTCGCTCAGTTGGAACTGCGGAGTCTGCTCGTAAAAAAGGGCATAGAGTAGCCCACTGTGCCCCCCTGAGTAAGAGAGGAGTGTTTGACGCGTCTCGGCAGGCAAAGCTGGTAACTTCGCTCTTTGAATCAAGACGTCTAACATAGCATCGCCATCCCGTTGCCGATAGGGTTGTAGCGGGTAATAATGATCTCTGAAGAGTTCGAAAAGTTTGCTCTTCTCAAAGGCAGTCCCTTCTTCAATGGCGTGGGGCAATCGATGCGTTACAATCAGAAAGAGCAGATTGCGGCTGGTGCGATGGTCGTCGCGCAGGTCACGCAGTTCGTCGAAAAAGTCGACCGGCTGCCGTTGAATAAGGTACTCAAACTCATCGATCACGAAGACGATACGCTGTTGTGCGCAAATACCTTTCAATGTAGAACGCAGTGTATTCAACGCATCGCCTTTGGCTTCGCTGCTCGCCCCAAGTTCCTGTAAACGATTCTGCATTGCCTGGTAGAGCTTCTCCCGACTTGCTCCTTCAGAACGCCCATTCAACAGCAACAGTTGGGTACTTTCGCTGAGTTCGGCTGGCAGGTAGTGACGAATCACCTCACGCTCTTTGGCGAAATTGATGAGATTTGACTTGCCGGCACCAGCCAACCCGATCAGGGCAAAACATTCACCGTTCTGAATGTGCTTCATGATTTCGCCCACGATCTCACAACGGTAGTCAATCGGATATCGTTCTAGGATGAGTGTCATAATGAGATAACCTAAAAGTCTACATCATAGGCTCGGAAACGTCTACCAGTGCGCACCATCTCAGCCAGGAGATGTGCCGTCTCGCCATCATCGCGGCCAGCAATTCGTTCGACCTTGCAGCCGCTGTCCAGCAACATCCGTTCGGTAACCGCACTGATTCCTGCTTCGTTGCCTAAAATCGTAACATACTCCGCGTTCTTTGCCTCGTCGGCGCTAAAGCCAACCGCAGGACGGAATCTGGCCAGGTAGCCCACAGCATTGACCAAATCCTGGCGCGCCATTGGTCCAGGGAAGGGTCGTTGCCAGAGCAACAAATAATGTCGAATTAACTTAATCGCCGCCCCGCTCTGCACTTGCTCAATTCGCTCGAAGAGCAGATCACGCCAGCGGTTGCCTTGTGTCCATTCCGAACCAGGGCAGACGGTTGTATTCTCTGGAAAGTCACGATGACCCCACACGCGCGCCAACGGCACATTCAACTCCTGCATCAACCAGGCAACTAGGTGAGCCCCAGCCCGCAATTGAGCGGATGTGGGTATCTTACCATTCATAAAGCTGCCTGAAAAGCAGACACCTACTGAATAACCATGATGACGATAGACATGAAAGCTGGCAGCTTCCAGAGGGTTGGTTTGTTCTATCGAACCATCGGCGTGAACCATGTAATGATAGCCGATCCCCGGCCAGGGATCTTTGCCGCGGGCAGGATCGGGAGCGATATGAAGTTCCGCAATGCGGAGGGGGCTCACCGTTGGCGGGGTAGCGGTATGATGAATGGCGATATGCGTGATCTGGCTCAACGAGCGTCGGTCATAGCGCAACGTGGGGTGATGGGGAAGTTGCTCGACAATGTTGCGAACGGCGGGTTGCGGCACCACATAGACCGCAGTCGGTTGGCTGCTCCGTTGTTGCAGATCGGCCTGAAGCTGCTGATTGTCCACTTCGAGCCGAGAGCGCACCTCCTGCAAGGCCTGGGCCATGCGCTCGCTTTGCTCCAGTTTGCCTTCTAGCACTTGCACGGTGGTCCGCAACTCATTTTCCACCTCGCTGGGGTCGATCATACCGCTAGCGCGGCGCAACGAGGCGAGCAGACGATCCTTCCAACGCTTACCAGTTAGCCACTGCGCTCCGGGCGAGGTTGATGCGGCAGTGAACTCATTTACGCCCAAAATTCGTTCTGGCGTGACTTGAGGAAAGCGCTCCATCAACCAGGCCAACAATTGACCACCTGCATGGATTTGCTCATTGGTGGGGATAGCAGACTCAAAATTACCAGCTAGCGCCACACCAATCGCCTGGGACAGATAAGGTTCGGCGGTGGCAATGACTTCGTCCGTGGGTTGCGTTTGGTGAATGCCACCGTGGACATCAATCACATAATCAAAGAGGATGCCAGGCCACTCACGACGTTGAGCTGTAGCCAAATCGAGCAGCGACGTAGCCGGGTCCACGCCGGTGTGATGAATGACAAAGTAGCGCACTGTCTCTGGTCGGCGTGGTCGGTAACGTCGTGCATCGCGCGGCAGGCTCGATGTATCGTCTACGATGCGCAGCTTTAGGTTGCCAGCATCCTGGCGCAAGGCATCGAGTTCGCGCTGGCGCGCCCCAAGTTCTGCTTGCAGACGCTCGTTGAAGCGCTGGACACGTTCTTGTTCAGATTCATTATTGCGAAGCTGCTCGCGCAGTGCGTTGTTGTCTACTTTTAAGACATCAAGCTGCGCTACCAGCTCATCCAAGCGCCCTGTGTCAACGGCACCCATGCCCAGTGCAGCAAGGTGTAGTTGGACCTGACGTTGGATCATCTCCTTCCAGGCTGGGCCGCGATAGAACGTGGCACCCGGATTATCCCAGGGGCTATCCTTGCGTGTCAATTCGCCTAAACCACGAATTGCCTCGGGTGTCAAGCCCAGATTTTGAGACAGCCAAGCACACAGACGTCCGGTTGCGTCGATCTGTGCCAGAGGAGGCGGTGCATTGCCGAAGTTGCCCGCCAGGCCAATATTGACGCCCTGCTCAGACCACGCCTGATCGGGCTGTGCGGTGGTTTCTAGCTCCTTGGTGCGGAAGATTTGTCCCACCCCATCCACCACAAAATCATAGACGATGCCAGGATAGCCTGCGGCGATGTGTACCTTGGCCAGGCGATCCAACGGCAAGGCAGGATTGGCACCTGTGTGGCTAATCACCAGGTATCTGATCTGATTGACATT
>JAXLWB010000052.1:0-66408 GCA_046328715.1 Caldilineaceae bacterium | reverse complement strand
CCAGCATGGCTCAATGTTACTGGATGTTGCGAATCCACATGGCGCAAGACAGCATGACGGCGCAGCAGACCGCTTTCAGCATCGACGGCAAAGGTCAATTCGTGTTGAAGCGGAAGATTCAGCGCATTTAGTGTTAGAACGAACTCATGCTCAGTCGGTTGCAGCCAGGAACGGATCGCCCACTTGACAACGTGGTCAGCAGGCGCAATTTGTGGATTTGCTTCGCCATTGCTCTGACGGATGGGATCAGGGTAAGGCTGCTCATCTGGCAACCAGCCCCAGCGAGGTTGGGCTGGTGAGTCGATATTGGGTCCAAAATACTCATTCACCAGCGAACCTTGGTGCAACTGCATGACAAGGGAGAGATCTTGCCAGCTTAACCACCAGCGTTTTTGCTCATCGTTGAACTGTACACGCAAACAACCACCCCATTTTGAAGGCTATGGTAACAAACGAAGATTTTATAGTAGCGAGCAGTGTCGGCTACCTATCATACACCTCTCAGCCGCCAGTCGTCAAAGCGATGATTTTGTTGGTATACAATCTAATTTCTGCTTAATCTTTGTTTTCACTATAATAGGGAAACACGCAAAAGCTGTCTAAAAAAGGAGAGTAGATCATGATTACCCCAGAACAACGCGCCCAATGGGATCGAGATGGTTACATCATCGTCGAAAATGCGCTCGATAGCATTGGACTGGATCGGGTGCGCGCGGCTTATGAGCAAGTCGAGGCCGATCAGGTAACGGCCTGGCGCGAGTCAGTTCGCAATGGCACTTACAGCGGCGGCTACGGCAACGGTCCCGATGCGCACACGATGAATAACATCTATGAATATGACAGTATCTTTCTCGATCTGGCAGCCAATCCGATCACAACGCCGATTATCGAAGACGTGATTGGCCAGAACTTCCAGGTGATGGAAATGATCTGCCACAATCATCACGCCAATACCAACGCCCACACCGGTTGGCATCGGGATTGGCCGCCCTATGTCCATCCAAAATATGCGCTCAAAGCCAAAATCTTCTATTTTCTGGACGATCAAGAGGAGAATATGGGCTGTTTTTCGCTGGTCCCTGGTTCGCAAAAGCTGCCCGACGATCCGCCGCGCAATCAGTACATTGGTGAGACGCTGACCGACATGCCTGGCTGCAAGAAGATGGTTGTACCTGCTGGAAGCGCCGTAATCTGGAATGTGATCTGTTGGCACACGGGGACAGCCAATACCAGCCAACGCGATCGGCGGACCGTGATCTACGGCTACATGCCTTTTTGGGTCAAAAAGTGGGAAGAGCGAATGCCGCCCCAATCGATTCTGGATTGGGCCAACACTCCCATCCGCCGCCAGATGATGGGCATTCACGCCGTTCACGGACGTAACGCCTGGGACCGCAAGGATGTGCCCCGCTTGCCAGATCAGGATGCGGCGTTTCGCGGACATAAGGGATGACGCCGATGCGATGCATCGGACATGACCGTGTGACAAGATGAACATGCCCCTTGTCACCTTGTCACACGGTCATTCCTTTCAGGCAAGGCACTTACTTCACAACGATCCTCGTCGCTTCTCCGCCTGTAATGCGAATTTCTTGACTTCTTTCTCCATCTACGGCTTCGACGATCAAGGTGTAGTCACCCGCTTCGACTTGAATTGATTCACCGTTGATTGTACCTGTTTCTACAAGCTTTCCTTGGGCATCAAGCAAGCGGAAAGGTGCATTGAGGGCAGCGTCGAAAGCGGCAGTGAGTTCTTCACCACTGCTGGCGTCGATGAAGGTGCCCTTGCCTAATCTAGCCCATTCAGCAAACTTCGTCTTGGCAGCAGCTTCATCCACAGCGAAGCCAATGATGTTCACACGGACATCGCCATTCGCCACCAGTTTCTCAATTTCAGCAGCCGGATCGCCGCCGCAAGTTTCCTCGCCGTCGGTAAGTAACAAGACAACCTTCGTACCGGAGATAGAAGCCATATCTTCCGCTACTGACGCCAACGATGCAGCGATGGCAGTCTTGGAGAAGGCCGCCGGTTGAATGCCTTGGAAGACGGTCTTCGCCTCGCTTTCAGCAATCGGGGCCACTGCGACTTCGCTGTAGGTGTTGCAAGAGCGTGCTTCACGATGGCCAAAGATACGCACAGCCAGTTGTGTGTCTGGGTCCAACTGATTGGCAACCAGATCGGTCAAAGCGCGCGTTGCCACATTGATGCGTGTGCTATTGCCAAGCACTTTTGCCATACTGCCCGAAGCATCGAGAATGATCTCCACCGCTGGCGCACGCAACTGGCTGATGCTGGTCACAAGCAGGGTTCCCAGGCCAGTCGCCGTTGGGGTTGGCGTGATTGTCGGTGTTCTGGTCGGCGTACGGGTGGCTGTAGGCAGCGGCGTAGCAGTATTGGTCGGTCTAGGTGTAGGCGTGTCTGATGCAGTCGGCGTGTTAGTTGGCAGCGGTGTAGCTGTGTCAGTTGGTGTGTTAGTCGGTCGAGGCGTCGCCGTGTCCGATGCAGTGGGAGTGCTGGTTGGCAGCGGTGTGGCTGTGTCGGTTGGTGTATTCGTCGGTCGGGGCGTAGGAGTATCTGATGCAGTCGGCGTGTTGGTTGGCAACGGTGTGGCTGTGTCAGTTGGAGTATTCGTTGGTCTGGGTGTAGGCGTGTCTGACGCAGTTGGCGTATTCGTTGGTCTGGGTGTAGGCGTGTCTGACGCAGTTGGCGTATTCGTTGGTCTCGGTGTGGCTGTGTCAGTTGGCGTATTGGTTGGCAACGGCGTCGCTGTATCGGTTGGTGTGTCGGTCGCTGTTGCCGTCGCTGTATTGGTGACTGTCGGAGTATGAGTCGGCAGTGGCGTGGCGGTGGCAGTTGATGTATTGGTTGGGGTTGCAGTTGGCGTATTGGTCGGTGTATTAGTAAAGGTAGCCGTCGGCGTCGCCGTATCGGTTGGGGTCAGCGTCGGTGAGTTGGTCGGCGTGGCCGTTGGCGTTGAGGTAGCCGTGAAAGTAGGCGTGGGGGTAGCCGTATCGGTGGGTGTGAAGGTCGGCGTCGGCGTATCGGTCGGGGTGAAGGTGGGTGTCGAGGTCGCCGTGGCAAAGACCCACATCGAGACTGGCGAGGAGGATGCGACAACCTTGCCCTGGGCGTCCAGTTCTTCTACGGTCAAGTTATAACTGCCAGAAGCAGGTAAAGAGAAGCTAGCATCCCAACGGCCTGCACTATTGGTAGTGGCGGTCACGACCACCGCTCCATTGACCAAGAGTTGAACTGTAGATCCAGGTTGAGCGTAGCCATAGACCGGCACACCGCCACTCGGCCAGGCGATGCCAGGAAGGTAGACAAAAGGTGCTTGGACCGTTGGCGTGGCAGTCGGCAGCGGTGTGTTGGTTGGCTGCAGGGTTTCAGTCGCGGTGGCTGTCGCTGTGGACGTGGCAGTCGGCGCAGGGGTGGCGGTGTCGGTCGGGGCTGGCGTAGCCGTGTTGGTGGGTACAGGCGTTGCGGTAGCCGTTGGCAATTGCGTCGCAGTAGATGACGCAGTTGCAGTTGCAGTGGCCGTGGCTTCTGTGGTTGCCGTATCAGTTGGCAACGAGGTAGCAGTGCTAGTTACAGTCGCAGCTTCCGTTACCGCAGTTGGCGTAATGACGACTGGCATGGCGGTTACGCTGATTGTCGATGTGGCAGTGAGAGTCGCCTCCGCCGCTGCGCTTACTGCGGCCACGGCAGTGGGGGTAATCACCTGGATCGTAGTACTGGTTTGAGTCGATGTTGTGGCAACCTCAGCAACGACAGTCGGGGTCAGCAGTACGGTTTCATTCGCTTCGACCACCGCAGTTGGCGGAATGACTTCCACCGTGGTTACAACCCCAGTCGGCGTCACGGCCGCACTTGAGGTGAGGGTTGAAGTTTCGGCGATTTCAGCTTCGGGTGTCAGGGTTGGCAAGGCAAGAATGGTTACCGTTACAGGTAGACTGCTGGTCAACAGGGCACCGCTCGCATCCAGGGCATCGAGAGCCAGTGAATGATCGCCAGGAACAGTCAAGGTAAAGGTCGAATTCCAAGCACCCGTGCTGTCCACAGCGGCAGTAACGACTGGCTTGGCGTCGATTTTCACTTGGACAACCGTGCCCGACATCGATGAACCGGTTACCTGGATCGGTCCGGGTGGCCACTCCTGGTTATCAAGCGACACGGTGAGGCCCTGCGTGGAGGTGACGGCGGTTGTGGATGGTGCAGTAGTCGTAGTGGTGGTTGTTGTGGTGGCGGCGATCAAGGTTAGGACTGCTGGTTCAGACAGGGCCACGGCCTGGCCTTTGAGATCGAGCAAGGCGACCACGGCTTCATGCGCGCCAGCACTTTGTACATCTACCGCAGCATGCCACTTGCCCTGTGGATCTACGGTGGTTGTGATCTTCGATTCACCATCGATACGCACATCTACCAGGCTCCCAGGGGCCGCGTTACCCTCCAGATTGACCGATCCAATCGGTACAGCATCAGCCACAAAGTCGATGCTCGGGGTAATTGCCAAGGTCTCATTTGGTGCAGTGACAGTCTGGGGTGTGGTTGCTGCGGCAACGACGGCTTCCCCTGTTGGGCTGGTTTGTGTGCTGGTTGCTGTCGCTGGCGGTGGGGCAGGAGGCGTGGCGGGAGCGGTGCCCCACGCTCGTATCAGAAGAATGAAGAGTAACAGGATCGGCACCAATAATACTAGCCACTTTTGTAGTCGATAGCGGCCAATGATACGAGACAAGCTCGTTTGCTCTTGCTCAAGTTGCGAATCAGTACTCACGTTTAGCCTCCTTTGGATTGCCAATCACGCTATGATACCGATTGTGCTCTGCGGCGTCATGAATTCAAGCTGGATTTACAAGGAGAACTGATGACGTTTGCAACCGCAATTGGTATGAGTAAGCAACTGCCAGAACATCAGGAACGCTTCCCTGAAGTGGTGCAATTCTTATTTGTGGACTGTGAGGAGCTCCTGGGCCTGGGTTATCCAGTCCAGAGTGTTAACCCCTTGCCATTCTTTGGGGGCGATGATTTCGTGCAGGCGCGGGGCACCAGCATCAACAAGTTGCTGAAAGGTATAAATACCTGCAGCGTTGAGACGTTGTTCAAACACGCTACCAATGCCATTGATCGTGTATAGGGGGTCGCTGGCTGGCTGGTGCGCTTCAATTTGGTCCAGGGGTGTGAAGCTTGCGCTGCTAACGGACGGGGTTGTAGTTGGTTGAAGACGCAGGTGGGAATTGATAGTGACGATATGACTTTTCAACTCATCATCCCCATCCAGGCTAAAGGCAGTGCCGAGGGAGCTGAGAATTCCTTCACTGCTGGCCAGCAAGCCAATTTTACGTCCCCAGTTATCGACTCGATCTTCAAGTACTTGGATATTTTTGCGAAGGCTGGCTTGAATTGCGTACGAAGAAGTTAAATCTTGCTGCGCTTTGCTCAATATTTCGTTGGCTTCGCGCAGCTTGCTGTTGCTGCGATCCTCATTTTGTTCTGCACCGAGGGCACGACCCTCAAAATTAGCGATTTGCCCCCGTAAGCGAGCCAATTCGCCTGCACAATCCTCAGAGCGACGTTGCCAAAAGCGGTAATCAATCACGAATTCAATCAACCAACCTGCGATCAGACCGACCAAGAGCCACGCCAACCAATACATAAGAAATACTCCTTAACTGAATAACGCTTACGGAGATTCTAGTTTATGCCTAAGTTTATAACAAAAGTTTGGACGCTAGATTGAGGTGCTGATACTCTTACAAGCTATCAAGTGCGGGTACGCGGCGGATGGTTGCAGAAATACAGATCACACTGACTTGATGATGCTATCATAGCGAGCCAAAGCACCAAGCGTACACGAATCGATGAGCTTTTCAGATTGATTAGTCTGCTAATCTTAGCGAAGTGAGTGTCTATCGTCAACTCATCTATGCTTACAATCAGCATATTAAGAATCACAAGCTGAGAACGATAGCCTTTTTGACTACACAGAAAGGGGAAAACGATGTTAATTTTACAAAACGAACAGTTACGTGTCGAAGTTACGCCGGAGATAGGAGCCAGCATCGTTTCGATCTCCAAGAAAGTGAACGCTGAATGGATTACGGTTACCCGCCCTACGCCAAGCGAGGCAATCGAACAACACAACCCCTCCTTGCTAGCCTCGTTTACAATGGCACCCTGGTGCAATCGCATTCAAGATGCGCGCTTTCCCTTTCAAGGTCGAACCATCACATTGAAGGCCAGCACACCGGAAGGCTACGCTACCCATGGTGATGTGCGAAAGCGCCCTTGGACTGTGGTCGAGCAGAACACAGACTCAGCGTTCCTCCGATTGACTACACGCAACTTCTCTGACTTCAACTATCCCTTTCCCTTTGTGGCGAAGGTGCGTTATACGGTTGCAGAGAATCGATTTATCACCGAGTTTTCGATTAGCAACCAGGGTTTTGACCCGATGCCGGCTGGGTTTGGCTTTCATCCTTATTTCAAACGCTCACTGACAGGACAGGCGGAGGATGAGGCATGGCTACAATGTCAGGTGGAAGGCATCTACCCGCCGATGCCTTCGGGTCCGATGCAACCGATTCCGCCAGAGCATGACTTTCACCAGTTGACACCGCTAGGCAGGCGTGTGATTGACGCAGTCTATGGCGGCTGGGACGGTAAGGCAACCATTCGCTATCCCGAAAGCCAAGTGCAGATCAACTACGACTGTAGCGAGGTGTTGCGCCATCTTTGCCTCTTTACGCCAGCCGGAAAATCGTTCTTTGCCGTCGAACCGCTTTCTCATGGGTTGAATGGGCCTAATCTTCTAGCGGCGGGTCAAGAGCACACAGGTGTACACGTCTTGGAGCCGGGCGAAGGCATGGAAGCCGCCTTTGGTATGTCAATTGAAAGCTGAGATTGGAAGGTCTGAGTGGCAAGTGTTGGCGAGTCATTCTGTATCGTGAGGCTACCCGAGGCTTTTTGAGCGAAGAATCTTGGTTGGACAACACAAGATTCTTTCCTTACGATGACAGGCGCTGCAAACTATCGCTCCATCGTGCCGACCACTTCGTGATCAGAATGACAGGTCGCCACGATTGGTTTCTAATAGACAAAGCAAAGCAAAGATGCATCATTGTAGGGGCATCCATTCGGTGATGCCCTGCTTGCATCACCGAATAGGCAACCGCAAGGGTGTGCCCCTACTCATTGTGATCATGCAATGTCTGTCCGCTTTGTCTATTAATAGGATCACAACCGCTCTCGAATGATTAGCGTTAGTTTTTGGCTGTGACACTATTTTTACATCAGTATTCCATTTTGAGAAGAATCGAGGCATTTCTGTCTACTTCAACTGCAAAACCCAAACAAAAGTCGATCCTACAAGTTGCCGAATTTCGCTATTTGTCGGGCGCCAGCTTAACCAACGCCCTGGCGATGACAGGGTTCAATACCGTGATTGGTTACCAGCTCTACACACTGACCAAGGACCCACTCTCATTGGGCTGGCTGGGACTGGTCGAGGCGATCCCATCGTTGTCGCTTGCCTTACTCGGCGGGCATCTGGCCGATCGTTTTGAACGCAGGCGAATTGTCGTCTTAATGACACTGATCGTCGGTCTCTGTTTGGCAGGGATGACTGGGCTAGCCTTCAACCGCAACGATGCCAATCTGTTGGCAATCTACGGAATTGTCTTTTGTATCGGCCTGGCTGCGGGCTTCTTACGCCCGGCTTCCTCAGCCTTCGAGCAGCAGGTAATACCTTTAGATCATATCAACGAAGGGAACTCACTGCTTAGTAGCGTTTGGCTGACAGGAGGCATCACCGGGGCGCCGCTGGCAGGCTTTTCAATTGACAGGTTAGGCATTCCCCTGACCTACGCTTGGATTACGCTGTTGCTCTTTGTTTCGGCGTTCTTGCTCAGTCGCATTGGACCCAAGCCTGCACCTCCCCCAACAGAAGGTGAGTCGATCTGGCAGAGTTTGCGCGAAGGAATCCGCTTTGTGGTGCGCAGCCAACCGCTGGTCGGCTCGATGGCGCTGGATCTCTTTGCGGTTCTCTTTGGTGGAGCGATGGCGCTCTTGCCGATCTTTGCAGCGGACATCTTACATGTCGGCGCAACGGGGCTAGGACTCTTGCGCACCGCGCCATCGATCGGCTCGTTGCTCGTCATGTTGGTGACGGCACGGATTTCGGTCACTCATCAGGCAGGACGCAATCTGCTGATCTTTGTGGCCGGCTTTGGAGTAAGCATGCTGGTCTTTGGCTGGTCCACCAATTTCTGGCTTTCTTTGGTGGCCCTCTTCTTTAGCGGTGTCTTTGATGGCGTCAGTATGGTGATTCGCAGGATCATTGTCCAGCGTTTGTCACCCGAAGCAATGCGCGGACGAATTGCCGCAGTTAGCTGGCTCTTTATCGGGGCTTCAAACGAAGTAGGAGCGTTTGAAAGTGGCGTTGCGGCCAAACTGTTAGGCACGGCACCCTCGGTACTTGCCGGTGGTATTGCTACCTTATTGGTGGTTAGCGTCACCTCTTGGATTCTGCCCGAGCTGCGTAAGTTAAAGTTGTAGAGGAAGCTGTTGGTTAGCAGCCTGCTCATATAAGTTTGTTTGAAACGTGATGCGTGTCCGTGAATCGTGCTCGTAAATTCACGGCTCACACATCACGTTTCAGTTGCTCCCCTTTCTATCCCAGGTCAATATTCCTAGGTTACTCTATATCGGTAATCTGCCCTTTCTTACTCCATCTCCTCAGTTTCCCTACGTGACATACAAAATTAAGTTTACATATGTTAAATGAGACTTCAAGCCTTATCATATTTGCAATCAAAATTAACTTAATATAATATAAAAGTAAGTTACTATACGTAACGATCAAAAATCGAATTAAGTATTGCCAGATAAGGAAATCAATATTCAGCGAATCGGTGCTTGACAAAAATCATAAAATAATAGAAACTATATAGGACGTTCGTTTCCTTACACATTGAGGATTCATTGTCACCCATGCTTACACAAGATCGATACCCTACCGATGAGCAATTGCTCAACCGTATCATCCAGCGAGATTTGCGCAGTTTCGAAATGTTTTATGACAAGCATGCAGAGGTGGTTTACGGACTTATCCTGCATATTGTCCAGGATCATGCTTTAGCTGATGAGATTTTGCAAGAGACCTTTCTTCAAGTCTGGGGCCAGGCAGAATCCATTTCGCATGAAACTGAGGTTGCCGCTTGGCTTTACCACGTCGCTCGACAACGGAGCCTAGACGCTCTGCGCTGGACCTTACGTAATTCACAACAGCGAACAAGTTTGCAAGACAGAATCTGTCAGCAGGCACGTTCGCCGCTGACCACAAACACGCCCTACGATTTTCCATCGCAACTTCTGGTCGACTTTACAGACAAGAGCCTGCAAAATCAACGCCAGACCGTCTGTAAGACCTTCCAGGCTATGTCGGAAGATCAGCGAGTCAGCCTGTCCTTGACTTACTTTGCTGGCATGACCGCCCAGGAGATCGCTAATTATGTCAATTTATCGGCAAACTGGGTCAAAACGCTGATCACCGATGGCATTGAACGCTTGAACGCTGTTGCTCCGGCACTCCGACAAGAGCAGAAGGAGCCAGCGTGACGCGTGCCAATGAGACCAAGCATCAGGAAATTGAAGCGCTCCTGCCTGCCTATGTATTAGGAGCGCTGGATCAAGAAGAGTCCCTTCTGGTCGAAAGCTATATCCAGCAACAGCGTGACTTTCTGGCGAAGCTGGAAAAACTCGACCACAAGGCATCGCAACTTGCCTACGTCACCCAACCAGTGGCGCCCCCACCCAACATCCGCCGCTCTGTGCTCATGATCGCTCGCTTGGATGCACCCGCTGAAGCTGAGCGCGAGATCTCAACCTACACCATCTCAAGCGCCATCCAACCCTTTGGTTATCATGGCAACAACGGACATAACGGTGGGCCTAATGGGAGCAACGGGCATAGTGCAAACAATGGGCACGCTGCGGAGCCGGCTGTCACCTATGCGATCATGCCCTATCGACCGCAGCAGACTGAGCGTACGGCCCCGAAGGTCGCTCAAGTCGTGCGCCAACGTCGGTTAACGCTACGTCTCTGGCAGATTGCGGCGGTGACTGCACTCATCGCGCTGCTGATCATGGCAGCGGTTGGTTTGCTCCTCAATCGCCAGTTGGATCGAGCGTTGGAACAAGTGGACTTGAAGGACGGCAAGTTTGATGCACTGTTGGCGACGAACAGCCAACTACTGGTTGAAAAAGAGGAACTGCAAAAATCAGAGCAAAGCTTGCTCTCTCAAAATCAGACGATCAGCAGCCAACAGCAACAGTTAAGCCAACAGGTGACGCAGGCCCAACACCAAGTTCAGGTGATGACGACGGCGGACTCGAGTTATCAGTTGAACACTCGCAACGGAACTGAAGCAGCACGTGCAGGTGTCTATGTGACAGGCAATGTAGCCGCACTCTTTGCGACAGGGCTACCTTTGTTGCCCTCTGACAAGACCTTCCAACTCTGGTTTGTTGACAATTCAGGGCGTAGCGTCCCTGTTGCGGTCTTCACGACGCAATTGGATGAGACTAACGTATGGCGTGAATTTTCGCTCTCTCGCAGTGCCGGCAATCTCCAATTGGTCGCCATCAGCATCGAGCCCATCGGCGGCAGCGTGACGCCGAGCGATTACATCCTGCAAAGCGAAGTTAAATAGCATATTGCGCGATGTGTAGCCACATTGCAATTAGATATTTTGTAACTTGCTAGACGTGTCATTCTGAGCGAAGAATCTTGCATTGTCCAACCCAGATTCTTCGTCGCAAACAGCCGCTCCTCAGAATGACAACTGTCGAAGAATGCGATTGGCCAGCTCTACTTCACCCTACATCCTACAAAATCGCAACCTCACCTGTAGAGCCATCCACACGAATGCGTTGTCCGGTTTTCAAGCGTTGAGTAACATCTTCTACTCCGACCACGGCAGGGATGCCGTACTCGCGCGCAACAACCGAGCCATGAGTCATCAAACCGCCCACTTCCATCACCAAGCCGCCCGCAGCCAGAAAGAGTGGCGTCCAGGCGGGATCGGTGCCAGGGCAGACCAAAAT
Organism: Caldilineaceae bacterium; assembly: GCA_046328715.1. Taxonomy (GTDB): domain Bacteria; phylum Chloroflexota; class Anaerolineae; order Caldilineales; family Caldilineaceae; genus JAXLWB01. Next base: position 55,304 of record JAXLWB010000052.1, on the reverse strand, counting down.
TTCGCCAGGTTGCAGATCGGCGTGATGTGGGTCGAAGACAACGCGCACTGCTCCCTCAACCACGCCAGGTGACACAGGGCTGCCAATCAGCACGCCATCTTTTGCACTTTGCTTTGAACGTACCCCATCATAGAAAGCTTGACCATCGCCTACTAACAAACGTGGGATCTGGCGGCGTAGTTTTTCTCGCGCATAAAGTGCCCTACGCTCGGCAACCAACGCCTTCCAATCAATGGCATAGTTGTTAGCAAGGGCGAGAAGCTCCTTATAGTGAAGAAAGAAGAGGTCATCCGCGCTTTCAAGAACACCCTTTTGCACCAACTCAGCGCCACTTTGCAGAAACCCTTGGCGCATAATCCCCATCAGACGCACCATCATAAACTTGGGCGTTTCACGCAGGCCCAATAGTTCACGCATGCGGCTTGCCAAAAAGCGTACCACCTGAGCCTTGACCACCCCACGCTCGCTCCGTTCGACCGCTGCCACTAGTGTCGCAATTGCCTGCTCTGCTGCCTGTTCGCCCTTTTTGAAGATGGCATCGGGGGCGAGTTCGGGATCGTCGATGCGCAGGTAATTTTGTACCATCTGCATCACTTGGATTGGATTCTCACGCCAGCGCGGTCGCCCCAGATCAATCTCGGCCAGCCCACGCATGCCATAACGCTGCATAAAGGCTGTAATTGCACGCTGCGCCGTCGCTGGCAGGGTGCGGGCAAGATATTGTTCGGCGAGTGTGGCTGGCTCCTGTTGGCTCATCGCCGCATTCGCCACTGCGTCTGCTTTGATTTTGCGGGCTGTTTCCCAAAGAATTAGATCCATCTCCGTGGTCACATTATTAGGCAAGCCGCGTGTAACTTCGAGCAACGATCGGTTGTTATCGAGATACTGCCGGGAAAGTGCCAGCAAGCGGTTAAAGGTGATCATACCCACCGCCAAGCAAGGACCCAGGTAGGGAATCAGCCGTGAAAAGCCAGCCTGTGCCGTGTTGGCATAGACCGTTACCTTCTCAGCCAACGTCGAAGCCTGGTCCATCTGCTGTTGAATCTCGGCCAGGAACGCTTCGATACGCTGCTGTGCCTCTTGGCGCTTGGTCCTGGGGTCGATCAGCACGCCCACAATCTTGGGAACAATTCTCGAAGCTGCCCGCCCAAAGCGTAGGAACGTATCTGGCTGCGGTAGACCAACCTCCTGTGAAAGACGAGCGTCACGTAACAATTGATCTACTGCCTGCCCAGCACTTGGCTCGATGACATCTAAAGCTCCTCGAATCGCTTTGCGCCCAAGCTGATTGCCCAATAAGGTGTCAATACGAATCCACAGTCGTTCACCTGCAGTTCGGATCAGCGGTGCATCATCGAGTTCCAGATTGATCCCTCCCAGGCGTGGAATTCCACCTAAGATGCCAGACATCGTATCGCGCCCCAATGGCGTCATCGGGTCGAGCATGCCTTGCACAGCACCGAAGGAGAACATGATCCAAGGTGGGTCACTCTGGGCTCCCACCGGCAAAGGGAAGAGCGAGGTGATCGGCCGTGCCTGTAACAGATAAAGTTTGCCCTTGGTCCAACCCCATTCAATATCCTGCGGAAAGTGATAATGCTCGGCGACCCGTTGACCTAGGGCAGCCAGCTCAGCAATGACAGAGTCGGGAATGGCTTGGCGGTCGGCAGCCGACTCATGAATCGTGTTGGTGCCACCACCTTCGCTGCCAACAATCGTCAGTGCCTTTGCGCCGAGCGTTTTGCGGAGGATTTTGCGGCTCCTGGTTTCGACGATATAGTGGTCTGGCTCCACCTGTCCCGAAACCAGCGCTTCACCCAAGCCCAAGGTTGCGTCGATCACGGTTTCCGTGCGTTTGCCGTTGAGTGGATTGGCGGTAAAGAGGACGCCTGAAGCTTCGCTCTGCACCATCTCCTGTACCACGACCGAGAGCGACACATGCATATGATCGATGGAGTTGCGCGCCCGGTAGCCGATCGCCCGCGCAGTCCACAAGCTGCCCCAACAGCTGATCACAGCCTTGACCAACGCATCCTCACCGATGATATTAAGATAGGTATCCTGCTGGCCAGCAAAGGACATATCCGGCAGATCCTCGGCAGTGGCAGAAGAGCGTACCGCCACGGGCGGGTGTCCAATCTTTTCATAGGCAACAAGCAATTGTGAGCGCAACATTTCTGGCATCGCCCCGCTCATAAAGCGCTGGCGAATCGTCGTTGAGGTCGCTTCGAGGCTGGCTGGGTTGTCAGGCTGAACAGTGGCCAGTGCTTCATCAATCGCTTCACCTAATCGGTTTTCCGACACAAAGCAACAATAGGCCTCGGTGGTCACCAGAAAGCCGCCCGGCACGGGAAATCCCGCCCGCGAGAGAATCGACAAATTAGCCCCTTTGCCGCCAACCAAGGCCAACGATGCCTCTGGTGAGTCAAAGGGCAGAATCAGTGGAGAGAGAGCAGTCATAGAGTATCCTTACTTTTTCAACAACCCATGCAGGGCCAAGTCAAGAAAATCATCCAAGGAGCCGCTAGAAAACGCTACAGACTCAACACGGCCCAAGATGGAATCAGTAAGAATGTAGCCGATCAACATCCCGATAAAGACCCGGATGATCATCGCTGGTGAGGAATCCGAAACCACATCCTCGCTGGTCGCCAGTCTCTGGCCAAATTGCAGTGCTGTTGGCAATAACACCTTCATAAACTCGGCGAGATGCTTTCCCTGACATTCGATCAACTCAACGAAGAGCAGATTGAGTAGACCAGGTTGGGCCTGAACCGCTTGATAGAAACGATGTGCAGCATCCCGCAACAGATCCTCACCATTGCGCCCTTGACCAGCCGCCAACTGAGGAATGATGACAAATATAGGGTGATAGGCAAGCAATACTGCGTTAAAGATCTCATCCTTGCTGGCAAAGTGATTGTAGATTCCACCCAAGGCCAACCCGGCCTCATCCGCAATTTTGCGCATTGAGGTGCCATGAAAGCCATTGTGAGTAAACTGTTCAAAGGCCACCTCCACTAGTTGACTTCGCGTCTGTTGTCCTTTGCTTTGTTTTGCTTCTGTTTTCATAAGTTTAACAATATAATAACGAACGTTCGTTCATAAAATACACCCAAAATACTCACTTGTCAATAGGCAGAATACAACAGAGCCGTAAGCATCAGCGTAAGGGTTACTCCATGCGCTGATGCTTACGGCTCTAAACTTGATATAACAGCTAACTTGACGACGACCCTAGCACGGAATAGGCAGGCGATGACACCAAAACGACCAGGCTAGTTTGTTGCCAATCAACGGCCAATGAATTCTCCTGTGACGTCGCAGATATGTACGGTAAAGTCGGCTAGGATTCCTAGCGATCTTTTTTCACAGCGTCAGTTTCATCTCCATTTCACCGTCATGCTCGTTACCCGTGTGGACAAAACCGAGTTTCTGATAGAAGGGACAAGGACTACCGTCGCCCGGAACACAGCTTACCAGTAACTCGGTGGCTTTGGGACGGGTGCGAACGTGCTCAATCAGCAGTTGGATTGCCTGTTTGCCAAAGCCGAGGTGCTGATAGCGCTTGTCGATCATAAAGCGCCAGAGATAATATTCGGGAATTTCAGGGCGATCGGCAATCATGACAAATCCCACCGGCGTTTCGTCAGCATAGACCGCCCGGTACCAGGAGTACTCTTCAAAATGCGCTTGGGCCAAGGAGACCGCATTTGACGCCACAAACCCCTGCTGATGATCGCCAACCGATAGTCGCATCACGTCACGCAGATTTTCCTTGGTCACTTCCCGTAAAGACACTGGAGCAGAGCGATCGATGATCACCGTTTCGGCAGTAGGCACTTCATAGGCAGGAGGTTGCCAAAGCTCCACCCGGTTGCCCGCTGGATCAACGATCCAGCCGAAGATGCCATACTTGGTTTCCTCAACGCGATCCAGCACCTCAACGCCCGATTCTCGCAGTTGCGCCAGCATCTCCCGTAGATTGTCCACCCGATAGTTGACCATCAGTTGGTTCTGGCCAGGACCAAAATAGTCGGTATCTGTTGGAAAAGGTGCCCAAACCGTGGTCGCAAGGCGGAATGACGATCCGTATTCACGCCAACGGAAAATCACCGTCCCCTCTTCGTCGGCGGGCAGGCCGAGATGTTTCTGATACCACGCCTGGAGTTCTTTCGGCTGTTCAGTCTTGAAGAAAACACCACCGATGCCGGTCACCCGTTGCATATTCGGCTCCTTGTAAATCCAGTAGGACAGTAAGTCAGTTATACTGTCCCACTGTCCTACTGTCCTACTTATTCCTAATCGTTACTGCACTTGCTCCACGAAGACGTGGATGATGCCGCCACAGGCCAGGCCGACGCTGGCGGCAAATTCGTCGCCAATGCCATACTCGATCAACTTGGGTTTACCACTTTTGATCACTTGCAGCGATTCTTCAACAACAGCACCCTCTACACAGCCGCCGCTGACCGAGCCCACCATTTCGCCCTTATCCGACACAGCCATCTTGGAGCCAAGCGGGCGGGGCGAGGAGCCATAGGCTTTGATCACCGTTGCCAATGCGACTTTTTTGCCTTGACTGCGCCAGGTATCAATTTCATTGAGTATTTCAAGCATCGTTTTTCTCCTATTTCAGCTAGAACTTGCGCCACTGTCAGAGATGATAGTAAGTCTACAGAATATCATGATCAGCGATCCCCACCTAAAGTCCAGGAGCGGGAAGCAGTTGCATAATCCTGGGGCGTGAGTGCAAAGACGAGCAAATCCATCAACTCGTTCTTGGCATCGCGGGCGCTATTGCGCATACAACCTTCTGGAATGAATCCCAGCCGTTCAGGGATGTGCCGGCTGCGCTCATTTTTCGGGTCGCAGACAATCACCAATCGTTGCGCACCGAGCGAGTCAAAGGCTAGCTTGGCGGCCAAACGCACTGCTTCCGAAACATATCCATGCCCTTCAGCAGCAGGATGCAGCCAATAGGCAAGGTCGAAGGCAGGAATCGACCAATCGGTGGGCCGCAAGCGTAGATTGCCCACTAGACTACCATCATGCTGAAAAATGCCAAATTGAAAACATTCACGCAAGGCCCAGCGTGCTTGATGTTGCCGAATAAAGGCCACGGCATCGTCAGTCGACCAGGGCTGGGCAAAGCCAGGCAACCAGCGCTGGAGATGGGGGAGAGCATCCTCAACTGTCTTGCGCAGAGGCTCGACATCGCTATCGGTAAAGCCGCGCAATAAAATGCGTGGACCAAGCAGTTGCTCAGGAACTGTACGTAAAATCGGACGAGCGTCAGCCATTGAGTTCACCCCCCAAAACCTTCCATCGCGGTTGCGATTTGCCCGTCTGATGTGAAAAGTGCGAACTACAAATTGCAAGTAACGACCACTGACTTGCCAAAGTTCGGCAAAGCTCACATCGTATCAATTCTACTACAGGAGCGTTGCAAACTGTGATACAATTTTCCGGTCATTCTCGCTTGCACAGGTAAATGGTTGAGTTGTAGCCTCGCTCGGGTATAATAGAACAAATATGCCATCAATCATCGCTGATCTCCACCTACATTCGCACTTCTCGCGTGCCACCAGTGCCGATCTCACCCTGGAACAACTCTGGCGTTGGGCCCAACTCAAAGGCGTCGGCTTACTGATAACGGGTGATATTGCCCATCCTGGCTGGCTAAAGGAAATCAAGGAAAAACTCGAACCGGTCGAGGGTGAACTTTTCAAGCTCAAGGATGAGCTTGCTCGTTCGTTACAGGCAACCGTTCCGCCAGCCTGCCGTAGCGAAGTGCGCTTTTTACTCGGTGGCGAAGTCAGCAACATCTATAAAAAGCATGAAGCGACGCGCAAGATTCACCACATGCTCTATCTGCCCGATTTAACCTCGGTGGAGATCTTTCAGGCGCGGCTGGAGCGGATGGGCTTCAATATTCGCGCCGACGGTCGCCCCATTCTGGGGCTAGATTCTCACGATCTGTTCGAGACTTTGCTCGATGTCAACCCGCGCAATCAGCTCATCCCCGCCCATATCTGGACCCCCTGGTTTGCCACGCTCGGTTCCAAGTCTGGCTTCGACTCGATTGACGAATGCTTTGAGGATCTAACACCGCAGATCTTTGCCGCAGAGACCGGGCTCTCCTCCGACCCGCCGATGAACTGGCGGGTCTCGTCGCTCGATCGTTACACACTGGTCTCCAATTCGGATGCCCACTCGCCGCAAAAGCTGGCCCGCGAGGCAACGCTCTTTGACATTGAACTTTCCTACAGCGCACTCTTTGATGCGCTGAAGAGTGGTGACCCGCAACAATGTCTGGGGACATTGGAGTTCTTTCCCGAGGAGGGCAAGTATCATGTCGATGGCCATCGTGCTTGCGGCATCCGTTGGGAGCCGGAGGAGACGATTGCCCACAACGGCCTCTGTTCGGTGTGCGGCAAGCCGGTGACAGTCGGCGTTTTGCATCGCGTCAACGAGTTGGCGGATCGGCCCATCGGCGGCAAACCAGAACAGACACATCCCTATTACAACCTAATCTCTCTGACAGAGATTTTGGGTGAAGTCTATGGCACCGGTTCTTCCTCGAAGCGCGTGCAACAGAGCTATGAGGAATTGTTGAACAAGCTAGGAGCCGAAGTCTCGATCCTGCGTACCATTCCACTGGAGGCCATTCGCCAGGCAGGCGGCGAGTTGCTGGCTGAAGGCATCCGCCGCATGCGCGCAGGCGAGGTACACATCAAGGGCGGCTATGATGGTGAGTATGGCACCATTAAACTTTTTGAGGCACAGGAACGAACCGTTGCCAAGTCGCAAATTGGTCTCTTTGAGGCAGAAGTCAAAGAGCCACAACACCCGCAGAAAGCGACAACCGCCCCCAATGAGCACGCCAAGACCGTCAGCGCAACCGCGGCGGAACAAACAAAACAACGTAAAACAGCTTCACGTGAGAGCAAAAAGACAGAGGTATCGCTTGCACCTATGCTCCGTGAAGCGCTCCAAGCGCCATCTCTTTCTGGACTAAATGAGCCGCAACGCGCTGCTGTAGAGACCATCGCTCGACCACTCCTGATTGTGGCCGGTCCAGGCACTGGGAAAACGCGCACCTTGACCGTACGCATCGCTCACTTGGTGCAGGCGCGGGGCGTCGATCCAAGCTCGATCCTTGCCATCACCTTTACCAACAAGGCCGCAACTGAGATGCGCGAGCGGCTGCATAACCTATTAGGCGAACTGTCAACCCAGGTCACGGTCAAGACCTTTCATGCGTTTGCCACCACGTTGCTGCGCCAATATGCCACAGATGCTTGGGTTCCGCCTGACTTTGCAATTTGCAGCGAAGACGACCAACTCACGCTTCTACGGCCCCTGCTTCCTGAGGGCAACGAGCACGATCTCAAGGAGACGCTGAACCGTATCTCGCTGGCCAAAAATCAATTGCAGCCACCACAAGTTAGCGAAGATGACTCATTTCAAGCGCTCTACCATAAGTACCAGCAAGCGCTACGCCAAAGTGCGCTGCTCGACTTCGACGATCTGCTTTTTGTAACCGTGCAAATGCTGGAAGCTGAACCAGAGATGCTGCGCCAGATTCAGCAGCGCTACCAATGGCTTTCGGTTGACGAGTACCAGGACATCAATCTTACCCAATACCGATTGTTGCGCCTCTTGACCGCAGCAGGGGCGAATCTCTGCGCCATTGGCGACCCCGACCAGGCCATCTACGGCTTTCGTGGCGCAGATCGGCGCTACTTTATGCACTTTCAAAATGACTTCCCGAATGCACTGACACTGCACCTCGACCAGAATTATCGTTCGACGCAGATGATCGTCAACGCCTCCAGTCAAGTGATTAGCAAAAGTGACGATCGCCTGCCTCTGACGCTACGCTCCGACCTGATCGACCCAACCCGACTCGAGATTCATCATGCACCGACTGATAAAGCTGAGGCCGAGTTCGTCGTCCATTCGATTGAGCAGTTGCTAGGTGGCACCACGCTCTTTTCGGTTGACTCCAAGCGCGCCACGGGTCACGAAGAGGGCATTCGCAGCTTTCGTGATTTTGCAGTACTTTACCGCCTTTCGGCGCAGAGCCATGCTTTGATCGAGGCCTTTGCCCGTTCGGGTATTCCCTACCAAGTCGTGGGCGCTACGCCACTGGTAGAGTATAAGGAGATCCGTGAAATCCTTGCCTATCTCTGGCTGGCCCACAATCCCGCCGCAGTGCATTATCGCACCCTGCTTCTTGAGGCGAGCGCCAAGAAATATCACGGTGAGATCCAACAGTTGCTGGTGCGAATCCATACAGCCCAGGCAACCGAGTCTGTAGCCACTCTCATCGCTACGGTGCACGACTTTATGATAACAACGCTCCATCGCACTTTTACGCTGCAACAGCATGAGCGGATCGAGAAGCTACGCCTCAACGCAATTGATTATGGTTCGGCGCTAATTAATTTCCTGGAAGCAACGGTATTACAGAAAGAAACCGACACCTATGATCGGCGGGTGGATCAGGTGACATTGATGACACTACATGCATCCAAGGGTTTAGAGTTTCCCCAGGTCTTTATCGTAGGGTGCGAAGAGGAGATCTTACCGTATCAACGCCCTGGCGAAGAATGCAACGTTGAGGAAGAACGACGTCTCTTTTACGTCGGCATGACTCGTGCCCAGCGCAAGTTGGTGCTTAGCCATGCGCGTACGCGCTTTCTCTTTGGCCAACGAGTCAACCACCAGCCTTCGCGCTTTCTCAATGATATCGAACAGGCGCTACTCGAAGTCAAACGCATGGCCGAGCGGCGGTTCAAGCCAGAAAAGCCGGAGCAGTTGGCGTTGTTTTGAAAAGTGGCAGAGTAGCAAGCTTCTATTTACTTTGCCACTCTGCCACTCTGTTCCTTTTCATTGATATTTCAGGTAAGCCTCATTGCTAGAACAGCGCCATTGATAGTGGTAGAGCATCAGGTAGAGATAGAAGGTGCGGCTGTTTAATCTCATTTTTGACATAGTTGGCTCATAATGGTGAAAACTTGGCTAACGTCTGAGGCCAGTCAAGTTATACCAATTGCGGTTACAAAAGCCATGAATTTTTCCCGTAACTATAGCTGAAATTCATGGCTTTTCAGAGGACAATTGGTAGTAGAATGTCTCAAAAAAATCGTACTTTGTTCGGCCAAACCGGCTAGCTTACACCGATTTCTCGTTTTCGTGCGCAAATCCGAATATCGTAAGTTTTTCCAGTATAACAACTTTACGTAAATTCGGTGTTTCTCTTCCCTTACGAATAATGCAAACTACACTTCTTCCCAATACCACCCTTCAAGTTTCACCCGTTGCACTCGGTACATCCGGCCTGGGCACATCCTTAAACCTAGACGAATCGTACCGTCTGCTCGATGCCTATCTCGATGCGGGGGGTAACTTTGTCGATACCGCCGCAGTCTATTCCGATTGGGTACCGGGCGAAAAAAGTCGCGTGGAAAAGCTGCTCGGCGACTGGATGGCGGCACGCAAAAATCGACAAAGGATTGTGCTTGGCACGAAAGGTGCCCATCCTGAACTCAAAACCATGCACATCTCCCGTCTTTCCAATGCTGACATTGATCACGACATCAAAGCCAGTCTGCGACATCTACAGACCGACGTGATCGACCTCTACTGGCTTCATCGTGACGACACTCGCCGCCCAGTTGAGGAGATCATTGACACACTCAACCGCCATGTCCAGGCAGGCAGATTGCGCTATTTTGGTGCTTCCAACTGGAGCAGCGACCGTATCCGTGCTGCCAACGACTACGCGCAAAAATCCAGGCAACAGGGCTTTGTTGGCAACCAAATGTTGTGGAACATCGGTTTACCAGACATGAATGCGTTTAGCGACAAAACCACGATCTCGATGGATGCTGGCATGTGGCATTATCATCGACAGAGTGGTTTGGCGGCGATTCCCTACACTTCACAGGCAGGTGGCTATTTCAACAAACTCTTGGAAGGACGGCTCGACCGCACGTCACATATGACTCGTGTCTATGAGGGCGAGGCTAACCAACGTGTAGCGCAGACGATTCTGAGTATGGTTGGTGAAGAAAATTTGAGCATCACCCAAGTGGTGTTGGGCTATCTACTGTCGCAACCCTTTGTCACTGTGCCCATCGTGGGTTGTCGATCGCTGGAGCAGTTGCGAGACTCACTCTCAGCAGTCAATGTTCGATACCGACCAGAATGGATGGCAAAGTTTGCCGAAGCAAGAGGCTGGTGAGGGGAAGACGGACAAGATAACAAGATGCCAGATGATGTATTATCTTGTCATCCGGTCATCTTGTTATCTCTTCATTTATTGTTTCGAGGCGAAGTAACGCGCCTGGCCAGGAATGTCATCTTCAAGGATCCAGGTAAGCGGGCGGTCGAAGATCTCGGCCATTCGCTCCGGTGCCAAATCGGCGAGCTGGGCAAAGGTGAGAATGCCAGCTTCTTTCAGACGGCGATCCAAAACTTGACCAATTCCTTTGATGGCTGTGAAGTCGTCGGCTGTCGTCGCGGCCATAGCAATCGACTGGTATGGTTCAGCCTGAGCTGTGCTCTCCGACGCAGTTTCCACGACGGGTGCAGGTACTGCCTCAGCTTCGGGTTGTACTGGCGTCGATGCGATTTCCTCGACTTGTGCGGGTGACAGATCCACTGCCGGGGCTTCCGATGGTTGTGTTTCGGAAACAGGTGGCGTTGGTGGGATGCTACTGCCACCAATCTGCACATCAACCGGGGCGAGCGGAGTAGGCGCTGGACTGCTTGGTGTGCCACCAGCGAAGGTAGAGGCAGAATTGCCAAAGTTCTTAACCCACGGCATCAGAAATGCGCCCACACCCATCGATCCACCGACAAAGCCCACCAACCAGGCGATGCCGCGGAAACATCCGCCAAACGCCCACAACATGGAGAGTGCGCCGACTACGGCAAAGGCACCTAATCCTACTACGAAGAGCGGTTCAAGTTTAAGGTTGAGCGCCTTGGTCAACCGTTCACCAGCAATCTGTGCAATCCCAGTGACGCCAATCAGATTGAGCACCAACAGCAACAGCAGTGGCGGCAAGGCCAGTGGTGCCAAACAGAAGGTGACAAAGAGCAATCCAGAAACCAACAAGAGCGGTACATTGATTACAGCACCAGCCACGGCGGCATAGACAGGTTGCTCGTTCAGGTTGCGGCGAATGCGGGCTACCAATTCAGGACGGACATTGAAGACCAGTGCAGTCAACAAGGCAGCTAATGCACTAAAGAAGACTGCGCCAAAGAGCCGCAAGACAAAGGCCACAAAACCGCGTACAGGATTGTTTACTGGATCATTCCGCACCTGAAGTTGAACTTCCGGAGATCGGGGTGCTTGTGGCAATTCAGGGGCAGCAGCGGCACTCGGGGCAGTCACTTGTGCTACACCGAATTGGCTGAAAGGATTCACCAAACCCGGCCACTTAAACCCAGGTCCCTGCACAACGCTACCATTGACAGTCGTACCATCCTCGCGCTCGATGCTACCACTCATGGCGCTCACATCACCCTTGATTACAGCGCTTTCACCCAGCGAAATATCACCAGACCAGGCGGCGATGCTACCATTGATCGTGCCATCCACCCGCACCGAGCCACTCCATGCGGTCAGGTCGCCAGTCACTAATCCACCTTCTTCTACCGTGACATCGCCGCTATAGTCGATGAGCGAACCATTGACCCTGCCACCATCCTCAACGGTTACTTCGCCACTGTAGACGACGAGATCACCATCAATCACATGGCCATCCTCTACTGTAGCATCCCCACTCCAATAGGTCTCGCCCTCAACCTTGGGAGGTTGTAATGCGGGCAGGACAGGCTTCATCTGTGCGTTTGTTACATGGGGCTTGGCAAACACAAACCATGCGCCAAGCAGGATCAACACCAAAACAATCAACCGTCCTCGACGGCGGCGATGAACACGGTGGTAACGAGATCTCCAAAGCTGTTTCATACTTCAACCCTTAGAATAAATGGTCAGGACTTACACAAGACGCTGTAGCACAAGATATTTTCTTGTGCGTTGTGTGATCGGAAAACCAACAACAAAGCGCATCCGAAGATGCTCACTAAACTTGTTGGGCCCCGGTGGCCTGTGTGTTGTTGCGCAAAAAGTGAATCCACCACAACAACGCGGCACCGGCGGCACAGGCATAGCCGACAAAAAAGCCAACGGTCTGCGGCGAGCTAGTTGCGGTTGCGAAGGCCAAGTTAAATGCATGGATCCAATGCATTAAAGAGGCCGCCGCAGCAGTAAAGGAATGAACAAAATCGCTCATTAGCCTTGCCTGATTGGCATAGGCGTTGTAGCCAAGCACGAGCCCACCCGCAATCATCCCGCCCCAGATGACTAATGCACCAATCACCACAAAAAGATTGGCACGCCCGAGTTGTACAACTTCCTGTTGCTCCAAACGAGCTTCGAATTGCTTGACAAAATCAACGGGTGGCAAAACCCGCCCCAGCGAAGAAAAGCGTGTGTCGATTCGTTGCCAATCTTCCCAGATCAGGCTTAGGTTCGCATCCTGGTCAAGCAGGGAGTGAAACCTCGCCTCTTCCGCTGTATCCAGCATGTCATCCAAAGCCAGCGACATGAGCAACATCGCCTCGTCTTGTGGGTTTAGCTGTTCTTGATCAAGCATGGCGTCGTTCTCAAAATCTTGAAACATAGTCGTACTCTATCATCAAAGTCTGAGCCATTGGCTTCAGACACATAACTCAACTACTGGCACTCATCGAACAGGCTACCGGCTGCGCAAAGAACATCATCAACGCATCGAAATGACTCGGTTTCTGCTGCGCTGCTGGCATCTGCACCCGTCGTCCCGAGGTCGGTGGAACCGAAGCGGCCTCGCGTTTTTGGATCAGATCGGCCACCTTTTGGCGCGCCCGGAAGAGTCGGCTCTTCACCGCCGAAACGGTCAAGCCCATACTTTCGGCGATCTCCTCGTAGCTTTGTTCTTCCCAATAGAGAAGCACTAACGGTGTTCGATATTCCGGCTCAAGTTGGTTGATCAACTGCTGAATCTCGGAACTCTGTTCGCGTGCCATCGCTTGTTGATCGGGCCGAGGCGTTTCCACTTCCAGATTTTGCAGCACAGGATTGTCATCGATCGAAACTTGGGTTGTTTTGCGGCGGCGCAAGCGGTCAATACAGTAGTGATTGGCAATCGAAAAGAGCCACGTACTGAATTTATGACTTGGGTCATATTGACCGATACGCGACCAAGCCCGCAGAAAGGCTTCTTGGGCGGCGTCCTGTGCTTCCTCGGCGTTGCCCAAGACTCGATAGGTCAAGTTAAAAATCGGTCGTTGATAGGCATCCACGAGCTGACTAAATGCCCGTTTATCGCCGTTGCGCGCCGCCTCTATCCAGGCGATTTCCTGCTCATTCATGAGATATTGTCACTTTCGTTTGATGGAGCGCCCTCCACCTTGATGGAGCGCACTCCATCTCAGTCCCTTGCTTCTCATTACGCAGGTTCAACTAAAAAGGTTTCAAAGAATTTTTATGGGAGGGATGAGAGATAAGTTTAGACAAGTTCATTCCTCATCTCTCACCCCTCCTACCTCCAACATTCTATTCAAACCTGATCAAAATATTCCGTTCATGGCTGAGATTAGTATAATATCATAGAAGCAAACATTTATAGGTTGCCGATTTTTGAAAAGTAATGAGTAAGGCCATTGCAAAAAAATAAGTATTCCAATTCCAGCGCTTTCAGCAATGGCTCGAGCGATTTCATTGGAATACTTTTGATTTTGAAATCGCCTAAATAGATTCACCTACGACGCTTTCCCAAAAACGGCCAAGCAAAGAAGGAATGTTCGATGCGTCTTACTTATCCATTTACAGCGATTGTAGGACAGGAGCGCATGAAGCGCGCCCTGATTTTGAACGCCATCAACCCTCAGATTGGCGGCGTGTTGATCCGCGGCGAACGAGGAACTGCCAAATCAACTGCAGCCCGTGCGCTTGCTGCCTTGTTGCCCCCCTTGAATGTCGTTGAAGGATGTCGGTTTAGTTGCGATCCGGATCGTCCCGATCTCTTCTGTGATGAATGCCGCGAGCGTCTGGAACAATCAGGAAAACTACCCGAAACGCAACGGATCACCCCCTTTGTCGATCTGCCTGTGAGCGCCACCGAAGATCGCGTCGTCGGTACACTCGATATTGAAAAGGCCATCAAACAGGGTGAGCGCCACTTTGAACCTGGCATTCTCGCCGCTGCTAATCGTGGCGTGCTTTACGTTGACGAAGTCAACCTCCTCGACGATCATGTCGTCGATCTACTGCTCGACTCTGCTGCCATGGGCGTTAATGTTGTCGAGCGTGAAGGCATCAGCTTTCAACACCCGGCGCGCTTCGTCTTAATCGGCTCGATGAACCCGGAAGAAGGCGATCTGCGCCCACAGTTGCTCGACCGCTTCGCCCATTCGGTCGATGTCGTCGGTATCACCGAATCCAAAGAGCGCGTGGAAGTGCTGCGCCGCCGCATCTCCTTCGAGCAGGATTCGGAAAACTTCAGCGACAAATATGAGCCCAAAGAACAGGGGATGGCCGACCGCATCATGAAGGCGCGGGCACTTTATCCACTGGTGACCTATACCGAGAAGGATCTCTACACCATCGCTACCCTGACCGCCAGTTTCAAGGTGGATGGTCACCGCGCCGACCTGGTGATCTTGCGCACGGCTCGCGCACAGGCCGCCTTTGAGGGCCGCACAGCGATCAACGACCGCGACATTCTGCTCGCTGCTGAGTTGGCCTTGCCCCACCGTATGAAGAAGCAACCCTTCCAGGATTCAGTTATGAACCCGGATCAGTTGCAACAGAACATGCGCCAGGCCCGTGCCGAAGCGGAACAGAACGCCAGTGAAAGCGACGAGACCATGCAAGAAGAGGGTGGTCAAGGGCAAGCAGACCCAAAAAAAGTCTAGAGGGCGATGAATCGGAAATGAGCGAGTCGGGTGAATCGGGTGAAGGTGAGATGGGCCAACCTGATTCCGCCCCGCAGCAAAGTTCATCGCCCGGGGAAAACAAGGGCGCACGCAAGCCGGTGCAAGTCGGCGACACCTTTGAAGTCAAGCGTCTCGACCAGCAAAAGGTCGATAAGATGACGCGCGAAAAAGCTGGCAAGCGCACCTACACCCGCACCGAGCGCAAACGCGGTCGCTATATCAAAGCTCGCCCAGCCGGCGACAAACCGCAGGATATCGCCTTTGACGCCACCTTGCGTGCGGCAGCTCCTTTCCAGCGCCAACGCTTGGAAGAGCGTGAAAATGACCTAGCTCTGCAACTGCGCACCGGCGACCTGCAACGCAAAGTTCGTGTGCGTCGCACCGGCAACTTGATCCTCTTCGTGGTCGATGCCAGTTGGTCGATGGCGGCCAGTGAGCGTATGGAGGCCACCAAGGGTGCGATCTTCTCGCTGTTGATCGATGCCTATCAGCGCCGCGACCAGGTCGGATTGGTCGTCTTCCAGCGCGACAAAGCCCGTTTGGTGCTGCCGCCGACTTCGAGCGTCGATTTGGCCAATAAGGCACTGCGCGATCTGCCGGTGGGTGGCAAAACGCCGCTCAGTGGTGGTCTCTTCATGGCCTATCAGGTGATTCAGAATGCGCGCAAGCGTGACACCGAGCAGCGCCCGCTGATGATCGTGCTGACTGACGGCGCCGGCAATGTCTCGATGACGGGCATGCCCGCCCAGGAAGAAGCCAATCGCATTGCTGAACTCTTTGCCCAGCAAAAAGAGATGCGCTCGATTGTGATCAACATGGAGCATCAAGCCTTTGACCGTGGCCTAGCCCAAAAGCTGGCCAACGCCCTCGGCGGCACCTGCTATAACCTGCCCGAACTGCGGGCCGATACGTTGCTACATGCGGTGAAGCGCGAGATTGATTCGTAGGTAGAAAGAGATTAGAGAATAGAGATTAGGAGATTGAGAGATTGATCTGCCTGATCTCTTTTCTTTAAGAAGGTGGACGAGCCAAGAAGTAAGTCCAGAGAGACGATGTTCAAGGAGAAGACCATGTACATCGAAGCAGTTGACGATGAGACGGAATTTGAGGAAGATATTGATATGGGTTCCTTTAACCAGGGGTATGTTCAGATGCGATTGGGCATCTTATTACATCAGTACAGTGAATATACACCTGTGAGTGAACTAAGTCTTGACGTAAGTAACATCGACCTAAGTAAGTTCGACTTACGCGCTAAGAAAGAGATCAAACCAGATATTGCCCTCTACCCTAAACGCGGTCTCAGCCGTCCTCTGGACATCCTGAGAATGAAGGAAATGCCTGTATTGGTAGTCGAAATTTTATCACCGAAACAGGGCACCTATGACATCTTGGCAAAATTCCGGCTCTACTTTGAGCTGGGCATTCGTTCTTGCTGGTTAGTTGAACCTGCACTTGCTACGGTTACAGTCTATCGTTCAATAGACCAATATCGTACCATCAGCAATGGTGAGGTATACGATGAGCCAACTGGCATTCGCCTACCCATTGAGGATATTTTCTCATAAATTCCTGGCTAAAACAGTGGCGGAGTAAAGCATTACTCTGCCACTTTTCAACTCTTCCACTCTTACCATGAAAGCCTACAAACTTCTACCCATCATTACTGCGGCCTTTGTCACGGTGTTACTCATCTCCAACATTGCCTCGACCAAGATCCTGATTGCTGGCCCCTTTACCTTTGACGGCGGAACGATTTTGTTTCCGCTCTCCTACATCTTTGGTGACATTCTGACCGAGGTCTACGGCTACAAAAACAGCCGCACCGTGATCTGGACCGGTTTTGGCTGTCTGGTGGTGATGGCGCTAACTTTGGCCGTCGTCGATGCGCTGCCGCCCGCCGCCGACTGGACGTTACAGGATTCCTTTCACGCCATTCTGGGTCAGGCACCGCGTATTGTGATCGCCAGCCTGCTTGCCTATTGGGGTGGGGAGTTTGTCAATTCCTACATCCTGGCCAAGATCAAACTTTGGACCGAGGGGCGCTATCTCTGGCTGCGCACGATCAGTTCGACCATCTTCGGCGAAGGTTTTGACACGATTGTCTTTATCCTCGTCGCCTTCTGGGGCACCATGCCCAATGACCTGATCTGGACGATCTTTGTCTCTAACTACATCTTCAAAGTCGGTGTGGAAGTGATCTTAACGCCGATCACCTACCTGATCGTCGGCTGGCTCAAGGCGGTGGAGCATGAGGATTATTACGATCGGGATACGGATTTCAATCCGTTTGCGGTGGGGTAGCTCTTTGCAACCGTAACGACTTTCCCTGAAGATGGATCTGTCATTCCGTAGGAATCCTAGCCGATCTGTCCATTCTGTAGATCCAGCACAGCACACGTTGTCGATCCTCTACAAAGTGATTAGCTCGACCAACGAAGGATTCCTACGGAATGACAAATCAGCCTTAACTTCAGGCGGTGTGATCCACATCTGCCCTCTCCAAATCTAACGCCACTAACCGTTCGAAAATCACCTCATCACTCAAATCTGTGAGCCAACCATTGTCATCAATCGCGCCGCCGCCTCTGCGCTCACTGGCATCACCGACAAGCGATAGCCCTTACGCACCACCACCAACTCCTCGGGCGTAAACCTGGACTTGAGTTCTTCTAGCGTCAGGACGCGCCCAAACTTCTCGACAAATTGCACTT
This sequence comes from Caldilineaceae bacterium, assembly GCA_046328715.1. Classification (GTDB taxonomy): domain Bacteria; phylum Chloroflexota; class Anaerolineae; order Caldilineales; family Caldilineaceae; genus JAXLWB01. The sequence goes on along the minus strand of JAXLWB010000052.1, from coordinate 37,587 downwards.
TGACCGTCTGCCAGCGTGGGTTATTGGGCGTGCTCTTCTCGTCGTAATAGTCCGAAGTTGAATCAAACTGAGTTGGATCGACCACGTCGGATTCGATGATTTTACAGAGGCCGACGATGCCGGTCAGTTCGTTACTGGAATGATAGAAAAAGGCAAGGTCGCCAACCTGGGCTGTGCGCAGATAGTTACGGGCCTGATAATTGCGGATGCCATCCCAAACTGTGCTGCCCACGCTTTGCAGATCGTCGATGCTAAAGACACTCGGCTCTGACTTGAGTAACCAATAGTTCATGTTCGTTCCAATCGATAAAGTTTAGCGAAATAACAGCTTAAACCAATAGATTCCGTGTTCCTTGATATCCGTGTTTATGAAAAGGCTTTGTAAACACGGATATCAAGGAACACGGAATGTTTTAGAACTTTGTTCTTACAAAGAGGCTAAAAAGGTACGACTTTTAGGCATTATAACAGGATAAAAGATGCAAGGAGCAAAGTGGCAAAGGTGAATCGATGCAACTTGCTCCTCACCCTACCTCGTCACCGAGGGAAGATAAATGCTGGATTGCACAGTTGGTTCTGCCGTTTCGATCAGATACCACATCGTCTGGTCGCGGGCGGTGTCGACGGTGAGGTGAAGTTTGCCGCCCACTTGCTGCACTGGGACGCTGCCGCTGACCGCTCCCTGCGAGTTTAGAATCTTCACGCTGGCGTTGGCAGGGTCGAGCAGTCCAAGCGTCGCCTCGAAACGGATCGGTTCGACCAGGGCGGGAGCTGCCCCCCAGTTGGCGTCGAGCGAGGTGTGGGCATCGTTCCATTGGTAGCCGGTGTTTTCGAAGCGAGTAAAGACCCCGAGCAGCAGCCGTGTGGTTTGGCTGATCGGGCGTTGGTCGAGCGATTGTAAGGTAATGGCCGCAAAATCGGCGTTGGTGCTGGCCGTGATCGGCTGACCGGTCACCGTCAAGGTTAGGTTGGAAAGCACGACCGGTTCTTCGCTGGTAAAGCCAATTGCTCCTTGCAGATGGGGTGCGTCAATTGTGTATTGATAGTGGTCTGGGTTGGTGGTCTGCCAACGCAGTTGTCCGCCTGCACTTTGATAGAGCGGACCGTCGGGTGCGGGCAGATCGACAGTTGTGCTAATAGGGGCCAGGGTGTCGCTGATGCGTAGGCGACTGCCAAAGGCGGCGGCAGAGTTGACAGTGAATTTGTCAACCAGATAGTCCTTGGTGCTGCCCTGCCAGCCGACGGTGGTACTGTCGGCCATCTGCTCAGCGCTAAATTGTAACAACGTCTCAACCGGTGCCGGAGCGTTCTGCTGGCGCTGGAAGATGCGCGCCGCTATAGGCATGATGCCGAGTTGAATCGGGTTGCCAACCAAGTCGAAGAAACCACCCACCGTCGGTGCTTCTGCATTGTAGGTGTCGGCGTCGGGAGCATAGGAGAAGAGAAAGATGCCATCCCAATCCTGCAAGTTGGCAAAGGTCGCCATCAAGAGCGGGCCTTCGGCTTCGTAACGATTGGGCGTCACCTCGCGGAACTCGGTCAGGGTAAAGGGTTTGCCCTTGACCGCGGTAAGTGCCTTGTCGAACAAGCCATCAAAGGGCGCGTTAACCCAGGCTTTGTTGTTGATCACCCAATTGTCCGCCGTCCAGGGAATGCCGTTCGGCCAGGATGGGTGATCCCAGTAGATGTGATTGTCCACGTAGTCAGTCTGAGCCATGGCATAGGCACTGGGCAGGTTGTCGTTGAAATTGGCGGTGCCAGTGTTGAGCATCTTGGCCCCGATTGTTTGCAGAGTGTCGTGCATCCCGCCGTAGAAAGCGCTTTCCGTATCGGTATAGAACTGGACCAGGTCCCGAATCCGTTGTTCGCTGTAGCCCTGCCACTGTGAACGGGGCAAGCGTGCGATTGAATTCGCCTCCAATGACTCTCCTGCGGCCAGCCCAACTGGATTGAGCGGCTTGAGGCTGACGTTGTCGAGCCAGATGGTGCGTTCGAGTTGGGCCAAGTCAAAGTTCACTCGACTGTTGGCATCGCTGGCGGTCGCCACAAAGGGCAGCGAAAAGTGCTGCCACTCGTCGGTCAAGTTCACGATCTGATAGGTGCCGATGGCCTGGTAGGGATCGTGGTTTTGTGCCACGGCGGCACCCATCGTCGCGCCCCCCTGCGCTTTGGCGTCGAAGGAAAGCTGATAACGCTGCCCAGCCTGCAAGTTCACAGGGCTATTGATGGCCTGGATGCGCCAAGTATCGGCGCTGGGCAACGTAATATTCACCAGCAAAGAGTGATTGCCTGCGCTGACCGTGCTGTTGTCGATGCTAAAGGAGCCTTGGGCAGGGGCAAAACTCTGCGTGAACCAACTGTTAAGCCCATCCTCAAAACCGCCGTTGCTCAACATTTCATCTTCGCTGACGTTGGCCTCGCTCTTCCAGGCCGCTGCAATCGCCGCCGTGCTGCCATATTTATCATAAAGCCAGCCTTGCCAACCTGGGAAGGCATCAGCTTCGACAAAGTGAAGGTTGTCCAGGTAGACCTGAGAACCCGCTGGCACTGTACCAAAATTGAACAGGATACGCGCCTGACCGTAGAGAGTTTCAGTGGCGGTAAACTCGAAACTGTGCTCGACCCAATCAGTGCCAACTGGGATGCTTTCGTTCCAGCCAATCGCCGAGTAGGGATCGATGGCACGGGTTGCCATTGCTGTGATGGTAAGTGGACGATCCGCGGCAATGGCAAAGCTGACATGATAGCGTTTGCCTGCCTCCACGGTTAGTTGCGCCTGGCCCAATTGCACGTGCCAATCCTCACTACTTGGCGTGTTGACCGTAACATGCAGCGTATTACTGACTGCCTGGTAATCGGCAATCTCGTAACTTGCCTTGGCGCCTTCGAACTCAAGGTGAAACCAACTGCTCTCGCCCTGGTCAAAGCTTGGATTGTTCAGCCGGTTGATCTGCGATCCGCCAGCCAAAGGACTCCAGCCATCCAGTTCTCGACTGTAAAATTCGGGCATCGACTTAGGATCGCCCGCCCGATGGTTGAGTTGGTCGTAGGTGAGGTTGAGAAAGAGCGAGTTTTCGTTGTTGGTTTCCGTGCTGTAGAAGACCGGATCTTTCTTGTAGGCCAGACCCGTGTAGGGGTTGACGTGGTTGAGCAGCGTGGCAGCGTATTCCTTTTGCAGCGAGAGCATCACTGGGTCGAAGATGGTGGGTCCCTTGTCAAACTCCATCGCCGATTGCTGCAATGCCAGCGCATCAGTGACGCCATCTGCTGGTTGAAAGGTGCGGCTGACAAAGAGATTCAAATTGACATAAATCGCATGCTGTTTGAGCTGATAGATGAGATAGTCGATGCGGTCGAGTTGTTCGGGGTTGATCTGGCGGGTGCCGTTGCCCGCATCCTGCCAGATGGTGTCATGACCGTCGCCACTCCAGTTCATGTTGTCAAGATGATGCAAACGCACGGCGTTAAAGCCAAGTTTGGCCAGCCGCGCTGCCAATTGCTCGGCGCTGTCGGCAGTGGCTGTTTCTCCTGTGCGTGGCGGCGCGGCTGGCGAAGGTGGAAAAGCAGCGCCAGCAGCTAAATTTACACCCCAAAAGCGAACGCGCTGACCAGTATTCTCAAAAACAAAATGGCCCGCGCCATCCACCTGGACGAACCCACGTTTGTCGATCACCGTCGCCGGATCTTCGCCCGGTTGATCGACCAGTAGATCGGCAGCACTGATTGGTGTGTCACTGCTATCGCTGCCCGACTGAGTAAAGGAAAACCAGCCATCCGTGGCATTGACTTCCTGGGCATGGACACAACTGATCGAGGACAAATTCAATAGAGCTACGGCTAATAAGAAAGAAACGCGCCAAATCGGCGGCTTACACATAGTGGACTCCTTACAGCGTTGGAGATTGGAGAATAAGAGATTCGGGGGGAGCGACGAATGCGCGACCTCCTCAGCATGTTATAGTTGATCTTCATCTACTTTTCAAGTAACGTGGGATGAGTGGAAGGAAATAGGGAGTGAGTGGGAGGGGGAAGGGGAGGAATCAGCGATTAAGAGATAGGACATCCATCTCTCAATCGCCTCCTAACTTGAAACTAGCAGAGGAGCGGTACGCGGATTAAGACAGATTTTTGTGGATTTATCTGCCTTTGATCCGCAGAATCCGTGTCATCCGCGTACCGATCCTTTTCGCTCTTCGTTGTTCTCTTACTCTCCTAATCGTGGCCGTCTTCATCGTGCTCAGCCTTGCCGACGCGCACCACATCGTAATCCGTAGTGGATGTGGGTGTTGTGTCGAAGCGGGCATTGACAACATAGAGGGCATCGTCGGAACGTGTGATCGTGGTGGGGACACGGAACGCAGGGTCGGTGATGGTCTTGATCAGTTTGCCCGCCGCCAAATCTTTGTTGAGCTTGATCACCGCAATCTGGTTGAGCTGGTTGCGCACAACATAGAGCGTGCTGCCCACCAAACGGATACCATCGCCGTTGGTGACGACTTCACCGCCAAGGTTGATCTGTTTGGCGACACCGCTGTCAGCCTCAACTCGATAAAGGAAGCCAGTGGTGCTGTTGACAATAATTAATTGTTTGCCATTGCGGCTGGCTTCGATACCATTAGCGTTAAAGCCGGCGACCTGCTGCCAATCGCCGCTCAATGGGATGGTCTGCACCTGGCCAGTTTCAACCTGCTTGCCATCCTTGCTTAGCGGCAGCTTATAATATTCCGCCTTGGACGAGTTGGTGAAATAGGCAGCGTTACGGGTAACAATCACATCGTTGATAAAGTTACCGGCACCGCTCACCAACTGTGCGCTGGCCACTTCGCTGCCATTTTTGGTGTTGATGACACGTGCCGTCCCGGTCGGTCCACCGGCAACGAAGAGGTAGCCGGTTTCTTTGTCAAAGTAAAGCCCAACGGCCACGCGACCTGCTTGCCCTGGCACAAAGACCGCACCCTGTCCCGTGCGCAGATCGCCTTTATAGATAGCGCCATCGGCCAACGAACCTACATAAAAGTCAGAGTGTTTGCCTGCGGCAATCCCTTCGGGTCGCCAACCATTGGGCAGCGGAATCGTCTTGGGCAGCTTATCGTCATCGGCAAAGGCAACCGAAGCGAGCAAAAACAAACATAGCGTCACAAAACTCAACAGATGAATAATCTTTCGCATTGTGGTAACTCCTTCGTTTAGAATAGAAATGGGTAGCACCGACTCAAAGCAATGAGGGACACAGAGAGCATGGAGGAGGCACAGAGGGCGCTGAAAACACATGAGAATTTCCGCTGATCCCTCTCTGTGTTCTCTGTGCCAACTCCGTGTCCTCTGTGTAGTGCTTTTCATCGCTTGAGTGGCACAATTCTGGCAGGAGTTAACAGTTAAAAGTGTACCGTTTCTTCCGAAAATCGGAAAACTTCACGAAAAGTTCATAGTGAAAAGGGGAAAGGTTGAAAAGTTGAAGAGTAGGCAAGAGAATGATAAACGCTACCTCTCTTCCACTTTTCCACTTTTCCCCTCTTCTCCCTGGAGACCATCATGCAATATCGACGAGTAGGGCGCGCAGGCATGAAAGTGAGTGCGATCAGTCTGGGTGCTTGGATTACCTACGGCGGCTCGGTCGAAGATCAGACCGCAACCCAATGTATTCGTACCGCCATCGAAAACGGCATCAATTTTATCGATGTAGCCGATGCATATGCCAAAGGACAGGCAGAAATCGTGGTCGGTAAGGCAATCAAGGAGTTCAAACGCAGCGATTTGGTGCTGAGTAGCAAGCTCTTCTGGCCGCAGAGCGACAATATCAACGACCGGGGCCTCAGCCGCAAGCACATCATGGAGTCGATCCATAAGACGCTCAAACGCTTCGACACGGACTACATCGACCTTTACTTCTGTCACCGCTTCGACGCCGAAACCCCGATGGAAGAGACAGTGCGGGCAATGGACGATCTCGTGCATCAGGGCAAGATCCTTTATTGGGGAACCAGTGTTTGGAGTGCGGCGCAGATTCAGGAAGCAGTCGATACCGCCCGCCAGTACAATTGTTACCTACCCCAAGTTGAACAGCCTCGTTACAACATGTTCGACCGCCATGTCGAAAGCGAAAACATCCTCGACACTTGTGCCAAGAACGGCATCGGCGTCGTCTGCTGGAGTCCACTGGCGCAGGGCTTGCTGACGGGCAAGTACAATAACGGCGTCCCCGAAGGCAGCCGTGCCTCGCAGCAGAAGGGTCTGCAAAACGAATTGACCGATGCTAAACTGGGGCAAATCAAAGCATTGGCGAAACTAGCCAGTGATCAAGGCTTAACTGTCGGCCAACTGGCGCTCGCCTGGATCCTGCGCCGCCCCGAACTGAGCAGCGCCATTATCGGGGCATCCAAGCCGGAGCAGGTGATTGAGAATGTGAAGGCGGCGGATGTGACATTGGGTGAGGAAGTAGTAGCAAAGATCGAAGAGATTTTGAAGTAGTACAACAACGAAAGAGGAAAGGAACGAAACAGTTCACTCGCACTTCGTTCCTTTCTTCTTTCGCTGTTGTTTTGTCCCCAAAGGCAACACTATGGCATTTCGAGGAAGTCGCCGCAGACGCGGCACTGTATCATCCAACGAAGAACGAGAAACCCCCAATACCCCCATCCATTGGAGACGGCTGTTGGCCTATCTGGCTCCGCACAAGGGACGGCTGGCGCTGGCCACGGTGGCGCTGCTCGTCTACAGCGCAATTGGGTTAGTCTTTCCACTGACGATTGGCCGGTTGCTCGACTCGGTGCTCAAGCAGCAGAGCATGGCGCAGTTGAATCTGTTAACCGGCTCGTTGCTCGTGCTCTTCCTAGTCATGAGCACCTTTGGCTTTGTTCAATCCTACATGCTTACCTACATCGGTGAGCGCATCGTACTTGATCTGCGCACGGCACTCTATCGGCAACTCCAGCGCATGTCACTCGACTTTTATGCCAATCGGCGGGTAGGCGAGTTGATCTCGCGCATCTCAAGCGACGTGACCCAGGTGCGTACAGTGCTCACCACCAATCTCACACAACTAATCGGGCAGACTGTCTCACTGATTGGTTCGGTCATCATTGTCTTTTATCTCAATCCTTACCTAATGATCTTTCTGCTGGTATTGATGCCGTTGCTCTTGGGGCTAGGCATCTTCTTCGGTCGGCTGGTGGAACGGGTGAGCACCACGGTGCAGGATGCACTGGCCGCTTCGACCGTGGCTGTCGAAGAGAGTTTGCAGGGCATTCGTGTGGTCAAGAGTTTTGCCCGTGAACAGTACGAGATCGAACGCTACGAAGGAGCGATGCAGCGGACGTTTCAAGCATCGATCAAGCTGGCGGTTTATCGCGGCATCTTTGCAGCCAGCGGCGGGTTTCTCGGCTTTGGTGCCTTGGCGGCCTTTCTCTGGTTTAGCGGACGCGAAGTGCTGGCAGGGCGGCTTTCGGTGGGCATGATCGCTAGCTTCCTAGTCTATGGCGTCACCATCGCCGCCAGTTTGGGTTCGCTTTCTAGCCTCTATAGCCAATTTCGCGAGGCAATGGGAGCCATTCGGCGTGTCTTCGAGATTCTCGACACGAAGCCCACGGTGCTTGATGCGCCCAATGCTCAAACGCTGCCACCGATCCAAGGCGGCATCCGCTTTGATAACGTCTCCTTCCGCTACGAGGACAAGATTCCCGTCATCAACCAGGTTTCATTGGAGATTGCACCGGGTGAGATTGTCGCCTTGGTAGGGCCAAGCGGTGCAGGCAAGAGTACCCTCTTCAACCTCATCCCCCGTTTTTACGACCCGACCGAAGGCTGCATCGCTATCGACGGCATCGATCTGCGCCAGGTCACCCAGGAGAGTCTGCGCGCCCAGATCGGCATTGTGCCGCAAGAGACAATCCTCTTCGGCGGCACGATTCGCGAGAATATTCTCTATGGTCGCCTGAACGCCACTGACGTTGAGGTGATCGAAGCCGCCAAGGCAGCCAACGCCCACGACTTTATAATTGCCATGCCTGAAGGATATAACTCGATTGTGGGTGAACGGGGCGTCAAGTTAAGCGGCGGGCAACGACAGCGGGTGGCAATTGCGCGTGCCATCCTCAAAGATCCACGCATTCTGTTGCTCGACGAAGCCACTAGCTCGCTCGACAATGAATCGGAAGAACTGGTGCAAGATGCATTAGAGCGGCTAATGCAGGGGCGTACCACAGTCATGATCGCCCATCGTCTCAGCACGATCAAGGCAGCGCAACGCATCGCCGTCCTCGACAAGGGCAGCATTACCGAATTGGGCACGCACGAAGAGTTGATGGCGCATGATGGTCTCTATGCGAAGCTTTACAACATGCAGTTCCGTGACCCAATCGCAGAATTGGCAGCGCAACAAGCTGCTTTGACCGAGAATGGCGAAACTTCCAGTAAAACATCCGCCAAAGAGCACAGAGGTTCGATGAATTTACTTGGAGCGTTTGGAGGAAGAACGAGAGGGTAAGTTTCAAGTTGTTATTCCAAAGGCAATTCGTCAAAAGCTCGATTTACAGCCACATTCAACTCTGTTCTTTTTAGTTGAGGATGACAAAATCAGGATTCTTCCTAAACCCAAGAGCTTTACCGATGCATTGCGAGGGCTAAATCAAAAGATTCAGACACATTTGAGTACGGAAGAATTGTCCAAAGAAGATCAAACTTCATAAGGGCAACACAGCTAAGTGAAACCGAGGAAGAGACTAGAGAAAGGGAAACTGAACGAACAACTTCCGGGAAGGCTCTGCCGATCAACTTTCTCCTTGGACGGCCCCTTCCCGGAAGTGGCTGGCGACGTTCCTGATTGCTAACTTCTTTCTCGATTTTATCTAGACGCAGATGAATTTTAGGTACCATTCTCTACCAACCAGTTACAACAGTTAGACCTATGTCCACTCCATCAGAAACCAACCCATCCGAACTTGCCACCTATCGTCGCCTCTTCAACGACCGCTATGCCGAAGTCGAAGAACTCCTTGCCGATCTGCCTGCCGAGGCGTTGCTCTGGAAACCCTTTGAGCAGAGTCCCTGGAAGGGCAAAGCCGGTCAGTTGGGCTGGATCATCGCCCATGCCATCTCTTCAGCGATTTATTTGATGCGTCGTGCCGAATGGACGATGGGCAAGCGCGATTGGAAAGAGGTCGATGGCGATGAGGGGCGCAACGAATTTGGTCCCGCCAACCACGATCCTGCCTACTTGCTTGCCCGTGTTCAGCGCACCCACGAACAGATCAACCAGATGCTCGACGGCATGACCGCTGCCGATCTCGACGCCAGCCGCCCCCATGCCAAACGTCCCGAACTCATCTTCACCGCCCGCTACGACCTCATCCACGCCTTTGAGCACATGAGCCAACATATCGGCCACGCACAGTTGACTCGGCAGCTATGGGCAGTACAGAATCAGTAGGACAGTGGGACAGTAGGGCAGTGAGTCAGTACAAACTGACTTACTGTCCTACTGTCCCACTATCCACTGTGATCCACTTCACACTTGATCTATAGACCAAAATATCTCACTCTACTCAAAATGGGCGCATGATTGCATGACCAATGTCCTCTGGCTTGAGTGCGGCTCTGATTGATCTCATTCTTGTCACCACCGTTCTGCCCATTGCGTAAGTGAGCGATCAGCTTTACAAATCGTGTACTTGGAGTAGAATGCACAAACGCGCGCTTGAGTTACCACTCAGGTTCGAGGAGGAAGTTCTGTTCAATTCGTAGTTCTAACCCAACCTGTAGCTACTTGGCCACTTCACTTCCGAGAAGGCACTCATTATCAACTTTGTCTTTGAATAGACCCTTCCCGAAAGACGTATGTTAGCCAGAGTCGTTACAACAAAAGGAGCAACCATGTTGAATCGTAGGATCCATTCTACCGTTCATGCCTTGGGATCACTGCTGCTCATCATCACCTCGCTACTCATCCCATTCAATCCTACTGCTCAAGCCGAAAGCGCCAGTCCGCAAGATACACCTACTCCTGTTGTCAGTTACAACAGCCTGGAGGAATGGAGCGTGGGCAACGGTCTGATTTACTGGTCAGACAGTTGTTACGCTGACGAATTTAACCCCTTTGCCAATCTATTCCGCAAACCAATCGGTGGCGGTACAGAACGTACCATCCAAGCGATCAACGACTTTGCGCGCTGCATCACCTTCCTCGACCAACTTAGCTCTAACGATGGTCTCTATTACTTCGACTCTTCGCAACATCGCATCTCACGCATGTCGCTGAGCCAGCCCTACACGGACCATGAAGTGAAAACACTCACGTCTGACCAGGAGCCGCGCAATGATTTACGCGAGGCGAACGGTTACCTCTACTGGATTGGCTTCCAATCGATCCTACGCACCCTCAAGGATGGCAGCGGTGAGATCGAAACCGTGGCCAATACAGCTTCGTCGCCCAGCGATCTGTTAATCTTGGGGAGTGTTGTCTATTGGATTGATAGCGGCGGCATAAAAACTATCTCGATCAGTTGCGCCAGCCTGCCTTGCAGTGACAATACCGGCACTCTTGTCACATTTAGTGGCGCAACCCGTGGCTATGGTCTTACGTATCAACCGCCCATTGGCGGCGGCGGTATCCTGAATCGGAACTATCGAGTCTATTGGGTCCAATACAATTCCACGGGTACCCCAACCTACAAAATTCGTTACTGCTCGATCAATGATATCCTTACCTCGCCCTGTGAGGACCCAGTGATCGTGCCGCTTTCCGGTGCTAGTACAGATGCACCCGAGGCTGCACCTGTTGACTTTTATGTCGCATCACCCAATTGGTTTATCGGTAAACCGCTCTTCACCAACGGTAACCTCTACTGGACCGAACGCGATATCAGCACAGTCAACAATGACACAGGCGACCTGAAACGCAAGGCCCGCACCGCAGCGCTCAATGATCCCGCAGACACCATCGCCACCAATCAGTCGAAGATTGACAACAATCTTTATGCAACCAGCGATACGATCTTCTTTGCCCGCATCTACAACGGTATCTACAGCTTGCCGCTAGGTGCCAGTGCCATCACGCGCAACTACGAGGCCAGTGCGATGGAGGTGACCCAGGCGATCCAAAACCTGGCCAACAGCGCACCACTCGTAGCAGACAAAACCACCTATGTACGCGCCTATGGCCGACAACTCGACGGGCCGAATACACCGAATGTCGAAGGCTATCTGGTTGGCACCAAGAACGGCAATCCTTTGCCCGGTTCACCGTTACGTGCGGTCAATCTAGTCCGTGCACTGGCCGCTGGCGGCAGTTTCGACCGCGCCCGACTGAATGATGGTTGGTACTTCCAACTGCCTGCGAGCTGGATCCAACCTGGGCAGGTCACATTCAAATTCCAGGTCGATCCGCGCCATCTTCACAACGATCTTGATCTGGGCAACAACGAATTGAGCCAAACTGTAACCTTCCAAAATCAGCCTCCGGTCTGTGTCTGGACGGTACCGGTGCGAACCCACACGCCACTGCCTTCGGTCAACGACCCCAACTTCTGGGCAATGGTCGATCACTTTGACCGCCGCTGGCCGGTGCCTGACACCTGGGTCTACCGCGATACCGAGCCGGTCGAGGAATTACAGATCTGCACCTGGTATGGGATTCCCTATCCTTGCTACGGTCCCTATGAATTAGAAGATGGCTGGGGCATCACCAATGGTCCACCCGACCGCGACAAAGTGATTGCTTCGCTCTGGACACGCGCGCTACTTACCTTCAACCCGGACGCCTGTGACGACATCGGTGCGCCGGTGCACTTTATGGGCATGGTTCATCCTGACGCCAACAACGGAGGCGCTTCGGGCTACGCCAGTTTGATCAGCAACCAATCTTGGGTGCAGTTGCCAGACCATACACCCAACCCGATTCCAGCCGGTTGGAACAACGTGCGTCCCGGTCGTGTGATGGCGCAGGAGTTGGCGCACAACCATGGCCGCAAACACATCGACTGCGGCAATCCTGACAACACCGATGGCAACTATCCTTATCCGCCCTGCCAGATTAGCAACGTCGGACCGGATCAATATTACGGCTTCGACCCCGCCACCCTCACGCCGATCCGCCCCAACCAAGCCTCGGACTTTATGACCTACGGCAATTCGCAATGGGTGAGCGACTATACCTGGCGGGCGCTGATGAACGACTTCGCAGCCGCCAGCAACGCTACCCTCGCCGCCGATGCGAATACAAGCGATGCCGGCGAACGTGTCTTTGTCACCGGTCTGTTGGATATTGAAAACAACCGTGGTGAAATCAGCTCGATACTAATTCTTCCCGCCGCTTCGCTGCCACCTGCCACCCGCCAAATGGCCAGCATCCAGGCTGCACAAGTCGATCATGGAGGCGAACCCCATGCGACCTACACGCTCAAGCTCTACGATGCCAGCAACAATCTGTTGCTCAGCCGCACATTGACGCCGCAGATCGTTGACGACCATGTGCCGGATGGAGCCACAGCGCTCTTCAGCGATCTCTTCGAGCAACCAGCAGGCACCGTGGACAGAATTGACCTATTGGCAGACAGCACAGTCATCGATACCATCCAACCCGGTGCCGCCACCCCAACGGTCACCATTGAACAACCCACGGCAGGTACGGTGATCGATTCAAACCTTTCGATCCAATGGAGCGCCAACGACGCCGACGCAGGGGATCGTCTGCTTTTCACAGTGCAATACAGCCACGACAACGGTGCCAAGTGGCACACCTTGACCACTGACTACCCCAGTACACCCGAAGGTCATTACACGTTGAACTTTAGTGATCTGGGTAGCCTGCCCGGCAGCGGTCCCAATCAGGCATTGATTCGTGTCCTGGCCAGCGATGGCTATCACACTGGAATTGCTGTCTCGCAGCCCTTTACCGTCAAAAACCGTGCGCCTGACGCGGCAATTCTAAATCCAGCCAGTGGCCAGACCTTTGCTGCGGGCGAAAGCATTCCGCTACAGGGTACAGCGACTGATCCTGAAGAGGGTGGATTGAATGACAGCACCTTATCCTGGTCAGTCGATGGTGTGACGGTCGGCACAGGCAAGGATGCCATGGCCGCTGGTTTGGCCCCTGGTATACGGACAGTTGACTTCACAGCCACCGATTCACTCAGCAACTCGAAGAAGGTTTCAGTTAACTTCAACATCGCCCCGCTGAGCGTACCGTTGCTGGCAACCGCTCCTCAACTCGACGGAGCCTGTGACGATACAACCTATGCCAGCGGCAGCCAACTCCAGTTGAAACCTTACAATGATGGCTCGCAGGCGACCGTGCGTTTGCTGCGCAGCAATGATGCGCTGTGGGCCTGTTTCTCCGGGTTGCCCAAGGGAGCTACGACACCAGGAGCCTTGGTCGGCTTGCGCGTGGATGTCGATCACAATCGCAGTGCCTTGGCCCAGGCCGGCGACATCGGCTTCTTCGCTGGTGAAGATGGCGACGTCTTGACCACGGCGGGCGACGGCGCAGGTGGCTTTGATGCCAGTGGGCCAGGCGGTTTACAGGCGCAAGTGAAGGCAGGGGCCGAAACTTGGAGCGCTGAACTGCGCATCGACAAGGCGACAGTTGGTGGCTGGAACCACCTGGTTGGTCTGAGCGCTGGCCATTATCGGGTCAATACCCAGGATGACGACTATGTTTGGCCGTACGCCTCGATCTCTAACCAACCCAAGAGCTGGGCAACCACTGCTTTCGGTGACCAGCCCACGATTAGCGCTTTGGATCCATTTACCGCTACAGTCGGCAGTTCAGCATTGACGATGACGGTAGAAGGAACGAACCTCATCAGCGGCACCACTGTGCTTTGGGCTGGGGCTGAATTGCCCACAACCTGGGTCGATGATGAACATGTTGTCGCGGACGTTGGAACGACGCAGTTGGGCACTGCAGGGGTCCCACAGGTCACTGTCCGTTCTCCAGCACCAGACAACTTCGAATCGAATGCACTTGCCTTTGTGGTCGAGGCTAACGCACCCCAGATCAACAGTTTGTCCCCAGCCACGGCCAAAGCCGGCAGTTCGGCCCTGACCATGGTGATCAACGGCAGCAACTTCAGCGCCGATGCCCAGGTGTTGTGGAATGGGAACGCTTTGCTAACGCAGTTTGTCAGCGCTAGCCAGTTGAAGGTGCAGGTAAGCGCTGACCTTCTCGCTTTGGGTCAGAGTGTAGGCATTGCAGTACGCAATCAGTCGCCCGAAGAAAAGATCTCGGGTGAAAAAGCGTTTGAAGTAGAAAAACAGGATCTGTCGATCTATCTGCCGTTGGTCACAAGGTAACACGCAACTTAACCGTCACTTCACGGGCAATATGGGTTGGCAATTCAGCATACTTTACATGCCTGTCCGAGAGAGCGCTGGTTAAGTTAGCAAATGTTCATAGCTACAGATTAGGGTAGGAAAAGCGGGATCAGCAAGTGCTGGTCCCGCTTTTTTCTATGGAACAATCGTTCGCCGCCGAAGTTTTGTTTGGCGCTCATTGCATCTACCCGTATAATTAGAGTGATGATGAGAATAATCATCGATAGGGCGATTTTGTGACGGTGCCCTCTTGGATCAGGCAAAAGGATAGGAAATGACGGTGTATCAATCGGCGGATCAGCTTTACAATGTGCTAAATGACCTGTTTCAACGTGTCAGTGAAAACCCGCAAAATATCGAGACCTTTACCCGCAGCAACCTGGTAATCCGGCTCAAAACTACCGAGCCAGAGGCAGAGATGCTGCTTGATGGCCGACAGCCTCCGTTGGAGGTCTTTTTCGGCCCACGTCCTGGCAAAGCGAATCTTGAAATTAGCATGCCAGCCAGTTTGCTCCATCGTATGTGGACCGGCATTGAAAGCACAAGTGCGGCTTTCTTCAGCGGCAAGGTAAAGGTAAAGGGAAATATGCTCAAAGCAGCGCAGCTTTTTGAGCTTTTTGAGGAGGCAGAACGCCTCTATCCTTCGGTTGCGGAAGCACATGGTCTGCCTACGACCAAGGCGTAGGGATGTTGGGTGCAGGAGACAAGCGGCAAAGTCAATTTTATGCACCTCACCGCCTATATTTTGTGTCTGAATTGGAAGAAAGTCTACTGAAAAAAATAAACAGTCTTTGACACCGCTTCATCCTACCGCTATAATTCCTTACGCTTGAGTATGAGCGATTTTAACAATTGATGCAGATAACAACTGAGCAACCGATGGTAGATCCGTTTTGCCAGAACGAGCGCAATCCAGTGGAAGCAGTTGTTGGTTGCTGAACTATGGTTGCAATGAGGACCGGAGTTTTCGAGGCTCATTTGAGAAAGCAAACTCTGGTTCTCATTCAAAGCCAAGTTTAATCGAGCCAGCATGAGTGTAACCGATGAAATCAAAGAGCGCGCTGATATTGTTGAAATCATTTCTCGTTATACGCAACTGAAGCGCGCAGGAAATTCGTACAAGGGGCTCTGCCCTTTCCATAGTGAGCGTACGCCGAGCTTTGTTGTCTTTCCCAATTCGGGCACTTGGCACTGCTTCGGAGGATGCGCAACCGGTGGTGACGTTTTCACCTTCCTGATGCGCAAGGAAAACCTCGAATTTCGCGAAGTGCTGCAAATGCTCGCTCGCGATCTTGGGATTACGCTCGAAGAGAATGAACGAGATCCCGACCACCAGCAGCGTGGTTCGCTCTACGATATCAACGGGGTCGCCGCTCAATATTTTCAAGAGGTTTTGGCCCACCATCCAGCAGCAAAGGCAGCGCGGGCCTATTTGGAGCGGCGGGCGATTGATGCGCAGACCAGCGAACGCTTTCAACTTGGCTTTGCACTGGAGAGTTGGAACAGCCTGCGTGATTTTCTCAGCGCACGCAACTTTTCCATCGATCAGCAGATCGCTGCAGGGCTGCTCAAACGCAATGAGGAACGCGAAAGTGTCTACGATGCCTTTCGCAATCGCCTGATGATCCCAATCCGGGATCGACAGGGACGGGTGATTGGTTTTGGTGGACGGGTACTCGATAGCAGTTTACCGAAATACTTGAACACGTCCGAAACAGCACTCTTTCACAAATCACATGTGGTCTATGGCATCGATCTAGCGCAGCAGGCAATCCGCAAAGAAGATCAGGTTGTGATTGTCGAAGGCTACATGGATGTGATTGCCGCTCATCAATATGGTTATGCCAACGTGGTTGCCTGTATGGGAACGGCGCTGACTGCCGAGCAGTTGAAACAACTGCAACGCTACACCAGCAACTATGTTTTAGCGCTCGATGCCGATGCAGCGGGGCAATCGGCGACAATTCGTGGCCTTAACCAAGCCCGTCAATCGCTAGGCAAGTTGCGCAAACCCACTGTCGGCTCCGGCGGCATCCGCATGACCGAACGCTTGGGTGCCAATCTGTCCATCTTGTCGATGCCCGAGGGGAAGGACCCCGACGAGTTCATTCGCAAGAATACCAAAGCTTGGCCGGAGTTGGTGAAGCAGGCCAAACCCTTGGTTGACTTCTATATCGAGGTGATCTGTTCGCAGGTCGATCTCAGCAGTGCAGCGGGCAAGGCACAAGCCGTCACCGAGTTAACGCCGTTAATTGCCGAAATCGAAGACGAAACCGAACGTCAACATTATGGTCAACGTTTAGCTCGCCTGTTGCGGATCGATGAATCAACGATTGAGATGCGTGTCCAAGCCGAAACACGCATCGTGCAAGCGGGGATCGAGCGGAATAGTAATTCCGATACAGCACGTCAACGACGCCCGGAACATCGCAGCCTGGAGGGTGAAACAGGTGCTCCCAACCCAACGAATGGTTCGATCAGCAAGCCTACCTCCCCCACGCAGCGCCAACCAGCGCCACCGGATCATGAGGACCATCTGCTAACGAATTTGTTGCGCGATCCAGAATTACTCTTTTGGCTGGCAGGCGAGACTCGCCAACAAGGGATCAAGGGACTCCAGCCCACCGATCTGTTACGGATTGAGAATCAGGAAATCTTGCGCAGCTTAAGCAGCTACCTGGCAGGCGATGAGCCGTGGGATGTTGAGCTCTATCAAGAGACACTCCCGTTGGAATTGCATGGACGACTCGCTCATCTGATTGCCTATGGAGCCAAGTTGCCAGCCATGCCAAGCGATGCCTTACGCGGCGACACATTCAAAAGCCTGGTTCGTCTACGCATTCAACGGTTAAAGAATGAATTGACCCAAATCAAGTTCTTGCTGGACGAGGCGCAGCGCAACCAAGATCGGGAGTCGATCCTAAACTTCGGCAGAACAAATGACCAGATTCGTCGTGAGATTGGTCATTTGCAGCACTTGAGTGTACATTGGAATACACAGAAATCGAATTTATACTAAGGAGCAAGTTGCAAGATGCAGAATACCGAAGTAGTTACATATTGCACCTTGCCACCTGCCACCTGCTTATTTCATATTAATCGCAGTCTAATTAAGTGACTTTCATGGCTTTAACTAAACCACAACGAATTGAAACCGAACCAGATCTCGAAGAAGATGATATCATCATGCCGCTGCCACGGGCAGGTGGTGGTAGTGAGCTGGATGAATATATCAACTTAGGGAACAAGGAAGCCACTGAGGAAGATGTCTTCGCCGATATTCCTGAAACGGAAGCCGAGGAAGACGATGATTCAGCTCCGATCCCGCGCATTGAGCGTGATATCAAGTTTGAAGAAGAGGTCGAACGGGAACGCTTTGAACCAATCGAGAAATTGGTGGCCGACGTCGCCGATGCCGGTCAAAGTTTGGACCCGATCCGCATGTATTTGCGCGATATCGGCCTGCATCCGCTGTTGAGTGCCGAAGAGGAAGTAGATCTGGCACAACGCATCAAGCGTGGTGTAGAAGCTCAACAGAAACTTGAACAAGGCGACGTAACCGATCTGGATGAGCGCGATGATCTGGAGCAGGCGATCATCCGTGGCAAAAATGCGCACAACCAGCTCGCCAACAGCAACCTGCGTCTGGTGGTTAGCGTGGCCAAACGCTATATCGGTCGTGGTTTAAACTTCAACGACCTGATCCAGGAAGGCAACATCGGATTGCTGCGTGCGGTCGATAAGTTTGACCATACCCTAGGTTTCAAGTTTAGCACATACGCCACCTGGTGGATCCGTCAAGCAATCAGCCGTGCCATTGCTGACCAGGCCCGTACGATTCGCATTCCCGTCCACATGCACGAGACGATCAGCCGCCAGGCACGCACCCAGCGCCAGTTGCAGCAGGAACTGGGCCGCGAGCCAACCCACGAAGAGATCGCTTTGCAGATGGACTATCTCGAACCTGATGATGCCATTGTCGTGCGCAGTGCCTTGCTCAACAACAGCAAGCTCGACCACGACACCGAGCGCAAGCTTGAAAAGGCAGCCACTAAGGTGCGTAAGATCCAGCGCTTGAGCCAGGAGCCAATCAGCCTAGAGACGCCAGTGGGCAACGAAGAAAGTAGCTCCCTCGGCGACTTCATCGAGGATGACAGTGTGCCCGGACCGGTTGACACCGCCAGCCGTCAACTGCTGAAGGAGCAGATGGAAGAGATTCTGGATGGCTTGAACGAGCGGGAAAAGCGTGTGCTGGTCATGCGCTTCGGCTTGGAAGATGGTATGCCCCGCACATTAGAAGATGTCGGCAAAGAGTTCAACGTCACCCGCGAACGTGTCCGCCAAATCGAAGCCAAAGCCTTACGCAAGCTGCGCCATCCGCTGCGCAGCCGCAAGCTACGGGATTATCTTGGATAAAATGAGGGGTGAGGGTGAGGGGTGAGCTAGTCGGTCTAGCCTCACCCCTCACCCCTCATCCCTCGCAACCTTTCACTCCCTATGTCCACCCTCTTTGATCAATTCAGCAGTGCGGTCCGTGCGGGTCAATTAATTGCCATGGCGACCGTAGTTGGCGGTGAAGGAATCGGCAGCAAGTTGCTCATCTGGCCCGATGGTCGCAGCGACGGAACGACCGGCAACCCAGAAGCCGACCAAGCAATCCTGGCCAAGGCAGCTACGCTCTTGCGCGAACAGAAGAGCGAGCTGAGTGAGATCACCACGCAAGGCGTTACGCGCAACCTCTTTATCGAGGTCTATGTGCCGCCCGCCAAGTTGATCATCATCGGTGCCGTGCATGTGGCGATTCATTTGGTGACTTTTGCCAACACACTCGGCTTCCATACCATCGTCATCGATGCACGATCTGGCTTTGCGACGCCCGATCGCTTCCCGCATGTCCAGCAACTGATCGTCGAGTGGCCCGAAGAAGCGCTGTCACAAATCCAGTTTGACGAATCGACTTATTTCCTCACCCTCAGCCACGACGACAAGTTCGACACGCCGGCGCTAGCTTATGCCCTCAAACAGCCTGCACGCTACATTGGTGCCCTTGGCTCTAAGAAGACCCACGCCAAACGAGTCGAGCAACTACGCGAGCTAGGCTGCACCGAAGAGCAACTGGCACGCATCCATTCGCCGATCGGGCTTGACCTAGGCGGCAAACGTCCAGAAGAGATCGCCGTTTCAATTATCGCTGAGATTGTGGCGGTGAAAAACGGAATGCGGGCGTAATAAACCAAGAATTGTAACCACGAAATTAAACGAAGCACATGAAAGAAGAACCGCTCAAATTTCGTCTATTTTGTGTATTTCGTGGTTATTCCATACCATTTCGCATTACCGTGGCAACAGATTCTTCACAATTTTTCCCATTGCGTTGCGCGGTAATGCCTCTACATAGGTAAACTTCCGCGGCACTTTGAAACTGGCAAGCTGTTTGCGGCAATAGGCAACCAACTCTCCCTCATCAATTGAGCAGGAACAGACAAGATAGGCCGACGGCACTTCGCCCCATTCGTTGTGAGGCATGGCGACCACCGCTGCCTCGCTGATGCCTGGGAAAGTGGTCAGCATCTCCTCAATCTCGCGCGGGTAAATATTAAAGCCGCCACTGATGATCAATTCGTGCCGCCGTCCCAAAAGCGTGACATAGCCCGTCTCTGGGTCTTGGCGTGCTAGGTCGCCGGTGTGGAACCACTGCACACCACTGGCATCGTTACTAAAGCTAGAGGCAGTCTTTTCCGGTGCGTTCCAGTAGCCCAGAAAGACGTTACTGCCGCGTACGAGCAACTCACCTTCTTCACCACTTGCGACATCGACCAATACTTTGTCGTTGCTCGGCTTGATAATACGCATCGAGACGCCGGTCAGTGGCAAGCCGACCGTGCCAGGAACCCGTGCGCCGATATAGGGATTACTAAGATTCATCCCCGTTTCGGTCATGCCATAGCGTTCAAGAATTGAGTGTCCGGTCAACCGTTCAAACTCGATCATGGTCTCGGCGGCTAGCGGCGCACTCCCAGAGCAGAAGAGGCGCATGTGCGAGAAAGCGAGCGGCGTGTGCAGCGTCCCTAATTGGTAATTCAATTCTTCAACCAGGCGGACGTAAATCGTAGGTACGGCAAAAAAGACCGTCGGCAGCCCGCTTGGAAGATCACCGCAAAGTTCGGCCAGTGTTTGCTCCTTTTCGAACTGCGGACGCAGGAGCAAGGTTGCACCCGCTGCCAAGGCACAATGCAGGCCATTAACCAGGCCATGCACATGAAAGAGCGGCAGACAGAGTAGAAGCCGATCATTCTGCTCCCATGCCCAGGCGGTAAGCAGCGTCGTCACCCAGGTCAGCACGTTGTTATGGCTGATCATCGCACCCTTGCTGCGCCCCGTTGTGCCCGAGGTGTACATGATCAGGGCGAGGTCATCCGCACCAACGTTCTCGTGAATGATGGAATGCGGATTATGCAACGCGCTATTCACCCAACGTGACCATTCGTCCACATAGAGCAAAGCTGGCATTTGGATCGAGCCTTGCACTTCGTCGAGGATCGATTGCAGGCTATGTTCGGTGACAAGCAATTTCGGCGCGCAGTCGGCAAGGATGTGGCTGATTTCGAGCTTGCGGTAGCGCAGATTGATCGGCACCATAATCGCACCGATCTTGATCACAGCCAGATAGGCGATGGCAAACTCAGGTCGATTGCTGAGGAAGAAAGCGACACGGTCACCTTTTCCCAGCCCCCACGCTTGCAGCCCCAATGCCAGCCGATCCACGGCATCGTGCAGGAGCTCGTAGGTCCAGGTGCTGGTTTGCCCCTGCTCATCTTTGTACTCTATCGCAACCTTGTTGGCGTTACGTTTGCGTGGGATAGCAAAGAGATCGTGCAAATTCATTGAATCACCTCTTCTAACACATCCATGCCACTGGCCACCAGCAACCGATCCGCCTGGGTGCCCATATGACCGATGCGAAAGACCTTACCATTGAGCGGCCCATAGCTGCCCCCGACTGCCATCCCTCGTTTGCGCAGCGCTGCGTTGAGTTTGTCATAGGTCCAACCTTCGGGCACTTTGGCAGCGGTCACGGTAGGCGAACAATCTTCTCGATTGGGTGGCAACAGTTCGATACGCATCTTGTCGAGCCGGTCGTGGCAATATTGCATCACCTCACGATGGCGTTGGTAGACGTTGGGCAGTCCTTCGTCGAGCAGCCTCTCGATGCCTACACGAAGCGCTTCCATCCCATGCCAACTGTGGGTATTAGGCATGTAACGATTAGCAATGGCCGTCTGCCAGGGAGCCAGAGCATCATAGCCGATGTAGTTCACCTGTTGGATGCGCTGCCAGGCCCGCTCGCTGACCGAAACCATCGACATGTCAGGCAGCAGGCTGAGCACCTTCTGCGAGCCGAGTAAGCCGAGATCGATGTGGCTCTTGTCCACCTCAACCGGAACGCCGCCAGCGCTGGCCACAAAGTCAACATAGTAGAGCGCGCCAACCTCCTGCGCAATCTCACCCACCGCTTGCAGCGGATTGAGTGTGCCACTCGGCGTTTCACAATGAATCGCCGAAATCAGGTGCGGTGAAAAGCGGCGCGCCATTGCACGCACCGGTTCAGGATCGACAGTGCGGTCGTAGCCAAAGCCAACCACACGCACATCGGCCCCCAGTGACTTGGCCATGTCGGCCACGCCATAGCCAAAGACACCAGTTGCCACCGCCAGCACGCGGTCACCCGGTCGGATTACACTTTTGAGTGCACCCCAGAGGGCAAGCATGCCTTCGCCAATCTGAATGGCGATTTGATTGTTGGTTTCGAGAATAGTTTGTAGGCCGCTTTCACATTGAGAATAGAGTTGAAAGAACTCCTCCTCCAGGTCAGAGCTGCCAAAATCGATTTGATAGACATCGCGTACGGCTTGCGGCACAGAAACTGGGCCTGGTACGAGCGGTATTTTGTAACTTTGCATAAGTGCCTCGGCTACCGAATGATGGTATAATATACGAAATAGGAAGGGTGAAATGTGAAATATGGACGGTGTCTATTCCATATTTAGTACGAGTCAAAAGGAGAAACAAACCACTCACTTTTCACGTTTCACGCATTGTTGGTTCCAAAATCATATCATGCAAGTAGACATTCTACCCATCATTCACTCCACTTCCAAACTTTACCTTTCCGGCCCATTTGGAAGTGGCAAAACGACGCTGGCGATGGAACGGATTCGCTGGCTACTCAAGCGAGAACGCACACGCGGCGATGACATCCTGGTCTTGACCCCGCAGCGCACGCTAGGCCGCGTTTATTTTGAGACTCTTTATGCGGGCGACGATCCGCCTCATGGTCCGCCCGTTCATATTACGACGGTTTCCGGTTTGGCGCGCAACGCAGTGGAACTCTATTGGCCACTGGTTGGCTCGGCGGGTGGCTTTGCCGCTGGCAGCGAACCGACCTTCCTCAACCTGGAAACGGCCCAATACCACATGGCACAGTTTGTCGACGCCGCACTGGATGCGGGTGAGTTTGACGGCATCCGCGTCGAGCGCAGTCGCGTGATCAGCCAGGTGCTTGACAATCTCAACAAAGCCGCACTCCAGGCAATGAGCATCGATGAGGCCTACGAGCGGTTGGAATTGGCTGTGCCTACGGGCGATCAACGTGTTGCGCGCATCAATGCATTGCGTGCTGCCCGCCAAATCAGCCAGAAGTTCCGTGCCCTCTGTTACGAGGAGGCATTGGTCGATTTCAGCCTGATGATCGAACTCTTTAACAGGCAGGTGCTGGTCAATGACTGGAGCCGCACCCATCTCTTCCGTGCTCACAAACACCTGATCGCCGACAATATCGAAGAAGACAACATCAGCGCCCACAATCTGATGCGCCTCTGGCTGCCAAATTTGGACAGCGCTCTGTTGATCGCCGACGACGACGCCGGTTTCCGACTTTTCCTTGGTGCAGACCCGGCTGGCGGCTACGCCCTGGCTAACGAATGCGAAGAACGCATCCACCTCGACCAAAGTTATGTCAACCCACCAGAATTGGTTGATCTAGCAGACAGGGTGCAGCGCGTAATCGGCGTGCGCAGAGACAGTGACACGGTGATTGAGAAAGGTACAGAAAATGGGGATGTAGGGAGTAATGGAGATGGGGTGAACGAATCTGCAATCCGCGCCCAGAATGGGCACCCGCCGCAATCGGCAATCCAAAATTCCCTCACCGTACCCAATCTCTCCTTTCGCTTCTACCCGCAGATGATCGAATGGGTGGTGGATGAGGTGCGGCGATTGGTTCAGGATGAAGGGGTACCGCCGAATCGCATTGCGTTGTTGGCTCCTTTTGTCAGTGATGCATTGCGCTTCAGCTTGCAGACGGGGTTGGATCAGGTCGGTGTGCCATCGACCACCCATCGCCCCAGCCGCGAGTTGCAGGCGGAACCAGCGGCACGGTGTCTGCTCACCTTGGCCAAGTTGGCCCATCCAGAATGGGGCATCCGCCCTTCCGCCAGTGATGTCGCACAGACAATCAGTCTGGGCGTTTCCAATCTCGACCCTGTGCGGGCCAGTTTGCTTACGCGCATCGTCTATCCAGAGCAAAGGCGCACAATTGAGTTAGGACGTTTTGGCGAACTCAACAAGGAAGCACAACAGCGCATCACCTACACCCTCGGCGAAGCCTACGACCGTCTGCGTGAATGGATTTATGTCTACCGTGCCAATGTCAGTGGCAACAACGAAGCGCTGCCACTCGATCAGTTCTTCGCTCGCCTCTTTGGCGAATTGCTCAGCCAGCCTGGCTACGGCTTCCACGATGACTTTGATGCCGCCCGTGTCGCCAGTCAACTGGTCGAATCGGCGCGCAATTTCCGCTGGGCACTGGAGAGTGGAAACAAAAGACAAGAAGACAAGAAGACAAGGAGACAAGGAGATAATCCGCAATCAGAAATCAGAAATCCGCAATTAGGCAGAGAATACGTTCGCCTCGTTGAAAGCGGTGCTTTGGGGGCCTTGTTCGCTGCGGGCTGGAAAGAGGCCGAAGATGCGGTGTTGATTGCGCCGGCCTACACCTATATGTTGCGAAACCGAGCGGTCGATGTGCAATTCTGGCTTGACATCGGCTCGGGGGGCTGGTGGGAACGACTCTATCAGCCACTGACTCATCCTTACGTCTTGTCACCACGCTGGGCGGCTGGGCAAGCCTGGACTGACTATGATGAGTTCAAGACCCGTCAGGAGACAATGGAGCGTCTGATGCTTGGCTTGATCCGACGCACCAAAGAACGAATTTACGTCGGTGTGAGCGAGTACAGCGAAAATGGCATCGAACAGCGCGGGCCGTTGTTGATGATGGTTAATCGATTGTTGGTGGATGGCAACCAGTCCGCAAGAAGTTAAATTAGGTTCTCATAACCAAGCCTATGATGGAACAAACTACACAACCAACACGCCCTACCTGGACCAACTGGGTCGGCAATCAATCCTTCTCGCCCAAAGCGATTTACGAAGTGAGTGAGGAAGCGGAAGTTGCCGCGCTCATACAACGAGTGGCGGCAGAAGGTATCAGTGTACGCACCTTTGGCACCGGTCACTCCTTTACGCCGATCGTCGAAACTGACGGGCTGTTACTCGATACCAGTCGAATGCGGGGCGTGCTTGCCATCGACAAGCTGCGCAAGCAAGTGACGGCGTTGCCCAAGACCACCGTGGGCGACTTTGGCGAGCCACTGTGGGAGCACGGATTGGCGTTGGCCAATCAAGGTGACATCGACACCCAGGCCATTGCGGGTGCGGTAGCGACGGGCACGCACGGGTCGGGCAATCGGCTACCCAGCTTCTCGGCAGCACTGGTGGGTGCACGTTTTGTCGATGGCTTGGGGAATGTAGTCAATGTTTCAACGAGTGAGAATGCCGAGGTGTTGCCTGCCTTGCAGACATCGTTGGGTTTGCTTGGCTTGATGACCCAACTGACTCTACAGGTCACCGATGCCTACGAACTGCATGCCCGCAATGAAATTATGCCCTTCGCAGCAGTAATGGAACGTTTCGACGAATATACCAACCATTATCGCAGCTTTTCCTTTTTTTGGATGCCTAGCGATGCCTCGGCAGCGCTCTACTGCTTGGACAACGGCAAACGAGATGATTGCGCCATTCGCTTTTTCCAGCAAGCCACACCCGCAATGTCGCGCCAGCACCTGCCCGCCAACGAACGCATCGACCGCTCCTACCGCATCTACCCCATGCACTATGACCCCAACTTCCACGAGATGGAATATTTTCTGCCGCTCAAGGATGCACACGATATCCTCAGAGAGATGCGCAAGCTCATGTTCCGCTGGCTGCCCTTGAGCGTCTACCCCTTGGAGATTCGCACGGTTGCTGGCGATCAGGCGTGGATGAGTCCCAACTATCAATCAGACAATCTGGTAGTCTCCATTTCGGGCAAACCAAGCGATGATTACTGGCCTTATTTGCGTGCCTGCGATGCACTCTTTGCCGAGTTCAAGGGGCGTCCTCATTGGGGTAAACTGCACTTTATGAGTGCCGACCGCCTCGCCCGCCTTTTCCCGCGCTACGAAGAGTTTATGCAGATGCGGCGCAGGTTTGATCCCAAAGGAATTTACCTAAACAAACATACAAGAGCATTGTTCGATTCATAACACTTGGTTCCCAGCATGATTTGCCACATGATTCTAACTATGCTATTCTCTTGACACAATCGAATCACGGGGAGCTTGGGAATGCCAGGCTGAGAGGGTAGCCAATTCGCTGCCGACCCGCATACCTGATCTGGATAATGCCAGCGGAGGAACACGCGTGTTGAGCGTCAACGCAAGCCTTACTCAAGATCGGGTAAGGCTTTTTTGTTAAAAGGAGCAGCATGTCACGCCACACGCAATCTAAATCAGCCTTTCCTCACCTCCTGCTTTTGCTCACCTTTACATTGATCCCGCTATTGGCTGCCTGCCAACCGGTAAGTCAACCCGCCGCCAGCAGTGAACCAGCCACCTTGGTATTAGCCTCGCACGACTCTTTCGCTGTCAGTGAAGAAGTGATGAAGGCCTTTGAAACAGCCAACAATGTGAAAGTTCAAGTTCTCACCTTGGGCGATGCCGGTGCGGCATTGAACAAGGTCATTCTCAGCAAGGATGCACCCTTAGCCGACTTGATGTTTGGCGTCGATAATACGCTGCTGAGTCGAGCACTCAAAGAAGATATCTTCGAAGCTTATGACTCGCCAGCCTTGGCACAAATCCCTGATGAATTTAAACTGGACAGTGAGAAACGGCTGCTGCCCGTTGACTATGGCTTTGTCAACATCAACGCCGACAAAAAATGGTTTACTAACAAGAATCTACCCCTGCCGCAGAGCCTGGAAGACTTGATCAAACCTGAATACAAAGGTCTCCTGGTAGTCGAAAATCCAGCGACTTCCTCACCGGGTCTGGCTTTTCTACTCGGCACGATTGCCCACTTCGGCGAGGACAAATATCTGGACTTTTGGAAAGCGTTACGCGCTAACGATGTCCTGGTGAGCGATGGCTGGAGTGATGCTTACTACACGCACTTTACCGTCGGCTCCGGTGGCAGTGGTGACCGCCCGTTGGTTGTGAGCTACACCAGCAGCCCGCCAGCCGATGTGGTCTATGCCACCGATGGCCGTAAAGAGCCAGCCAGTGTCAATGTCAATCCCGCAGGCAGTGTGTGGCGACAGATTGAGTTCGTTGGCGTGCTCAAGGGAGCAAAGCATCCTGAATTAGCCCGCAAGTTCATCGACTTCATGCTCAACCAGCAATTTCAAGAGGATATGCCGCTGCAAATGTATGTCTACCCAGTCAACCAGCAGGCAAAGCTGCCCGATCTCTTCACTCAGTTTGCTCAAGTTCCCAGCGATCCAGCGCAACTCGATCCTGCTGCGATTGACGCCAATCGTGAACCGTGGATCAAAGACTGGACGGAGGCGATGCTCCATTAATTCTGACAAGGTGACAAGGTGACGGGAATTTGTCCTTGTCACCTTGTCACCTTGTCCTTCCTCACTCCATGAGACACCTCACCCGCGCCCTTCTCTACACTTTGCCGCTTGCCGTTTTGGGCTTCTTTTTCATTTACCCATTAGCTAGCATTCTACTGGTTAGCTTTGGGGAGGGTGATTCGATGGGAATGGTGGTGCTTGCTACGTTGCAAGATGCATATGTCTGGCGCTTGCTCTGGTTTACCACGTGGCAAGCGGCGGTCTCGACCCTGTTGACGATTCTGTGCGGGTTACCACTTGCCTTTCTCTTTGCTCGCTACTCATTCCCTGGCAAATCCTTGCTTCGGGCACTAACCACACTTCCGTTTGTGATGCCAACGGTAGTCGTTGCCGCTGGATTTAGCGCACTGCTTGGCAACAGTGGCCTGATCAATCGTTGGCTGATGGCGCTCTTTTCGCTGAACGAGCCACCGCTACAACTGATGCAAACAATTTGGATCATTCTGCTGGCCCATGTTTTCTACAATGTCAGTGTGATTGTACGCAGCGTCGGCGGCTTTTGGGCAAATCTCAATCCCCGTTTAGAGGAGGCAGCAGCGATTCTGGGGGCCAATCGCCAGCGTGTCTTCTGGGAGGTGACCTTGCCCCTGCTCCTTCCCAGCATCATTGCTTCGGGATTGTTGGTCTTTCTCTTCTGTTTTACCAGCTTTGGTGTAGTCTTAATTCTCGGTGGATTGCGCTTTGCAACCATCGAAGTCGAGATTTATCGCCAAGCAACCAGCCTCTTCAACCTGCCAGTGGCAGCGATATTAAGTCTGCTACAGATGATCATCAGCTTTGTAGTGATGCTCTTTTACACCCGTTTACAACGAGCAAGTAGCCTACCCCTGGAATTGCGTCCGCTTGCCATTAGTCAACAACGGGCTGCAAACTGGCGACAACGTTTTTGGATTGGGCTTTCTCTGGCCTTTATGTTGACGATGTTGCTGGCACCGCTCCTTGCCTTAGCAATACGAAGTTTCACCCTGGGCGATGCAGGATTTACGATTGCCTATTACACGGAGCTAAGTGTCAATCGCCGCCAAAGCGCGTTCTTTGCAGCGCCGCTGACCGCGGTGGGCAATTCGCTTTGGATCGCGACCGCAACGACCCTGATCAGTTTACTACTAGGCATTATCAGCGCCTATCTGCTGGCCCGCCCTCGTTCGTGGCTGACGACGCTGCTGGATGCGCTTTTTCTGCTGCCGCTTGGCGTTTCGGCGGTGACGCTCGGCTTTGGTTATATCGTTGCACTGGGAGCCTTGCGCACCAGCCCATTGCTGACACCAATGGCCCATTCGCTGATTGCGACGCCCTTTGTCGTGCGCACGATCCTGCCTGCGCTACAGCGTATCGACCCGCGCTTGCGTGAGGCGGCGGCGGTGCTCGGAGCTGCGCCAGCAACTGTGCGCCGGGAGATCGATGCCCCCTTACTTTGGCAGGCAGGGTTGGTGGCGGCAGTCTTTGCCTTCACGATTAGCCTGGGTGAATTCGGAGCCACCTTGCTAGTAGGGCGCCCCGATCTACCGACCATGCCGCTGATCATCTATCGCGCCTTAAGCCAACCAGGGTTGCTCAATTACGGTCAAGCGCTGGCGATGAGCACCATCTTGATGGTGGTGTGCAGCGCAGCCTTGGTGCTGATCGAGCGCTTCCGGTTACCGGGAGAAGAGTTTTAATGGTTAATGGGGAATAGGTAATGGTTAACGGCGTTGGTCTACTCAGAACCCCACGCGTCAGCACGGGGTGACGTACGCTGACGCTAACGGCTCTGAATGGTACGCATCAGCACAGGGCAAATCATAAGAAGATTCTAATCATTTATGCTTACACTGCGTGACCTCTATAAATCCTACAGCGCAAACCAACCGGTGCTCAAGGGAGTTGACTTAACCGTCGAACGGGGCGAAATCGTTTGTTTGCTAGGGCCAAGCGGCTGCGGCAAGACAACGCTATTGCGCCTAGTAGCGGGGTTAGAGTCAGCTGACCGTGGCGAGATTTTGATGGATGGTAAGGATCTGACTCAAGTGCCCGTCCATCAGCGCAACTTTGGCTTCATGTTTCAGGAGTTTGCGCTCTTTCCACACCGAAACGTGGCAGAAAACATTGGCTTTGGTCTGCGCATGGCGGGGGCAAACAAAGCAGAGATCGCAACGCGCGTGGAGGAGATGCTAGAACTGGTCAACCTGGGTGGCTATGGCAAACGTTCGATCTTTGAATTGAGTGGTGGCGAGAGGCAACGAGTGGCGCTGGCTCGCAGCCTTGCCCCGCACCCACACCTGTTGCTCCTTGACGAACCGTTGGGCAGCCTGGATCGGGCGTTGCGCGAAGAGTTGATGAACGATTTGCGAGTGATTCTCAAGAAGATAGACCAGACCGTACTCTTTGTCACCCACGATCAGCAGGAAGCCTTAGCGATTGCCGACCGCATCGCCATCATGAATCAAGGCCTAATTGAACAGATCGACCAGCCGCAGCAGATCTACCAACATCCGGCCAATGCTTTTGTAGCGCGCTTCCTGGGTTTTCAGAATCTATTGCCTGCTCGTGTAAGTGAAGAAAAAAGAGAAGTGGCGCAAACAACCATCGGAGATTTACCCTTACCAGCGCCTGTGCAGCCGGGCCACTACACCTTGTTGATTCGCCCGACAGCGCTACGTGTAGGAGAGAGTGGAAGGCAAGGAGATGCCCCGCGAGGAAAGATCGAGTCGCTCTCGTACCGGGGCGAGGCGACTCGGCTAGAACTTTCTTTTCCTGACACTGGGCTCGAAACGAACTTGATCTTTAGCGTACCTTCTACTTTCAGCTTCCATGTGGGAGATCAGATCAGGCTATCTTTGCAACCCGATCAGCTTCAGTTGCTTTAGGCTCGTTCCAACAACTGTGTCGTACTCGTGTTCGCTGCGGCCCAAGCCTGTGTTTCATCAGGCAGTTTGACCAGCCACCAGACGATGGTATCGCTATCCCCTTGGAGAAGGATAGGGCCATCGATGATCTCGGCAATGTCACCATCCTTCATATAGCCAACCACCTCACCCGCTTCGGCACCCGCTTCGCTGCGCAGGGTCAAAGTATAGCCAGGCTTGATTCGTACCTTATCTCCGATCTTCAATGTGCCATCCGCATTACGGCTAGGAGGCAATTGTCCGCTTGTGGTTGGTGTTGGGAGCACTGGGCTGGCGGCCGCATCGGTGACAGGGGTAGCAACGTTTTGTTCCTGCACAGTTGGACTTTCGGCTGCGCCACCGCTGCCCCCGCGCAACCAAGTCGAGATAGCCCAAATCAAGCCCACCAACACAATGATCATCACCGCGGCGCTGGCGATTTGCCAAAGGGGCCAGCGGCGTGGCTCGTCTTCAGCTAGTGTCGGATCGCCCAGGGTGACGCGCAAGGTTTCACCCAGTGCATAACTTTCGCGCACTTGAAGCGGCAACGGCTCATCACCAAAGTAGCGTTCACCCAAAATATGATAGCCTTGACGAACTGCAGTCGAAGCGACCTCGTCCGCCAGTTCGTCGTGTAGATGAATTTCGGCACGTACAGGGCGATTACGGCGATCTAGCAGCACCAGCAGTCCACCGACTGCGCGGCCCTCGCCGTCGGTCACATTATAGTAATGCGAATTTATGGCCTGCATGATCTCGCGACGCAGCGCAGGTTCTAGTTGAGAAGACTCGTCTGCCATACGTAAATCCCAAGGGAGTTAAGACGTGATTTTATAAGTATAAATGAAGCTGAATCATACGTATTCAGCCTGATCCAATATGACTGGCACTTCACGGTTCAACGTTATTGTGAGAGAGCATGAAGACTCGCTTACTACGAAAAGTGCCAGTCATGTTTTCGATGCCTGATAGTTACAGGTATTTAACCTTAGAAAGCGGGAAATTGATAATTACAATATGACCAATCTTCTAATTATCATATCATCGCTATTTGGTGGGCATGGCGACAGTCACTGTGCCCCCGATTTGAGCGCTAGAGGCAGTGTAAAAGATCATGCGCAGGTCGTACTGGGCACCGATCTGGTTGCGCACCAGTCCAATCCAACTCAGGCTATCGCCCACTTTAAAGAAATTATAGGTGCCTGCTGGCAGACCATTGATGATCCCGCCCCGACTGTCTTCTCCAGCATAAACCAAGGTCGTTCCGGCGATACTTTCGTTGAGGTTGACATTGTCAACAAAAGAAAATTTCAACTGATAGCCGCCCAATTGTAGATTGGCTGCAGCAACCTGAGGCGCAATATCGGGAATCAAGAGCCGATGCACGCCGGCAGCCCGCACACTTGAACTGCCAATATAGAAGATACGCAGCCGCATGGTATAGCTTACATCAGGAAACTGCGGCCAAGTTCCGTCGAAATCAAGCGAGTCACCGATCTTGCGCAGGCTACGCAAGCCAGCGATCTCGAATTCAGCCCCCTGATCGTTGATAGCAGTGAGCTTGATATTTGTCCCTGGGATACTTTCGCCCATACCCACATTGACCGCGGTCGGGCCGTTGAAATTGATGGCACCCGGCGGCGTGCTGATATCAGGCAAGGTGAGGTTGATATCTGAAAATTGTTCGGTCAAGTCACCCAATCCCAAATCCTTCAACACCTGGCTGGGATCACCTAACTCCTTCGGAATCGACGGCAGATCAGGCAGCGAAGGTTTCCAACAAGCCGCAAGCAGTGCAACAATGAGCAGGCACAGCACGCTAGTTCGCAATTGCGTGTGAATTGGTAATTTGATAAATTGCTTCATAGTAACCTTTAGTAAGCACCAAGCTCTATCAGCCGCTGGTCACTGATGCCAAAGTGATGGGCGATTTCGTGAATCACCGTATGGCGCACTTGGCTGCGGATGGCATCGGCGTCGTGGTTGCAGATCTGCAAGATCGGCCCACGGAAAATCGTGATTTTGTCAGGTGCCACCAGACCATAATCATGGCGACCGGTCAAGGGCACCCCTTCGTACAATCCAAGCAAAATATGCCCTGGTGTCAGTTTAACCGACTGCATCTGGCGGCTAGTGGGCCAATTTTCCACCACAATGGCAACATTTTCGATCATAGCAAACAATTCATCCGGGATCGAATCGAGTGCCTCGCCGACTAATTGCTCAAAATCATCGATAGAGAGTGATTGTTCCATCATATAGTACGGGTCGACCTTGAACAATGACGTTCAATGTCCTAATTGAAACGCAATCCTGCCTTTTGCAGATGATCATAGCTTTGCCAAGGCTTGCTGGAACAAACGTCGCTGGGCAGGTGCGACAAAGTCCACATAAGATCGACGTGCATGTTCAATTTGACTGACAATGATCTCATGCTGCCGCGACTGATAGGCAACAAACGCCCCAGAATGGTCTTTATGGGTGGCCAGCATCTGCTGACTTACCGCTGCATCGTTCAGTTTGCCCAAGTCTTCCTGGAGTTGCTTTAGGTGACCAATCAACGATGCACCTTCTTTGTCCAGGAAGGGAGCGGCAAATTCCAAAGCGTAGCGCAGGTATTTACATTCGATGCGCAGCGCGTGCCAGGTATGCAAGGGTATTTCGTCTTCTTCCAGCAACAAAGATTCAAACGCACGCACAGTGGTAAATCGTTCCATTAACAAGAGCGGCAACAGATGGGACAGTTGATAAGGTGGCAGTGGAGCTTCACCCGATTTGGGCAATGCTTTCGCCCCAACCCCGCTGGTCTGACAGAAGCGCAGGAACTTGCGCACAAAACGATTGTACTGGTTGCTGTTAAACCACTCGATCAAGTCGCAATGGACCGCAGTTCGTTGCTGCTGCCACCTGTCACGCAAGAGCGCTAAAGCATCCCCGTCCTCAAGAGCGCCTTGCTCCTCGTGCAGTCGCTGCAACGCCACATCCAGGTCACGCACCTGACCGAGCAATCGAGCGGTCCGCCGCAAGCTTTTGAGAAATGGCTTGATTTTAAATTTACGAAATTGATCGCCGAAGAGTTGTGCGCCAGCACGAATGCGGCGAATCGCTACCCGCATATCATGGACGGCCTCCACGTTGTTACAACGTACACCATCTTCTTGTAGCAAGACCAGCAACAATTGTTTTAACCAGATCGTGCGACAATATTCAGCCGCAGGCATGGTCACTGCAATCTTTTGCTCGGGAAGCAACAGTTGCATTGCTCGTGCAAATTTACTCTCGCTGTTAAGACGTAGGGCTGGATTCGTTGCGAGTTGCAGGGAAAGCGCCGACAGTTGTGCCGCACTTCCCCTGCGCAATTCAATCTCTAGCTCGGCAAAGGTTGCGACTGGCTGCGAAGAAGCGTTGAGGTCGTTGACCTGCACCTGATCGATACTTACTTCGGCCAATGACTCTGCAATCGGTATTTCAGGCTGCTTGCCAGCGGAAACGCTTGAACTCGGATCGAGTAAGGCGCGCTTTGTTCGCTCTTGCACGAGTTGGCAAAGCGGTTGCAGTTCACTTTGGGATCCCGACTTACATTGGGGTCCGATAGCAAGGGCAACGATGCGTTGAATGGTGGAAGGTAACTGCTGAATCGCCAGTGGTTGCGGCGTATGATAATCAAAGTCATCCGCTAGCGCTTCTTCCTGTTCCATGCGGCTGTGCAGGGTTTCATCGCCGCCACGGTTTAGGCTCTTCAGAGTGGTCAGCCACACTCCTGTATGGCGCAAGCGCAGTGAGAAGCCGTGACGAAGAAGCTGATAGGAGGCTGTGTCGAAGTAGATATCGGTCGTCTGCGCTGTGTGGGCCTTCCCCAGCGGGTAATCAAACAAGCGTCGGGCTTTCACCAACTCTTGGAACTGACGTGGAGAGAGAATCGCAAACTTTGCTTCGATTTCCATGCAAGTGGTCAGGAAGTTGCAGGTGACAAGTGGCAGGTGGCAAGTGACATTCTACTTTTATACTGATGCTCTGCACTAAGTAACACTTTTTATACCGCAAAAAGTGTTACTTAGTGACAACCGCTAGTATACCTCGCAACCTGCCACCTGCTCCTTGCTCACAACCCTGTAATCATTGAACTCAAGATAAAAAGTGCAATCATGGCAACCATGGCCGAGATGTCGATCATGCCACCCAAGGGTGGAACAAGGCGACGGATTGGCTCCAAGACCGGTTCGGTGATCTGATAGAGGAACTGGATCGCTGGATGCGAGCGATCAATATTCGGAATCCAACTGAGCAATGAGTAGATCAGAAAACAGTATGCGTAGAGCTGAATTAGCGCTCCAATAAAAACTAAAATGCCATTCATGATGATTCCTCGATAATATGCTATTTTGCTTCACTCAATGCGCCCAATTGGCGGCTACGTTCGTAAGCAGCGAAGATAGCGCGACTGATGCTAGCGCGCACGGCATCTTTTTCCAACTCGTAGAGGCCAGCGGCAGTCGTTCCACCTGGGCTGGTGACCTGATTGCGCAATTCAGCGGGGTGTTGTCCAGTCGTACGCATCAAAGCGGCGCTGCCTTCCACCGACTGTTGCACAATCTTGCGTGCATCGCTGCGTGCAAAACCCATCTGCACCCCGGCATCGATCATTGCTTCCATCAACAGAAAGATAAATCCAGGCAACGAGCCACCCAAGCCGGTGGCCATATCCAGATAATCCTCTTTGTGGACATGCACCTGTTCGCCTAAGGCGCTCAAGATCGCCTCTGCTTGCTGCAACTGCTCTAGAGCAACCGAGTCGGTCGCCATCCACACGGTGACGCCCATGCCAATCGCCCCTGGAGTATTGGGCATGGAACGCACGACCCGGTCATGAAAGAAGGCATTACGGATCGTGCTCAGCCGCACCCCAGCCATGATGCTCAAGATCAGCGCATCGTGAGCGAGGACGCCATGCAGATCCTTGCCCACCTCACCCAGCGTTTGTGGTTTGATACTGAGCACAACGATGTTGGCCTGCCGTGCCGCCTCCACATTACTATTCGTAACATGAATACCATAGGCCTGTTGCAATGTCTGTAGGCGAGGTAACGCAACATCACTGGCCGTCACTTGGCTGGCAACAGCCAACCCTTTGTTTAGCAGCCCCTTGATCATCGCCTCGCCCATCATTCCGCTGCCGATAAATGCAATTTTTGCGTTGCTTAGCATCTTTACCCTCTAGTCTTCAGGACCTTCGTAAGTATCTTCCGGGAAGGGACTATTGCTAGAGTTTGTCTTGCGCAAGAGCCTTCCCGGAAGAGGATCGCCTGAATCGTTACCAATCTTGATAATATTAAGCAAGATGCCACACATAGATTGCAATTCTACCTTGCAACCTGCCGCTTGCATCTTGCAGCTTGCTTACCTGCTCATCTTGCCCCGAAGATCGCCGAACCCACCCGAACGAGTGTGGCTCCCTCCTCAATGGCGACTTCAAAATCGTTGGTCATCCCCATCGATAGCTGCGGTAAGGCAAGCTGTGGATGGCTGGCTTGTAGTTCATCGCGCAGCAGCCGCAGCCCTCGAAAGACAGGACGGGTTGCCTCGGCAGCCACTTCCAACGGTGCCATTGTCATCAGTCCTTGCAGATCGATGGCAGGCAACGCCGCTATTTCCTCAATCGTCTGACGCAGTTCAGTCGGCGTAAAGCCATGTTTACTCTCTTCGCCGCTGACATTCACCTCTAACAATATAGACAGTACGACGCCAGCGCTCGCTGCGTCGCGGCTCAATCGTCGCGCCAGTTTCAGGGTATCTACGGAATGGATCAAAGCAAATTGGGCCGCTTGCCAGAGCGCCACCGCATCCCCACTTTTGCGGCTTTGGATGGTGCCGATAATGTGCCAACGAATCTGCGCTCGCAATCCGAGTTGATCAGCTTGTGCGATCTTTTCGGCCAACTCTTCCAGCCGATTCTCACCAAAATCGGCTTGATTGGCGGCAATTGCCTCACTAATGGCGCTGATGGGATGGGTTTTGCTCACGGCCACCAACTGTACCTGGGCAGGGTCGCGCCCAGCGCGCTGGGCCGCCGCCGCCATCCGCTGGCGTATCTCCTGAAGTCGATTGGCAATGGGTTCGCTCATGATCCTTCAACGGGTCTATTGAACAGTTACATAGTTTGCTAATTTCATGTCGATTGTACCAGTGAATCCAAAGAGGCGCAAAAGGAGTGAAACAGAGGCATTCAACAGTGCAGGTGGCAGGTTGCAGGTGGCAAAGTGTCATGATACTGTGCCACTTGCCACCTGCAACCTTCATTCACAAATCAGTGTAACTTACCAAGCCACCCCACCCTAGCCCTCCCCGAAGCAAGGAGGGAACCGTGGAGGGGCAGATTCAATTTGCTCTTCTGTCCACAAATCGGAATCCTTCCTTTGACTGTTCCCTCCCCACAGCTTGGGAGGACTAGGGTCACGCCAGTAAGGTAAGAGCTTTCGTAGGTGCGTGCTTTTAGCCGCACGCTGTGGGTCTAACCGAGACTGTGCGGTTGCAAACCCATAGACATCAAGCGAAGCAAGAGAAGGAATGTAAGATACTCCCAAAGCGTGCGATACATGGCAACATCCATGCATCGCACCGGTCCAGATCAGCCAATCCAACTTAGGTAGTGGCGACCGGTGCGTTGCATGTGGGGTGTCGTTAGTAGGGCCACGCTGCAGATTTACTTCTTAT
Organism: Caldilineaceae bacterium; assembly: GCA_046328715.1. GTDB lineage: Bacteria > Chloroflexota > Anaerolineae > Caldilineales > Caldilineaceae > JAXLWB01. The sequence continues at coordinate 681 of JAXLWB010000052.1, read as the reverse complement.
AGACAAAGCAGATAGACATTGCATCATCACGAGGCGTAGGGGCATACCCTTGCAGTTGCCCACACGTTGCAGCAAGCAGGGCACCGGCAAGCGGATGCCCCTACTATTTTGCAACTTTCAAATGCTTTGTCTATTAGCTTGATGCGCATGGGCTGCAAACCGCACCTACGAAACCGAAATTGCTTCCCTTAATTGCAGTGAGGGCTTGGGTGGGGTTGATAGTTACAAATCAGCTATTCAGGATTTACGCAAGATGTCATTTCGACGAGGGCTGTTTCGAGGAGAAATCTTGCTGTTCTCGTCGTCTTGCGTAAATCCTACTATTCTCATTCGCTGCCTAAATCACCGTTACACCCGCCCCAACGGTTGCAGCAGCGGCTACCGGCTGCGCCGCTTTCTCTGCTGCCGCTTTCTTCTTGGCGGCTCGACGCTCTGCCATCAACGTGCGTGTGGCCTCGCGTTCCGCCTCCGTGCGTAGCACACCAGGAATCATCGTCTCCAGCACCCCTGGCTGATTCTGAAAGGCAATGCGGGCTGTGCTCATCAACATGCCAAACCAGCGCTTGGAGCGTTCGACATGCAGGTCGCGCTCCTGAAGAGCCAAGCGCACATCGCTGTGCATCTGCGCCTGGCGATCCTTGTTGACCACCATCTGTGCCAGCAACGTGTTGACCTGCACCA
>JAXLWB010000051.1:0-69192 GCA_046328715.1 Caldilineaceae bacterium | reverse complement strand
AGTCCACGCGATTGGCTGTTGGCCAGCCGCGCCTACGCCCAACTCGCACTGGAAGAGCCCGACCAGATGGCGAACTTTATGCAAAATGATCCACAACGCCAGGCCCGGCTGAATGAGATCGGCACCGATCTGGAAACGGCGATGACCAACTTGTCAACGCTGGCTACAACCACCGGTCCCGAGGGCAACAGCCTGCTTTTTACCACCATCATCACCAACTACAAGGACAAACTGGATGCAATCGACAGCAAAGAACAAGGGGTTGAAAGCGGCTTGCTCAAAGAAGTGCGTGAAAATCGACTCCAGCGCGCTGAATCCTTCGATCCGTTTGGCGGCATCACCCAGACGGTCACCTACGTCACCCCGGAATTGGGCACGTTGACCTGTGGCAACCCGGATGTCAATGGCAGTTTCCCTGCGCCGAGCAACATGCAGCCCCATATCCCAAACTTCGACCACTTCAACTTCGCTGACTATCTCAGACAGGGCAAGATAACCGTCTGTATCTCAGATGATTGGACCGATGTTCATGATATTTGTAATCCACAGGCGGGGCTGGCACCGGATGCACTCTGTCCTCAGTTCTTTGGCAAACACCGCGCCTTCATCTCGGTGAACTACGACAATGTGGCTATCCTGACCAAATGGGTGACTGATCCGGGCGATAGCAAACTGGATACTGCGAGTCAAAAGACGAAGGTCAACTGGACGACCGGCAAGAACTACAAGGCGCAATTCGAGACCCTCTTTGCGACGACAACTCCTTCGGGCGACATGACACCGCAGCAGGCACAGCTACTCGACGCCACCCTTGCCAAGATTGAGAAGGCGCTGGGTGATTACCAGGTAGAGTTGTATGGGCGAATCATCAACGAAATGTCTCTGGGGTCGCTCAAATCGTCGGCTACCGAACTGGATGGCAGCAAGGCAATGCTTGAGGCGATGGTCACCCTGGGTCTGCCCCGAGCCGTCAGCAGCGATGAATTCTTTCATGCCATGCTCTTTGGCGATCAACAACTGGTAGACTCGAACCAGATTCTGCAAACCTATGCCCTCAGCGCAACCGCACCAATCACTGGCGGCAATCTATTCATCAACCCGCGACTGGTCATCGGCCAGATCGCGCAGCAGCGCATTGATGTCTTTGCTGACATGATCAAAGAGTATCTCGACGGTATCAGCGCCGAGACTCACGCCGAAGCACCCGATTACATCGCCAATACGCGACAGGCGCTCGACCTCACCCTGCGCATCGTGAAGTTGGAGACCCAACCACAGGTGAGCAATGAAAGCCTCTATCTACCGCTCGTTACACGTTAACTAAAATCACGAAGCCGGAAAGAAGCACAGACAGCCTGTGCTTTCTTTCCCTCGGCCCAACCCAAAGGAGAAGTGCGATGGCAACCTATGAAGCGACCGTAAAACGAGCTTTCCTTTCGCAGGAGACACTCTTCACCAACGGCGAGCATTGCTCTGCCGATGGGAACCAGTTGGCAACGATTGGCTGTGCCGTAGGTCAGCAAATCCGTGTCAAAAGTGCTATTGGCGAATTGGCACTTTACACCGTCAGCGAGATCCGTCAAGAACGACCAGAAACCATCGTTCGTATGTCCCAAAAGGGGCGTACCCGACTGGCGACAGCCGGATCTGAGATTCCTGCTGAATTTGCTGCCACGGTGGATGCCCAGGTTCCCCATCCCACCCACAGTGACGAATGTGCCGAAGCCAACAGCGAGTTTGTCGAACGCTTGACCGACGATGGGGCTCACACCGGGCTGGTCGTGATTGCACCGCATGGCGGCGACATCGAGCCATCGACGGATCTACAAGCCGAGCGGGTAGCCGCCCAGTTTGCGATGCAGAACGTCTCCTGCTGGCGCTGCAAAGGCTGGCGGCAGGGGGGAGGTGCCTACGAACGTTGGCATATTACCTCACCCGATCTCCATGAGGCTTCGTTTCCCTTACTCAATACCATTATCAACCGCAGTTTCAGCTATGCGGTCGCCTTTCACGGCTTTGAAGAGCCGTACATCTTAATCGGTGGCGGCGCCGATGCCATGCTCAAGTGTCAGATCAAATCTGCCATTGAGCTTGTGCTAGCGGATAGCGGCATAGATGTACGGATCGCAACCGAGGCCGACAACTTCAATGGTGATAATCCGCATAACATTGTCAATCGATTGGCTGGCGGCAATGGCATTCAGATCGAACAATCCCTCGCCGCGCGGCAAAATCATTGGCAGCGCATCGCCGATGCAGTTACGTCGGTGTTCAGGTGCAGGTTGTAACTTGAGAATCGCAAGTTGCGAATTGTTTCAGCTAACAAGATGTTAATTCCAAAAATTTTCAAAATCCTGCGAGGAGTTTAATCCGAATGCGGAGTGGTGGTGCGTAGGACTTCGTGGACTTTCCTCGATAAATCGCTTGGATCGAAGGGCTTTTGTAGCAGGTTATACCGTGTACCGTTCAATCCTGCGCGTGAAATGGTCTCGCCGGTGTAGCCGGACATGAAGAGGACACGCAGATCGGGTCTGGCTTGGGTGAGTACTTCGGCAAGCTGCTGACCACTCATACGCGGCATCACCAAGTCGCTCACCAGGAGGTGGATCGGTTGAGAGTGTCGTTGTGCAAGCTCAATCGCTTCCGGGCCGTTACATGCTTCCAACACTGTATAGCCACAAGCTTGTAGCGTCTGCCGGCACAAGGTTCGAACCGCATCCTCATCTTCAACAAGCAATATTGTCTCACTGCCTTGAGGCGTGGTTTGCGAGTCCGGCAGGCTTGTGGATGCGCTCTGCACTTCGTCTGTATAGGGTAGGTAAATATTGAAGATCGTGCCTTTGTGGAGTTCGCTCTTTGCCTCGATATGCCCACCCGATTGTTTCACAAAGCCATAGACCATTGCCAGTCCCAGCCCCGTCCCTTTGCCGAGCTCTTTGGTCGTGAAGAATGGCTCGAAGATGCGCGCTTGGGTCGCTTCGTCCATCCCCTGTCCAGAATCGGCGATAATGACCTGAGCGTACCAACCAGGCTTGATATCCGGGTTATAGTAGATAACGGTTTCATCGAGTTGGGTGTGACGAGTTTCCAGCAGGAGTCGCCCACCCTGCGGCATGGCGTCGCGGGCGTTGATCGCCAGGTTGATGATAGCTTGTTCGAATTGCCCAGGATCGATTTTGACCTGCCCCAATTTCAGATCAGGCTGCAAGACGAGATCGATATCCTCCCCAATCAAACGCTGCAACATGCTGAGCAGGTCGAGCAGGAGCATGTTGAGATTTACCACTTGTGATTGAAGCACCTGTTTACGACTGAAGGCTAACAATTGACGGGTCAGTTTGGCGGCTCGCTCGCCTGCTTTTTGAATTTCGGTCAGCCGTTTGCGGTTAGGATCTTCTTCTTGAAGTCGGTTAAAAATCATGTTACTGTAACCGTTGATTACTGTAAGCAGATTATTAAAATCATGGGCAATCCCGCCCGCAAGTCGCCCAACCGCCTCCATCTTTTGGGCCTGACGTAGTTGTTCTTCGAGCCGCTTTGATTCGGTGATATCGCGCGCGATGCCAATGATACCGATCACATTGCCATCGGAATCTCGACGAGGGCTTTTGGTAGTAAGGAAGGTGCGCATCACCCCGCCGACCATAATACTCTCTTCGAAAGCGTGCGAAGTGTTATTTTCAATCACATGGCGGTCATCTGCGATCAGTTCTTCTGCTGTGTGGTGAGCAAATATATCATGATCCCGTTTGCCGATAATTGATTCCACAGTTCTATCATGTAACCGACTCCCGGCACTATTGATCAAAACATAGCGCCCTTTGAGATCTTTGATGAAGACTGAATCGGGTGTTCCTTCAATGACGGCGTTGAGCAGGTTGTGGTTTTCAATCAACGCCTGCTCTGCACGTTTGCGTTCGGTAATATCGCGTACCACTGCGATCAAGTAAGCGCGGTCCAACTGAACATAATTGATGTTGACCTCCACTGGGAATAGTGACCCATCTTTACGTTGGTGGATGCTCTCAAAGACACGCGGGCCATCCCAAGGTGCATCTCCCCAGGTTTCCTGCCAAGAACCACTTGCAATTAATGGATCGAGGTCGGCAACGGAGAGGGCGAGATACTCATCACGAGTATAGCCATGCGCCCGGCAAGATTGTTCATTACAATCGACAAATCGCTCTGTTTCTGGATCAATAATCTCGATGCAATCATTGATGTGGTCGATCAGGATGCGAAAGAGCGATAGCTCGGCCTTTGTCTGCTTCTGTCCGGTGATATCGACCATGATGCCGTAGAGCTTGGTAGTTTGGCCCTCTTCTACGACGACGTTGACATTGTCGCGCAGCCAAACATATTGTCCATCGGCGGCCAGCACTCGATATTCGATAGATAAGCTTTGTTGTTCACGAATCAATTGCGCGGCAACATCGATCACCTGTTGGCGGTCTTCCGGATGCAATCGGTCCACTACAAAGTCCACACCCCGCCACTGTTCGCGAGGATAGCCGAGAAGACGTTCAGCTTGTTGGCTGACAAAGCTAAACTGTTGGGTCTTGATGTCGATTTCCCATACAATGCCGTTAATATTGGCCGTCAACCGCTCAAATTGCTGTTGAACTGTTTCTCTTACTGCCGAAATTACTGGGCTCGATTGAATAGGGGTCGATTCGTTAGCTTGCATGGAAATAGTCTGCCTCTTGCAAAGTCAGGTTTACGATATAAAGCTTGCAGGTTCTTTGGATGCTCATACCCCAGCTTACGCATAAGCATTGTGTGTGGTGTACATTGTACGCTATAGAGGGTTTACGGTAGAAGTTTGCAAATCCACTTCAGACAACAGAAAGTACCGGTTACACTGGCAAGGGACTTGGACTGTCGTAACGAATCAAGGAGTCGACCCAGGGGAGCATTCCCTCAAGCGTCTGGTTGGCGGCCCATTCCTTTACTTGGCTAACAAGCGCAGGTGGCGTATCTTGTGCCAGCCGATCGAAGAGCCGTTGGATCGTGGGCTTCATCCAGGCTGTAAGTGCTGGGTGTTTGACAACAACAGCCAGCATGCGTAGGGCTTCGAGCATCCTGCCTTGCTGTCCCCAAAGTCGAGCCAACGAGCCCATGGTGAGAAGTACATCGGGGACGCTGGCTGTCTTGCGTGCGATCACCCAGGCTTCTGTTAGCCGAGGGGTGGCGGCGGCGAAGTCATCCAAATCGAGATAGGTTTGCGCCAACCCGTTCAAGTTCATCACCATTCCACGCAGATGACCGATCTGTTGCGCTAACCTCATGCTACGCTGATAGCCGTCCAACGCACCCTGTAGATCACATTGCGCACGCTGGGCATCCGCAATGTGGTTTAGATTGATCAACGTAGAAACCGGATCCCCTTCCTGCTCGGCAATGACCAGTGAGCGCTGCAGATAGTGCACCGCCTCTTCGTATCGGCCCCACAGGATGTAGACGAAGCCGAGATTTCCAAGGGTGGTCCCCACGTTAAATGCCGAATTCATTTTCTCGTAGATCGCCAGACATTGACGCAAGAGTCGTTCTGTCTCTGCGAAGTCGCCATCATCTTCAGCCAAGTGCGAGAGATTGTTGAAGGCAACCGCCCGCCAAAGCAGGTTGGGGGTAGTATTTGCATATTCCAAGCTCCTATACAAATTTGCGTACGCCTCACTGCGTTGGCCGCGACGATAATGGGCTTTGCCTAACATCCCGTAGGCTTGTGCCAACTCCTCGGCGTTGCCCCAAGTATGCAAAATTGGCAGCGCAGCCTCGATATGGTGTTGAACAGCTTCATAGCGACCAATATCGTAGCTCAGCATCCCAATGCGCACATGGAGTTGGGCATAGACAGTTCTCAACGGTGCTGGGGCTGACTGTGGAACCGTCGCGTTGTGCGATGCGCTGCCTTCCCACTGTAGCCGTTGCAGGCGAGCGGCTGCTTGCTGGAAGATCTGTACGCCCTCCTGAAAGCGCGCCTGGATATAAAAATACTCCGCCAGGGGCGCAATCAACTGTGCCAGCCACTGTGCCGCCAACGGGTGATGTTTGCCCTGCTCCAAGGTCTGGAGCAGCCATTGCCAGGCACTATGCATGTTATCGATGATCAGGTTCAATTGACCAAGCGTTGCTTTGCTTTGAGGGCCGTACAGCTCTCCGACCAAGCGTTGCGCTAACTCTGCATAGTATTGGGCATGGGCGCTGTATAAGGCTTGGGCTGGTCCAAGTTGCTCTTCGGCAAATTGACGTGTCAGCTCGTGCATCTGATAGGTGCCGTCGGGCCGCAAGCGGAGCAGCGCTTTTTCCACCAAATCGGCCAAGGTCAAGAGGGATGCCCCAACGATCTCTGCTGCTTCGTGGCTAAAGGGGCCGCAAAAGACGGAAAGGCGTGCGGCAATCGCTCGCTCCTTAACTGCGAGCAACGCCCACGAATGTTCCATAACAGCACGCATACTGCGATGGCGCGCTGGAATGTTTTGGTAGCGGGCGGTCAGAAAGTCGAGTCCGCGCGCCACCTCCTGTGCAATCTGGTCGCAGCTCATAACTTTGAGCCAGGCGGCTGCCAATTCAATGCCCAAGGGCATCCCTTCTACCAACGTGCAGATACGCAATACCGCAGCGCGCTCGGTGTCGAGTATAAAGTCCGCACGCACGCGGCGCGCACATTGAACAAAGAGGCGGACTGCATCATCGTCGCCCTGTGCCGCCCTTGTTGGCACCGAACTGTTGGGAATGGATAGCCCAAGCAATGGATAAAACCAGGCTTCCTGCAAGCCAAGTGTCTCACGCGAGGTGACGAGCAGCTTGATGCGAGGTGCTGCTGTCAGCAGCGCAGAGAGTAACTCTGCCTGCTTTACCAAATGCTCAAAATTATCGAGCACCAACAGCATCGACTTAGCGTGCAAGGATTGGAAAAGCTGCTGCTGGAGTGGTGCATCGCTGTGGCGTGGAAAGCCGCTCTCCTCCGCAATCACGGAGAGGAGAGCGGCCACCAACCCATCCTGATCAATCACATTTTCTAAAGGGACAAAAAGCACACCATCCGCAAAACGATGTCGCGGTGTCGAAAGGGCGGCGATCTGTTCGGCAGTCTTGAGCGCCAGGCGCGTCTTGCCCATACCCCCCGGCCCTACCAAGGTCAACAGGCGACACTCTTCCTCTTCGATCAACAGACGTGTGATGTCACTCAATTCTGCCGCTCGCCCGACAAAGGTGGTTCGCTGACTGGGCAAGTTGTGGCGTATGACTGAAGGCGTAGGTGCAGTAGCAGCAATTGAAACTGGGGGTAGCGGAGCCGATATGGCAACGACAGGCTTCTCTTCGGGTGCTTTGTCGATTTTCCCAGCGCGGATATGAGAAAAAAGGTCGAGAGTCGCCGAACTAGGCTCGACGTTCAACTCGCTGCTTAAGGCCTGGCGACAGAGTTCATATTGAGCCAGCGCTGCGCTTCGTTGCCCACTTTGGGCCAACAAGAGCATTAACTGGCGATGGGCCTCTTCGCGCCACGGCTCTAGTTGTAAAATGCGTCGAGCATAGTTCATTGCTTGCGTTAACTCGCCCTGTTCCGCATAGTAGCGAGAGAGTGTTTCGTGCAGTTGCAGCGCACAGGTCCGCAAACGGGTGCGTTCGCTGAGTAGCCACTGGTCAAACTCCGGAGCCTCCTGTACAACAAAGCCATCGAGAAAATCACCTCGGTAACGTTCAGCGGCAGCGGCCAGCGCTGCTACGTTCTGCGCTGTAGGAGGGCAATCGGCTGCGTTCTCTAACACTTCTATATCCAACCAATAAGGCTGCTGGCGGTCAAAGGCTACAGTCTGCCGCTCGATCAGCAAATGGTCACCGACATATTGGGCGAGGTCGGAAAGGGTACGGCTGAAATTACGGCGCGCGTAATACTCTCCGATCTCACCCCAGAAGAGCCCCGCCAGCACGGAGCGCGGCTGCGCTCGTCGCGTGACGGCGAGATAGTAGAGAAGGGCATACACCTTGGCTGACCGAAACTTGGCCATTGGTTGCCCGGCGAGATGAAGCTCTGGATTACCTAGGAGCGCTATTTCTAACTTTTCAGCCATTGCGATTGACAACGTACTTTTGCAAAAATGTGACCAGCATTATTGTCTGGGCGGGCCAGACAACAGCCAATGTACCACTCCCTCGGTCGTTTGACCAGTGGCCCAGGTCGCTGTCTGCGTCAATAGTTCTGGCGGCAATTCGCTGCGCAATTCAGTGAGGATCGGCTGATTGTAGACCTTGTCGCGTGCCATGGTGGAAGGATGCTGCTCGACAAAGAGGAGTGCCTTGAGCGCGGCTTCCATCTGACCGCGATGGGCAAAGACATGGCCCAAGAGACCTATACTGCCCAGCAAGTCGAGTGTGCTATCACTGCGTTGCCCCACCACGAGCGCCTCACGTAGCACGCCTTCGGCATTGGTGAAGTCCTGCACCTCCAGATAGACAAGGGCAAGGCCATTGAGGTTAGCGGCGATCCAGCGCTCCATACCCATGCTGCGCGCCATGCCCAGGCTTCGTTGATAGGATTGGATAGACGCCTGATATTGGGTGGAGACCCGCTGTACGCCACCAATATTACTGATGTTAATCATGACATAGGTCTGGTCGCCCTCTTCCTGCGCCATCTGTAGCGACTCTTCATAGGCGGAGAGAGCCTGCCGATAGTCGCGCTGGCGAAAATAGAGGGTGCCAAGGTTATTCAAGATCCGCTCGATCCAAGGCCGGTACCCCAAGGATTGGGCGAACTCTAGCGCCCGGCGATAATAGGCGTGGGCATCAGCGTGACGTCCCTCACTATTGGCCACGACCCCTAAGTTGATCAGCGCTTCGCCCCGGCAACCCGGCGCAGGTAACCGTTCAGCCAGGACCAGCGCCTCTTCCAGGGCAGGGATTGCCGCATGGTAGTCGCCGCGCCGAACCTGTGTCCGACCATAGACAACCAGGGCGCTGGCCAGATCATCGTCGATGCCGAAGGCTCGACTGGCAGCTATCGTTTGTTCGGCCATCGTCCAGCTTACCCGATAGTGACCCATTTCCATTTGAAATTGGGCTGCGCTGATCTGGAGCTTGAGTAAAGCCGCACTGCGACTAGGCTGCCCATCGAGGGCAATGTGACTGTTCCTCCACCCAGCCGCCTCTAAGACCTGGCATGCTTGATCAAAGAGCGCCTGACCTGTGAGCACGAGTGAGTGAAAAACGTGATAGGTGGTCAGCACGCCGGCCATGTGGCGCAGCAGAGTGGGCAACAGCAGGTCGTTGTGCCCTGCACCCGCCGATTCAATCAGCCACTGCCAGGCATGGCGAATATTGTCCAGTTCGCCGCTTACCTCTGTCCATATCTGGCGAAAGGTGCTGGTGAAGAGATGAGGCTGGTGGCGATTCAATAATCCAGCGTAATAGGTGGCATGTGCATTGCGTAGTGTAGTTCTACGAACGCTGTCGAGCTGTTCTTCGGCAAATTGGCGGGTTAATTCGTGCAGTTGATAATAGCCGCCACTGGTCGCCCGCACCATCGCTTTCTCCACCAGCGTAAGTAGGGTAAAGAGCGAAGCTCCGGTAATAGCACTCGCCGCTTCCTGGCGAAATTTGCCCCGAAAGATGGCAAGCTGCGCAATCGCTTTTTGTTCCTCTGTGTTCAGTAGTGCCCACGAGTGCTCTAGCACGACGCGCATGCTGCGGTGACGTGCCGGAAGATTCTGGTAGCGGGCTGTGAGAATATCCAGCCCACGGGCCACCTCTTGCGCAATCTGTTCACAGCTCATCACCCGCAGCCAGACCGCAGCTAATTCAATGCCCAGCGGCATGCCTTCCACCAGCGTACAGATGCGCAACACGGCGGCACGTTCGTTCTCAAAGGCGAAAGCGGGCTGTGCGCGCCTGGCACACTGCACAAAGAGGCGCACGGCGTCATATTGCTCCGGCCCAACGCCATTGACTGCTTGGTTCTGTGGAAAGGAAAGGCCGAGCAGCGGGTAAAACCAGGCTTCTTGCAGGCCAAGCGCTTCGCGCGAGGTAACCAGCAATTTCAACTTGGGGGCAGCTGCTAGCAGATCGGAAAGCAACGCCGCCTCTTGGGTTAGATGTTCAAAATTGTCCAACACCAGGAGCATGGCCTTGTTGCGCAAGCAATGGGCAAGCTGATCGGTAAGCGACACGTTCATCTGTAGGGAAAAACCACACTCCGCACAAATTACTGAGATCATCGCCGAGGCTAATCCCTCGCCATCCCCTGCATTTTCTAACGGTACAAAGAAGATGCCATCGCCAAAGCGCTGTTGTAGGACAGGTCCGGCAACGAGCTGTTCTGCTGCCTTGAGCGCCAGTCGTGTTTTGCCCATGCCACCCGGTCCCGTCAAGGTCAGTAAACGACAGTCATCATTTTCTCCCAGCAGCTCTGTGATTTCGGCCAGTTCTTGTTCTCGACCTACGAAGGGCGTGCGCTGACCAGGCAGGTTATGTGGAGGTGCGTGGTTGACTGGCTGGGTTGCCACGGGTTGCTCAGGTTGCGCGGCTGGCTGTAGCTGTTCATGGGTCACCTTGTTACGTACAAGGTTGGGCATTGCTGTCGCTTTGTCAAACGTACCAGCGCGGATCTGGGCGACAAGATCAAGGGTGACAGGGTCGGGTTCTACACTCAACTCACTGTGCAGGGCCTGACGGCAAAGTTCGAATTGGGCAAGGGCGGCGCTGCGTTGTCCGCTGCGTGCCAACAACAGCATGAGCTGGCGATGGGCTTCCTCGCGCCATGGCTCCAATTGCAGGATGCGGCGGACATAGTCCATGGCCCGCACTTCGTTGCCAAGTTCGGCTTGATAGTCGGCGAGCGTGTGGAGCAGTTGCAGCGCATGGGCGCGCAGCCGGGTGCGTTCGCCTAGAACCCACTGTTCGAACTCGGGGGCATCTTGTACGTAGAAGCCATCGAGAAAGTCACCTCGATAGAGATTGACTGCGGTGGCGAGGGAGTCTACGTTTTGTTCGTTTGGCTGCAACGCCGCCGCCGCTTCGAGCTGGGCCACATCCAGCCAATAAGGTTGGTTGAGATCAAAAGTCACGGCTTGCCGTTCGATCAATAGATGGTCACCGACATACTGAGCCAGGTCTGAGAGGGTGCGATTGAAATTGCGCCGGGCGTAATACTCCTCAATCTCGGCCCACAGGAGCCCCGCCAAAACCGAGCGTGGCTGTGCGCGTTGAGTGACCGCAAGATAGTAGAGAAGGGCATAGACCTTACTTGAACGAAACCTTGCCAGAGGGTGTCCGGCGAGACGAAGTTCTGGATTTCCCAACAGTGCAAGTTCGAGTGTGTCAGCCATGGCAGAGATTCGCAAAGGTAAGCAAACTTGAGATTGTTCTATTTTACTTGATTTCCAATAATCCTCGCAATCTTTATTCGGTAAAGGTCCCTGTCAGAGCTGCAAGTGTATAAGACTCGGTGTTACCGGTCGCTAATGCTTGCGGCTCTGACTCATTCTCGACGCGCTTTGGACGCGCTTTGGACGCGCTCTTGACATTCGTGGGGGACGATCTCGCCGCTGTCGCTTGTTATGCTGAGTCCAGTTCAAAGTTAATAAGGCATCGGCGAAACGAGGAGCCAATAGGAAACGAAAGCGCCTCACCCGTCTTGTCCGACTTTCTTGCAAACCAGGAGACAGAAACATGACAACAACCAGTGTGAGTCGACCCGTACCAACCGATGAGCTTACTGTCCGTACCAAGGCGACCTGGATGGCTGGCGACTTTGGCAAGATTGCCAAATCCTATGAGGTGGGCGCATCTGAATTTATTGCTCGCCTCAACTTCCGGCCTGGAGAACGGGTGTTGGACGTGGCTTGTGGCACGGGCAACCTCACCATCCCTGCTGCACGCAGCGGGGCAAAGGTCACTGGGATTGATATTGCTCCTAACCTGGTTGAACAGGCGCAGGCCTGGGCGCACAACGAAGGGCTGGCGATTCGCTTCGAGGAAGGCAATGTTGAGCAGATGCCCTATTCCGATGGCAGCTTCGACGCAGTCGTTTCGATGTTTGGGGCCATGTTTGCCCCCCGACCCGAGGCAACCGCCACCGAACTGATGCGGGTCTGCCGATCTGGGGGACGCGTTGTGATGGCCAACTGGACGCCTGACGGCTTCATCGGTCAGATGTTCAAAATTATGGCCAAACATGTGCCGCCAGCGCCGGGCATTTCATCACCCATTCAGTGGGGGAATACAGCCACGGTCAAAGAACGGCTGGGGCAGCGGTGCGCCGAGGTCGATTGTAGGCAACGAATCATCACCTTCAACTTTCCATTCAGCACAGCGGCAACCGTGGAATACTTCCGTACCTATTATGGACCCACGTTGCGTGCCTTTGCTACGCTCAATGCTGAGGCGCAAAAGTCATTGCGCTGCGACTTGGAACAGCTTTGGACGCAACATAACGACGGTCATAACGGCGTTACTCAGGTCGATTCGACCTACCTGGAAGTGATTGCGATTCGCAAGTAGATGTAGTGCTCGCCGATGTGGTACCCCGCCTGGGCCATTCACCAGGTTATTCATTATATAAGGCCTGAGTGCCAGCAAATTTACAAAATTAGGAGGAAATGGGCTGGCATTGACTCCCGACTTAAAGCTTTGTTTGTATGCAGAAGGAGAACAACGAATGAACACGCTACCTAGTACCAACTACTTAACAGGCAAGGGCGGCACCTACTCAAACGGGAATGCACTCAACCGACTGAACATTGTGAACGGCGTACGGATTCAAGCGCTCTGTCTCTTTGCGACCCAGGCAGGGGTAGTTAATTTCGTGACGATTTTGTGACGCTCCTTGAATACCTTGTTGCAGCTGATGGCGAAACGGATTGAAAGCCGATTCAGCTCTCGGGAGTGTTAGGTACGCACCCCCAAGAGATCAGCGAACTCGTTTGAATAGATTGTCAAGCGTCGGCGCACAAACTTGGTGCGCCGACGCTTGCGCTCTCAGCTGTGAAATCAAGGACGGAGAGATTAACTATGACATCCAACCAAAAACTGCAAGGCAGTAAACCACTTACCGAGCCGATACTGCCTATCACGGTACGACCGATTCGACCTGACGATCTCGACTTGTTGCAGGAAATGCACCAACGTCTCTCGCCGGAGAGCATCTACTATCGTTACCTCCAAATGCGCATCCCTTCCCCAGAAGAGTTGCGCGCAGTCTGTCAGATGGGATCTGACAAGGGCGCTGGCTTTGTTGCCACGGTGCAAGCTGGCAGTGAACGAATCGTGGGCGTGGCCTATTATGTGCGCGAGGCAGTCAAAGGGCCGCCAAGTGCCGAACCTGGCATTCTGGTTGAAGATCAATTTCAAGGGCACCGTGTAGGTCGTCGCCTCTGGCAGCAACTTCATCACCACGCCAAGGCCAATCAGATTCGCCAACTACGAGTCTTGTTCGAGCCAAGCAATTGGCGAGTGTTGCGTTTGTTACAAGGCAGCGGCTTTAGTTACCAAATCAATGACAGTGATTGGATGAATGAGTATATCGTCGTGCTGGATGAAACATCCTTTTCCACTCGTTGGCAGGGGTTTCTGAAGGGGCTTGGTAGCCTTTTCCCTAGCAGCAGATCCGTCAGTTCGCCTGCACTCACGTGCTCTGCAAGTGAGTATCAACTAGTTTTTTTTACCAACCGCTTGAGGATGAAGTTTTTAGAAAAGTTTGCGAGTAGTCAATTCGAAATTCAAAAACAGGAGCGAATTATGTTACCCGATCCAATGTATGCGTCAGCACAACTGCGTATGCAAGCCTACCTTCAAGAGGCAGACAAGCGTCGCCTGCTTAAAAGTGCAGCAAGACTTGATCAATCTACAAGTCCGGTTTCGCAGTTTCGGTTGTGGCTGGGCAACCAGTTGGTGAAGTGGGGCGCTAGATTGCAGCGCAATCCTGCTGCATCCATGTCTCAGTTCCCGAAGAAGAAACCCATCGTAGTGATTCATGCTGGGAAGTCGAGGGATGCAAGTACAAATCTAACAAAAGGAGGTGATGAACAATGGATATTCCGATAGTAGCTGGCTCGCTTTCGAGCGCCTTATTTATAGTTGGAACCTTGCCGATGTTGATGAAGGCCTTCACGACTCGAAATCTGAAGTCCTACAGCATGACAAACCTGCTCTTCAACAATGTGGGCAATCTGCTGTATGCGATCTACGTCTATAGCCTGCCGATAGGACCGATCTGGCTGTTGCATGGCTTTAACTTGATTGTCACAGCGTTGATGTTGTTCTGGTATATGCGTTATGAATCCCGACTGTCACGACGCTAGTGCCCGGAGAAGTGCTTTAGGAAAGCGAGCCGGCATCACTTTTCGCTTGAAACGGACTCTTTCAAAAAAAGAACAGACTATGCGGTTACGTTTGGGAAATTCACACTCCTTAAAAGGAAACAAAAATCTTCATAGAGCCAGCATGTTAGTCTCGTACCATCCTTCACCATCCCTGGACCATTCCATTACCCTCCTTCTTTGAGGGTGACAACCATCCCTTGAACTTGCTATGCTCGATCACGTTGTACGTCTAAAAAAGATTGTAAAAAAGGAAATAAAATTTATGGTACCCAATCGTTTCAAATTTTCATCACAGGTGTTGCCTTACACCATTGTCGCTCTATTGTTGAGCTACATTCTATTTAGCGCTATTCAGCCAGTGGGTTCGGCATGGGGAGCGAGCTTGTGGCAAAGCCTTGCTGGCACTGCCACGGTTCCACCTTATCTGAACTATCAGGGTGTTTTGCGCGATGTAGAAGGCAAGCCGATGAGCGGTCTGCAAAAGATGACTTTCCGCATCTATGACCGGGTTTCGGCTCCGCTCAACGAGGCCCGCTGGACCGAGGAACACACGGATGTAACCGTGCGCAACGGCCAGTTCAGTGTGTTGCTCGGCAATACGAACCCCGTGCCGCCGCAACTCTTTACGAGTCCCGACCTCTTTATTGGTGTGACCGTGGCCCCCTTCGACGAGATGACGCCACGCCAACGTCTGGCCAGCGCCCCCTACGCCATGTACGCCGACCACGCTGCCGCTTTGACCGCCCCCAACGGCAATGGCAGCCATGCGGTACATGTCGATGAAAGTGGCAAGGTGGGAATTGGGGTCACCAGCCCGCAGGCCCAGTTGCAGATCTCTGCCACGACGGGCAGTGCCTTGCAGGTCAATGCAGGCGGCCAGCAATTGGTGATGAACAACAGCGGCTTGCTACTCGGTGATGGCAGCAAAGTCGGGATCGGCACCAACGCTCCCACCGTACCGATCCAGGTCCACAATGACGACCCTGACATGATGTTGGACATCAATAATGCGAGTGCATCACAGCGCAGTGAATATCTCTTTGGCGTCGATGGCCAACGGCGAGCCAGCGTCTATTACGACAAATCGACTGGACAGGCGGGCATGGACAATGGCGCAACTTCCTTCAAGCTCTACAACAACGGCTTGGTTGAGACACAGGGCAGCCTGGGCGTCAACGGCATGATCCATTCTTCGGGCAACACCTGGGTCTCTGGGGACCTGGTGATGGGAGCGAATGCAGTTAAGCCAGTCCTGATCAAACGCTTTACTGCGCTGTCAGAGGATCAAGCAGTCTTCGACACGGGCATCTCAGCCGCTGTCTACCAATGCACGAACGGTGCCTGGTCTACTGGACGCTATGACATCAGTGAAGACTCGCGCGACGCCGATATGGTCTGGCTCTTCATTGGCGATAACTCCAATTGGTATATCCATACCAAATTTATGAGCGATGGTCAACCGGATGAAACGCCTCACATCGATGTGCTCTGTTTCCTCAACGGCCTGGTGCAATACGACGAATCTTCCGGAAGCCGCTGGGATACTGGAGAGTAAATCCATGAACACACAACCAGCGTGGGTACGGGTTGGTCTAAAACGACAACCACGAACCCTACGCATCAGTACTCAAGTGATTCGCATTGTGCTCTTGTTCTGCTTGCTTTGGCCACTGTCCACCCAGGCTAGCTCTAGCCAGATGGCACTCGCTCAGACCCCGGCAGGCAGCAGTGACACCGACATGAACAGCAATGGTGCAGCCATCACGGCGGCCATGTTCAGCAACGTGAGTGATTTCTCGCAAACCGCTGGACAGTTCACGCTCTTGCCGAGCAGCCAGCCCCCGGCGCTGCTCGCCCGCCAGGATTATCAAAAGGTCTACGACCAGGCACAGGCGTTGCTGGCGGTGGGTCGTGATTTTCGGCAGACCGATCTGCAACTACCCCCAACCTGTAGCGGTGCCAATGTCGGCGACTGCCAAAAGAACTATGCGGACTTTAACAATGGCCGCATCTTCTACCGCTTCTGCGCCGACTACGAAAACATTGCTCCGAGCGGCTATTGTCAAAAGTTTGACGACCTGTCAGCGGCTGAGCAGCGAGAGCGTATCCCCGATCTCTCGCCGCAACTGCCGTTGAACGGGGCCAAGGATGTTCGCAATCAGCTCATCCGAGCGCGCGAGATGTTTGGCTTTCTCTCGCTGGCCGAACCGCCTGACTTGACCGTCATGGTCGATGGCCAGCCACGCACGATTCGTGAGATCGGGCGGGCGGGTGTGCTGACTAGCACCCGTGAGCTGGCCAACATTCACATGATCTTCGGTAACGAGTTCATGGTTGACGCTCTGGACTATCGCTTCAGCAGTGGCGATCCGCGTGCCGACCAGATCATCGCCGAGGAGTTACACCAGCTTGAGCAGGCGCTGCAACAGTTCAACTTTGCCGTCGATGTGCTCTCCTACGCCTTTAACGCTGACTTTGGCGGGCCGGGCGGTGTGCGCATCGGTGACTACTTTGGCGCAGGCGAATTCAAACTCTTTGGCACCGTGAGTGAGCGTATGGTCGTCACCATCGGCGAAATGGCCGACCGCTATCGCCAATTAGGGCAGGATGAGAAGGCGCTGGATCTGTATTCGCACGCTTTTGCCAACCAATATGTACAGGCAATGGCTCTGGCGACCAGTGCTGCCCAGCAGAACGCTCAGTTTATCCAAAATGGTGGCTTTGAGATCATCAACAATCTGGAGCGGCTGCGTGGACAGGCTCAGGCCATCCATGACGGCATCAACCCCTTCGGCTTTGTCGACGACTATGTGCCATTACAGACCTATGAGGAACTGCGCCGTCTGGTCCAAACCGACTTCTTGCGCGATGCCACTGAAGACGAAAACCGTGCCGAGAGTGCGCAGCGTGAGTTCGACCAGAATCGCACGGCCATGGCGCGTGAGATGCAAAATCTGCGTCTCACCTACAACAATCGGCTGCTGGAGATCTGCGGCCCGAGCCAGGACAACTACATGACCTGTAGTGCTGAAGGTGGCCTGATGAAGCAGAACTTTCACAACCTACAGATTGCCGCCGATCGGCTCAGCCAGATTCAGGTGAGGATGGAGAACGTCTATAAACAGGTGCGCATCGAGGAAGAGCGCGCTGGCAAGGTGATTGAACTCACCCTACAAAACGGTGACAAAGTCGCTGCCACGATCGTGGCCCAAGGTACCATCAATGCCCATCGCACCACCGACATCGACATCTCGGCAAGCACGCACAATATCCATGTAGGGGCCGACGTGCAGGCCAAAGCTGGCTTCAACATCAACCCGCTCAAGTGGTCGGCTGGGGTGGAGACAATTGCTTCCAGTGGCTATCGCTTCGACCAGTCGTGGACCAGTTCAACGCAGACGGTGTGGGATCCGGCGCAGATTGAGTTAGCCAAGTTGGGCAGTGCCCAGGCCTTGCAGGAGGCTATCAATCAAGCTGACATCACCAACGCCAATAGCGCAGCCACGATCAAGACGATGTTGCTCCAAACTGCCGAGCTGGCCATCGAGAAGGAGATCCAACTGAAGGAGATGAATCGGCTGCTCTCGGAACACAATGATCTGGTGAATGAGTATAACCAGTTCCTCAATCTGCGTGAACAGGCACGGGCCGATCTGGCGGACAGCAACTTCAGCAATCCCGCCTTCCGTCTCTTGCGCGACTTCACGACGGTGGAAGCTGCCCGCAGTCATGGTCTGGCCGCCCAGTTCGCTTACTTGACAGCCAAGTCGTTGGAAGGAGAGTTTTTGGTGCGCTATCCAGGGCTCAACGATATCTTCAAAGCCCGTACCGCCGACGATATCGACAACTTTCTCAACAATTTGGAGGCATTCCGGGTTGCGATCGGTTCACCAGGACAGTTGAACCGCTTCCCCTATCGCATCTCGCTGGCCAAAGACTTACTTGGACTCTCGGACCAGAACCTCGATCCGAACAATAGTCTGCCCGCCAGTGAACGGTCACGCTTGCGGTTGGAGGGCTTCCAGGCGATCTTGCTGCGCAGCGCAATCACGGATACCAAAACCGGCAAGATCGTAGCCATCGAACTGCCCTTTGCGACGTCACTGTTGGACAATCAGATCTTCTCTCCCAATATCTGGAACAACCGGATTGCCGGTGTTGGCATGCCAGCGTCGGTGCCAAACACGCAGGGCATTTCGATCAACCTGCTGACCCGCCAGTTTGGTGACATCAATACCCCCGAAGTGCTGTTGACGCAGGGCGGCGATGCTTCCTTCCGTACCGCACAGAACGCACTGGTGGAATATGTGCCGGAAAATGCCAAACTCTCGGGTTACCTCGTCCCCGGCGGCTTTGAGAGCAAGACCAAAACGGCCACGATTCTGGCCAGCGTCAATGGCAATGGCCGCGGCTCACCGAGCAGTGCGCTCTTCAATCGCAGTGTGGCGGCGTCGGGCTGGGTCATACGCATTGATCTGAAGTCGCCTTTTAATAGCAAACTTGACATTCGCCAACTCGAAGACATCGAGATCAACATGGACACCACGGGCATTGCGTTAGCTAGCAACGTCGAGGCTGCCCAAGTCGATGCGGCGAATTTACAATCTGCCTTCGCAGGAGAAGGTAACCAATGAACACTAAACAACTAACACCTTTAAAGTTACTTTTGTATTCACTTTTCTTGCCCCTGGCGGCTAGCATCCTGGCGCTGATGCCAACGGTTGCCTTCGCCCAGGACAAGAGCGGAGTCAAGCCGCAGGTGATCTCACTGCCCTCCGGCCCTGGTTCACTGGAAGGGCTGGGCGAGAACTTTGAGCCTAATCTGAGCACGGGCACCTCCAGCTATCCAGTCAAGTTCATCGCTGCCCCCGGTCGGGTGGGCTTTCAACCGGAGCTGTCACTGGACTACGATGGTGGCAATGCCAACGGTCCGTGGGGCATGGGCTGGAAATTAAGTATCCCTGCAATCCAGCGTCGTACCGAGGAAGGCTTGCCGAGCTACAAAGATGGGCAAGACACCTTTATCTACTCGAATGGCGAGAAGCTGGTGGCACTCAAAGATGGCACATATCGCTTTGAAAACGAGAGCACCTTTATGCGCTTCCGACGCATCACTGGCGGTGGCTGGGAAGGGCAAACCCCCGACGGCATGCGTTATATCTTTGGCGAAACGACAAACGCCCGGGTCGACAATGCTCGTGGCACCTTCCGCTGGGAGTTGGAGCGTGTCATTGACCTACATGGCAACGATATGAGCTATGTCTACCTGCACGATGGTGGCTACGCTTACCCGCGCGAAATCCGGTACAACGACGGTGCTAGCACCGGTGGTGAAAACAACGGTGGTGGTCCCGTCTACAACGCCGTAATCTTCAACTACACCGCCCGCCCCGACACCTACACCGACCGCCGCAGCGGTGCTCCGATTCGTGTCGGCCTGCGTGGGACAGACATCCAAATGTGGGCGCAGGGCAAACTGGTGCGCGCCTATGCTTTCACCTATGAACCCGAACGTTCGACCGGCAAATATTCACTGTTGATCAAAGTCGAACAGGTGGGTGACGATGGTACGAGCAAGCTGCCGCCCCAGAGCTTTTCCTACACCCAGTTCGATGCCACAACTGCGACAGTCGTGCCCATGCAGAACCCGCCCCCCGTAGCACTGACCAACCGCGACGCCGACCTGGTCGACATCAACGCCGATGGGCTGCCCGATGTAGTCTACACCCCGGAGGATGGCCAGCATCGCTTCTATCTCAACCGCGGCCAGGGTCGCTGGCAGGTGGAGCCGGTGTTGCCAGAGAATTCGCCCGGCGAACGGATAAGCAACCCCAACGTGCGCATGGCCGACATGGATGGTGATGGCGTGGTTGATCTGCTGGTCAAGGCCAGCAGCGCCGGAGCACCGCTCTACTATTACAGCAACAAAACTGGCAGCGAATGGCAACAGACCGACCGCGTCGATTTTGGTCCTGCCCCAGCCTTTGACCTCAACGACCCGAATGTGCAGTTGATGGATGTCAACAACGATCACCGTATCGACGTCGTGTTGACCACTAGTGGCCGGCTCAAAATCTGGCTGGCGCGCAACGGAGCCTGGAGCCAACAGGCCGACTTCGATGTGCCCGCCCCCGCCGCCGGTGACGCCGCCAACTTTGCCGACCCCAAGTTCAAGATCGGCGACATGACCGGTGACCGCATGGACGACGTCGTGATGGTGCGCGACGGTCAGGTTGTGCTCTGGGAACACAATGGCAACGGTTCGTATGAGGAGCCACGCCCCATCCTCAATCCGCCCAGCGGCATCGGTGCCCAGGATGTCATGATCCAAATGGGTGATCTCAATAATGATGGGCAGATGGACCTGGTGCTGCCTGGCAATCGCACTGTCACTTACTGGCTCAGCCTGGGCGACGGCAGCCTCACCGACCCGATCACGATCCTCGACACGCCTGCCTTCAACGCTCAGGATACCGCTGTGCGCCTGGCCGACATCGACGGTGACGGTGCTACGGAGTTGCTCTTTAGCAGCAGCCAAGGCATGGCCTATGTTGACTTTTCGACTCAGGAGCAGCCCTTCCTGTTGCGCACTGTGGACAACGGACTCGGTCGCACGATCAAGATCAGCTATAAGCCCTCAATTAACGACTACATCGCCGATTGGGACGCTGGCAACCCGTGGCAAGTCAATCTGCCCTTCCCGGTGCAGGTGGTCAACCGCGTTGCCGTACACGATGCCAACTCGGGTGACGACTATACCATCGACTATCACTATCGTGATGGTTACTACGACGGTGTCCAGAAGGAGTTCCGCGGTTTTGCCCGCAGCCAGGAGATCCAGGTGGGCGACGAGACCGCAGCGACTACGGTCACTAACCTGGTCTATGACGTGGGTAAGAGCGACGAAAGCCACAAGGGTATGTTGTTGGAAAGCGAAGTGCTGGCCCAGAACGGCCACTGCTCCGGCGACTATGTCGGCTGCTTTCAGCGTACAGTCAATCAGTTGCAGACACGGGTGGTGATCAACGCCGATGCCACGAGCACAGGCAAACCGATTGCCTACGCCTTTGTCAAGCAAACCGACTCCTTTGTCCACGAGCAACAGTCCGAGCCGGTGCAACTGCGCCAGACCTTTGCCCAGGACGATTATGGCAATCAGACCCAACTGTTCAACTATGGCAAGGTCTGTGGAGAGGATGTAACCTGCGGCAACGACGAGGTGCTCAAATACACGGAGTATATCTATGATGAGACCCATTATCTCTTCAATCGTCCTATGCGCACGTACCAGACCGATGCGGCAGGTAACTTTGTCTCAGAAGTGAAAATGTACTACGACGGTGATCCCTTTGTTGGGCTACCCTCGGGCCAGTTAACAAGCGGCGATCTAACGCGTGAAGAGACTAGTCTCGGACCGCAGGCCAACAACCGCACCATCGCTACCAAGCGCCAACAGTTTGACCAATTTGGTAACGTGGTCGGCATGAAGGATGGCAACGGCAATCTCACCAGCGTGGCCTTCGATCCACTCCAGCATACCTTCCCGGTGCTTGAGCAACTACACTTTAGCAATGGTAAGCTGCTAACCTTTGCCGCCTCCTACCATCCTGGCTTTGGCAAAATGATGGCAGCGACCGACTACAATGGTTACCCTCATCTCTTTGCCTACGACACCTTTGGTCGCATCACCAAGATTGTCCGCCCCGGCGACAGCTTGGCCAAGCCAACTCAGCAGTTCCGCTACGAAATCGGCAGCCCGCGCAGTGCGATCTACACCGAGCAGCGTGAGCGATCCGGCGAAGATGGCGTCGTGACCTCGGTGGTCTACTTCGACGGGCTGGGACGCAAATTGCAAACACGCAGCGAGGCGACGCAAGGCCAGGTTGTTGTGACCGAGGCGTCACTCTTCAATGCCCGCCAAAGCGTGCGTGACCAGTTTCAACCCTACTTTGATACTGGCTTTGCCTACAAGACACCAGACGTTACCCTGCCGCACAGCACGCTCTACTACGATCCAATGGATCGGGTCGTACGTACGGTGAATACGGATGGCAGCTTTACATCGGTGGTGCATAAGCCACTGATGCAGCAGGAGTATGACGAGGAAGATAATCGCACGCAGGGTTCGCATGCCAACACGCCCAAAACGCTGCGTTACGATGGTCTGCAACGGCTGATCAGTGTAGATGAGATGAACATCGTCAACGGTCAAGCTGAGCACTATCTAACCCAATATGAATATGACCGTCTGGGCAACCTGACCAAGATCATCGATGCCGAGAATCATGTCAAAACGATGAGCTATGATGCCTTGTCGCGCAAGCTGCGTATGGTTGACCCTGATAAAGGCGAGATGATCTATACCTACGACGATAACGGCAACACCTTGACCACGCACGACGCCAAAGGACAGACGATCCGCTACAGCTACGACGCTGCCAACCGTGTCCTGAACGAGCAGTGGAGCTATGACGATGGTCGCCCGACCGTGACCAACGCCATCTATCACTACGACAACGACATCACACCGGCGGCAGGGTTGCCAGGGATGGCGTTACAAAACACGCAAGGACAATTAGCCTTTGTCGAAGACCAGGCGGGCCTGATCTTCCATTCGTACGATGGCCGCGGCAACATTACCGGCAGTATGCGCTACTTCAAGAGCGAAGGGCTGAGCCTACTGGTGAAATCGCAATACGATGCCATGGATCGGCTGACGCAGGTCACCTATCCCAATGGCATGGCCGTTCGCTACAGCTATGATACGCGTGGACTAATGCAAGGCATCTCTGGCTTTGTCGATGCGGTCAACTACACCGCCTCCGGGCAACGTGAGAGCGTTCATTACAGCAATGGTGCCGAGACAGACTACACCTACGACAATCGTCTGCGTCTGGCCCATCTGAAGACGACCAAGGCTGAGAACCGCCTACAAGACCTGGCCTACGCTTTCGATGGTGTGAATAATCTGGTCAATATTGTCGATGGACGACCGACGAGCGTACGTGCTCCGGCCAACGATCAAAGTCAGAGCTTCCAATACGACAGCCTTTACCGGCTGACCCAAGCTACCGGCACTTATGGCCAGATCAACTATGGCTATGACGCCATCGGAAACATGGTCCGCCAGAGCAGCACGACCGGTGATGCTCGCCTCAACCCAGGTGAAATCAGCTATGGCGGACAACAGGCTGGCCCCCATGCGCTGACCAGTTTTGGTGGGAAACCCTATAGTTATGACGCCAACGGCAATCTCGTCAGCAAGGGTGGCAGCAAGGGTGGCAGCAACTATACCTGGAATGCCCGCGACCAACTGATCGCTGCTAACGGTGCTGGTACTCAATCGCAGTATCTCTATGATAGCCAGGGTGGCCGTGTCAAACAGACCGTGATCCAGAGCGGCACTACGACAACAACGCTCTATCTCGGTCGTTATGTCGAGGTGCGCGGCAACAAACTGGTGCTCTATGTCTTTGACCAAGATCAACGGGTGGCCGAAGTGACCACTGCCTTTGCGCCGCCGAGTCTGCTGACTGACGTCGAAAGCCAACCTGCCGAAGCCGCCGAAACAATGGCCGGACAAAAGCGCTGGACGATTGCCGATCATCTGGGGAGTGCCAATCTCTTGCTCGATGAACAAGGCAAGGTGGTTTCGGAGATGGCCTACTATCCCTTTGGTCTGACTCGCTACGAGAACAATGGCAAGGAGGTCATCCACGGCTTTACTGGCAAAGAGCTAGATGCCAGCGGTCTGCACTATTACGGTGCCCGCTACTATGATGCGTCGATTGGCCACTTTATCAGTGCGGACCCACTCTATGTCGAGAATCCGACCAAGAACTCAGCTAATCCGCAATCGCTGAATGTCTATGCCTATGGACTCAACAGCCCGTTGGTCTACAACGACCCAACTGGTTTCGATCCGAAGGCAACCACCAAGTATGACATGCAGAACAAGACATACGCAGTGAGCGCGGCAAACTTGAAAAAATTCGCCGACACGATGTCAAAGCGTAGTTGGGCTGGCTTGACTAACACGTCAACCTCAGTTACCTGGAAGGTTGATGCGCAAGGACGGGTCAAAGAGGCCAATGTTAATATCAAGATTACTGTGACCTTACCTAAATGGAACGTTCCTAACAACCTTGGCCCAAAGGCCAAAGCGGAGTACGAGCGATTTTCGAAGGGATTGGAAAAGCATGAACAAGGTCATGTGGATATCTCCCGTCAGCATTACGATGGCCTGGCTGATGATTTAATCGGCAAAACGGCTGCGGAAGCCCGTAAGCTTGTCGGTGAGACCAACAAAGCTCATAAAAAGGCTCAAGAGGACTACGACGATGCCAATCATCATGGTGTGGATGCTCCAGGCGATGATAGCACAAGAATGAACATCCCGGATGACGATGCGCCAGATCCTGGGAGCAAGAAGAAATAGACGAATTGCGAATGGTGAGTTTTCAAAGCCCCGCACGTCAGTAAGGGGGCTCGCCAATCGCAATTTTCAGGAAACACTGACTATGAACCAAAAGATACCATTCAATTCACAACGAATCATACCGTTGATACTGCTATTACTGCTGCTGACACCACTCTCGTTGGTGATGGCTCAAGAGCAACTCAGCGAGGCTATTAGCGTAACCGGCACCTATTCCGGCAGCGTGACCATCGATCAACCGGCACCGTTGGGTGCATTGGACCTGGTTATTAGCATCACTGACAACGGTGGCAAGCTAAGTGGGCAAGTCAATGCGGCCAAGACGCAAGTTTTTCTCGGCGGCCCTACCTTTAGTGGCACCGTTAGCAACAGCCAAGGCATCAGCCCAACCTTCCGCATCGACTCGCAGCTCTTTACGGGTCAGGTCTCGGGTCGCACCGTCCAACGTCAGTTCACTATCACTGGCATGGTGGCGGATCAAGCGAACACGCTGCGTGGTCAATACACCGAAACAATCACTGGCTTTACCCCCAAGCCATTACTTGTCAAGGGTAGATTTTCGTTGGTCCGTCCATCCGGTTCTCGTGTGATCCTACCTGAGGTCACCCCGACGCCGACAGTCACCGGCGTCCCAAACACGCCAACTCGGACCCCAACGGCAACACCGCCAGGTACAGGTGACTCGTCACATTCTCTGTATCTGCCAATTGTCTCAAAGAATCGATAAATCATCAGCCCGTTGGGGCGTTCTCACATACCTCAGGGGCATGCCCCTGAGTAAGGAAAAATCATGAACACCTTCAAACTATACAGTTATCGCATCCCTTGGCTGCTCTTCTTACTAGGTTTGTTATTGCTGGCACTGGCCGATCGGCAAGGGTGGCAACCGCTGACTGCGCTACGCAACGTTACATCTGGCGCATTGACCAAGGCAGCACCCCTCGAAGCTGATGCCAATCCTCCGGCGCTTCTCCTACTTCAAGCGGATGCGTTGGTTTTGCCGATGACGAATGGCACTGCGCAAATTAGCGCACGAGTGCGCGACGCCCGAGGCAACCCGGTGGCGGGAAGCACCGTGAAATTTCAGGGCGCGCTGGGTATGGTCAACCCCACCAGTGTCACCACCGATGCCAATGGTGTCGCTCGGGCGACCTTCCAGGCAGCAGGCCATGCCGGTCGTGCGCTGGTCACAGCCACAGTGAACCAATTAAGCCGAGAAGCCGCAGTCCAGTTGGTGAACCCGGCCACCGCCGCTACCAACAACGGCCTGACCTTGGACTTTGCTGCCAGCAAAGTCGACCCCGGCCAGACTGTTTCCGTTCATGCTGTATTGCGTGATGCTGCTGGACAGCCTGTAGCAGGCGAACTAATCACGCTTTTCGGCTCACTGGGCGAGGTAACTCCCGCGAGCGTTCTGAGCGACGCCAATGGCAATGTTAGTGCGGCCTACCATGCCGGTCAGAGTGTTGGCCGCGCCATGATCACCGCCCTGGCTGGGGTTGCATCGAAGTCTGTAAACTTCCAAGTCGGTGATCTGTCCAATCCTGAGCAGCCGGCACTCAAGACGTTCTTTCCGATTATCAGCCGCTAAGAGAAAGTCGGATCGGCAGGCAAATTACACAGAATGAGCAGGTATTTATGCGGATTACACTTGACCGGACATCCGCCATAATCCATCTAGCGAATGTTATCTGTGAACCGGTCCATTTTCATGGGGAGCGGCGTTGTAGATTTTATCAAAGTGAATGAAGAGGAGAGTAGAATGTTTTTGCTAGATGAGATGGTGGCCCAAGCCAGACATCAGGAATATGAAGCGAGATTGCAACGGACACAACAGGAGCACGGCTATGCACGGCTCCCACGCAATCCGTTGCTGCCCGATCTGATTGTTTTCTACTATCATAAGATCGTATGCTGGCTGTCTACATATGCTCAGCAACGGTTAACTGAGTCGAAACCCAGTGTACAATTGTCCGAGCCGCAACCTTGTGTTGCCAAACGGTAATTACTGTCCTGAGGTATGAAAGGAAAGAAAGCAAGTGAGGGAGAGATTGACATCTATCTCTCCCTCACTTGCTCTACAGACCCACGAGTATTCAATGAGTCGTAGCTGCTGCTTCTAGCTGCAGGTGGTTTACATAACCGAATATCTGCAAACCTCATAAATGTCGGATTGACCAACCAACGTGCTGCTACAAGCAGCACCTACGTTCCATCAGGCCGCTGTGACTGGCGCTGTTGGCGTATTCGGCTTGTGGCGATTGCCGAGCAGCAGATAGAGCGACGGCACGATAAAGAGATTGACCAACGTTGACGTCACCAGACCCCCGAGAATGACGATCGCCATTGGATGCTCGATCTCATGACCTGGGATGTTGCCTGCGATCACCAAGGGCACCAACGCCAGACCAGCGGTCAAGGCTGTCATCATAATCGGCGCAATGCGTTCACGCGCACCGCGGATCACTAAGCTCAACCCGAAGGGCTCCCCTTCTTCATCTTCCAGGTGTTGGTAGTGACTGATCAACATGATGCCATTGCGAGCGGCAACGCCAAGAATCGTCAAAAAGCCGACGATCGAGCCGAGCGATATCACACCACCGCTGATCAAATAAGCTGCCAGTACCCCACCTACCATGGCCATTGGCAAGCTGATGAAGGACATGGTCGCCAGCCGCCAATTGCCCAACGAAACACGCAACAGAAAGTAGATGACCAGTATCGCTGCCAAACCTGCCCAGTAGATACGTTGGGTTGCTCCTTGCCGCTCGGCATAATCACCCAAAACTTCCGGATGATAGCCAAGCGGAAACTCAACAGTGGCGATCCCTGCATCGACCTGCTTCATCACTGCTGCTAGATCAAAGCCATCCTTGAGATCGGCTTCGATGCTGATGCGGCGCGCCTGTCCCTCGCGGTTGATGGCGTTGGGCACGGGCTCAATGCTGATATTAGCCACGTCCTGGAGCTTCACCTGTTTGCCGCTCGGCGTGTCAATTGGCATGTTGTAGATGCTGGTCATACTGTGCCGGTTCTCAGGTGTTGTCCAGACGTTGACGTCGTAGGTGAGATGGGCGTTATGAATATCGCCTGCCTCTTCCCCTGCCATCAGATAGGCTGCGGTTCGCCGCACATCGCCTGGCTTCAAACCGACTTTACGAGCCTTGGCCAGATCGACCTCAATCTGAATCTGCGGAATGTCGAGTAGAAACTCGACATGAACGTCACGCAAGCCTTCGATTTGGGTCAGTTGTTCTTCCACTTCCTTGGCTTTGGCCCGCAGCACATCCAAATCCTCGCCGTAAATGCGAATGACTACGGGATGGCTGGTGCCGGTTAATACTTCACGAATACGCTCCTTGAGGTAGGTTTGCACATCGTGGTAGAGCCCGGGATAGCTGTCCACGAGGGCCTGCACCTTGGCCAGGGTCGCATCGTAATCTACGTTGGGGTCGACGCTGATCCAGTGTTCGGCAAAGTAAATGCCATATACCTCGTCCATTAACAGTGCCTGACCGATGTGCGTTCCACAGTTACGTACTCCTTCGATGGTACGCAGATCTTTACATGCCAGCGTCGAGATGCGTACCATCTCAGGGTGCGACGTACCTGGTTTAGTCAACCAATGCATCAGGAAATCGCGCTCTTTGAAGGAGGGTAAGAGTGACTGTCCGAGCAGGGGATAGATCACCACGCCAATTGCCAACAACGCTACGGTCGAAAGGTAGGACAGGCGCGGTGCCCGTAATGTGCCGCCAAGCATGCGATCATAGATGCGATGCAACCACGGAATGATCGGTGAAACATGTTCTCGAATCGGCGCGTTTTGGAGCAGAATCAAGACCAAGGCGGGTGTGACCGTCAAGGCAACCAAGGGCGAGACTAGAGTTGCCACTACATAGGCTTGCGCCAAGGGTTGGAAGAATGCTCCCGACAACCCCTCCATAAAGAAGACCGGCAAGAGCGCCGTCATCTCAATCAGCGAGGCGTTAACGATGGCGTTACGCACTTCCACCGACGAATCGAGCACAATCTGCGCTGTGGGCAAGTTACTTCCCGCGCGGCGATGTTGGCGCAGTCGGCGCACCACATTTTCCACATCGACAATGGCGTCATCCACCACCGCTCCAATCGCAATCACTAGGCCGGCTAGCACCATTACGTTGATGGTGGTGCCAAAGTAGGAAAGCACGAGCATGGTGATGACGACCGTCAAGGGAATGATGGTGGCGCTGATCAGGGCTACACGCCAATCCCAGAGGAAGAGGATGAGAATGATCACCACCAACAGCGCGCCTTGCCACAACGAACCTAGCAGATTATCTAGGGCGACCTCGATGAAGGTGGCAGGGCGGAAGATTGTAGTATCGATATCGATGTCAGCCAGCCCGGGGCGCATCTCCTCAATGGCAGCTTCGACACCTTTGGTGACTTCCAGGCTGTTGCCCCAAGGGAATTTTTCGATGATTAGCAGCAGCCCAGGACCATCATTGATGACAGCATCGCCGATCATCGGCCAGGTCCCTTCGACCAACTTGGCGACATCGCTCAAACGCAGCGGTGAGCCATCTTCCTTCTTCACATCATCGATGGCAATCGACTCCATGTCCGATGCACCTTTGACCGGCATGACATTACGAATTGCGATCCGTTGATTGGGGGTCTCCAGAAAGCCACCGGTACCAATCGTAGAGCCTTCCGAATACTGGATCAGACCTGAATCGAGTGAATCGGAAGTGGTCTGCAGGATGTCCTCCAGCGTCACACCATACTTGGCCAGTTTCTCCGGCTCCACCTGCACTTGGGGCATTTGGATCTGCTCACCCCAGATCGCGACGTTGGCCACACCGGGCACGCGCAACAATCGTTCACGGATTGTCCAGTAGGTGATCATCGATAGATCGATCACCGATAGTTTATCCGATGAGATGCCGATTTTCATCGTGCGGGCTGTCGAAGAGAGCGGTGGCATCATCACGGGCGGCGCTGCCCAGGTCGGCAGCGTTGCAGTCGCTAGGGCCATACGCTCTTGCACCAATTGGCGGGCGTTCATCAGATCGGTGCCGCCTTCAAAGATCAACACGATCGACGAAAGCTGCTCGACCGATTTGGAACGCATAATATCCAACCCTGGCAACCCTTTCATTGCTTCTTCCAGCGGAATGGTTACCAGCGACTCAACTTCGGCAGAGGAGAGCCCGAGACAGGGCGTTTGAATTTCCACGCGCGGGGGCGCAAATTCGGGAAAGACATCCACCGGCATGTTGCGGATCTGACCGACGCCGAAGATCATAAGAATGGCGGCGACAAAGACGACTAGATAGCGATATCTCAGGCTTGTCGCCACAATCCATCGCATCTCGTTCATTTACCAACTCCTGTATCAATGCCGTAGAGTTCAGGCACGCCGACCACCGCAACCTCGGTGCCAGCGGCTGGACCCTCGGCCAGGACGACATTGTCGCCCTCGATAAAATCCACCTTGACCGGCGCACGCATAAAGGTGAGCGGACTACTCGTCGTGTAGATCCAGGTCTCCCCATTCAAGCCGTAAATAAGCGAAGCATAGGGCGTGATAGTTCGTTTTTTCCCTTCAACCTGTTCTTCGCGGATCTTGTCGGTCTGCAAGTTGATGCGCTGTGCCGCCTTTTCGGTTAGGATGACCTTGTTAAACTCCGAGGCCTCGTCTTTTTCGGTTATTGCTGGTTTTTCGCTACTGCTGGTAGAGGAAGTTGCTGCCCCTGCACAGCCCCCTTGAAACAACACTGCAATCACGAATAGGCCAAGTAGCCAGTACTGTACGCGTCGCATAATCTTCTCCTTGGTGTCATTCGAGTTGGAGTCCTCGAAAACATGGTGAGTACGCTAGTCTGCCGCCTGCAAACTGTGTGTCCTGAGTGAGGCGTCGTTGAATTCCGGCTCGCTTACATGGCCAAAGCGCAGGTAGAGCGCCGGCATCACGAAGAGATTGAGCACAGCCGATGTGATCAATCCTCCTACAATCACAATTGCCATCGGGCGGACCACCTCATGCCCGGCAATATT
Source organism: Caldilineaceae bacterium (assembly GCA_046328715.1). Taxonomy (GTDB): domain Bacteria; phylum Chloroflexota; class Anaerolineae; order Caldilineales; family Caldilineaceae; genus JAXLWB01. Next base: position 38,388 of record JAXLWB010000051.1, on the reverse strand, counting down.
GCCCAACACAATGAAGGGTAACAGCGCCAGGATGGCGGTAATCGTTGTGGTCACGATGGCACCCAAGCGCTCCGTGGCTCCTTGCAGAACGAGTTCGAAGCCAAAGTGGTGTCCTGGCTGTTGTTCCATCTGATGGAAATGTTGAATCATCACAAAGGCATGGCGCAAGGCAAGTGCCAGGACAGCAAACAGTCCAAAGTAGGAACCGATCGTCAGTGTGCCACCGGTCAGGAATGCAGCCAGCAAACCGCCCGTCAGCGACATAGGGATTGAGATGAGCATGACGGCTGCCAAACTCCACTTGTTGGAGATGGCCTGGGCCAGCAAGAAGATTCCCACCAGCGCTGCCAAGACGAAGCCAATCATGCGCTGTCTGGCTGCGGCCCGTGTCGCTGATTCATCTAACAATTCGACATGGTGCTCTAGAGGGAAAGAGATCGTTTTGAGCTTTTCCTGAATCGTGGCGGAGACGGAGCCAATCGAACCACTACTTACATTGGCGGTGACATCAATAAAGCGCGAAACTGTGTCACGACGGATCACGCTTGGCGAGGGGACAATGCGCACCTCGGCCAGATCCTTTAGCACAACCTGCCCATCTGGCGTATCAATCAGCAAGTTTTGGATATTAGTCAAACTGCTGCGGAGCTCAGGTTTGCCCCACACCACCACATCGAAGACCTTTTGATCCTGGTAAAGGTTGCCTACCTGAATGCCAGAGATCAACGAAGAGGCGGCACGACGCACATCGCCAGGTTTAACCTGGTGCTTTTCGGCTTTGGCCAGATCGACCTCGATTTCCACCTGTGGCTCTTCAGCCTGAACCTCGGTCCGCACCTCGGCCAGTCCGCTGATGCCAGTCAGCAGTGTATTGACTTCCTGTGCCTTTTCACGCAGCACTGCCAGATCATGGCCGTAGACACGTACCACAATGTCCTTTTCTGGTCCCAATAGTGCTTCATCGGTTCGTGTGGGTTGATAATTCTCTGTCTCATGCAGTAGGCCAGGATAACCGTTGACAATCTCTTCCACTGCGGCTTTAGACTGCGTGTAATCTGCCGCCGGATCGAGCGTGATCCAAAGTTCACCCGAATTGATGCCAACGATCTGATCCCCCGTGATGGCGCGCCCCACATGCGCCCCGACATTTTTTACGCCTGCGATGGCTCGTAACTCAGTGCTTACCTGGGTGATCAAGCGGTTCATCTCTGCACGCGAGGTTGCGGGAGCAGCATCCCATGCCACAACCAATTCTGTTTGTTTCAGTTCGGGCAAGAGCGATGGACGGAGTACCGAGTAGGCAACCACTCCTACCAAAATGAAAACTCCTGCAACTGCAAGCGCAACATAGGGTGAAGTGATTGTACTTTTTAAGACACTGATATACGCCTGTTGCAAGCTGGCCAGGATTGGCGCGTGACGCTGTACATGCCTGGCAGGTTCTTTGGCATCGTCGAGCAACAGCAATCCCAACCCATGTGCCACGATCATGCCCACCAGCAGCGATGTGACTAAGGCCCAGAAGTAGGCAACGATCAATGGTTGCAAGAAGGACCCGCTCAGCCCTTCCATGAAGTAGAGTGGCATGACTGACAACAGAATGGCCAAGGTGGCAAAGAAGACAGCGCCGCGCATTTCGAGTACAGCATCCAGCGCAGTGTCAAAGCCTGATTTGCTGATGCCAGCCTGACGCTGTTGTCGCAGACGCAGTGCGATATTGTCCACATCGATGATGGCGTCATCAATAATGACGACCAACGCCAGCACCAATCCGGCCAGGACCATCATATTGAGGGTTGGCACGCCGCGAACGTAGAGCAGATAAGTGGCCAGGATCAGGGAAACCACAATCGTGACAAAACTGACGACTGCTTGTCTCCAGTTCATGAAGAGGATGAGCAGGGAGAAGGCCATTAGTATGACCCCGATCAGCAAGGTACGGTTGAGGTTACCAAGTGCCAGTTCGATGTAGCCGGCCGGGCGAAAGACCGTATCATCGATTTCAATGCCACTGAGACCAGGACGCATGGCATCAATGGCCTCTTGCAGCGCCTGCGTTACTTCCAGCGTATGAGCCGCCGGAAACTTTTCGACTACCAATAACAGACCGCTGCCGTTGTTGAGAATTGCGTCTCCGATCAAAGGCTGATTGTCCGTAACGATATTGGCCACATCGCCCAACAGCAGATCGGTTTTGTCCACGATAGGCACCTTTGCCAAATCTTCGGGAGAGATAATGGGCAGGATGTGGCGGATACTCAATCGCTGATTGGGCGTGTCAATCCAACCAGCAGTTCCGGGCGAGGAGGATTCCAGGTAACTTAGAGGAGAAACCCACAGTGCTTCGCCGCTCGTTTCGATCACCTCGCTCAGCGTTACATCTTTCGCTTGGAGCACTTTGGGATCCACCTGGATCTGTAACTGTTGGTCACGCTGCCCCCAAATTGCCACATTTGCGACCCCGGGCACACCCATCAAACGCGGTTTGATATTCCAATGAGCTAGCACTGACAGGTCAATCAGGGATAGAGCGCCGTCCTTGGGTGTCAACCCGATCATCATGACTCGGTTTGTGCTGGAGAGCGGTTGTAGCATCGCAGGCGGTTTTGAGACATTGGGCAAGGCATAGGCTTGGGTCAGCCGCTCCTGTACCATCTGTCGTGCCTTGGTAAGGTCAGTTCCTGGTTCGAAGAGTAGCAAAATCCTCGATAGCCCTGCCACTGACTCAGAATAAAGATGCTCGACCCAGGCCGCGCCATTGAGCAGATCTGCCTCCATTGGCGTCGTGATCAGCGATTCTACCTCAGCCGCAGAAAGCCCAAGCGCTTCAGTCTGAACTTCCACAAGTGGCGGATTGAATTCGGGATAGATATCAATCGGCATCTTGCGCAACTCACTGAAACCATAGGCTACCAAGACCAAGGTCACTACAACTACCAGGAATCGTAGCCGCAAGCTCGATTCCACAAGCCAACGTATCATCTAGGAAACCTCCTCTTGAATGGGAACATTCGTGCTTCATAGATGGATGGTTGTGACCAGGCGCTACTTTTGCGGAGCAAAAGTAGCGCCTGGTCACAACACATCTGTATCGATCTAGTAGTCCGACTACTTAATTTTTAGAAATAGATTGTGACTATTCGCGAAGAAGCAGGCTGATTCTATTTCTAAAAATTAAATGGACATTCCACTAGCTTGATCAATCGGGGTCAATCCACGGTATGGGGGTACATGGTGTGAGCAGCAGGTTGACCAATCTGTGACGAATGAAGACGCAAATGAACCTAAAAACGGGAAATAAATTGATACTACAGAGTTGAGTACACTGCTAATAGGGTTGTTTACATGCCGCGACGACTCTATCAACAGAATATTCACAATTGAGAAGCTGTCTGAGACACCTTGCAAGTTTGTGTAAAAAGGGTTCGCTCATCGACGTAAAGAGTGTGGTAAACGTCTCTGGCACGATGCAAACGATTTTCGTAGTATCTACAACTTTCTGCGCCGTGCCGGGGACGTTTTGGGACGTTCACACTTTTGATAGATCAGCAAACTTACCAGGGGAACGTGACTCATCCAGACTTTCAGCCACTACATAGAGGTTGCTAGATGGCAATTGTTTAGGAAGAAAATCGAGCTTACCGCGAATCAGGCATTTGTACCAACTCGGATTCAGAAGCAGCTCTTGTCTCAAGGCGTTGCATCTTTTCTGAAGTTGAACTGATCAGCGCTAATTGGTCTAAAAATTCATATAGCTCAGGCAAGGTAGCAAAGTGATATTGCTGCCCTGTAAAGGCACTTTCAAGTGACGCTCGCCAAACATGCGGTTCAGCGTCGCTACTTTGCCATATGCGCAAGAGGTAGGAGTAGTATTGAGTTTGCCTGACAATCATAAGTCGCTCTAGCATAAAGAGCGGGTATCAGGAAATTATCAAGAGAGAGGAGAAATTGCTAACGTAAAATTTACAACTTTCTATAGATATCCTTTTCGAGGTCGCACAATTCTTAATTGTTATTTACAATATACTAGAAAACATCAATCAAATGTCGAATGTTTGTCTTGCCAAATTGGTGATATTATAGCGAGGGGATAATGCCCTTTACTCCTTATAATTGAGTGCCTTGTTCTACCGACACATTTGTATTTCCTCTAAGCTTTCCTGAGTTTACATAATTATTGCTGGCTGCTAATTTAATCGTTGGAAAGTCATCACCAATTTTATCTTTCGCTGATGTTTTATTGTTTAGAAGTTGATATAATTTTACATAATCTTCAAACATCTAATTCCAAATTTTTTGCGTTTAAGTTAGTATATACTAGTAAAACCTGTCATCTTGTCATTGCTGCGTTCAAAACCGAGGTTCCTGATGGCAAAGCTATTCCTATCCCTGTTAGGAAGCTACGAAGTCGTCGTGAATGACCAATCGATGCTCGCCTTCGAGTCGGATAAGGTTCGCGCATTGTTGGCATTTTTGGCCGTTGAAGGCAATACGACTCATCGGCGGGAAAGTCTCTGCGGCTTGTTTTGGCCCGATAAGCCCGAGCGGTTGGCTCGTCGTAGCCTAAGCCAATCTCTGTATAACCTCCAAGCCGTTACCCACAATCAAAATGCGACCCCTCCCTTCTTGATTATCAACCAGCCCGATGTGCGCTTTAATCTGAATAGTAGTCATTGGGTGGATGTCAATGTGTTTTCCAAGCTCATCGCGACTACACAAAAGCATAGCCATGCCGAACTAAATAAATGTAACTATTGCATCGAAGCGTTGCAAAATGCCGTTCAACTCTACCAGGGCGAATTCCTCAAAGGACTCTCGATCGGGGACAGTCCAGTCTTTGAAGAATGGTTGTTGCTCAAGCGCGAACGCCTTAACCATATGTGTATCTGCGCGATCCAACAACTGATTGAAATCTATCAGCACAACCAGCGTCATGAGGAAGCGGTCGCTTGTGCCCGGCGTTGGGTAGAACTCGATCCGCTGCAGGAAGAGGCATACTATTTGTTGTTGAAATTGCTAGCCCACAATGGGAAACGGAGTGAGTCGCTCGCGCAATTTGAACAGTGCCGACTCGTGCTTAAGGAGGAGCTGGGGGTTGAACCTTCTGCCAAACTGCAAAAACTTTATTCAGAGATCCGCTCCGGAACCAACGTTATGGCTTCGAGAATACAGACAAATTTGCCTGTGATAATTCCGCAAAAGGATCTGCAGCGTGACTTATTTCTTATTAGCCCCGAGAGCTATAAAGCACTACCTGTACAACGTTCTACCGTACCCTTGCTGGCTAGAGATGATGAACTCAAACGGCTTGCTGCCTCTTTGAACCATGCCTTACATGGTTCTGGTCAGGTGGTCTTTGTGACAGGGGAGGCTGGCCGCGGTAAAACCGCCTTGCTGAACGCCTTTGCCTGCGAAGCACAAGAGCGCCATGAATCGCTGATTGTGGTTGGCGGCTCATGCAATGCCTACAAAGGTGCCTGTGAGCTTTATCATCCGTTCAGCGAGATCCTGGCATTGCTGGCAGGGGATGGGGAAGAGATAGGCAATGGTGAGGCACCCTTTGCCTGCCAAAGTCATCGTTTGAACGAGCTGTTTCCGTCTACAGTCCAAGCCTTGATCCATGTCGGTGCCAGCCTGCTAGATAGTCTTGTCCCTACTGCGCCACTTTTGAAGCGCATTGCCAAATTGCCGGGCGGAAGCGAATGGCAGCGTCAGTTGTTTGTGCTATTGGGTGAACAAGGCAAAACTGCCCGAAGCACTGCGCATGATCATGATGCGCTGGTCAATGGCTTGAGTAAAGTTTTCGAACGATTGGCGCAGATTCATCCAATGCTGATTTTGCTCGACAATTTTCAATGGGCCGATGCTGGTTCGCTCAATGTACTGCTTCATCTGGGCAGGCGCATTAAGTCTCTGCCGATTCTGCTTGTCGTTGCTTATCGACCCAGTGAGATCGTAGTACACCCTGCGGCGAAGGAACCTTTGCCACTCCCCCTTGCGATGATCGTTGATGAGTTTAAGCGTCAACTAGGCAATGTGGAAGTCAAACTCAGCCGTGAAGGGGATCGCCCCTTTGTCGACGCCTTTCTAAACCTGCACCCCAATCGTTTTGATTCCAAGTTCTGTGAAGCGCTTGATTGGAAGACGGGGGGGAACCCCTTGTTCGTGATCGAACTGATTCGCGACATGCAAGAACGGGGTGAACTCACACAAGATACCCAGGGCCTTTGGACCGCAAAGGCCGCCCTGGATTGGAATCGCCTGCCGCAACGGGTAGATGCAGTGATTCGCGAACGGCTCAATCATCTTCCCAAGGAATTGCGTGCGCTGTTGGAAGTTGCCAGCGTGGAAGGTGAGATCTTTACTGCCGAGGTGTTGGCCCACGCCTTATCAATCGACGTGCGCGAGGTGATCCATCAGCTAAGTGGTGCCTTAACCCATCAACATCGCCTGGTACGCGCCGAGGGTGTACATCACATCAAACAAGAACAAGGCAAGACATTTCGCCTGTGTCGCTATCGCTTCCGCCAGCCATTGTTCCAGCATTACCTCTATCAGGAGCTAGATCAGGTGCAGCGAGCCTTGTTGCACGAAGCAGTCGGTACAGCCATCGAAGCGATCTACGGGCCCGAAGAGCAAGGATTGCTCCCAGTTGCTGCCCAACTTAGCAATCACTTTCGCACGGCTGACCTAGCCGAAAAGGCCATCACTTACTGGTTTATGGCCTGCGGCAGAATGCTGAACATGATCATCCCCAACGAAGTAGCCCAGTTGGAGCCGATAGAGCAAACGTGACAGAATAAAGCTTCATCTTGTCACCCTTGCCTCAGTTCGGATACTGAATCCACCACACACCCTCTGGCGAGACATCATAGTCGTGGGTGATGGCAGCGACATCATGGGTTGGGGCCTGGAACGAGTAAAGATATCTGCCCACTGCTGCGTGTTCGATCACCAGCGGCACACAATTCTGCCCAGCCACCGTACAATTGGTGGCGACCTTGCCATTGAGGTCTGTAAAACCCTGGTAGTTGACAATCCCATCGCCATCGTCGTCCAGTTCGGCTGCAACATCAACGCTCACGGTGTAGAGCGCATGCTCCGAGCTGTTAAAGCGACATTGCGCATCGGGACAAACCAACTGATAATCGGCCAGATTATTCGGGTCGAAGCCACCCCAATCGTCAAAGGTCCAGAACTGAAAGCCGACGATCTGGTTGCCCACCGCCCAATCGGCGTGACCAAACTGGGTCGCCCCCGCCCAGGTGGTGCGTAACTCGCGGCCCGGTCGCCGCGTTTTGCACATTGCCTCAGCCGTGCGCATTTGTTGCATCAAACTAAGCTCATTGTAGGCGCGGTAGGGATCCACGTTGAGGTCAACCTGGCTGCGATCATTGACATATTGCCACAATTCCGGCGGGTCTTTCTGCGGCAGCGGAATCCACGCCTGTTTGTACGGGACATGTAGAATGCCGAAGTCCGAGTGACCTCCCGTCCGTATGATGCCACAACTGCTTCCATCCCTACGGCACACCTGCACCTCGGCAAAGTAGGAATGAAAACGCACTACTGCATCCATCGGCCCGCCCAGATCATGATGTTGAATGCGGAAGGCGCGCACACAATCTGGCTGGGGCGATAGGTATTCGTAGGTATCTTGCACACAGGGCAGGTCTGCACCTACGGCGTATTTGTAGCCCTGATGTTTGTTCTGATTTTCATGCGGCGTCTGCCAAGGGTAACTGATCGACTGCCCCCCAAAGAGTGTCCCGGCTGGGCCGAAGACATTATCCACTGCGGAAGGATCTGCATTGTGGGTATGGTTGTAATGGCAACCGCGGGCGGCATCCCACAGTCCGTGCCAATGGATATCGTCATGGGTCGGACAGAGAGGCGCTGTGGCATAGGGATCGCCAGGTGTGCCAACCCCTGTTTGCTGTGCTGGTGCGGCTTGCACGATTGGGGTTGCATAGGTTTCTGTCACCACTACAGTACTGGTGGCAAGCGGAGTCGCCGTTTTCGGTGGGGCAAGGGCCGGAGCTTCGGCAGGTGGTGTCAACCCTGTGGGCGGAACAGAGGTTGCAACTGCTGCTGGTTGCGTTTCCACCTCATTGCGCAGACAACTAACAGTTAAAAACAGGGAAACTGTAATCCAAAATAATCTTGAAAGGTAGATTTGTTTGACGTTCATGGCCATACTATACATCAAACTTTACGCAATTACATTGACAATCTGTTGAGATTGCTAGACAAAAATGGAAGGTGGAGAAGGGTTGCAGAGTGGCAAAGTTGCAAAGTGGAAGAGTGCATGGTTACTTTTCAACTCTGCCTCTCTGCAACTTTGCAACTTGCATCTTGCATCTTTTCAAACTTTACCTTTCGCCTAACCTGCACTATAATGCTTCAATTGCCTGGAGAGGTCGCCTAGTCCGGCTTATGGCGCGGGCCTGGAAAGCTCGTGAACGATGAGTTCCGTGAGTTCAAATCTCACCCTCTCCGCTGGTGTCAGTGGTCAGTTGATCAGTAAGACAGTGAATTAGTAGGACAGTCCATTAGTAGTTCCCACTGACTTACTGTTCACTGTCCCACTGCTTCACTTTGATTCGTGTGTTTTCATCGCCTCGTCAGGCACTGGGTCCTGTGCGGCGAAACAGCGTGAACCCCGCCAGGGCCGGAAGGCAGCAACGGTAAGCGCATCGTTTCGGGTGACACGGGGGTGCCTGGTGTTTCTGGCGGGGCGATGAAAGCACACGAATTTTTTGTGGAAGAAATTTTGAGATTAAGAGCATTGGTGACAAATTAAGCGTTTAGAGCGATTGTCAACTTGAGGGAGAGAAGAGTTGACGGTTGGTCAGAACGGATAGATTTAAGAATGCCCAGGCGTTTGACATTGGCAACAAGATAATCAATCAGGTTGTCGGCATTCCCCTTGTGATGAGTCCTAGCAAAGAAAGGAAGCGAGCGATAGACCATCTCCATAGAAATGCGAGCAAAGGGTTTGTTGAGTTGCTGAGCGACTTGGTCAGTCAGGTCAACCAGAACCATAGAGAATCAGGTCGCCCAGAGTTGCATTTGTACAGCATTCTGAGCCGAACAATGAAAGAAAGCTAAACCGAGCAGGCGTTTGACAATGGCATAGGCATCTTCAATTCGCCAGCGTTGCCAGTAAAAAACCACGGCATACTCAACGGGAAGATGCGATGCATCGAGGTCGTTGGTGAGATAGCGATACCACTTGCCGTGATAGAGAAATTGAATCAGGCGCACTTGCTGGCGGTCATCACCTTGTCCAATCCACCGATTTGGTCATGCACCACAGCAGTTTTGAGCAGCAACGATTCCCCCTGGAATGCCAGATTGCTCTTGGCACGTGTGATGAAAAAGACACCTTGTTCGGTGGCGGAAGAAAGTGAAGTTGGTGAAACCCAAATCGAAAATGAGCAGGCTGCCTGTGAGCAGATGGGAGCGCACTTTGTCGAGAAAGCTTTGGTCATGCGCTTGTGCATCTTCTTCATACCAAACCTGGGTAGGCAGGCGAGTGACGATATCCAGAAGAATCGCTAACATGCGTCCCGCCAATGGATTCTTTTCATTCTCCTGCAACCCGACCTTGCACAAGAGTGCATCCAGAGTTGAGCCATCGCAGGCGCAAACCTGAGTGTATTGCCTTTTCGCCCAGAGCAAGTTCAGCGGGTAAGGGGCGGCTGCGTTCCAAACTGCGTTTTGCCAGTCCAGGCAATAGCTCAAGCAGAACACTTGCAGAAACAACTCTGCTGGCAACATACGCAAGCGAGTCGAGTGCTTGTTGCGTTAAGCCTTGTAAAGGGCGACCCACAAAACACATTCTTCGTGCACCAGTCGCACCATTTCGCAGATGCTGCCGGTTTGCTGCCAGAGCAGACTCAATACTAAGGCCATCATCACGGGTAACGTCAGGATGCGGGCACGCAGCCCAAGCGCTTCGTATACAGCGATTTGCGCCAGGGTCGCTGGATGCACAATCGCGTGGAGCCGTTCTACCACTTGTTCATCTGGCAATTCGCTGCTCAACCGTTTGCTCCGATCACGCTGAACCGCTCGCGTCGCACACTGCTTTTTAGTTTTATTTTCTTTTTCTGGTTCGCTCATCCTTTCATTTTTACAAGCTTGTCTGCTCTCCCCAGATTTGACAACCTCTGTAAATGCTTAATTTGTTACTGATGGATTAAGAGATTGTTACTGATAGAGATGACACTTAAACATTGCACAATCTCCAAGGTATAAGGTCTGAGGCAGATTGTGCAATGTTTAAATAGCGTGTCTATGAGTTTCTTGTAACCTCGTAACTAACGAATCTCTCAATTCCAATCTTTTTGGAAGCTATGAACCTAAATCACTATCCTATCCTCTGGCAACAGCCCAGAGTCTACCTTTGTCGTCATGCGACCCCCGATTGGAGTCGCACCGATATTCGCTACGATGTGCCACCCGGACCGCCGCTTACGGCCAAGGGGGAAGAAGAAGCGACAAAGTTGGGCGAATTCTTGAAGAGTGTCGGCGTGGGCAAGATCTACCACAGCCCTCTGGATCGCACAAAACGTACCGCCATCCTGGCTGCGGAAGTTGCCGGGATTGAGCTGTTTGAGGAAGATGCTGCGCGTGAGTGGAGCCGAGAGGAAACCTTTGGCGGAGTCTTGACCCGTTTTCGTCCCTTTTGGGAAAAAGCCGTTCATGAAAGTACACAAGGTGCCCCGATTGCCATCGTCACCCATGGCGGACCGATAACGTCGCTATTGTCTGATCTGATGATGGATGCGGCTGAGATGAATTTCTACAAGCAGCAGTTCGATCATGGCAATCCTGTGCCGCCCGCTGGCGTGTGGCTGACCACCCGCAGCAGCCACGATGTGCGCTGGCAGTTGGAATTGGTCTTTACACCGCAACCCGCCAAAATCTACCAACCCCAGACAGTTTTCGTTTAGTCACGTCGAATACAGAGCTCCGCCCGTCAGTAAAGGAATGTATCGCCCTTACTGACGTACAGGGCTCTGTTATTTACAACCTCGGCTCGCACACATCCCTCCAATCATCGCCCACCAGATTTAGACTCAGCACAGTGGCAAAGATCGTCACCCCCGGAGAAATGGAAAACCAGGGCGTCTCGCGCACACATTCTCTGCCAAAACTTAACATCGAATCCCAGGTCGGACAGGGTGGTCGAGGTTTCTCGGATGGCTACGATGGCGATCGCCATCAGGCTGGCCGGAAGGGCAAAGGCAACATCCATTACCCTCATCAAAATCGAGTCGATCTAGCCGGCAAAGTAACCGACTAACAGTCCAATCCGCGTCCACGGGTCGCTACAATACCCACCGCAATCAACCCCACCTGTAAGGAGACCCTCGAACCGTAAAGGAAATCTTGACACTCCGTTTGAGCGAATGATTGTGCATACTTCCCTATGCTTTTTAAGTGGATTGTATGACGGTTTGATCCCTCAACTGCAAGGTTCACTAATCAGGGAATTCCTGCCATTCCTGCTATACTACATCTGTATGGCGTGCTCTGTTTGATGCGAGCTCTAGGAAAATCGAGTGCTGTGCTCACGCCAGTCAACTGCCGCAATTAACCAATCATTATCCAAAAGAGACTGCAAATGAAAGAATCCTTTTTTGAAAAGTTGGAACGCTCCGTGGCGCAGAATCAGAGCCTGCTCTGTGTCGGTCTTGATCCATTGCCCGAACAGATTCCCGACCGCTATCGGCAAGGAACGGTCATTGAATCGATCCTGGCCTGGAATCGGGCGGTGATCGAAGCTACCCATGATTTGGTCTGTTGTTACAAACCCAACATTGCCTTTTATGAGGCATTGGGTATTGCCGGGATGCAACTGCTCAAGGCAACCCTGGCACTGATTCCGTCCCAGATTCCGGTGATTCTGGATGTCAAGCGTAGCGACATGGGCAACACGCAGGTGGCCTATGCGCGCGCCTGTTTTGATGAATTGGGGGTTGATGCAGTGACGCTTGCGCCTTATCTGGGGCGGGACAGTGTCGACCCTTTTACTCGCTACCAAGGCAAGGCAGTTTTTGTCCTCTGCCACACTTCCAACCCCAGTGCCGGTGATTTTCAGCATCTTGAGATCAATGATTGGCGTATGTTAGATCGTGAGTCGAATCAGCCGCTTTATATTCATGTGGCCCGCACAGCGACGCAATGGTCACCGAATGTGGGGCTGGTGGTGGGAGCAACCTATCCTGATGCGGTGGCGGCGGTCCGTCAAGCGACGCCCGACGCCTGGTTTTTGGTGCCAGGCATCGGTGCGCAAGGTGGCGATCTAGCGGCAACTCTGCAAGCTGGTCTGCGTAGCGACGGCAAAGGCTTGATCATCAGCGCTAGTCGCAGCATTTGCCAGGCCGAGGACCATCGTCAGGCCGCACTCGAATTGCGTGACCAAATTAATGCGGAAGGCGCAAAGTGCAAAGCGGAAGCCGGTCCCTCTTCCAATCCCCAATCCGCGCCCAAAGAGGACATCCGCCGCAATCCGCAATTAAACACGCTACTCTCCAGCCTCCATTCCCTCGGCGCGGTCAAGTTTGGTACCTTTACCCTGGCTAGCGGCATTCAGTCTCCGGTCTACGTCGATTTGCGACTGTTGGTCAGCAAACCGTCCTTGTTGGCGCAGGCAGCCAAGGAATATGCACGATTGTTGGCTGCCATTCCCTGTGATCGTATTGCGGGTGTGCCCTACGCTGCGTTGCCAATCGGCACCGCCGTATCGATTGAGGCTGACAAACCTCTGATCTACATGCGTAAAGAGGTGAAGGCTCATGGCTTGGGCAAGGAGATCGAAGGCGAGTGGCAAGCGGGTGAACGGGTTGTCATTATCGAAGATCTGATCACGAGTGGAGGCAGCACTTTGCAAACTGCCGAAAAGCTGAGATCGGTTGGCTTGATCGTCAAAGATGTTATTGTCCTGATCGACCGCGAACAGGGCGGCGCGGCCAATCTACAAGCCGAGGGCATCATGGTTCACAGTGTCTTCAAGTTCAGCCAGCTTCTCGAAAACCTGCATCAAGCTGGTCTACTGGAGCAAGCCAAACTAGACGAAGTGAAATCATTCCTGGCGAAGAAGCCCTTGTAGCGTATGTATGAATGTTGGTGCTGGCACCCTTACTTTGAACCGTGAAGTGCCGGTTAAGTTGTCGCAGGCTGGATAATTGCAAAAAATGTATTGATTTGGGAGTTGCCATGCGTGTTTGGATTGTGATGGGAGTTGTGTTCGCTGCCGTTGTGGGTCTGTTAACCGTGATTGGAAACACGTTCACGGCTGTGGCTGCTTCGGACGTTTATTCGGAAATTCGCCGCCCGCGCAGCGTTACCGTGGCCGAGACTACCCCAATCACCAATCCACAGCCGACCAGCATGTTGTTGCCCTATGGCACCTCGGCAATTACCCTCAGCGTGGAAACTCCCGTCGATACGACCTGCGCCTACTCCGTGGACGAGGATCGGGATTACGGTCATATGCAGCGTTTTAGCCAGTCGGGCGTGCGTAAACAGCATGTTACCTCGGTTGCGCTTGACCCAGATACAAATTGGGTCAATCAGGTTTTTGTTCGTTGCGCTTCTGATCCTAGCTATAAAGTGCGCCTGCTCTATCGCAGCCTGCCCAAAGTCAATCCTTCCTATCCGCGAACAGGCAACCTCTGGGGTGGGAAAAACTTCGATGACCGTACCATTACCGACACCGCACGCATCGATCTCTGGCTGGGTCCCGACTTCAGTAGTGATCGCATTCGCCAATTGCGCCAGGCAAACCCCAATATCCTGATCCTCACCTCGATCAACGCAGTGGAAGAGTGGAACCTGCCCGACGACTATTATCTCAAGGACATTCACGGCAACAAAGTCGAAATTTGGCCCAATTTCTACCGTCTCAACCTCACCAAACCCTATGTTGCCGAATATCAAGCGCGCAGTGCGGCCAAACGGATCATCGATAGTGGCCTGCTCGTCGATGGCATTTTTTTTGACAATGTCTTTACCACCCAATCCTGGCTAAGCGAGGATATCTATGGCAATCCATTCCCAGTCGATGCCGACGAGGATGGCAAACCCGACCCCTCTTGGGAGTTGGACGCCAAGTGGAAGGAAGGAGTCTTTGCCGAACTGAAGCTCTTTCGCAAGTTGATGCCCAACGCCATCGTCAACGGGCATGCCATGAATATCAATGAGCGCGGGATCGGGGAGATCTTCAACGGCATCAGCATCGGTTTTGAACCAGCGAATGTGCGTGAAGGCGAGGCCAGTTTCTCCTCTTTGTTCGGCACCTATCAAGCCTGGCAAAGCAAGGCAGTCACCCCGAATGCGATCATGTTTGAAGCCTCGCCGCCCGATCTGCTCGCCTATGGCTATGGCTATACTCCGTGGCAGGACATTCCAGCCTCCACGCTAGATTTTGCCCGCAGCTACTATCCCTATATGCGCTTCGGTCTGGTCCTGACCCTGATGGGCGATGGCTACTTTGCCTACGAATTCGGCGACGCTTGGCACGGCAACGATTGGTGGTATGACGAACTGGATTTTGATTTGGGCTATCCTACCGAAGCTGCCCAGCGAGTCAAACTCTCGGTGGACAAACCGACAGTAAATTTGGTGGATAATGGCGGTTTTGAGCAGGGTTTTGCTGGTACGTGGGATATGTGGGCGAATGGCGACGAAAATTGTGTCGCTGATCTGGTGCAGGACAAATCCACGGCTGCTTCCGGTTCAGCATCGGCGCGTATGGATATCACTGCAACCTCGGCTACGGACTGGCACATTGAGATGCGTCAGTGGCAACGCCAGTTGAATTCCGGTGCAAACTATGTCCTTGCCTTCTACGCCAAAGCGGATCGCCCACGCCCAATCACTCTGCAAAGCCGCAAAGGTGCCGCCGATTGGGAGCTTTACGGCCTAAACCAGACCCTGCAGATCGATGAAACGTGGCGTCCCTATACCATCACCTTTGAGGCGAATACCTCGGCGGCCGATGCTCGCCTTCAATTCCAGGTCGGTGCGCTGACCGGAACAGTCTGGCTTGACGATGTGCGTCTCTACGAAACCACACCGAATGTCTATCGCCGTGGCTTTGATAACGGTCTGGTACTGCTCAATGGCTCTAGCCAGCCGGTTACCTTTGACCTGGAGCCAGGGTATCAACGTCTGAAGGGGACACAAGCGCCTCGCCATGAATGGATGATCGATAACGATGCCAACTTTGCCGTGACCGGCAGTGCGACACCCCAAACCTATGATAGCGGGGAATGGCACGCCACGCCGCCCTTCTTTCACAACTGGGGCAGCAACGCTTATCTCCTTCAGCCAGGTAGTTCAGCTAGTTGGAGCATTGAGATTCCCGAGACCGATCGGTACACTATTAACGCTTGGTGGCCCGCCGCCCCCGAATCGTCACAGTGGAACCCGAGCGCGCTGTACGAGGTAGTGATTGACGAGGATGTTGTGCTGAGCACTACACTCGATCAACGCAGTGGCGGCGACCAGTGGCATCGCATTGCCGAACGCACCTTCAGCCCCGGCGATCATCCCACCATTCGCCTGCGCTGTCCTGGTAGCGCACCCTGCCTGGCTGACGCCATCTACTTGCGCTCCGACGCCCGCTACAACGACGGCTCACCCGTACAAGCCATTACTCTACAGCCATTCGATGGGATCATTCTCCAGAAAGAACGTCATCAAGTGCTACTACCATTCATGACAAGATAGGTCGCATCCAAAAACCCGCCATTCGCAATCCCAAATCACCATGTCTCTTGCTACCCAATTCTTTCACAAAACCCTGCCTACGCCACTCATTCTGGCCAGTGGCATCTGGGGTACCACCGTTAGTCTGCTTGAACGCGCAGCACGCGCTGGCTGTGGTGCTGTTACTGCCAAAAGCTGTGGCCCTACGCCGCGTGCTGGTCATGTCAATCCTTCCTGCCTCGACTGGGAACATGGCTTAATCAACGCCATCGGGCTGGCCAATCCCGGCGCCGAAGCCGAGGTGGAACTGCTCGCCCAGGCCAAACGTCAACTCGAACCACTCGGTGTAGCCCTGATCGCCTCGATCTTTGCTGGCGACCCGGCCGAGTTTGGCAAAGTAGCGGGCATTGTAGCGCAGGCTCAGCCCGATTTTCTCGAAGTCAACATCTCCTGTCCCAACGTTCACAGCGAATTTGGCGAACCCTTTGCTGGCGATGCCGAAGCTGCCGCCGCCGTGACACGCCATGTCAAAGCCGCTGTTGAAGCTGCTGGCATTCCTGTGATCGTCAAGCTGGCCCCGAATGTGATCAACCTGCCGCGCATCGCCCGCGCTGTGGTCAACGCCGGGGCCGATGCGCTCTGCGCCGTCAATACCATGCCCGGCCTGTTGATCGACGCCGAAAGCGGACAGACGCTGCTGGCCAATCGCAGTGGCGGGTTGAGTGGTCCGGCGCTCAAGCCAATTGCGCTCAAGTGTGTCTATGATGTACACAAAGCCTGCCCCAATACGCCAATCATTGGCACGGGCGGCGTGACCACAGGCGTTGATGCCGTGGAAATGTTGATGGCTGGCGCAACTGTAGTGGGTGTGGGCAGCGCGCTCTATTATCGTGGGGCAACAGCGTTGGAGGAGATTGTGGCAGAGCTACATGGATGGTTGGATGCGCATTCGCTTACGGTGGAGAGTGTTCGCGGTGCAGCGCATCGTGAGCCGGTGTATGCGACCGTGCCGACTGGAGCGCCGGTGCCAGTGGCGCATTAGCCTAAAATGTCAGGAATGGCGGTTTTGTTTCGACTACTCTTCTCCATACGTCGCTGTACAATCGAATCGACATGTCGTTTCCAATCATGCAGAACCGTTGGGTCAATATCGGCATGGTTAGATTATGTCAGCAGATTGAAACAGCCATCGCAGTTAATATTGAATTACTATTCGCTTAAAATACTGAGTTAAAGTCTTTACAGATGCGAACATTTGTGCTATTCTTGCATGTATAATTACCAATTACTCAATTGTCAGTTATACCCTGCACATGAATCTGACCTGCCATGACCACACCCGCTTGGACTCCCGAACAAGTCGTTGCCCTTGCACCCGATGCCTCTTCTGCCAAAGCCGGACGAGAGTTGGCCCAGCCCCGTAAATGGCTCAATCCCGGACACTATGGCGACGTGCTCTGGGGTGAACATCAGGGCAGTGGCAGCACACCCTATCAGACCATTGTTGAACTTTCCACGCCTGCCTTTCATTGTTCCTGTCCCAGCCGCAAATTTCCCTGTAAACATGGACTTGGCCTTTTTATGGTCTATGCTCAACAACCGAATGCTGTTCTTCAGACTGCTCCACCTGCTTGGGTGAGTGAATGGCTTGCGGGGCGGGCCAAACGTGCTCAACAGAAGGCGGAAAAGAGTTCTCAAGCCGAGAAATCGCCTGAACAGCAGGCAGAGACAACTGCCGGTCAAGCCAAACGTGCCGTTGCCCGTGAAAACAAAGTGGCGGCGGGTGTCGCAGAACTTGAACGCTGGCTAGCCGACCTGGTGCGCGGCGGACTCGCCCAAGCGCAGAATCAACCCAACAAATATTGGGCAACGATGGTGGCCCGTTTGATTGACGCTCAGGCTCCCGGACTGGCGAATCGTGTGAATGAGCTTTCTACCATTCCAGCAAGCGGCTCGAACTGGAAAGATCACCTCCTCGAAAAGCTTTCCCTGCTTCACCTTTTGCTTGAAGCCTATAAACGGCTGGATCACTTACCCACTGCAACCCAGACAGATGTACGCTCACTGATCGGTTTCCCCACGGCGCAGGAGGATTTGCTAGCGCTGCCCGGCCTGCGTGACCGATGGCTAATCCAAGGCCAACGTGTGAGTGAAGAAGGTAATTTGCGTACACAACGGACTTGGCTCGTCGGCGAAAATAGTCAACGGAGTGCGCTGATTCTCCACTTTGCCGTCAATGGGCGGCCGTTAGATAGTAGCCTGGTCGTGGGTGCAAACTTGGAGGCTGAGCTTGTTTTTTATCCAAGCGCTTACCCATTACGAGCCTTGATCAAACAGCGCTTTGCGACGCAGTCTCTTACCCATTTTGTCGCCGCGCCCACAATTGACAGCGCTTTAGCAGACTATGCAGCGGCTTTGGCGTTCTACCCCTGGCTGGATCGTTTTCCGATGACGTTGCAAGCGATTGTTCCCTTTTTTGAAGCAGATCGTTGTTGGGTTAGCGACGGAGAGCAGAATGCGCTGCCGCTTTCAACAAGCTTTTCTGCCACCTGGAAGTTGTTGGCATTGAGTGGCGGTGAGCCGATTTCGATCTTTGGTGAATGGAACGGTGACTGCTTGCTCCCGTTAAGCGCCTTGGTTGAGCAAAAGGTGGTCTTGTTATGAGTCATCCTATGTCTCTAGAAAATGGCTGGCAAACACTTGTCAGCAACGCACTGTTAGGGACAGGTCGACAAGCACCGTCGTTGTCAATGGGCGAACCGTTGGCTGGGCTCTTCACACAACTGGAAACAAACGAGCCAGAGGCCAAACTACTCAGTCAGGCAGCGATTTTTACCTTGATGCGCAAGACTGCTACAAAGGCCGAACGACGCCAACCATCGTTGCCAACTCTGCCTCAAGAGGATTGGCCAGTTGCCTCGGTTATTGCCAACCGTTTGCTGGCGATGATATTAGGCGGAACTCAACCTGAGTTGTTAGGCGAATGGCTGCGTTTAGCTGCGAACAATCAAGTGCGCGTGGGCGAGGAGCATCTGCCCGATCTGCTCGAACTAGGCACAAATCGTAAAGCGCTGGCCGAAGCCATCTGTGCTGTCATCGGTCGGCGTGGGGAGTGGCTGGCTACGCTCAACCCCGCCTGGCGTTATGCAAGCGGGAGCGGCGAAAATTTGACGGAAGCTTGGGAAACAGGCGTAGAGGAGCAGCGTATTCGTGCCTTTGGCAAGCTCCGAATCGAAGATCCCGATCTAGCCAGGCAACTATTGTATAAAAGTTGGAAGAGTGAAACGCCGACGCTACGGGCCAAAGTCGTAGCGCTTCTGGCAACTAATCTCAGTCAGGCTGATGAGGAGTTTCTCGAAGCGGCCCTGGACGACCGCCGCAAAGAGGTGCGCGACGAGGCGGCAAAATTGTTGCCCCGACTGCCGCAATCCAGGCTGCGCGAACGCATAACCCAGCGACTTGTCCCATTGCTGAAAGTCAGCGGACTTTTGCGCAAAAGCATCGAGGTGACCTTACCCAGCGAGTGTACACTCACCATGCAGCGTGACGGCATCAGTGAGAAAGTGCCTGTGCAATTCAACAAAATGGGGGAGCGCGCCTGGTGGCTTTGGCAGATGTTGGCGATGACGCCGACCCAACTCTGGCAGCACCGATTCAATCTGACTCCGCAGCGCTTGGTGGAAGTTGCCACACGCAGCGAATGGAGCGAGCTATTGCTGGACGCCTGGCAACATGCTGTAACCTTGTATCAGGAAACAGAAATGGCTATCGCCCTGGCCGATCACTTCTCCATGCACAACCCAGCCCAATGGATCCATGTGCTGGAGGCGGTGCCGGCTGCTTACCTCGAAGAAAAGCTCAAACATCCCTTACGCCAACGGAACGCCGTCTTGGATGGCCAGGAGCCAGCTACGCTGCTGCTCTTCAATCATCGCCGCCCGTGGAGTGAAGAGTTGTCCAGGCTCTTTGCCCATGCGCTTCAGTGTACCCTGCAATTGCCCTTTAACTATCAAGCACACGGTTGGATACATGGGCAATTGGCACAGATTGCTCAGTATATTGCACCAACTCTTACTACGGAAGCGATTGACTTGAAGGTGACGCGTGACGACTGGGCAGCCATGACACGTCCAATCGATGAATTTGTTGCCACCGTGCAATTTCGTCATGAGATGAATAAAGCATTTACAGTGGGAGGGATGAATTCCTCGAACCTCACCCCTCCAAACCCATAGGGAGTCTTCTATGTCTGCAACCAACTCGAATCACGTTTTGCGCCAACATGCCGAAGTTCTCTTTGCCGAAGAGTTGTACGAACTGGCAAAGAGCGATCAGCGCCAACGCCCGCCCAATTGGAACCTTTCCCCGTGGGCCGTGGCGACGTACCTGTTGGGGGGCAAACTGGAAAGTGGCTTCATGATTTCGCCAAAATACGTCGGCAGCCGGCGGCTAATCGAGATCGCTATCTCCACACTAGCGACTGACCGAGCACTTCTGCTGATCGGCGTGCCAGGAACGGCCAAGTCGTGGGTTTCCGAGCATCTGGCTGCCGCCATTTCCGGCGATTCGACGTTGTTGGTACAGGGTACGGCTGGCACTGGCGAAGAGGCGATCCGCTACAGTTGGAACTACGCTCTGCTGTTAGCTGAAGGCCCTTCGTACAAGGCGATGGTACCCAGTCCGGTGATGCGAGCGATGGGTGACGGCAAAATCGCCCGTTTGGAAGAGTTGACCCGGGTGCCCTCCGATGTCCAGGATACATTGATCACGATCCTTTCCGAGAAGACATTGCCGATCCCCGAATTGAACAGCGAAGTGCAGGCACAGAAAGGCTTCAATTTGATCGCCACTGCCAACAACCGGGATCGAGGGGTCAACGAACTCTCCTCGGCGCTCAAACGGCGCTTTAACACAGTGGTGCTGCCCCTGCCAGAGAGCATTGACGAAGAGGTCAACATTGTCTCCATGCGCGTGGCTAGCTTGGGACGCGCACTTGAACTACCTGCCGAAGCTCCTACCTTGGAAGAGGTGCGTCGCCTCGTCACCGTCTTCCGGGAATTGCGCAGCGGCATCACCAGCGACGGCAAGACCAAGATCAAATCACCGACAGGCACGCTCAGCACGGCTGAAGCGATCTCGGTACTGAGCAATGGCATGGCCCTGGCCGCCCACTTTGGCGATGGCAGCCTGAGTGCGCATGATTTGGCGGCTGGTCTCGTTGGCGCTGTGGTCAAAGATCCCGTACAAGACCAACTGGTCTGGCGCGAGTACCTGGAGACAGTGGTCAAAGAACGGGATGGTTGGAAGGATCTCTATCGAGCATGTCGGGAATTGTGAAACGTGAAAAGTGAAACGTGATGCGTGAGTGCAGACAGAGTCAACTCTACTGTTGTCGATTGTAGAATGGAGAAGCTATGCACTTCACGCATCACGAATCACGCATCAACCCATGAGACGAACTCTATGCACCAAGTCTTTGGAATCCGCCATCATGGACCAGGATCAGCGCGGTCATTGGTAGAAGCACTGCGTCGGCTGGAACCGGATATTGTGCTGGTAGAGGGTCCGCCCGATGCGAACTCGTTGTTGTCGTTTCTCGCCCATGCGCAAATGAAGCCGCCCGTGGCACTGCTCATCTATGCTGAAGAGGATGCGCGTCGTGCCGCCTTTTATCCTTTTGCGGAATTTTCACCCGAATTTCAGGCGATTCGCTTTGCACTAGGAAATGCATTGCCTGTGCGCTTCATCGATCTACCGCAAGCCCATCAGCTTGTTGAGGTCGAAGAAACAGCAATTCCCATTCCCGCTGCCCCTGTCGATACAGAGACAGTCCAAACGCCTTCCCTGAGCGAACTACCAGATCCCTTTGCCTGGATTGCCCAAGCATCTGGCTACGAAGATGGTGAACGATGGTGGGAAGCTTGGGTCGAGCAGCGCCGCCAGCAGAGTGATCTCTTTGAGGCGATTCATACGATCATGCACGAGTTGCGCCAGGAAGACGCCACGCACACCTACCTGGGTTCGAAGCGAAATCAGCTGCGCGAGGCATACATGCGCCAGTCAATCCGCCAGGCACAACGGGAGGGTTTTGAGAAGATCGCTGTCGTCTGCGGAGCTTGGCACGCTCCTGCTCTGAGTGATCTGACAGTTGCAACCTCGGAACAGGCAGATGCCACTCTGCTCAAGGGTTTGCCGAAGTGCAAAGTTGCTGCCACTTGGACGCCCTGGACCTACAGTCGCCTGACCTATGCCAGCGGCTATGGCGCAGGCATTGCTTCCCCCGGTTGGTATGAGCATCTCTGGCGTGCCAGTGGTCATGACTATTCCTCTCGCCAAACCGTTGTTCACTGGATGACGCGTGTTGCTCACCTCTTGCGCCAGAAAGAGCTCGATGCCTCTTCGGCCAGTGTGATTGAGTCAGTGCGCCTGGCCGAAACCCTGGCGGCCTTTCGTGGCCGTGTCTTGCCCGATCTCAGTGACCTCAACGAAGCGGCGCGCACGCTTTTTTGTTTTGGCGACGATCTGCCTATGCGCCTAATCCATGAGCAGTTGATC
Source organism: Caldilineaceae bacterium (assembly GCA_046328715.1). Taxonomy (GTDB): domain Bacteria; phylum Chloroflexota; class Anaerolineae; order Caldilineales; family Caldilineaceae; genus JAXLWB01. The sequence goes on along the minus strand of JAXLWB010000051.1, from coordinate 16,107 downwards.
GTGGGCGAACAGATCGGTGCCGTACCCGACGATGTCCCGAGTACGCCCTTTCAGCGGGATCTGGTCGCCGAACAACGCCGCCTCCGCCTGCCTACCGAAGCACTCACCAAATCGCTGGAACTCGATCTGCGCAAACCAACCGATTTGGAGCGCAGCCGTCTGCTGCATCGTTTGGCACTGCTGGGGATTGCCTGGGGCAAGCTGCAAAAGTCGAGCGGCAAAGGCACTTTCCGCGAAGTTTGGCAGCTATCCTGGCAGCCTGAATTTGCAGTGCGTATCGTCGAAGCAAGTATCTGGGGCAGCAGTGTGGTTGATGCCGCAACGGGTTATGCATCGGCCCTGGCACGAGGCGTCGATGCCAAAGGTGCAGTCACCATGCCGCCAACTCTCTCCACCTTGAGTGGATTGCTTGACAGCGCACTTTTGGCCGATCTGCCAACCGCTGTACCGGTCATCATGTGCGAGTTGCAGGCGCAAGCGGCGTTGGCAGCCGATGTCGCCCAGTTGATGGAGGCACTACCCGCACTGGCCAACATTGTTCGCTACGGCAATGTGCGCCAGACGGATAGCGGTGCTGTCTCTCAAGTCGTTGACGGTTTTGTCGTTCGTATCTGTATTGGTCTCCCAGTCGCCTGCGCTGCACTCAACGACGAAGCCGCCAACCAAATGTTGCCTCGTTTAGTTGGCACACATGCTGCGATTGAGCTTTTGCAAGTGGAAGCGTGGAGTGCATCCTGGCTGGAGGTGCTCAGAAAGATAGTTGATCTGGTCGGTTTACATGGCCTATTGGCAGGACGGCTCTGCCGTCTGTTGCTGGATCGCGGGCTGCTCGACTCGGAAGTGTGCGCCCAACGCATGTGGCTGGCGCTGTCCACTGCCAACGAACCGGCACAAGCTGCCGCCTGGATCGAAGGGTTGCTTGGTGAAAGTGGTCTGCTGCTGGTGCATGATGAACGACTCTGGCAGGTGGTGGATCGTTGGGTTAGTACGATCAACAGCGAACATTTCACCCAGGTCCTGCCGCTTCTACGCCGGAGCTTTGCCCGCTTTTCTCATGCTGAACGACGGCAAATGGGCGAGTTGGTCAAAGTTGGCAGGTCAACACCGTTGCTTCCCACAGACGCCGACGATACGCGATTCGACAGCAAACGTGCGGAACAGGTTTTGCCGTTGGTGGCGAAGATGCTGGGAATTGAATTTGTAAATAGAGATTGAGAGATGACTGGAAGATTGATTTGTCATTGCTGAGGAGCGGTTGGTTTCTTATGGACAAAGCAAATCAAAGATGGATCATTGGTCTATGTTGTACGTGCTCTCGAAAGTTTTATCAGTGACGCTATTTTCAAGTTAGAAGGTCAGGAAATCATGTACTGTGGTGCAATCTCCTAATCTATGTACTCGGTAATTCACTATGAATGATTTTCATCAAAACTCCCCCGCCGAACTGGAACGTCTGCGCCGTTGGCGTCTGGTCCTGGGGGGCGGCGGGGCGGATGGCATTGGTATCTCGCTAGATGGGCGGGATCAAGGGATGGACAATGTGTTGGAGGCGCTCTATGCCGGTGATGTGACAGGGACTGCTCCTGGTGGGCGACAGGGAAGCTTGGGCAAATCCTCACCCAATGTGGCACGCTGGCTGGGTGATATTCGCGAATACTTTCCTTCTTCGGTCGTGCGTGTAATGCAGCAGGATGCCTTGGATCGACTCAACTTACGCCAGATGTTGCTCGAACCGGAGATGTTGCAGGCTGTCGAGCCGAGCGTTGAACTGGCGGCAACGCTGGTCAGCCTGAGCGATGTGATGTCGAACAAGACAAAAGAGACAGCCCGAGTTGTCGTGCGCCGAATCGTGGATACGTTGGAGGCCAAACTTGCCAACCCGATGCGCCAGGCAGTGATGGGCAGCCTTAATCGTTCCGTACGCAACCATCATCCCAAACAGAACGAAATCGATTGGAAGCGCACGATCACGGCAAACTTGAAGAACTACCAACCAGAGTATCATACGGTTATCCCGGAGAAGCTGATTGGTTTTGGTCGCAGACGTAGTGCTCTGCGTGACATCATTCTCTGCATCGACCAGAGCGGTTCGATGGCTTCCTCGGTGGTCTATGCCAGTGTCTTTGGTGCTGTGCTGGCCTCGTTGCGGGCGGTGCAGACCCGTATGATTGTTTTCGATACCGAAGTCGCTGACTTAACTGAACAACTGAACGATCCAGTCGAGCTGCTCTTTGGGGTGCAACTGGGCGGTGGTACAGACATCAACCGGGCACTTACCTACTGCCAGAGCATATTGCCGCAGCCGCAAGAGACAATTCTGATTCTGATCAGTGACCTCTACGAAGGTGGCAATCGCCAGGAGATGTTCAAACGGGTGGCGGCTATTCAGACTGCGGGCGTACAATTCATCTCACTATTGGCGCTCGATGATCGGGGACGTCCTTCCTTTGATGCCAGCGTGGCTGCCTACTTTGCGGGGCTAGGGATTCCTGCCTTTGCCTGCACCCCGGACCTTTTTCCTGATCTGATGGCGGCGGCGATCAATCGACATGATATCGGACAATGGGCGGCACAGCAGGAGTTGGTGACGGCGAGGTGACGGGTGTAATTCGGTAACTGGCTATTACGTAATTACACAACTGCCAGTTACTATCCAACATTTACCTCTGCTCTGTCACGCACTAATTGATCACGAACCAGACTGCGCCCGCGGCAGAGTCTTGATTTAACAGTGCCCATCGGAATGTTCAATATAGTTGACACCTCGGCATAGCCATACCCTTCGAGATCGACCAACTGCAACACCATACGATAGTCAGATGGTAATGCTTCGATCATGTGCAAGATCGCCTGCATCCTTTCCTGCTGTAGGACAATTTGATCTGGGGAGAGGGAAGGATAGCGAGTCAGGTGGCTTGTTTCGTTGTTTTCTCTCTCGAACATTGCTTCCAGGCTTTCGGTTGGACGACGCTTCTGCGCACGTAGATGGTCATAACAGGTATTCCGAATGATGCACAGGAACCAAGCCCGCAGATTGCTTCCTTCAAAGCCGCCCCAGGCACGGTAGGCTTTGATGAGTCCTTCTTGAACTGCATCCTCTGCGGCATCATAGCTGCCCAGGAGCCGGATGGCCAAGCGCGTGGCGGTGGCCATGTATTGTTCTAGCTGAGTTGGATAAGGCAAGTAAGTGATCATAGGTTCCGCGATATTGGCTTTTTGATTGTCTGTGGAAAGCCGGATAGTTGCTGCTGTAGCGAGTATGCTGTCAGGCTTGTTACACAGCAAGCGCCAGATGTGTACCATTTCGTGCAACAGACTGTTACATGGGATTACGAGGGATGAATCACATGAGAATTACAGCCTCCGCATCCGTTTTGTTCGCTCCGTGTTTCCTTTGTGCCTGCCGCCTCTTGAGGCGTTACAAAAACGAGAGAAATTCTATTCTGTGATATACTAAGGCCATTGGTGACAAATTAAGCGTTTAGAGCGATTGTCAACTTGAGGGAGAGAAGAGTTGACGGTTGGTCAGAACGGATAGATTTAAGAATGCCCAGGCGTTTGACATTGGCAACAAGATAATCAATCAGGTTGTCGGCATTCCCCTTGTGATGAGTCCTAGCAAAGAAAGGAAGCGAGCGATAGACCATCTCCATAGAAATGCGAGCAAAGGGTTTGTTGAGTTGCTGAGCGACTTGGTCAGTCAGGTCAACCAGAACCGCATAGAGAATCCAGGTCGCCCAGAGTTGCATTTGTACAGCATTCTGAGCCGAACAATGAAAGAAAGCTAAACCGAGCAGGCGTTTGACAATGGCATAGGCATCTTCAATTCGCCAGCGTTGCCAGTAAAGAGCCACGGCATACTCAACGGGAAGATGCGATGCATCGAGGTCGTTGGTGAGATAGCGATACCACTTGCCGTGATAGAGAAATTGAATCAGGCGCACTTGCTGGCGGTCATCACCTTGTCCAATCCAACCGATTTGGTCATGCACCACAGCAGTTTTGAGCAGCAACGATTCCCCTGGAATGCCAGATTGCTCTTGGCACGTGTGATGAAAAAGACACCTTGTTCACCAAGGTGGCGGAAGAAAGTGAAGTTGGTGAAACCCAAATCGAAAATGAGCAGGCTGCCTGTGAGCAGATGGGAGCGCACTTTGTCGAGAAAGCTTTGGTCATGCGCTTGTGCATCTTCTTCATACCAAACCTGGGTAGGCAGGCGAGTGACGATATCCAGAATCGCTAACATGCGTCCCGCCAATGGATTCTTTTCATTCTCCTGCAGCAACCCGACCTTGCACAAGAGTGCATCCAGAGTTGAGCCATCGCAGGCGCAAACCTGAGTGTATTGCCTTTTCGCCCAGGCAAGTTCAGCGGGTAAGGGGCGGCTGCGTTCAAACTGCGTTTTGCCAGTCCAGGCAATAGCTCAAGCAGAACTTGCAGAAACAACTCTGCTGGCAACATACGCAAGCGAGTCGAGAGTGCTTGTTGCGTTAAGCCTGTAAGGGGGCGACCCACGAAAACACATTCTTCGTGCACCAGTCGCACCATTTCGCAGATGCTGCCGGTTTGCTGCCAGAGCAGACTCAATACTAAGGCCATCATCACGGGTAACGTCAGGATGCGGGCACGCAGCCCAAGCGCTTCGTATACAGCGATTTGCGCCAGGGTCGCTGGATGCACAATCGCGGAGCCGTTCTACCACTTGTTCATCTGGCAATTCGCTGCTCAACCGTTTGCTCCGATCACGCTGAACCGCTCGCGTGTGTCGCACACTGCTTGCTTTTTTAGTTTTATTTTCTTTTTCTGGTTCGCTCATCCTTTCATTTTACAGGCTTGTCTGCTCTCCCCAGATTTGACAACCTCTGTAAATGCTTAATTTGTTACTGATGTACTAAGGCGGTACGAAGCAAGCAGATAATGAGGAATGAAACAATGGCCGCACGCGATATTTATCATCAACATGTACGGGATGCTCTCGAAAAAGATGGTTGGAAAATTACTCATGATCCACTGCACTTGCAATGGGGTAGACGTGATATGTATGTGGATTTAGCTGGTGAAGAGTTGGTTGCAGCAGAAAAAGGGGGAGAAGAATCGCAGTAGAAATCAAGAGCTTTGTTGGTGCATCGGAACTTGATGATCTCAAAGATGCCCTGGGCAATTTGTACTTTATCGTAATGTCATGAAAAGGCTTGAACCTACTCGTGAGTTGTATCTTGCGATTCGTGAAGTCACCTATCAACAACTTTTTAGTGAACCAATTGGCCAGCTTTTAGTGGAAGCGGAAAGTATTTTGTCGATAATTTTCAACCCGAGGAAAGGCAGATTGTTCAGTGGATAAGATAGAAACTTGGCGAACGATCATCGAATCTGTGTTGACGCAATATGCACAAATTCCCTATGCCTACGGCGAAATGGAATGTCATACAGTGTTTGATCGCATGTCTGATCGTTACTTATTGATCACAGTAGGTTGGCATGGTAAGTCGCGTGTTCATGGCTGTATCGTGCATCTTGATATTATTGATGGCAAAGTGTGGCTTCAACGCGATAATACCGACTATCAAATTGCCAAAGAACTGGAAAAGGCTGGTATTCCCAAAAAAGAAATCGTGCTTGGCTTCCAATTGCCCGAAGCGCGCCCTTATACGGAGTACGCAGTTGCGTAGTCGTGTTTACATATAAACACGAATCTCCCTCTGAACACGTTATATGTCTAGCTATAACTTCTTGCTCCTGCTTGGTATCATTATTGCAATTGTCTATATTGCCTTTAGACCAATACGTCGTTCGATTCGCAATAAATGGCAAAAGTTTGCAACTGAACAAAGACTTCTCTACACTCCACATGATATCAATAACGATTTTGCTTTGCATGGTAATTACCAAAACTGTGAGATCCAAGTATTCTGTAGATTTCCATTGAGACACCAGCAGGCAAGAACTATAATTAAAGTAAGAATGAGTAATCTAGCTCAAAATCTTCATTTCTTTATTTCGCCAGGCGTGTAACTCTTTCCAAACGTTTCGTATGATAGGGTTAAAAGCGGTGATCCTGAACTGGATAAACGTTTTGAATTTGGCGGACATCCGCAACAACAAGTTGTGAAACTGCTCTCCTCGACACGCTTTTGTACATTGTTAAAGCTGGCTGATATGATGCCAAATTTTGACCGCCTTATCATAGAGGACAAGCTTCTGGAACTAAGTGGCCCTTTTTACCTCGAAGAGCCAACACAGTTTGTTGAGTACTTGACTCGTGTCCTTCAATGTGCAACCGTCGTCGAGCAAGAACTGACCGCAATCTCCGACCCTTCAATCTCGACGAATCCTCTCGAATGACTGATAATAGCTCCTGTACGCAATCCAAAATCTGAAATCCAAAATTCTCTCATGATTCGTATTCTCGACCTACCCACTGCCCAATCCAGCATCCTGCGCCGAATGGCCTGGGATGAGTTGGAAATTCCCGAACCGATCCTCGACCGGCTCGAAACACTCTTTGGCGAGCGACTGACCCCCGAAGAAGCGGTGCGCCGCATTCTTTCCGATGTACGCAAACAGGGTGATGCTGCGTTGCTAGACTGGACCAAACGCATCGATCGTATTGCGTTGAGCACGTTACAGGTGAGCCAAGAACAGATCGCCGCCGCCTACCAGCAACTTGATTCATCTGTGATCGACGCCATCAAACTGGCCCGCCAGCGCATCGAAGCCTTCCATCGCCATCAACCGTCGATCAGTTGGATTCACAATGACGCCGAGGGCACGCTCGGTCAACTGGTGCGCCCGATTGAACGAGTGGGCATCTATGTGCCAGGTGGCAGTGCGCCGCTGCCCAGTACGGTGTTGATGACCGCCGTTCCGGCCCGCGTGGCAGGCGTGCCCTATATTTCGATTATCTCGCCGCCGCAGCGTGATAGTGGGCTACCTCATCCCGCAATCTTAGTCGCTGCCGATATTGCTGGCGTCGATGCGATCTACATTGCTGGGGGGGCGCAGGCGATTGGGGCGCTGGCCTTTGGTACGCAGAGCATTCCCAAAGTCGACAAGATCTGCGGGCCGGGTAGCCTCTTCACTACGTTGGCCAAACGCCAGGTCTATGGCATGGTGGGTATCGACGGTTTGCCTGGTCCAACCGAAACCGTCGTGATCGCCGACGAAAGTGCCGATCCGCAATTGGCGGCTGCCGATCTGTTGGCACAGGCCGAGCATGACATCTTGGCCTGTGCGATCTTGTTGACCCCAAGCCAGGCCGTTGCCGAAAAAGTACAGGCGGCGGTTGCTGCGCAACTGGAAGAATTGGGACGAGCCGAGACGATAGTTGCTTCGTTACAGCGTGGTAGTGGCATTGTCGTTACCGAGTCGCTAGCCCAAGCCGTGGAGGAAGCCAACCGTTATGCGCCGGAGCATCTCTGTCTGCTGGTCAATGATCCCTGGCAATGGGTCGGCAAGATCAACAATGCTGGTGGCATCTTTATCGGTGAACGTAGCTTTGAAGTGTTGGGCGACTATGTGGCCGGTCCCAGCCATGTCATGCCTACCGGAGCCACTGCGCGCTTTGCCAGCCCGGTCAATGTCAACGACTTTGTCAAAATCATCAGCATCATCGGCCTCAATGACGAGGCTTTTCATAAAATTGGCCCTGCCGCACAGACATTGGGTGAAGCGGAGGGGTTGACAGCACACGCTGCAGCGGTAAAGCGGAGATTGGCAATTGAGTAATCACGATATTACCAATGACTGCTCGTGAAAAACAAACCTAAAAACACTATGAACCAGTTTGATCCGACCACCCTCCTTCGCCCCGAAATTGCTGATCTTGAAGAATATCATCCAATTCTGCCCTTTGAGGTGCTCAGCCAGAAGCTGGGCATTCCGGCAGAGCGGATCGTGAAGCTCGATGCCAACGAAAATCCCTATGGTCCGTTACCCGCAGTGACGGAGGCACTGGCCGAGTACAATTATTATCATATCTACCCCGACCCACAACAGACCGAACTACGCTCTGCACTCAGCCACTTCACAGGTGTGCCAGCCGAAAACATTCTACCCACCCACGGTGCCGACGAAATGCTCGACTATCTCTGTCGACTATTCCTGCGCCCCGGTGACGCTATCATCGACTGCCCGCCCACCTTCGGCATGTACAGCTTCGACGCTGGCTTGGCGGGGGCAAAGGTGATCGAAGTTTGGCGCAAGGATGGATTTGCGGTGGACGTAGATGAGATTATAAAGAGATTGGGAGATTGGGAGATTGGGAGATTGGAGATCACGCAATCCGCAACCCCAAAAATTCTCTTCCTGACTTGCCCTAACAACCCCACTGGCAACTGGCTACCTGACGAGGATCTGCGTCGCCTGTTGCAATTACCGCTGATCGTGGTGCTGGACGAAGCCTATGTCGAGTTTGCCGACCACTCGAGCCGGGCCAGTTGGATCCTGGAACATGAGAACTTGATCATTCTGCGCACCTTCAGCAAGGCCGCTGGGATCGCCGGGTTGCGACTGGGTTATGGGCTGGTGCCAAGCTGGCTGATGACGCAGTTGTGGAAATTCAAACAGCCATATAACGTCAACGTCGCTGCCTCAGTGGCTGGTATTGCCAGTTTGCATCATGTCGAGCAGATATTCGACGTGGTAGAGAAGATCAAACGTGAGCGGCGCAGGCTCTTTGGGCTTCTGCAAACCGTTCCATACCTCACTCCGCATCCTTCGCAATCTAACTTCATTCTGTGTGATGTGGTTGGGCGCAATGCCAAGGAACTCAAGTTGGAATTAGAAAAGCAGGGTATTCTTGTGCGCCACTATAGCAAGCCAGGACTTCAAAATTGTATCCGCATTTCAGTGGGGCGACCTGACCAGACGGAGCGGTTGATGGAGATGTTGCGCACACTTTAAGACATGAAAGTTAACACAACCATATGAACAAAACTCTTCAACCCTTAATCGACCGTCTGATCCCTGCCGATGACTTTCCTTCGGGCTGGGAAGCGGGCGTGGGCGACTATATCTTTCGCCATTGGTATGGCGATTTGGCGCGCTTTGTACCGATCATCGAAACCGGCATCCGTTCGCTCAATGCTGAATGTACGACCCGTTATGGCAAGGAGTTTGCCGATCTCGATAAAGAGATGCAAGACTTTGTACTTGAATGTCTGGAATTAAACGACGTGCAGAGCGAATGGGTTGTCTCCCCCCAGCGCTTCCTACAAACGATGACGCATGTGGCGATGGAAGGGTACTACAGCGATCCGGACAATGGTGGCAATCGCAAAGCAACCTCCTGGTCAATGGTCGGATTTCGTCCTGAACCGAAAGTAACTAATGAACCAGTTCGTCCCACTTTCAATTATCCGGAACGCTTCCCGCTCCTGTCTGAAATTGAGGTGGAATATGATGCGATTGTGGTTGGCGCCGGGGCTGCTGGTGGTATCGTCGCTTCGGTTCTGGCTGAAGCAGGGCAGAAGGTGCTACTACTGGACCGTGGACGTTGGCTGCCATATGCAGAGGTGGGCAATGATCACCTGCGCAATCATCGTTTAGCGCTCTATGGTCACAACACCGGTCCCGAGTTGGAAGGCAACCCACGCGTCTTTGTCGATCCGGAAGGTCATGAGCACCTTGTCGCTCCGCATGAGGGTGGTTATAACAACAATGCAATGACAGTCGGCGGTGGCACGCGCGTCTACGGTGGACAGGCATGGCGCTTTTTCCCGGCCGATTTTCGTATGGCGTCAACCTACGGCGTACCCGAGGGCAGTTCGCTGGCTGACTGGCCGATTTCGTATGAAGATCTGGAGCCATATTACGAACGGGCCGAATGGGAGATTGGTGTTGCTGGTGCGGATCAGGTCAACACTAAGCGCCCACCACGACGACGTGGCTATCCCATGCCCCCGGTGCCGGATAACCCACAGCGCATCATCTTGCGGCAAGCGGCTGACAGGTTAGGTTGGGGCAGCGCTCCGGTTCCACTGTTGATCAACACACAACCCTACCAGGGACGGCCAGCATGCAATCGGTGCGGTCTCTGTGTCGGCTTTGCCTGTGCAACGGAAGCGAAAAATGGTACCCATAACACCGCGATTCCACGGGCTTTGGCCACAGGCAATTGCACTTTGCTACCAGAAGCTCAGGCTTCGCATATTCAAACAGATGAAAAAGGGCGTGCCACCGCTGTAGAAATCGTCCGAGCTGAGAATGATACAGTTGTGCACAAGGTTGTACGGGCGGCAAAGATCATTGTCTCTGCCGGTGCAATTGAGTCAGCCCGTCTCTTATTAAACAGTGTTTCGTCTAGTCATCCAAAAGGAATTGGCAATAACTACGACCAAGTAGGGCGCAATTTGCAGGGGCATGTCTACACTGGTGCGGGTGGGTTGTTTGACGAGATCACGGATGAGTGCGAAGGCCCTGGGGTATCGATCTCTACCTGCGACTTCCATCATGGCAACCCAGGAGTGATTGGTGGCGGTCTGCTGGCGAATGAATTTACCAAACTGCCGATTATCTTTTGGCGTGGGGCGCTGCCGCCCGATCTAAGGCGCTGGGGGCTGGCGAACAAGCAGCACATGCGCCACTACTACCAACGAACGATTCACATTCAGGGGCCAATTCAAGACATTCCCAATCCTGCCTCCAGGGTGACAGTTGCATCGCATGTCAAGGATCGCTTCGGAATTCCGGTCGTACGGTTGAGCGGCACCGCTCATCCTGAAAGCCTGCGCACGGCAGAATTTATGCGTGGTAAGGCTGGTGAGTGGCTACGCGCCAGTGACGCCAAAAAGATCTGGTTGCATCCTCTTTCACTCAACTTGAGTGCAGGTCAACATCAGGCTGGCACCTGCCGCATGGGCGATGATCCTCAGACATCGGTCACTGATCGCTGGGGGCGTGTGCATGGACATGACAATTTGTTTGTGATCGATGGCTCTTTGCATGTTACGAACGGTGGATTTAACCCAGTTTTGACGATCATGGCATTGGCTTATCGCTGTGCTGAGCAGATTGCGCATAGTAAATAGTCTTGATTTTTTGCAAATTTTGCTGTATAATTCGGTTGAACGTAGATGCTGTAACAATCAACGTGGTTTGCTATTGTTCTTTAAAAAATGTTGAATCTTGAGCACTTTTGATCGCAACTTTCCTGTAGTGTGCAACGTCATCAATAGTAGGTAAGCAATTAAGATTACGGTGAGAAACCTTGTATCAAGTATTGCTGGGTGATATCGCATAGTGAGGTTTGTGATTGCAGTTGGAGAGGATTGGTTGAGAGTACAAACTCATGCGCCCGTCACTGATCAACGCTGTTGTCACGCTCTGCTTTGCAACTTTCATTGCCCCAAAAAGAATGAATCGCTCTTCAGTGACTCATTCTCTAGATGTTGCGTTGTTATCCGCTGAAGTATAAACAGGAGGATTGTATGCGTATTGCTCTTCGTCTGCGACGACAAATGATGTTTGTGCTTTTGATCAGCATTCTTCTGGTTTCGCTTGTGCCGATGGCTGCAATAGCAGCGCCTAACGCTGCGCCTGTGGCCTCGGGCTCCTATTATATTGTCCGACCGGGTGACACCCTGTCACAGATTGCTCGATATTACAGTGTGTCGATCCAGTCGCTGATGGCTGCCAACGGACTATGGAATGCGAATCTGGTGCGTGTCGGTCAACGGCTTTATATTCCTGCTGCGGACAACTATACACCACCATCGCCCGCTTGTTACAACTATTATCGAGTACGCCCCGGTGATACCATTTCTGGTATTGCTGCTTGGCTGGGTGTCAATGCGTGGTCGTTGGCCTCGGCAAATGGCCTGAGTAACTGGAACTCGATCTATGTTGGTCAGCGGTTGTGTGTACCGAATGTCTATGTACCGCCGGCCCCAGCGCCAGCGCCATCCGGCTATTACACTGTGCGTGCAGGTGACACCTTGAGCAGCATTGCGCTGCGCTTTGGTATCAGCCCGCATCACCTGGCTTGGATCAATGGCATTTCTAATCCAAACTACATCTACGTCGGGCAAGTGCTACGCATTGCCTAACAAGTGCCGCACATTGCGTAGGTGCTGTTGGTAGATCAAACAATCAGTCGTATAATGGCCTGGAGGAATTTCCTCCAGGCCATTTTTGTCTCAATGAGCCCTGACTGAATAACCACGATTTCACGAGAAACGCATGCGCCAAGCACGAATTGAACGAAAGACAAAAGAAACCGAGATTGAATTGGAGTTGAACATTGATGGACGAGGCCATGCTGAGATTGCAACTGGCATCGGCTTTCTCGACCATATGTTGACCCTGTTTGCCAGCCATGGCTTATTTGACCTAACCATCCATGCAAAGGGCGATCTGCACATTGATGAACATCACTGTGCAGAGGATACACTCATCTGTTTGGGTAAAGCCTTCGACCAGGCACTGGGTGACCGTCGTGGTATTGTGCGTACTGCGCATAGTTACGTGCCTATGGATGAAAGCCTTGCCCTTGTCGCTGTGGATTTGGGTGGGCGCGCCTATTGTGTCTTTGACGCAGAGTTTGCTACACCGCGCGTCGGTCAATTAGGTACCGATCTGCTCTTTCACCTCTTCGAAAGCCTGGCGATCCATGCCCGGATGAATCTGCACGCCAAGGTACTCTATGGCCGCAATGACCACCACAAAATTGAGGGACTTTTTAAAGCGCTCGCCCGTGCTATGGACGCGGCCACACAGATCGATCCACGCCGTCATGATGTCCCCAGTACCAAAGGCACACTTATTGCGTAAATTACGAGTTACGAAGAGAGTTGCCGTGACTCGTAATTCGTAACCCCTAACTTCCATTATGCTCTATCTTGTCGCAACACCGATTGGCAATCTAGGTGACATCACGCTGCGTGCGCTCGAAACGTTGCGTAGCGTCGATTTTGTCGCTAGTGAAGATACCCGCACTACCGGACGGCTGCTCAAACACTTTGAGATCAGCAAACCGCAGATTTCTTTCCACGAACACAACGAAGATCGCGCATTGGAACGGATCTTTGGGTTGCTGCGCGATGGCAAATCGGTCGCTGTAGTGACCGATGCCGGGACCCCTGGTATTTCCGACCCAGGCTTCTCGCTGGTGCGCCGCGCCCTGGCCGACCAAGTCCCGGTCACGATGATCCCTGGCCCTGCTGCGCTTATCATGGCGGTGGTGCTTTCGGCGCTGCCTGTGCACAGCTTTACCTTTCGTGGTTTTCCGCCACGCAAAGCCGGAGCAAGACGCCGCTTCCTGGCTGTGGATCAGCAGTCACCGCACACGCTTGTCTTTTACGAAAGCCCCTATCGACTGCTGCAATTCCTCGAAGATGCACTGGCTGTCTACGGTGACCGGCAGGCAGCCATCGCCAATGATCTTACCAAACTCTACGAAAAGGTAGAGCGGGGTCGTCTGACCGAGTTGATCGAATCACTTAAGAAGCAGAGTTTGAAGGGCGAATATGTGGTCGTGATTCGTGGGGAGGATGAACGGGAGACACTGTCAACCGAGGATGCCGAACAGGAGGATACATCCGATTGGGACGCCTGAACCTAGAACAAATTCAGTAGAGTACGATTTGTCATTCTGAGGCTGCTTTTGCCGAAGAAACTTGGGTTGACAACACAGGATTTTTCGCAAACTGCCGCTCAGAATGACATTTCCCAGCAAATTCGTGAATCACTGAAAGTCAAACGTCCCTGTGGGGCTGTTGATTTAGATTTTCATGACGGAGACGGTGTAGGATCCGGTGCGTGCCTTGTTATAGTGGCGAACGCGAACTGTGTATTGGCCCGGGTCGAGTGCTTGTTCAATGCGGGCGTTGAGCCACCAGCCGCTGTTGTTATCCTGGGCGATGAGCTTGGCTGCGTCATTGGGGCCAAAGAGGTCAAGGACAGTGTTGAGGTAACCCTGCGTCTCGACCCGATAACGCCCTGATTCACTCACATTAAAGATGTACGTGTCAATTTCTCCTGCCAGACCAATGGATCCGCTTACTGGTGCCGCACCAATCACAATCTCCGGCGTAGTTTTCTGCTCGAAGGGATAGAGGGTTGTGATAAAGGACTTGTCGGTCTCCGAGAGGTAACGATTCCAACCAACCTCATAGGAAGGATCGGTCACAAATTCCTTGGGGATTGGATAGAGCATAATCGATCCCTTGTCGAAGGCGCTGAATTGTGTCTGGGCGGCACTGTATTTGGTAAAGAGGTTGGTGTCGACCGTGGCCTGATTCCAATTGTTGGGTGGCCCTTTGTAATAGTTGTAGACCACTTCCTTGTTCCAGGGAATGGTGGCGGCTGGATTTTGATGCTCGTGGATCAGTCCGATTGCATGGCCGAACTCATGGGTGGCGACGCGTGAATATTCATCATCGGCGGTGTTGGCCTTTAGCCAGCCGTAGTTCATGGTTGGCTGGTTCTTGGCAATGGTCAGGCAATCGGTACCAATATAGGACCAAGAGCCGGGTTGTTTAAAAGAGATGCGAATTTCGGCATTCGGGTCGTTGCCAAACTCAAACTTGATGTTGGCATATTGGCTCCAAATGTGGGCGAAGGGTTGGATTCGTTGCTGGACGATTGGATCGCCGTCCATGAACATCACCCGCAATGTGCGCCCAACTTTCCATAGCTTGCCTGTCAAGGCGGCGATGGCACTGTTGTCGACGCCGGGAGGAAGCAATTTGAAGTCGATGGCAGGTCGATTGTCGGCCCGCTCTTCGACGGCTGCAATCTGCGACTCGATTCGTAAATCAGCAGGCACTTCCCTGTCAACACAGAGCTTGATCGATTTGCGTTGCATGGATATTCCTCCTTTGATTGGAAAATGATTGCGAGAGCTTCTTTGCGGCCAGCAATCTTATCTTATGCCTCTGTCTGGCAGAAGTCAAGGCCTTGAAGAATTCCAAGGGTCAGAAAAATCGAAATTTACCCTAAATTTTTCAAAAGGTAGACAATTCTTTCAACCTGCGCGATAATGCCACTGGTGATGAAAGCGGCGCCACTGAGATTGAAGGGAACTATCCTCCCTTGTACATCGTTTGTGTACGACAGATTGGCATCGGTTGCCAATGACGAATGGATCCTTTCCACCAGGCTTAACAGTTCCACTGGCGGAGGCCCAAGTATCCGATTGTTGAGGAAGGAACAAATGTTATGAGTAAGTCGAGTCGTTACCCAAGTTATGTGGATTGCGTGGCCCAAGTGCTGAGCCAGTCACGCGAGCCAATGTCATTGGATACACTAATTACACACATTGCCGGACAACGGCCACTTACGCGCAATGCCCGCAGTGCCGTCATGCGGGCGCTGGACCAGCTTTACCAAGCGGTTCCCATTGCCCCCGACCACTATTGCTGGCTCTCTGCAATTTTGGATGGCAGTGTCTTTCGTCATCCCTTGACGAATGAAGAAGCACGCCAGGGGTTTTTGCTGCTCGACGAACTTGAACATGCCGTTCTCTTTCCCGATTTTTTCCAGAATCACACGGTCGATGGGCGCACCTTAAGCATCGAACTCTTTGGCGCTGAGACAGTTCAGGCTTGGACCGAAGTGGAACGTCAGATTTGGTCGCTGCGACTGGGCAAGGAATTTGTCGAGTGGTTGGAGAACCAGGGCGCGATGGGGCGCGATGATCTGGTGCTTACGGTGATGGATGCAAGTGCTGGCCGCTATGGGCTGCGCCTGCAACCGCGCGAGGCACGCGATGCCGAAACCATTCAGCAACGGAACATCGAGTTGGCAAAATTGGCGACTGAACTGGTCCTCAACGCCGCCGACAATGGCTTTGAACTGGCGATTTGGGGTCTGGCCGCCCGTCTGATTGCGCGTAAATATTACAATCATCCTGTGCCCCCCGACGAGTTGCATTATGTGCTGCAGAAGTTTAGTTCGCTCACTGAAAACGAGCAAGGGGTGCTCTATCAGTCGACAAGCCTGCCCAAAAGTGGGGAAGGCTTGTTGGCCTGGGAATATAATGGCAAACGGGTAGCGCAGGAGCGCGAGCACAGCATTTTCGACTTTAGTGATGAGGTGGAGCGCGAAAGCGACGATGACCTCTGGCTCTCGATGGGCCACGATGCGTCTCTTCATCTGGGAGAGGGTGAA
>JAXLWB010000050.1:0-71171 GCA_046328715.1 Caldilineaceae bacterium | reverse complement strand
GGTAACGTTAATTTGCCAGTACCGGCGGTCATGGAAATGCCCTTGTGCGCGCTGCCAACGGATTTACGGGAGCGGATTGAGCGGATTTATAGAATATCAACCGCTAAATACAAGAATTATCTCTATACAAAATCCGTTCCAATCGCTAACTATGGGAGCGGATTTTGTATGGTACAACTTGGAAGTAATTGGGCAAGTAGTACTTAATCCGCTCAATCCGCTCCCCGAATCCGTTGGCAGCGCTTACCTACGCCTTGAAATGTTCATCAATCCGTTGCACGAGCGTGTTGATTCCCTCTTCTAGCCCCATTTCATTTGTCACCCAAATCTGATCCCAGATCGGGTTGAAAATTTCGGTGAGAATCTGCTTTCCATCCTTGAAGGCTGGGTCGAGTCGGGCATGATCCATGATGCGGGTAAAGGCAGCCACGTCATAGCCAGCCTTGGCTGCTTCGGTCTCCTTGTCCCACACATCAGTTGCATCACGGCGGGCGGGCTGCAAACCGAGAATGCTGAGACACATCTGTTTGGCACGCTCCGGCGAGGTAAGGAACTTCACCAGGGTCACCGCAGCATCGGCTTGTTTGGTGCCATTGTAGATCGAGTAGCCATTGGTAAAGGTCAAACCAGCCTTGCCACCGTCACGGGCAACGGGCAGGTCGATCAAGTCCCACTTGAAGTTGTTCTGGCGCATGTAGTTGGTCACTGTCCAACTGTGCGATTCCATAAAGGCGATCTTTCCCGAGGAGAAGACATTGTCCCAGCCAAAGTCAGCAATACCGCCTGGCTGTGGTGCCACGGGTTGCTCGCCGTAAATCAGGTCGTGTTCGAACTTGAGCGCTTCCATCGCTTTGGCTTCATTGAGCAGACACTGGGTGCCAAAGAGATCGGCATTCATCCACTGTCCACCGTTCATCCAAACATAGTGAGGCAGATATTGATGGGCAACATAGGTTCCCCACTGACCCTTCTCGGCATCGGTGGTGGCGCGGTACGCTTCCAGGTAATTGTCCCAGGTCCAGGTCGCATCGGGATAAGGGATACCGGCGGCATCCAAAATGTCCTTGTTATAAGCCATCGCCACCGTGGAGACATATTTAGGAATGCCGTAAAGCTTACCCTCATACTGCTGACCCACGATGTTGCCCTGATAGAACTTCGACATGTACTCCTGGTCAAAGTGATCATCCAGCGCCAATAATTGGCCTTGCTCCATCAAGCCGTAACTCCACCATATGAAGAAGACATCAGGCGCATCACCGGCTACGGCTTGGGTAAAGAGCTTGTCTTCGTAATCGGGTGATTCAGCCGATTCATAGGTGACTTTGATGTTGGGATTTTCGGCTTCAAAGGCACCGATAATGTCTTTGGTCCAGAAATCAATCCCTTCCGGGCCAACCCAACTGCCCTCTGCCAGGCGAATTTCAACCGGTGCGCTTCCCGGCGCGCTGGAAGAGCTTGCTGGCGCGGCTTGTTGGGTGGGAGAGACACAAGCGGCCAACATTGCCCCACCGATTGTCGTTGCCGAAAGACGCAAGAAGTTGCGTCGGCTCATCGTACCATTCATCTCGGCCTCCTTTGGCTTTGAATAATTTATATCCTCAACTTGGCAGCCATATTGACTGGGCTGCTGTGCAAACCGTTCGAGCGATTTCGTTGACTTTCCAGTTCGAATTTGCAGCGATCACCTCGGTAAATCGCTTTGAAGTATTCAATCGGCTGGTCATCAACGCCGTAGGTAACGCCTTCGAGTAAGATCATTGCAGCGCCAGAGCGCAAGCCAAAGAGTTGCTGCTCGTACTCGTTGGCAAGCACGCCTTCCAAGGTTTGGCTGGCACGCTGCAAGTGCAGGCCAAACTGTTTTTCCAACAAGAGATAGAGCGATTTTTGCGTGAGATCGGCATGTTCCAGGTCAGGCACCAGCCCAACCGGGAGCATACTCGTCTCTAAGAGAACGGGTTCGCCATTGACTCGCCGTAAGCGCACGATTCGGACCACCCGCTCTCCTGGCGCAAGCTGTAGTTTTGTTACAACCGAAAGCGGCGGCACCACCAATGCCTGTTCCAAAACGACCGATTCGGCCCGGCTACCACCCCGTTCCATCTCTTCAGAAAAGCCCAACAGGTGCAGCGCATCATAGGTCAGCTTGGGCTGAGCAACGAATGTACCTACCCCTGGGCGCACATCTAACAGTCCTTCACCCACCAGATAATTAACCGCTTGGCGGACGGTCATACGACTGACATCCAACTGCTCACAGAATTCACGCTCGGGTGGCAGTTGTGCCCCAGCCAACAACTCACCCTGCGCAACTTGTTCCTTGATGCGTTCGGCAATCTGATAATAAAGTGGGATTGG
Organism: Caldilineaceae bacterium; assembly: GCA_046328715.1. Taxonomy (GTDB): domain Bacteria; phylum Chloroflexota; class Anaerolineae; order Caldilineales; family Caldilineaceae; genus JAXLWB01. The sequence continues at coordinate 68,813 of JAXLWB010000050.1, read as the reverse complement.
ACTATTCTTGTTGAGCATGGGAAGGTGCGGGTCGCATGCGGTACAGAGGTCTATACCACAAAGCAGAGTGTAGCATAGCCTCTTGAAGGGTGTCAAGTGTGAATTTCCAGTCCGTGTGAAGCGGAGAGCTAGATAGAGGAAGCTTGCCGATCCTTGACCCGGATCACAAATTTCAGCCCTGACCAGACCAAGTCGATCACTGCTACTTTCACGTCAACCAGTCCATTGGCCAGCCCCAATTCGCGAATAATATTCTCATCGAGATCGGTTGGTACTTTGGCAGCTTTCTTGGGCCAAGAGATCCAGATCATGCCATTCTGGGTCAGAGCCTGGCGCATCGCAGGCAGATTGGCCTCCAGTGGGGCACGTTTGCTACAAAAGAAATGGATGAAGGGTATATTCGAACTGAGTTCGAATTGAAGCGTTACCCCTTCAGGCAATGGTGTCAACAGTTCAATGTAGTTGGCTGGCGCATTGAGTACTGCAATGGTTTGTCTGGACTTGATGCCCAACTTCTGCGCCAAAGGGCGTTTTGAGTAGCCTGCGGTCATTGGTTCCATGTTTAGTTGTTTTACTGATGCTTAAACGGGTCAATCGCAAAGCGATGCCGATCCGTGACTCGTGACTCGTGAAATTTAAGCAATCATCGACCAACTTTCACGGGTCACGAATTACGAATCACGTCGAAGCAGATCCTTCTCCACGATCTGCAACATTGCCAGTGGATCCACCTGTCCCAACGCCGCAATCAGAGGCGTAAGACCCGTTCGATCCCACCAAAACTGGGTCGGGCGTGGCCACAGTTCTAAGGGCCAATCGCCGCAGACAAACTGCAACGGAGGCCAGCCTGCCAGAAGTTCTGGAATGCTTCCCGGTTCGCTGTAGACAATTTGGGTTGCTTGACCATCGCTATTGGCCCAGACATGGAGCCAGAGTTGCGAAGTTGTGTAGAGTCCATGCAACGATGGCAGTGCCTGTTGTCCAGCCCACATGCTTACAAACTGGACAAAACTGGTCTCCAGTGAGCTGATCTGGCCTGGTGATGTCACCCAGGCGGCAATCTCACGAAAGCCGCTGATGCGTTGACAATTGCGCCAGTGCGCATCGGTCAAGGTATTGACCAACGGCAACGGGTTGATCTGGCTCGGTGACGGCATAACATTGTCGACCACGGCTAATGGTGTTGCACTGTCGGAAAGGCGGAGATAATTCGTAGCGGTTTCAGCAACGGATTGATTGCCAGCATAGACAATAAAAGGGCGCAAGCTGCGCGGTAATCGGTCTAAGGCTTGCCCAAGAATGCGAGACAGGGTCAGCAACGGTTTCTGTACGGCAAGCGAGGCGTGGTTGAAACCGCCGACAACGACTAGTGCCTCAGGCTGAGTTTCTGTCAACGCCTGTGCTAAATAGGCAACATCGTAGACTTCGGCCAGGGTAGCACGTCCCACGATCTGCACGGGGGCACTGACCAGCGCCGTTTCGGCCACGGTCATGCTGATCTGTTCGCTGAGACCGGTGAGGAAGAGGCGCAGCGGTGTTCGCGGGCTGGCCGCCGCCACGATCTGCTGGATTGGCGGGAATCGTACGGGATCGATGTCGCGCACAAAAGGTCGCTCTTCTTCATCATCCCACAGCACACAGCCCAGGCGTTGCCCCAAACGGCGACAAGCATCCCCAACTTGCTCTACCATGCCTAACGAGGGGTTGCGGGCAACACCCAGCCAGCCAACCAAACGGTGCTCGCCACTCACTGGCTCCGAAAGTGCAATCCGTACGCCAGCACGCTCTACACCGATCAGCAGGATGCGGTTATCGGTATTGATAAACAATTCGTTGTCACTCAATGTTTTCGCTTCCTCAGGCGAAGATATTGACACGATGACAGGATGAAGGGATGGCCAGATGATGCGACCCAAAGATCATCTTGCCATCCCTTCATTTCTACCACAACCCACTGGTGAGAATCTGATTTCGCCATTGCTCTAGCAGTGCGATCAGCAGCATGTAGCGAGCAGCAAAGATGCGCACAAACAAGAGGCCAGCCGCAAACCAGAGCGCCCGCTGCCCCACCCACATCCAAACTTGCATCAGTTGACGCAATGGCGCAAATTGCCAGGAGAGATGGCGTTCGGGATGGACCGTCAATTGAAAGAGAACCCCGGCACTTAACAGCAGACTCAACAGCCAATCAAAATTCGAGGTGGAGCCAGATGCCGATGTATTGTGGGTGATGATAAGCCATGCCTGTTGGCTCAACGTTACCTGTACGATGCCGATCAGCGCCACTGTGACGCCAACGCCCACCATCAATCCTACTGGAATCAACCCCAGCCAGCGGACAAACGCATTGCCGGGTGCGTCACCCCGCCCTCGGCTCAAAATTAGTTCGCCGCCAGCGAGCAGAAGCATCAAGGCCAACAACCACGTTAATGCCCGCCAAGGAGTACCTGTATCCACAACCAGGGATCGTTCGAAAAAGGGACGCAGCCCATATTGAACGGCCAGCACCCCTAAATAGCCCATACTCAAGCCGACCAACACATACTGCGCCAAGCGTGCCAGACGATGATCGCCCAAGAGGCTACTAAAGATCAGCAGCGAGAAGAGAAACCCCACCCAGCCGCCAATTGATGTAAAGAACGCGATTACCGCACCGTCACTCACGCTTTGTCCTCCACCTTCCCCGTAGACAAGCCCTCTGTTCCCGATCCTGTGCCTGGCATGCGCCCCATCGCCACCAGATTTCCGAGAAAGATGACTACAATCAGTGCAATATGTCCCCAGCGCAACTCGTAAAGCCGTTGCCAACGGATGCTCCACTCCGAATCTTTTAAGAGGATCGTCTTGCTCTGCAAATAATTAGCGGCCCCATCAAAGCCACCCACCAGGCCAATCAATTGCCCGCTGCTGAAATAGGGTTGCAACGGCAGGTTGGCTGCGGCGCTGCTCACCATCACAACGTTGAGGGCATTGAGTGGTCGGGCTACCTCCAACCACTGCTGGCCATCTTCGGCCTGTGCGGTCACCACAATTGCCAATTTGAAATCGCAACCGTTGCTAGGACAGAAGTTCAAAGGCAGCAAACCATCGTCACTGACGGTGCGTCGACAGAGATCGCTGCTACAAGTTGCCTTGGCGATGTAGGGCAACGCTGCGATCCCACCCGGCACAAAATGGAGGGAGACCAGTTGGCTCATAGCCAAGGTGTCGCCTTGCTTTAGCTCACTGTCATTCGCCACCACTTGCGCAATCAGTTGCTGGGCTGTAGCTGCTCCGCCGGGCAAGAGCGTGATAACCGTCATATGACTGCCGCGCTCTAACAAGTGACGAATCACTGGGTAGGCTACCTGATCCATCTCACCAGCCGTAGCCGGATCGTAGGCCCAAAAGAGCAGGGCATCAGCATTCTCGGGCAAACTTTGTATGGCATCATAGGCGCTTTTTGCTCCCAAACCGGGTTGAGTGACTGTGGTAGGTCCATTGCTGGGCCAGAAAAAGGGAACAATAAGCGCCAACAACAACAGACCGAAGATCCAGTAGACTCGATAGACGCCATGCGAAGGTGGAATTGGCTGAACAAGCGGGGACAAAGTCGGCTCTTGCAACATGCGGTAGCGGATGCGGCGCAACTCGTCGGCGGCATGACGTTCGGCGACTCGGCGATCGGGCAACGAAGGTAACTCATCGCCCCACCTGCTGCCCATACCGATTGGATCGAGCAAGCCAGTAAGCGAGTCAAGCATTGTACCTTCGGCTGCTTCTGGCTCGGTTGATGGGGCAGGTACGCTTGAGGATCGATTCTCTGCAGGATCGGTTGTTCGCTCACTTTTCGGTTGGGGCTTGGTCTCGTTTGGAGCAGCAGTAAGCGAAGAGGTAGAGGTAGCTTCTGGCGGCGTAAGAGATTCCGCTTGCTGAGTTCCCTCTGCACGCAAGTCAGTACCACAGCGAGGACAAAAGTTGGCATCCTCCATCACCGAAGAGCCGCAGTGAGGGCAGATTTTCGTGACTTCGCTCATCTTATCCACGCCCCACCATCAAGCGCAGTGCTGCTGCTACCGCTGCCAACGCCCCGCCGAGTAGTACACCCCGCATCACGGCGATCACCGGATCGCTGAGCCATTTTTCATAGAAGGGTGCCAGCCCGCTCAACAACGAATCTGAACGGCCCGGCATCTGCATAAACAGCATCAAAAGTGCGCCAGCTAGCATCCAAGTGCCGCCCTTTTGGTCAAAACGCAGATAACGCCAAGCCGCCACCGCCAGGAAGAAGGGCAACAAGGCAAACAGCGCCGCCTGACCGGGCATCACCAAACGTTCAAAGATCCAGGCAACAATCGGATTGAAGATACCGTTAGGTGCCGCTAGCCCCGTGACCCAAGTGCCGATCAGACAGAGAATCAACACCAGGCTAAAGGACCATTCCTTGTCACCAGCACGAATCCGGCGCACATGGACCGCCACCACGTTGAGGATTCCCAACACGAGCGCTACCGCACCCAGCACAATCATGGAGCGATAAAGCCAATCACTGATGTTCTGGAGTAACACGATCTCTACCAGCCGGTCACTTAGCAGGATCAACAGACAGAAAAGTGTGATCAGTGAAAGGAGCGCACCCAGGCGCGGAGATGAGGACATTGAGTAAAATTAAGCTCTGAATGAAAAGTGGCGTATTGCTCCCTGAAAACCAGAAGGGAAATTCCACTTTTCATCAACCGCAATTTAGGTTTTTACAGCGATTGACAACGCGATCACAATCAGAACAAAGGCCACCGCCAGCCAGGCGATCCAATCCTGCAACTGATTCTCGTCTGGATCGATGCCGTTTTCGATCACGGCCACGGGGAGTGAATCGAGCGTCAGTGGCACAGCAGGCTGGCTCTGTGGCTCGATGCGCGCCGCCAACGCAAGAGGGCGTACCTCTTGCCAGTAATGCAATCGATCCGATTCAGCGCTGCCTGTGATGGCGGTGCTGGCGATTGTTGTTGCGGAATCGGCCCCCCCAAAGACGAGACGTACACTATTTTTACGCGTCCATTCCTTTTGACTTCGCCGCTGCCAGAGTGACAATAACCAAGCAGGTCCTTTGCCACCAATGACAACTTGAGGTACATTGGCCAGTGGACGCTGTTCCATCAGTTCGCGCAAGGCAAAGATCCCTGGCAAGGCATCCAACAGATCCAGGCTCTCGCCGAGCTGTAACAGTGGCGTTTGCCCCGTTTCCAAACAATGATCGATTTCGATCTGCCAGTTGCGCAGAATCGTGGTGCTAGAACGGTTCCAAAGCATAGAAGAAACAATTTTTGCTGCGTGAAATGTGATGCGTAAATGAAAGAGCTTCTTCTTTCCGCTCCATCCGTTTCACGGTTTATGTTTTGTTTTGGTCTCGTAATGCCTGCTCCAGCCAGGCCATGCCTTCGGGCTGACTCAACAGTTGAGCGAAACGCTCTGCCTTGGCGAAACCCACGAGTTCAGCAAGTGGAGTGAATAAGTACAGCCCTTGACCGACTATGAACGCCAGAGGGCGATGGCCAGCCAGAAACAAAAGCAGCGCATGGCTCAAGTGCCACCGTTTCAAGTTGGAAAGCAGAGAATTGTCCTCAAACTCAGCAAAGGGTGAGTCCATAGTTTTATATTGTAGCACGCATGTTATACTATCACACTGACCGTAAGTCCCTAGGAAATGATTAACCTGCGGTTGCGGTGAATGATGACCTGCGGTTGGCTTAGAATATATCTTATTCGGCAGGATAAAGTGTATTCTAAACAAAACAAATGATCAACGGTTGTCGATTCTCCGCCATTTATTTACTCTCAAATTCTCGATTGCTATTCAAGTACCCTATGCTCCGACGCATTATTGGCACCATCCTATTTTTCTTCTTAGTAACCAGTCTGTCCGCCTGTGGGTCAACTGAATTACCTACACCAACTCCCACCAAAACCCCTACAGCTGAGGCCGCCGCTCCAGCCGTAGCGCAGGCCGCGCCGACAGAAACACCGACGCCCATTCCTTTGCTGGCGACCGACACGCCCGTGTCCGAACCACCTACGGCTACGCCACAACCTGGCAACATTGCCCCCTTCACTGGGCTAGCCGTCGATGATCCGGCTCGCCTTCAGCGCCGACCGATCTTCGTCTGCATCAACAATGACCCGGTAGGTCGTGCTGCTCATTGGGGCCTCAGTCAGGCCGATCTGGTCTACGAATATACCGTCGATGGCTTTACGCTCACGCGTATCAGCGCCATGTACCAAAGCCAGGATGCGGCGCGTATTGGACCGGTGCGTTCGGCACGCTACCCCAACGTTTGGATGGTCGGCTCCTACGACGGGGCATTGGCTTGTTCGGGTGGCAGCGATGCGATCCGCTACATCTTGAAGAACGAGGTTGGCTTCCCATATTTGGATGCCGACATTGATGACCCTTCCAACAATGTCTATTTTCAGAATCTGGGAACCGACTACCGCACGCGCCTTCAGGTGAGCACGGATGGCGTACGCCGCTGGTTGGCTGCCACCAACAACGAGATCGCCTGGAGTCGACCCGGCTTCGAGTTTGACAATAATCCCCCGGGCAGCGATGCCGGAGGCGGGAGCACAATCAGCATTCCCTATCCGGGTGGCAATTCGGTACAATGGCAATATGATGCCTCTGCTGGCGGCTATACGCGTGTCCAAGGCGGTCAGCAGCAGGTCGATCCAGCAACTGGCAAGGCCATTCTAGCACAAAATGTGATCTTAGTCGGCGCGGTCCACCAACTCACCGACATTGTCGAAGATTCCTTAGGCACCAAAGGCGTCAACATTGAGCTTTGGGGCTTCGGCGATCTGCGTGTCTTCCGCGATGGCAAAGTCTACGAAGGCACCTGGCGTGCCGAGTCAGGCGTACCGCCCCGCTGGATTGGTCCCGGCGAAGTTGTCATCAAACTTCATCCCGGCCAAAGTTGGATACAGGTCGTGCAGTCAGTGAAAGATGTGAGTTACCAGTAAGAATGATTGCAGGTTGCAAAGTTAAAAAGTGGCAAAGTAGAGCCAACTTGTTACTCTGCCACTTTTTAACTTTGCAACTCTGTTCCTTTTACACCAGGAGTCCATCATGAATCCTAAGCGCGTCTCTTTTCCACGCCGTAGCATGTTGGCAATTGTTATGTTTTGGGCGCTGGTGCTGCCAGCAAGTCTCTCCGTAGCGCTTGCCCAGTCCAGCAGCGACCAGCCAACTGCCACGCCCGATAGCTCCGCCTATTCCACCTATACCGTACGAGCAGGCGAAGGATGGGGAATTATAGCGCAACGCTTTGGCACCACGATTACCGAGTTAAAGCGACTCAATCCCCAGGCGGTGCGTTATGGCGATATCCTACATGTGGGCGAACAGTTGCAGATTCCCTACCAGGCACCGATTCCGGTGGCTACTGAATATGTTGTCCAACCAGGCGATGGCTGGGGCGTGATTGCAGCGCGATTTGGCGTCTCGATGAGTGCACTGATGAATGCCAACCCACAATATGTGCGCGATGGTCTGATCTTGCGCACAGGGGATCGACTGTCGATTCCCGCAGTTGGACAGGCAGCCAACCTGGGAAGCCAGAATCCAGCGGCACAGGTGACGGTTGAGACCGATACGCAGACACAAAGCGGCGTGGTCACGATCAACCCTGAAACGCCTGCGCCTTCCACCGATACACCGACAGAAGTTCCAACTGAGACTGCCACTGAAGCACCAACAGCCACAGACACGCCTACCAGCGAACCGACTGCGACTGAAACAGCAATACCCGAAGCAACAGTGGCCGAAGCAGCGCCCGTCACAGAGAGTACGACGATTTCTGAAACTTCGCCGATAACTGGTGCCTCAGCCATCTCAGCCACCGGCGCAATCAGCGAAGCCATGCCAACCAGTGAACCCGTAGCAGGCTGTCCAGTCAACTTCGCCGATTATCCGGAAGTCATCGTCGCCAAGGTCAACGAGGCCGACGGCGTGGCTGGGTTGCAGAGTTACCTGGAAGGCTGTGGGGTTATGCGTCCCGACTCAGTTGTCAGCGAAGATTGGACAGGTGATGGCATGCCGGATATTGCGCTGCTCTATCAAAATCCGACGCCGACTTCCGGCATCACCGAAACCGAACTCTTGGTATTAGACAGCATCTCGAACACCTTCACGTTAGGCTATCAGGCGCGCCCCGCGGGCGACGTACAGTTGCTGGCCACCTCTGATATCAACCAGGATGGTCACCCGGATATTGTCTGGAGTGATCGAAACTGCGGTGCAAGCACCTGCTTTGTCACGGTCAATATGCGCAGTTGGGATGGCGTGGCTTGGCAAAACTGGACCACTGGCAACCTGACCTTGCCCGAAGCGACCGTGTCTCTCGAAGAAAAGTCAGATACAGGCCAGGGTGAGGAGATCATACTCAACGGTGGGTTATATGGCAGCGTCAATGCCGGACCGCAGCGCAGCCGTGTGGAAACCTGGGGCAGCGTTGATGGCAAACCCTACACGCGCCTCGATGTAACCTACAACGCCAGCCCCTGTTTATATCATGCGGTGCTGGATGCCAATGAGGCGTATGCTAAGGCTGCGGAAAACGGCTACGACGAGGCACAGAAGCTATATGAGAAAGCCGCCACCGACACCACACTCAAGCCATGTTGGACGCGCGACAACGAAGATGCAGAACTGCGTAGCTTCAGCCTCTTCCGCCTCGCCTTGGTTGCCGCCAAGACAGATCGCGCTCAGGAAGCGGCCGATCTGGTGCAGAGCATTCTCGACCTCTACCCCAGCAGCCCGATTACCCCTGCCATCAGCATTTGGCTCAACACACTGCAAACGACCGGCAACGTCGAAGGTGCCTGTGCCCAGGCCAATGAGTATGCCGACAAGAATCCTCAAGTGGTCGATATTCTTGCCAACTATGGATATGCGAACCCAAGCTTTAGTGCCACTGATTTCTGTCCCGTCTCGGCAGCCTCAACTACGGCTGCAACCTCCCAGTCATCGACAGTAACGACCACAACCTCCGAAGCAGCAGCCACTGATCCGATCACTGCCACAGAGGCTGCTGCTTCAGAGTCCAGCAATGCAGCGTCTACGCCTGTTGAGTCTGCTACCGAGACAATTTCCCAGACATCCCCAGTCAGCGAGACGTCCACAGTCAGTGAGACAACCACGGCCACTAGCAACTGTCCAAGCGATCTAAGTGGCTTTGCTCAGGCCTTGCCTGACGTTTTGGCCATCGCCAATGGAGATCGCCAGAGTGTGCTGGATTATCTAACAATTTGCAAAGCAGCCAACAACACAGCAGGCGATGTTGAGACGGGTGATTTTAACAGCGATGGTGTGGAGGATGTGCTCGTGATGCCTTCGATTGTAGCCGATCTGGGCTTTGGACCGAACGGTACACAAGGGGCAGTCCTGGTCTATCACGGCGTTGGCGACGGCAGCTATAGCCTGGCCTACAACCCTGAAATCTACGGCGGAACCAACCTGTTGGCAGACGAGGATCTGAACGGCGACGGCAAAATCGATCTAGCCTGGACGGTCACTGGCTGCACCGTCTCGTGTGTCACCGAAACGCAGGTTGTTACCTGGGATGGCGAGGCCAAGAATTACAAGTCGATCATTCGCCCTGGCGCGTTGATTGCAGAGGGAAAGGTCGAACTGGCACCGATCCCACCCTCTGACCCTGGCAAAGGTCGCCAGATCGTGATGAGTGGCGGGGTCAGTTCGTTGCCCGATAGTGGGCTACCAGTCCCCCACACTGAAGTCTGGGAAAGTGTCAATGGCGCCCCCTTTCAGCGCGTCCAGTGGAGTTATGACCGCAAAGCCGAAGGCAACGATTGCTTGCGTCTGCGCTTGGTCGAGGCAGACATGGCATTGGAAGCAGCCGACGTACTCAGCTACACGACTGCCATCGATCTCTATCAGAGTGCCATCAACGATGCCAAACTCAAAGCCTGCAGCATCCACCAGATGGACCCGATTACCGAAGTCGCCTTGCTACAAGGATTGGGGCAATTCCGGCTGGTCGAAGCGCTGGCCTTAAGCGGTGATAGTGAAGGTTCCCAAGTCGCCCTCGCTAACCTAAACGAAAGCAATGCAAACGAGGATTACAAAGCCATTGCCGCCACCTGGCTGGAACACTATCAATCCGACCTGAACGCAGCCACCGCCTGTAACTCCATTCTGGCAACGCTCACTGCCAAACAAGAACTCTGGCAAGTGACCGATCACTACGGCATCAACCATCCAACCTTAGGCAGCGACCGCATCTGCTTTGTACCGGAATGGTAGTAGAATAGTCAATCAGCAAGACAGTGGGTCAGTAGACAGTACAACAGTGGCGGCTCAGAAATGTTCCGTAGGGACGCCTGACTTTAGATTGGTTGATATGCAAATTGACAGTTTTGTTGTTTGCGTGTTATCAATCATAAGTAACAACAACTACGAACCCCACCCTAACCCTCCCCGTTTTGGGGAGGGAACTGTCACGGGAATGATTTTGTTTAGTGGACAATAGAGAGAACAAAATTCGTCCCTTCACTGTCCCCTCCCGCTATCAGGGGAGGGCTAGGGTAGGGTTAATTGGGTAGCTACAACAAACAAATATCACGCCGCAACTCATGACGAGAGAGCGAGGGAGCATTCTCCGCCGAAGGGGCAAGGGGAGGCAGCAGCCACTGTCTTCACCACACTCTCAGGCAAATGGATCGTCATGTGCAGGCAACTCTGGAAAGTGTTTTTAAACCACCGAAGAGGCAAGGATTCACTCCAATCTTTCAGGTAAGACCTCCAGTCAGACGACAGAGCAACGGGCATTCCCTTTGGGGTGCCCGTTTTTCATTGGATGCGGTTGGAGAGGGGAAAGGTGAATTTTCTAGCCTCGTCCCTCACCCCTCCAACCTCAAAATCAACTCAGGAGTTTTTATGTCGGATCAACCCTATTCTATCTCCTCCCTCCTCCAACCGCAGGATGACTTTGCCCGCCGCCATCTCGGTCCACGAACGCACGATCTCCCAGCCATGCTCCAAGAGATCGGCGTCGAGTCGTTGGATCAATTGATCGATCAGACGGTGCCTGCCCGCATTCGTTCGCCGCACAGCCTTTATTTACCGGCAGCACAAGGCGAAGCAGCAGTACTCGCCGATCTGCGATCATTGGCCAAGCAGAACAAAGTCTATCGTTCCCTGATCGGAACTGGCTACTACGGCACCAAGACACCCGGTGTCATTCTGCGCAACATTCTCGAAAATCCCGGCTGGTATACGCAATACACCCCATATCAGGCCGAAATTGCCCAGGGGCGGCTCGAAGCGCTGCTCAACTTTCAGACCATGGTCATCGACTTGACCGGCATGGAGATTGCCAACGCCTCGTTGCTAGACGAGGCAACCGCCGCCGCTGAAGCCATGACCCTGGCCAAACGGGCACAAAAGAGTAGTTCCAAGGCCAATGTCTTCTTCATCTCCGAAAAATGCCACCCGCAGACCATTCAGGTGGTGCAAACCCGTGCCCAACCTTTAGGCTACACTGTGGTCGTCGGCGATCATCGCACCTTCAAGATCGACAACAACGTCTTTGGCGTTCTGCTCCAATACCCAGATACCGAAGGCAACATCCACGACCTGGGCGACTTCTGTGCCGCAGCCCACGCTGTTGGCGCACTAGTTACGGTTGCAACCGACCTGCTAGCGCTCACTCTACTACGTCCGCCCGCCGAGTTCGGGGCGGACGTAGCGGTTGGTAACAGTCAACGCTTCGGGGTGCCGATGGGCTATGGTGGTCCACACGCCGCCTTCATGGCCACCAAGGATGCCTATAAACGATTGATGCCAGGGCGTTTGGTCGGTGTCTCGGTCGATGCGCAGGGCAATCCAGCAATGCGTTTGGCACTGCAAACCCGCGAACAACACATCCGCCGCGACAAGGCCACTAGCAACATCTGCACCGCTCAGGTATTACTCGCTGTGATGGCCTCGATGTATGCCGTTTATCATGGACCAGATGGGCTGACCCGCATTGCGCGGCGTGTACAACTGCTGACCAACTTGCTAGCCGATGGTCTACGCAGTGCGGGCTACACCATCAACGATTCCGCCCACTTCGACACGCTCAAGATCAGCGGCGGCACTGTTTCGCCTGCACAACTGCTGGAACGTGCGCTGGCTCGCTCGATCAACCTGCGCCAATATGGCAAAGATGCAGTTGGAGTTTCACTGGATGAACAGAGCACGCTGGAAGAAGTGACCACCCTGTTGGAGATCTTTGGCGCAAAGACGGAGAACCTGGTCGCCCGAGCGGAGGCATTGCAGCTTGATTTCGGCAGTCACCAACGCACCTCAGCGTTTCTGACGCATCCGGTCTTTAACAGCTACCATTCTGAAACCGAGATGTTGCGCTACATCACCCGCCTGCAAAGCAAAGATCTCTCGCTCGCCTACTCGATGATCCCGCTTGGCTCGTGTACGATGAAGCTCAACGCCACCACCGAGATGATTCCAATCACCTGGCCCGAATTTGCTCAATTACATCCCTTTGCTCCGGTAGATCAGGCTGCGGGCTATCGACAACTCTTTGATCGGCTGGGCAGTTGGCTGGCTGAAATCACTGGCTTTGCCGCCACCTCGCTGCAACCCAACGCCGGTTCGCAAGGCGAGTATGCTGGTCTGTTGGTCATCCGCAACTATCACCTTTCGCGTGGCGACACACATCGCCGCATCTGCTTGATTCCCTCTTCGGCACACGGCACCAATCCTGCAAGTGCGGTGATGGCGGGGATGGAGGTCGTCGTGGTGGCCTGTGACCACGACGGCAACGTCGATCTGACGGATCTACGCTCCAAGGTCGAAGAACATCGGGCCAACCTGGCCGCCTTGATGGTCACCTATCCCTCCACCCACGGCGTCTTTGAAGAAGCAATCGTTGATATCTGCCAGTTGATCCACGTGCATGGCGGCCAGGTCTATATGGACGGGGCCAACATGAACGCCCAGGTTGGTCTCACCAGCCCTGGCACGATTGGCGCTGATGTCTGCCATCTAAACCTGCACAAGACCTTCTGTATCCCCCACGGCGGCGGCGGTCCAGGTATGGGGCCGATCTGCGTGGCGAAGCATCTGGTGCCGTTCTTGCCGGGTCATTGGTCGCTGGGGGAAGAGAAGGGACATGGCTCGGTCGTCTCTGCCGCTCCTTTTGGTAGTGCGGCGATTTTGCCGATCTCCTATGCTTACATTGCCATGATGGGCGCAGAGGGGTTGACGGATGCCACGAAGATCGCTATCCTCAACGCCAACTACATCGCTGCTCGCCTGTCTTCCTACTTCCCGGTACTCTATAAGGGCAAACAGGGCTTTGTGGCCCATGAATGTATTCTCGATCTGCGCCCGCTCAAGGCGTGGGTAGAGGTGGAAGATGTGGCCAAACGGCTGATGGACTACGGCTTCCACGCCCCGACCATGTCCTTCCCCGTCCCTGGCACGTTGATGATCGAGCCAACCGAGAGCGAATCGAAAGAAGAACTCGACCGCTTTATCGAAGCCATGATCGCCATCCGCAACGAGATTGGCGAGGTAGAGCGCGGAGAGATCGATGCGCAAAACAACGTGCTCAAACATGCACCACACACCTCTGCGGTGATTGCCAGTGACGAGTGGGATCGCCCCTATTCCCGCCAACGCGCCGCCTTTCCGACGCCGTGGGTCAAGGCCAACAAGTTCTGGCCCTCGGTCGGGCGCATCGACAACGTCTACGGCGACCGCAATCTGGTCTGTGCCTGTTTGCCGATTGAAGCGTATACTTCAGAGGGACAGTAGGTCAGTAGGTCAGTGAATCAGTGGGTCAGTGAACTGTCTCGCTGATTCACTGTTCCACACTGTATATCAGAAACAAAGGACCAATCACAATAGGAGACGACGATGCAACGATTTGAGGGCAAGACTGCATTGATTACCGGGAGTGGACGCGGGATTGGACGGGGCATTGCGCTCTGTCTGGCCGCTGAAGGGGCGAATATTGTCATCAACGATCTACCATCACGCCGCGAAGCGGAAGCGACCGTCCAGGAGATTCAAGCGATGGGGCGGCAGGCGTTGTTCTGGCCCGCCGATGTCTCGGATCGAGCGGCGGTCGAGGCGATGATTGCAGGGGTTGCCGAGCGTTTTGGGCGGTTGGATATTGCGGTTGCTAATGCCGCCATCTCACGGCGTGAGCACATTCTCGAAGCCAAATGGGAGAATGTACAGCGCACCCTCGAAATTGCCCAATTTGGCGTATTTCATACCTGTCAATTTGCCGCCAAACAGATGGCGAGTCAACCGTTGCTGGGACGAGCACGCGGTAAGATTGTGGTCATCAGTTCGGTGCACCAAGAGATGGCCTTTGCACTCAGTTCGGCCTACAACATGGCAAAGGCAGCCATCACGCACCTGGCCCGCACGATGGCGGTCGAACTTGCCCCCAATCACATCAACGTTAATGTGGTCAATCCCGGTTGGATCGACACCCCTGGCGAGCGCGACCATTTCAGCGAAGAAGAGATCCAGGATGGCGGCAAACGCATCCCGTGGGGGCGCATCGGCCAGCCCGAAGATATCGGCAAAGCAGTAGCTTACCTAGCCAGCGATGATGCCGATTATGTCACCGGCTCGGTGCTGCGCGTCGATGGCGGCTTCATGGTCGGCCTCAGCGCAGGCTAAATAATAAAATGCGAGTGGCGAATGGTGGGTAGCGAGTTATTCCGCAATCCACAATCTACAATTCGCAATTCAAAATCAGAGGTGTCTATGACTCGTTATCCACAAGCCATTTTGGTTTCCTGTGAAGTGCCGTGGGATGAGAAGGAGCAGTTGCTGGAAGAGGTCTTTCGCAACGAGGTGCGGATGGTACTGAAACAATTTAACCATCTTTACATCTTTGGCACGGCGGGCGAAGGCTACGCCGTGGATACGCCACGTTTTCAGCAGATCGTACGCATCTTCTACGAAGAGACGCGCGGTGCTGATGTCCATCCAATGGTGGGCGTGATTGCGCTATCCACCGCCAACTTCATCGAGCGGATCGCCTTTGCCTATGACGTCGGCTTCCGTGTCTTTCAAATCTCGATGCCCGCTTGGGGTGCGCTCAATGACCGCGAAGTAATGACCTTCTTTCGTGATGTCTGCGGGGCGTTTCCAGAGGCCAGGTTCTTACACTACAACCTGCCGCGCAGCAAACGCCTGCTCGAAGGGCCTGACTATCGAAAGTTGATCGATGCTGTGCCCAACCTGGTCGCCACCAAAAACACCGGCGGCGGCATGGATCGTGCTGCCGGTTTGATGACCCACGCCCCCGAATTGCAACACTTCTTTGGCGAGGCGAACTTTCCCCACGGCTGCCTGTATGGCGAATGTTCGCTGCTCTCTTCCTTTGGGCCGATGTCACCGCACAAGGCCAAGGCGCTCTTTGAGGCAGGTCGCAGTCGGGACAATCTGGCAATGTTCATGCTGCAAAAGGAATTTCACGAACTGCTCCACGGCCTGCTCGATCCGCTCCTGGCCGAAGGACGCATCGATGGTGCCTATGACAAACTGCTGGTGCGCCTCGGCGGTTTGGAGGAGATGCCGCTGCGCCTGCTTTCTCCTTACCAGGGCTTTAGCGAAGAGCAATATCAGACCTGCAAGCGTGTGATGCAAGAGCGTTTCGCCGACTGGTTGCCTCGAACTTAGCTCGCCCAGACCAGCCAATAAATTCCGTGTTCTATTGGCATGAACGCATCAAACAGCTTAATGACGCCGACGCACCGCAGCATCTTGCGGGACGGTGGTCGCCAGATAATCTGCCACTTCGGCGGGGGCGAAACGGTCGGGGGCGAAGGCAGTGAGATCAAGCTCGGTACGCCCGTTAGCTACAAATTGAGCCAATAGCAGACCTGCCGCAGGATTATAGGCAAAGCCACCCGAATGAAAGGCGCAGCCAATATACAAACCCGGCAGTTGAGGTAACGGCCCAAGCAATGGTTCACCATCCAGCGCAAAGGCAATCAGTCCAACTTTTTCACTTTCCCAATGTGTTTGGCCTAAAGCAGGCACCAGTGGAGTCAAACGGGTCGCCAACGCCTCCGGTACGGAGGCAGGCGCAGTCAGTGCCGACATGTGAAATTGCAGTGAGGGTGTACGAAATTCCTCGCGCCAACCCGTTTCTCCGCCCGCTAGCAGCCGATGGCCACGTGCCGGACGAATATAGCCATTGTAGGGATTGGCGTTGATAGCAGGCAGCCGAATCGCCGCCGAGGAGTCAGTCGATAAAGGGCTAGAGAGATAGCGCTGATGGACAAAGGCTTTGAAGGGAGGTTGCCATCCAAGCTGCGTCATCACCTGCTGCGTCCACGTATGGACCGTGCAGACCAGCGCATCGCCTTCGAGCGTTCCATCAGCCGTTGTGACACCAGTCACACGCCCGCCACGTTGCACAAAGCCAGTCACCTGTTGCTGCTCACGAATTTCCACGCCCAGTTCACGACAGCGTTGCGCCAGAGCGGGAATATACTCTTCCGGTTCACTGTAGCCGCCGAGTGGATCAAAGAGGCCGATCTCGGTTTCGGCTGGGTTCAATGCGGGCCAGCGCTGGCGCATTTCGGCCGCATCTAAAATCTCGTAGGGCGCACCGAGCCGGTCGTAAAGTGGCAACAGTCGTTGCCGTTCGGGCCAGGAGGGTGGGTCAAAAAGGTTCAAACAGCCGACGTCAGCAAAGCGGTAGCCAGGCAGATCTTCCGAGAGTTCACGATAGAGCCCCAGGCTGATCTTGCGCGCTAGCACCCCTGTTTCGCTCCACAACAACCCGGTGATGATACCACCGGCACGGCTGCTTGAGCCTTCGCCTACTATATCCTTTTCAAGTACGATCACTTTGCCAAATTGTTTGCGGGCTAGTTGATAGGCAGCGCTCAACCCGATCACGCCACCGCCGATGATGATTGCCGTTGCTGAAGACATAATATTGCCTCTACTTTTCCTTGAATGGTCGCAGATTTTGCACGGCGTGACTTCAGAGCCGTCAGCGTAAGCGTACGGGGAGTCTATGCGCTTACACTGATGGCTCTGAAATTTAGCGCACCTGGCGGCGGAAAGGTTCTTTCTTGACGTCGGCCACCAGCAAGGAATCGAGCTTATCCTGGTCAATGCCAGCTTTGATGGTTGCGAATGACTCTTTGGCGGCAGCAGCAGTTTTGGCGATATCCGCATCGGTGTGGGCCAGTGTCGCCTTGAACGACATGTAGGTGTGGATTCCACGCCGTGCCATTTCCTGAATAAAGAGCGTCGAGACTTTGCGACCATCCACGCCCGCTGGCAGATCGAGTGCAACATACGGGTTGGCAAAGATACCTGCGCAGCGTCCAGATAGGCCAGACGCAGTGATTGCCTCGTTGAGCGCTGTACGCAACTTCTCACCGGTCTGACGCAGCCGCTCCTCCGAGTTGCGCCGTTTGAGTTCACGAATGGTGGTCAAGGCGGCGATCATACCGATGTTATCGCTCCAATAGGAACTGGAGATAAACATCCGAGCCGCTGGTTCCATCACAGAGCGCGAACCTACCACGGCACCCATCGGATAGCCATTGGACATCGCCTTGGCCACCACTGTCATGTCGGGTGTGACGCCGACCACACTTTGAATGCCACCAATCGCCTGTCGCCAGCCGCAAGAGACTTCATCGAAGATCAGAATCACTTCATATTGTTGGGCCAGCGCTTGGACGCCTTCCAGATAACCAGCGGGGGGCAGCTCGCTGCGCGCCGGTTCCATCATGATGGCGGCAACTTCACCAGCATTTTCCTGGAGCAGGTTCTCTAGCATCGTCAGATCGCCATAGCGAAAAGGAATAATAGTTCCGGCCAGGGCTTTGGGCACGCCGATTGGTTCAATTCCGGCAAAGGGATATTCGCCACTTTCGGGGTCCACACCAAAGTTGGCAGCCTGATACCAATCGTGCCAGCCGTGATAGCCACAGATCAGGATTTTGTCGCGGCTCGTGGTACCACGAGCGATGCGGGCGGCTACGGCACAGGCTTCGCCGCCACCCTTGGTATAGCGTACCATCTGCGCACTGGGGATTGTCTGGCAGAGTTCTTCAGCCAGCTCGATTTCCAACGGGCTGTTGAGCGTATAGATGCTGCCACGGTCGATCTGCTCTTTGACTGCGCCATCCACCACCTCATCGGCGTGGCCGAGAATGACTGCCCCAACGGCGTTGACCCAGTCAATGTACTCATTTTCATCGACATCGATAAAGTGGGAGCCTTTGGCGCGTTGGGCATAGATGGGACTGACGCCACGGGCAAATTGATCGGCACGGCGGCTGATCAGTTGCGTCCAGCCAGGGATCAACTGGCCTGCCCGTTTGTACAATTCCTGTGAATGAGAGACTTCTGGATAGTGGGACATAGAGTACTCCTGAATCGATTGGTTATAGTACAATCACCCGCTCGGCGGCGCGCCGCAAGCGGTCATTGATAGCCAGCCCCAAACCCTGAACAGGGAATTCATGGGCCAAGATGATTTCGACACCGGCGGCGTCCAGTGATCGCATGGCAGCAAAGAGGCGCTGGGCGACTTCATCTAAATTATCAAAGGAACCCAGCGACTCGACCACCAACTGTCCGGGGCGGTCGCCTGCCATGATTTGCGCTGCCACCAGCGAAAGATCGGCGGCATCCTCTTCGCTGAGCAAAACGCCGACCCGGCGACCATTGCGCTGTTCGCTTTCCAGAGTTTGCAATAGCTGATTGCTGACCTCGGCAGGTCGACCTTGAAACAACCATAAACTCGCAGTTGGTGCGTAGTGCCGATCAAGCATACCAGGGGAAGGTAAAGCTTGTTCGCTGCGTTGGCGTACACGTTGTTCCACATGCCCCAGCACTGCACGCAGTGCTTCAAGCGGTACACCTCCGGGACGCAGCAGGAGCGGCACGTCACCCGTCACATCAATCACGGTTGATTCGACGCCAATCGGTGTGGAGCCGCCGTCCAGAATCATCTCAATCCGCCCATTGAGGTCATCCCAGACGTGGCGTGCCGTGGTTGGGCTGGTGTGGCTAAATCGGTTGGCGCTCGGCGCAGCGATGGGCAGTTGTGCGGCACGAATCAAGGCTTGGGCTACAGGATGGTTAGGCGCACGGATGGCAACCGTTGCGCCGCCCGCCGTAACGATGTCAGGAACCTGCGAGCGCTTGCGTAGCACCAGGGTCAACGCTCCTGGCCAGAAGCGTTCGCTCAAGCGCCAGGCGGCATCGGGTATCTCGACGGCTAGTTGTTCTAGCCAGCTTTGGTCGGGAACATGCACGATCAAGGGATCATGAGCGGGGCGTCCTTTGGCCACAAAGATGCGCTGAGCCGCCGCCGCATCTAAGGCATTTGCCCCCAAGCCATAAACCGTCTCTGTCGGAAAGGCGACTAATCCACCATTTTGCAGCAGATGAGCCGCCAGCCCAATGATGGAAGGATCGGGCTGGTTGCGATCAACTGCAATCATCTCGGTTACTATTGTCATAACTAATGATTATCTCAGAAGTTCAGGGAGAGGCGAAACTTTCGGGACCGTCTAGAAGGCACAGAAACTCTCAGAACCCTACCCAAAGGGTTCCCATTTAGTAAGGGGACTGCCTTCCCTTACTAACGTGCAGGGTTCTGAAGCTCCGCCCTCATCCTGACATGCACCCACGGCTCTGATAGTACTTCGCTTCTTGACAAAAAACTGGTATACTATGCATACCAGACTTTGCCATATGAGGCCAGAGAAAGAGAATGAACCCCTCAACATCTCATTCTCCCATCTCCCATTTTCAATCTAAAAACAAACGGAGAACCTATGCACCTCTCTCGACACCAAACCGCTAGCGGTCCACGCTGGGCGGCAGACGGATATTTTCTACCTTCTCAGGTATCGCTTGGTTTTTTGCTTGAATTGCCAGCCATTGCCATTCAACATGTCATCAAAGCGCACCTGATGACCAACGAAACGGCCACCGGCGAATTACTACCGCCCCTCGATGCCCAGCAAGAAGTTTGGGCGAGTGGCGTCACCTATTTACGCAGCCGGGACGCACGCAAGGCCGAATCTACCGTGGCCGACGTCTATCAAAAGGTCTATGAGGCAGAACGTCCGGAGCTTTTCCTCAAGGCGTTAGGCTGGCGCGTGGTGGGGCATAGACAATCGGTAGCGATTCGACCGGACAGCACCTGGGATGTGCCCGAACCGGAATTGACGCTGGTAATCAATCGCTTCGGGGAGATTATCGGCTACACCGCAGGCAATGACATGTCCTCGCGTTCAATCGAAGGCGAAAATCCACTTTATCTGCCGCAGGCGAAGATCTACAATCGATCCTGTGCGCTGGGGCCACAGATTATTTTGTCGGGTGCCGAAGACATGCGTGAACTACCTGTCAGTGTGACGATTGAACGGGGCGAAACGCAGATGTTTGAAGGTTCCACTTCGATTGCGCAGATGAAGCGCAACTTGCCAGAATTGGCCGATTGGTTGGTGAGACAGTTGGACTTTCCCCAGGGCGTCCTCTTGATGACAGGCACTGGCAGCGTCCCACCTGAATCCTTCACGCTCAAACAAGGGGATGTGATCACGATTCAGGTCGGTGAATTGACGCTGCAAAATTCGGTAGGGTAAAAGTTGGCAGAGTAGCAAAGTGGCAAAGTAGGCATTACTTTGCCACTTTGCCACTTTTCAACTCTCATCAAAACAGCTTCACAAAGCGCGCATAGGCTTCGTCCCAGCCTTGGGTTTTGCCAGGCTCGAAGTGCTCCTGCGGAATGGAGGCGGCGATGGCTTGCCGTCCTTCAGCGACGTTTGCCAAATGACCACTGGCAATCGCCTGCATCATGGCATTGCCCAGGGCGGTTGCCTCTACCGGCCCGGTGATCACAGGCAGACCGCAGGCGTCGGCGGTGAATTGGTTGAGCAGATGATTTTGGCTGCCACCACCGACAATTCGTACCGCATTGAATCCTTGAAAGGTGGAAGCTGCTCCCGGGGCCCCACTCCCTATTCGTTGCATGGCGGCCAATTGTTCACTACCCCAACGGAAGAGAAGGGCCAGACTCTCCAAACAGCAGCGCACAAACGCACCCACGCTATCCGGTTCAGGTTGCCCAGTCTTGTGTGCGTAGCCCCGGATCGACTCAAGCATGTTGCCATAGTTGAAAAAGTCAGGCGCATCGGGATAGATCAGGGTGCGGAAAGGCGTGGCAACTTCGGACATGTGCAGCAACTGATCCCAACTGTAATTTTCACCAGCCTTTTGCCATTGCGCCTGGCACGCTTGCAATAACCAAAGCCCCGTGAAATTCCCCAACAAACGAATGGTACGATCCACACCGCCCTCATTGGTAAAGTTGCGCTGCATTACAAAATCATTGATTACCGGCTCGGGCGCTTCAACACCAGTGAGACACCAAGTGCCACTGCTGATGTAAATGCTGCGCTGATCCAAGCCTGGAATAGCAGCAACAGCGCTGGCCGTATCGTGGCTGGGCACAGCGATGACCTTGGTGGCTGGGTTGACACCTGTCTCTTCGGCTACTGCCGCCAATAGTGGACCGATCACTGTTCCCGGTTGAACAATCGGTGCAAGGATCTTGGTTGGCAAGTTGAGCCGTTCGAGGATGCCTGTGGCCCATTGGCGTTGGCGGGCATCCAACATCATCGAAGTGGAAGCAATCGTATACTCCGAACGCTTCTCGCCGGTAAGCCAGTAATTCATCAAATCGGGCATGTGCAGCAACGTGGCAGCCTGATCAAGCTGCGGATCACCGAGTTGGCGCATGGCAAAGAGTTGGATCAGCGTATTGAACTGGATAAAGTGGGTGGCAATGGTCTCGAAGATTTCGCGCTTAGGGATAGCGGCACAGAGTCTGTCGGGCATGCCATTGGTGCGTGTATCGCGATAGCAGACCGGATTCCCAAGCAGGCGTCCGGCGCTGTCGAGAAGGCCAAAGTCAACGCCCCAGGTATCAACGCCAATACTGGCTGGCTGCTGCCCTGCAAATTTGCGCAGCCCTTCCTGGATATCGGTCCACAGGCGTAGGGGGTCCCAATGGGCGGTGCCCAGGACATTGACGCTGATGTTTGGGAAGCGATGCGCATCGCCGATGGTAAATCGCTCACCATCCCAGCGGACATAGAGTACACGTCCGCTCGAACCGCCGAGATCGACGGCAAGAAAATCGGTTGTTTTTTTCATAATGGGTGGTTGGTTGTAGGTAACGACTTTTTGCTTTTTGAGTATTATAACCGATTATTCTTCTTCGTCGAAGTCGTCTAACTCCGACTCATCATCGAACTCATCGTCTTCGAATTCTTCCTCGGCTGCTTGTTCGGCCAGGTCTTGGGCGTTGGCGTAAAAGATGAGCATCACCGAACCATATTTGCGGCGGTCATATTCTTCGAGATGGGTGAGGGTGAGCGAGGTTTCTTCGCGTGGGTGAATTTGCACCACGACCACGCCATATTTAGCTAAGAGGTCAGGACGCTGATCGATCAAGAGCAAGGCTTTGTGCCAGAGACCCTGATATTGGGGAGGGGCGACATAGATAAAGTGAAAAGGCTCACCCCGGTAACGTTCGAGGAAGAGAAAGCTATCAGTACGTTCAACCGTGGCTTGACGATCTAAACGTGTTTGGCGTAGGTTGGCGGCAACTGTGTCAGTGGCTTTGCGGTTGAGATCAACAAAAGTTGCGTGAGTTGCGCCGCGACTCAACGCCTCGATGCCGACGCCGCCTGTGCCAGCGAAGAGGTCGAGCACGCGCGTCTCTTCGATCCAGTCGCCTAAGATACTGAAAAGAGCCTGTTTGGCCCGATCGGTGATTGGGCGTGTTCCTTCGCCGGGGACCATCTGTAGTTTGCGACCCTTGGCACTGCCTGTCGTTACGCGCATGATTGAATCTATTATGAAAGGATGACAAGATGAAGGGATGACAGGATGAAACTATTGGTCATCCTATCATCCCTTCATCTTGTCACAGCTACAAGGTAAATCCATAAAGTCCTATTTTACCGACAGCATATCCCAGCGTCCGTCGTCGAGGACACGGAAGTAGCGAATGGTTGCATCTTCAAAGCAGGCGAGTAGGCGACCTTTGTCAAAACGTTGGGTAACACTATGCTGGCAGAGGCGTTCTTCGCGGTCAATCAGCCCCATCTCCTTCTGGACATCGGCAACCGTACACCAGAGTTTGCCAAAACCACGGCGAGGCAATGGAGGTGATTTGGTCACACCATTGGTCGGGTTACAACTGATTTCGGCTTCGCCTTCGCTCCAGGTGTCACTATAGGCTAGCCAGGTTTGATTGGCAAAGAGCACATAGATCTGCTTTTCAGTGCCAAACCAGAGCATAAAACGATCATAATCAGGGCCGTTACCAAATTCATTGATCGCCACCGGGTCGAGTGAGGCGTCGGCCTGGGGGCAGCCCAACACTGCAGACAAATGTGCCATATCGGGGTAACCAGACAGGTCAATGTTGAGTGGTTTGGCACAGGGTTCGCTGCTGGCGGCAGTCGTGGTTGTGGTAACTTCGCTGGCGGCAACTGGCGCAGTAGCTGTCAGTGGGCTATCTGGCGCAACGGCGGCTGGTGCCGCCGGAACCGGAGTCGGCACAGCGGTAGCCACTTCTGTTGGCGTGGCTGGTGCAGTCGCGGTAAAAGTAGGCTGCGGAGTTGCCGTTGGCTCCGGTGTTGGATCGTCGCCGCCACAGGCAACCAATACGAATAAACCGACAAGAAGTACGAGTATCCGTAAATGTTTCACAAATTTCTCCTAAACCAAGTTCCGAAACTGTGCTGAGAAAGGCACTACACAGAGAAAAAGCAGAGATTTCTCTTGTGTACTCTGCGTTCTCTGTGCCTTCTCTGAGTCCTCTGTGTCCTGCATTCCTCAGGGTCACAGTTTATTTTGTCACTTGAATGGGGCCGAGCGAAAGTGTATCCTTTTCTGGCCCGATGCTAACAGGCAATCGTTGACCGCTCACTGGATCATACAGTCCAACCGCAATGGTGTAACCCCCGGGAGCAAGATTGGCAGGCAATGGCAATGCATAGTGATCGACGATGCGTTCGCCAGGGTGCCAGGTACTTGTCGGTCGCATCCAGAGAACAGGCTGGCCATCGCGTTGCGCTTGTTTGTTGCCTGCCGAATCGACTAAATGAACGAAAACTTGATAATCATACTCCACTTTACGCAAACTTTCCCAACGCAATTCAACCAATATAGCACCGTTTGTCCGAACAATAGGGGTGAGCGCATAACCACGCAGTCGAAACCAGCCATTTTCTTCGTTGACACCAGTTTCGGCCAGTGTCGGATCGCCGAAAACCACACCTAATCCAGACTCTGTCAGTTGCTCGGGATGGGAGATCGAGTAAAGCGCCAAACGATACCCTTGCCCATTCGCGGAACCTGCTTCGGTGAGCAGATAGTCGTTGGTGCGTAGTTCCAATTCCCAACCAGAAGATTCTGGAGGAGCGCTGTCCGTGACGACCCAGATGCGGCGATATTGTTGACGCAACCGTGCCAACCAGGCTTGATTGTTCTCATCCAACGGGTTCTGAACCGTGAGTCCATAGACCGGCAAGTCGCCCTGATATTGATCGGCAAAACGTTGACTTTCCGCCGGTAGCAACTGCAAGATCGCATCACCTCGCTGTTCTGCATGATGAATCTGATCGGTCAGGTGTTCCACTTCAGCGTTCGCCGCCAGCACAGGATGATAAGAGAGCATTGCCAGGGCAATCATGGTCAAGGCTCCCCCATAAAACCAGTTGCGTACACCCATGGTCGGCAGGTTTTGCCAGAGATTACTCATCTCCTGTGTCAATAGGATCACCCCAACCAGAACACCAGAAAGCGGCATGGCGAGTGCCCACCAATCCACCCCATTGTGCCACCAGGCAAACACAAGATGCGTGCCAGATAGAAATTGCCATTGCAAAAACAGGGGCGAAAAACGAATCTGTGTAAAGGTTTCAGGGGCAAAGAGAGGAGAAACTACATTTGCCAGCCAGTCTTGCACCAAACCAAAGGGAGCAAGCATCCCTAACCATTGCACAGTGATCGAAAGTGCCGCCAATCCTATGACGCCGATCCAGGCCAAACGGTTGCGTCCCATCACCAAATGCTGCCAAACTGGCCCGGTGAGCAGCGCCAGAAAGGGAAGCGTCGGCACGAGAAAACGCGGTCCCCAACTAAATCCGCCATGCCACATATACCATTTGCCATAGAGCAATACGTACAAAAGCACAAATGCGGTAATGATGGCAAGGGAAAGTCGTTCATGACGCCAAAACCAGGCGACACCACCAATGCCTAATAGTAAGAGTGGAGAATACCAGATGATCCCACGACTCGGCCCTATCAGTAAACCAGTAATGCCAAAGAGCCAGTCAGCGCTAAAGCTTTCGCTTTCTAGGTAACCCGTGTTCCACACACTCCCGTAACGCAGCCAATTCCACCAGAGCGAGACCAGTCCAGCGAAGAAAATGGGTATTGTAAAGACAACAATCGGACGCCAATAGCGGACGATCAATGTTCTAAGATAGCCAAAAAGCCGAGCAAAAGAGGACAAGGGGACACTGCCCATAAAAGGCATTGCCTGTTCACTGATCACAGCTAGCAAGGCAAGGGCGTAGATGGGCAAGGTCACCAAGTTGATGGTACGAGCAAGATAAGCAATTGCCCAAGCTGTCCCGCCGAGGAAAAGGTATGTTTTTTGTCCATGGCTGCGATAGCTGTAAAGGCCATAAAAGGCAGCAAAGAGCCCCCAACCGCAGACCGGATCGCTAAAAAACTCTTGCGTATAAGGCCAGGCGAGTGTACCCAGGCCAAAGGTCAGTGCTGTAAATAGAGCTGCAGCTCGGTTCCAACCTAGCCTACAGCCTAAACGATAGAGCAAGGCACCCGTCCAGGCGGTCAGGATGGGGTTGAGGAACAACGCAGCTTGCGCCATGCCAGTCTGCCCCCACCAGTGAGCAAACCAAACCAGCGGCAGCGCCAGCAGGACCATGCCCAACCCTTTACGGCCATACAAGTCACCATCGGGGCCAAAGCTGCCCTGCTGCAGACCCATCCAGAGCAACTGATTGCTATCTACTTCACCCCGGCGCACGATGCTTTCGGCGGTGGCAAACATCGACAAGCCATCACTGCTCTGAATCACACCGCTGTAAGTGACCAGGTAACAGGCTAGCAGAAAACCAAAAACAAAAAAGGCGACACCTCGGTCGTTCCGTGTTAATTGATCGATCATTTCTCATTTCAACTGCACGCATCACTTAATTCTTCCAGTTCAGAAAATCTATTGTACAATAGCGGGAAGCTTTTCTATGATTCGTTGCCACTCTGTTTCCAAAGAGTTGTTCCCATCTACCACACCTGAAACTTTGTCACGGTGGAGACGAGATCGGATAGACAAGCGGTTATCGGTTTATCAATCATAGCGTGATTGCTTACCCCGCCTGAGCCTTCCTTTGTAGGAAAGAGTGGTCGGGAGCTGGGTAGTCACCCAATAACCAGCAAATTTTCAGATCTCAATGCAGATATTTCTGCGCTTGAAACTATTCTGATCAAACCCATGTACGGAGGAATCTTATGACTGTTCCGCGCCGATTTGGTATTTTGCGATTTGTCGGCAACCTGCTCAAAGTGTTTGCATGGATTGTACTTATTATCGGCATCTTAATGGCAGTGGGTGTCATTGTGGCTGGCCCTCAAATATGGCAGCAAGTTCTAGCACAGTTGCAACCAGGCGCGCGCACCGTAGCCGAGCCGATTCTGACACAATTCGGCGGTATCACACTGGCTGTACCCGTGATTTTGTTCAGCCTGATCTACTTCTTCTCCCTGTATGTCACAGGCGAAACCATGCTTATGCAATTGGCAGTTGAGGAGAATACGCGGTTGACAGCAGCCCTGCTGCTGCGCATGCACCAGGAAACACAGCCTGAACCACAGGGACGTGCCGCCGGGTACGATCGAGGCTATAATAGTGGGTTTGATGATCGGTAGAAAAGAAGGGGATTAGGTAATTGGTAATTACGCAATTACTCACTCACCTAATCCCTTAGTCTCAAAAATCTTAATTCTATTGATCCTACAACACCGACAACTTGTCCGCCACAATCGAAAGCAAGAAGGTGCGCTCTTGTGAAGCATCAAAGAGGATGGAGACACGTCGATCATCGCCTTCGCCAGTGAGCCCAGTGATGACACCATCGCCAAATTTTTCATGACGCACTCGCTGCTCGACAGCAAGCTTGGGTAGCTTTTTCGGCTTTGTGGGTGTGGCCTGTACAACCGGTGCTGTAAGATTGACACTGAATCCAGCTTCCCGGTCTCGCCATGCTTCCGCTAAATTCGCAATCATCTGTTCTGGGTTTTTGGCGAGCCTTGCCCGCACTTCTGTAGCACGGTTGCGTGCGTCACTGAGCTTGGGCATCAGCTTTTCTTTTTCGCTGGCAGGACGCTGGCTGAGTGCCATCAGGCGGCTGGCACGAGAGAGAATACGCAATAACGTATCAACTTGCTTGACTGCATCGTCATCTGGGTCAATCAGCACCAGTTCAACCCCGTTTTGGCGACACAACTCCTCGCGTGTCTGATCACGCTGTTCCGTTTCCAACACTTCCCAGTCACTCTGGCGTCCCTGACCTTTGGCAGTCAGCCCGACAAAACGAAACGCAACTGCGACGTCTGGATAATATTTGTCCAATTTCAGACGGCGCTTAGTTGCTGGATTGACCAACCAATCGGGAGTGACATTGTCCTGGTAATGAAGATCATCGAAGATCCTGGCAAAGATCTCGCGCCAGGCATTCATGGCTAAAAAAGTATTCGACATTCCGGTATTGTAGACCATTTGTTCGCTTTTTTCAAGCATGAGCGGAGGCGAAAAGTGAGTGAGGGGTGAGGGGTGAGTTCTTCTGACTCACCCCTCACCCTCACCCCAAGCTTATGACAATTTCAGCCCAATCCACCACCCACATCCGCCGCATCGCCAGCGCCACATTGATCGTGATGGTCTTTTTTGTGCTTAGTCGGGTCACTGGGTTGCTGCGTGAGATGATTGTCGCCGCCCAGTTTGGTGCCAGTGCTGAGTTGGATGCCTATCTGGCGGCCTTTCGTGTACCCGATCTGCTCTTTCAACTGGTGGCGGGTGGAGCGTTGGGAAGCGCCTTTATACCGACCTTTGCCGGGCATTGGGTGAAGCAGGATCAGGCTGGCGCATGGCTCCTTTTCAGCCGGGTACTCAATTTGATCACGTTAATCCTGATCGGGTTGGCGGGGTTAGCGGCGCTCTTTGCGCTGCCGTTGATGCAGCACCTGATTGCCCCTGGCTTTAGCCCTGCTCAACAACAACTTGCCGCCGGCTTGATGCGCTGGATGTTGATTAGCACCGTGATCTTTGGGGCCAGTGGCTTGATCATGGGGGCATTGAATGCCACGCAGCACTTCTTGTTGCCAGCCGCCGCCCCAGTACTCTACAACGTAGCCATTATGGCTGGAGCCTGGTTTCTTGCCCCCACTTTTGGCGTGCGCGGCATGGTCATCGGCGTGGTGGTGGGTGCCTTTGCCCATCTTTTGGTACAAGTGCCTGGTCTATGGGGCCGTGGTGCTCGTTATACGCCATCGCTCACCGTGAGTGATCCTGGCGTACAAGAGGTAATGCGCCTGATGGGACCGCGCGTTCTGGGTCTCTTCTTTGTTCAATTACATTTTTTAGTCAATACAATCCTGGCCAGCGGTTTAGATGAGGGACGGTTGGCTGCGCTCAACTATGCTTGGATGTTGATGTTGCTGCCACAGGGCGTCTTTGCCCAGGCTATCGCTACCGCCATCTTCCCCACCTTTGCCGCACAGATTGCAGCCGGTGATCCCAAGTCGATGCAACGTACATTCGGCCAGACCTTACGCACCGTGCTCTTTTTGACTTTACCGGCTGCAGTTGGGCTTTTTGTGTTACGCCAACCATTGGTGGCAATGCTCTTTCAACGCCGCCAATTTAGCGCTGAGGATACCCAACTGGTTGGTTATGCCCTGCAATTCTATGCGATTGGCTTGACCGCCCACTCGTTGCTGGAGATCGTCGTGCGTGCCTTCTACGCCTTGCACGACACCTGGACGCCGGTCGTCGTGGGTGTGGCTTCGATGGTTGCCAACATTCTGCTCAGCTTGCTTCTGGTACGACCGCTGGAACATGGCGGTCTCGCTCTGGCCAATAGCAGTGCGACAATGATTGAGATGCTCTTTTTGCTCTGGCTTCTGCGCCGGCGGATGGGTGGCATTGATGAACGCAAATTGTGGAAATCTCTGCTGAAAAGTGGCATCGCCGCTCTGGGGATGGGTCTCTTGGTTGGGCTCTGGCTGCGTCTGGTACCGATGTTTGCGATGGGCAACTTGACGCTTTGGGCAGCAGGGATCGGAGGCATGGGGGTAGCTGTACTGGCCTATTTCCTGATCAGCGCGCTACTCAAAAGCGAAGAACTACGACCAGCGCTACAGGCGGTGTTACGAAAAAGGTAACAGTGCGGAGAGTTCGTATCAATATCTAATCTTGCGTTAACGCCATTCTGACACTTGTTATGCTATTGTAATACGAGATTTCGGTGGTAATTTGAGGAAGGCTCGTGCCTTTTATAAGAGGCTTTGCTATATAGGCAAGCTTGGGATTATCGGCTCGTTGTCAGGTGAACGTCAAACTTTACCAGAAGCTTCTGATATAATCCCATGTATACGAACGTTTAAATCTCTACCAACGATTGTTCGCAATCATTGTGTTTATAAATCGGGTGAGGAGTGTAATTTATGTATTTCAGTCCACTCTATTTTGTATTTGCATTACCGGCCCTGTTGCTGGGTATGTGGGCACAGTTTCGGGTGCGCGGTACCTTTAATAAGTATTCGCAAGTCCGATCAATGCGCGGGCTGACGGGTGCTCAGGCTGCACGTGCGATTCTTGATAATGCAGGTTTGCGTGAAGTGACTGTAGAGCGCAGTGGTGGCTTTTTATCGGACCATTATGATCCACGCAGCAAAGTGTTGCGCCTTAGTGAAGCGACCTATGCTTCGCCCAGTGTCGCAGCAGTAGGTGTGGCAGCTCATGAAGCAGGCCATGCTCTACAAGATCAGCAACATTATGCACCGTTGCAACTGCGCTCAAGTCTGGTGCCTGCCGTGCAATTTGGCAGTTGGCTTGGCCCAATCATCTTTATGGTCGGTCTGTTCCTGTCGAATACGATTGGCACCAGTGTTGCCTGGCTGGGCTTGCTCCTCTTTGGCGTCACAGCGCTCTTCACGCTGGTGACCTTGCCCGTGGAGTTTGATGCCAGCAAACGTGCCAAACAATTGCTGGTGACACAAGGTATTCTCGGTCAGGAGGAAATGGTGGGTGTCAACCGGGTGTTGGATGCAGCAGCCCTTACCTATGTTGCCGCCGCCATTCAGGCCATCATGACCCTACTCTACTACGCCTATCTGCTGATGGGACGACGACGAAACTAAACGAACAGGGAGCAAGATGCAGGTTGCACTTTTTACTTGCAACCTGCATCTTGCTCCCTGCAGCTTTGCTACCAAACTATGCCTCTCAAACCCTCTGCCCAACGAGTTCAAGACGTTTTACTTGCCCGTGGTTTCTCGAACCAGATTATTGAATTAGCAGATTCTACCCGCACCAGTGCCGAAGCAGCGGCGGCAGTCGGCTGCGAGGTGGCGCAAATTGCCAAGTCGTTGATCTTCCGTGGCGCAAATAGCAAAAAGCCGGTGCTGATCATTGCCAGCGGGATCAATCGTGTCAACGAAAAGGCGATGGTCGAACATGTCGGTGAAAAGCTAGAACGTCCCGATGCCGACTTCGTGCGTGAACAAACCGGCTTTGCTATCGGTGGTGTACCTCCTTTGGGCCACGCCCATCCGCTTGAAACCTACATCGACCAAGACCTCTGGAACTATCCTAACATCTGGGCGGCCGCCGGACACTCAAATGCCGTCTTTCCACTCACGCCGGATGAACTACAAGCCATGACTGGCGGAAAAGTCATACAGGTGACGTAAAAAGCTGTAATTGGTAATTGAGTAATTACCCAATTACCATTCACTACCCCAATCGATAAATCCGCTCTGCGTTTTTCGAAAGTAGCTTCGCTTGTTCTTCCTCACTGCGGTGGGCAATAATCTGGCGCAGCGCAGTGGCCCATTCACGATAGGTAGCACCCAGGGTACAGACTGGCCAGTCACCGCCAAAGATGACTCGATCCGGTCCAAACGAGTTGAGACAGTGATTAACAGTTGGAGCCAAGGTATCAGCGCTCCATCCTGGTTCGGCGCGGGCGATGATGCCCGAAATCTTGCAGACCACGTTCGGTCGTTGGCTCAAGGCTTGAATATCATCCATCCACTGTTGGCGAGAATGGACAGGATAGCCTGCCTGCATATCCGGCATTCGTTCCGGTTCGGCAATCAGATAGGGGTCACCATTGCCACAGTGGTCGAGGATAAATTGTGTTCCCGGACATTGATCGACCAACTTCACCGCATCGCTTAACTCGCCAGGGCGTACACAAATATCAAAACTCATCCCCAATTCACCTAACAGTTGCACTCCCTTGACAAAACTTGGCTGTAGCGCATAGCCAGGAGGGGTACCATCGCCATGTAACACCTGACGCACGCCTTTAATGTATGGGCTACCCTTGTAGCGCATGATATAGTCTCGGAAGCCATCCGACGCCGGACGGCCTGAGATCACAGCCCCAACGGTCGGCGTATCGGGACGTTGGCATTGATCGATGATGTATTCCGCCTCAGCCACCTGTTGCGACTCATCGACATCGACTTCCATGTAAATGGCCTTGACGACGTTGAGTCCCTGCGTAGCCTGAGCATAATCACTTTGCAGATAGTTCCTGGCTAAGGAGGGCGAACCCGCAGTCCAGTGCAGCGTAAAACGATCTAAATCCCAGAGATGTTGATGCGTGTCAATGATGGGTAGCATGGATGACTCCTTTGGAAAATGTGATGCGTGATGCTTAAAACGTGAATTGCTGTTAGGTCCGGCAGGCGGCAAGAGTAGAAGGTCGAAATTCGGCAATTCACGAATTACGTTTCACGCATCACACAATTAAACTTCAACAATCACATACGGTTGCTCAATTGTCACAGGATAGGTTTCAGCGAGGTAGGGGCCTTTCTGAAGTTCGGCTTCTGCAGAAGAGGCATCGTCGAGCGCCTCGGGAGAGAGCGTTTCGACACTGACTCTGTAGCTGCGCACCCGTACCTGCGCCGGATCAAACCAGGATTGGCCAGTCTTCACATCAAACTCCCAGCCATGCCAGGGACAGCGCAGAATCTCACCTTGACGGCTATACTGGTAATCACCCGGTTGGGTGGCAGTGAGAAAGCCGGTCAAGCGGCCCTCGCACATTGGGCCGCCTTGGTGCGGGCAACGGTTGCGGATGGCATAAAACTGGCCTTTGATGTGAAACACCCCAATCGAACGCCCGTCAATCTCGACCAGCTTGCGCCCGCCCAGCGGGATCTCATCAACTGTTGCAACGATATGTTTGGTCATAGGTGAAAACTAATACGTGAAACGTGATGCGTGAAATGTGTGTCGTCTGATTTTCTTTCTTGATGTTGATAGAGAGAGCAACTATTCACGCATCACGTTTCAAAATCTATACAACTTTCTCGCATTCTCCGCCAGAATATCCCGCTTCAACGGAGTCGGTAACTCGACCGGGAAGCACTGATCGGGTGCGTCAAAGTCCCAATGGGGATAATCGGTAGCAAACATCAGCCGGTCGTTCATATCCATTTGCTCGAGAAGTTGGAGGAAATAGCGCCGCTGGGGTGGCTCTTCCATCGGCTGCGTCGTTACCCAGAAATGTTCTCGGATAATCTCCGAAGGCAAGCGAGTGAGGGTAGGTGCTTCTTCTTTGAGTTGTTTCCAAGTTGCATCGAGTCGCCACATCAGGGGCGGTAACCAGGCAAAGCCACCTTCGATCAGCACTATCTTGAGCGTAGGAAAACGTTCAAAGATGCCAGAAGTAACCATGCTGATCACCTGAGCGTAGAAGGCTTGCGGCATCCCGCCATGATCTTCGATGTAGTGCGACGGCCAGCCTGCGCCGGTAATCGGTCCGCCGCCAGCACCACCAAAGTGGATGCCGATAGGCAAATCGTGACGCACTGCCGCTTCGTACAGCTTCCAATATTTGCGGTGACCGAGTGGTGCATTCGTACGTGCAATCAACATCACCTGCACGTAACCAGGATGGGTTGCCACCCGCTCGATTTCGGCTGCGCTCAATTCGCCATCTTCGTAGGGTACGATAATCGAGGCGCGTAGCCGTGGCTCTGGCTCCAACCATTCGGCGATCTGCCAATCATTGACAGCCTGGGCCAGGGCTGCACCAAACTCCAGATTCAACTCGCCACCCACCCCATAGAGACAATTGAGAATGCCAAACTCCAAATCCCACTGGTCCAGCAACTGTTTCTGCAGAAAAGGCACATCACCCCCCGGTGGCAAACCGGAAGGTGGCCAGGAATCATGACGGGCGGCGTTCTTCATAGCGCGCGGATAGAACGAACCGATATGGCTGCGTGGCCCAATCGTCTCATAGTGACGATGCCAGCGGGAGGGTAAATATTTCAGCAACGTTGCATCGTTCGGCATGGCGTTGTGGATGTCACAATCGATGACGGCCAGTTTTTCACGTTTTACAGGTTGGGGCCTGGATAGGTTGCCAGGTCGAATTACAGCAGGGGTGATTGGTGGTGCGATCATGAATTCCACTCCTCAAAATCTATAAAAAGCGCGTGCATTTTCCGAGAGAATCTTTTGTAAAGCTGCGTCACCAAGGATCGGTAGCAGCGTCTTTTCAGGCGAGTCGGCGTGGCAGTGCGGATAATCGCTGGCGTACATCAACATCTCATCCGACTCGATCTGTTCGAGGATCTGTTGCAGATGTTGCGGCGCGCTCGGTGCATCGACTGGTTGAACGGTCAACCGCAGATGTTGACGCATATACTCCGAGGGCAGCCGTCGCACCCAAGGCGTGTTGTGGCGCAAGCCTTTCCACTCTTTGTCGAAACGCCACATCAACGACGGTAGCCAGGTAAAACCACCTTCGATAAAGGCGACGCGCAGAGTTGGGAAGCGGTCAAAGACACCTTCTATGATCAAGCTAATCAATTGCGATTGGAAGACCTGGGCCATGCTGGCATATTCGTCCAGATAAGTCAACGCCCAACCGGCTGGCGTTGAAGGATGGCCGGGCGCACCGCCATAGTGAATGCCAATCACTAGATCGTGGCGCACTGCGGCGGCGTAGATCGGGTCGTAGCGCAGGT
This sequence comes from Caldilineaceae bacterium, assembly GCA_046328715.1. Classification (GTDB taxonomy): domain Bacteria; phylum Chloroflexota; class Anaerolineae; order Caldilineales; family Caldilineaceae; genus JAXLWB01. The sequence continues at coordinate 34,417 of JAXLWB010000050.1, read as the reverse complement.
TGCCATAGGGAGCCTCCGAACGCACTGGCAAGATCACTTGGACAAAGCCCGGATGGGCAGCAAAACGTTCAATCTGCTCAGCGGCACGTTGCGGCTGTTGAGCAGAGACAACAATCGAGGCACGTAAACGTGGCTCTTTCTCCAGCCACTCCTCGATCTGCCATTGATTGACCGCACAGGCCAGATCGGTTGCCAAATCGGGATTATGGACGCTGCCGACCCGATAGGCACAGTTGAGAATGCCGATCTCTATAGGTGTGGCATCGAGGATTTGTTGGCGCAACAGTGGCAGATCCGAGCCGGGCGGACCTTGTTCAGGCTTGGAGCCGGGGCGCGCTGTGATCGGTGCATGCGGCGGGTAGTCGTTGGCGTCGGGACCGACAAAGGCCGACTCGTCGCAGTAGGCGACCCAATGCTCAGGCAAATAGGGGTAAAGCGCTTTAAGGGCTGGTAACTCGTTGTGCAGATCACAATCGATCACAGATTGGTTGGCGAAGATGCTCATAGCGTGCTGGTGTTGATCGGCGGATACCGGGAAACGTTTGGGTGATAGTACGATACTCGAATCGAGAGATGCTGTCAAGCGGAGGTTTGGACTAGACTCAGAGCCCTGAGTGTGCGCGAAAGGATTGCACCATGCACTAACGTTTACGGCTCTGAAGTTATTTGGATCGATAAGGGTCAAAGGCGTCGCGCAGGCCGTCGCCGATAAAGGAAAAGAGCAACACCAGCGCCGTGAGGGCGAAACTCGGAAGCAAGACCTGTAACCAGTTGGCTTCTAGATAGTCGATTGCCTGGCGAATCATTTGGCCGATACTTGGATCGGGCGGTTGGATGCCTAAGCCGAGCAGGCTGAGTACGGCTTCGTTGACGATGACAGCGGCGACATCGAGTGTGGCACTCACCACGATCAGGTTCACGACATTGGGCAGGATGTGGTGGCGGATGATGCGCCAATCGGGCGCGCCGATGCTTTCAGCCGCCAGAATAAAGTCCCGTTCCTTGAGCGAAAGGGTTTGGCCTCGGATATAACGGGCCATCAGCGGCCAACTGACCAAGGCCAGTGAACCTGCCACCAGCAACAAGCGCCCCACACCGCCAAAACGTTCATTGATGGTCGGGCCAAAGACGGCAGCGACCAGGATCGCAAAGAGCAAACCGGGAAAGGCAAACAACATGTCGGCCAAACGAGCGATGATCTGGTCCAGCCAGCCGCCAAAGTAGCCAGCGATCAGCCCCAGCGTCGCACCCAGACCAATGTTGAGCGTCTCAACATAGAAAGCGACCAAGACCGACACCCGCAAACCTTTTAACAAGCGCGCTAAGGTATCTCGCCCCAAACTATCCGTACCCAAAGGGTGATCTGCCGTCGACCATGAATTGATCGCCGCGTAATCCTGGTAATTTGCATCCACGGAATAGATGGTCGGTCCCGCCAGCGCAGCCAAAACTAACAATATCAGGAGCAGCGCGCTGAGCAAGGCCACTCGATTGCGGGCAAAGCGAGCCGCAAAGCCATTGCCGCTGGCGGCTGGTTTCGATGTGGCTGAACTTGTCAGCACCAACGTATTGGCCTCGGCCATCAGCTTTGCTCCTCAATGCGTGGATCAAGCAGTGGGTAGATCAGGTCGGTGAGCAGATTCATCAGCACCACCGCCACAGCCAAGATCACGGTGACGCCTTGGATCACGGGATAGTCACGTTGGGCAATTGACTGCACGCCCAGGTAGCCGATCCCAGGAATGGCAAAGAGACTCTCGACCACAAAGGCACCGGTCACCAGAAAGGCCAAAGACGGCCCGATCACGGTGACAACGGGTAGCAGAGCGTTGCGCAGAATGTGGACATAGATCACGCGCTGTGGTTGCAAACCTTTGGCATTGGCCGTACGCACAAAGTCCTGACGCATCACCTCGACCATACTCGAACGGGTGAGTTGCGAAATATAGCCCACGTTGGCCGCCGCCAGCACGAGCACGGGCATCACCCAGTGAGCAGGACGTCCCCAACCTGCTGCCGGTAGTGAAGGAAAACCATTTTTGTAAAGCACAAAGAAGTTAAAGGCTCGCAAAGTCGGTATTAGTACAAAGCTAGGAATGGAAAAAAGTGCCAACATCACCACCATGTTGCTACGGTCGAGCCAGCTACCTTGGCGCAGGGCAGAAAAGATCCCAACGGGAATGCCAACCAGCAAGCTAAGAAGCAAAGCCGCCGCCCCCAGTTGGATCGAAACGCCGATGCCGTTGCCGATGATGTCAAGCACGGGGCGGTTTTGGTAGCGGAAAGACTTGCCCAGGTCGCCCTGCAGCATTCCGCTCACATAGCGCCCATACTGGATATACCAGGGCTGATCCAACCCATATTGCGCCTGCAAATTGGCATAGGTCACTGGGTCATTGTGCGTTCCCATCAACACCCGAATCGGGTCCCCAGGAGCCAGGTACCCCACAATAAAGGTGAGAAAGGTGATGCTAAAGACGACAAAGACCAGGCTGACCAGCCGCCGGGTGATGATGTTGATCATGATAAAAGAGGGAAGGTTGAAGAGTGGAAAAGTGTATTTACTCTTCCACTTTTCAACTTTTTAACTCTTCTCCTATTTACTTACTCACCGTCACCTTCGTCCAATCCGGCACGATCATGCCCTGGCCGGTTGGGACGAAACCGGTGACGCCGGGCTTGATCAGCACACTGAATTGAGGGGTGAAGAGCGGCAGCCAGCCGACTTCGTCCACCGCAATCTGTTCGATCTGGTTGTACATCTGCAGCCGCTCCTCGGCGCTACCGGTGAAGGTATCAGCCTTCTGAGCGACTTCGTCAAAGGTGGCGTTTTTGTAGTGCGAGTTGTTGTTGGGTGAGTCGCTGCGCAGTTGCTGCGAAACAAAGTTCTGCGGATCGGGATAGTCAGCCCCCCAGATGCTCAGATAGGCTTGCAGACCTTGTTCGGGTGTGGCGTAGGTGGTATCGAGATTCTTGCTAAAGGTCGCCAATTCGAGCGGTTGCAAGACCACTTCGACGCCGAGGTTTTCCTTCCACTGCTGTTGCAGATAGGTCGCCACCCGCTCGTTGTCGCCTTCGACGCCATAGGTGAAGGTGATTTTGTCGATGGTGATGCCCGTCTTGGCCAACAGATCCTTGGCCGCCGCCGCATCAAAGCTCTGTCCCTTGATCGGCAACTGCGAGCCAGGGAAACCAGCAGGCAAGATACGATCTGTCGCGGCTACCGCACCATTGAGCACCTTCTCGGCCAGGGTCTGTTTGTCGATGGCCATGGCAAAGGCACGGCGTACATCGACGTTATCAAAGGGAGGCAATACATTGTTGAAGGCGACGTAGCGCACCGCAAACGAGGCCACCTGTTTGAAGTCAGGCAGATCCTTGACTTCGGGAATACGCGCCGATGGCACCGGATTTTGCTGGCTGCCCATGATATCGAGGTCGCCCGTGCGATAAAGTTGATAGGCAGTCTCCGAATCCTGAACGAAGGGCAACTCGACTGAACTCACGCCCGGCTGACCGGCCCAATAGTTGGGATTAGGTTCGAGGATGATGCGCTGATTGTGTTGCCACTCCTTGACCTGGAAGGGACCAGTGCCGTAAGCATGGTCGAACCAGCCAGCGCCCTCCGCAGCAATTTTCTGCACCGGCACGGCAAAGGTGACTGGGTAGGTGAGCTGAGCCAGGAAGTAGGGCACATTGCCATCAAGCGTGATCTCCAAGGTCTGGGGATCGCTGACCTTAATGCCAGAGGCTTCCTTGGCCTTGCCATCGGCGACATCGAGTGCACCGACAATGTGCGCCAGTTGGAAGGAAGCGCCATAGGAGGCAGTCTCCGGTTGCAGCGCTCGATTGATCGAGTCGGCAAAATCCTGGGCGGTTACAGCGCTACCGTCGGCAAATTTGAGATTGCTACGAATCTTGAAGGTATAGACCTTGCCTTCTTCGGAAACGCTCCAACTTTCCGCGCCGTCGGGAACGACATTGAGTTGCGCATCCAGCTTGACCAGCCCGCCGAAGACCAAGTTGATCACCTGCACTGATTGGGCATTCTGCGGATTGGCCGGGTCTAGTCCGGGCAACTCATTCACCCCTTCAACCGACCAGATCAGCGTCTGTCCACCTGCTTCGGTGCCCGTTGTGGCAGGGGCAGCCGCAGGCGCAGCAGGTGCCACACAGGCCGAGACAACGAGCAACAGAGGCAACAGCCAGCCCCAGCGCAGGAAACGATAAGCTTGCATAGGTACTCTCCTTGCTTTACATGGTGAAAGTAAATGAAGATCAAACGGTTAAATTATAGCAGGAACTTTTTGACCGAGGTGTATGCAAGGTGACGATTGGATCAGAGTGGCAAAGTGGAAGAGTGGCAGAGTTGAAAAGTGGAAAGGGACTATGCATTTACTTTGCAACTCTGCTACTTTGCTACTTTCCCCTTCTCCTACACCAACAAATGTTTGTACTTCGCCAACACATCAAAAAGGCGGTCGATATCGCTTTGTTCGTTGTAAAAATGGGGCGAGATGCGCAAATTACCATCCCGCTGCGAGACGATGACTTCCTCTTGCTCTTCCAGCCACTTCATCAACTTATCCACCCGCTGCGCTTTGATCGCAATCATCGGCCCATGTTTGTCAGCATCGGCGGGAGTGGCAAGGGCGTAGCCACGGCGCATCGCCCCTTCCTTGATCGCACCGGTGAGGGCACGCACTTCCAGTTCGATTTGTTCCACGCCGACTTCTTCGATGATCTTCAGCCCAGCCAACGTAGCATAAAGATCGGGCACGTTGGGTGTCCCACTTTCAAAGCGGCGCGCCGTACGAGCCGGCGTGTTGTGGTAGATGTCCATGGCAAAGATATTGTCTTGGGCAAACCAGCCGCTATCGGTCGGGATCAGCTTAGGAATCCAGTCGTTGCGCGCATAGAGGAAGGCAGTGCCAATCGATCCAAGCAGATATTTGAGCGTTCCGCCGACCATGAAGTCAACTTTGAGTTCCTTGACATCAATAGGCATCGTTCCAGCCGATTGGTAACAATCCATCAGCACCGGCACGCCCTTCTTGTGCGCTAGTTCAATGATCGCCTTGGCATCCTGCTTGACGCCGTTGCGATAACAGACATGGGCAAAGGCGAGCAACGCCGTGCGATCATCGAGCAACTCTTCGATTTGACGCAGCGGAATCTGATGGCCACTGGCGGGCAGGTGAACGATCTGGGCCCCCCGTTTTTCCTGCGCATGCCAGACCTGGGCAACGCCGGGGAAGTCGAAATCGCTGAGCAGAATGCGGTTGCGTCCACTACTGTAATCAAAGGCACTAGCCAACGCGCTCACCGCCTGCGACACCGAACAGGTGACGGCGATCTCGTTCGTCTCGGCATGAAAAAGCTCGGCGAAAGCAGCACGCGTCTGTTCCAACTTGTGAACCCACAGTTCCCAGGGCGAGCCGATGCTTTCCCAGTCGTGCAGATATTGTTCGTAGGCCGCTCGCACATCGCTCGAAAGAGCGCCTTTGGAGCAGGAGTTGATAAAGGTTTTGGTCTGAAAGATGGGAAATCGTTCACGCAGTGACATGGGATGATCCGAATGATTTGATGGCTGATGATTACAGTTGGCTGTGGCAGAGTAAGTTGCTGCCAGCCGAATTCTACCACGCAAGCACCAAACTGGATAAGGAGCTATCTATTCTGCGCTAGCAATGGTAGAATTGACTCATTATCGGGCGACGATATGTACACAGGTGCTTTGCACTAAACGAGTTATTTGGCAACCATTTCCGTGTTCTGGTTTCATCACAACCTCGCTCATGCCATGAGCATAATAACATCAAGGGAGACAATCGAGTATGGACAATCCGGTGATTCGCTCCATTGAATGGGCGATGTTAGAGGGTCAGCGGCCACGGAGTGCAGGCTGTAATGCGCGTTTGGGTGAGCATGGGGTTACGGTGCGTGTGCCAGTGGCACGCATCACTACTAGCGAAGGAGCCAGCGGTTGGGGGCGTTGTCGAGCGATGCGCCAGGAGGCCGCAGCCTTGCTTGGTCAACCGCTGAACACACTTTTTGATCCAGCGTATGGAACATTGCCTGCTGGTTTGCCTGTGGAGTTGCCATTGTGGGACTTGGTCGCCAAACGCACCGACCAAGCGGTCTATCAACTGGTGGCTGCGATTCGTGGTCAGGCGCTCACAGGTACATTGCAAGTTCCTTGTTACGATACCTCGCTTTACATCGACGACCTGCACTTGCCCCAGGAGCAAGAGGCCGCAGCCTTGATTGCGGAGGAAGCACGCCAGGGCTTGGCACGCGGCCATCGGGCTTTCAAGATCAAGATCGGTCGAGGGGCGCGGCACATGCCACTGGAGGCTGGTACGATGCGTGACATTGCCGTCATTCATGCTGTACGGGAGACCGTGGGAGCGGATGCGCCGGTAATGGTGGATGTCAACAATGGCTATAACCTCAATCTGACCAAACGTGTGTTAACCGAGACTGCCGATTGCAATCTCTTCTGGCTCGAAGAAGCGTTTCACGAAGATCGAGTGCTGTATGAGGATCTGCAAGCGTGGATCAAACAACGGGGGTTGTCGGTGCTGATTGCCGATGGCGAAGGCGACGCCTCACCCCATCTCTTATCCTGGGCCAAAGCGGGCTTAATCAACGTCGTGCAGTACGATATCTTCGGCTATGGTTTTACAGCTTGGATTCATCTAGCCCAGCAATTGGATGAGTGGGGCGTACAGAGCGCACCGCATCACTACGGCGCGCACCTCGGCAACTTTGTCTCCTGCCATCTGTCACCCGCCGCCGAGCATTTTGCCTTTGTCGAGTGGGATGAGGTGAGCACACCGGGTATTGACAGCAGCCACTACCAAATCGAAGCGGGTCTTGTGCAGGTGCCAGTGCGTCCTGGCTTTGGACTAGACCTGGATGAGGCGATCTTTACGCAGGCGGTAGAACGAGTCGGGTATCGAGTAGCAATGTAAATCCTTTTCACTCCAAATCAGGCAGGCTTTCACGTGACAAGAGTAATCGAATCGAGCGTGTCTGACCTGGCGTCCGCGAAATAAATCCCAGCCGTTCCAAGGTCAAGATCATTTGATGAACAGCTGGCGGTGTCGTTCCAAAATAAGTTTGAAAGTCAGCTTCGGCAGGTGCCCGCCGATTGAGTTTGGTGTAATAGTAAATAAAGGCGAGGTATTGGCCTTGTTTTGGTGTGTAAGTATTCATTTACACACCTTCGACGTTGCCAGCGCAATCGCACGGTGCTGATCTTCGCCACCGACGGCACAATAGAAATGATAGACCACGCCCTCATATTTGATCAGCCAGGGTTTGTGGGCAAAGGTTTGGTCATAGGCTTCTGAGGGCTTGATCAGATCCTCGCCTTCCCATTTTGTCCAATCTACCAGATCGCGTGACACGGCAAAGGTGTCAAACGCACCGGGCTTCCAGAAGGCACCAAAGTAGAACATTACCCACAGGTCGTTCATGCGCACCACCTGCGGATCGCCGCTGATGGCACCCCACTTGAGGTCAGGCGGTGGCAGATTTTCGATCACAGGGTCAGCGCCATAGCGTTGCCATGTTTTCAAGTCGTGGGAGACGGCAGTAAAGATGCGTTCGCTGCCGTTCTTGGGTTTGGCGTTGTAGAACATAACAAACGGCGCTCCCAACGTGTGGGTCTCATCACGAAAGAGATAACTCTTGTAGAGGGTTTCCGTTTCGAGCGGGCGAGCGTCCGCGTCGTAGGCTTTAAGGACGGGCGCAGAAAGTTTTTGCCAAGCTTCTGCCCGGCTCGGATCGCTAGTGGACGCAAGGCCGATGGAGAGAGGTGTAGTTTCGTAACCGAACTTGTCACCACCGACGTAGGAAAGCCAATAGTGGCCCTCGTGCTGCTTAAGCTCGTTGCTACCGTTCCAGGTGATGTCGAAGAGGGCAATGCCACCGCCAGCGTTGGCATGATCCCACGCTCCGTTTTCGCCGCGTGGCAGGATAGTGCCGAGCGGTTGCCAGTGCAACAGGTCATCGCTTACGGCGAGTTGTGTGGTGTAGCCTTCTTGCGGTGAAGGTTGCAACTCGACATAGATCATGTACCACCTACCAGCATAACGAAAGACAGTTGGGCAGTCCACCTTCTTGCCGGGCGGTGGTTCGATCACAATGCCGTATTTATAAGGTGTTTTGACCTCTTCATAGACCGCCTTCATCAGATCGGGCGAAATGGAGTTGGAATCAGCTGGCATTGAATTGTCACGAGTCATTGTAATTTCTCTACTTAAACGGCCAAGGTTGTCCGCTCTCTTCGGTAAAACGGATAATGATGTCGTTGATTGGCAACGGGTGACCAAGTTCGGAAAGTAGGATTGACAACTCACCTCGGTGCTGCGCAGAATGCATCAATACTTGGGTCAATAGTTGCCACACTGGGTAATGCACACGAGCCCCATTTGAAAATTGAAAAATGGTGTCACGCCCAAGCTCCTCATCCGTCAATGTGGTAACATACTCCAAGAACTCCTCGCCATGCTGTGCGGCAATGGCGACAACCGAGTCGAGCGATGTAGTTGCCTCTTTGTCGATCACTCGACCATTGCCACCTTTGATTTGTCGAAAGTAAAGGGCTTCAACCGTCAGAAGATGAACCAACAGTCGATACGCCGACTCGCGACTGGCGCTCTTGGTCGCATCCAATGTCTCAAGCGTTAGTTTTGAAGCCTCTTGGAACAGAATCTGATTGGCGTAGGCATTCTGACGTGCCAGTGCCCCGAAAACTTGAGCCATGCCTGATGTCATCGTCCCCTCCTCATCCTAGTGCATGATTAACAGAGTAATTTTGCAATCTTCCGGGAAGGATCTATATATGAGCAGGTCGGTAGCTACAGCCTTCCCGGAAGACGATTGACAAACTGCTTTGTTAAAGTGGCACTAGAGATGTGCCTCGTCGAACTCGAAAACTATACTTGCTACTAAACAGATTACAGCGCATCGCATTTCTATGCAAGATAGTTTGTACTACCACAGCAGCGCAATGCCTACATTGTATCGAGGGGCAGTTCACGAACATTCTGTCTGAATCGGTCAAGATTTTTTGGTTAATGATCTCAGCAGTTCATCTACACTTCGAATTCCAGATAGATAGGCTCCATGCGCCGTGCCAAAGTAGGAGCGATTGGTCGCTTCGCCCGCAAAGAATAGCTTATCATTGAGTGGTTTTGCCAGATGTTCACGCATCGTAGGTGTCGAGCCCAATGCATTGAACGAGTAAGATCCCAAAGCATAAGGATCAGAAGCCCAGCGTGTAATCTGATAGTCCAGTGGATCGGGAATCGTTTGATCAAACATGGTGCGCAGCACTTGCATGGCGCTGGCGACAATTTTCTCATCACTCCATTTTTCGATCTCACGTGCTTGATCGCCTGCGTTGAAACCAAGTAGAATCGGCAACTTTGTTGCGTGCATAAAGCTAACCCACTCGGTCCACATGCCGCGGCGCTCCGGAATCACCTCCAACCAATCGACGTCAGTGGGCCAAAATGCTTTGGAAAACTTCAAGTAACATTTGTTCAATACGCCCATGCCCAGCGCTTTGATTGCTGTCAACTTTTGCTCGGGAAGTTCCGGCGTAAAACGAACCGCTTTGGCCTTTAACACGCCAAGCGGCAGCGTGATGATAGCGGCATCCGCCTCGAATTGGCTTGACGGGGTTTTTAGACGGACTGACTTTCCTCCCCAATCGATCTCCTTGACTGCTTGACCTACTTTGATCTCTAAACCTTGTGCCAGGTAGTTCGTAACCACTCGATAGCCTTGACTGAACAGAGCATCCTCGCCATCAAACTCTTCGCCATCGTCAAACCAATAAGTCGATAATTCTTTGGCACTGGCACCGTACTCCTGCTCAAGTTCAGCGCTCAGTACAAAGTCAATCAGCCGTTGCATGGATTTATCTTGCAGTTCAGCCCGCAATGCACTTTTCACAACCGATTCAACCGAAGCATCTTTGTCGCTATCCTGGGAGCGCGCCAACACCTGCGCAATCTTCGTCTCAAGTGGGTCAACTTTGGACTCAATCGCATCGGAAACAAGCCCGCCTTGTGCATCAAACATGAGACTTCGCTCGTAACTGGTCTGCACCGTGGAAGCGCCGATAGTGCGGGCAATATCCGATAGAGGATTGCCATCAACACCATGGATCCAGGATGCCCCCAGGTCCAGAGGCGCTTCGACCCAGCGGGTACTCGTCCAGGTGCGACCGCCAATTCGATCGCGCGCCTCCAATACCTGCACTTCGTGGCCCATTTGTTTGAGCCGTTTTGCCGCGGCCAAGCCGGAAAGGCCTGCACCAACGACAAGCACCTTTTTTTTACTGCTGGTGGCAGCAACCAGACGTGCTGGACCCATCGTCGCCACCAATGCTGCAAACAACCGTAAAACGTCACGTCGATTCATAAAAAGTCAGTCCTACCTGATTTATACAAATTCAACAGCTAAAAATACAGGCTTCACTTGACACGTATGCTCACGATGAAGCGCCTCTTTTCTCCATAAAAAGTGCTACATCATCACAAACGTTCGTATAGATTCACCTGGAAGAACTGCACATTCGTAATTTTCTGCTCAGCGGCGAGTTCCTTCGCCAATTCCAGGTAGTCTGGATTGCGCTCAATACCGACGATGCTACGACAGTGCTCGGCCAGGAGGAGAGTGAGTTCACCATGTCCACAGCCAAGGTCCAGCACATCGCAATCGGGGTGAAGATGTTGGTTGACCAGATCGATGAACGCATCTTCGCCATTACCAGCCGCAACCAAAGACTGCCAACGATGAACAAATGTCCCGCCTTGACCATTTCTGTCACGTAGCCTTGCCCGCCATAGGCCACATCTCCGAAATAGCCGACAGAATACTCCGGCACTTTCAGGGAACCTAGCCCGGCACCGGGACCTACATAAAGCTGCGCCACAAACTCGCCCGATGCTTTGCTGAAGGCAGCCATGCAGTAAAACTGACGATTCTCCCAAGCCGAGATAAACTCTTGCAGCAGTGCCTTTGCCTCTGCCTCGGATTGGAGATGTCGGGCAGAATTACCGGTCTCGAAGCGCGCCAAATGCTCACGATTGCGTTGTCCCATCACCCAGTACCAGGAACTATCATCAATACAATAAGCTCGCACTAGCAAGCGACTCGTCTCAATTGAGGTTGGCAGCGAATTGATTTTATTTGCCATACTATCTCGGTATCAATGTTCTTTGTTTGTCGAGCGAAAGCGAAACTTCACATAGTAGTTAAACTGCTTACGTTATTATATACGACAAAACTGTGGAAGACTGATTCCTCTAACTTGCGCGTTTGCATTAAGCGCTGCCCAAGTCGTACACGCATGTGATCAAACAGATTGCTGATGCGGCTGTACCCGCTCGGGTTTAACCGAGTGAATCTTAGCAAGTGCATTGCGTGCGGCATGGCGCGTTTTTGCATGTCGACTTTTGGTTGCGGTTATGAGTGAGTTGACCCATTCAGGAGAGTTGAGTCGCATCTTGCCAACCATTTCCGCCGCCAAAGCTTGAAAAGGAGCATCCACAGTAGTGAGCTGGCAATAGAGCGCCTGGAGAAACTGGTCATCGGTAGGGTCAATTGCGCGCAGCGCATAGAGCGCATCTCGGAATAGATAAGGATCGTCGAGTTTGGGATAGATGAGCGCAAGTGCTGGCTGCGCAGCCGGACCAATGTTGCCGAGAATTCGCAAAAGATGAACCTGAACTGAACGATTCTCTTCTGCGGCCAGACGTCCGATGAGCAACGGCAGTGCCGCCTTCAATGATGGCGCAATCCGCGCCAGTGCCCAAGCCGCGTCAAAGCGAACTTCATAGGCGTTATCAAACAGGCAATCCAGGAGAATTCGAGTGGCAGGACGCGCCGTTGGGCCGATCCGCCCAAGCGCCTGTGCAGCGACGCGGCGTACTGGAACCGAGTTGGCTCGGAGTGCCTCGATCAAATTAGGAACTGCCGCACCGCCAAACCAGGCAAGATGCTCAATCGCCTGCCACCAGGCACGACGATAAGGAATGTCATAAAGGCGGGAGAGGATCTGTTCTGGGGTTTCAAGATTGCTGTGATCAGGTAGATGCATCGAGGTTTGGGATTAGCAGCCGACGCGCCCCACAAAGAAGGCTCGGTAAATAAAGTTCGTTTAGCACTTCACTTTGCAGTTCATCTCATTAGGATGAGACAAAGTTCAAAGTGTCTAAGAATATCTGCTCAAAACGTGTTCTATCAACAGATACAGCGACACGTATCTTCGGGCATCCATTATTTATTTTCGTCCATCCGCTTTCACGTCCTTCGCTTTCCACGACACAAAGCGTCTTCTGTTCAAAGGTCGCAAGGCTCTCATCGCTCAAAATTGCTGCGGTTAATGGATCCCCAAAATAGTAACCGCCCAAATAGATAAACAACTTCTGTTTAGTCAATGTATCAAAGGCAAAAGTAGCAGCGGATGATATATGCTTGTCGTCAAAACGCTTGTAGAAGTCTAGATCGAGAGGCGCATGATTTGTTGCATCAAGTGGCACGAGCGTAATGGGCGCACCAGATTGAAAAACAACATTGGCGGCAAAGGGATCAATGTAAACATTCCACTCGGCCTTATAGTTAAAAGTCCAAATCGCTGAAGTACCGACATTGCCCTGCACATCCACTGCACCGCCCATGATATAAATTTGCTCGATATTATCTACCAAATGTGGGTTACTTTCTATTGCTTCAGCAACGTTCGTCAGAGGTCCTAGCGTAAGGAGCGTCACCTTGTCGGGCGAGGATTGAATCACTGAATTCAGAAGCTCAACAGCGGTTAGCTCGGATGGAGTAACTTCTCCTTTTGGTAAGTTTAAACCCAAGAGGCGATCTACCCCATCACGCCAGCTAGCAGGAAACATATGATTCCCTTGAAGAGGGGTTTCCCGGCCGCAGGCAACCAGTACGTTATCAGTTTTGGATAAGGCCACCAACTCTAAAGCATGGCGTACTCCAGGGTCGCAATGGGCTTCACCTGTACCGGTTACAGTGATGGCATTGATCATTACATCCTGTCTTTGAAACAGGTACAGGATCGCCATCCAGTCATCGGCTGCCATGTCCGTGTCAATCACAACATTTTTGGGGCTAGACGAACCTGTTAAAACCACGGCTGCCGTTGATGAAATCGCTGTTGTCGCTTGGGGCGACAGCGTAGATGTCGTTGGAGGAACATCGCATTGGACCAGTAGCATGAGTGTAGTTGCAAACAGTACCGTCCCTAGCGATGACTTTGGATAGTTCATGATGGCCCTACTTATTCAACGCATCGAATCAATTTACTAGCAGGCCAACAAACAGATGCACGTAACAAACGCAAAAACTATGAGCTGCCAAAGCGTCCCCCAAAGAAGGCACGGTAGATAAAGGTGCGTTCGGGGACTCGACGCTGCTCAAAAGCTTGATACAGCGGCGCATCATCATAAGGCACTTGGTGGTGACGGATCGTGTACATTCCATCTTGAATCTCGACGCTGGTGTAGCGAGCGATAGACGTAGAAGCACAGCCAAGCGATCCAGGGTTGATATAACGCGCTCGCCCCTGTAGATCCGAGAAGGGATGGTGATGGCCGTAGAAAATCAGCGTTGCCGGAACTTTGGCAAATAGCCGATCTAGATCGGCAACGGTAGGCTCACGCACGATGGGTTGCCAATCCTGTGTATCGGTCAAAGCGTAATGCAGAAACGTACAGGAAAGTCCGGCAAATTCCTGGGTGTGAAGCAAAGGCCAGGTTGCAACCTCAGCACGAAGGGACGGGTCAAGTTGGGCGTGCGTCCACTGCTGATGGGCGACCTCACCTTCACTCATCCATGCGGGGATGGGATCGGGCAAGCCCTGTGCGAACCAGGCGTCATGATTGCCGAGTATCAGTTGGACACGGGGCAAAGAGCAGAGGCGCGCCAAACATTCTGCCGGGAACGGGCCGATGCCAATCACATCGCCGGTATGTACCAGCAAGTCGTATCCCTGTTGCTCTATCTCATGTAGGGCAGCCTCTAGAGCGGATAGATTGGCGTGGATGTCGGTTAGTACGACAAGGCGCATAGAGAACTCCGGAGATTCAACATCAGTTCGTGGCGCAACCTCAGCAAGCAGTCCATCAACGAAACCACGTATGGTGCCAAAACAAAGGCTCAGTCTGATTCAATCAATCGTGCCACTTTCCCGCCACAACGGGAGCAAACCCCACTTATGACGAGATCACCTTGGACGACCTGTCCACTGAAATTGAGAATAGTTGTAGTTGTCTGACAATGACCGCACCAGACGTTTGTCACAAGTATCTGCTTGCCATGTTCGGAGATTTTTGCCCATAATGCTAATGCTTCGGGTGGAAAAGAATCTGGATTCATTATTTGTTTGGATCGGTGATGTAATTCATTGACTTATGGGGTCACTGATGACTGGAGTGAGTCTTGTTTGATTCGCTCTGCGGGAATTTTCGCTAATTGCATCACAAGCCGAAGCGCGTCGTTGACTGCTTGCGCATTGGGAAAAGCCGATGCTACATCTAGAGCGAGCAAAACCAAATTCGTTCCTGCCTGGTAGCGTTTGGTATATTTGCCACGCACGGCTTTTTTGAGTAGCTTCTTTAGATCATACTCTGGTCGCAGATCATCCTCTTGTTCAGTTGGTATGGGTGTTTCTAGGGTGATAGCAGTGGCAGTCATGATCTTTTTATCCGTTGCAATTGTTGTAAATCCCCGAATCGTACAATTTGATTATACACTTGCGGGAATCGTCAAACAAGAGAGAGTTTCATCAGACAGTCAGCTTTCACCAACATTCTTGACGGACTAATGAATAAGGTCACGTTTTCTCATCTTAGGCCCCTCTCTTCTCATCAAAACAAAAAAAAGCAGCAGACCAGCGGACTCTCCAACCATCCACTGACCTACTGCCCACTGCCCTACTGTCCTACTTCTCTTACTTCGCCCTACCCACCGCCGTCTTAATCGCCTGTGCCACCAAACCTGGTGCCACGGCCTTACGGTATTCGGCACTGGCGTGCATGTCGCCGTTGACTTCGTCGCCGAGATCGCTGGCGATGGCCGCGGCGGCGGCGTTGATGGTGGCGTCGTCGAGTGTCTTGCCGACCAGGGCGGCTTCGACCCCACTGGCACGCGTGGCCTTGTTGGTGCAGCCGCCGATGGCAACGCTGGCGCTCTTGCAAACGCCACCCGCCACTTCAACTTGAACGGCCACGCCCACGATGGCATAGCGTGAGGCTGGATTGAATAGCTTGACGTAGGCTGACCCACGGTTGCCTTCGGCGCTCACATCGACCGACGTAATAATCTCACCCTCTTGCAGCGCGGTGGTGAAGAGATCGACAAAAAAGTCATCTGCGGAGACGCTGCGGCTGCCACCCGCACCTTGGATGTTGACATTGGCGCGCAAGGCGGTCAATACCGTGGGCAGGTCCGAGGCGGGGTCGGCGTGGGCAATGTTGCCGCCGACGGTGCCTCGGTTGCGTACCTGCGGGTCACCAATCAAGCCGGCAGCTTCGCTCCACACCTTGGGCAGATCACCAGAAGCGGCGCAGGCAGCGTGAGTAGTCAATGCACCGACGCGCACGCTGTTGCCGTTGCGACTGATACCCTTCAAGCCCGACAGACGCCCAATGTCCACCAGCGTAGAAGGCGTGGAAAGGCGCAATTTCATAGCTGGAATCAAACTGTGGCCACCGGCCACAAACTTCGCACCGTCGGCCGATCCCAACGAGATCGCCTCCTCCACCGAACCAGCGCGGGCATAATCGAATTGTGTTGGATACATAGTGTAAGTTTCTCCCTATCGTTGCTCATTCAGACCAGAAGACAAGAAGCAGGGAAGACAGGAAGAGACTCCAGATTCTTGTCTTCTTGTCTTCTGGTCTGCTATTTTCCGTGAATTGCGTTCCAAACAGTCTGCGCGGTCAGCGGCATTTCCACATGGCGGATACCAAGCGGGGCCAATGCATCCATCACACCGTTGGCAACCGACACGGTAGAAGCGATGGTTCCCATCTCTCCAGCACCCTTGACGCCCAATGGATTGTGCGGCGAAGGAGTTTCGGTGCGGCTGGTGTTGATGCGCGGGAAACCATCCGCTCGGGGCATGGCATAGTCCATAAACGAACCGCTCAGAAGCTGACCGTTCTCGGCATAAACGGCTTGTTCCCACAGTGCCTGGCCAAAGCCTTGGGCCACACCGCCGACGATCTGACCATCGACCAGCATGGGGTTGATCACTTTGCCGACATCGTCCACGGCGAAATATTTCTTCACCGCCACTTCACCGGTGCCCTTGTCTACTTCAACCAGACAGATGTGAGCGCTGTTGGGGAAGGTAAAGTTGGCGGGATCGTAGAAGGTCTGCTCTTCCAGTCCGGGTTCGATGCCATCGGGCAGGTTGTGAGCAGTGTAGGAGGCGAGCGAAATGTCGAAGAAGCTCTTGCTCTGGCTGGGTGAACCCTTGACGAAGACACCGCCGCCGTTATAGTTGTATTCCAGATCTTCCTCGGCTGCTTCAAGTTGATGGGCGGCGATCTTGAGCATCTTTTTGCGCACCTTCTCAGCACTCTTGACAATCGACGAACCACCAACCGAAACCGAGCGGCTGCCGTAGGTGCCCATACCAAAGGGGATGGCGGCAGTGTCACCGTGGATGATCTCGATGTCATTCATCGGCACGCCCAGTTGATCGGAGACGATCTGGGCAAAGGCGGTTTCGTGGCCCTGACCGTGCGTGTGCGAACCAGTGAAGACGCTCACCTTGCCTGAGGGGTGGACACGGACGATGCTGCTCTCCCAGAAGCCGACAGCCGAACCGAGTGAGCCTGCCACCTTGGATGGGGCAGGACCAGAAGCCTCGATACAGCCACAGACGCCCACGCCAACCAGGCGGCCTTGGGCACGGGCGGCATCGCGTTCTGCAAGCAGTTGCTGATAGTTGGAGACACGCACCGCTTCGTCGAAAAGTTTGTTGTAGTCACCGCTATCGTACAACATGGCGACTGGGGTTTGATAGGGGAATTCGTCCTTGCCAATGAAATTCTGGCGGCGGAACTCGATCGGGTCCATGTTGAGTTCACGCGCCGCCAGATCGACCAGGCGTTCGACTAGATAAGCGGCTTCGGGGCGTCCGGCACCGCGGTAGGCATCGACCGGGACAGTGTTGGTTAGCGTTCCCCACATTTCGCCATAGATGTTCGGAATCTTATAGAGGCCGGAGAGCAGACAGATATAAAAGGCGGTTGGGATCAGGGGGGCAAAGGTGGAGAGATAGGCACCATTGTCAGCCCAGGTCTGCACCAGCAAACCGGTGATCTTGCCATTGGCATCCAATGACAGCTCGGCATGAGAAACATGATCACGCCCTTGCGAGTCGGTCATAAACGATTCGCTGCGAGTGGCGACCCATTTGCAGGGACGGTTGATCTTGCGTGCCACCCAGGGAGTAATGATCTCTTCGGGATAGTGGAAAATTTTGCTGCCGAAGCCACCGCCGACGTCGGGTGAAATCACACGCAGCTTGTGTTCGGGAATGCCTAATGTAAAGGCGCTGAGCAGCAGACGAATCGGATGCGGATTCTGGCTTGTGGTCCAGACTGTCATCTCTTCGGTGGCGGCGTTCCATTGTGCAGCAGCCGCACGTGGCTCCATCGCATTCGGGATCAAACGCTGATTGGTGAGATCAAGCTTGATCACCTTGGCGGCGCTGTTGATGGCGTTTTCTACGCCCGCTTTGTCGCCGAGCGCCCAGGTATAGCTAACATTGTCAGGAATGTCGTCGTGGACGCTCGCTTGTCCGGCATCCGTTGCCTTCTTGGCCCCGATGACCGCAGGCAATACTTCATATTCGACGTTGATTGCTTCGACGGCATCTTCGGCGATATAGGACGATTCGGCCACAACAATGGCCACACTGTCACCAACATGGCGCACCTTGTCACCGACGGGAACAACCGCCCAGCGAGTAGGCACTTTGCAGCCGGGGACAACCCAACCACAGGGAAGCTTGCCGACACCGCTATCGATCAATTCTTGACCGAGAAAAACACCTAATACCCCCTTCATTGCTGTGGCGGCAGAGGTGTCAATACTCTTAATTTTGGCATGAGCATGTGGGCTTCGCTTGATAGCGATATAGGCCATGCCGGGGAGCTGAATATTGGCAACATACTTGCCGCGCCCCTGAATAAACCGGGGATCTTCTTTGCGCTTAACGCTGGTTCCTACCATTGCCATAGGGAATTCTCCTTTGCGAGTTACGAGATAGGAGCTACGAGTTACGAAATGAAGGGTAAGAACGGCCGATTCGTAATTCGTAATTCATAATTCGTAACTCCAAAATTACGCAGCCTTCGCCGCTTGGGCTACAGCATTGACAATATTCTGATAGCCGGTGCAGCGACAGATGTTGCCCTCCAACCCGTGGCGAATTTCGGCTTCGCTAATGTTCGGGTTGTGTTCCACCAACTTGGCGGCGGCCATGATCATGCCTGGCGTGCAGAAACCACATTGCAATCCGTGTTGATCCCAGAAGGACTGTTGCATTGGGTGCAGTTTGCCATTCGAGGCCAAGCCTTCGATGGTAGTGATGTTGCTGCCATCCGCTTGCACCGCCAACACTGTGCAGGACTTTACAGCCATACCATCCATGTGAATGGTACAGGCACCACACTGGCTGGTGTCGCAGGCAATGTTGGTCCCAGTCAGACCGATCACATCACGAATGAAGTCTACCAGCAACATGCGTGGTTCGACATCACGTGTATGAGATTGGCCATTGACAGTCACGCTTATCGTGGTCATCTCTTTCTCTCCTTACAAAATCGATTATGGGATTGATTGATATAGTTTTCAACCTTGTCACAAAAAATGTTGGTCTAAATCATCGACTCAACAGTCACATAGTTGTCGCCTAATCATTTGCTTACAGCGGAAAAGTTTGGAGCTAGAACGACATTGTAGCTGAATGACGCAATCTCTGTCAACAGAGGTTGCGAGGTACGGTACATTTCAGGGCAGCATGGCCTTTCAGAGTCCCACACGTTAGTAAGGGAAACAGATCACCCTTACTAACGTGTGGGACTCTGTATACGTGTGCAAAGGCCTCGAATAAATGCACCCGATAGCTAATAAAAAATTGACTTGCACCCGTCGCGTTTGTTATACTCAAGGGCACGCCCTTTTTTGGGGAATAATTGCATACCATCCATAGAGAACAATTTGTGAGTTTTTTATGCTCATCATGAGCCATTTTGCTTGGCTCTCGGGATTACAAACTTGCATATGCCCTTTGGTTGTGAAACCAATGCAATAAATTGACTTATAAAATCAGGACTTGCGCTTTGGGCGCTGTTTAGAGGAGTTTTTAATGACAAAGCTGAAACTTGACGCCGAAAAAAGAGAGGCAACCCGAGCACGAGTAAAACCATTGCGTGCCACGGGCATGGTTCCTGTGGTCGTTTACGGCAAAGGGATCGAATCACAAAACTTGCAGATTGCCGAACGCAATCTATCCCACGTGCTGACCCACGGCGGAACCTCCCAATTGGTTGAGTTAAATGTTGCGGGCGGACCGATGCAGAACGTACTCGTGCGCGAGGTGCAACGCCACCCCGTTCATCATCGACTGTTGCATGTTGACCTCTATGCTGTGCGTATGGATGAAAAGCAAAAGGTCGAAGTTCCGATCAACGGCGTAGGCAAACCGCTCGCTATGGCATCGGATGTGATGGTGCTGCAGAACCGTGAAAGCATCCTCATTGAAGCCCTACCTGTCGACCTGCCCACGGTGATTGAGGTCGATATCACTGGCTTGAGTCTGGAACATGCAATTCTCGTCTCCAATCTGCCTAATTTGCCGGGTGTTACTTATTTGGCCGATGAGAACGAGCATGTCTACTCCATGTTGCCTGTGGGCGCTGGTGCAGACGAGAAAGCCGGAGAAGGTGCTACCGCAGAACCCGAAGTGGTCAAGAAGGGCAAACAAGACGAAGAAGAATAATCTTCAGTTTGATCTTCCAGTCTCTCAATCGAACGTCGTAGCCAAGCCAGCGCAGAAATACGCTGGCTTGTTTGTTTAGAAAGGCAAGAAGCAGGTTGCCACCTGCTTCTTGCCATCCGCTCCTTGCTCCATGAATCTTTGGTTGTTACTGCCAGTCAAACCCTTTGCCCAAGGGAAAAGCCGTCTTGCATCAGTCCTCACTGAGGGAGAACGGCGTTCGCTCAATCAAGCCTTGTTACAGCATGTGCTCGCCACTGCGCTTTCCGCAAAAATTTTCAGCGGTGCCACCGTCATTAGCCGCGATCCGCGGGCACTAGAGTTAGCTCGTTCCCACGGGGTAGAAGCGCTGGCTGAACAGGGGAGTGGTTTGAACCGGGCATTGGCACAGGGACGTTGCCATGCTATGGCCAAACAAGCGGATGCTTTGTTGGTGCTGCCAGCCGATTTGCCGCTATTGACAATTGAGGATTTGCACAGTCTCGTACAGCAGGCGACATCAACTTCGTCCGTCGTCATCGCCCCTAGCCCGGATGGTGGTACCAATGCGCTCTTCCTTCAGCCACCGACAGCGATACCCTTTCGCTTTGGTCGAAATAGTTTCAAACGCCACTGTGCGGCTGCTCAGCGCGCACAACTTCCGATCCATTCCATAACTTCACCAGGTCTCCAAACCGACATTGATCTGCCACAGCAGCTTGCCGCACTGCCGGGGTCACTCCTTTCGGCTCTCGCTCATAGCAGCTCTCTACGACCGGCATCGCCAGAGAATGAAAGCAGCTCATTCCCTTATTAACTTGCGGGATTCTGGGCCGTTAGCGGCAGCGTACGTTCTTTAGAGCAACTCTTCGCCACAGGCATGTCGATAACCGCAACTTTTGCAGCGATCGGCATCTTGATGTTGACGGTGAACATCAGGCGTTGTGCGCGCCCGGCGCAGGGCGTCGGCTGCGGACAACACAGTATAACGTAGCTGATCGGTAAAGGTTACCTCAAAGGTCGCATCGGCATAGCGCAACAGACCGTAGGGAGGTGTGACTCCATATTTTTCCTCAACCAACAGACAGTAGGTTGCCAATTGTAGGGTGTGATTTTCGAAGATTACCGGCGGATGTTTTCGACTCTTCACTTCGACTGGGATCGTTACCTTTTTACCGCCCACTTCGGTGTGAATCAGGTAATCGGGGCGGCCAACCAAGCCATAGCGGCGGCTGATGAGTGGAGCCTCGACGCTTTCCTCCGCACCTGTGTCACTATAAACCACCTTGCCAACCGGAAGTCCGGTAGCCTCATGTGTTCGCTTCGCCCATCCCCAAAGCAGAAAACCAAGTAGGCTGAGCAGCAAAATAACCAGTAAGAGCCAAAACATGAAGATGAGCATACCACTCTGGATAGAGAATTACAATTGTACCCTTGTTTGTGCTTCACCTTTTTGATTGGCCATGATAAACTTATCGGAACAGATGGGAATCTTAGAGAAACTATGGAAAACGATCATTCATAACGATATCGTATGAACTGGAAAAAGGTTATACAACTTACACTCATCCACGTCGGTGTGGCTCTGACCGCTGTGCCGATTAGTGGTACTCTCAATCGGATTATGATTGCCGAGATGCAGCTATCAGCCTTGCTGGTGAGCGTATTGATCTCGTCGCAGAATCTACTTTCGCCCTTACAAGTGGTGATGGGTGCCTGGGCCGACAAACATCCACTTTGGGGGCGGCATCGTTCGCCCTGGATGTTGCTGGGCGGGCTGATGGCAACGACAGGCAGTTACCTTACTCCTCATTTTGTCGATTGGATTCCCAATGGGGGTGTATTGGGTCTGCTGGTTGCTTTCTCTGCCTTTGCGCTGTGGGGAATCGGAGTGAATCTGGCCTCGGTCAGTTACCTATCGTTGATCAGCGAACTGACTCATGGTCAGGAAAGTTGGCGTAGCCGCACCGTGAGCATCATGTGGACGGTGATGATCCTCTCCGCCATCGCTGCGGGCATCGGCATCTCTCGTATGTTAGAACCATACACGGAGCAAGCTCTCTTTAATGCCTTTGGCATCATCTGGATTGTAGCAAGTACACTGATTGTGGTTGGCTCGCTCGGGGTGGAAGCACGTCGCCCGGCTACAGCCTCTGTACAGAATGATGCGAACCATCCGCTGGCTTCGATCCGCCTGCTGATGAACAATCGCTCGGCACTACGATTCTTTGTCTACCTGTTGCTGGTGCTGATTGGCGTGCGTGCGCAGGATGTACTCTTGGAGCCCTATGGCGGTGAAGTGATGAAACTCAGTGTGGCGGCGACCACACGACTTGAATCGATCTGGGGCATGGGCGTCTTTATTACCCTGATTGGCGGACTGTGGTTGATGCGTCGCTTCGGCAAACGGCCAGTCGCCAACTGGGGAGCGATTCTCTCCGCTCTGGCCTTTGCCTTGATTATCCTCTGTGGCCTTCTGCAACTGGATCATTGGTTTATGGGCGTCGTCTTCTTTTTGGGGTTAGGGGGCGGCTTGATGACCGTGAGCAATCTCAGCTTTATGCTCGACATGACTGTGCCCGAGGCAGCCGGTATGTATATGGGTGCCTGGGGTGTAGCTAACTTTGCAGGACAGGCGCTGGGCAGTATCGGCAGTGGATTTCTACGGGATATAACGCTCTCTTTGACGGGCAGCCATCTCTTCGGCTATATGATTGTCTTTGGATTGGAAGCTGCCAGCTTGCTCTTTGCTGTTTGGTATTTCAGACAGATCAGCGTCGAGGAGTTCCGCCGCGATGCTGAGGTGCGCTTGACAGAATTGCTTGCTGTCGCTGCCGCCGCCGATTAAGGGTGAAGAGATGACAAGATGAAGGGATGACGGAATTATAGACGAATTCATCATCTTGTTATCCTGTCATCCCTTCATCTTGTCATACTCCATTCCTGGTTTGTTACCCATCGCAAGATGCGTGTTACAATCAATCGAGAAGAATCCATGCTTTGAGTGCGCCGATTGTGGGGATTTGTTAACATGTACAAAGTGATGATTTCGTATAATATGCAGCCTGGCAAAGAACAAGAATGCCAGGATACGCTTGCTAATAAGGTTGCGCCAGGTTTGGCGCGACTGGGGTTTCGTTTTTCCGACGTTTGGTTCACGATTTATGGCAACTCGCCGCAGATCCTGGGGGGCGGAGTGGTCAAGGATATGGATGAAGCACGACGTATCTTTCTATCCGACGCCTGGAGCGAGTTGAAAGAACAAATGGAACGTGTGACCAACGATCTTCAAGTTAAGCTCGTCGTAGCCCGCGAAGAAGAATCTCAAGACTAAATTCAAGGCGGTAGAGTGATAAGCTGCCATTCTGCCGCCCTGCTACTTTGCCTCTCTTCTACATCTAACCCCTATGTCGCACAAACCTTTAGCACTGATCGTCTTTCTAGAAAATGTGGGTCACATTCACGGCCTCAACCTGCCACAATGGGCAATGGATACTGTTGACTATGTGACCGAAGAGTACGCCAAGTTGCTCCTCCATCTCTACGGCGCATATCGCCGCTACGATCAGGTGATCATTCTCGAAGATGAGCGAGCCGTTGGCCCGGAATTGAGTAAAGCCTTGCTGGAGGCGAGCCGCACTCACCAGGTAGATGTGTTGCTGCTGGTTCACGGCCACGAAGGGCGGCTGCTTGGCTACAAAGGCAAACATTGGGTTGGGCCAGAAACCTTTGATCCATTGCGCGCCGCCTATCAGGCCGATCCGAACGTGCTGGATGTGCGGATGGTCTATGGGCTCAATTGTTATGGGATGACTTTGGCGGAGACTTGGATGGCGTTAGGCGCAAAAGCAGTCAACGGCGCAGTAGGAGTAAATTGGTTTCCCGAGCCGAGCTTATCAGTTTTTCTACGGAGTTGGCTGCAAGGACATCCTTACCGTGCAGCCGTGGAGCATAGCAACCAGATGGCCAACAAAATCTGGGGAACAATCCTGCGCCCCAATGCTGCTGGCGAAGAGCATGTTGCCATCCGTAGCAGTCGCCAAACGGTAAACGGCAAACAAGATATTACGATTTTTTCGTAGCTATAATAACGCAAACGTCCTCGGCACAGCGCAGACGATTTCCGCTAAATCAGGAATGTTCTGCGCTGTGCCGAGGACGCTGTGTTTCTATACTCTCCAGAGTTGAGTACTCTGTATTTATTGCTTCGTGGTTTTCTGGTAGACCAGATAATAGGCGACGTGGATGCGGAAAAAGCGCTTATTGAGATCGCCCAGGCCAGCGCCACTCAGCACGTCGCTGGGTAACCCCTCCACTTTGACACTATAGGCATAACCAGCCGCATACATGTCATAGTTCCAGGCATAATCTGGAGCCGCTTTGTCTTCGGTTGGACCTGTATAGCTACCATCGCCCCAGAAGGCGGTGACCGGCTGGCCCACAATGCGTGCGCCATTTTCGTCCCGCACCTCGACAAAGAGATGATGCTTTCCACCGGCTTGTGACTCATCTTCCCAGCGCGCTTCGACCAAACGCCAATATTGCTGACCCGGCGCAACCGACGCATCGGTCACCTTTACTCCAAGTTGATCCAACCTGGAATCCCAAACACGGTCTGGAATTGCGGCGGCAGCAATTGCCGGCGGAGCCTCCTGCGATGCCACGACGGGTGCAGGTGCTACCGATGCATCCGACACACTCGAAGCAGCTTGAAAATTCTCAACAAAGACCCCTTCCTGAATCGCAGTGGGCTCAGGCGTAGCGGCAACAACCGCAGCCCCTGCCTGCTGAACAGGCGTATTGGTTGGAAGCGGGGTATACGTAGGAGTCGGTGGGACCTGGCGATCGGCTAGAGCCAGCGCACGTGCTGCGTCTTGATTGATGGAAGCAACATCGTAGCTGCCCTGTAACATCACCTGGCGCAGGGCATTGAGTGGTAAAGCCGCACCGCTCGCAACGCGGCTGCCGAGCATCACGCGGAACAAGGTAGTTGCGAGGACGCCGACAATAATCACCAGGAGCAAGATCAACAAAATGATGTTGATTTTGCCCATCATGCTTAGCTCGCCAAACCATTGGCCAAAACCACCCCGCTCCACTGGGCCAGGCAGTTGATTACGACTTTGCAACGGGGTTGCAGCGGCCTGTCGCCGGCGGTTGTTGGCTGTACTTTCATAGTTAACGGACGACGATGCCGGTTCAAAGGGATCTTCGTCATAGGGTAACTGATCGTCCGGAGCGTGGCGCATATAGTCTGCCAACGCACGACTCATGTTCAGCCCTAAGGATGGATTGCGGCGGGTCAGTGCTTCGAAGTCTCGTTTATGTAGCGTCCACAGATCCACGTCGGTCTCGGCTACGGCGCTGGCGTTGTTGGGTTGATTGGTCAACAACGAGCGTTCGCCAAAGATTTCGCCTTCACCCAGAAACCAGCTTTCGCCGCTGATCTGTTGCATCCGCACTTCGCCATGTTCAATCAAATAGAGTGTATCGCTGGGTGCGTTGATACGAAAGATCTGTTCACCCGAGCGGAAGCGCGTTGGGCGTAAGGCTGGCGAAATCTGGCGCAGATCCTCTTTGCTCAATTCCGCCAAGAGAGGAAAGTGATGAAACCGTTCGACATCATCTTGCACGACGGCGAGTTGATTAGCAACACCCTGGCTGAGTGCTTTGCTGATGGCAGGATGTTTGACAGAAAGTGCATCCAAGTCAGGCTTTGTTAGCACCCAAAGATTGCTGTTACGCCGTGCGGTGGCATCTTCAGTACGTACCGAACCGTTTAATAGGCTCATCTCGCCAAAGAAACCGCCATCGCCGATTCGTGCTCGTTCTTCCAGAATGCCTTGGTTGTTTTCGCCAGTGAGTTCAATTTCGCCACTTTCGATCATATAAAGCGCATCACCAGCATCGCCGCTGCGGTAGACACGATCACCCGCAGAGACATGTTGCAGTAGGATGCGTTGAGCGATCGATTGCAACACAGGTTGTGGCAGCTCGGCAAAAAGCGGCATCTGCCCTAGACGGGTAGCGGCAGAATTCTGATCGCTGCGGCCCAGCGGCGTCCGCATATTGTGGCTCAAGCTACGACGCAGCCCAGGATGGCGCGCGTTGATAGTCTGGAAGGTTTCGCCGCTTAGCACCCAGACTAGACTATCTGCCGCAGCCACGGCTGAATGCGTATATGGTTTGTTAGTTAGCAGTGCGCTGGCACCAATGATGGTTCCTGGTTCGGCGCGTTGGGCGTTTGTGGCCTCGGCATCCTCGCGCAGCTCAAGTGAGCCGCTTTCAACCACGTAGAGATTCGCAGCTTTTTCACCAGAACGATAGAGAGTCTGCCCGGCAGCAAGTCGACGGGGTTGCAGCGCCGCAGCAACGGCTTGCAATGTGTTTTGAGGGAGGGTGCCGAACTCTGGAATATTAGTCAAGCGTTGTAGCAGATAGTCTTCCATCTGCACCACTTGGCCACCCAAATTTTGTCCAAGCTTTAGCCCAATGGTGGGTTGTCGCAAAATAATCGAACGTAAAGCGCGATCGGTCAACTTCCAGTATTCAACATCGGTGGCGGCGAGTGCACTTACATCTTGGGGCACAGCGCGTAACATGCTGGCATCACCTAGAATGCTACCAGGGCCCAATGTCGCTAGATTGTAGCCACTTTCGTTGGTCAGGCGCACAAAGCCATGATTGACGAGATAAATCGCATCACTACGTTCACCTGTATTTAATAATTTCGCCCCAGTTGGATTTTGACCGGGGGCAAAACCATTGGCGATACTCTCCAATTCTTGTTCAGAAAACCCTTGAAACAAGGGGGCTAACTTGATATATTGCTCTTTCACACAGCCTCGTAATCATCAAAATTGCAGTTTACAGGGGTGCAAGATGGAGGAAGATAAGATTGTACCTTGCAGCCTGCGTTCTGCCTAATAATTGCGTTGAAAGGTTGCTTCCCAGCTATGATGGCCTTTGCAACCCCATGAATCATAAAATACCTGGCAGGTAGTAGCATCTTCACAGTAGCCACCCGCAATTAGTGTCGGTACGTCGATGTCGCGCGAATTGGTGGTAAACCCTTCGGCCCGATCGCTGCCTGCGAACGCGCCATTCGTATCGGCAGTCACGATGAAACCTTCACCGCTGCCATAGAGATCAAACTCCATGACCCCATCACCCTTGCCCTGCTCGCCTGTGTGTAAAACAGCGCCAGTATACAGACCAGTCAGCGTGACACCATTAAGACGAGCTCCGTTGGCATCCACCACGTTGATCCGTAAGAGATGCTGTCCCCGACAATCGCCATTCTCGGCCTTTGACCACATCCGGCGTGCAATCAGTTTGAAATAGGGAGCGCTGCTATTTTGCTGCTGCGGTGCAGCAGTGGCGGTGGGCGCAGGTTGTGATACTTCTGGGGCCGCAGTGGGTTGAGCGATCGCAACCGGCTGCGCTGTAGGCGACGGCGGGATATCGGACGCAACCGCAATTGAATCGAGTGCGCCGCTCGATTGAACCAATTGTGCAAAGACCCAGGCTTGACTGCCGCTGCTCAGTTGCACCTTCCACCAACCGGCATCTGGACTCTTGGCAATAATCTTCGCCGATTCACCGACTTGCATACCGCCTGCCAAATCATAGGTGGTGCCAGGACCACTACGCAGGTTGACCAAGCTGGAAGCCAGCACTTGTGCACTTTGATCGGCAGTCGCCGTTGGTTCAGCGGTTGCAGTGGCAACTGGCGCTGGAGTCGGCTCGGAAGTTGCAGTGGGTGCAGCAGCGGGTGGTGGTTGAGAGACATTTGCGATGGCAATGGTTTGCCCTGTGGCAGCGTTATCGCTCTTTGCAGATAGACCACTAGCAGTCGTCACACTTAAATTATGGGCAGTGGCGTAGTCTGCCAGAATGGGGGAATGAAGGTCGAGCGCCTCGGTCAACTTGACCAAAGCGGCGACCAGTTGTGGCTGCGCAGCTTGATCTTTGGCCGTCTCTTCGGCTACCATCAACAGCCATTGGCTGGGATTGGCAACTTCGAGCCCGGCCAATGCACTCTTTGCTCTGCCCAAATCACCAGTGGCAGCAAAATCCTGCGCAATCTGTTGTGTTGTCAGGGTAAGCTGATTCTGATCGACTTTTTTACTTTCGGGACCACATGCCACCAAAATAAAACACACAGCAGCGATAAGACCAAGTTGGGTGAATCTTGATGCGCTCTTGGAGAAAAGATGGCGAACGGAAGGTAGGGGTAACAAATTGTAAACAGATATGTCCATGAGTAGAAGATATACGATCTAGCAACGCATTTCTTTACGCTAGCCAGTCAATTCCTCTGCGAAACATCGCTTTCTGAAAGAATTTTGGCTAACACTGGCCGAATCGTCCCGTTGAAACTAGGCGCTGAATGAAAAGCAAAACGCCGCATCTTAGGAGGAAGCAGGAAAACGATGCTTTTCATTGCAACTCGCAGTTTCGGCGAACGTGCTCATTATACTAGCGCATCTCGCGGTTGTGCCAGTTGGACGAGCTTCCAAACGAGCCATTCCAACTGGCACAAGACGATCTCAATATTTCGTTGGATACCCTCCAAGGGGCCAAGGGTAGAAGATCCATACTCATTGGTGCCGAAGGTGGGAGTCGAACCCACACGGGGATCACCCACACGATTTTGAGTCGTGCGCGTCTGCCTGTTCCGCCACTTCGGCAATCATGAAAGCAGCGCAGAGTGTTGTTTTGCCAAGGTATTCATAGCTTCTGCAACACTTTGCTGGTATACTTCCGTAAAAGTTTTAAATCAATACCGAACAGTAGTCAACAGTATAATTGGTTGGCGCATAACCGTCAAATGTGGGCAAGGTACAGGGTGCATTTTCAGCAGGAGTATGTCTGACAATATTAACGTCACAGACAATTCCTCTAGCAAACTATCCGATTTCATTTCGCCGATGATTGTGACTCATGACCCAAACGTCGGCGATATCCAAAGCACTTCATGATCTGTAGTTAGCCAAATGATTTCATCAAAAGAAACTTCGCTCATTGCCAATGCGCAAAGAGGCGATCTCAACGCCTTTAATCAGCTTATACTCAACTATCAAGGTTTGGCATTTAGCATTGCTATGAGAACCTTGCAGGATGAAGCCAGCGCCGCCGATACGGTGCAGGAGAGCTTTATCAAGGCTTACCGCGCCATTGGCAATTTTCAGGGCGGCAGCTTTAAGAGCTGGTTACTGCGTATCGTCGTCAACAGTTGTTACGATGTGCTACGCTCTCAGAAACGGCGCACGACAGATAGCCTGGATGATCTGGTTGAAGAATCAGAGAACACAAGTGCCCTGATGGATCGTAGCGAAAGTCCGCATGAATATGCGGAACGGATGGAACTCAATCAATTGATCGAAGCAGCCATCCAATCATTGCCGCCCGATCAACGCATGGTGCTGGCGCTCTGTGATGTCCACGGCCACAGCTATGAAGAGATCGTGGAAATCACAGATTTGCCCATGGGAACCGTAAAATCCAGGATCAATCGGGCTCGTGCAAAAATGCGCGATTATCTGTTGCAACGATCGGAACTATTACCAGCTTCCTTCCGTCCTAAGTAATGCAGGTGATAACCATTGATAAGATTGTCATGAAAAAATAATGTGAATGGTTACCACTCAAGAAATATGATTGAATCACTGGATGATGATCAAGTACCTGGTAAGCAGCAAATTGGCCAGTTACTTATTTGTCAGTGAATGTAAACAGTAACTTAACTATGCGCCGTATCTAATCCATTTACCGTGATGGCCTTTATCATTGTTGCAGAGTAGCGATGAATCCATTTTACCGACCTCAAATCACAGATGAACTATTGTCTGCCTATATCGACGGCGCTGTGACGAACGAGGAAAAAACTCAAATTGAAAAAGCAGTCCAAATTGATGCAAACGTCGCCTGGCGATTAGAGTCATTACGCCAGACCGTCCAGTTGCTTCGTTCGCTGCCCGAAGTGCCACTTCCTCGTTCCTTTGTATTAACAGAGGCAGATGTAGCGCCGCAAAGCAAAACGATCCCGCCCTTTGTCACGACGGCTCGACGCATCAGTTCCCCCCCTCAGCCGGTGCCACAACGTGGCGGTTTCTGGGAGTCTTTGCGCGACTTTCTACAAGGGGGAAGCCCTTTGCTGCGCAATCTAGCCACGACTGGGCTGGCGGTTTGGTTGGTGCTCTTTGCCGCAACACAGGTTAACCTGACCAGGCCAACGATCCAGAACGTTCCTCTTCAGGAACCAGCTAGTGTAGCCTCGTCGCGCATGATTGAGTCAACACCGGTGAACAGCGAGGTTGCATCTGCGACAGATACACCCAGTACAACGACAGAGAACCCGGCCCCTTCTGCTCCTGTCAATGAAGAAGTGCAGACCTTTACGGTTCAGCAGCAAGCGCAGCCGACTGCCGAAGGACTTGCTCCCCTTGCTGCTGAACCAGCCGCTCAAGAGCAACAAAGTCAGAGCATGAAGGCAATGGGAGGTGGTCAACCAGCGGGTGAGCAGGCGGTTACGCAACCAGGCGAGGATAATTCAAGTGGGCTAGGGGCAATCCTCGGTGCAGATGGGCAACCATCAGACACGTCGGCTGCCGGTGCCCAGGCATCCGCTGCGTCGGCTCCCACAGACACAGAGATGGCAGCTTCGAGTATGGCTGCAGCTGCCCTTCCTTCGGCTGAAGGACAACCTGAGAGTAATACAGTGTCGAGCAGTGAGGTGGCGAATTCGGCGACAACTCCGGCAAGCGAATCACCGCTGGTTGATGCAGCTGGGGCGAGTGCGTCGCAACCTGCACCAGAGCAAGCAAACGTTGCCGCTGCTCCTGCAGCGCAGGTCGTGGAGAGCACACCCACCCAAGTGGTTGAGCCTACTCCGACGAGTGAGCCAACGGTTGCCTTGGCACAGCCTGCTGCTGATGGGCAAATCGAGACACAAGTTGAACAATATGCCGCCCCCGCAGAGCCGACCGCAGTTGCAATGGCCGATTCTTCGACCTTCAACAGTACTACGCAGGCCGATCAACAACGTGCCGAGCAACCACTAGTAGAATCCACGAACCGGCCCTATTTTGATCCCATGCGCATGCAGTTAGCGCAATTGGTAGTGGCGTTGGTGACGGCTGTTCTGGCCCTCTTTTGGCTCGGTAGTCATTTAGGTAGAAGAGGATAACAAACAGAGGCCCACACGTCAGCACGAGACAGGAACCGTGCTGACGTGTGGGCCTCTGTTTCAGTTGCAACAGTTAATCTTTGTACGGATCAAATTCATTTGCACCAGCCATCGCCACCCCTAACGGCGTGAGTGTATACAGGATGCGAACGGTCGCTTTGTGATGTTGGAGCACCTCGGGCAAACGTTTATAAACGTGTGGTGATTCATCCACACCGCCGCCACGTAATTCCACTCCTTGTCTGCGCACCCAGTTGATCATCATTTTTTCCGAGACCAACCCTTCTGAGATTACCCTTCCCGTTTTACGGTCTACTTTGCCGCGGGCGGCGTTGCGACTCATCACTCGCCCCGCGCCGTGTACTGTAGAGTAGAGCGATGAAACGCTTTCTTCGCTCTCGACACCTTCCAAAATTACCGAAATGTCGCCCATCGAACCGCCGACAAAGCCCTTCTGTCCTGGGAAGGCGGGAGTGGCCCCTTTGCGTACCACCCATAACTTCTCGCCAAAGTGCTCTTCCTGCCAGGCAAAGTTATGATGGTTGTGAATCTCTTCGACGATGTTGGCACCCAGTAAACGCGCCACCTCGGCACAGACCCAATCGCGGCCAGCGTAGGCATAGCGCCCAGCCAGATGCATCCCCACCAGGTAATCATCACCCAAGGGTGTGCCCAATGGCAACACCAGCGGCTCGACATCCATGCCATCCTTGGCACCGCCTAAGGTCAGAAAGTGTGTAGCAATTTTGTGTCCCAAACCGCGCGAACCGAAGTGGACGCCGATCCAGACCTGTTCTAACTCATCGACAAAGAGATCGACATAGTGATTGCCGCCACCCACCGTGCCAAGTTGATCGCTGGCCGTTTTCTTTAAGCTGTGGATGCCAGGCAACGCCCAGGCCGGATCGTCGAAAAGCTCATGCTCCACCCGCTGCTGATTCTTGCGCCCCATGCCAAAGGAGATCGTCTTCCAGACATCGTCCATAATTGGCTTGATGTTGGTACGGACCTCAGAGGCAGGAATATCAAGGCGTACGGCTTTGTTCCCACAGGCGATATCATAGCCAACGCCTGACGGGCTGATTGCGTTTTGATACGCTAACACGCCACCAATCGGCACCGCATAACCTTTGTGATGGTCAGCCATCATCGCCGCAGCGACCGCACCCTTGGCGCAGCGCTGAATTTGAGTGAGGGCGCTTTCGTCTATCGGATCGCCCCAGACCGGGATATTGGCAAACAATTGTTTCATATTTGAAAAGCTGAAATTGGCGATTGGAGACTGTAGATTCCGTGCGATAATCGCTGATCTCCAATCTCGTTTGTCTAAATTTTCACTGCCAGGATCAACCCCGTTGACCACTGCATTGTAGTTAAACGTAAATCTTGGCGTTTTTCCAGCATTTCGATCAATTTTGTCACCTTGGGCGGATGATTCGTTGGCCAGTTGGGTTGAGGCAGCATGTCATCGATCAAGTAGATGCCACCTCGTTTGAGCAAGGTAAGCGTCTCGTCAAGGTGGGTGTATTTACCAGGCCAGGTGTCGGCAAAGATCAGATCGAAGCTACCTGCTTGGTTTTGGATCGCTGTAAGAAACTCGCCGCCATCGCCGATATGAAAAGTGAGACGCGCATCGTGACTAAGGTGACGTTGAGCAACGGCCACGGCTTGCCGATCATTCTCTACCGTAATCAATCTCGAATCGGCATCCATTCCCTCTAGTAACCAGGCAGTGCCACAGCCAGTTCCCGTGCCAAGTTCGAGAACATTTCCACCCGGTTTGGTAGCAACCAAGGTGCGCAGCAAATTGCCTGTGAGCAGATCCGACGCCATTGCAAAGCCAAGTTGACTCGTCTCCTTGAGGAGCTGGGGTAAAACAGGTGGTGGCGTGATCCAAGATTCGTTGATCATGGTTCCACAATAACATTAACGGCAGAGCACTGTCAATCCATTTTCTATGGTGGATGGATCTCAAATGGGGCAAAATTTCAGAACCCTATCCAAAGGGTACCCAGTGAGTAAAGCGAAACTGCCTATCTTGCTAGCGTGTAATACACCCGCCATGCAATAATCAGGCTAAAACCTTACGCCGAAACGCCCCTGTACACAACTTTTCCACAACCAATTCGCCACTTTTGCCATCCAGGTGGAACTTTATTGAAATAATTTATGTTATTATTAACATATACCGAATGAATTCTAAAGCCTATGTAAGACAATAGAGTGAAGTAGCAAGGTTCGTTCTGACCCATTCCCGCCCCTTTGCCCTTTCTGTCATATAGAACAAACGGAATACCCTCGGTATAAGCTTGCAAACCGTTCTCCCAAAAGCTGAAAAGTGACGATCAGGCATGTTATCCATCGTGGCTGGTACTTTGCATCCAAGCGTACCCGAGCACTTAAATTCAAATCCGTTTTACACATCATAGAGAGCCACGTTTACGCAAATTGATCGTTACAGTCGAAGGTCGAAATCGGGAATTGTGCTGTTATATAAGCGAAAAAGAAGCTTGAAATGAAACCAAAAATTCTTGTCGATCCAGCCTTTCGAAAAATGGCGCAGATCTTTGCACCGGCTGACTTAGCCCGGCTGCGCGAAATGGCTGATGTAATCTGGGCAAAGGACGAACCGATGCCCGCCAAAGATGTAGCAGAGATCAAAGGTGAGCTTTTTGCGATCCTTACCGGACGTTGGCGACATGGCGCTGTCACGGATGCGCCAAAACTACGGGCAATTGTCGAACTGGGCGGAGTCCATCCTACGCCCCAGGATCTGGATTACGAAGCCTGTTTTGCCCGTGGCGTTCGTGTACTGAGTTGTGCGCCTGCCTTTGGCCCAGCCGTCGCCGAGATGGCACTGGCGATGACCCTCGCTGTCAAACGCCAACTGGTTGATTCTCACAATGACTTTGTCGCTGGCAAAGAGCGTTACCTCGAAGCTGGCACGGTCGGTAGCACGATGCTGTTTGATCGCACGGTGGGCTTTATCGGCTTTGGTGGATTGGCACGCAATTTGCGACCGCTACTGGCACCATTCCGCTGTAAAGTCCAAGTCTACGATCCCTGGTTACCCAAGCGCTATCTGGAACGACAGGGCGTCAAGTCGGTGGGGCTGGAAGAATTGCTCTATACCTCGCATGTCGTCTACGTGCTTGCTGTTCCCTCAGCATCAAATCGAGCCTTGC
>JAXLWB010000005.1:0-296988 GCA_046328715.1 Caldilineaceae bacterium | reverse complement strand
ATAAATCGAAAATCCTATACGCCAAACGCTCTGACAACTCTTGCTTACCACTTAATCAGAGGGGTTGACATACAAAAGCTTTTGCGCTAATATATAACCAATTAGTTATATAATGATGCAAAATAGGCGTAATCTGAACCATTCTATGAGCACTTCTTCGTCCTACAGAGCAATTGCCGATGACAATCGCCGCCTGATCCTCGATCTGTTGCGCAACGAAGGTCCACTGCGGGCAGGTGAGATTGTTTCCCGGCTCGACCATATCAGCCAGCCGGCAGTCAGCAAACATCTGCGTATCCTGCGCGCTGCAAAACTGGTACAAGCTAAGTCGGATGGCCGCGAGCGCCTATATTCACTGCAAGCGGAAGCCTTACGCCAGGTGGCAGAGTGGCTTCAGCATTATGAACCGCTCTGGGATGAACGGCTCGCCCTCCTCAAACAACTGGCAGAACAAGGCAAGGTTCCAGTCGATGGAGAGAGAGGAGAGACTCCATGAAGCCCGGCACCATCAGCAAAGAAATTACGATTCACGCGCCGATCACCCAGGTTTGGCAGTTCGTGGGGACCGAAGCGGCGCTGCGTCAGTGGTGGCGCATGGACATCACAATGGAAGCCAAAGCAGGTGGGCGTTGCATGGAGCGCGGCCAGATCAACGGATTACCCTACCAACTGGAAGGGCTGGTCACCAGGTATGATCCGCCTCGTCATTTGGCGCTGCTGCTGGCCGGTCACTTGCCAGGAGCGGAACAGCCGACCCAGATGAATATTCGCATCACGCTGGACGAGGCAGACAAGGCGACGCTTGTGCGAGTTGTCCATCAGATTTCGCTAGCATTGCCCATGCCTGCGACAACAGAGCCGGAGTCAGTCGTGATTCGTCCAGTCTGGCAGTTACCGAACGTGATGAATCAGCTACCTGGCCGTTTTGGGCAAAGGCAAGTCACAGAGTTCAGTCCGACAACGCAAAATGTCTCCGTCATCAGCCAGCTTTGGAGCCAGGCGTGGGAGAACTGCTGGGCAGAGCGTTTGAAGAGTTTACAGGAATTAACAAAAGGAGAGGAGTGATTTTTATGTACCACTTTCAGCAGCTTATCCCCACAGTGGTCGAGACCAACGGCTCGTGGGAGCGGGCCTATGACATTTACAGCCTGCTACTCAAGAGCCGCATTATCTTTCTCAACACACCGATCAACCAGCAGGTGGCCAACGTCGTGGTGGCACAACTGCTTTACCTCAACGGCGATGGCTCCGATCAGCCGATTCACCTCTACATCAGCAGTCCAGGCGGCGATGTCTATGCAGGCTTAGCCATTTACGACACCATGCAGAGTGTCAAAGCGCCGGTCTATACCTATGCAATCGGGATGACCGCCAGCATGGGTACAGCGCTGTTAGCAGCAGGTGCAGCCAATCATCGTTATGCGCTTCCTCATGCCACGATCCACATGCATCCCACGAGCAGCGGTTCGCAAGGCTATACCGAAGATGTGCGCATCGCCTTCCGCGAGCAAGAACGGGTGCAAACCCAACTCTTTCATCTGATGGGTCGCCATTCCGGCCATACCTGGCAAGAGATTGAAGACTATTTTGAACGTGATCGGTTTATGAACGCAGTGGACGCCAAAGGCTTTGGCGTGGTCGACCACATTCTCGGCGACACCAGCAACATCGTCCTCAGCCGTCAGAACGAACAAATTGAGTTGGCAGGGCTGGTATTGCCAGCGTAACCATTCTAGTGCATGGCTAACGGAGTAATTTTGCAATCTTCCGGGAAGGCTCTAGCAATAGACAGGCTTGGGCGCTGGCCCTTCCCGGAAGAAGTTTGACCAACTACTTTGTTAAAACTGCACTAGGTTGATGATCCATACAAGGGTAAACGATCCGTGACCCGTGATGTGTGAATTTTCGCTAGCAATTTACGTATCACAGGTCACTCTTCATGCGAAACATCACAGTCCAACTAGCGCTCACTAAAAAGTCGATACGGCGTGTGATGGAGCCTCTCCGCCCCTTGCTCGGTGAGCAAATAGCCATCTTCTACGCGCAGACCGCCCCACGGTGTGTTGAAGAGCGGAATATCGACCGAGATGATCATATCTTTCTTCAAGAGCGCAGGACTGCTGGGGCCAAAGATCGGCGGTTCAAACTCAATCACGCCGACGCTGTGGACGCCTGAGTAAAGAAAGTAGTCACCCAGCCCAGCATCGCTGACAATCTTTCGGCCAATGGCTTCTACGGCTCGGCCTTCAATGTTGGGTCGAAGCGCGTGGTAACAAGCCTCCTGAGCGGCTGTGGCCACTTCCAAGGCGCGCTGAATCTCCTCTCCCGGATTACCGACCAAAACAGCCCGTCCGATTGCAGCATGATAGCCTTCGTAGCGCGGGGCGATCGTTAAGAGCACCAGATCATCCTTGGCAATCGGGCGGAAGGTCGAACGGGCCAGGATCGGTCGAGTATTGGGGCCGGAGGCTACAATGGTGTCGATCCCGGTTCCTTCGCTGCCAGCATGTCGCATCGCCGCATCGATCGCAGCAGCCACTTCCCTTTCGGTCACACCCGGTCGGATTGTATTGAGCGCTGCCTGCAAGCCAGCTTCGGCAATCTGATAGGCGTAACGGACGACAGCGATCTCGGCTGGCGTCTTTTGCGCACGTAGATCGCACATAGCGTTTTCCACGTCGATCCAAGTAGCGGTCGGCAGCACCTGATGGAGCGCAGCGGAGAGATCGGCACTCATCAATCCACCCGCAGCCACACCGACGCGGCGTATGGTGGCGGCATCCTGTCCCAGTTCCGCCAGAATTTCGCTCAGACTCTGGATCTTGGCGTAGGGGTAATCCTCATTGGGATGGGTGAACTCGCGCAGGACACGCACATCGCTGATACGCCCGGCAAGCAGTGCGTATTGGTCGCTTTCCGGGCCGACCAACATAGCAGGTTGGCCTTGCCTGGGCATCAGGATACAAGTTGGTTCAAAGTGTACAGGGAAGTTGGCCAGCCAGCGGGCATGGGCCGGGCCAAAGGTCGCTCGATCATCCGCATAGGCGATGACAATATCAAGCCCTTGCTCGGCCATCATCTGTTGCACCTGCTGCCAGCGCAACGGGTATTCAGCCGGCGGAATAGTTGGTTTACTCTGAAGCGATGTCATCTTCTCCTCCTATTCCGCCAAGATGGCTTGGATTTGCGCCAGATGACCTTCAGCATGAGATACGATCAACATCTCCACGATGCCAGCCACGGTCAAGGTACCGCGTGCCGGGTTGATCCCTTGTTTGACCCGATCAGCATCACTCATGGCACGGATTGTCGCTGCACCTTGCTGGACTTCCTGTTTTAGCAGCGCCAGCATCTCTGGCAAGGAAGTATTGGCACCCCGTTCGACGCCAGCCAGCCGCTCTGGCGCATCCAAACTGCGGCCAAAGGTGGGTGGGGTATCAGCATCCATGATAGTCCGACAGGCAGCCAGCCAATAGGGAATCATCTCGACCATGTGACCCAACACTTCGGTGACTGACCACTCAGTGTTGGACTTGGTGTTGGCGAGTCGCAATGCGACACTCGGGGTATTCAAGCTACGTGTGAGTTGTTCATAGACAGCCTCAAGTCGGCGTGCCTGTTCTTCACCTGAGGAAATGGGAGAGGGTGCGCTCATTCGGTTGCTCCTGGTTATTGTGGAAGGGGTTTTGTGACGTTATCCACTAATTTTGCCACAGAGCGCGCAGAAAACCGATATTCGCCATCGGACTCAACGTGTAAGCCTAAGCCAATTTTGCCATGAGCGCAATTCGATAAGGGTAGAGCGGATACTCATTCAACTCATTCACGGTCAACCTCGCTCATTCTACGTTGCAGATAGAGACACTCTGCTTCATTCTTGCACATCGCCAACGCCTGTTGATAGGCAAAATGAGCCTCACGGTTGCGACCAGCGCGCCGCAGCAAGTCAGCACGAGCAGCGTAGAGTGGATAGTAACCTGCCAGAGTATCACTGCGTTCCAGTTGGTCGATCAGGGGCAAGGCACGCCAAGGGCCATCGGCCATCGCCAAGGCTACGATCTGGTTGAGGCGTATCACTGGCGAGTCGACGATTTTCAGCAATTCTTCGTAAAGGGCCACGATTTGCAGCCAGTCAGTTTCTCCAGCCGTAGCCGCATCGGCATGGACCGCGCTGATCGCCGCTTGTAATTGGTAAGGTCCTGGCTGGCGACGACGCAATGATTGTTCGAGCAGGGAGCGTCCTTCGGCAATCTTGGCATGATCCCAATGGCTGCGATCCTGCTCTTCGAGCACGACCAACGCGCCACCGGCATCGGTTCGGGCGCTGCGGCGTGAGTCGTGGAGCAACATCAGGGCCAGCAGTCCCAGCACCTCGGCGCGGCTGGGGAGTGGCACGTTGCTTTTTTGCGCTTCGAGCAAGGAAACCAGCATCCGCCCTAGCCAGATCGCTTCATCACACAGATCGTGGCGGATCAACTGGTGGCCGTGGCTGGCGGTGTAGCCTTCGTTAAAGATGAGGTAGATCACGGTTAGCACCGCATCGATTCGTTCTGCCAAGAGGTTGGGCGGCGGCACCTGATAGGGGATGCCTGCATCACGGATCTTGCGCTTGGCGCGCACCAAGCGTTGGGCCATTGTTGGCAGCGGCACCAGAAAGGCACTCGCCACCTCTTCGGTCGTCAAGCCGCCCAGCGTGTTGAGCGTCAGGGCAACCTGCGCCTCGCGTGCCAGTGCAGGATGGCAACAGGTGAAGATCAATTTGAGCCGTTCGTCGGGAAAAGGTTCGCTTGGCATGGCCAATCCATCGTCAATCTCTTTTGCCAGCAGCTGTTGCTCAGCCAGTTGTTGAGCTTTATGCATCCCAATACGAGCGCGGCGTACCCGATCGATTGCTTTGCGTTTGGCCGTGGTTGTTAGCCAAGCCGCAGGATTGTTAGGCATGCCATCCAGCGGCCAATGCTGAAGTGCTGCGATATATGCATCTTGCAGTACATCCTCAGCCAGCTCGATATCACCCAGCCAGCCGATCAGCGCCGCCAAAATTTGACTGCCCTCACTGCGAAAGGTGGCAGTGACCGTGTGTTGGACCGTAGGCTCGTGGATCATGGAAGTGAAGTAGAGATTGGAGAGCAAACATCAAGCCGACTTACAAAGGGCATTGCCAACCAATAAATTTGAACAACACGTACGAAATAGCACGGCATTCCTCCGAGGGACTGTCGAACTGCTATTTTCAGCGCTGGTTGTGCGTGGTTGGAAGCGCGTTTGATCTCCAATCTCGTCCTACTAGGATTAGCCAAACTCAACAATCGGACGGATTTCGACGGAGCCACGGCGCGAGCCGGGACACAGCTTGGCGATTTCGATGGCTTCGTCCAGATCCTTGGCGCTGATCAGGTAGTAGCCGCCGAGTTGCTCTTTGGTCTCAGCGAACGGACCATCGGTGATCAGATCCTTGCCGTCGCGTATACGCACGGTGGTGGCCTTGCTGGTCTCATGTAGCGCCTCGCCGCCTAAGTTGGCACCACGTTTGTCGATGGCTTCGTTAAAGGCCCAATATTCGTTCATCACCGTCTGTAAATCTTCTGGCGTGGCGGTGGCAGCTTCGGCTTCGTTCGAGTAGATCAAAAGCAGGTAACGCATAGGGTTGCTCCTTTTGGTTCGGTTGGATCAAGTTTGGGCAAAACAATCATCATCTTGCCAAAGGTTATTGGTTCCTTCTATAGATCCGACGAACGAGCCGCGTCAAAATCGACAGACAGTTGTCACTTTTGTGAAAAATTGATGGTTATGCCAGGAAATTGTTCTTTTGTGCGCGCACAAGTAGTCGCAGAGGTGTCTTCATGATCCGATCATAAGACTCGAAGATCACCCCCTCGGGCGGCTTGATAGGCTGCGGTTCAGCGATTTCAGCAATCACAAAGCCAGCTTGAAGCAGATCGTGCGAAATTTTGGAGAGCGGGCGGCGATAAAATTGCACTTTGCCCTCATCCCACTCATCTTCAAGCAGTTCGGTTGCAAAGTAGTCACCGCTGGTCGACAACTGTAGGTCGGTAAATGGGTGATGCGTTGAAAAGAGGAGTTGCCCATTCGGGCGCAAAACTCGATGAAACTCGCACAGCGTCGGAAGCCAATCTTGCAGATAGTGCATGACCAAGACACCGACAACCAGATCGAAGGAGCCATCTGTAGCAAAGGTGAAGGGTTCTGCCAGATCGGCCTGTAGGACCTTGGCCCGTTGGCTGGTTCGTTGCCGCGTACGCTCAACAAAGAGTGGATTGAAGTCAAAGGCCGTTACATGGGCACCCTGGTCCACCATATAGGCAGCATAGAAGCCAGGACCACAGCCTGCATCCAGTACCACCTTACCAGCCACATTGGGTAAGAAACGAAGCATGCCAGGGCGTTCAAAATAACGGTTCCAAGGCTTTTGGTCCTGGAGATCGGCATACTTCTCGGCGATTTCGTCATAGGAAGATCCAGTGTGCTTTTTCATAGCCTCATCATATTGTAGGTGTTGTTTTTGTTCAAGACGGCATCTGCCAGCGATACAGAAATCGAGCCATTAGTGGCTCCACCATATAAGGCTGGTTTGTTTGTGATCTTTCTGGTAAACTGTTGTCTGAATAGATACAACTGTCGGAAAGGTTTACAGAAAATGAAGACCCGTCTTGAGAGGAGCGACTTATGGCGAGTTGGAAGGAATTTACACAACAGGCAGCAGACATCGCAGCATTTGGCAAAACTCGTTTTCAGAGCAGGGTGGGATATCTGGGCACAGTACGGGCCGATGGTTCACCGCGCGTTCATCCCGTTACGCCGATCGTGGGTGATGAATTGTTTCTCTTTATGGAGCCGACTTCGCCCAAAGGTAAGGATCTACAACGAGATGGCCGTTATAGTTTGCACTGTGCTGTAGAAAATATGGATGGCGGGGGTGGCGAATTTTATGTATCTGGACGTGCAAGTTTGGTCACGGACCCAACAGTTCGACAACAGGCTATACAAGCCGCCAGCTACAATCCGCGTGATCGCTACATTCTGTTTCGGCTGACGGTTGAATCGGCGTTTATGAACGTTTATACGGACAGTGGTTCCAACGTTCAACGCTGGAAAGAATAAGCCTATCCAATCCGTGTTAAGACGATCACGGGTATCACACGTGTGGTATTGCGCTGGTACTCGGCAAAACCGGGCCGCTGGGCAGCCATCTGCTCAAACAAGCGTGTACGCTCAGGTTCGGCTGCAACCGTGGCATGGGCTTGAAATTGTTCTGTGCCAACCTCTACCGTGACTAACGGATTAGCGACGATGTTGTGATACCAGTCGGGATTGGTGGGAGCACCAGCTTTGGAGGCAATCACGACAAGCCGATCCCCATCGGTGGTGTAGACTACCGGGTTGATGCGTGGTTGACCACTCTTAGCACCTGTTGTGTGCAACAAGAGCAACGTGGCGTCCGCAAACTGACCGCCTACTTTCCCGCCATTTGCCCGGAATTCCGCAATAATTGCCTGGTTCCAGTCGTTTACATTGGTCATAGCATCCTCCTGTAAGATTTAAACTAACGTCCCCGGCACGGCGCAGAAAGTTGTAGGTAGTATGAAAATCGTTTGCGCCGTGCCGGGGACGTTTTTGGGCAATCACACTTTTCAATGATGAGCGACTCACTTTTCTTTTCGAACTTAGCTTAAAAATGCCACCTACAGCCGTTACCTGTAGCCGAACAGTATACTACATCCTGATCCGTAATCGTGAAACAGTGCTCACTTTTAGGAGAACAACTCATGGCCGACCTCACTGATCTCCAGCGCATCGCCCTTTCTTTCCCGGAAACCACCCACGAAGAAGGGCACATTGCCTATGCGGTGCTAAACAAAGGGAAGTCAAAGGGCTTCGCTTGGGTCTGGATGGAGCGAGTCGATCCCAAGAAGCCGAAGGTACCCAACCAGGGCGTAATCGCCATCCGCGTCCAGAACAACCTGGAAAAAGAGATGCTGATTGAAGCCCAGCCAGCCAAATTCTTCACCGAACCGCACTATAACGGCTTCCCAGCCATCCTTGTGCGCCTCGCTGCCGTGGACGCCGTCGAACTAGAGGCATTGTTGCTCAATGCCTGGCGTTGCCAAGCGTCACCAGCATTAGTCAAGAGTTTTGAAAAGGAAAAACACGATGAATGACCAAAGTGAACCGACCACGATGTGGTTTGACCGTCGCTTGGTGCTGCGCCAATCACCGATTCAAGGCATCGGCACCTTTGCAACGCATGACATTGCGGCGGGTGAACTATTGATCCTGGTGACAGGTGGCATCGTCTATACCACCGAAGATTGGCAAACTGGCAGGGTACAACTCGAAGCTGAGATGTACAACGAGGGCAATATTGCCAA
The DNA here is from genome assembly GCA_046328715.1 of Caldilineaceae bacterium. GTDB lineage: Bacteria > Chloroflexota > Anaerolineae > Caldilineales > Caldilineaceae > JAXLWB01. Next base: position 288,598 of record JAXLWB010000005.1, on the reverse strand, counting down.
GGACCTCTGCATCGCCACGCCCAAGAGCATTCACTACTATGTCAATCACTCCTGTGACGCCAACGTCGTCGACCTCTCACGCAGCGGCAGGGCTATCCAATTTGTGGCGGCGCGCACTATCCACGCTGGCGAAGAGCTCACCGCCGATTATTATGATGAGACTTCCCTCAAACAGTGCAACTGTCAATCACCGAAGTGTCGCTGGGCGAAGTAAAACGACGAATCTCCGCAATCATGCAAATGCTTTTCTGACCGGTAGCGTTGGTTTTGCCTATCGGCATGACCAGCAGAAAGGTGCCACTTTCCGCGCCGATCCGTGGGCAGAGTATGCAGTCTTGACCGTAGTTGGCGAACGGATAGCACTTGAATTTCGACGCGTGCCCTATGATGCAGCGCAAATGATGGCTGTCTATCAATCCAGTGCTCGTCCCTTTGCCGACGAGGCCAGCGGGCAATACAGTTCAAGTTAAGGGCTAGATCAAGACTGAATGGCGGCTTCGCTGAAGTGAGCAAAGCCAAGCACCAGACCCCGCTTTTGTTCGCCTGCGCTCAGTCGAAAGGCAGCAAGTGGATAGCCAGTCAGCACGAGATGACCGGCTAAGCGCGCCAACGTTTCTTCATCTGCATTTGCGGACAACCAGCCGATAAGATGAAGCCTGAAATGTGTTTTTCAAAGTGGAGATCAGCATGCCAACCTCACAAACCCTGGAACGTTTTATTACCCGCGTCGAAGAGAATGCCCACTCCGAGGCGATAGAAGAATTTTACGCCCCTCACGCCACGATGCAGGAGAATCAATTCCCACCGCGCGTGGGGCGTGACTTTTTGATCCAAAATGAAAAAAATGTCCTGGCCAGAGCAAAGTCCGTTCAGTCACAGTGTGTGCGCCCAGTGCTGGTCAACGGCGACATTGTGGTGATCCGCTGGATTTTTGATTTTGTCTGGCTGGATGGCAGCACCACGCACATGGAAGAACTAGCCTATCAGCGCTGGGAAGGAGAGAAGATTGCGCAGGAGCAGTTCTTTTACGATCCAGCACAGTTAAAGCCTGTTTCTGCGTCTTAGCCCATTGGTGACAAATTAAGCGTTTAGAGCGATTGTCACAGGGAAAGTGACGGTTGGTCAGAACGGATAGATTTAAGAATGCCCAGGCGTTTGACATTGGCAACAAGATAATCAATCAGGTTGTCGTTCTGTGATGAGTCCTGTAAAGAAAGGAAGCGGCGATGACTCTCCATAGAAATGCGAGCAAAGGTTTGTTGAGTTGCTGACGACTTGGTCGTCAGGTCACAGAACCGCATAGAGAATCAGGTCGCCCAAGGATTTGTACAGCATTCTGAGCCGACAATGAAAAGACGACAGGCGTTTGCAATAAGGCATCTTCAATTCGCCAGCGTGCCAGTAAAAGCCGGCATACTCAACGGGAAGATGCGATGCATCGAGGTCGTTGGTGAGATAGCGATACCACTTGCCGTGATAGAGAATTGAATCAGGCGCACTTGCTGGCGGTCATCACCTTGAATCAACCGATTTGGTCTCAACGGTTTGAGCACAACGATTCCCGGAATGCCGGTGCTCTTGGCACGTGTGATGAAAAAGACACCTTGTTCACCAAGGTGGCGGAAAAGTGAAGTTGGTGAAACCCAATCGAAAATGAGCAGGCTGCCTGTGAGAGATGGCGCACTTTGTCGAGAAAGCTTTGGTCATGCGCTTGTGCTCTTCTTCATACCAAACCTGGGTAGGCAGGCGAGTGACGATATCCAGAATCGCTAACGCGTCCCGCCAATGGATTCTTTTCATTCTCCTGCAACACCCGACTTGCACAAGTGCATCAGAGTTGAGCCATCGCAGGCGCAAACCTGAGTGTATTGCCTTTCGCCCAGGCAAGTTCAGCGGGTAGGGGGCGGCTGCGTTCCTGCGTTTTGCCAGTCCAGGCAATAGCTCAAGCAGAACTGCAGAAACAACTCTGCCAACATACGCGCGAGTCAAGTGCTTGTTGCGTTAAGCCTTGTAGGGGCGACCCACAAAACACATTCTTCGTGCACCAGTCGCACCATTTCGCAATGCTGCCGGTTTGCTGCCAGAGCAGACTCAATACTAAGGCCATCATCACGGGTAACGTCAGGATGCGGGCACGCAGCCCAAGCGCTTCGTATACAGCGATTTGCGCCAGGTCGCTGGATGCACAATGCGTGGAGCCGTTCTACCACTTGTTCATCTGGCAATTCGCTGCTCAACCGTTTCCCGATACGCTGAACCGCTCGCGTGTGTACACTGCCTTTTTAGTTTTATTTTCTTTTTCTGGTTCGCTCATCCTTTCATTTTACAGGCTTGTCTGCTCTCCCCAGATTTGACAACCTCTGTAAATGCTTAATTTGTTACTGATGGGCTTAGCCGTAGCTTGCGGTGTTTGATTGAGACAGGCAAAGGCGATCCAGGAACAGTCGAATAGGAGAAAATATGGCGCACAATTTTTCACAGAAAGCATCAATCCCCAATCCAGCGCTCGAACCCTTTCGGGTGCTCATCGGAGTATGGAATACGACTGGTACGCACGGACTTCTGCCAGATACCATTCTGCACGGTCACGCTTCGTTTGAATGGATCGAGGGCGGCGCATATCTATTAGCGCACTCGGAGATCGATGATCCACGCTTTCCCAGTGGTATCGCCATTTTCGGCAGCGACGACGCGGAGGGGACATTTTACATGCTCTCCTTCGATGAGCGCGGTATCTCACGAAAACATGAAATGACGCTGCGTGACAATCTCTGGAAATGGTGGCGAAATGCGCCGGGTTTCTCCCAGCGCTACCAAGGTACAATCAGCGATGACGGCAATACGATCATTGGTAAAGGAGAGTTGTCTAAAGACGGAGTAACGTGGGAGAAAGATCTTGATTTAACTTACAAACGGGTGGCGTCATAGTCAACTATGTCGTTTTTGTTCAAGACAAGCTCACACACAAGCCCTATAATCAGGTTATCAGAGCTTCACGACCGATGAAAGACTCGGTAGCGTGAGGGAAGGTAAACGTAGATTGGTAAGTCAGAGCATTCGGCCCAAACGATCAAAACAAAAGGAGAATGGAAATGAGAAAGCTAATTGTTAGTGAATTTATTACACTCGATGGCGTCATCCAAGCACCGGGTGGTGCAGAGGAAGACACCGATGGTGGGTTCAAATACGGCGGTTGGACGCTGCCCTACTGGCATGACGACATCGGCATCCATTTCTTTCAATCGATGAACGAGAGTGACACTTTCTTATTGGGCCGCAAAACGTGGCAGGGACATGCCGTCTTTGAGTCGATGCCAGAAGGCGACCCCTTTGGCGACACGATGAAAGCAAAGAAGAAATACGTCGTCTCCACCACATTGGAATCTGCCTCAGCTTGGCGCAACTCGACTATCATCAGCCAAAACGTAGTCGAAGAGGTACGCAAACTGAAGCAACAACCTGGCAAGGACATCTATGTCGATGGCAGCAGTCTACTGGTGCATACGTTGGCTCAAAACAATCTTGTGGATGAGTACAGTCTTCTCGTCTATCCGCTGGTGGTAGGCGGCGGCAAACGTCTCTTTCCCGAAGGGTTGCAAGTTGACTTGAAACTGATCGAAACCAAGGCATTCCCAACCGGTGTGACCTTAATGCGCTACGCTGTGAACAACGCCTAGAGCGGCACTCGTCGAGCCGTCATGGCTACTTGCGCTTTAGTAGATGCTGTGGCGGCTCGAATAACTTGTATTCTCTACACCGATTGGCAACAACTTGATTTCTTTGAGGAAATGATCAAAGCCATCTTTGTTGAGGAAATCTCCAAATGGATTATCTCGTTCTCAACCAAAACGAATTATCACCTGAGGGCAGCACAGTGGAATGGGAGGGCTATCACTTTGGTGATACGGCTGGCTCGTTGATTCTCGTGAATCTCTCTCCTGGCGAAGGGCCGCGTCTGCACCGTCATCCCTATCCGGAAATTTTCGTAGTTCACGAAGGAGAGGCGAACTACACAGTAGGTACAACCAATGTTGCCGTACGGGCAGGTCAGATTGTCGTTGTCTCCGCCGGCGTGCCGCACAAGTTTATCAACTCCGGTCCAGGCAAATTGCGCCAGACCGATATCCACCTCAGCGCAAAATTTGTGACCGAATGGCTAGAAAATTAGCCATCTTAGACGAAGCTTGCCCCACTGTTTCCCAGCCTTAATACGTTTCCAAGCAATAAAACAAAAAGAGCTTCGCTCATCTCTAAATAGTGTGAGCGATCAATTACGTTGCCAGCATGGCACAGAACGGTCATCGCTAGACCGAGAATATTCTGTGCCATGCTGGTGACGTTTGCCATTTTATACAAGACGCCTGCCTAGACCTGCGCTAAAATTGATCAGCTTTATCAAACAACCAGCGAGGTTTGCTCGTTACCGAGTAGATAAGTAAACAAAAGAGGCGAAAAATGAACCGGCAGAATCAAACACAAAACTCACGTACAGTCGTTGGCAATATTTCTCTATCACTGGATGGACGGGTATCGGGTCCAGGTGGTGAATTCGATATGGGGTGGATCGTGCCTCACGCCATTTCCGATGGTGCTCGCGACCATATGATTAGCGTTACCAGCCCGGCTACTACGGTCTTGTTGGGCAGGAAGAACTATCAAGGATTTGGCGGCTTTTGGCCAGCAGTAGCAGACAATGCAGCCGCCGATCCACGCGACCGCGCCTTTTCTAAATGGCTTAACGACGTAGAAAAGATAGTCTTTTCATCGACCTTGAAAGAAGCAGCCTGGCAGAACAGTCGGATTACCGCCGCCGATCCAGCGACGGTGGTTGCCCAACTGCGTCAGCAACCAGGTGGAGACATCGTTGTCCTCGCCAGTGTCAGTATCATCCAAAGTTTGCTCCAGGCCGACGCACTCGACCGACTGAGCATCACGCTTTGTCCCGAAATCTCAGGTGGAGGTGCGCCTCTTCGAAAATGGACTACCCGCCTCGTCGTGGGCATTGCGGCAGAGCCAAGCGACTGAAAGCGGAGCGCTCTGTCTGCTCTACGATCGAGTTCGCCAGGCAACGTAACAAGCAGATCCTTCTAATGAAATTTCAGCAACAAAATCGGTACGGCGGAGTATACGCTTTTAGCCGCACTACGATCGAGTTCGCCAGGCAACGTAGTAAGCAACTCCTCGTAAAGCGGATTTCCCAATAGAAGGTAAACTGTCATGCTGAGGAGCGGCTGTTTACGAGCCTGTCTTCGTAAGGAAAGCATCCTGGGTTGTCGAACCCAGATTCTTCGCTCAAAAAACCTTCACTCAGAATGACAGGTGCATCGTACGATGAAGAAAATTACTTCTCTCATGCTGGCTGATAGACTGTTGCAATCACCCCAGAACTGAAACGCTGGCTCTCGACAAGTTTTAACTTGGCGGCAGTTCCTTTGGGGAAGAGCCGCTGCCCTTTTCCCAGGACAATTGGATAGATCAGCAGCCGATATTCATCGATCAGGTTTTGTTCCATCAGGTAGTTGATCAATGTACCGCTGCCACTGATCAAGAGGTTTCCTCCTGGTTGCGCCCGCAATCGACCGATTTCTTCGCCAACGTTACGTTTGATAATCGTTGAGTTTTGCCACATTGCCTTTTCAAGCGTCGTGGATACGACATACTTGGGTAGACAATTCATGCGATCAGCGAAATCATCGACGCCAGAGCGCGCTGGCCAAGCTTTTGCAAACCCTTCGTACGTTTTACGTCCGAGCAGCAACGCATCACTGGCAAAGAGCTCACTATGTTTGAACCTGGCGATCTCGCCGTTCCAGTAAGGAAAGGTCCAAAGTGGCTCCTCCATCCCACCATCGAGTGATAGAAATTCAGCAACTGTTACTTTACCCATCAGCCCTCTCCTTTTCATGCAAATGTGGCTCATTCCCATCGCTTGGCTTCAAGTGATGGAACCATTCTACTCTTGAACGAGAATGGAATCTTGAACAAAAACGACATGAGCAAGAAGGGTGCAGTGGACCAGTGAGACAGTAAGTCAGTAAGACAGTACTGTGATTCATTGTCCTACTGTCCACCTGCTATATTCATAAATCTGGGGACTCACTCAGGAGAGGCAACGCCAGCGAGCCCAGTCATCGAGACAAAGGACATCTCTTTGGGAGTGGCATGGGGCAGCAGTTGCGCTGGCGTTTGACCGACCAGCCGCTTGAGTGACCGAGTAAGATGGGGTTGATCGGCATAACCAGCCAGTTCTACGGTATCAAGGATCGATACACCCTGGCGCAAGAGGGAGACCGCCTGCCGTGCACGATCAATTTGACTGACAGCGCCATAGGTTAGCCCTGTCGAGTGCAAGAAACGACGCTGTACCGAACGCAAGGAGAGGTCGGTCGTCTGATTTTGCAGAACAGCCTGGACCACGGGTTCGTGCACTAACAAACCTTCACGCACCATTTTAGCGATAAAGGTGTCAACATTTTCGTAGGTGGGAAATTCCCAAGCTGCACCGTGGAGCCAAAAGGATCGGCTGCCTGCTTCTGGAAGGTTCACCTCGCCGTCCACCAGGTCAACAGTTGGCCATTGAGGCATGTACGTGCCCAATTTGAAAACTACCCCGAGCCACTCACCATCGGCAGGGCAGTGAGCCGGTTTGGCTTCGGTTTCAGGTCCACGCACGGTCAATTGAATCTGACCCGCAAGTCTTGTAATCACCATCTCCCAGTTACTGGCCGCAACCGAGAGAAAATCGCCAGCACGCTCACTTTGGCTACGCCAAATAACTTCCACATAGGGCGAATCGGAAAGCCGACCATCAAACGAAATCAGTTGATTGGTCTCATTCATGCCGAGAGTATACCTCATCCCACGGAATTCGGCTAGCTGGTTTTCTAAATCGAGTGTATTTCGTTTCAGATGCAACCTTTCCGAGCCCCACACGTTAGTAAGGGTACACATCCCTTTAAACGTGCGGGCTCGGAAAGGTGTCATAGGCTCAATTGCATATTGTACAGGCCAGCATAAACGCCACCGAAGGCGATCAACTCATCGTGTGTCCCCTGTTCAGCAATCCTACCCTCAGCCAAGACTACGATGCGCTGCGCATTGCGCACGGTTGACAAGCGATGGGCGATCACCAGGGTCGTGCGGTTGTCGCTCAACTGCTCCAAGGATTGGCGAATGGCCTTTTCGCTTTCATTGTCCAAAGCGCTGGTGGCTTCATCGAAAATCAGGATCGGCGGGTTCTTCAAGAAAACGCGCGCTATGCTCAACCGTTGTTTTTGGCCACCCGAGAGTTTGACGCCCCGTTGCCCGATGTCCGTATCATAGCCGTTGGGCAAGGCCATGATGAAATCATGGGCGTTGGCGCGTTTGGCCGCTGCGATAATCTCCTCACGGCTCGCATCCAGTTTGCCGTAGCCAATGTTATCCGCCACAGTTCCAGCAAAGAGATAGACATCCTGTTGAACGATGCCAATGTTCTTGCGTAGAGATCTGAGGCGAAGCTTGCGGATGTCGTTGCCATCGATCAGAATTTGCCCATGATTGGCTTCGTAGAAACGGGGAATCAGCGAACAGAGCGTCGTTTTACCCACGCCCGAAGCGCCGACCAGTGCCACGTATTCTCCCGGCTTGATATCCAGCGAGATATTTTTGAGCACTTCATTGTGTTCTTCGCGATATTTGAAACAAACCGATTTGAACTCAATATGACCTTGCACATGCGAGATCTCGATGGCATCGACACAATCCTGGATATCGGGCTCGACCTCCAACACTTCCATAAAACGCTCAAAGCCGCTCATGCCCATCTGGTAGAGGCGGGTAAAGTTGCTAAAACGCTTGATCGGCTCAATCAGAATGCCGATATAGAGTAAGAAGGTCAGCAGATCGGCCAAATCGAGCGAACGTGTGACGATCGCCACCCCGCCAAAGACGATAATCGCAATTGGCAATAATTGGGTCAGGGCAGTCATCCCTTCAAAGAAGGCGACTTCACTTTTGTACTCTTCCTTGCGGCTCTGTAGGAATCGATTGTTTTCGTAGTCAAATTTGAGTTTTTCCACCTCTTCATTGACAAACGACTTGACCACTCGAATCCCCGAAAGGGTATCTTCAATTTGCGTATTGATATCGCCAACCCGATCCTTGCTGCGGCGCATCGCCTTACGCATCTTATGGTTGAAGTAGATTGCATGGAGGGCCAAAACCGGCAAAAAGAGAAAAACGATGGTCGCCAGTTGCAGATCGACCTTGATTAACACAATAAAGGCACCGACAAAGTTGAGCAACGATATCACAATGTCTTCCGGGCCATGATGAAACAATTCGGATAGATCAAAGGAATCGTTGGCCAGTCGTGTCATCAGTTGGCCCGTCTTCTGGTCATCGTAAAAACGAAAGGACAACTTCTGATAATGCTCAAACAACTCGCTGCGCATGTCTCGCTCCATCATGGCACCCATCATATGACCCTGATAGGCCACAAACATGTCGCATAACGTATGGACAATCACCAGCCCCACCATCAGCGCCCCCATCCAATAGATCTGAGAAAGCGTGTCGGCGTTAATTCCATCCAACACATTTTTAGTGATATAGCGCACGCAAAGCGGGATCAGGATCGTGGTAAGTGAGACCACCAGCGCGCAGGCCAGGTCGGCAGAAAAGAGCCCTACATAGGGTCGATAGTACGAAAAGAACTTCTTGGTTCGAGAATTCACAAAATCACTCCTGCACCAATCAAAAAAGCCGCCAGCAATATGCCCGCGGCAAAAAATAGAGAATCACGGGCAGAGAGACTCTATCCCGTGACCTGACCATCGAAAATAAAAAGGTCACAGAGCAATCGCCCTGTGACCTGATCCGTTCAAGTCGTGATGCTGGACAAGTTTATGTCACAGCGAAACCTTCTGGAGGCGCGTTCACAGGGCTGATGCTCGTGGTTAGGGATAGATTGTTGCGTCGTAACATGATGAGCACCTCCTTTCTGTGAACAAAAACCGAATAAGTCAACGAACAACGGCGTCAATCTTAACAGAGAGCATCGGATTGGTCAATCTTGACGCTCATTTGGGTACGTTTCAGTTTCAAGGCGACCGTTCAGAGCCCCGCTCGTTAGTAAGGGGACAGTTTTCCCTTACTAACTTGCGGGGCTCTGAAGGTTAACTACGTAGATACTTGTAATAGATCTGAGTGGCACAAGGCTCACCCGTCGGCAGCAGGGCATAATCGGGGATTTCGCCACAGCGCTGCCAGCCTCGGCGCACATAGAGTCGCTCGGCATCGTCACTAGCCGTATCAAGCACCAGCAGCGTCTTGCCTGCGTTCATTGCACTGTGCTCAGCCGCTTCCAATAGCGCAGCCCCTACACCGCGCCGCCGTGCCTCGCGGTGCACCAACATCTTGGCGATGTCCCCGCGGTGGGGTTGATTCTCGGGCTGTTGCAAGACGACGGTGACTGTACCCAAGATCGCACCTGTGCTATCCTCAGCCGCGAAGATCTGCCGTTCGCCGCGCTCTGCACTTGCCGCCGAGTTGCGCCAAAAGTTCTCGGCCTTGCTGCGCGTCATCGGCAACATAAAGCTAACCGATGCCCCACCTTCGACACAATCAATCAGCACAGTGCTCAATCCTTGAATCTCACGCTCGCCAAAAGTTTGCAAGCAGCGAATCTGAATGTCGCCTCCCATTTTTTCTCCTTTATGTTTGAAAATAGCGAATAGCGAATTGCAAATTGCGAATTAGCTCGCTACCCCTTGTTAACGCGCAGGGCTCTGAGGCTCGCCACCCGCAACTTCACCGTTTGTTGAGACGCAAGCGTTCGTTTGCAATGATTACGATGTAACGTGCAGGTTCGTCAGTGCGGTTGCGAAAGGTCGTGGGCGCGTCGAGTTGCATGGCGAGGCAGTCATCTTCGGCCAGGTGATAGGTCACATTACCGAGCGATAGTTCAATTGCTCCCTGCTGCACCCAAACCTGCTGATGAATCGTTGCATCGCGCGCCCCGGTTTCATAGGCTACACTGGCACCCGCCGGCAAGATCACCTCGACAATGCGAATGGGCGAAGGGAAGTTGGCGGGCGAGATATTACGCCGCACATAACCAGACTGCGGATCGCACCACGCTGTCCGATCTTCGCGCCGCGAGACGGGATTGGCAGGTGCGCTCACGTCATCGAAGAGCGAGGCGAGCGGCACGTCTAGTCCGGTGGCGATTTTCTCTAATACTACCGCAGTAGGACTGCTCTCCCCACGCTCGATCAATGAAAGCATCGAGCGACTGACATCACACTTCGCAGCTAACGCATCCAGGCTCATACCAAGCTCGGCGCGCAACGCCCGTACCCGGCTCGCAATCCGTGAATTGATATCCTGCGCCCCACGATGGCCCGCTTCTTCCTGCATAATGGATGAATTATCCAGTATAATAGAATAATTGTCAACTTGCCGTGTCAGTGGAGAGTTATTTTAATGGCAAAGCGCTTCAGAGCCGTCAGCGTCAGCGTACGGGTTGAACATACGCTGACGCTGACGGCTCTGAAGTTCATGTAGGTAGCTGGATGGCAAACCAATCAGACCATGACATTGCCGCCAGCAACATCAAAGATGACGCCCGTAACCCACGAAGACTGCTCCGAAGCGAGGTAAAGGGCGGCTTGGGCCACATCTTCGGGTGTGCCGAGGCGACGAATTGGGTGGATTTCGACCAACGATTGTTTTTGTGCCTCGGGAATGCGTTGCTCGTTACGTTCTGTGAGGATCGTTTCTGGGGCGATACAGTTGACCCGAATCCCGAAGGGGCCAACTTGGGCGGCGAGATCCTGGGTTAGGATCTGAATACCAGCTTTGGCAGCTGCATAGGCAATGGGCGAGCCAGGATGGGGACGGCGCGCCGCAGCTGAGGAGATAGTGATGATATTGCCACTTTTGCGTTGCTTCATTCCCGGCAAAACACTTTTGAGCGTCAAAAAGGTCGCTGTGAGATTGCCGTTGATCGAGGCATCCCAGCCCTCTTCACTCGTCTCTTCAAGCGGTCCTGGCTTTGTAAAGCTGCCACCTGCGTTGGCTACCAAAATGTCAATCGGGCCAAACTCGGCCTCCACCCGCTGACGCGCCGTCTCGATTTCAGCAAAGTGAGTCATATCGGCAACCACTTGGATTGCCCGTCCACCCTCTTGTTCGATTTCGTGTTGTACCGAAACGAGCGCTTCTTGATCTCGACCGTGGACGACCACCTTCGCCCCCTGTTTGGCAAACAATTTGGCGATCCCAGCGCCAATCCCGCGTGAACTGCCTGTAACGAGTACCACTTTGTTCGCCAAACTAGGGTAATTTACCTGTTCTAGACTTGACATAATCCATTCTCCTTTTCACCTAGGGAGCAATTCACTCAATGCGTTCATGCTAACAGGCAATTGTGAATGGATTATGAATACCTTGTGCAGATGTAGGTACAGTCGGGGGTCTATCGGCTGCCCCACGGTTTCTACAAGATCAACGCTTGTTGAACATCCTTGAGAATAGGCTGTTCAGTATTCAGGATGGTGGCAAACTGATGTCGGTAGAAAGGTATCGTCGCTGGCCGTAATGGGGTATTGCCCATGATCAGATCGGCGGCTTTTTCGGCCAACATAATCGTGGGTGCGTAGATGTTACCATTGGTGACGTAGGGCATGACCGACGCATCGACCACACACAATCCATCCACGCCGCGCACTTTCATCGTCAGCGGGTCAACTACCGCCAGCGTATCCACGCCCATTTTGCAGGTGCAGGAGGGATGATAGGCGGTTTCGCCATCATGCGCCACCCAATCGAGAATCTCTTGTGGGCTCTGCACCAGTGGCCCTGGCGAAATCTCGCCGCCGTTGAAGGCAGCAAAGGCAGGCTGTTTCAGAATATGGCGGGCACATTCAATCGCTTCGACCCATTCACGCCGATCCTGTGCTGTGGAAAGATAGTTGAAGCGCAAGGCAGGATGCTGCGTTGGATCGGCAGATTTGATCTTGACTGAGCCACGGGCATCGGAATACATCGGTCCGATGTGTACCTGATAGCCATGACCACCGACAGGCTGCGTGCCATCATAGCGGATGGCGAGCGGCAGGAAGTGGAACATTAGATTGGGGTAGTGCACATCATCATTGCTGCGCACAAAGCCGCCGGCCTCAAAGTGGTTGGTCGCCGCCGGCCCGCGGCGGAAGAAGAGCCATTGAAAGCCGATCCACGGCTTGTTGTACCATTGCAACGCTGGCTGCACCGAAACCGGCTGAGTGCAGGCATGTTGAACATAGACCTCCAAGTGATCTTGCAGATTCTCGCCGACACCAGGCAGATCATGCACCACAGGAATTTTTAATGCACCCAGTTCGTTAGCATTGCCCACCCCGGAAAGTTGCAACAGTTGCGGCGAGTTGATCGAGCCGCCACAAAGAATGACCTGACCGGCGTAGAGCTTTTCACTGCGCCCCCCCGTTGAAATCTCCACGCCAACCGCTCGCTTGCCCTCAAAGAGAACTTTGATCACAAATACGCGCGTGCGCACTTCGAGATTGGGACGCTGCATCACGGGGTGCAAATAGGCGCGCGCTGCGCTCAGCCGTCGTCCTCGACGAATGTTGCGGTCAAAGGCAGCAAAGCCTTCCTGCTGAAAGCCATTGACATCCTTGGTCAATGGATAGCCAGCCTGTTGCACAGCCTGAAAGAAAGCTTGAAAGAGCGGATTGCCAGCCGGACCGCGCTCCAACTCCAGTGGTCCTTGCTCGCCGCGGAAGTCATCACCACCCGCCAGGCAATTTTCCATGCGTTTGAAATAAGGCAGACAGTGAGCGTAATCCCACGTCGTCATGCCCGGATCGCTGGCCCAACGTTCATAATCGAGTGCATTGCCCCGCTGAAAGATCATGCCGTTAATACTGCTCGACCCGCCGAGTAGCTTACCACGACCATGAGCAATACGCCGGTTGTGCATAAAGGGTTCTGGCTCGGACTTATAACACCAATCGTAATATTTGTTGCCGATCGGTATGGTCAAACCAGCGGGCATATGGATGAAGATATCCCAGATGTAATCAGGCCGTCCAGCCTCTAGCACCAAGAGACGATGCGCTGGATCAGCCGTGAGACGATTGGCCAGGACACAGCCGGCCGAACCGCCGCCGACGATGATGGTGTCATAGGGTCGAGTCGAATTGCTCATGCTTTTACCTCGAATGGTGGAAAACTACTATACCGTCCGGTTGGTACAGTAACGTCCGCCAATTTTAAGCCAAAGGGGAAGCTGTCGTCAACTCGCCGTTGAAGCGCCTAGCTGAGCCGTTAGCGTGAGCGTATGATGTCCCCTTACTCACGTGCGGGGTTCAGAACCGTCAGCGTCAGCGTACGGTGTCCCCTTACTGACGTGCGGGGTTCTGAGCCGTCAGCGTATGTCCCCTTACTGACGTGCGGGGTTCAGAGCCGTCAGCGTCGTCCCCTGGTGTCCCCTCAGCGTACGGTGTCCCTTACTGACGTGCGGGGTTCAGAGCCGTCAGCGTAAGCGTACGGTGTCCCTTACTGACGTGCGGGGTTCTGCACCTCCCTTGACAACCCGCAACTTGACTGCGTCATGTAAAAATGGAATGATGTGTGACCATGAATCCACGACGGAATGCCGAAGCGACGCGTGATCTGATCTTTGCTGCCTGTAATCGTATTTTGCAGCGTGAGGGATTGGCGAGTTTGACATTAGATGCGGTGGCCGAAGAGGCAGGTCTAAGCAAAGGTGGTTTACTCTATCATTTCCCGAGCAAGGTCGAGATGATCGAAGCACTCTTTCAATATCACATTGACCGTTTCAATCAGCGATTGGAGGCACTTGTGATCGAGGAGGGGCAGGAAACGGGTGGCTGGTTGCGGGCTTACGCACAAGCCTCGATCGAGCAGATCACCGATCCTGACAAAGCCAGCATGTTTGCCAGTCTCTTTGCCGCCGGTGAGCGCTATCCAACCGTGTTGGCGATCATGAAGCGCAGCTACGACGAGTGGCAACAGCAGGTGGAACGTTGTGGCGTGGCCCCCGACGTGGCAATGTTGGTGCGGCTGACGGTCGATGGGCTCTGGTTTACCGAAATGTACCAATATGCGCCGCCGAGTATCGAACAGCGCAAAGCGGTCATGGCGCTCATCCTTCAGTTAACATCAAAGGTAACTACCTAGCGAATCTGCGGCTCAAACCAATCCATGAGGATTCCGTGTTCCTTGATTTCCGTGTTTATGAAAAAGGCTTGGTAAACACGGAAATCAAGGAACACGGAAGGCTTTAAAAATTTGCTCTGTTTGTCTGAATTTTCTGCCTCCAATAATTGATCATGAAGTGCTGGTCACGTTGGCTGAGGCTGAGTAATTACCTTCGAAGAACGAATCCATACCCAGATGAAAGCCTGTATTGACGTTGACTACCGAGACGCTCACGCCATCGCTGCCTGTTTGCTCTTCGACGAATGGGAGGATGCGGCACCCAGCGCAGAATTGACTGCGCGTATTGAACCAGTTGAGCCCTATGTTCCTGGTCAATTCTTTCGGCGCGAGTTACCTTGTATCCTGGCGGTGTTGAATTCCGTGCAGGTTCCTCTAGAGGTGATTGTAATCGACGGTTATGTCTGGCTTGACGATAGGCAGAAACCGGGATTGGGGGCACATCTGTTCGCTGCACTCAATCAGCAAGTCCCAGTGATCGGCGTTGCAAAGAAACCCTTCCGCGGTGCAGCAGCCCATGAAGTGATTCGCGCAAATTCGACCAAACCACTGTTCGTGACTGCGGCTGGCATTTCTGTCGAACAAGCGGTCTCATCTGTTGCCCAGATGTATGGCCCGTACCGAATTCCTACCCTTTTGAGACGTGTCGATCAGCTCTGCCGCAGCGCATAACACTAGTTACTCACTCCAGACCAAGTCTTTGTCCTGGAAGAGCCGAAAGGCAAATAATAGCAGCAATGCAGAATAGCCCAACACGCCCAGTGGTGCCCAGAGCAGCGCCTGCCAATTGCCCTGCCCAAGCGGATCGGTCAGCAGCACCGAGAGAGGATAGGTGATCCACTG
Organism: Caldilineaceae bacterium; assembly: GCA_046328715.1. Lineage (GTDB taxonomy): Bacteria > Chloroflexota > Anaerolineae > Caldilineales > Caldilineaceae > JAXLWB01. The sequence continues at coordinate 273,526 of JAXLWB010000005.1, read as the reverse complement.
CGTGATGTGCAGCCAGGAAAACGTTTGCGACGGTTCGACATGCGTGGATGTCAGCCCACTGATGAAAATCGCAATCAAGAACAGTGCGAACATATATGATCCGACCCGGCTAATCAGCCTGCTCAAGTGTAGTGAGAGGGTCGTAAAGAGCAGAAAGAGCAGCAGCCAACGCCCAACCACCTCGAAGATCGCTAGCGTGATCGGTGCTACTTTCCCAACCACAATCAACACCAACAAAAAGCCTACTGCATACACCAAGGTAATCAGCAATGCACTGCCGAGCAGCGCCAGGACAAACTCACCACGCCAGGGGAGGCGGGAGAGAAGTGGGTAGCTATGCATACGATCCTGCTGCCAACAGAGCAACAAGGTAACAGCGATGGCGACGATGATCAATCCCGCGCCGCCGACCGCCACCAAGTAGTGTTGGTCGCCACCGAAGTAGAAACCGATCTGGTAAAGCAGCGCCAGGATCGCCAACGGTAGCAGCGTAGCCAACGAACGGAAGAAGTTGCGCACCATAAAGGCAGTCAAGGTGGTGATGCGTTGGCTCATTGAATCGCCTCCAGGTAAAGCTCTTCCAGGCTGGAACGATGTTGAATCATACCAACGATGTCAATCTGCTGGTCGAGCAGCAGACGCAACACAGCAGCCTTGTGTGAAATCGACTGTTCATGCAGGTCAAGCGCATTGCCATCAATGGTGCAGTCGGGAAAGTGCGAGCGGAGCAAGGTTTGTTGTTCTGGCGTCCATCGGGCGACCTGGATTGTCAATTGATTGCGCAAGGGTAACACATCCTGGAGCGCACCCGAACGGCGAAGTTGGCCGCGATTGATAACGGCCAGATGGCTACAAAGTTCAGCCACATCGGCCAGATGGTGGGTACTGAGCAGGATTGTGGTGCCATTTTGATGCTCTTCTTTGATCAGCCGTCGAATGTGATGTTGCGCCTCGGGGTCAAGCCCGCTCATCGGTTCATCCAAGACAAGTAAGGCAGGATTACCAAGTAGACTTGCGGCCAGTGCCAGTCGTTGCAACATCCCTTTTGAGCAGGTGGCGATTCGTCGATCCCGAGCGTGTAACAGTCCTACCTGGTGTAAGCGATGCTGCACACTTTGCTGCAATTCATCGACGCCAAGGTTACAGAGTTTACCCACCATTTGCAGATATTCCTCAATGCCAAAGCGCATCGGCAGAGCAACTCGCTCGGGCAAATAGCCGATCTGGGTGCGGGTGGCATTGGCAAGCTGAATGGTGCCAGCCGTTGGAAAGAGAAAACCCATCAATAACTTGAGCAAGGTAGATTTGCCAGAGCCGTTAGGTCCCAGCAGCGCATAAATTGCGCCTTTGGGCACGCTAAGGGTTACCTGATTTAAAGCGATTGTTTTACCATAGTGTTTGGAAAGGTTGATAGCTTGAATCATCGTATGAAACTCTTTGTCGCTCTTGTACGTCTGGCGTTGATTGGGTTACTGGTCTGGCTGCTCTGGGATGCATTTCCCCAACAGCTCGATGTTGACATTGGCGCGCCTGAAACAGTGTACCAAAGCCACGCAGGATCAGTCGCAGTGCGCATCATCTTGATTGCAGATGGCGACGACAATGGCGCGGTTGAACTGAAGCTGCAAAGCAATGACACCTTTGTCGGGACGATTCATTCGCAATATAATTATGATTTATTCTCCAACCAACCTGCGGGTTGGATGCGCCTCACTTGGATCGACGGAGACTGGCAGCGCGATCTCTTGCTGATCCCTTCGGATGGGCAAGGCAATTATTATCTAAGCAGTATCGATGGGAAGTTACATCCACTTCCTCAGGTGGAGCAGAATAAGTTATGAAAGCTGTTCGTTTATACAAGGTGGGTGACCTGCGCGTTGAAGATGTACCCGTTCCCAAGCTGCAAACAGGCGAGGTTCTGCTCACGGTCAAAGCCATCGGCGTCTGTGGTTCCGACCTGCCTCGGGTGATGCACAGTGGGGCACATCGCATGCCGGTGACGATTGGGCATGAATTTGCGGGTGAAATTGTGGCAATGGGTGAAAACACAGAAGGTTGGGCCGTTGGCGACAAAGTGACGGTTGCGCCGTTGCTGCCCTGCTATCGTTGCGAGTGGTGTCAGGCTGGCAACTATCATCTGTGCGCAAATTACGATTACTTCGGCTCGCGGCGTGACGGCGCAATGGCTGAGTTTGTCGCCGTACCCGTGCGCAATCTGGTCAAGTTGCCCAATGACGCCGATTGGGAGTCGGGTGCGATGTGTGATCCCGCCGCCACTGCGCTACATGCACTCTGGCGCACGCCTGCGCAAGTTGGTAGCCATGTAACGCTCTATGGCATGGGTCCAATTGGTTTGTTTGCTGTGCAGTGGGCGAAACTCTTGGGTGCACAGGAGATCGTCGCCATTGATGTGTGGGACGACAAGTTGGAGTTGGCTAGCGAGTTGGGTGCGACTCAAGTGATCAATGCCAGGCGCGAGGATCCAGTCGCACGCATTGAACAGTTGACCGACAAGCGCATGTCTGAAGTTGTGATCGACTTTGCCGGACTTCAGACGACCCAGTTGCAAGCCATCCGCAGCACGCGCCGTCGCGGCACAACCGTCTTTCTCGGCATCTCACACGATGATCTGCATCTGCCAGAGAAGCTGGTTGCCCAGATCATGCGTCATGAAATCCACATGACTGGTTCGTGGAACAGCAACTCGATGCCCTTTCCCGGCAAGGAATGGGAATTGACGATCGACTATTTTCAAGGTGGTCGACTGCTCGGCACACCGCTCGTCTCGCATCGCTATTCGTTAGACGAAGCACCCAACGTATTTCCCAAGCTCTATCGGCGAGAGATGTCGTTCAACAAGGTTTTATTTTTTCCCTGAGAATTGCCTTCCCTTGCTAACATGCGGGATTCTGATTTTTGGCAATGCATGAGTTGACTATGAGAAGTGCCTTAGCGTGTTCGTTTCTAAAAGGAGTTCAGGATGAAAGCGATAGATGCCAACCAGCAAATCGCCATGACTGCCCTCCCAGAAATCAAATGTCACCTGGAGCGCAGAAAAGAAGAGATCTATAGCGAGATCAAAAATTATCCGCCACCCATCCCCGCGTGTGATGCACAATTTAACTACCTGCTTGAATTACGCAATGCCGTGGCCGATGAACTGAGCCAAGTGAGCGCGCTCCTCGACGACAATGCAGCGCCGGACCCGATTCACAAGGTAGAATCCTTTCTATCTGGATCAATGCTGCTCCACAAACGAACGAAGATAGCATTTCAAGAACGATTGCATTCTGAAGATGACAAGGTGGCAAGATGACAAGGTGACAGGGTGAGTTTCTATGGAAAGCGACTACGAGAAGGGCTACAAACAATTTGCCGCTATGGTAGGCGAGGAGAACATCGAGGCCTTGGTGGCGCGCTTTCGGGCGGTCTGTCCTGATTTTGGCACCGAGGTGATCACCGTCGTGGGGGGTAGATTCTGGACGCGCGAAGGTATTGATCTCAAGACCCGCTCATTGTGTAGCATCTGTGTGCTGGCGGCTTTGGGGCGCGTCAATGCGCTCAAGCTCAACTTTCGCATGGCGTTGCGCAACGGTGCAACACCAGCCGAAATCTTCGAGTCGCTCATGCAGGTCGCCATCTATGCGGGCTTTCCAGCAGCGTGGGACGCATTGGAGATGTTTGGGCAAGTGCTCAAGGAAGATGCTAAGTGATTCCGAAAAAGTGTCTGAAAAGCCGTTTAGGCAGCACGCCTTGCGCGGATCGGGTGGCACGAGGCGTGCTTACTCAACACGATTCTAGGAGCTTAATCGGTTTGACTTAAGTGCAACCGAAGAAGAGGCTAGAGAACGAGCGCCTGAACGAACGACTTCCGGGAAGGCTCTGCCGATCAACTTTCTCCTTGGACGGAACCTTCCCGGAAGTGGCTGCGCGACGCTCCTAATTTCTAGCTTCTTTTTGGGTTTTACTTAAATAGCCATCGTTTGAAAAAAGAGCGGGACAAAAGTATCTTGTGGATCTCTTGTCCCGCTTCCCTTCTTTATCTGTAAGGTAGAGCGCCTACTTCTTGGGCGGTGGCTCGTAGTATTTGCCATCTAATCCCAACTGGCTTCCCTTTGGATGATATTTTCCATCAATGCCAAGAAAATCTTCGGGATCGTGATATTCTCCATCTACCCCTAATAACCTTTGGTGCTAGTTTGAAAAGGTCATGAGCAACGACTAAGCTATAAGCAGATACCGATCAAAGTGTGTGGAATAGCGAAGGAGAAACTCATGACCACAGTTGATTTTATCACAGAGTTGTTCTGTGTGGTGGCAGAACAGTTGGATCAACACGATAAGCACAGTCAAGCGAAACTGTATCCAAGCGAAGTCGTGACGATTGCCTTGTTGTATGCGTTGAAAGGGAGCGGCAGCCGAGCGTTCTGGCGCTGGCTAACGCGAGATTATCGTGCGTTGTTCCCCCAACTGCCGAGTCGAACTCGACTGTTCCGCTTGTTCGTCAGTCATCGAGCGTTGGTGTCAGAGTTCATGGCAGAACCGTCGTTGATCGGTGTGATTGACAGCTATGGCATCGAATTGTTGCATCCGGTGCGAGAAGGACGTAGTGAGCAACAAATCGGACGTAAAGGAAAATCCAATCATCGCTGGATTGTTGGGGGCAAACTCTGCTATGTGCTCAATCATCTCGGTCTGATTGTCAGTTGGGATTGTGATACGGCTAATGTCTATGATGGCAGCAGCTTCCAGCAACTGGTTGACGACCTAGCTGACTGGATGGTTGTCTTTTCCGATACCGGCTTTGAAAAAACGATTGGCATCCCACCAACTTGCGCCTTTGCCAGCGCGGCGTGTGGAACGTTCGTATGGTCGTCGAAACCGTGCTTTCCATGCTCACCTATGTCTGTGATTTCAAGCATTCCAGACACAAAGTCTGGGAGTACTTTGAAGCCAAGCTCGCTTTCACCATGGCTCTATTCAACATTTTGGTGCAATGGCATGGCTTTCAACCCGATGAAACTGGCTTTGTGCCCCTTTCCATCGCTGAGTTTAGTCTGTGATCAACTAGCACCAAAGGTTAATATACTATTTGCCTTTACATATTTTCCATTGGTACCAAGTTTCATATTTGCGGCATGATACTCACCATCTGTACCATAGATTTCTTCATCTGGGTGCATCTTGCCATCAATCCCAAGTAGTGCCATAGAAGCCTCCAAGTTTCAAATATACGGATTAGAGTAGATCCAAGGAGTATGAGCAATTGGGCAGCAACAGTCAGAATGAGCACATACCCCTTGATGCATAGAGCAGCAGTGTTGTCTTCGGTTATGCGTACTCACAAATAATTGATACTTACTTATAAGTATAGGAGGGGCAAATGGGGTTGTCAATGGGGTTTTGCTGACGACTTGGCGTCGGACAAACGCCTACAAGTGAGCAAAATTAAGTTTGCGGGCAGGTTTCTAAAGAATTTCAAGAATTATCGATACGGGTAAGGCGCTTCGCTACTTGCTCGCCCACAGCGATGGCACCATCAAGGTAACCACCGTGGATTGGAGAGATCTCACTTCCTGCCCAATGCAGGCGTCCGCTCATCTGTGGCACTTGCAGCAACCCGTGACCATAGAGCGGATGCTCCGATTCTTCCACCAGCGCACCAGGCCTACAAGTAAAAGGCTGTTGTGCCCAGTTCATTTCCGCATAATGGAGGGGTTCTAGTGCTTCCTCACCAAAGATACGCACCGCTTGTTCGATAACTTGCTCTCGTCGGGTTTCCGAGGACCACAGCCGAGCAGGAGAATGGTTCCCGATCCAGCCAAAGAGTGCACCACAGCGTTCACCAAAGGGAGTGTGATCGAGAAATTGTTCAACTGGTCCAACTTGGCTGACGGCCAGCCCCGACAGTCCACTCCTGCGCCAAAAAGCGGACTCATAGACCAGCACAACTTTCATCGCCTGCCCCATCCAGGTTTGCGTAGCCAGCATCACTGCTCGTACCTCCTCGGGAAGGGCAGGTTCAAACTGCAAGCTTTCGGCAGCCAAACGCGGCGGAAGGGTGACGATTACATGCTGGGCGTGCAGCACAACAGATGTTCCAGATTGCATCGCCTCAACCTCGATTTCGTTATCAGTCTGGCGAATCGCCTGGACCACCGTGCTTAGTTGCACCGTGTTGGTTGGCAAGTGGGCAGCCAATCCTTCGATCAGCCGATGAACGCCACCAGCGATGCGAGCGGGGAACAGCATCTCAACGGATTGCAATGGCTGCGGCGTCTCGCTAACGCCTCGATCCGTAAGTGCCTCACCGTTGCTCCATTGCTCAAAAGCGGGGATGCCGAGTTCCTTCATCAAGGATTGGACATGGCGGTGTTCTGGCCAGAACCAGGCTGGACCCAATTCAAATTCGCCCAGACTAGAGGTATCGCGCACGGTCAAAATCCGTCCGCCGGAGCGATCTCGGGCTTCCAAAATTGTCACGCGCTGTCCCTGTTGGGCAAGACGCCTAGCAGCAGTGAATCCACAAAGGCCACCACCCACCACGATCACATCCCATATTCGCTGCTTCATATCGAATACCTTTGCATGGAGGACTAGGCCGAGGCGCCCGAGTAGTAACGAATGCCAAAGCGCCAAAACCAGCGTGCCAGTAGAAACAGACCCAACGCCACTGCCACCGCTAAGGCCAAGGTCGGTAGGGTCAAACGGCCCGTGAGTGCCTGTGCTGGCACGGTCACTGCAAAGGTGATCGGCACCATAAAGGTCAGGATGGCCTGCAACCAGCCAGGATAAATGGTGACCGGCCAACGCCCCGCCTGGTACATCGATTGGAAGATGACGAGGATATTTTCGGTCTTGACAAACCAAAAGGCACAAGTCGCCAGCATCATCCAAAAGCTGTAAACAATCGTCGCTCCTGCAATCAGCGCAATTGCAAAGGGCAGCACCTGGCCCCATCCCAACTGTGTCCCCAAACGTAAGAGTGCGATCACAATCACCACGATCCCGATCAGCACGTCGATCAGCTTCCAGATTTCGATTTGGCGAATACTGACCAGGAATTGAGCGTCCTCGGGTTTGAGAATGATAAAGTCCAGCGTGCCCTGCCGGATATCTTCCATAAAACGTTGCATGCTCGGCTGGATCATCAGGTTGATCAAGCCACCGACCAGCAGATAGATCCCTACCAGTGCCAGTAATTCCGAAGGGTACCAGCCAGCCAGGGTGTCAGTCTGGCTGAAGATGACAGCCAGTCCACCCAGAGCTAACACCACGGAAAGCACCGCCTGGAAGAACTGGGCGAAGAAATTGGCTCGGTACGCCATCTCATGCAGGATACCGAGACGGATAAAGGTCCAGAAGATGCGTAGATAGTTCATAGTATGATGACAAGATGACAAGATTGATACGGCTGGCGAAAAACCTAAGCCCGACTAAAATCTGCTGCTGACACCAAGAAATCGCCTCAGCGACTAAGAAATATCCCAGTGACTGAGGGCACTTCTCGGTGTCAGATGGGGAATTCATCCCTTATTTGAATTCTCCGTCGGTATTGCAAGATGACAAAGACGATCCATGTGACTTTATCTTGTCATGTCCGATGCATAGCATTGGCGTCATCTTGTCATCCCGTCAGAATTACGAGCCGACCGCCGAATATTGCTTCACGCCTGCACGCCAGACCAAGGACAGGGCAACAAGTGCAACAATCAACCAGAATGTCTGCATAGCAAAACCGATGAGTGCTTCTTGTGGTGTAAGCCGTCCAAGGGTTAGTTCAATTGGAAAGGCAATCATCCAGCGAAAGGGCAAAAAGTTGGCTATCATCTGCACGGATTGCGGCATTACGGCCAGGGGTGCAAAGTTCCCGGACAGAAAGATAAACAGAATGTCGTAGCTCTGGTTGACAGCGTTGACCCGACTGGTCCAGAGCGCACTCATGGCAAGGGTCCATTCCAGCGTAAAACGGACGACAAAAGCAACCACAATCGAGATCAGGCCAGCGATCACGCTCCAAGGATGCAAGGTAAAGCTCGGCGGAAAGAGCCAGGCCAGGAGCAGCGCGGCTGGGATCAGAATGACTAGCGTCAAGATCTTGTAGGCGAGATTGTCTGCCACATCGGCGTGGATGGGATGGATCGGACGCAGGAGCCGGAAGTTGAACTGGCCTGTACGAATGATGTAGTCGTACTCCCACATGATCCAGCTAAACGTAGCTTGGGAGACGATCATTTGCATGATAAAGTAGGCAGCAAAGCCTCCCGCGTCGTAGCCGTTGACTTCACCGCCACGTGCATGCGCCACCGTGGTCCACACCACCAGATAGATCAGCGGCTGCACTACACGACCAATCATCCAAATCGCCAGCGACATGCGATATTGAAACTGCACCGCCAGCGACGTCTTCAGTTGTGCAGCATAAACTTCAGCAATTGCTTGTAACATAGCGTTTTCTCTATGAAAGGAATTACGAATAGCAAATTGCCAACAAACTCGTACACTTCATGCGACAATCCGCAATCCGAAATCCGCATTCCACAATTCAGGCAACGGCTTCCTGTGCAAAGACCTGTTCAATCACCTCTTCGATCGGTGGATCTTCGATCGTCAAATCGCTGACAGGCAGTTCGGCCAGGAGACGACCAGCGACCTTGGCAGTGTCCACCTTGGGCACGCGCAATTGTACCCTTCCGTCGCTTTGGGAGATCACCTCACCGAAGGCGGCGAGTTTGCTGTCGTCGATCCGGTTTTCCAACTCAATTCCAATCGTTTTGTGAGGCGAAAAGCGGGTGACTAAGTCGGTCAGCGCCCCGTCAAAGAGGATACGTCCATGATGAATGACCACAACTCGTTGACAGAGCGCCTCGACATCGGCCATGTAGTGGCTCGTGAGCAAAATGGTCGCGTTGTGGCGTTGGTTGTACTCCCGAATGAACTCACGAATGCGCCGTTGGGCGGTCACATCCAGACCGATGGTTGGCTCATCCAGAAAGAGCACCTGCGGCTGATGCAGCAAGGCCGCCGCGATCTCGCACTTCATACGCTCACCCAGCGAGAGATTGCGCACCGGCTTGCTGATTAACGGGGTGAGTTCTAGCAGTTCAGTCAACTCCGTGAGCGTTCGTTTATAATCATCGAGCGGCACTCGGTAGATGACCCGATTCAGTTCAAACGAGTCAATGGCTGGAATGTCCCAGTTGAGTTGATTGCGCTGCCCCATCACCAACGTGATCGACTTGAGAAAGTCACGCTTGCGCTGCCAGGGCTGATAGTTCAACACCCGTCCCACGCCTGAAGTGGGATGCAAGAGACCAGCCAACATTTTGAGTGTGGTCGTCTTTCCTGCGCCATTCGGACCCAAGAAGCCAACCACTTCGCCTGGCTGCACCTCAAAGCTGACCCGATCGACTGCCTTGATCTCGCGTTGGCGGCGTCGGATCAGACTCCGTGCCGCAGCGGCCACCCCCGCTTCGCGCTCGGTGACAAGATAACTTTTGCTTAAATTCTCAAGATAAATTACTGGTTCTGCCATCGTTCTCGATGCTCCTTATGTGCGTCCCATTATGGCACAAATGTTCGTATGTTGAAAAGCGGATACCCGCGTTATATTAGCTTTAGAGCCGTTAGCGTTAGCGTAACAGATTGAACGTACGCTAATGCTAACGGCTCCGATAGCCTTCGGAAGGCTTGCATTTTCCCTTGCTTCTGCTATACTCGCATTACCGCCTACCATCAATCGTCCATCCATCGCCCAGTTTCTGAGCGACCAACAAACAATCCACAACCCTATGCTGCTACTTGCCAATCTGCTCGTCCTCGTCGTTGCGCTGCTGCATCTCTATTTCCTTGTGCTGGAAATGTTTCTGTGGACAAAACCAGCTGGCCGCAAAGCCTTTGGCACAACGCCCGAGTTTGCCGAGGCATCAAAGACACTTGCCGCCAACCAAGGTCTGTACAATGGATTTTTGGCTGCGGGTCTATTAACCTTTGGTGCTAGTTTGAAAAGGTCATGAGAAACGACTAAGCTATAAGCAGATACCGATCAAAGTATGTGGAATAGCCAAGGAGAGACTCATGACCACAGTTGATTTTATCACAGAGTTGTTCTGTGTGGTGGCAGAACAGTTGGATCAACATGATAAGCACAGTCAAGCGAAACTGTATCCAAGCGAAGTCGTGACGATTGCCTTGTTGTATGCGTTGAAAGGGAGCGGCAGCCGAGCGTTCTGGCGCTGGCTAACGCGAGATTATCGTGCGTTGTTCCCCCAACTGCCGAGTCGAACTCGACTGTTCCGCTTGTTCGTCAGTCATCGAGCGTTGGTGTCAGAGTTCATGGCAGAACCGTCGTTGATCGGTGTGATTGACAGCTATGGCATCGAATTGTTGCATCCGGTGCGAGAAGGACGTAGTGAGCAACAAATCGGACGTAAAGGAAAATCCAATCATCGCTGGATTGTTGGGGGCAAACTCTGCTATGTGCTCAATCATCTCGGTCTGATTGTCAGTTGGGATTGTGATACGGCTAATGTCTATGATGGCAGCAGCTTCCAGCAACTGGTTGACGACCTAGCTGACTGGATGGTTGTCTTTTCCGATACCGGCTTTGAAAAAAACGATTGGCATCCCACCAACTTGCGCCTTTGCCAGCGCGGCGTGTGGAACGTTCGTATGGTCGTCGAAACCGTGCTTTCCATGCTCACCTATGTCTGTGATTTCAAGCATTCCAGACACAAAGTCTGGGAGTACTTTGAAGCCAAGCTCGCTTTCACCATGGCTCTATTCAACATTTTGGTGCAATGGCATGGCTTTCAACCCGATGAAACTGGCTTTGTGCCCCTTTCCATCGCTGAGTTTAGTCTGTGATCAACTAGCACCAAAGGTTATTATGGGGCGTTTGGCAAGGCGGTGATGGATTTGCATTCAAGGTCTTCTTTTTACTTTGTGTGATTGTCGCTGGCATTTACGGGGCGTTGAGTGTCAACCGCAGGATCCTCTACATCCAAGCGCTTCCTGCACTGCTGGCGCTCATTGTTCTCTGGCTTGCATAAACTTGCATCTTGCTCCTTTATCAACCTTGAGGTTTCTATGGAAATTGCCATTATCGGCACCGGCAAAGTTGCCGAGCGAAACTATATCCCAGCCTTGTTGCGTCACCCCGATGTTACTGTCACCTGCTTTTCACGCACAGCAGAGCGGGCGCAACAAATTGCAGACAGATTCGGGATCCGCGCAGCGCGCACCCTTGACGAATTGTTTGAACGTCAACCTGATGCCCTTATGGTCTTGACGCGCGAGCAGCAGCGATTACAAGCCAGCCAAGCATTGCTTCCCTTCAAACCAAAGCGTATCTTTTTTGAAAAACCACTGGTCGCCGCCAATGGCCAAGCTCACGTCAACGAACAAGATTTTTGGGATGGCAAGGCATTGTTAGAAGCAGCCCAGCAAGCGGGATCGGAGACGGCGATGGTCTTCAACTACCGTTTCTTCGACCAAATGCAGCGCGCCAAACAGATCATTCAAGAGCGTAACTTTGGCGAAACGCTCAGTGTCATGGCGCTGACCCACTTTGCCTGTTGGAGTCACTGTATCGATTTGATTTTGGAGTTTGGCGGTCCCTTGCAGGAGATCAGCGCACAACAGGGTCCGCGACCTGCGCCCTTCGAGTCGGGCGAAGCATTCGATCTGGCGGCTTCGTTTCGTTTGGGGAAGAGCGCAACCGGCACACTGATTGGCACCAGTGCTATCAACTGGGGCTTTCCACTCTTTGAATTGACCTTCAACTTTGAGCGGGGCCGTATCCATGTGCGTGACCTCGACCAGACCATGGAAGTGCTCGACTATCAGAGCACGGTCCATGAAGTGCTTGCCCCCAGCCGCAATGAATCGCGTTGGGATAAGTACAACCAATCCTTTCAGAAGTCGGTCGATGCCTATCTTGCCTCGATTCGCAACGGTGCACCGCCCCCTGTGCCCGGTATTGCCGGTCTGCGCGAGTTGCAGTTTGAGGTCAGCCTGAAACGTTCGGTTCAAGAACACCGCCCGATCTTGCCGGAGGTGGAGTTTCCGATTGCGACAGTCCGGTGATGACGCCGATGCTAGGCAGTGGCGTCATCCTTCAAACCTACACCCAATAATTTCAATATTGAAATCAGACAGAGATTGGTATAAACTTCCTATTGTGTTCAATCTGCGATTGACACGTTGTACAAATTTGATCGTTCCGTACTAACGTCAAAGGAGAAAGATCATGGCGAAAGGTCAAGTGTCAAAGAAGGATGAAAAGAAGAAACCTGAGAAGACGCTAAAGGAGAAACGCGCTGAGAAAAGGGCGAAGAAGGAAGGCGCTAAATAGTCCCGACCGAGTGCTTCTGACTCCTACCACGTTGGTGGTAGCAACTTCTTTTCATCACGTGTAGCTCTGTTTGGAACCAATGGTAGATTGCGACGATTTCGCCGTTGATCAGCGCAAGTTCCAAACAGAGCTACGCATTTGTTAATGCAAGAATTACGAATGGCGATTTGCGAGACTCACCGCCTCACCAATCCACTTACCGACACAACAGATAAAGTATCAGTGGACACGATTTGTCATCTGCGGCAGCATTTCGCTGAAGAATCTTGGATAGACAACGCAGATGCAATGTTTATTTATCTTATCGATTAGTGACCCGCCGATGCCGGCACCCCACCCACCGATCGCCCGAGCCAACGGCCCGGCCAACCCGGCAGAAAAGCCCCAATAATCAATGCCAGTACAGAGGCGTAAAAGGTGATACGGTAAGTCTTCTCGAAGCCGTTGATATTCTCATTGCAGACTGCCTGCAGTCCAGCCACAAGTTTCTGTTGGGCTGCTTTGGCTTGGTCGGCAGGCATTTGGCTGAATTGCGCCCGAGCAGCTTCAGGAACGTTCTCTTCTGGGGCCACGCCTGGCGTTTCACAGATCCCAAAGCGGGCAGCTTGAACTGTCTCTGTGGCCTCAGCATTGCGGAATTGATCCTGCATGGCGCGCACAGCAGGTGAAAGTGTGCTTGTAAGCACTGTAGCCAACGCCGCCACCGAAACTGCCTGCACCACAAAGCGAGTCGAGTTCTGCAATGAGGAGCCACGTGGCAGTAGATCACGCGGCACAGCGCCCAACGCCGTGGTAAAGGTGGTCTGCAAGGTCATACCAACTGCGATCCCACGCAACGCCAGCAGGAAGACAATGGTCGAGATCGGTGTAAGCGCCTCGATCAAGGAGAGTTGCCAGGTATTGATACACAGAATGGTAAAACCGACAATGATCAACATGCGTGGGCCAATGCGGTCATAGAGCCGGCCAGCGATTTGGACCATGATGCCCGACGGAATAGCAACCGCCAACAAGATCATGCCACTTTCGAGCGCAGTACGCCCACGCATGGCTTGCAAATAGATCGGCATCAGAAATTCGGCACCAAAAAGCGCCACTGTGGTCACATAACCGACGAGCGTTGCGTTTAGAAAGACTTTGTTACTGTACAGTCGCAAATTGAGCATTGGCTCGCGTGCCACGAAAAGCTCAACAATGGCAAAGGCCAGCAAACCAACAACGCCTACAGCAAACCAGAGTACAGTCGAACTCGCACCCCAACCATTGGTTTCAGCCACTGATGCAGCATAGAGAACAGAACCAAAGCCGATCACCGCCAACACCAGCCCAACTGGATCGAAGGCGGGGCGACGAGGCGGACGTTCATTGCGCAGAAAGCGCGAACCGAGGAAAACACCGATAATGCCGATCGGTACGTTGATAAAAAAGATATAGCGCCAGAGATTGGCATCCACCAACGTCCCGCCCAATAGCGGTCCCAATGCCGGGGCCACCACCAGGACAAACCCGAATAGGCCAAGCGCTTTGCCAATTTCATAGGGTGGAAAGGCTCGATAGAGCATGGCAGGACCGAGCGGTTGTGCAATGCCGCCGCCAATGCCTTGAATAGCACGCGCAACGATCAGGATGCCCAGGGTCGGTGCGAATCCGCATAAGAGCGAGCCCACCACAAAGAGGCTAAGACCAAAGAGGTAAACCCGTTTGGTGCCAAAACGATCGCCGAGAAAACCCGAAGTTGGCGTGGTGATACCGAGTGCCAGCACATAGATGCTGAGCACCCACTGAGCATCACTCAAATTTCCACCAAACTCCCGGCGCAGCGTCTGGAAAGCAACATTGACCACTGTGCTGTCCAGGATGATCATAAAAATGCCAAAGATGACCGAGATCAACACCTTCCATTTGTAAGCCAGTCGTCCTGGTTCATCGGGGACAGGAGGATCGTAGAAAGGACGGACTGGCGGGGGAACATTTCCAGGCTGATTACCATTGCCGTTAGAATCGGTGCGAACTGCACGTGTATTTTGTGTCGTCATAAAAACTCTTTCTCAAAGGTCATTGCAAAACAAGTCGTGGCTTCTGTTGTGATACCAGTTATTCACGTATTCTATTATCACTAACTCAGTTACAATTCCCTCTGGCAAAAAAAGGCTCTGGCACCAACGTAGTTCGCCAATGGTTGGGCTCTACCAACGTCAGTTTGATGCCAGAGACGTTCTCAAACAATATTCAGTTACTGATAGCCAAATCATCTGTCCTATTTGCAGGAAGCGGGAAGCGTAAAACGTGATCTACTATCACATATTTATGCATCACGTTTCATCCCAATCTATAGGAACAAACAGCCTAGAGCTTAATAAAAATGTTACGCCTTCATCGCCTGTTGAATTCGCTCCGGTGTGAAGGGAATCTGTCGCAGTCTGGTGCCATTCAGGGCAAAGAAGGCGTTGCCGATGGCCCCAGCCACTGGCGCAATTGGCGGCTCACCAACACCGTAGGGTTTACCCTCGCCCGATTCGAGTAAGACTGACTCGACGTGCGGTGCCTCCTTCAGGGTCAACAACGGATAACCATCGAAATTGGCGGGCACAACCTGACCATCTTTGACCTTGATCTCTTCAATCAAGCTTGAACCAATGCCCCACATAATGTTACCTTCGATTTGCGCCTTGGCCCCATCGGGATTGATGGTCAGGCCGCAGTCCATTGCGGCTGTAAAATTGTGAACACGGATTTTACCAGTGGCCTCATCAAAGGAAATTTCAGCAACTTCGGCCACCACAGTTTCACCGTCGGCAGCGCAGGCAAGGCCATGAGCATGTCCTTCAGGCAATGAACCACCCCAATTGGCTTTTTCGGCTACTGCGTTGAGGACTGCAGCCAGTCGTTTCTGGCGGGGGTCGTTGAGATCGAGATGGTTGAGGCGAAATTGCAGCGGGTCGATTTGGGCGATGTGCGCCAACTCATCCATAAAACTTTCGAGGGCAAACCCGTTGGCAAGCAATCCCAATCCGCGCCACCAACCAGTGCGGATCGGCAGCAATCGGCGTTCGCCTACGGTGTGGATGTTGGCAATGTTGTATGGGATACGTGCCCCACGCAATGCCCCAAAGTCGGCTCCGAACATGGTCATCAGAAAACCAGGTAAAAAGGCAGCGGCGACATCCCCGCTGGCTTGTCGATGTTCAATCGCTTCAATCATGCCCTTGTCGTTTAACTTCGCACTCAATTGACTGTGCGTAGGCGGGCGGAAGTAGCCATAACGTAATTCCTCGGTACGATTCCAGCCTACATGAACCGGCACACCAGCAGCCCTAGACAGCTTTGCTGCTTCAACCGCCGACTCAAAACCGGTCTTGCGTCCAAAGCCGCCACCCAAGTAGGTGGGAATGATTTCGATCTTCTCCTCATCCATACCAATTGCCTTGGCAACCTGGCTACGCACCGCAAAGTGCATCTGTGTCGAGACCCAAATTCTCGCCTTGTCCGCCTGAACATCGGCCAGAGCCGCCTGGGCTTCGAGCGGCGTCTGCACGGCAAACGGGCTGCGATAGTCACTGGTTACTGTGGCGTTTTTGAGCAGCGCTGCGGCGTTGCCACGCTTCTGAATCGAAGTACCACCCGAGCCACTCACAGTGACTGTCTGCTCCAGTTCCTCCTGTTGCCAGAGTTTGCCTGCCTCCCAGTCCGCTTCAACCAGAGCAACCGCGGCGTGGGCCTTCGCTCGTGAATCGGCAACCACGCCGACAAATCCATCCTCGCTCACCACTTTGACCACGCCGGCTGCGGAAGCGGCTTTTTCCGTCATGGCCGTCTTGAGTTTGCCCTCTAGGGTGGGTGATCGTAACACAGCTCCAAACTTCATGTTTGGCAACTTCACGTCATAGCCGTAGACTGCCTTGCCTGTCACCTTGGCTGGAATATCGACACGCGGCAACGGTTGCCCGACGATGGTGAACTGACTTGGATCTTTCAGTTGGATCTCGTTCTCCTTGGGCTCAACCCACTCGCCCGGAGCTGCTACAATCGCTCCGAAGTCAAGACGTTTGGCAACGGCGTCCTTGACGTAGAATGCCTTGCCATCCTGCACCAGTTGATCAGGAAGAACGTTCAGCAAAGTAGCTGCTTTGGTCTGAAGCATTTGACGCAAGGTCGCGGCGGCCTCACGCAGCGGTTGCCAACTGCCCGAAGTGGAAAAACTCCCAGTCGTTCCCGAGGTATCAGCCACACCAAGCTGGGTGGTCGCTTGCGTCACATGCAGATCGCCCCAAGCAACACCCAGTTCTTCCGTGGCAATTTGGGTTAACGTGGTGTGAATTCCCTGCCCCATCTCGACTTTCGCCAGGTAGAGCTTGATTTGGTTGTCGGGCAAGATTTCAAACCAGGCAAAGGGATCTTTGGGAATGCTGCCAAAGCCACCTCCGCTGTCCAGTGCCTCCCAAATCTGCAAGCGCGCATAAGGCAGACCCAGCGTGACACCCAACGCCAACGCCCCCGCAGTGACGCCCGCACCGATCAGAAAGCCACGGCGGGTAGGTCGCCAGCGCCGTTTGGATGGCAGATCGTTACTTTCGTTGCTCATGCTGCCACCTCCTGCATTTGCCCTGTGGCTTTGCCACTTTGCAGCTCAACTCCCTTTTTCACTGCTCGCAAGATTCGCACATAACAGCCACAGCGACAATAGTTATTGCCCATCGCCTCAACGATCTCGTCATCCGTAGGGGTTGGATGGCTTTCGAGAAAGGCTGCTGCTGTCATGATTTGGCCACTCATACACCAGCCGCACTGAGGAACCTGTGCCTCAACAAAGGCTTGCTGCACAGGATGAAGCTGTTCTGCGCTGCCCAACCCTTCGATAGTACGGATCGACTTGCCTTCCAGGGCTGCAAGCGGTGTAATACAAGAGCGAGTGGCCACACCATCAACATGAACTGTACAGGCACCGCAAATTCCTGCACCACAACCAAATTTGGTGCCTGTCATCTCTAATTCATCGCGTAGCACCCACAGTAACATGTCGCTCGCTTCGCCTGTTACTTCACGATTTTCTCCGTTGATCATCAAATTCATCGGGGAAACTCCATTGGTTTCTTATAGTACTAGACAATAAAAAAACGTAAAACGTGCGTTCGAAAACACAGATTCACGTTTTACGTTTCTCTTCTCATAAAACCTGTGTCGAGTCTGCTCAACTCTTGGCAACTACGCCTGTCTTGTCGCAACAGGAGTATACTCCTATTTTATACGACAGTCCGTGCGCCCTATAAAATTTATAGCAGACTCTAACAGTTTTTACACAGCGTTTGCAGTAGCTTTGTATCCGATTAGGCTTTTAAATATGCCCTGAATAAAAAGTGGCTGGCAAGACTCCGCTTTTCGTTACAACCGTAGTTTAATCATCCATCCGTTTGAAGCGTTCAAAGGCAGCCCGTTCCAGCGCTTCCCGATGATCCGGATGAGCAATGGCAATTAACGCCCGCGCCCGTTGCCGCAAATTCTTGGCATAAAGGTCAGCCACGCCCCATTCGGTTACGACGTAGTGGACGTGTGCACGCGTAGTGACAACACCTGCCCCCAGATTGAGCGTCGGTGTGATGCGCGAGATACCCTTGGAGGTCACAGAAGGTAGGGCCAGGATCGGCTTGCCCCCTTCGGAAAGGGATGCGCCACGAATAAAGTCCATCTGACCACCGACGCCGGAGAAGAGGCGAGTGCCCAAGGAATCGGCACAGACTTGACCAGTCAGGTCGATCTCGATGGCGCTGTTGATGGCGGTGACCTTGGGGTTGCGACGGATTACAGCGGTGTCGTTGACATAGGCGACATCCAATACGGCGACCAATGGGTTGTCATCGACAAAGTCGTACAGCCGGCGCGAGCCCATGATGAACGAGCTGACAAGTTTGCCAGGGTGGGTACGCTTGTTGGTGCCTGTGATGACACCTCGCTCGACCAGTTCCACTACGCCGTCGGAAAACATTTCAGTGTGGACACCCAGGTTCCGGTGGTTGATCAAGGCACTCAAGACGGCGTTCGGAATGCCGCCAATGCCCATCTGCAGACAGGCACCATCTTCTACTAGCGAGGCTACGTTGCGCCCGATTTGGGCATCAACCCTGGAAATCTCGCCATTCGACGTTTCATGGATCGGTTCATCGACTTCTACAGCGACCTCAATGTTGCTGGTATGGATCAGACCATCGCCGTGGGTGCGCGGCATATTGGGGTTGATTTGGGCAATGACGTGGGTGGCAGTTTGAACCGCAGCGTGGGCCACATCCACCGAAACTCCTAGCGAGCAATAACCATGCCGATCGGGCGGTGAAACGTGGATCAGAGCGACATCCAGTTTTAGGACGTTGCGCCGGAAAAGGTTTGGTACTTCGCTGAGGAAGACGGGCACGTAATCGGCATAGCCGTTGTTGACCGCGGTGCGCAGATTGGCACCGATAAAGAGTGCATTGGTGCGAAAACTCTTAACGTATTCCTCTTTGGTATAGGGTGCTTCACCTTCAGTATGCAGGTGGACTACGTCAACGTTGCGCAGTTCATCGGCGCGTGCGGTCATGGCGTTAATCAACCGATTGGGCGTTGCTGCGCCTCCA
This sequence comes from Caldilineaceae bacterium, assembly GCA_046328715.1. Taxonomy (GTDB): domain Bacteria; phylum Chloroflexota; class Anaerolineae; order Caldilineales; family Caldilineaceae; genus JAXLWB01. The sequence goes on along the minus strand of JAXLWB010000005.1, from coordinate 254,566 downwards.
TGAACAAAGACTCGATTGTGCGAGCGAATGATGCTGACAGCATCTTCAAGCGAAGTGATTCTCATTCGAGTTCCCTTTTTATCTAAAACAGCGGATTGCGAGTGGCTCCGGGCCGTAGAGGGCTCTGTACCACTGCTATCCGCAATTTATTATTTTCCAGTGTGCATGATCTGCACGATTACCTGTTCATGATTACTTGGTTACCCAGTTCTCAATCATGGCTGGAACATTGAAATTTCTAGCGTAGAAGCGTAAATGAAAATGGCCAGTTGGAACCCGACCAAATGACCAGTTCATTTCCTCACTGTCTAGACTGGATCTGCTGTCGCTACATCAAAAAGCAAAACGATGATATAAATTAAGGAATTGATTAGCTCTTAAAATGTGGCGAGTGGGTATTTGCAATCGGTGCTTGTCATAGAATTGCTTACATGCTACACTACCAACCATCCAATATTATCTACCCATAAACCCACACGTTCATTCATCATCGAAAAATTATGAGGCTCAAATGAACAGTCGTAGGATACACCCAAACTCCACATTCAGGCGAGATTTGGAGACAATTCGTGTCCTATTGCTTGCAGCCAATCCAGTTGATAATGTACCTTTGCGTACCGGTGAAGAATTTCGGGAAATTGACCGTGCTCTACGTTCAACCCAGTTTCGCGACAGATTTGAAATCGAACAACAACATGCAACACAAGTAGGGGATCTGGTTGAGCTTTTACTTCGCTACAGGCCCTATATTGTACATTTTAGTGGACACAGTGACATTGGCGAATTATATGTAGAAAATCGCCAAGGCGAAAGCCACGCAGTGACAGCAGCAGCGCTTGGCAGCTTGTTTGCACAGTTTAGCGAGGATGTTCATTGCGTAATTCTGAATGCATGTTCATCTATCCTTCAAGCACAAGCAATTGCTGAGCATATAGATGTCGTGATTGGTATGTCGGATGCCATACTTGACAGTGCTTCCATCCAATTTTCTATTGCATTCTACAGTGCAATAGGCTATGGAAGGTCGATTCAAACCGCCTTTGAACTGGGGCGAGCCCAGATTGATCTATCAAATCTGGGCGAGTATGACAAGCCTCAGCTAATTGCAAATCGCATCGATCCAGCGTTGCTCGTCGTTGTGAGGACAGAAAGCTTCACACCACAAACGTCCGACCCAAAACAACTTGAGATTGGTGTTCCTCTCGACGTTGCGCTTTACACTGAGCCAAACGTTTTGGCGGCACCTGATAAGTTGTTTGGTCGCCGAGAGCTGATGTCACAAATCTCACATACGTTAACTCAGAAAGGGAAAGTGCTACTGACCGGCATGGGTGGCATTGGCAAGAGTGCCCTGGCCGCAGAAATTGCAAATCATCATTTGCGTACCAACCGTGGGCAGGTCGTTTGGATGCACTGTGCGAATGAGAAACTTGATACATTGCTAGAAGCGGTTGCAGTGCAGGCGGTCAAGAGCGGCGCCAGTATCACTGACCTTGAACTTACCAAAACAACTGGCGATGCAAAGATTAAAGTAGTTCGCGAATTGCTCATGCAATCAACAATCTCGCTCATCGTTTTGGATGACATTCGTAATGGATTGGCGCTACGAGATTTTCAGAAAGTGTTACCCGGGCATGTAAAGCTGATTGCAACATCGAGAGGTCACTTCGCATCCTTGCCCAGAATTGAGGTAGTCGAACTCTCAGCTGATGCAGCACTTGACTTACTGCAATACCATGCCACAAATATTGGAGCTCCCCAACAAGCTGACGCTCAACTACTGTGTAAACTTGTCGGATATCACCCTTTTGCTCTAGAAATTGCCGGTAAAATTCTCGATGTTGATCATAAGAGTCCGGCGCATTTGCTGCGCAGGCTTAAGGATTCACCTCATACGCTCACTTCACCGGATTTTGAATTGAATGAAGTAGAATCGAGGTCTCCAAGTGTACGTACTCTGCTGGATGACAGTTACGCTGCGCTCGATGAAAAAGCGAAACAACTCTTTACGGCGTTTGGTACTCTCTTTGCACCTGGCGCAACTGCACGGCTCCTTGCTATCTACACAAATCAGCCGATTGATAGTGTGGAAGAAACCCTTGAAAAGTTAGCACAAAGAAGCTTGATGCGCCATAGAGCAAACGTGGACTACTTTAGTCTCCATGACTTAAGTTACAGCTATGCCAAAGAAAAATACCGACAAGTACCAGAGAATGCGCACCTAATTGTCGATGCGATTGATCGATTTGTATTGGAAAATGTTCAGGATTTTGATGCTTTAGAGTTGGAACAGCCCAATATTTTGGGCGCAGCGCGCCAGGCCGAAGGTGAAGTACTTTTGCGGATTGTCAGTCACTTGGCAATTGGTGGTTATCCTGAGCCAGGAGAGAGATCCTATCTAGACAGCCAAGGACATAGCCTGGAATTTTTGGAACGACTTGACCGCGCAATTGATACGGCTCGCTCACTCGGACCTGGACAGAACTCTCTGCTACACTATCTGCTGAGTAAGCGTGGAAACGCCTATGATGAGCGCGGGGAAGTAGAGAAAGCGCTCGCTGCTTATCAAGAAGCATTGGCTTTGGCTCCCAATGTCAAGCGTCAAGTTGATTTATCGTATGTCTATGCAACCATGCTTCTTTTACAAGGCAACCGTACGGAAGCAGATCAACTTCTCGATCAAGCATATGAGCTTGCCAAACAGAGTGAAGATCGGGAGCTTCTTGTCCGTGTACTTACCCAAATGAGCTATGTCGCTGGACAGCTTGAGCAGGAATATGACTCTGCGCGGCGCTATGCAGCCGAGGCAGTAGAAATTAGCCGCACATTAGACAATCAGATTTTGGCATCTGCATTGATCAATCTTGGCTCCGCCGAGTTTGATGTGGGTATTGCCAAAGCACTTCAGGCCCATCAAGAAGCACTTGAACTTAGCAACATCTGGAACGATGATAGTCTGGAAGCAACCGCTCGCTATGCAATCGGCGTCGATTACCACGCACTACGTGAGTTTGATAAGGCATATCGTTACCTGATTCAGGCGCGTGAGCTATTCCACAAATTAGGTAACACATCTGTTGAAACAGAGATCGCCACCCTTTTACGCAATTACGCCACCAGCAAGCCATAACCTTGGAATAAATTAAACTCGAAGCACAAATGAAACCCTAAATTGTTTGCGGTTGACGTTATTCTTAGGAGAGCCTATTTCACCTTGTTAAAACCATCTTACAAAGACAAACCGCAATCACCCATGTAGGTCTACATCGTGGAGGCACAAAATGCGTACAAAGTTGTATTTGGCAACTTGCTTGTTCATCCTTTTGGTTCTTTTGGCATCATGTGTTCCACCGATAGACACAACGCCACAAAGTAACAACCCATCGCCCAGCCCAGCCAAAACCGCAGTCATTTTGATTGTCGATGATTTTTCGCAAGAGGAATACAATGAATTAAAAGCGCAGGAACTATTGGTTAAGTATCCAGATTACGTTAACTTGAATTGTCTCGCTACTCCAGAGGGACAGGGTGGAGTATATATCAAGGTAAAAGCATCGCTTGATGCCCTTCCTCAACCTCATGGCGCGCTAGTCTATTCTTCAGCTGCCGATGAGTTACTACAGCACAACTTCAAGTTAGTAAAGACGGATGGCAACCGACAGCTTTGGCAGTCGTCTGAGGGAGCACAAATTGTTCTTGTTGCTATCGATACACCTGATTGGGGAACCCAAGCAATGGAATCGAACCTTTCTGCAGCTCTCAACAATATCTTGGCAAATGGTATTCAAGTTGGAGACTCAACCCTAAAGAATATTCAGGATCAAGACATCGTTATCAATTTGAGCTACGCATTGGTTCCTTGCGATCCACTCTTTGGCTTTACTTCAAAGAATCCAGAAGAACCACAGACTTTGCTTAATGAATTTAGAGAGCTACTTGCTCAATATCGCGCCAGAGATTCGATCCAGTCAGATAATTTTTTTGGAGCAAAGGTTGATATTCTCGAAAAGACACTTGATTCCTTACAAGAGGAACTCAACAGCGGCAATAGCGAGTCTGTCTGGTTGAAACTTTTGTACCTGCCCGATCTTGGTCCACTGCGCATCTATAAGTACTACACTTCCAACTATGGCGAGTTGGCTGGCAATGGCACTGAAAATGGTACAAAAGGGGCGGACAAACTCTACGAGACCATTTTATCAGGTAAGTGGACTGTGATTGCATCCGCCGGGAATCAGGGGCTATCCACACCTTATGCACCTGCCTCACTCCCGGGTGTCGTTAGCTCTAGCGCCTACACTGAAGAAGTGAATCCAATTCACGCAACATGGTCGAATGCAGGGGAAGTGATGACAATGGGCATCGCAGTCGATGCAGGTGCACAAGTTACAACAAGCAACGGCAACTTGGCTGCTGGTACTTCTTTTTCAGCACCAAGGCTCAGTGCATTAATGGCAATTTACCTTGTGACAGGCGGTAGTGATAGCTGTTCAGGAACTAAAGGCAACTCACACCCGCCACTGGATCATAGTACCTGGGACAACCTAGATGTGAAAACAGCCGCAACAGAGTTTTGCAGCGGCTTTTCCAACTAGCTGTTACAATGCCGGTTTAGCGTGTAATCAATGTTTATACGCCAAACAATTAGCATGAGTTGATTGTTTGGCGTATGAACGGCCCTTTTATCGATTAAACTCTTGACTACACGGTGTGCTCTATGAGCGCTTGCCCATTGGTCAACTCAATCACAGCAGCCGAAAAAGCTACATTCTTCTCTTCTGGCAGACGTAGCGTTAGGGTTACATCCGAAGCAAACTCTTCCTGGAGGATTTCGACTTCATACTCGGAGAACATACGTTTGAGTGGTGTCAGCGCACTGTAGTCAACCACAACCAGCAGATCCTGTTTGGGTACGCGCTCGACCACAGGCAAAGTTTGCATAGCCAGTTGCACGCCGCCACTGTAGGCCTTGACCAACCCACCTTTGCCCAGCAGGGTCCCACCAAAGTAACGAGTTACTACGGCACAGATGTCGCCCACGTTGCTATGAAGCAGCACAGTCAACATCGGGCGTCCGGCAGTGCCATGTGGTTCGCCATCGTCGCTCATACCAATCTGTGCTGTGCTGCCTGGCGGACCGATCACATAAGCCCAGCAATTGTGGCTGGCATCACTAAATTCGGCACTGATCTGCGCAATCAATTGACGCGCCTCTTCGACCGTTGGTGTGTGTGCCAGGGTTGTGATAAAGCGACTGCGATCAATAACTGCTTCGGTGCGATGGTTGGTTGCAGGTATACGATAACGTGACATATTTTCCCCATTTTACCATGCATGTTCTGCTAACGTTGACATCGACCCCTCTCCGCGCTATTATGACAAAATCTGTAACGTAACCCTAACGCGTGAATGCGAATCGTAAGTTTGCCCTTCACGCATTACCACCCAACACGTCGCAGTTAATACAAGCCAAAGCGCAAAAAAGTTGCCACTTGGCGCTTTCTTCGAGTACTTATCTATGCTACAAACGTTTCCAGTTTTTCTCAGCAACAACGGAGATAAAGTCCCTGCTGGGATTCGTATGGTCGAACCTGCTGCCGGTACCAAACAAGCCGAGCGTGGCGTTTTATATGCAGTCGTCGATCTATTTGGCACACAGCACAAACGAGAACAATTGGTTGAATATGAGCAACTGGTCGAACAGATGCTTGCCGAGGTTGAGAATGCCTATTACTCCAACAAGGGCAAACAATCGGCGGTTTTGGCGAGTGCAGTACAAAAAGCGATGTCATTCCTAGCCGACTTCAACGCTCAGCAAGCACGAAGTGGCGGAGGAGAAGCGCTTAGCGGTGGCGTGATTTGTGCAGGCATCCTCAACAATCGGCTGATGATGGCACATGCTGGGCCAATGTTTGCCATGTTGAGCGCAGGCAAACGGGTCGAAATGTATCCGCTAGAGGCCGAGGCAGCAGCCCAGCTCAGCTCGAGCGACTCAGTTTTGCGCCGCGAACTGAACCCGGGCGATGCGATCTTCTTGGGAGCGAGTGCGTGGGAAGAGGCCATTTCCTTGCGCGTCCTGGCGGCAACCGTGGCCCACATCGATCCGGAGAATCGTTTTGACGCAGCCAGCGGAATTTTGGAGCAGGTGCGCAGTGCCTACCTGGACTCTTGCTGATCTTGGTGTTGTTCTTTTTTTTTTTAAAAAAAAGCCAGTACCGCAGAGACGGCACCAACGCCACCTCGAACACTTGGTCGTCGTCCTGGCTGGGTGGCTTACCGACAGCCGTGGGTGCCCCCGCCGACCCCTGGCGTGAAACCTGCGCTTAGTGGGTAAGTGAAGCCAAAACAACGATCTTCTCCTCAGCGCCGCCATCCATACCGCCAACCGTTGATGAAGAAAAGCCAGTGCAACCAGCCCGCGCTGCCGCCGAACCGCAGCAAGGGTACAAGCGAAACACCTTTAACCCGATTGACACGCTTTTTCGGTACGTTTTGCCCGAAACTCCGGCTGCAACTGGCGCGTCCTGCCAAATCCGTGCAGTCCCCAGTCACCGAAGATCTCCTGACTGCAAGTGCCGCCACTGCGCATTTCGAGCGAGCGTCAAGCCGACCTCCCATTTTGACACCTATACGCCGCCACCGGCCAGAGGTGGACGAAGCGCCCGCATCTTTTGTTCTCACTGCATTAGCGATTGCGCTGGCAGTGGCGGCAATTGTAGCAGCCACTGTCTGGCAAAAATTCAGCGCCGGGCCGAAGCGCAACTGGGCATTGCACTGGCCCGTGTTGGCAGCGCGCAGACTGCAATTGATACGGGTAACAAGGAAAACGCCTTGCAACTGCTCACCGAAGCACGCGCTGCACTCGATGCACGCGAGGCGTTGTTGCCCGGAACCGACAGTCAAAGCGAAGACTTAACTAGGCAGATTGCCCAGATTGAACAGCAAGTCTTACAAGTTCAACGGCTCTATGGACTTGTCCAGCCCTTGGTCCAATTTCCTTCTGGCTCGCGTCCAACACGTGTTCTCGTGGTCGATCAAGACATCTACATCCTCGATGAAGGACGGCAGGTGGTTGAACGCTATCGGCTCGACCAGCGCAAGGAATCTGTGCCCGATCCTACCGCGCAAACGTTGCTGCGACAAGGCGATACGATTGATGGTGCCCAAGTTGGTCCATTGATCGACTTCACTTGGCAATTGCCGGTACCCGGCTACGATGACAAATCGAACCTCTTTATCTTGGATGCCAACAACAACGTTTTTCGCTTCAATCCGCGCGTCGATGGGGCAGCGTTGATCAATTTGGGTGGCCCCGACAAGATCATTAAATCAGCCCGCCAACTTAAGAGCTTCACTGGGCGTCTCTATGTGGCTGATGTAGGTAACAATCAACTTTACCGTTTTCTGCCTGGCCAGTACGAAACGGCCCCGGAGGCCTGGTTCCCCGAGAATACACAATATGACCTTACCGGCCTGCACACGATGCGTATCGACGGCAACATCTGGATGCTCTTCGACGACGGTAAGATCCTGCGCTTCTTCAACGGTCAACAGGCACCCTTTGTCCTCGATGATCGACTCGGACCAGCGCAACAACCCGTAGACATGGCGGTTAGCGAAGAAGACAATGGCCGACTCTACCTGGCCGATCGGGCGCAATCGCGCGTCATTGTCTACGACAAAACCGGGGCCTACGTCAGTCAATTGGTTGCGCCCGAAGGTAATCCACTTCAAAACCTGAGTGGCCTCTTTGTCGAAGATGTAACCAACACGCTTTACCTACTGACCGACAGTGCCCTCTTCCAGCATGATCTGCCAGAGTAGGGTCATCCCGAAGAACGTCTTGCGCCATGCCGGGGACGTTGCTCGTTGCTCACACGTTTAAAAATGAGCGCAAGCCGATTACTTTGCACAGCCTGATTAATTAAGATATGACCAGGCAAAAAGGCCTGCACAGTCTTGGACTGTGCAGGCCTTTTTGTTGCTGATTTCAGAATATCGCCTCCAATTTAGAACAAAAATACTAATTGCTACTTGACAACAGAACGATTGTTCTATATACTAAGGTCAGTCAGCAATTTCTGTTGCATAAACCAAATTGATATCCCAAGAATATCGCAAATTTTCGCAAGATATCACAAATTAATCCAAGTATCCCAAACAGATGTTCTAAACTTGGATCATAACCTACTGTAGCTCCAAGCTAGGTTCGTATTTGAGCCTGATTGACCTGATGCGAGCCTGATAAGAAACAAACAGCCTGGCCAGAGCGTACATGATGATTCGACCTAGATCGAGTTATCAAGCACGCGGCCAGGCTTTTTTATTGGCCCAGCCTAAATCAAACCCAAATTCTATGTTACCAGCGATTCCTTATCCCAATTACCCAAATGAATGGACGAAGAAGATCTCCTCCCCTGTAGAGACCATCGAACAGGACGAATGGGATCAACAGCTCGCTGACACTGCGTTCAACTTCGACCTTGAGCTATCCCAATTGCGCCAGCAGATTGTCCTCTTACAACATCAACAGGAAACATTGACGCATGAGTGGCGCTTCCGCTTCAAACCTTCCTATTTGCTGCTGCCCTTTGCGCAATTGTACAGTGCGTTGGGTATGGCGTTCTTCCTGTTGCTCTCACTCTGGATTTTGGCAATCGGCCAGGCTGAAGCGCCCTATTGGTGGGTTCCCTATCTATCGCTCTTCTTCTCAATCGCAGCACTGGCGGCGCTCTACGACCTGTGGACCAAACAGAGCCAGATCAGTCGAGCCCAACTGCGTGGCCAAATTCGCGCAACCTCCAACCAACTCACACGACTCCAGCATCGCCATGAGATGCTTTGTGGAACTAAGCTTTAAAAGATTGGGCATTCACCTGTCTTGCAGGATTGAGGAGACTGGTGCGTAAGCCCTGAGGAAGAAAGGAAAGACGACCATGGCACAACAGCGGCGAACCTTAGAGATGCAGGCTGACCGAATCGAGATGATCCTCGAGCGGCACAAGGTCAAGGCACGCGTCAATGGTGGTACTGTAACTCCACGCTATGTTCGCTTTGATGTGAGCGCCAGCGAAGGCACCAAGATTGATAAGGTCAAGGCGCTGGCCGAGGAGATTGCGATGGCGCTTGGCAAGCGCGAAGCTCGCATTTATCGACAGGGGGGTGGATTGCATGTCGAAGTTCCGCACGATACACCCGAGGCAGTACGCCTATTGCCACTCTGTCAGCGCATCACCCACGTGCCGCCAGTGACAGCAGTGCTAGGTGTCGAGCAGGATGGGACGCCGCTTCTACTGCGTATGCCCGCCCCGGATGTCGCCCACGTTTTGATTGCTGGCACAACTGGTTCGGGCAAAACCGCGCTGGCCCGTACGTTGTTGACCTCACTCGCCATGTACAACCGGCAGAACGATGTACAGTTGATCCTGATCGATCCCAAAGGTCGAGGCTTCTCCCCGTTGGCAGATCTACCCCATGTACTCGGTCAAGTAGCATCGAGCGCTGAAGAGGCAATGAGTTGTCTACGCTGGCTCGTAGCGGAGATGGAACGGCGCGATAAGGCACAGGTCAGCAAGCCGATTTTGATTGTGGCGGTGGATGAACTTGCCGACCTATTGCAGACCGGCGGTTCTCAGGTCGAGGCAATGTTAACTCGTCTGGCACAGCGGGGACGTGAAGCAGGTATCCACCTCGTCGCTTGTACCCAAAAGCCTACGGCGGCACTGATCGGCGGAGCGATGAAGGCCAACTTCCCGGTTCGACTGGTCGGTGCCGTTGCTGGCAAAGACGAAGCCCGCTATGCCACAGGTATCTCGGACAGCGGTGCCGAGAAGCTTGAAGGCAAAGGCGATTTCCTATTGGTGATTCGCAGCGAAGTGGTGCGCTTTCAAAGTGCCTGGATTGGCCCGACCGATCTAAAAGGTGTCAAGCAAGCCTTGGAATCGGGCGGCAACGTGCTGCAGCGCTGGCGGATGCAAAATCAGCCGCAAGGCAGCGACAAACAGCGTACATCCAATTCCACTGCGCTGGTGCCTGTCAATAAAGGTGGACTCTTCTCCCGCATGATGTCAGCATTTACAGCAGGTACATAGTTTGGCAGTGGGACAGTAAACAGTGTGGTAACCCACTGTCCTACTGACTTATTTATTCACTGATCTACTTTCCGAAAACGCTTTTACCCAGGGATCTGTTATGAAAAAAATTCTTGCCGTTGGCTTTTTGCTCTTCCTCTGTGCCGCAGGTTGGGAGATCGTTGGTCGACTGAGCAGTGATGCGATCGATTTGGCATTGGGTGTACTCTTTGGTGTGATGGCGGGAATTCCTGCGGCGCTGATTGCCTTGATGGCAAGTCGCCGCAGTGATTATCAACCGCAGCCCCTAATCTCACAGCCGCGCTACGATCAACAACAGGCATTGATGCAACGCAACTTTTGGCCAGCAACAGCCACCCGTGATCATCTGGCGGGTGCCCCCTGGCCACGGCAAATGGGCGGTCATCCGCAGTGCAATACCCGCGAGCAGCCGGGGCTACAACGTGATCGATGGCACAGCCTATTCTGTAGGTCAACCTAGCGTCCAGCCAGTGCAGCGTCAATTTAAGTTAATCGGCGAGAAAGAGGAGTTGATCGAGGACTGGCATTAATTCTGAAGGGATAACCAGGATGACAAGGTGAATTACTCGCTCTTGTCATCCCTCGGCGACACACAAAAGCGCTTCCCTTCGCGTCGAGCAGGCGGGGATGTCATCCTCGACGGGTGCAACCTGCGTCACGGTTATCCCTGAGACCAAAAGCGGCGACACAGCGGGTAGGGCATGTGGGTGCACCCTAACATGCTGACTGCTTTCATCGTTTCATGCAAGTTTGTGTATTGTAACCCCTGTCCATCTACTACAAGTACATTGTTCTGCCCAAAGACATCAAACGAATCGTTGGCGTAGAGGGTAATTCCTGTATCAGCTTCGAGGCTCACGCCGATCAAAAATGGATTGTAGGCGACTGCGGTCAGTAGGCGGCTGATGCGATCGCCAGCACTGTCATTTGGCGTCAGCAACACCATCAGTACCAGTTTGTTGACGATCCCCAGCCCCGGTGCAAATTGAATCAGTTGCCGGTGAAGCAGGGACGAGGTATTCGCGCCGCGTGTCAAAACAGTCATGTGTTGACAAGGATCGAAGCCGAACCGCCAAGCGCAGCCGCACACTTTCCCTGCGCATTGACGCCGAATCGACTGGGCAAAGGTGTCCCGCCGATGGTGCTGGCAAAACGTAACGGATTGTTACCCAAAATCAGGAAACCCGTACAGGCGGCAACCAATCGTTGCAGATCATCGCTGGCTGCGCTGGCCCGATCCGTCACGGTGAGCGCCTGGGTCGAGTCGCACTGAAGGTTGCTAAAAGGGGCACAATATTGTTTAGCTGGGGTTCGTCGCTGGCACTGGTAGCAAAAACAACAATGCGTGCCCCATAGCCGCCTGCGTGGACCAAAAATCTTGGAGGAGCGTCTCTTCACTCCTGGCATGAGTCAAGGCCCCGAAGAGAACTGGATCCGGACACGGGTATAGCCTGCGGGTACGGGTATGGCACTGAATCGCTCCTTCAATCATACGGTTGGTTTCGTTCACTCTGATTCGTTTCAGTGAACGCAAAAGGCTTTCGGCGAAATCGCTACGCTGGTCATCGCCCAATATAATCAACACCAAGACGACGCATCGGCCTCAGGGTTGATCATCATGGCGACTTCGGCAGGACGTGCAGCAAAGCTATCCGAACCCAGTGAGCTGACTGCCGCGGATGCGCAAAATTAGGTTGCCCGTCCTGGCGTAGCTCGGTATCAATCAGGTGATCGAGCGGGGCCTTCTCGGCCAGAGTGGCAGCGATCTGTTCCGGCGCAAGCCTTGCCGAGCAATGCTGAAAAAGGATAGCGCTTTGTGAGCCGGGTTTTTCCTCAATTGGTTGGACAAGCAAGACCTGCGACTCGGCTTGAAAGGCAGCAAGCCAGCGATCAATTGATTGGCGTAGCCGAGGCACTTCGGAACTAAGTGTTTGGCCCGAGCGTTGAAACTCGCTTTGCGGCCAGCTACGAACAACCCAACCAGTAGGTACTGTAAAGGTAAAATGCAGTTGGGCGGTGATCAATGCATCGGAAGGTTGACTGGTTGGCCAATTTTCATCGGTCACCGGCGTCGCCATTCCGTCAATTTTGACGCTTGACTTGGGCCAAAAAAACCAAACCAGGATACCTACGACGAGTATCACCGACAGGAGAACAATCAACCACGTTCGGGGGAGAGATTCCAACTTCAATTCCTTTCCTTAGAGACGGTTCAAAAGCTGTTTATCGTAGCTGCTGCTTGTAGCTGCAGAACTGGGTAGAGTCACCACTGTGCGGCTAAAAACGCACGCGCCTTCAATTGCTGAAAGCAACGAATCGGCCTACCTCGTTTTCATTGCTTTCTCTGCTCGTAGTGGTGCAAATCTCTAAACCAAAGCGCTTGGACACAGTGTGCTGAGCTTGCAGTGCGCACAGTCAGGTTTGCGGGCGTCACAGATGCGTCGCCCGTGGAAGATCAACAAGTGCGAAAAGTCGATCCATTCACTGGTTGGTACCAACATCATCGGGTCACCTTCTCAATCTTTTCCGGTTCTTCGTTCTTGGTGAGTCCCAGCCGATTAGAGAGCCGGCGCACATGTGTATCGACGACGATGCCCACCCCGATGCCGTGAGCCACGCCCAACACAACATTGGCGGTCTTGCGTGCCACCCCGCCGAGGGTCAGAAGTTCATCCATGGTCACCCGGGTACGCCCGCCGCCAAAGGGATCCACGATGCGTCGCGCCGCAGCTGGATATTCTTACGGCCTTGTTGTGATAAAAACCAGTGGAACAGATCATCGTTCCAGTTCCTGCGGATCGGCCTGGGCGAGATCGAGCGCAGTGGGATAGCGGGCAAAAAGATCGGGCGTCACTTTATTAACCCGCTCATCGGTGCATTGCGCCGAAAGGATGGTCGCTACCAGGAGTTGCAAGGCGTTCTCATGGTTAAGCTCGCAGTGCGCATCGGGATGGTGTTACTTTAACCGGGCGAATGATTTCAGGCATGCGCTCTGCGGCGGACGAAGTAGATGTCAGCATTTGATCCGGGCGCAGTGCATAGAATTTTTAAGACAAAGGCCATGACTGGCGCAAGCTTGATGCGATAGTCTGAGTCGTCGATCCGTTGCCAGGGATAATGGATAAAGTCTTCCGTCTCTTCGACCCAGATGTCCGGCTCTAACTCGGGGAAGTAGCTCGCCGACTTTTTCAAATGGATGACGGCCAGTTCTGGGAAGCCGTTGGCAGTCTCAATCCGCCGGCTGACCGCTGTAATCGTGCACTTCGCTGATGCCAAAGGTTGTCGATCACCGGGATCTTGCGTCCTTCAAGAGGCTGTCAGGGGGTGGATGGCGCGGCCAACTGAGCCGGGTGCGATAGAAACCGGATCCTCAGGAAACGTGACAGCAGCAACCAGCACTTCGCGCATTTTAGCGCCTCGGCGATCATCCCGGCTGGGATGATACCACCGCGATGAAATCGCCATAATGGCGTCGTAGGGGTGTTAAGGTTTACGAAGGCGGGCTGGCTCACCAGCTCTTCAAAGTCGTACCAACTTAAATAGACGTGCTTCATAAGACGCAATTAATACGGTAGTGAGGAGTTACGTTGACAAAGCTGACGAGGCGCAGGAACCGCTTCGAGGGCGCTCTTGATCAACCGCAACGTAGATGTTCAACCTGCAATGAGGGCAGATCATTCATCCCATCCTTCAAATCGACCGCAAAGTCGTTTGAATCTGTTATTAGATAGAATGGTAAACTCAGTGTACCGTGCTTATCTGCCCTGGTCCGCAAATTCCAGGAAGCGCACTTCTCCACGATCATCACTTTGTTGGCGATCGACCGACGTCCTGCTTGCATCGCAGGCGCGCAATGCTCAATTAGCTGGGTAGCCCAGTTGCAGGCCAAAGTGTCGCCGCCGCAGCCGGTCGCAGCCGAAGCAGAACAGGATCGTGGTCGCTGGCGTGGATGACGGTACTCAGATCCAGCCTTTTTCTGGATAGGCAAAGTTCGGTTGATATACAGCCACATTTACCTCGCCGATCGCGGCTTCAAGGCTTGCGAAACCGGGATGTGATCGAGCACCTGACTCGCCCCATTATAGACACGTAGGTGTAGCGATCCAGATACGGCAATAAGCTGTAGGCGTAGAAAGAGTGGCAGGGCAATGGTCGTGCGCAACATTTCGACCGGATCGCTGCTGTAATAATCGTTCATGTCGCCAAGCACAACGACTGCGGCGTTGACATCGGCATCCAGCCAATTTTGTACATGGCTTGCTACCTCCTGCGCTTGTAGGATTCGCCGCAGCTCGTTGACTGTTTCATCGCCCGCCTTGCTCTTCAAATGGTTGGTCACCACGCAAGTGAAACGGTTCACCCAAATCACCCGTTACCAGCATGTCAGCAATCAGCGAAGGCCGGTCAAAACAAAGAATTCACCCTGCGGGCATTATAGCTCCTGGCAACACTTTATAGTCGGTCGTACAACTTTGTATCATTTCAACTGAATCGACATTGACTCTCGAGATTTTAGCGTGAGAAACCCAGTCATGAGCAGAATTCGGGTTGTCAGCCTGGTAGCCGCTACCAGCCCGTCCGCCAGCCAATCCAACCCATAGTGAGCTCGCAATTCGCCTGTCTGAATCGTCTAACACCCGCCTGTGAACCTACTTCCTGTAGCCGAAATATTGGTGCAGCCGAAAGTGTCTCAGCAATTGCAGCAGCCCGCTTTTTCAGCTCCTGGTCAAAGTCCAACGGGTTGGGATGTTGAGCAGCACTTCCTCGCCCAAGACCCAGAGATTGGTCGAGCAGACGGTGATTTCGTCATCCTTGGTAGGTGAGGCCCGTTCTGGTTGTGGCGGAGGCTGCCTCACGTCAACCGATTGGTCGGGTAACAGCAAGAGTTGATACTTGCCAAAGTTGTAATCGAGAATCGCCAACGCCTTGCGCCCCGTCGCCTCCGATTTGCCAACCGCCACTTGATCACCCCAGCGCGCATCAGGAAAGTTGGCACCCAGGCACTGCTGATAAAGATCAGAGCCGAAGTCTGTTCAGGCTGAGATTGGAAAATCCGACCGCCCGCAAGTTGAGCGGCAGCAAAAGGTTCGACCAACGCCATTTCGGCTTCGCCGTTGCCAAAGCGTTTGGTTGAACCCTGGACAATGGCGGACAGATTATCGATCTCAACAAGCATGCCCTCGTAGCGTTCAAAAAGCGCCACCGGATCGCTGTAGAGGCGGGCAAGTGGAATGGATACGGGCCGGACTGCCTGCCCATGACAGCGATCACTTGGTTCGACCGACTTCATGCGCGATAGTTCAGTTTTCCCGTTAAACTCATCGACATAGGCGCGCTGGAGAAAAACACAATCACCTAGCTTTACCTTGGGCGTACGGTGTAAGTAGACATAGATACCGTCGCTGCTTTTCACATCGTCGTCGCCGATGGGGTCTGTAGATAAAACCCATCTTCGGTCAAAGCCGTCACCAGACCAAACGTATCGCCATTCTCCGGCTTTGGGGGAACGGTCGGCTACTCCTTGAATATCCGGGATACGCAACATCGATTGGGCAGCCACCATATCTGGCTGTATAACGGTCCACGACCATCTCGCCAACGCCACCCACCAACGAAGCCACTGCCTTAGGGGAAAGAAACTCTGCATAATCGGATTGTACTATTCTCATTCGGAGAGGTCAAAACTCGGAGAAGTACGCTAAATGACGTATACAATCACCAAGTATAGAATGCTATGATTCAAAATCGATCACTCTGAGACAATACCGCTTAGTGTAATGCCTTATGATTTCGTCATCTTTATCTCATCCTCTTGTATTTCTCCCTTTCTTCGCAGCAGAATTTATGCTTCCTTTAACCGCTGATGCGGCGTTCTGCAGCTATTGTTGCCTGCTATCTCTATCCCTTCTGGCTGGTATCGAGACCTTTTCCGCTGGCTTTCAGGTTAACGAAGTGAGCGTGGTGGTGGAATTGACATCTGCACCGGTTGCCGTTGTCTATGCGCAATCGCAGAAAAATCAGGTAGAGGCGTCAGCATTGGCGGCGCGTACCCAAATCCAACTGGCCGAGATTGAGAGCGAACAACAGGCGCTGCTCGACCAATTGGCAAGTCTAGAGCCAACGATTCTTTATCGTACGCAGCGCATCTTTAATGGCATCGCCCTGCGTATCGACCCTAGTGCGATTGCTCAGCTACGCCAGATCCCAGGCGTCCAGGCAGTCTATCCTTTGATTCCCAAGGTGCCAATGCACAATAAGAGCCTACCCGTGATTGGTGCACCGAGCCTTTGGGAAGGCGTGCGTGGCACCAAATTGACAGGTGAAGGCATCCGCGTGGCGGTGATTGATACAGGGATCGACTACATCCACAGCGACCTCGGTGGTCCTGGCAACATCTATCTCTATGCGCAAAATGACAAAACCTCGATCACGGATGGCATGCCTTATCCAAATGCGAAGGTGATTGGCGGTTATGACTTCTCGGGCGACTCCTATGACGCCGATCCCGAATCAACTACCTATGCGCCTAATCCTAAACCTGACCTCGATCCGATGGACTGTTATGGTCATGGTACGCATGTCGCCGGTACCGTGGCAGGCAATGGTGTAAATCAGGACGGTTCGGCTTATACAGGACCCTACAACGAAGCGCTCGATTTGTCCGCCTTTCGGGTTGCACCTGGCGTAGCCCCCAAGGCACAACTTTATGCGCTCAAGGTCTTTGGCTGCTCGGGCAGCAGCGAGTTGGCCGATTTGGCGATCGAGTGGGCGGTCGACCCCAACGGCGACGGCGATCTCTCCGACCATGTGGATGTGATCAACATGTCGCTTGGATCGAGCTATGGTGCTCAGGCCGATGTGAGTACGA
This sequence comes from Caldilineaceae bacterium, assembly GCA_046328715.1. Classification (GTDB taxonomy): domain Bacteria; phylum Chloroflexota; class Anaerolineae; order Caldilineales; family Caldilineaceae; genus JAXLWB01. The sequence goes on along the minus strand of JAXLWB010000005.1, from coordinate 237,586 downwards.
TTGCCAGCAACAATGCTGCTGCAGCGGGTGTAATTGTGGTAGCGTCAGCGGGCAACAATGGCGATGTTCACTACATCACCGGCAGCCCCGCCGTGGCCGACGGTGCAATCAGCGTAGCGGCCAGCAGTTACGACAGCGCCAACCAAGTGGATCAGCTTGCCTCCTTCTCCTCGCGTGGGCCGCGGCGCGATGATTCGGTGCTCAAGCCGGATATTGCGGCCCCTGGGGTCAATATTGTCTCAGCCTCCTTGGAAAGCGGCTCGTATGGGCGTTCGAGCAGTGGCACGTCGATGGCAGCCCCCCATGTTGCTGGATCGATAGCATTGTTGCGCCAGCTTTATCCGAATTGGACGGCGCAGGAATTGAAGGCATTAGTGATGAACAGTGCTCAGCCCTTCGTCCATCTGGGCTCTAGCGTCGCCTCGAACACTTATACGGCGGCCAGGATCGGGGCAGGACGCATCGATCTGCGGGCTGCGACCAAGACAACGGTGCTGGCCTTTGACGACGAAGTGCCGGAGCGGGTGAGCCTCTCGTTTGGCATGTTGGACGTGACAGAACGCTCAACCTTTACGCGTACGCTGGCAGTGCTCAACAAGGGTGCCCAACAGGTCACCGCCACGCTCAGTTACCTCAGTCGGACGGACGTGCCTGGTGTCGAGGTGAAGTTGCCACAGACCACGCTGAGCGTACCTGTGAACACATTGGTTACTGTGCCTATCGTTCTGTCCGTGAATCCAAGTGCCTTAGCACGCAGCCACGATGACACCTTACAGGATATTGGCACCCGCTATTGGCTCAGTGAAGTGATGGGCAACTTGGAATTGCAGCCCAGCGGCGCTGACAATTCGATTCATGTGCCCCTCTATGCCATCGCCAGGCCGGCCAGTCACCTGCGTGCCAAAGAAAATTCGTTCGATTTTGGCAGCACCCCCTCGCCGACGTTTACCTTGTCTCTCTCCGGTACTGGCTTTCTCACGACCAATGTTGGGCTGGGCTATAATTCGCTCTTCAGCCTACTCGAATTGCAATGGAGCAGCCCACAAGAGCGTCCAGTTGCGCCAATCGATCCACGCCTAGTGGTGGGTTCCTATGACAACGGCGATATTCAGTATGTGGGCATCCTGAACAATCTAGCCAATGTCGGCAGTGTCGACCAATCGACGCTTTACTTTGGAGTCACGACCTACGGGGATTGGACCAGCCCCAACGAGGTGACGTTCAATATCTATTTGGACACCGATCAGGATGGCACCGACGACTATCGCCTCTACAACACGAATCGCTTCAGCATGATCGACGAACACCTCAACAGTGATCGTTTTATTGCGGCGCTTGAAAATCTAAAGGACCAATCCAAAAGCAACGTTGCGCCCCTCAACACAGTCGCTGCCGACCAAGGCGATGCGGCGCTTTTCCACAACAATGTCCTGGTGCTGCCGCTGCCCGTCAGCCAGATTGGATTGGATGAGAACAGAGCTGCGTTCAATTATCGAATCGAAAGCAAGGTGGCAGAGCTTGGTGGAATCATTGATCGCTCACCGACGCTTCACTACGCGTTGACCCAGCAGACAATCCTGACAAGAGGGGCCAATAGTGGAATTGCGCAAGCGGTCAAACAGGGAGATCACGTTCAGCTAGGCTTCGAGGCAGTGAGGGGCTCGGGCAAGACGACTGCAATCCTCTTGTTTCATGACAACATGCAAGGGGAACGCGTACAATTGGTTAGGTTGCAGGGTACCGTCGTACGTTATTACTTTCCTCTGATGGTCAGGTAGGACAAGAAAATTCTTGTCCTACAGTGACTCGCTAGGGTTGGACCAGAATTCGTCCGCAAGTAGGGCAGTAAGTGACTTGAGAAAAATCGCGGGCTGCTGCAGCAGCGCTAGTTGGAAGACGAGTGTTGCAAGCAGTACAAAGCACTTTATCCACTGCGGCGACAGCAATTCCCCCTTTGCGCCGACGTAAATCTTCGTACAGCTCTATATCAGCTGCACTCATGCCGCCGGTCAATTTGGCACGATGGGTTTTGAGCTGCAGAAACATCCGTTTCAGCTTGGTTTCTTCTTCGGCCAGTTCGCCGTGTTTTTCGCGCAGTTTCGTCTCCAACTGAGCGAGGGTGCCTTTCTGTTTTGCCAGCAAGGTGGAGCTTTCATCGACCTGTATCATGGCATCCACGCCGCGTCCATCTACCGTTGTACGCTGTCGTTTGAGAGCTTCAATACTGCTTTGCAAGGATTGGAGTTCCTTGGCATTATGAACTTGCCCACTCATGAGGAGTTGTTCGCTGCTCGTCATCTTGGCAAAGAGTTGTTGCGATTCGAGTTCAGCGTTCTTTTGTTCGGCTTGCCACTTTTGCAACTTGGCTTCGGTCTCGTTCACCTGCTGCCGGGCACTTTTGATCTCTTCTGGCTCGCCCATTAACTTCTGGATTTGAATGAGACGACGTTTCACCTTCTCCCAGTTCAGATCGGTCTTTTGCAATTCATAAAGCTTGGCAATATCGACCACGAACTCCTCCTTACGACAGGGTATTCAATTGCAACATCAATCTAGACAACCATGATTTCAAACATATCACGAAAAAACTATGTCGCTTGCAATCGCAATTGGAATAACAGAGTGACAAAATGCGGAAACTGATACCAGTCCATTATATAACACGCAAGCGCTTTCTGACTAAAATTCAGCTTAATGTCATGTTGGCACAAAGTTGAGCCCTGACCAATTGAGTGTTATATTGATTGCAATTCTACCAGGGTAGAATTCGTGTAGTTTACTGTACGCATGCGCTGAACTCTGTGACCACTCCTATAAATTGCGATTGGGCGAAATTTGTGTTTTTTCTATCGAGAGAAAACTCTAATTTGTGCCGAGCAAAGTATAGAAGTCGACCCAAAGAAAAAGCTGATTGTTCAGGAATCAATTATGTCTAGAATGCCTTCGAATCGAAGAGGCCAAAGTTTTGTTGAATTCTCGTTGATTATTATTTTGTTGTCGATTGTGTTGCTGTCGATCTTGCTCATCTTAGGCGACAGTATCCGTACTGTGATCAATGATCTCCTCGGTAGTTGGTTTCCTGCGTGAGTTAGGAAGTACGTTGTATGCCATCGTCACCCCGATCATCCTTTGCCGCTTCGCTCGTGCGACTGGGCAAAACCTTCGCCGATCTTGTCTTTCCGCCCACCTGTGTCGCCTGCAAGCGACCCGGCTCCATTCTTTGTGACCATTGTGCGCAGCAGGTGGAACCAATCAGCCAACCCATCTGCCAGCGCTGTGGCCGGGCTCAAATCAGAGCGCAGCAATCGCTTTGTTCGCTTTGTCTGGCCGATCCCCACCCAGTGTTGCAGTTGACACGGGCGGCGGCTTTGCACACAGAACCGCTGCGGACCATGATTCATCATCTCAAATACGAAAAGCAGCCGGAACTGGCGGAGCCGCTGGTGCGTTATCTACTTGCCGCCTTTGCACAAGCTGAGTGGCGGCAAGGTCGAGACATTGATGTGGTGGTTCCTGTACCGATGTTTCGCGAACGACAGAAAGAGCGAGGATACAATCAGGCAGAGTTGCTGGCACGTCACTTTTCCAGGGCAACCCATCTGCCCTTTGCACCAAACGCACTCAACCGCATGCATTTCACCAAGCCACAGGTAGGGCTCAATGCGCGGGAGCGGCAGCAGAATGTAGAAGATGCCTTTGTGGCCCACCCGAATGTCAGAGGCAGAACCATCCTTTTGATTGATGATGTCTATACAACGGGTGCCACGCTCCGATCGTGTGCCAAAGCGCTGGTAGAGGCAGGATCTTTTCAAGTATATGCCTTGGCCTTAGCGATTCCAATTGCAAGAGAATAGAAATGCCCCTAGTCAGATGGCCGTTGACAATCCAGAAAATTGCGCCTACAATTAAAGTACGTCTAAGCATCGTTGTAATGGTCATGAAGAAATGTGTTCATGCTGACACCTCAAGTTTCTGCGATTCTGATTTATCTCTTGTGGCTCCTCACCGTACGAAGTGAGGCACATTCTCCTGAAACGCTATCAACCCTTTATCATGCTTTCCCAGTTCTGCTGCTTTTACTTATGTCAATCCTGACGAGAACCGCCGCATTGCCTCGTCTTCCCCGTCATGGGCGAACCAGCAGAATCTATTGTGTCAAGTGAAGAAAGGAGCTTCTGTATGCAACTTATTGTTCATGGTCGAAACATGGAAGTGACTAATTGGATCGAAGAATATGCCCGCAAACGTGTCAAACGATTGGAGCGCTACCTTCCCCAGTTAGATGAGGTACGCGCCGAATTGGCGCATACTCCCACGCGTGCAGCAGGAGATCGCTTCACTGTTCAGGTCACGATGTGGTCGAATGGACAGATCCTGCGTGCCGAAGAATCCACCAGTGATGTCTTTGCCTCGATTGACGCCGCAGTCGACAAGATCGCCGAGCAGGTGCGCCGCTTCAAGGGACGCTATCAAAAGAATCGTCGCCGCGCTTCGGCAGCTGTTCAGATGAAAGCAGAAATGGAGCCTACGCAAAGTGAGGCTGAGTTAGAGGAAGAGGAAAGCACCACCCCAGCAGGAAAGATCGTCCGCCGCAAAGAGTTCCTGATGCAACCGATGAAGGAAGAAGAGGCTGTCGAACAGATGGAACTGCTGGGCCACGATTTCTTCATCTTCTTCAATCCGGCAACCAATACCCCAAACGTGGTCTACAAACGGCGCAGTGGCGAGTATGGGATTCTCCAACCCCAACTCGGATGATTTTGCTACGAACTGGAGCAAGACTCATGACTCTTTCTGAATTTCGTACGGCGATTACTCAATCGACACCTCCAGAGAACCTACCTTTACCCTTGCGGGCGCTGTGGCTCGATGCCCTGGGCGACTGGCATGGTGCGCATCGACTGGTGCAAAATGGCGAAGGTGAGGCGAGTTGTGATTGGGTTCACGCCTATCTTCACCGCAAAGAAGGGGATACAGCCAATGCGGGCTATTGGTATAGGCGCGCAGCCAAGCCAATGTCCACCAAAACCACCGGTGCCGAGTGGGACGATATTGCCGAGACATTACTCAAACTTGCCCAGTAAACCTGTTACAAACGATTCAGTAGAGGTGGCATGCAACCACCTCTACCGGGGGTCTATATCTGGTCTGTGGTAATTTCAGAACCACTCGCTCACGCTCGTGGTTCTGAAAAACCCGCCCCCAACTAGATATACACCCCTCTACCGGTATGTAATTGACTTATGCAAGATGTGTAGTAAACTAAGCTCTGAATCAGAATGGGCTTGCCCAAAGTTCAAAAGCAGACAAATCTTGTAGGTACAGTGACCAACTGTACCTACTTTTATGAAAGAAGCTGTCCCATGAATCGTGCATTACAATCGTTACGCCACGTCGTCCTATTCAAGTTCAAAGAGCATACCCCGGCCAGTGCGATTCAGACAATCGAGGCAGGCTTTCGTGGTTTGGGTCACGAGCTCGACATTGTACGCAGTTTTGAATGGGGAATCAACAACAGCCCAGAAGGCTTAAATCAGGGTTTTACCCACTGCTTTATCCTCACCTTTGCTAGCGAAGCAGACCGCAATAGCTATCTCCCTCATCCGGCCCATCAGCAATTTGTCCAACTACTACAGCCTCATCTGGAAAAGGCGTTGGTAGTTGATTTTTGGGCCAATGAATAATTCGCCGTTCGAGATTTTCCTGCGTTTTTTGCGCTTGGGTCTACTCGCCTGGGGCGAACCGAACGCGCAGATCAGCATGATCCGCCGTGAGATAGTTGAGAAAGAGCAGTGGATCTGCCAGGAACAATTTGGTCGCATCTCGGCAGTCTACCAGGCATTGCCAGGGCCGCCAGCACACAAACTGTGTGTCCACCTTGGTACGGTGGCAGGCGGGCGTTGGGGTGGTTTACTTGCCGGCTTGGGTTTTATGATGCCTGGTTTCTTGTTGATGCTGCTTCTCTCGTGGCTCTACGTGACCTATGGCATGAGTTCGGCGCTGGTGGCCACAGCCTTCTACGGAATGCGCCCAGCAGTGATCGCCTTAGTCGTACGTGGCATGCAGCGCATTGTCCAGTATGCCTTGCACGACCTTTGGCTGTGGGGCATCGCCCTCATCTCCTTTGCTCTGCAATTGATTGGCGTTCACTTCGTCTTGATTCTGTTTGCTACCGGGATCTTTTACATTGTGGTGCGGCGTTATGGACTGCAAACCACAGCTACCGCTGGCGTCCTTCTTTTGATCGCAATCCTAACCTTTCACTTTGGGATTGATCGGATCGCACCAACCGCTACTGTGGCAACCATCCCTTCTCACCCACAACCGCAACTTGTGACCGTTCTTGGTTCAGGCTTGCGTGCAGGGCTACTCAACTTTGGCGGTCCCTTTTCTGCCACGCCCTTCCTGTACCACGATGCGGTGAACGTCGGCGGCTGGATGACTGACAGCCAATTTCTGGACGGCATGGCCTTAGGTGCACTTTTGCCTGCGTCGTGGATTCTGTTTGGCAGCTTTGTTGGTTATCAGGCTGGTGGCTTTGCGGAAGCGATTCTACTCACCCTTGGCATCTTTGTCCCCGCCTTTGCTGTTTCCTTGGTTAGCTATGATTTGATCGAACGGCTGGTGAGTATCCCGTGGTTACACAGCTTTTTTGATGGCCTCACAGCGGGAGTCGTGGGGCTTGTCATGGCCACTGCTCTATTTCTATTGCCCAAAGCCATCAGCGATTTACCCACAGCACTGATCTTTATTATCACACTGCTGATCCTCATGCGCTGGCAGTCAAAAGCCAACGCACCAGTTGCAATGCTGGCGGGAGCGGTCATGGGCTGGCTAAGTCATGTTGTGGGTCTTGCATGAGGAGAGTAGACACCCATACGATTTATGCACAACTAGGAATGAAAATAGATATTTGACAGAATCTGCTAGACAATCTGTCAGCCTAACAAGAAACCAACCGTGGCGACTGTCACTGAAAGATAGATCGTCATTCTGAGCGAGGGCTTTTTCGAGCGAAGAATCTCTCAATTTTACTCGCTTTCTGTCTATGTCCGAACTGCAAACGCTCCGTTCTCTCACCGCCGATGGCCGATTGATCCTACTGTCGCGTAGCTTGCGCCTGTTTGCCTTTGGCGCGATTTCAGTCATTCTCGTTCTCTATTTTGCGGCCTCGGGCTGGAGTGAAGTTGAGATCGGGCGACTGCTGGCCCTGACCATGTTTGGTGACGCAGCCGTGACACTCTGGGTGACGCTGAATGCCGACCGCATCGGACGGGTACGCATGTTGCAGTTGAGTGCCCTGTTGATGGTGTTGGTGGGTATCCTTTTGCCTTCAACACAAAATGGCTGGCTCGTGGCACTGCTTGTCTTTGTTGGGGCGATTAGCTTGAACGGGGGCGAGGTTGGTCCCTTTCTTGCTATTGAACAGGCAGGGTTGACCAACACACTCAATAGTCGCAATCGTACGACGGTTATTGCCTGGTACACGCTTTGTGGCGCACTGGCGACGGCAATCGGAGCGCTCGTATCTGGGGTACTTGCGCAATTCTTGCGTTCGATCGGCTATCAGGAATTGGCAAGTTATCGAGCGATCTTTTTTCTCTATGCGATCTGTGGCGTCTTGCTTTGGCTGCTCTTCCGCAATCTTTCTTCGGCCATAGAGACTGAGTCTAGTCCGAGCGACAAAGTTACCTTGCAAGTCAAGTTGGCCTCACGTTTTGGCCTCCATAAATCCCGTTCGATTGTGCTAGGGCTGTCCGCCCTCTTTATGATCGACACCTTTGGCTCCGGTCTGGTTGTCCAGAGTTACCTCTCACATTGGCTACACGAAAAATTTCAGATCGACACAGGAGTGATTGGCAGCATCTTCTTCGGCATGAGCTTCTTTGCGGCCTTCTCGGCGCTGGTGGCGGGGCGGTTGGCACTGCGCATCGGGCTGATCAACACGATGGTTTGGACCCATATTCCGGCCAATTTTCTCTTGATTGCCTTGCCCTTAGCGCCGATTTTGCCGATTGCGATACTCATTTTGTTGTTACGTGGCTGCCTCTCGCAGATGGACATTCCTGCCCGTCAATCTTATCTGATGGCCGTGGTCGATCCGGATGAACGTTCAGCGGCTGGCGGTGTGACTGGCCTGGCACGCAGCATTGCCAGTGCACTGTCGCCACCCATCACCGGGATGCTGTTTGCGGCTGGCTGGCTGAGTACGCCCTTCTTTATCGCTGGCGGGCTCAAAATCATCTATGATCTGGCACTCTGGCGCAGCTTTGGAGCGATCAAGCCGCCAGAGGAAAAGGTTTTGTAACCATTTTTGCGGAGAAACATGTTTATGAACTGGTTAACCGAACTCTTTGGCACGCGCAAGCCGATTGTGGCGATGTGCCATTTGCGCGCGTTGCCGGGCGATCCCGACTATGCCCCCGCCAAAGGAATCGGCTGGGTGATTGAGGAGGCACGCAAGGATCTGCGCGCCTTGCAGGGGGGCGGCGTCGATGGGGTGATGTTTTCCAACGAATACAGCCTGCCTTACCTACTCAAGGTCGAGCCGATTACGTATGTGACGATGGCGCGCATTATCGGTGAGTTGCGCAGCGAGATCACGGTTCCTTTCGGGGTCAATGTGTTGTGGGATGCGTTAGCGACAATCGACTTGGCAGTGGCAACAGGTGCTGCCTTTGTGCGTGAGATCTTCACGGGGGTCTATGCTTCGGACTTCGGGCTGTGGAACACTAATTGTGGCGAGGTCGTGCGCCACCAACATGCCATTCATGGGCAGCAGGTCAAACGTTTTTACAACATTGTGCCTGAAGCCGCTGTCTATCTGGCTCAGCGTGATGCTGCCTCGATTGCGCGTTCCACCGTCTTCAACACCAAGCCCGACGTGATCTGCGTCTCAGGTCTCACTGCTGGGGTTGCGGCAGCGCAAGAAACCTTGAAGTTGGTCAAGGAAGCGATCCCCGACACGCCGGTCTTTGCTAACACTGGCCTGCGCCCCGACAACGTTGCCACTCAACTCGCCATTGCCGACGGTGCAGTAGTTGGCACGACCTTCAAGCGCGACGGCTACATTTGGAACGAGGTAGACGAGATGCGGGTGCGGGCGTTTATGGAACGGGTGAACGAATTGCGATGATATAGATAGGGGATGAGGAGGTGGGGAGATAAGGAGATGGGGAATCTTTCCCTTCACCTCCCTATCTCCCTATCGCCCCATCCCATTACTCAACGACTATGGACAAACGTTGGCAACAACTCGGCGACTTACTGGTCAACTATTCGGTGCAGGTGCAGCCCGGCGAGCGGGTGATGATCGCCATGGGCGAGGTCGAGACGCTGCCGTTGGTGCAGGCAGTCTATGCAGCAGTGATCCGAGCAGGAGGCTTCCCGCAAGTGCAGTTCCTCTCTGAGACGTTACGCCACTCCTTGCTCAAGTATGGCAACGACGAACAGATCGCCTGGCAACCGGAGCTCGAAGCCTACGGCATGGAGTGGGCCGATGTCTATATTGGGCTGCGTGGGGCACACAATCTCTATGAACTGGCCGAAATCCCGAATGAGCGGCTTTCGATCAATCAGAAGGCAATGGGCAAGATCTCTACACTGCGCTGGCAGAAGACCCGCTGGTGCCTGATCCGCGTTCCCAATGCATCCTTTGCTCAGCAGGCAGAAGCTAGCTACGAAACGATCTACGAGATGTTCTTCAATGCCTGTCTGCTCGATTGGAAACAGGTCTGTCGCACTTGGCAAGGTTGGGCCGATCAACTCAATCAGGCATCCTCCGTGCGCATCATAGGCAAAGAGACCGACCTGCGATTCTCCGTCCAAGGACGCAAATGGGTGGTGGGGGATGGTAAACTCAACATGCCAGATGGTGAAATCATGACCTCGCCGATCACGGAAAGCATTGATGGACAGATCTATTTTGAGTTTCCCGGCGTATTGGGTGGGCGCTTGATGCATGACATTCGGTTGTGCTGGGAGGACGGCCACCTAATCGAAGCCACGGCCAGCAGCAACCAGGATTTTCTGCAAGCCATTGTGCGCAGCGATGCAGGGGCAAGTCTGATCGGCGAGTTTGCCTTTGGGGTCAATCCACATGTCACCCATTTCTGTAAGGATATTCTGCTCGACGAGAAGATCGGCGGCACCGTTCACATTGCCCTCGGTCGTGCCTATCCTGAATGTGGTGGCACAAATCAGTCGGCCATTCATTGGGATATTATCAAGGACACCCGCAAAGAGGGTACGGTCTATGTCGATGGGAAAGTAGTTTTAGAGAGTGGAAAATTCTTGTTTCCATAGCTCCGATTGTGTGGAAAGAAGGAGTAGCAATGAAGCTCATATTACTCGGAATCACGGGAGACACAGGACGCTCCTTTGCGGAACAGGCCCTAGCCAAAGGACATACCGTTTGCGCAGTAGCGCGCACGCCGAGCAAGGTTTCTTTCACACATCCCAATCTCAAAGTCGTCAAAGGGGATGTTTTCGAGACAAGTTCCCTGATCGAGTCCTTCGCCGGCAGTGATGCAGTGATCTCTTGCGTGGGCGTCTCTAGCCCCATGCAGGCACGCAAGGGAACGACTGTTTATTCCGTAGGCACACGCAACATCGTCGAAGCCATGCGCCAGACCGAGCACACGCGGCTGATTGTGGTTTCTTCGGCAGGTGTCGCTCCGCGTAAAGGAGCACCAGTCATTTACAAACTGATCGTCAAGCCCTATTTCCTCGAACCGGCTTATCGAGACATGCGCTTGATGGAGGAACTTCTCCAGGGCACTGCGCTCGATTGGACGATTGTACGCCCCCCACTGCTGACCGGGAAGCCATTACACACCGACTATCGCTTACAGGCGGACTGCAACTTTGAAGATGATCGTCCTCTCCCGCGGCAGAGTCTTGCCCATTTTTTGCTGGCAGAAAGTGAATCACCACGTTTTGTACGGCACATTGTTGCCATTTCTGGATAACGAATGAGCAACTATCTTCTTGGGATTGACATTGGCACATCCTCCTCGAAGGGTGTTTTGGTGACAGCCGACGGCGTAGTCGTCGCCGCCCATATCGTGCCGCATGGGATGAACATGCCTCATCCCGGCTGGTTTGAGCAGGATGCGGAGCAGGTTTGGTGGGGCGATTTCGTGCAGATCTGCCGTCAGTTGCTGGCCCAAAGTGGCATTGCAGCGCAACAGATCGCCTGCATCGGCATCAGCACGACTTCGCCCTGTGTTTTGCCCATTGACCAGGAGGGCCGGGCATTACGTCCGGGGATTCTCTATGGCATCGACACACGCGCCAGCGAAGAGGTGCGCTACCTGGAGAGTGTGATCGGTGAGGATCAACTGGCTGAACGTTACAAGATCAAACTTTCCTCGCAGTCAGCGGCGGCCAAAATTCTCTGGCTGCGCAAACATGAGCCAGAAGTGTGGCGCAAAACACACTTGATCGTGGGGGCAGCAGGCTACCTTTTACAGCAATTGACCGGCGACACTGCGATTGACATCTACGATGCGATGGCCTATGCTCCGCTCATCGACATCCAACGCCACGGCTGGGACGATGCGATGGAGTCATTGATTGCGCCGATCAGCAAGTTGCCGCGTGTGACCTGGACGTGCGAGATCGCTGGCAAGGTCAACCAGCACGCTGCCGCAGTGACAGGTCTGGCCGTGGGCACACCTGTAATTACCGGCACCGCCGATGCCGCTGCCGAGGCGATCAGCGCCGGTCTTTCGCAGATAGGCGATTTGATGGTGATGTACGGGTCGAGTATCTTTTTCATCCTCAAATGCGCCCGGTTGCATACCAGTCGCATCTTCAGTGGCAGTCCCTTTTTGGAACCGAACAGCTTTGTTGTCACTGGTTCGATGACCACCTCAGGCACATTGACCAAGTGGTTTCGCGATCTATTTGCACCGCTAGAGGTTGCAGCGCAAACTGAGGGAGGTGAAGATGCCTATACGGCACTGGCCAGACTGGCAGCGCAATCGCCAATTGGTGCCAATGGCTTGATTGCGCTGCCACATTTTGCGGGTGCCCGTACACCGCTCTTTAATCCCGAGGCCAAAGGAGCGTTCTTCGGGTTGACCTTGCGTCATACCCGTGCCGATCTCTATCGCGCACTGCTGGAATCGGTTGGCTTTGGTATTCGTCAGAATATTGAGGCAATGCGCACAGAAGGATTGCATCCCAACCGCATCCTGGCGGTCGGCGGCGGCACCCACAATCCACTCTGGATGCAGATTGTCAGTGACATCGCCAACATCGAGCAGGTGATTCCCTCCGAGCAGATCGGCGCCTCCTACGGCGATGCCCTTTTGGCTGGGATCGGGATTGGCCTGCTCCAAGACACAGGCGCAACAACGAGTTGGGTCAAGAGCAAAACGGTAGTAAAGCCCAATCCTTCAGCGCACGCAACCTATGAACCGTATTACCAGCTCTTCTGCGAATTCTACGAGCAGACCAAAGAATCGATGGTCAAGTTGGGGCGTTTGGTGAAAGAGCAACTGTAGAATCGCCAATCGTCTTCCGGGAAGACTCTCTCAGTAAACCTTCTTTAGCACAGACCCTTCCCGGAAGATTGCAATTCACTCTGTCAATCATGCCCCAATGCGTCCTCCACCCAAGGAAACTTCAGCTTGTTGATGCGCTGATAGGGAATCTCCAGAAAGTTTTCGTTGAGCACGCCCGGTGTGAACGAGTAGACAATCTGCGCCGCAATCGGGGCGAAGGCAGCGTAGAAATGTTGGGTCGATTTGACCACCAGCAGATCGCGGCGGTTGATATCGATACCAAAGTTGGTGAAGACATCCGTCCCCAGCACTTGCGTCCGGCGGCTGTTCACAATGATGTCGATCCCATCGCAGGCCAGCCAGACCGAATCGCCACAGGGCACCACCGCAGACGGACCATTCTGGCGCGGCCAATGTTGCACCATGTCGCGCACGATGCCCTTCACGGTCACATTCAGATCAAGCGGGTCGCCAGAAAGTGGGCAAAGTTTGCCGCCGAGTCGCACTTGCAGGTTGGCACCCACGCCTGCCGCCATCGCTAATCGTACTACTATCGGATCCCAGACCATACCCAAACCCACGTTATGTACCGCTCGACGCAACAATTCAGCCAATACGTAGGTCGAATCGCTCGGGGCACCGCCGCCAGCATTGTCACCTGTGTCGGCAAAGACAATGGGGCGATGGTCACGCTTGCTAACGCTTGCGGTTCTGATGTGGTTTAAGGCGATATCAAGTGCTTCGTGCAAGGGTGGGTGATTCGCCATCACCTGGTGGCGGAGGCTATAGAATTTGCGCCCCAGTTGCTCGGCCAGTTCGGCAGCTTGTTGTGGATTGTTTTCGGTGATCGTCAACAGATAAACACCCATCGAAGGCACATCCGACTGTGGAAAGCTGTGAGCCAGCGAAATCGAAAGCACGCCATCCTTGCCCTCCAACTTCATCATCTCATCGACAAAACTACGCATCGGTTGAAACGGAGTGAGAAAGAGACCAGTCATGTAACAGTCAAAGAGCGCCATCGTCGGTCGCGATTTGCCCTCGGCAGCATTGGCGATGATGGTGAAAAGTTCCGCCGCACGCAGATCAACATCGACATGCGGATATTCCTTGAAGAGTACGATAGCATCGCTCTCCTCGACCATCTGCTGCACAATGTCGCAATGCAGATCGAGTTCGATGCCGATCTTGGCGTTGGGTCCCACCAGTCCACGCACACGATGCACGATGTCACTTTCGCAGTCGTCATATCCATCGGCGACCATCGCTCCATGCATGGTCAACAGCACGATGTCAACTGGCAGCGCGGCCGCCAGCGAATCGAGTAGTTCGTCGCGCAGAGTTTCGTAGGCGGAGCGCACGGTTGTCCCGGCAGGTTGGGCAAAGGCGTACAGCCCAAAGGCAAAGTCCCAGCCTCGCTCAGCAGCCAGGCGGCGATAGACATCAAGGGTCGTGCCATAGATTACCTTATGGGCGTCCTCAACTTTGTGCGCCACATCAAAGTCATCGATTCCCGTGGGCATGGGAGAAAAGGTGTTGGTCTCGGTGCCAATACCACCGGCAAAGATTTTCATGATTGCAACCTCACTTTAATATGCTTGCAAAGACGCGCAGCCAGTTGCCATAGAGAACCTTGGCAATCTGTTCGTCGTCAAAGCCACGTTCGATCAACTTGCGGGTCAGGTTGCGAGCGTGGGCATGGGTGGAGAGATCGGGCAGGAAGTGCGGCTTGGTAAGATAGGCTTCGAGTTCGGCCTTTTGTTGCTCGCTCCACTGTCGATAGATAAATTCAAAGAAGTCAAAGCCCAGGCCCACCCCATCAGCACCAGCCAATTCCACTGCGTATTCTATCTCATCGACATAGCGATCCAAGTGTGCGCCTTGTGCATCAGGGCTGACCAGCACGGCGTTCATGCCGATCACGCCGCCACGCTGACCGACGGCACGGATATGCGCATCGCTGCTGTTGCGCTCAATGTCATAGTAGTGGCGCGGCGTAGAGTGCGAGATGATCACTGACTTTTGGGTGATTGAAAGCAGATCATCGGTGCCAGCAGGGTTGAGATGGGCCAGGTCGAGCAGGATGCCTAACGCCTCGCATTGGCGTACCACCTCTTTGCCAAAGGATGTCAACCCCTGTTTGGATGAACCTGTAGGGGCAAAAATGCCGCCATCCGCTGCCATGTTGCGGCGTGCATGGGTGAGGCCGATGGCGCGCACGCCCAACTCGTAGAAAACACGCAACATGTGCAGATCGGCACCCAACGGTTCGACGCCCTCCATAGTGATCAGCAACGCGATCTTGCCAGCCTGACGGGCGGCGACAATCTCGGCGTAGCTGCGGCAAATGGCAAAGTGAGGCGAGCGATCCACTTCCGCATAGAGACAACTGATTTGGTCAAGCGCCACACGCAAGGCCATTTCCGGCAGATATTTTTCCTCAATGTAGATTGCCGCCCCGACCACGCCAATGCCACCGGCTTGAAAATCGGGCAGGTAATTCTGCTCCAACACACCTTGACGATGGCGCTTTTCGTAGAGATCCATGAGCATGTCAAAGTGCATATCGATCAGCCCCGGTTGATGGAGCCGATCAATACGGGCTTCGAGGGAAGAAGATGGGTTGTTCATCGTTAACTCTCTTTGTGGTTAACCCAGACGATTCCAATCAAACACTTGCGCCAGGCTTTCGGTACGTTGGTGGAGCAGATCTTGAAACACCTGTTGTGCATCCTTGGGGTGAACCAAATCGTAGAGCGTGTCCACCCGTACGCGTTTTTGCGCCAGCCACTCAAGGGCCGCTGCGAAATTGTCCCAGATACTGTTAATGCGAAACGGCGTTTCGTGCAAGGGCAATTGCCATTCCCAGCCACTGCGGATGGTCAGATAGTTGAAAAAGACCATGCGCAAAATCTCGTGAGCATAGATCTCAGTGCGGCGACTCCAGGGTGCCGCCACTTGTGAAAGCTCGCCGCCCTTTTGCAGCACTTTACAGCCATCACGCGCTGCCAGCTCATGGCCGGAGCATTCAAGATGCAACGCCACTTTGCCGAGAACATTTGGGTCTTCCACAGGCACGGAGGCATAGACATGTTCAATCCCAACCTGGCGCATAATCTCTTGGCGGTTGGCATCGGGATCGACCGCAATCACGTTGTAGCCACAAGCTTGGAAAATTTGCGCGCCTAGATGACCTACCGGCCCGAGGCCAGTAACCAGCACCGTCTGCGGCGGGCGAGCAGGTGTCGTACTCAGGGTTGCCATCGTCACACCCATCAGGCGGACAAAAGGAACGTGTGGCGAAAGCACAGCCGCCGGAACGGGTAGACTATCCTTTACGCTCACACGCTGATAAGATCGATGGTGTCCCATACAATAGCGTCGATCTCCAGCTTTGACCGAATTCACTTTGTTGCCAACCGCTTCCACTTCAAAGACGGCTGCATAACCTGGTGAACGAGGAAAGGTTTCGCCAAGATACGCACCATTCAGTTCGGTGCCAGCGCTAATCAACGTGTAGAGCGTGCGACCAGCGATCTCTTCGTCGCCCAGTTCGCTCTGCTCCAGGGGCGACTGCAACAGTTCTGCCTGCTGATGTCCAGTAAAGGTCACAGAATAAACAGTTTTTGGCATATCCTTGCATCTACTCCGGAATTAGGGATGCGTCAGCCAGGGATTAAAACATTTTCCCGACTTGACACCCATTGATGGATTCGTTATAGTAATACTCTATAATTGATTTGGTATACAATTGTAGACTCTATCCCTAGTAAACAGCCAATTTTTGCGCCCTAGCCGAAATAATTGAACATATCCCTCTCCTCGAATGTCGTCGCGTTCTCGTGTGGCGTCAGGTCTATGTTGCTCTGTTGCCATTTTGTGTAGAAATGCTCGTTCAAATGTTGTTCTTGTCACACCAAAGGAAAGTAAGGAGAAACAGAATGAAGCACAATGCGATGAGTCGTCGTGATTTTCTGCGGCTGACCGGAGGCACAGCCGGTGTAGCACTGCTGGCAGCCTGCGCCCCAGGCGCTGCACCAGCCGGTAGCAGCGCAGCCCCAAGCAAAGAGAAAGTTACCATCCGCTATGCCGGCTTGGAGTCGATGGGTGCGTCGGTGGAAAAGTTCCTCCAGCCCTACATCGAGGATAAAGGGATCACACTAGAGCGAGGCTCGTTTGGACAGCAGGAATTGCCCGACAAGATCATGCAGTCAGTAGCAACCGGCACCTACTTGGCAGATGTGTTCCAGTTTGAGAGCAATACCCGGGCCGACGTGATTGGCGCAAAGGCACTGCTCGAAGTGCCCGAATTGGTGCAAGAAGCAATCAAGATCGATGATGTATTACCTGGCGTTCTCAAAACGTTGACCTGGGAAGACAAAATTTACGCCTTGCCCTACGATGGCGATATTCACTACTACTCCTTCCGCAAGGACCTTTTTGGCGACTCAGCCATCAATGATAAGTTCAAAGCCCAGTTTGGCTATGACCTGAGCCCCGACAATGGTGCTGAAACCTGGGAGCAATGGCGCAATATTGCCGAATTCTTCACAGGGTGGGATTGGAATCAGGATGGCAAGACGGATAGCGACTTTGGCGTTGCTTGTATGGACAAACGGGGCGACACTGCCTGGTGGGGTTTTCACTCGCGTGCCACGGCTTATGCCAAGCACCCAGATGATCCCGGTTACTTTATGGACACTGACACAGGCGAGGCGCGTGTCAACAACCCAGGTTTTGTGCGTGCGTTGACCGAATGGGTAGAAGAGAACACCAAATGGGCACCTCCCGGCGGCACTGGTTTTGGCTATGGGGATTCCCTTAACGCCATCAACGGTGGGCGCGCTGTACAAACCTATAACTGGGATGCCGTCAGCACTGCGGCTTCGGACGCTGCTTCGGTGATTAAGGGCAAGCAAGGCTATAACATTCTGCCCGGTTCAAATGATGTCTACAATTCAAAGACCGGCAGTTGGGACACCTTCAAGGAAGCAAGCCATGCCCCCTTCTTGGCCTTTGGTGGCTGGGTGATTGCTGTCTCTTCGCAGACGAGCGACAATGTCATGAGCGATGTCTGGGATTTGGTGACCTATCTTACCAAGCCGGAGAGCGGCTTGTGGTTTGTTACCAACCCGACCGGGTGCAGCCCCTATCGAGCCAGTCAATTGGCGAACGTCGATGAGTTTGCCAAGGGTGCCCTAAAGTTGGGCGAAGAGGTTGCCAAGGATTACTTGGACGCTGCGCAGCGCACTTTGAATCATCCAAACGCAGTAGTCGATTTTGCCATGCCAGGGTGGACGCAATACCGCGATGCACTTGAATTGGGTGTCTCCAAGGCTATGGCGGGCGAAGCTGACCCACAGACTGCACTCGACGAGGTGAAAGCCGCCTTTGATGAGATCAGTGACCGCATGGGCGGCTTGAAGAAGCAGGCGGAAATTTACAAGTTGGTGTTGGGCGTCTAACTGTAAAAATACGAGATACGAAATACGAATCGCTGAATGACACTTGCATTTCGTATTTCATATCTCGTTGAAAGGCACCATCATGGCTGGCAATTTGACGGCGAATCCGCCGGAGCGGATTCGCGCCGAAGCATCAAGGCAGAGGCGTTTCGAGCTACGCGACAAAACCTGGCGCTGGATATTGCTTTTGCCAGCGGTGGTTGTGGTTGTGGTTTTGTTGATCGGACCGGTACTCTGGACGCTCTATGCTGCGTTTACGGACATGCACCTCTTTCGGATCGGGGTGGAAACCAAGTTTGTCGGGCTTAAAAACTTCCAGAAGCTGCTTGAAAATGAATCCTTTTGGCGTACTGTACGCAACACGGTTGTCTTCATGCTTGGTGTTTTACCGGCGCAAGTCATCATCGGCATGGTTGTTGCGGTCTGTCTGGATAACGTGACAGTGGGGCGTAAATTTTTCCGCACCTGGTTTTTGATGCCCATGATGATCAGCCCGGTAGTGGTCTCCTTTGTCGTCGGACGGATGTTGTTTGCCGAGGACATTGGTCCGATCAATGAAGGACTGCGCGCTCTAGGTTTCAAAGGGATTCCTTGGTTCACCCATCCAACCTGGGCGATGATAACGCTGATCATTGTGGACGTGTGGCAATGGAGTTCGTTCATGATCCTGATGATCATGGCGGGTCTTCAGGGGATTCCGCCAGATTTGCACGAGGCAGCGCGCGTAGATGGCGCGAGTGCCTGGCAAGGCTACTGGTACATTACGCTCCCGCTGCTCGTACCGATCATGGTTACTGCGCTGCTGATTCGTGCCATCGATGCCTTCAAAGTGGCCGATATTATCATGGTGCTAACCGGCGGCGGTCCTGGGCAAGCGACAGAAACGGTCACGGTTGCCATCTATCGCGCCGGTGTCAAAGGCGGTGACCTAGCATTGGGCAGCAGTCAAGCCTACCTCTTGCTTGTGATCATGCTGGTCTTTGGTGGGGCGTTCTTGTTTATGTCACGCCGCTCGATCAAACGTGGTTAGGTCAGCAGAGAGATCGTCTCACTGTCCTACTGTTCCACTGTTGTTATTGAAGGAATCATCTCTATGGGTATCCAAGCACGCAAGCGATTTACGAATGTCATCTCGTATGCGGTCTTAATCCTCTGGTCGCTCATCCTTTTTTTCCCCATCTATTGGGTGGTGATTGCATCGTTCAAATCCCAAATTGACTTCGCCGTCAAGTCACGTTATCTGCCCTTTGTTGACTTCGAGCCCACGCTACAGGCTTGGCGTTATCTTTTCGTCGAGCGCCTGGCTTGGTTTATGGGACCCTTCGGCAACAGTTTGATTGTGGCATTTGTCTCCTCGATCTTTGCTTTGCTCATTGGTTCCATGGCTGGGTACGCGCTGGCACGTTTTCGCTTTGGCCGCCACAACGAATCGATTGTACTCGCCTTTATGTCACAACGTATGTTTCCAGGCGCGCTCTTTATCCTGGCGTTTTTGGTGATGTTCCGCGAGCTTCATTTGTTGGATACACGGACTGCGCTGATCATCGTCTATGCTAGCGGCGCTGTGCCATTTGTGGTATGGGTGATGCGCGACTTTTTTGAGAGCTTGCCGGTTGAGATCGAAGAGAGCGCTATGATCGATGGTGCTTCACGTTTGGTTGTGATCTTTCGCATCGCTATGCCCTTGGCTGCGCCGGGATTAGTGGCAGTCTTTGTACTCTGTTTGATCGGAGCGTGGAATGAATATTTGGTGGCGCTGACGCTCTCCTTCCGCACTTCGATTACGATCCCACTCTTTATGCAGATGCAGATCAGCCAAACTGGCTACACCGAATGGTGGAACATGAGCGCAATTGCCCTCGTCAGCGTGATTCCGGTCTTGATTGCCGGGATGGCGTTGGAGAAATATATTACGGGTGGCCTCACCTTTGGCGCATTGAAGGGATAATCACGCTGATATGGACTACATCAACTTTGGTAACGCAGGTGTCAAGGTAAGTCGCCTGGCGTTAGGGCTTGGGTTACGTGGCCAGGCCGATGAAGCGGCGGCACAACGTCTGATCGAATACGCCATTGATCGTGGCATTAATGTCTTTGATTGCGCCAATATCTACGGGACCTTGGACGATCGACGCAATATCGGTCAGGCCGAGGTGATTCTGGGGAAAGCGATCAAAGGCAAACGTGACGACCTTTTTATTACCACCAAGGTAGCTGGGCGAATCGGCACAGGACCTAACGATCAGGGACTGTCACGCTATACCATGCTGCGCGAGATTGATCGTTCGTTGAAACGACTTGACACAGACCACGTGGACCTCTATTTGATCCACGCTTATGATGCAACAACGCCACTGGAGGAGACAATCCGGGCACTGGACGACATCGTACGCAGTGGCAAGGCGCGCTACGTCGGTTGCTGCAACTTTGCGGCCTGGCAGGTCTGTCGTGGGCTCTGGCTGGCGGACAAATTGAACACGATGCCTTTTATGGCTGTGCAAAACCCTTATAGTTTGCTCCATCGTCACCTAGAACGGGAAATGTTTGGCTTGGTACGCGATCGGGGACTGGGCGTCATGGTCTACAGTCCACTTGCGGTCGGGCTACTTAGTGGTGCCTATCAACCGGGTCAACCACCACCGCCTGGTTCGCTGTGGGCAACCCATCGCCAAGAGCAATATTCCAAACTGATGCAAGGTGCGGTTGCGAACACCATCAATACGCTGCACGAACTTGCTGCCGAAGTTGGCAAAACGCCGGCGCAACTGGCCATAGCCTGGCTACTTTCCCATCCAGAGATCACCATGGCCATCAGTGGTGCCGATACAGTAGAGCACCTGAATGACGTCCTCGGCGGCGTCGGTTGGGCACTCGATCCTCAGATAAGGCAAAGACTGGACGAAGTATCGGGCGAAGTCACCGTCGGGATAGTTTGATCGCTTGCCTCGTCATTCAATCATTATCATAAACCACTCATGGAGAAGAAGATGAATCCAATTCGCATCGGCGTGGTTGGCTGTGGGGCCATTTCCCAGGTCCATCACATGCCCAACTTGCATGATTTACCTGAACTTTTCACGGTCAACGCAGTTTGTGATGTATCGGCGGGGGCTTCCGCTTTTGTGGCGAAGAAGTTCAACGTGGCCCATCATTTCACCGACTATCGGGACTTGCTCGCTAGTGATATTGAGGCAGTCTTACTCTGCCAAACTGACCCCAAAACTGAGGTGGCACTGGCAGCACTCAACGCTGGCAAACATCTCTTTATCGAAAAGCCACTCTGTTTTTCGCTGGAAGCCATCGATGCGATCTCCGCAGCGCGCCAACGGGCAGGTGTGGTCGGGCAGGCAGGTTACATGAAGGTCTACGATCCGGCCTACGAATATGCGCGCCGTGAAATTGCAACCATGCAGAACATTCGCTTTGTGCAGGTCAATCATCTCCATCCCAACAATGACCTGCACATGCGCCAGTTTGACATTCAACGCTTCAACGACGTTCCAGCGGATGTGATGGAGGCCACGCACATAGCACGGATTGCCGAACGGCAACAGGCAATTGGCGATGTTCCACCCGAGGTGGAAAGTGCTTTTTATCTGCTTTCCGGCAGCATGATCCACGACATCTATACCATGCGCACGGCCTTGGGCGTGCCAACCAGGATCCACAGCAGCGATATCTGGTTTAACGGGCGTGCTGTCACCATGAACCTGGAATATGCCAATGGTTCACGCTGCATCGCCAGTTGGATCGATCTACCCGATTTGTGGGACTTTCATGAAACGCTCGAAGTCTATGGTGATGACAAACGCGTATTGGTCGCTTACCCCACGGGTTTTGCGCCGCGCGGCATGTTGGCAATCGTGACTGTGCAGGGGATTGACAGCGAAGGTGTCCACTATAAAAAAGAACCCAAGATCGATTGGGAGAGCGCCTTTAGCCGTGAAATTCGCCACTTCTATGATTGCGTGCGCAAGGGCGCTGCCTGCCGTACACCTGTTGAATCGGCGCGCGATGATATTAAACTGATCATTGATCTGATCAATACATATCAAAATCGATAAGGGTGACAAGGGGCGTGTGCCATTAAGTACACTGTAAATAAAGCCCTTTGATATTGTAGTAGGGGCATGAGGTGCGGCGGTAGCGTCTTATCTCGAAGTAAATCCGTTATTCCGCCGCATCTTGTGCCCGTCTGGCTCGTATCAAGAAATTTAATTTATGCTGTATTAAGTTAAGGAGAAGGAGGAGGGGCATCCTCTAATGCGACTTATTCGATAAAATCCGGCATTAGAGAATGCCTACTCCGTCCTTTGAACATGCTTAACTTCATGGCAGTGACAGTTCGAACTCGCCAACCTGAATGGCCTTCACGCGGGTAGCATCACGCTTACCCAATGTGACGGTTAGGCGATTTTCACCCATCATCAACGGTGGTGCGCCAAGTGCAGCCTGCCAAAGCGCGTAGCGAAAAGCTGGCTCGTTTGGTGGCTGACACGGCCGGAATTCAACTCGATCCGGGGCAATCTCCTGACCGTTGAGGTGTACGAGCACACGGTCGCCATCACCGAGGTCGCGCAATTTGAATTGAAACGCTGCTTGCATGTCACTCATTTCGCTGCCAAAAAGCAACGTATATGTCACTTCATCGCTAGTTTTATCGAGCGAGAAGGGTGTAAATGCCTCCACTTCACCGGGGGCATAGCCATCGGGCAAGCCAAACGAGTAATATTCAGTAGGCAGATATTTGAGACGGCGGGAGTAATAATAGTGGCGTGGTCTGCTTGCAATTTGGGCAGGGTCAATCCAATCGCGCAGGAGCGGGTAGGCATCCTTGCCAAAGGCACGCACATAGAAATTGTAGAACATGATACCATCGACGCCCTGGTTGTAGGCGCTTTCCACAAGTGCTTCGATCTTGGGCAGGTCGAACTGTTGATAGCCATCGCCCAACCAAACCCGCTTGTCTTCGTTAATGGCTGCTGTAGGTGTCACATTCGACATCAACATGGGATAGACTTTGCAGTTGCTACCCTGGGTCAACGCCGTCCAATCACTGTAGGGAATGTTAAAATCCACATAAAACCATTCGCCCGGTGCAACGTAGGAGAGCAAACCTTCATCGATCCACGCTTTGACATTCAGACCCTCAGCCGTGCAATAGGCGATATCCCAAGGCAGTGCGGCGGCGAGCATCAGTGGTTGGCCGCGTCGGCGACCCACTTCGTCCAACATCGTGCGCACGTCGCGCATAAACTGAGTCATGTGCACAGAATTGGCGCGCTTTGGCTCGGAAAGGTAAGGAGCCGAACGTCCGAAGTCGAGTTGCAGTCCATCGATTGGATAGCGTTCGGCAATCTCACGCAAGATGCCCAAGCGGCGTTCCCGCACACCAGCAACGGCATAATCCATCTGCCGCAAGTCACCGATCTCACGCCAGGCACGATCTCCTGGTGTTTTATAATGCTGCCAGAGACCCGTATCTTTGCCGAGTGACCAATTCTTATGCTCCCGTTCCCAGGGCGTCCACATATTGGGCGCGCCATGATGATCGTTCAAACGGAAGTTGGGTACCACTTGAATCCCCGCTGCTTTCAGCCGTTTTATGATGATGCCGTAGGGGTCATAGCCTGCGGCCAAAAGCGCATCCATCGGCACGCCCGTGGTGGTTGTACCCGCAACCGAAGGATAATGGCAGCGATCATTGTCAGCCACATCCATCGAAAAGATGTCGGGACGAGCGGCACAAATCGCATCGGCAATTGGCGCCAACTGTACGTAATCGCTGCACGACAGCACATCATCGCAGTCAACCGTAATCAGTAACATGAATCTCTCCTTTACAGCTCAAGCCAATGGACAAAGAGCGGCTGTACGGTTTCTGGTAATTTTGCATAAACGCTGGCTGGCAGCAAGGGCACCTGATTTTCTCCCTTGCCAGTCACTTGCAACAGGCGTTGGCGGGCGAGCGAGTCGGGGCGTAAGACAGTGAGATCAAGCCACCAAGGAGCATAGCGAATGACAATCGCGGCCCGTGGTTCGTTGGTAAGGTTAGCGGCAGTGGCATGCCAGAGTCGGCTGTCCATCACCAGCACATCCCCCGCCTTGCCGCAGGCATTGACTTCGGTAGGATACGGTTCCAGTTCAGCAAGACCACAATCGCCAGTTGGGTTATTGGGCATGTGGTGGCTGCCAGAAATTACGAGCGTGCCGCCGTTAGCTGCGCTAAAGTCCGAAAGCATCCAAATTGTGGTGATGTGCATGGGCAGATCGGCATAGGGTGCGAGGATGGATGCTGCGTTGCGTTGGTTAAAGGGCCAATCGGCATGCCAGCCGCCGCGGGCGTTGCCTGGTTCATTGATCGTCGCCGTCGTAAAGGAGATGCGCACATGCGGACCTAGCACCCCTTCGATCAGCGTCAACAAGCGATCATTCGCTAAATAGGGCGCCACCGATTGATCATAGTTGATCAGCCCCGACAGATGACCGATGTTTTTAGGGGCGTTGGGGTTGCGATGCTGGGCGGTGGCGGTCAACACTCCCTGGCGTACGATCGCCACTTCATCGGCTGGAATCACATTTTCGACCACACACCAGCCGTCCAGTTTCATACGGGTGAACAAATCGTTCATTGGCTCTGCTCCTCTTTTACAACGCTGTGCCAAAATTCTTCTAAGGCAGCGTTGACAAGCTCGGGTTGCTCCAACATCAGATAGTGACCACTGCGAGCAATGCCGATCAGTTGGGCGTGGGGAACGTAGTCGATCCAGCTTTGGATACTGGACCAATACTCCATATCCGTTGCGCCCAGCACCAGTACCGGGCAGGTGACAAAGGAAGCCGCAGCCGCATTGTTGTGGGTCAGAATGCCAAAATGCGTAGGATTGATCACTTCAGGAGGTGGCGCGGGTGTTTCTGCCAAAATACGTTGCACAAAAGTCGCCCGACCACTATCGGGCGAACTGTTATAGCGTTGCAAGCTCGCCTGTGCCTGGGCAAAATCCTGCGCCCGCGCCAGCACCAGTTCGCGGTAAGCATGGCGACTGACGGGAGCGCTGCTACAGCCGGAATCGAGAATGGCAATCCCAGCCACATGATCGGGAAAGTCGAAGGCGTAGCGAAGTGCAATCGTACCACCCAGACTATGCCCAACCAGAATGGGGCGTTCGATTTGCAATTGGCTGAGTAAGCTATGCAACTCTTCGGCAAAGGTTTCAATCGAATAGCGTCCAACGGGTACACTGGAACGGCCATGCCCACGCAGGTCATAGGCTATTACCGTTGTGAGGGCTGCAAAATAGGGAAGTTGCAATTGCCAATGGTCTGCCCATCCACCGCCACCATGCACAAAAACTAAAGCTGGGACACCCTGCCCGTGCTGTTCATAGTAGAGATCGATTCCGGGTGAAATGGAGATCAGATTAGAAACTGTCGTCATGCCAAGAGCCGAATGATTGCGTTTTTCGTCGTCAGCCGAACTGTTCGAGAATAGTGGTTGACCGAAAGATCTTCACGTAAGGGAGTGGGTACACGCAAAATAAACTCTGCCCAGTCTGGGGAATTGTAGGCGACAAAAGCCAGTTGGAAAGTTTCCATGATAGTATCAAACGGCGTTGAGAAATCGGGGAAGAGGATCGGCCCCGTATCGGTCTGATATATCTGGTCGCGCTCGCTGGCATTGATCGTCTTGATCGGGAAGTCGAGAGTGACAGCATAGCGGTCGAGCGCGCTGAACTCGATACGCCCCAGCAGCAATTCATCTGCAAGCGTCGCTTGGACAATGGCATCTACGTTTGGTAAGAGTTCACCCTCGACCATCCGCAGGTTGATTTTGACCCGATCAAAAGCCTCTACAACCTTGCCCAGTTGACGCTCCGGCTGTGGGCCGCGTGAGGGTGGATAGAACATCACCCCTTTATTGTTCTTATCCCAGCTTTTGATGGTCAGAAAATCTTCCTGTGAGAGAATACAACAGAAGTCGGCATTTGGCTGATGCCAGATGTCGGCTGGCACACCGACTTGTTCCGATTTGCATGCAGCACCCAAGACATACTCAGTAGTAACACCCGTCTGGCGATCCTGGATCAGGCAGCGCGCTTCCAACAGAATGCGTGCATTGTTCAGGGTAAAAGGCGGTTTGGCCGAGACCGTAATCGCTGGCTGCTTCTGGAGGTCGATGCGAAAGGTTAGAAAAGAACGTGAAAAATCAGGAATTTGCATTGGATTATTTCCTATGGATTGTCGTCCATCGAGATCTGTGGGCAACCGGAAGGTAGCAAGGAATTCATTTGCATTTATGAAAAACTCTGCTGAATTCGAAATTCATACAATGAGTTGAGTACCCAATCGGCTTCGGCAAAATTCATTGTGCAGGTCATTTCGTTGGGCACGACCAAGCAGTGCATCCCTGCGCGTTTGGCGGCCAACATGCCGTTGCGCGAGTCTTCAATCGCCAAGGCATGGCTCGGTTCTACCCCAAGTGCAGCCAGCGCGCTAAGATAGAGTTCCGGATCTGGCTTTACCCGCTGTACATCGGCTGCGGTGCGTACCACTTGAAAATGGCGGCGCAGGTCAAACTTGATTAAGTTGCCTTCTACCCAATCACGCGTGCCACTCGATGCTACTCCCAACTGAATGCCCGCCTGTTGTGCAGCCTCGATCACCTCGATCACACCCGGTTTAATGGTTTCTTGCGCCATAAGCGCTAAGAAACGTTGCCGCCGTTCTTGTTGGAGCACCTGCCGATCCACAGTACGTCCAAGCTGCTCTTCCAAAATTTGGTAGGGATTAAACTCGTGGGAAACAGTGCCAATTTGTTGTTGCCAGAGCGCCAAGGGCAACGAGGTGTTATGCATCTGAAAGATCTCATGCCATGCTTGGTAGTCTGGGCGCTCCGACTCCAAAATCGTGCCATCGAAATCAAAAATGATCGCTTCTATCATAGGAATCTTTTCGATATGATCAAATCAATTTATCGGTTTTCCCCGCTAACTGACGTAACAACTCTAGCTGCCCTACATGATAGGTGAAGTGGAAATAGAGGAAGAAAAGCCGCCAGCCAACGGTCATCGTGCGTTCGCCCATCGTGATTTGGCGGGCGAAATCCTCCTCACTCGTTTCACTGAGGGCGGCAATCAGTGCATCATTCACCTGTTGGTGCCCCGCCAATAGCCTTTCCAATGGCCAAATACCAGGCTCGTCCTGCTGAACAGGGGAGGACTCACGTTGGTAGCGTTCGAGCGACGCCTTGGTCACCGGCGATTCCTTGCCCAGAGTCTCCAACATCGAGATCTGATTCTCAAGCAGATGACCCAGCACCCAGTTCATACAGTTGCCACTCGGCTGCGGCTGAATCAAGGTATCGGCCTGGGTGAGGTCTTTGGTTTGGGCGTTGATGAGATTGTTTTCAATCGATAAGATACGGATAAAGTCTTGATTGCTGATCATAGGTATCTCCTAAATTTGAGTGAGTCAGTGGGTCAGTAGGACAGTGGACCAGTGGCTCAGTGAATACAGATATACGATCCCGTTATGCTACTGCTTTACTGTCCCACTGTCCTACTGTTTTACCGCATTCTATCACCGTTCGACCAGCGGCAAAAAGAGATTCTGCGCATCAGGCAGAATGATCGAGACGGTGGCGCTGTTTGAGTCGGAGTTGCCATCATTGACATGATAGGTAAAGCTGTCAAAGACCGTGTTCGAGCTATCATGGGTGTAGGTAAAGGTTCCTGATGCGGCTAGTTGTAACGTGCCATGAGTTGGCGAGACAGTTACGCTGACAGTTAAGGGTGCATTCTCGAAGTCTTGGTCATTGGTTAGAATACTGAGAATGCCGCTAGTGAAGCGTGTGCTGGTCGCTACTTGGCTCACCCAGATTGCGTCGTTGCGGGCGTACGGTGGGGCGTTGATATTAGGTGAAAAGTCAAGTTGCAGGTTGATTGTTGATGTGTGCGCAGACTCAACAGTAATTGGAGTTGCGCTTCCCAAGACGGGCTTGTTATCGTAAAACTCACCGAGGTAGTACTCAACACTGTTTGACATGACAGTTGCAGCACCGACATAATAATGATAATTTGGGCTGGAAGGCATTAAACCAGTAAAACCAAAGTTCCCAGCTTTGTCAGTTTGGAAACTGCCCATACGATCAAAACCAGAGCCCCCATTATTCCTCCAAACATACAAGTCAACTAAAGCGCTTTCGATGGGCAAGCCATAAGCTGAAGTTACAGAGCCGCCAATGGCTCCACGGTCAGGCAGTGTAATCACGATTTTGAATACTAAGTTGTTAGCGACCGCAATTTCGGTGGCGGAGTCGACGTTATCTGCATTGCCATAACATCTAGGCACATCTAAGAAACTTGTGGTATAACTTGCACAGACACGATAGTTGCCAGCTTGAAGCGCTCGAAATTCAAATCCACCCGATTGATCTGTAGAGGCACCACGAATGGATAGTAGATTATTTACATATAACGCAACACTCATACCTTGTAGAGGGTTACCACGTGAGTCGACAACAGTTCCAGAAATAATACCCTGTGCTCCTAACTGCGCGTCAATGTGAGCAATCATTGCTTCGGGTCCCACGACAACGGGTGTTGCGCCTTCGGGCGTTAGGCTGTCATTATAATATTCTGTGATGTATCCCTGTGGGTTACCTTGAAAAGCGACTTCATAGAATTTGAAGCGATAAGTACCTGGCGTGGCGATTACATAGTTGTATTCGCCAGTAGGTCCCGTAAACGAGTAGGCAGTCTGATCAGAACTTGCATTCGCATCTGAAGTGAGCGGCTCGGCTGCAACAACAATGTTCTGAATCGGCTGTCCAGCCATATCGGTTACTTTTCCATAAACTAAGCTATGACGTCCAACCTGAAAGTTGATATTCGGAACGGTCTGGCGCATGACCACAGGAATATCCGTAGCAGTTTCCACGCTAGTGGCGTCTTTGTAGTATTCTCCGATAAAGGGTAACTCATCTGGATACGGATTTTCCAGTTGCAAGCGATATGTTCCTGTCGCCAAGCCTGTAATCGTGTAGTAGCCATCCCCTTGAACATAGAAAGGCTCACCAAATTGTTCCCAAATAGGCGAGCCATCGGAACCTTGAATTGATAGATAGGCTGTAATGCGCCCCCACGGCACCATTTGACCATCGTTGTAGGTTACTGAACCCAGAATGCTGCCTCCAACAGGCAAGTGAAAATCGTAGCCATTAAGATATTGATTTGTCGCAATCACAATGTCTTGGGCACTATCAACATTCGCTGCGTCGTTATAACACTCTCCGAAATAGCCACGACCATTCAATGCACAGATCCGGTAAATGCCTGCGATAATCCGTTTGAGCGTATAGTCACCATTGGCATCGCTCTTTGTTGAATTAAACGGTTCCCAGCGAACTTGTCCGTCACCTCCCGGCAGTGCAAAGTAAATTCGCACCTCAATGCCTTCAATCGGTTGTCCAGACTCACCCGTGATGTGGCCCGAGATATGAGCACCAGTTGAAAGTGAGATGTCGATGTGCTCATGCACTGGAACCAGGTCTGAGACACTGATTACGGTGCCGGGTTGACCGATAGGAATATTGTCGTAACACTCGTGGAAATACTGACTTGTCGCAGGATCCATCGTGAAAAGTGTACAAATTGTGTAGTCCCCCAGCGCCAGATTGTCAAAAGAGTAATCGCCACTTGCATCTGTGAGAGTAGTGCTAATCGTAATATTCGACGGACGAACAGATAACATTACTTTAATCCCAAGAATAGGAGCACCAGCATCATCGGTTACCTTGCCTCGAATTGCTCCATTTCCATCCGTCGGGACCTGCTGACTCACCCCCTCAAACGCCATTGCGGTGGACCATCCACTGATCTGCCATGCAACTGCAATGCCGATCAATCCAACCACGAGCAGAACAAACGCTGTTCTGTACCAAACTGTTGCTAATTTCATATATTGCCTCGGGAATTAAGGAGAATAAAAAATCCCAATCCAACTCGCCCGGAACGAAGTTCCTCCGGCAATCTGGATTGGGATTAAAACTCTGAAAATGCTGAACCTTCCAAAATCACCGGGAGTTATGATTCTGATCGGAGGGTACCGTTATTATCGCGCTCTTTATTTGGCCTTCCTAATCTATCATACCAGCAAATGATCGAGCACATTTTCTACACTTCAGGGAACCTCTACAGGGTAAAAGTCGTTCTCCATTTGTATTTACCCCGAAATAAAATACTTAAATCTAGTAATTTCAGACAAATTTCTTTGCAAAAGTAATGCGATTGATAACAGAGCATAGGTATAGTGTATAGCAGAGATGAACAAGGGCAGTCATTCAATCCGATCTCATCGTGCATTTTGGTGCCAATTAAAGGGTAGTCAATGAGAATTGTGGTTCCAGCGTCGGGATGTTTGCATCTTTCAGCGGAATTCTTGCAACAGGTTTGGGTGATTGGTCAACGAGCCAAGATTGGCAAGAAATCGATTTTTTTCGATAAGGAAGCAATCCAAAGCTATATTTCGCCCCCTAAACAGATCCTCGACTTTAGCCCAGTGGCACTTCCCGACCTGGTCAGCCGACTTGGAGAAGCAACAATTCGAGAGAACCTGCTCTTTATCTCCTCTTCGCACTTCTTCGATGCAACACCCTATTCCAGCCTTCTGCAAGCCATCTTGTTCGACCAGAAAAATATCAGCCGCGGTTTGTTTGACAGCGATGGCGTTGCCTTTGCCTTTCTAGTCAAGGCGGTGATCCGCTTCGTGCAGGATTATCAACCCAGTCGGGAACAGGTAGAGCTCTTTATGGAAGGCTTAAATGGGCGTGTCATCACGTTTATGATCAGTAGCGATGTCGGGCAGCCCGAGACAGGCAAGGTGCAATGGCAGAGTTTGTTGTTCAAGGTCCTGCAAAAATCGTCTATCTTTCGAACAAGCCATACAGGCTGGCAACCATGCCCAATTCCAACTTTTAGCAAAATCTTAGCAGAGCAGGCAGCAACGGAGACGCTCTTCTGGGTGGAATCACGCAAAGGGCAGCGCCATTGGCAGACACTCAAGCGTCACTTTGGGCGAGCGATTATCGACCCATCAACGGTCGTCTATCGGGAGGTCACGCACTTGAGCCAGCGTTTTCCCTCCCGTTTTCTCTGGTTGACACTGACGCCAAACAAATCTGCCATTCAGAACATCAGCAAACAGATCATGCGTCGCACATAGCGGATGTGTCATTCTAACTTAATTGGGTTGGTTGAAATCCGTCAGCGCCCGTCCGTACTTATGAGTAATATATGCAATTCTGGATTATACCGTAATTTTTTGAGTAAGAGTTTGAACTTACTATAGTTTTGAGACGAGTGTGATGACGCCATGTGTAGGTTACCAGTTGCAATCCGACCCTTGCTTCATCCACTCACTTTGCGAGGAGAAGTGCCATGCGCGATCTGCGCTCTGAACGTCCACCTTCGATCCGTGTCATCATGGTCTGCCCCGAAGGAGCACGGATTGAACGAACCATCGACGACTTTTTCAAGCGCGAGCGACGCGATTCAGCCTTTCCCATTCAACTTTTGGAGAGCATCCCTTTGCCTGAGCGATGCCACTCGTTAGTACGTGAGATGGTGCCGCATGTGGTCGTTCTAATCGACGTAGTTCAGGATCACAACCCGCAACAAGTTCAGCAGTGGCGTGGACGGTTATGGCAGCTTTCCGAAAACTTGAGCCGCGACTATCCAGCGATTGCCACCCTCTTTCTCACCGACGCCCGCCCCGAAGAGATGCAGACCGTGCTGGAAAGTGCACTTAACTATGGTGCACGCAACGTCGTCAATGTGGGGCGGTTGGGCGACGGCATGGTCAGCGTGCTAGCCGATGTCGAGCGTGCCATCGTGCGCTCCTATTCCTTTGTGCGTACCCCAACCTTGCTCAACGGCGTACCGCCCACCGAAGAGTTGAAGATGATCTGCGTGGGCAGCGGCAAGGGTGGCGTCGGCAAGAGCACGATTGCTGCAGCGCTGGCAGCCGAGATCGCACGTCGCCGCCTGGACAAACGGGTCGCGCTGGTCGATTTTGATGTGCAATATGGGGTACTCGCCACCCTGTTTGGGCTCAAGTCGCGCAACAGTATCGCCCAGTTTGCCCATTCCAGTGTCAACTTGGAGAACATGCGCACCACCGACGACATTCACGAGTATGTTGATCTGCTACAACTCAATGACCATGCGCGGCTGCATCTGCTGGCTGCGCCATCATCGCCCGCCGATTTGGCGGTTTTGACCCCAGATCGAGCAGCGCAGATTCTCTCCACGCTGCGTCGTATCTTCGACTACGTCATCGTCGACTTGCCTACCCAGCTTTCGGATGCGTCGCTGGCCGCCTTTCAACTCGGCGATCTACTGCTGCTGATCTGTGAGCCAGAAGTACTGTCGATTCGCACCAACAAGCAGTTGATCCAGCTTCTGAAAGATTCCTACATCGGCAACCCATTGCTTTCCACTCGCATTGTGCTCAACAAGGTCTGGGGCAAAAGCGAAGAAAAGGTGTGGGGCAAACCTCTGGTCAATGTGGCGGTGGCCGAAGGAACCTTTCCCGATCAGGTCATCAGCCACTTTCCCTTTGCGCCAGCCTTTGTCAACGAGCATATCAACCGCGGCTTGCCCTTTGGTGCGCTCGACATCAAACATCCTTTTATGCACGAGCTGACCCAACTCTTTCAACGGATCGGACTGGATCGTCCAGCAGCTGAAAAGGTAGTCAAGAAAAAGTCGTCGTTATTGAATGGCATTCTCAATCGGTGATCGATGGTTATGATGCAAACGAACATTTTCCGTGGCAAAGACCACTATCAGGTGGCAAGTGATTGGTTCAAATTGGCGGGTTACGACGCCTGCATGGTGCGCGCCGAAGGTTCAGGGCAGTGGTTTACGCTGATCACCATGAAGAACCAGAGCGGTGATGCCGAAAAAGCGCGAATTCTGCGCCGTGCCAGCCACATCCTGGGCACAGTCGAATCGATTTATGTTATCAAAGCCTACGATATCGGCTGGCACGAGAACGAACTGTTCCTGATCCTAGAAAAACTCGAAGGATTGCCGCTGGTCGATTGGCTGAGCCGACAGAAGACGATCAGCGAATTCACTGCGCTTAACTTTCTACGCCAACTCGGCCTGCTGCTCAAAGATCTGCAATATTTCCGCGTTTCGCATGGCAATCTACGTATCGAAAGTCTACTCGTCTCGCCCGATTCGTCGGCCCAAGGTCGGGAACTGGTGCGCGTCTGGGATCTGGTTCTCGCCTCCACCCAGGATGTGACAACGCCCTATACCTCGCCTGAAGTGATGGATGAGAAGCCGTTTGACATTCGGGCCGATATCTACAGCATCGCCGCCATCATCTATCGTCTGCTGGCGGGAGTGCCACCTTTTCAAGGATCAGCGGGCAAGCTCTACAACCAGATCACCGGACCCAATCAACCATCGCCGCTGGCTGAGGTGCGCCCTGATCTTTCGCAAGCCTGTGTGCGCCTGATCGAACGCGGCATGATGAAGCGAGCCGTCGATCGCTTCGATTCGGCCAGTGAACTGGTGATGGAAGTGCAGCGCGTGTTAGGTGGGCGCAGCGATGCCAGTGAACATCTCTTTCATCTGGCCCAGACTGCCGCCAACCGCGAGGAATGGGAAGAGGTGTTGCGGCTGGCCAAAAAAGCTGATTCGCTGCCCGGTGCCCGTGCCCGTTTGATCATGCTTGAGCGTGAGGCAAGTCGACGACTGGAAGAAGATGCCGTTGCCAGCGTGATGCGTGAGTTAGACCAAATTGATGCACTGATTCGCTCGCAGACTTGGAAAGAGGCGATGGAGCAGGTCGTCGCTACGCGCAAGCAGATGCACGACAGCCGCCATCTACAGCGTGCCCGCCACAAAGTGGAGCTTGGCGAGCGGCTGGAACACCTGGAAGCGCTGGTCAGCCAACGGCTACGTTTTCAACCTGCCTTCTTGCAATCGCTCGATTCGGCACGCCAATACCCGCTCCAGGCCACCAGTGTAGGGATCGGTCGTGCTGCGGCACCTGCCAGTCGTGTGGATGTCATCAGCTTGAGCGAAGAGCCAAACGCAGGGTTCGTCTCGCGCGATGAACATGTCCGTTTTTTGTTTGCCGAAGGTCATTGGAGGGTGCGCAAGGAAGCGGCCACCACCAATCCCACCCTGGTCGAGGCGCAGGAACTCAAGGTACAAGAGGAACAGCTTTTGCAAGATGGCACCATTATTACAGTGGGCAAAATTCAATTGCGCTTTTCGCTGGTTCATGAAGCCGAGGAAGTGGCCTAAAAAGGAGTCTTTGATGCGTCGTTACTGTTGGATCCTCTGCTCAATCTTGATCGTGGCAGCAGCTTTTATTGCGTTGCCACTCTTAGCCCAAACGCCAACTCCAGCGGCATCTCCTGCCGTGCCCTATCTGGATGTTACCGGGATCAACGCCAGCAACGTGCAATCGGTCACGGTGTCGATCTATGGCGAGAATCTGGGCGTTGATCTGGGCAAGTTGCCGATCACGCTCTTTGAAGACAACGAAAAACGCAATTTGCGCTCACAACGCCTGGCCGAGGTTGGCATCCAGACTGCCTTTGTGCTGGATGCATCGGGCAACATTCTCAAGCCCGGCATGACCGAAAACGACAACAAGACCAAACGATTGCGCTATCAGGAATATCAGGCTGCCGTGGCCGCCTTGGTTGATCAGGGATTTCTCGTCTCACCGATCGACTGGCTGGCGGCCTTCACGATTGGTGCTTCGGCCAATCAATTTCAGATCATCGCCGATTGGACTGCCGACGACCACAACCTGGTCGTCAACAAGGTCACCGAATACAAGCCAGAAGTCCAGAGCAATCAGACCACGCCACTCTTTGATCTGATCGAGTTCACCCTTGATCACTTCCAAGACTCACCAGCCCCAACCAATCTCATGCGTTCGATCATCGTCTTCTCGGATGGCTTTGACGCCGACAGTGCCCTGGACGGCAAAGACATCATTGGACGGGCGCAGCGCATGCGTGTCCGCATTTACACCGTGATGGTCGGTCCCGAGTTGGATGCGGGCAACAGCACCGACGTGCGCGAACGACGCAAGCAGAACCTGGAAGCTATTGCCCTCAAGACAGGGGGTAGCTATATCTTCCTTGACAGTCTCGATCGGCTCAATCCGCTGTGGAGTACGCTCAAACAACAACGCCAACAACTACTCGTCACCTACCCACTGGGCAAGGCACAGCCACGCGAGTTGAGAATCGAAGCACAACTTCCGGATCGTAACCCGCTGGTACGCCGGGTTGACTATCCCACAATTGGATTGAAGCCGCCCCAGGTTCAGGTGGTGCAGCCCCAGCCAGATACGCCCTTTGTGCGCACGGCAGCAGCCCATGACAGCCCACTAAGTGGGATGGAACCTATCTCGCTGCCGATCACCATCGAGTTGAAATGGCCCGACGGTCATCCCCGACCGTTGCAACGGGTCGAATACACGATTGCTGATGATACTAAATTAATTACCAGAACACCGTTTAGCAAGTTCGCGTTTCCCATTGCCAACTTGCCGGCTGGCAACTATACCCTGCGTGTGCGGGTCGTGGACACCTTTGACATCGTTGGCGAGTCGCTCCCCGTGGGCATCCCTATCCAACTCAACATTCCACCTGCGCCGCCCACGCCGACGCCACTACCAACCGATACTGCGACTGCCCCGCCGACCTTCACGCCGCAACCTACGCTCACGGCGGTGCCTACGGCCACTGCCATTGTGGTTCCGCCAGCCGCCGAGCCAGCCTTGTCGCCGCTGCGTTGGCTGGTAATTGGGGGCTGTCTGCTCTTTTTGGCTGGTTTCCTGATCTGGCGTCGCCGTCGCGCTAGCGAGGATGACTTTAGCACCTCGTCCGATTATCAGCTCTCGCCGCCACTGCGCGCCACCGATGATTGGTCGCTCAGTCCAGCCTATCGTGGACCAGGCGATGATGCCACCGAAGTGCCTGTTGCGCCACCCTTCAACCCTGTTCCCGGCGCCTATCTCGAAGCCTCCGATCCGAAGCCGCATCTGCCGAATCGGATTCTCTTGCATGTCGATTCGATAGTGCGCATCGGGCGCCGACCGGATCTGTCGGATGTGGTGCTTAACGATTCACGTATCTCGCGCAAACACGCCACTATCACGCACAAGGAGGATGGCTTCCACATTCAGGATGATGGCAGCAAAGGTGGCACTTGGGTCAATCGCCGCAAACTGGGGGCAGGGGATGATCGTCTGCTAAAGGTCGGCGACCTGGTCAACTTCTACGACATCGAGTACCGCTTTGTGCCCGTCGATGATGCCACCGAACTGCCGCTGGAATCGCCCTGGGAGACAGGTAGTGGCTCGAACGAACCCACCCAGAGCCAACGCCAAGAAGAGAGAACTGAACCAGTGAATTACAAGCTAGATGAGTAGAACCCTTATGAGTGAGCAGTTACCGAATGTCAGTGCCTATCCCTTCCGCATCGTACGCAAGATCGAGGAAACCCACATGTCGCAGACCTGGTTGGCGGAGACGCAACGCGCCAATCAACAGCAAGCCGGCAGCCGGGTTGTGCTCAAAATTGCCCTACGATTCCGCACCGAGACATTCACGGCCAATCAGAATGCAATCGAAAACGAACAGAACTGGTTGCGCCGCTTGCACGAGCGCCAAAGTCATCCCGGCATCGTGCGCATTCTGCCCGTCGTCTATACCGGAGACAAACCTGTCTTTATTGCACGCACCCAGGATCCCAACAATCCCTGGTTTATCGTGCTTGATTATCTCGCTGGCGGCTCACTCAAGGCCAATCTCACGTCACAATTGCTCAGCGTGCGCCAAAGTCTGCACATCGTCATGCAGTTAGCACGCGCATTGGCCTTTGTCCACGGCCATCGCTGTGTCCATCTCGATATCAAGCCAGACAATATCGTCTTCCAGCAGCCACTGGGCAGCAAGACACCGTTGGAACTGGTCCGTCCTGTGCTGATCGATTTTGGGATTGCCAGAGCCCAGGACGAGGAGCATTACATCGGTGGGGCGAGCGCCTGGCTTGCACCCGAATGTGAACATGCACGCGAGCAGCGGATACGCTTGAAGATTCATCCATCGATGGATATTTACCCGCTGGGCTGCATTTTGCATTATCTGATCACAGGTCAGCATCCGAATACCGAAAAAGGTGGGCTTGGAGCGATCACACCCGCCCATTTGCAGCGTGACCCAGCGATCTTGCCCCGCCAGCGTGCCAAACTTACCGAGCAACTGTCGAACCTGATCCTGCACATGATCCATGTCGAGCCAGCGCAACGGCCTGATGCGCAACAGATTGGACAGGAGTTAGAAGCGATCCTCAACAGTCTGCAAGTAGAAGCGCCCCGACCGACAAGGTGGCGTTGGCTGTTGGGAGCCGTTCCTGCCCTGTTGGCGCTGCTAGCTTGGGCGATGTTTTCAACCGCTTCGCCGTTGCCATCGAATGAGCCATCGCGCACCAAACTGCCGACACGCACGCCCACCGTTGCCGAGGTGGCGCAGGTCGTTTCGCCGCTGACAACCTCGACATCCACCGTAACGCTGACATTGCCCCCACCGCCAACGCCAACACTGGCAGTCAGTGCCGCCCTCAGCGCAACCCAATCGATCACGGGTAGCCGTGCCATCACCCAAGCGACGGGGATCTCCAACAATGGGACTTTGAGCAAAAGTGTGGTGATTAGCGGTGCAGTTTCCCTGACTCCAACGTTGGCAATCTCGAAATCAGTTCCAGCACCGACTTTGGCACCTTTGAGTACAGCGACTGTAACTGCCACCAAACCGATCAGTGGCACCATCACGCCAACCCAAGCCGCCAAGCCACCAGGAAAACCGACCCTCAAACCGACATCGACACGCCTAGCGACACCAACACCGCCGCCAACCGATACAGCAACGGCGACGGCAACGATCCTAGTAACGACGCCCCGTGCCCAAAGTCGGCCCACACGCACTCAGCGTCAGGTACAACTCACGGCCCCAGACGCCAACAACAGCTTTCGTGGGTCGGCCCTCTTTGCCTGGAGTGCGCCCTTTGCGCTAGGGGCGAATGAGTTCTTTGAGGTGGCGTTCTGGCAACAAGGCACAGACCGGGTCACGGCCTTCGGATTGGAACAGGCAAGCAAGAGTCAACAGGTTTCGATCAACCTGGCCAAGTATCATGAATTTCATCCGGATCGGCTCAAAAGTGGAATTACCTATCTATGGGCGGTGCGAGTCGTTGACCGCAATGGGCGCTTGATCGAGTGGGTGAGCGAAGCGCGTTCATTTACATTTGCTGAGTAATATTATGAGTCAATCATCTCGTTTGCGCAGAGCCCCGCTGATCGCCAGTGATAGCAACCCCGGCAAAGGGGGCAAGGCGAATGAGGATCGTAAGTGCCACTTCCGCATCGGTGCAGGCAACCTAAGCGACTGGGCCGCCGCACCTGAGCAGTCGGTCTATGTTTGCGCCGTCGCCGATGGAGTTACCGGCCAGGCAGCCGGCGCGGACGCCAGCACCATCGCCATCGAAACTATTCAGCGTACATTGCGACAGATGCCAGTACCCACATCACAAGGTCAGACTGCTGCCTGGAACAACGTTCTAGAGGATCTATTTGCTAGTGTCAATCGCGAAATCATGACCGCAGGGACGCAACAGGCCGAGATGAAAGGGATGAGCACCACCCTGATCGTTGCGGTCGTCGATGGCTGGCGACTTTATGTCGGCTATGCGGGGGACAGTCGTGCTTACCTGATTCGCAATCGTGGCATTACCCAACTAACGCGCGACCACACTTGGGTGCAGGATGCCGTCGATGCGGGACGGCTCACCGAAGAAGAAGCGAAAGTGCATCCCAATCGCCATACCTTGCTCAACCACTTGGGCTCGGCACACAATTTCAAAGTGGAAACGCGCTTTTTTGCGCCATCGAGTTCTGATCATTCAACGCAGCGAGTCAACTACATTCAGTTACAGCCAGGCGACGCCCTCTTGCTCTGTTCTGAT
This sequence comes from Caldilineaceae bacterium, assembly GCA_046328715.1. Taxonomy (GTDB): domain Bacteria; phylum Chloroflexota; class Anaerolineae; order Caldilineales; family Caldilineaceae; genus JAXLWB01. The sequence goes on along the minus strand of JAXLWB010000005.1, from coordinate 198,544 downwards.
GGGCTAAGTAACCAAGTGAGCGATGGCGAACTGTGCGACCTCGTCACTCGTCATCGTCGCCGACCGCAGAGTGCCGTTCAGGCACTGATTGCTGCCGCCTTGCAACAGGAAGAGACTGACAACATCACCGCCCTCGTGCTCGTTATGCCCGAGGAGGGTTTCACTGCAGCATTGGAAACAAACCGTTTGCAAAAACTGGCCGTGCCACTGCTCCTGTTACTGCTCATCGGCTTCTGGCTATCTCCCTTGCGCTCGGCTTTTACCGCCGATGGAGGCTCCGCCTCGACGAACAGCGCTATCAGTCAACAGTCGACGAATGCGGCTGCCGTAGCAATAAAGCCACCTACACAAATAGATGTCCCAGTGATCACAACACCTTCAGCCACAGCCACACCCATCCCGGAGACAGCCACGCTGCTGCCTACCGAAACAAGCGAACCAGCGCTTCCAGAAGCACCATTTCTGACCACTTCCACTGAGGAGGCTCCGGCAACAGAAGCGGTACCAACACAAGAGGCGGCGCTCCTAGCGGATGCCACCGACACGCCGACCACATCGGGAGCACTTGCGACGCCAACCTTGCGCGCCACCTCGACACGACGCCCGACGCCAACACCTGTTGTGCCAACCTTTACCCGAACGCCACGACCGACCGCAACGAAGGTGACGATCGTCGAAGAGCCGACGACTGCGTTGTCAACACCGTTATCCGAGCGAAGCAGCAAAACGCCTGGCAACGAACAAACGGGAGCTGACATGTCCACCTGGCATGTTTCGCTGCTCAGCCCCTTAGATGGCACATTGCGCGGGCGGCAACTCTTTCGCTGGCAGGCCGACAACTTCACACTCTCGTCGGCCTATCTCTATGAGTTAGTCTTGTGGGCCGAAGGGGAACAGCCCTTCAATCCCAGTGGGGGAGCAACGGCGGCCAGCGAGGTGGCCGTTGACTTTGATCGAGCGATTGGACAATTGCCCGATCGATTGCAATTTGGCAAGGAATATCACTGGAGCGTCTTCCTGGTTGATCGTCAGAATCCGTTGCAGCGCTATCACCTACTCAATCCAGGCTGGCGCTTTCGGCTAGAAGGCGGCGGTGGCGACAACGGCAACAATCAGGCGGCTGCAACCGAACAGCCTGCGGCCACAGCGCAACCGACCGATCTGCCTACGGTTGAACCAACATCCGAACCGGTTCATGTCGATCCAACTGCCACCAACCCACCCCCGCCCGATGGCGGGCCTCCTCCACCAGCCGCAACGGTCACAACCGAAGCCAATGAAGGAGAAGGAGGATAAAAGCAATCGCTGGCAACGACCGGCGACTCGCCCAATCCACAATCGCAATCCGAATTTCGCAATCGAAGGCTAGCCTATGACCAGTGAACAGAACCCTTTGCACCTACTCTACATCGATGATGATGCCATTCTCGGAGAATCGCTGAGCCGCCAGTTGACGCGTGCTGGCTATACAGTTCACCACTTCACCACGCCCGAGGAGGGTCTGCAATGGCTGCGCACCCAGCATCCCGATGCCATCCTTCTCGATGTGGACCTGCAAGCGTCACGTAACGGTTATGACCTCTGTCGTCTCCTGCGCAACGGTGGCTGGACTGGCGAATATGCCTTGCGTGCAGCCGACTTTGCCGACGTTCCAATTCTGATGCTCACGGCCAAGGGACAGTACGACGATCAAATCGCTGGCTTTGAGGCGGGCAGTGATGAGTACATGGTAAAACGCGATCTCTACTTCTCGAAGCACGAGTTGGACACTCGGCTCCTGGTGGCTCGGTTACGTTCGCTGTTGCAGCGGGGAAGTACGGCGCAGGATGCAGAGCCACCTGCGGTGTTGCGCATTGCGGCATTGACGGTTTTTCCAAATGAGCGACGGGTGACGGCAGGCGCAGTCGAACTTGATCTATCGTCGTTGGAGTTTGACCTGCTCTACTGGTTGGCCCGCCATCCCGGCATTCCGCAGGAGCGTTCTGTGCTATTACGCGAGGTCTGGAACTATGCCAATGGCGACGAGACAACACGCATGGTCGATCGTTGTATTGACCGCCTGCGCAAAAAACTGGAGCCAACTCCAGCAGCCAACCTGATCCAGGCCAAGTATGGCGCAGGCTACTTTCTGGCAAATTCGTAGTATTGCAGTTGATATTCCATGATGATTCTACGGGCGCTTCGGCACCAACTTGACTTGCTACCAGTACGCATCACGCTGCTCTTTGCGCTGATTTTTCTGGGTGCACTCATCTATCTACAGAGTTCAGTGATGAGCTATCTGCAAAGTGATCTGCCGATCATTTTGCAGCGTCAGAGCGCGCGCTCTTTGCAGAACGCCATGAGCAAAGCCGGTGTCGTCCTGAATCGCTCCGAGACCGACCTAACCAACTTGCAGCACTATGCGTCCGAAATGCACACCTTGCAGCTAGCAGCTGATGTCGCAACCTACGATTTGCAACGGCTCCGTCAAGCGGCAAGTCTGAGTAGCACGTTGCCTATCTCGCTTACGCTCCCAACCCAGAGTGCACTCAACTCGTCTAACAGCAAGATCTATGTCAACTCAGCAATCGAGGATTCTCCCTACCTGATAGCGCCTATTCAGTTGAATGGTCGGCAGATCGGCTGGCAAGCGATGGCGGTTGATCTGGCCCTACAGAAGACCTTGCAATCTGCCTTGCAGCAACGTCTTTTGGCCGGAATTCTGGGCACCTTGGCGCTGATTGGCGTCAGTGGGGTCTATCTGCGCAGTTATTCAAGGCGCAATATTCACCCGCTGCTACAGTTGACCAGTGAAATTGTCGAGCCGCAACCAGAACAGAACCATCAGCTCACCAAACTCACGGGCGAATTTCAGCAGCTCGGCTTGTCTATCCTACAGATGAAGGAGACTCTCGGCCAATATGAAAGTCAGCGAAAATTGCTGGTCGACCGCATTTCGCACGACATCAGCAGCCCATTGGCGACGATCAGCATGATCTCCAACATCAACATCGACGACTCGCTAACTGAACTCGACCAGCGCGACTGGGAAACAGTCTACGATGCAACCGAACAGGTGCGCCGCCTGCTCGAAGATATGAAGTACGTCGTCCATCAGAAGCTGGCGCTGTTGCCTGTCGAAAAACGACCGACAATTGAACTAGGCGGCGTGATCGAACGTGTCGTGAGCTACTACCAGGCCCGCTACCGGGGACGCAAGCTGAACTTTTGTTTTGCCAATCGAACGGCTGGCTCGCCGGTTTGTATCCGTGCCGAACGGACACGCCTGCTGCAGCTTCTCGGCAATCTGTTTGATAACGCTCTGGCACACGGCAAGGCAACGGCCATCGAAGTGACATTGGCAACACAGCTTTGTCCCGAAACGCAACAGCCCGCCATCGAACTCCAGGTGAAGGATAACGGCGTCGGCATTGCCCCCGAACTGCTGCCGACGATCTTTCAGCCCGGGGTCACAACGGGTGGAAGCAAGGCCGATGAAGTGCATCAGCCGCATCGAGGCTTGGGATTGGCGATTGTGGCCGATATTGTCAACACGCTGGAAGGCAAAATCTCGGTGGAAAGCCAACCCAACTTGGGAACGATCTTTCGTATGCACTTTCCAGCGCAGGAGTGTGGAGAGTTGCCCCGATGAACAATCCATTTCTCACCACCTGGCTGCTCTACGGCTGGTATGGCATTGCCATTGTGATCTTTGCCTACTGTGCCTGGGTCGATGCTCGCACACGACGCATCCCCAATCAGGCAACCTACCCGGCGTTGCTGATTTCGTTGGGCGTCACCTTTCTGGCTGGGCAATGGCCTGATGCGTTGTGGGGCATGTTGTTAGCGGGGTTAGTTTTTTTCGTGCCGCGGCTGATCGGCGGAGCCAAGAAGGCAGGCATGGGCGATGTCAAACTGGCAATGATCGGCGGTCTGCTGCTCGGTTGGAGCGACAGCATTTACGCTGTGTTGCTGGCACTCTTCCTGGCGTTGCTCATTCAACTACCCCGACTGATTGGCAAGCGGCTGCGTTGGAGCGACACGATTCCCTTTGGCCCTTACCTGGCGCTGGCATTTTCGCTCTTTTTGTTGGTCAAAATCTTGAGGTGAAAGCATGAGTACAACTCACAAATGGACGCCATTAACCCAGCCCTTGGGCGGCCAAAGTAACGGCTCACTCTCGGCGATGGATGAACAGGTGGCTCACCTGGCCCGCCAATGGCAGGACCGCTTCTTGCAGACGGTCAATCTCGACGAGTTCAACCGCATGCCGGAGGCAGTGCGCCGCGTACGCATCGAAGAGACGCTCGACGAATTGATGGCCTCCAGCATCGACCAAATTCCCTACGGTCAGAAGAAACAGATTGTACTCTACATCCTCAACGAGGCACTGGGCTATGGACCGCTCTCCAACCTGGTCAAGGACAGCTCGATTTCGGAAATCATGGTTAACGGTTCCAACGAGATCTACATCGAGCGCGACGGTAAATTGGTGCGGGAAAGTGAGACGGGTTTCCAAAACGAAGACCATCTGCGTAACATCATCGACCGTGTCGTCTCGCGGGCGGGACGACGGGTCGACGAGGCCAGCCCGATGGTCGATGCCCGCCTGGAAGATGGCAGCCGTATCAATGTTGTCATCCCGCCGCTCAGCCTGGATGGGCCGTTGATGACCGTGCGTAAATTTCAGCGCAACCCCTTTAGTCTCGAACAGTTGGTTCAACGCGACTCACTGACCTCACGCATGGCGACCTTCCTCGAAGCCTGTGTTAAGGCACGCATGAATATTCTGGTCTCTGGCGGCACAGGTGCCGGCAAGACGACGCTGCTCAACGCGCTGGGTGGCTTTATCGGCAATGAAGAACGGGTCGTGACCGTGGAAGATTCGGCGGAGTTGAAGTTCCACGAGATTTCGGGCCTGCACGTGGTACGCATGGAAACCCGACCGCCCAATATGCAAGGCAAAGGCGAAGTGACCATTCGCAACCTTGTACGCAATGCGTTGCGCATGCGCCCCGACCGTATCATCGTCGGCGAGGTGCGTGGGGCGGAGGCACTCGACATGTTGCAAGCCATGAACACCGGCCACGAAGGTTCGATGACAACCATTCACGCCAACTCCGCCGAAGATGCGCTGCGTCGTATCGAAACGATGGTGATGTGGGCGGAGGGCGGCGATTCCTTGCCCTTGACTGCCATCCGCGAGCAGATTGTCAGCGCAATCGACATTGTGGTGCAGATCGTACGTTACCCCAACGGGCGTAAGATTGCGGCGATCAGCGAAGTGCGCGAACTGCGCCACGAGGAACTGGTGCTGCGCGACCTTTTCCGCTTCGATCTCTTCTCAACCGATCTGGCGACGGGTAATGTCAGCGGGCGCTTTGACTCGACCGGGGTGCAGCCCTCCAAGCTCATCCGCCTACAAGCCAAGGGTATGACTCATCTCACGCCCAAGTTCTTCCAACCGGAGTTTTCCGTCCCGGCCTTCCAGGCACTGCTGGATGACAAGGATGTGACAGAAATCATGATCAATGCGCTGGACGATACCCGCATCGAGCGGCGCAAAGTGGGGATTCAACCGGCGAACCTTGTCTTCGAGTCACAGGCCCATCTGCTGAGCATGATCAACAGCTTTATCGCACCGCTGGGCAAGCGTTTGGATGAACAGCACCCGATGGTCGATGCACGTCTGCCCAATGGTCATCGCCTCAATGTCGTTATTCCGCCTGTGTCACGCACCGGCAGCCCAGTACTGACCATCCGCAAATTTCCCGAGGATCCGCTACGCATCGAAGATCTGTTAGAGAGCGGCTCGTTTTCGCAGGAGATGATGCACTTTCTGCGTGCCTGTGTGCGAGCGCGGCTCAACATCCTCATTTCGGGCGGCACTGGCTCGGGCAAGACGACCTTGCTCAACGCACTTTCAAGTTTTATCGTCGACGTCGAAAGCTTGCTCGCCAACGAGTATCACGAAGAGCGCATCATCACGATTGAGGATGTAGCCGAGTTGCAGCTTCAGCATGACCACTGGATTCGGCTCGAAGCCCGTTCGGCCGACGAATTTGGCGAGGGTCGGGTGACGATCCGGGATCTGGTGATCAATGCGCTGCGTATGCGTCCCGACCGTATCATCGTCGGCGAGGTGCGCGGGGCTGAGGCGCTCGACATGCTCCAGGCGATGAACACCGGCCACGAAGGTTCGATGACGACGATTCACGCCAACACGGCGCAGGATGCCTTCTACCGTTTGGAGACGATGGCGGCCTGGGCGGGTAACGAGTTGGCAGCCCACACCGTGCGCAATCAGATCGTCGGAGCGCTCGACCTAATTGTACAGGTCAATCGCCTGCCAGATGGCCGCCGTCGTGTGGTGCAAATTGCCGAGGTGCTCAAACGCCAATGGGAAAACCCAACCGCCACCCCAATCTTCGATTGGCAGCGACACGCCGCCACGGACAGTCAACAGGAGAGTTGGCGCAAGCGTCGTCCGAGTGTGGAATTTCTGGAACGCATGAAGGCGCGCGGTTTCGACATCACCGAGATGTTCGGCGAGTGAACGTGTCGCTAGACTGGTATCGGTCAGAAAAGGAGCGAGAATGCAAGCATTACTCGATAGCGCTCTAGTAAGCGCCACGTTGATGGGCTGCGCCGTGATGTTACTGGCGCTGGGCCTGCGCGAACTGTGGCAAGCCCACGCCTGGCACAAGGAGGTGCGAGATCGACTTACCCTCTTTGCGCAGATCGACAGTTGGACAGAGAAGTTGCAAAGCGTGCTCCAATGGCTTGACCGTCAGGTGCGTAAGACACGCCCTGGGGCCTTTCTCGCCCGCTGGCTGAACTATGCCGATCTGCAGTGGAGCGTGTTGCTGCTGATCACGCTGTGGGTACTGCTCTTTTTGGGATTGATGGCGGCACTCTTCATCTTTTTCCAACTGACCCTGATCCCAAACGTAGTGCTCAGTCTGCTGGCTACAACCACAGCTACGACCTTCTTTTTGGTCAACCGCAAGGATGCCTATGAGCGAGCGCTGCAAGCACAGACACCGGACATTGCGCTGCTGATCAGCAATGCGCTGCGGGCAGGCCAGTCGTTGCTCTATGCCTTACGCGAGATCGAATTGAAGTTGCCACGTCCGGCCAGTCGCGAATTTCACGAGCTCTTTTTGCAGATCAACGCTGGCGGTAAACCGATGGAGCAGGCGCTGAGTGACTTCCTGGCCCGCCATCCCAGCGAAGAGATGCGCATCTTGATCACGGCTCTCCTCGTCCAGCGGCGGGCAGGCGGCGATCTCGTCACCACGTTGACCAATATCTCACTGGCCATCCGGGCGCGGCGACGGGTGCGCAACGAGGTGGACACGATTACTGCCGAAGCACGCCAGACCAGTCTGCTTGCCATCACCATGCCCTTTATCGTGCTGATTATCCTCAACCGCATCTCACCCGGCATGGTGACCGACTTTATCAACAGTTGGTATGGATTGCTGTTTACGATTGTGGTCTACGGCGTGCCCCAAGTTGCGGCCTTTTTCATCATCCGCCGCCTGGGCAATGTGCGAGTGTAGTTACCTTCAGAACCACGAGCGTGAGCGAGTGGCGCTTTTTACTCGCTCACGCTCGTGGTTCTGAAATATAGGAGGTGTATAGCATGGATGGAATTCTCTACGGGCTCCTTCTTGGACTAGGGATCTTTCTGATCTTCTACGGTTACGACTTGCAGAAGCAGGCTGATGAACTGGACCCCTTGGTTGCGGCGCGGTTGCCTGCTGAATCGGCGCAAACCCCAAAAGCCAAAGCGACGCTGCGCCAAGGATTGCTGGCACGCGCCAAAAACTTGGCAGTCTGGCTTAGCAATGAGTTGGATTGGCTGCCGCAACCGCTCAACCTGCAACAGAAACTGGCCTGGGCAGGGGAACGTGACAAAACCCTTGCCGATCTGCGTGGCGATCAGATTCTCAACGTATTCGGTGCAATGTTGGTAGGCTTTCTGATCGGGCAATTGCGTGACAATTCAGGACTGGGCCTAGCCCTCGTGATCATCGGTGTTGGCGTGGGCGTCTACCTGCCGATCTACGAACTCAACCGCAAGGCCAAACAGCGCCAGGAGGAGATCACGCTTTCGCTGCCCGATGGGGTTGACCTAATCAGTACGGCTGTGATCGCCGGTCTGGGGCTGGATCGAGCCATCACTTACGCAGCCGAGCATATCAGCGGCCCATTGGGTGAGGAATTCCAGACCTACTTGCACGAGATGTCGCTGGGTATGCCACGCCAGGATGCTTATCAGCGATTGATTTGGCGCAACAGTTCCGACGAGATGCAAGTAATCGTGGGTGCACTGTTGCAGGGGCAAAGCCTGGGTGCTCCGGTCTCGGAGACGTTGGAGGCGCAGGCGGAGGCAATGCGCGAACGCCGTCTACAACGGGCCAAGGAGGCGGGTGCTAAGGCCACGCCGCGCATCTCGCTGGTCATGATCGCTTGTATCGTGCCAGCTATCTTCCTGATGTTTGCAGCCATCATGTTCAACTCGATCTATCAGGATTCGGCGTCGTTCCTCAACGTCTTCGGCGGTTGATCTTGTTACAATGTTGTTACATTTTCTGGAAAATTCGGGCAAATTGGGTGGTAGACTGGGTTCATGCAAAGCAAAACAAAGGTGAACCGAATCACACTTTTCAACCAGGAGAAACAAATCATGAACACGCTCAATACCCTGACCCTCGCCCTCTATTGTGACATTCGCAGCCGACTGGCGCAGATCAACAACGAAGAAGATGGTGCCGAAGCCATTGAATGGATCGCTATGGTGGCTGTTATTTTGATTCTGTTGCTCGCCGTCGAACCGCTCTTCAAACAGGGTGGCACGACCATCGGTGGTGAGATTATTGCGGCTGTCAGCAAGTGGATCAAGAAGTTTGTCTAGAACAGAAAGATGCAGGTTGCAGGTTGCAAGTTAGTTTTGCACCTGCATCTTGCATGGGATTAGACCGTTTATCGTTGCTAGTCACGAGTGCTATTATGCTCAACCATCTGGATCTTCACGAAGAAGAGGGATCGCAATTATTTGAATATATTGCCGTGCTGCCCTTTGTGATGATGGTTGGGCTGATCGTTTGGCAATTCTTTTTGGTTGGTCACACCTTTATCGTCACGGCCAATGCGGCACGCGAAGGGGCAAGGGCGCTGGCAGTCTGCAACTCCACACCCGCTGCAGCAGTGCAGGCAGTCCGTGCTGCGCTTCCCAATTGGTATTTGAACCCACAAAACCCGAACGGCGCACCTACTGCACCGGTCACCATTTCGCCATCTCCCGGCATGTCTAGTGTGACCGTACGACTCAGCACGCCGATTCCTGCGATTGACATCTTTCAAAATTATCAGGAACTGCTGCCACGCGTCGATTGGAGCGCCACCATGCGCAAGGAGCGCTGTCCATGAACAAGCAACTGAGCGCCATAATGCGGGTCGCCCAGGAAGAAGATGGTCTGGCCACCACGCTTACACTGCTTGCCTTGATGGGTGCGATCCTGGCGTTGATGCTGCTCTTTATTCCCTTCATGGATAACTTTACCAGCCGCCGCTTCGCCCAGAATGGCGGCGATGCCGCAGCTCATGCGGCTGCTGGCTATTACGCCGATCAATATTCGATCAGCTACGGTCTGGCTCCAAACGTGCCCTATCTGGAACTCAGTACCGCCTTTTGTGTCACTCATCCAGTAGCACCTTCGCTCGATGCAGTCAGAGATCAGGCCCGTCAACGGACGGTACAGTTATATAAAGCCTATTACGCCCTACAAACCCAGGCACAGATGGGTGCAGCACGCGCCGAAGCATCTCGCTATGCGAACGAGAATCATACACAGCTACGCAGGCTCAATGCCTGGATCTCGTTTATCCATACCGACTTCAAGAAGGTTCACGAACCTTCGCGCGAGACGCTCTATCCAGTGCTGACCGACGCTGAAGCATTCAAAACCTTTACACCCTGGACCAATCAGTCACACGACGTACCGGGCGCAGCAGCCGCCATTGCTTATGTCAAAAAAGTTGAGGCAGTGGTCGATACACCTGCACCGTCGCCCGACTTTTGGGAGACAACCGAGCCGCCCGTGCCATGTACGACCTGGACCGTGATGTATCGCTACTCGTGGCAGATCAATTTGGTGCGCAAAGTGCCGAATCTTTAGTAGGCGAGAGACTATGTTGAAACGTTTAGCATTCCTACACGAAGAAGATGGGGCAGCCGTACTGGAAACGATTGCGTTGGCCGCAGTCGTCTTGATCTTGCTAGTTGCCGCCGCAGTCTATCTTTCCGGTCCAGGTAAGTCAACAGTGATCACCGAAATCAACGGCGCAGTCAATCGTCAAATCAACCAGTGGCGTTCTGTTCGATACTGAGTTATGCAACAATTCCCGGTTTTGCGCACGAGCCAATGGCACGAAGAAGAGGGCAGCGAGTCCATTGAGTGGATCGCGCTGCTGGCCGTGCTACTGATTCTGCTCCTGGCTGTCACTCCGGTTTTTGGGAACGGCGGTTCACAGATCGGGAGCGAGATCGTCAGTGCAACGGGAAAGTATGTGGCAGCCTGGACAGGTGGAACTCTCAGAGGCGGTTCATCTGCTACGACCTCGGGGAGCGGGACCACAGCCGGCAAGCCAGCGGATGCTGCACTTACCGCCAGCGACAACGGCAGCGATGGCGGCGGTTTTCTGGGCTTTTTGGGTGACCTGGCAGGCCAGACTGGTGGCTTTCTCAAGGGTGTTGTAGTCGATGGTGCCTGGGGAACGGTGAAATCAATCGTGCTCATGGGGCGTGATGGCTTGGTCATGCTGCCTGGCACCGGTCATGCAATCGATTTCTTCTTCCCAGGCATCCGCCAGGAAACACTCGACAAGTACGGTCGTATGATCGAAGCGATCAAAGACGACCCGGGCGGCGCGCTCTATGCCATGGTCGAGCCGATGGTAACTGCCTGGAAAGATGGCGAGTATGGCCGCGCCATTGGCATGGGTGTGTTCGAAGTAGCCACGATCATTGTACCGGAGAGCAAAGTCGGCGAATTGAGCAAGATCACCAAGATCGACGCCATTTTACCCGATGAGTTGGCTGCCCTACTGGCAAGAATTGACCGTGCGACGCCTGATGAACTTGGACAAATTGTCCGCAACACTGATAAATTATCTGCCGAGGAGTTGGCTGCGCTGCAACGTCGCTTGGCCGAACTTTCGCCCGAGGAATTGCGCGTGGTGCAGCGCCAAGTGGCGGAAGGACTGATTGCTGCCGACGGCAAATTTGCTGATTCTGCGCTGGAGGATGCCTACCAAAGTTATGTGCAGCGCAAGACCGCCAAAGGTGAAACGCCACGTGACCGAGCAGATTGGAAGGTCGAACGCGACTACTGGCTCTACGACGGTCCAACCGCGCGCGGCAATGCCTTTAACCGTACCGCCAATCAGAACTATGAGTATAGTGAAGTTAACTTGCAGACCGGAAAACGGGTTGATGCCTATGATCCGGTTTCGGGTGAGATCATCTCACGCAAGGCAACTGATTTTGACACGATCCAGGAATCGACCTTCCGAAGTTATGTCAACGAGTTAAAGTCGAAATATCCTGAGGGTGAAATTATCCGCTCGAACAAGTATCCGCAATTGGATGGTCAGGCGCTGCAGGGTCGGCAAATTCTAGAAGTGCCGGCCAGCAATATGGACTCGGCTGTGCGTGCTCAGTTTGAAGCGATTGCGGCCGAGCAGGGAATTGCGATCCGTTACGTTGATGAAGCAACTGGCGCAATTGTGTACACGACACCCTAGTTTGACAAGATGACAGGGTGGCAAGGTGACAAGTAACAAACACATGCTGCTTTGCTGCTCTGCAACCTTGCATAGTTTCGATAGGTAAGAGGTTGATGCGATGGCTTACACGCCAGAATTAAAAGAGAAACTGTTAAAACTATTGCTAACGCTGAATTTTGATCAGCAATACTACCAATTTTACGAGTCGTTGCGCCCTTCGATTGGTAAAGCGCTGCCAAACGAAAGCAGATCGCTTCAGGAGCGGCTATTGAATGAAGCAGGATTGCAGGTCAAATATGATGGCCGAGAGAATTTCTTTGCCCACCGTGAGGCAACCACGATGGGTCAGTTGGGCCTGAATGCAATTTTCCGTAATTCAGAAGCAGAGTTTGTGCTGGCGATTGATCTGGCAGAAGGATCGATGGGAGGCACCTTTCACGGACTGGCGCGTGAAGTTGCGCTGCGGCGTGACCCGGCATTCAACTATCAGCCGCGCTATCCTCGCCTACCTTATGCCAGCGAGGCAGAATTACAACGGGTAATTCAATTTGCGGTTGATCGCTTGCGTCAGGTCGAGGCGGCACTGCTAACAACCGCAACATAGTACACCGTTAACAAAGTTTTTCGACATTTATCATTTCAAGGGAAGGCTTTTTTGAGTGAGAAATCTTGTAAGCAACATAGCAGTGAAGATTTCATTCTTGGGTACCAGTTGGGTGCGCAATGACAGAGCTGGTTGATATGTGAAAACGTAATTGACAATGTAGCAGAATGTGGACAACTAGAATCGTTAGCAAATCAAACTATGGCTTCGGCATCGGGCTACTACTGTTGATGTGGATAGTTAGCTCATGCACGAGTCTTGCCGCGCCCAGTGCAAGTGTGTCGAGTGTTACAGTGGCGACCATCACGCCAGCAGCGATTTATGACGCTGCACACATCAACAACGCGCCCGATACCAGTGGCTGGAAAACCTACCGCGATCCTGAGGATCGCTACGAGTTGATCTTTCCAGATACCTGGGTCGTCGTGCCCAGCGAGCAGTCGCCAGATACGGTGCATTTTGTCAACCCGTTGGCCACAACAGGAGCAGAGCAGGCAGCGGTCACGGTGACAGTGCAGCAGAAGGCACAAACGTTGTCTGCAGTGATGGAGGCAGCGACCGAAACGATTCGCCAACAGAATGGCGTTGCAAGTTTTGAGGATGTCTCGCACGGGGATGTGCTGGTCAACGGTGAAGTGGGTTACGAGCAACAGATCCATTACCTGTTAGCCGAGGTACCGATGGCGCAGTGGACCGTGCTCATTGGTCATCCGCACTACACCTTTGCCCTGTCGCTTTCAACACAACAGGCGAGCGTGGCAACCTACAGTCCAATTTTCAAACAGATTTTGTCAACGTTTCAGATGCCCTAACTGTGGGAGACGATCAAATATGGAACAGATCACCATTATCATCGGGGCGCTCTTGACTGCCTTATTGCTAACGACCCTGATTGGCGCGCTGCGAGCATTGCGTACACACGATGCAGGATCGGTTCGTGCCACGTTGTTTTCGTGGTGGGGAATCTCGCTGACCATCTTGATTTTTATTGTGGGGCTACTGAGTCGTTTGGCACAGCACTTTGCGTAAATAGAGGAGGCTCCTCTCTTGAAAGTATGAGCGACAAGCACGGCCTCGGCACGGCGCAGAATATTCTTGGTTTTATAGAAATCGTTTGCGCCGTGCCGGAGCCGTTTATCTTGCACTTTGCGGAGTTGGCCGAATAGAGGAAAGTAGAAAATTTATGATTAGTGAAACTCGCAAACGGGGTCGTCGGCTGCTTCTGCTCGGAGGTGTACTAGCCGCGCTGAGTGCTGTCCTGGTGGCGCGCCAGATCGGTCAAGCACGGCAACCCGAAGAGATGGCGATTGTGCTTTATACCGCTGCGCCCATCGACTATCAACATAGCCTGCGCGAAGCACTGCGAATGCCCATCGATAGCGCCCTAGATTCCTGTCCCGCCAACACCGACAATCGTTCCGCAACTGTCGGGGCCTTTCAACTCTGTGAAATCCCGGCACGTTTCGTTCCGAACGACGCGCTCCGTATTCAGAGCCTTTCTGCCGCTGAGCTAGAAGATGCGAGTCTGGTGCAGCAAGCGATTGAGGGAGCGATTGGTCTCCAGTTTACGTTGATCAAATTGCCACCGGGTATCCTTGTGCAAAGTAGCTTTTTGGGACTCAGCACACTTGACAGTGGGCTACGCGAGGTGAGTATTGCCGTAGATCCCGTCACTAGCGTCGGATGGAAGGTTCGTCCAGGAGATCGGGTCGATGTGTTGGTTTCCTATGAGCAGACGAACGAAAAAGGGGGACGAACTCCCTACACTGAACTGTTACTACAGGATATCGAGGTCCGTAGTGTTTCTGATGATGTACAACGGTTTGATCAGGGGCAAAGCGTGGTCGATCCGACGACAGGTGCACCGGTTACCTACTACAAGGCAGATCCGGAGGCGCAGCAATATTCTTTTAACACCACGGTTACATTGGCAGTTTCGCTAGACGATGCCGTCCGTCTCACCCACATGGCGAACTTTGCTAAGGAAGTTCGTCTCCTCATCCGCCGCCCTGATGACCGCAGCATCCAAAAGGTGACACCGGTTACCTTGATGGACGAGTAAAGCGAGGACCAGCATAGTAAACTGCCGAGTCTAGATTGATGGCCGCATAATTTAGGCTGAAGCGTGATGCGTGAATCATTACTGAAAATTCACGCATCACGTTTCATACGAAATATGCACCATGCTCGTCGCTATGCCAGTTGTCAGTAAAGCCAGCTTATTTCATAAGCCGCCATTGCTGACTGGTACTAGTGCTGCAAGTCGACTGAATTGCAGCCGCGCCGTCAGAGAGTGAACTGCCGTTTACATCCAGACACTTATTGCTGTGTACTGCCACCACCTGATAGGTATTGGTTTTGCCCGAAACTGCCAACAACTGAAACTGCTGGTTGGTTGCAGTTGAACAGCTTCGTTGTACGATTGTTGCTCCGTCTGCGGTTGAGGCATTGGCAACTTCAATGCATTTGTTGCTATTGCTGCTGACCAGATTATAAGTGTTGGTCTTGCCACTCACCGCTTTTAATTCAAACACCTGATTAGCGCGACTATGGCAGTTATATTGGATCAATGCCACATTATCAGACTTGGAGGCATTGGTCACATCCAGGCATTTGCTGCTGTGAACGGCCTGTAGTGACGTGCCAACGCGGAAGGTGACCGACATATTGTTACCATCGGTTGACCCTAGTAGGATGAGTACTGATTTGTAGGGCGTTCCTTTTAAGATATGCACACCCATTGCAAATTGACCATTTTTATACTGGCCAAACAGGTCACCGAACAGCGCATAGGGCGTCGCACTGTCACGAGAGGTGTAGGTACTATTATCAAGATCGAAATCCACACCATCATTTGCCCCTGCCACGTCGGCACGCACATTCAGATTGTTTGTTCCAATAGAACGCAGATCAACGACGGCTCCAGGATAGAGCAACTGGGCGTCCTGCTTCGTAGCTACATTTACCAGGGTATAAGAGGTAACACCGCTACAATTCTGACTCGACGGAACTGGTGTAAGCCAATCCCAAATTCCACTATCCCACACCACACTCCCGGAATAACTGTTCCAATTGACACTATTCCAGTTAACACTGTTCCAGTTTACGCTATTCCAATTGACACTGTTCCAATTGACACTATTCCAGTTCAGCAGGCTCGTGCCCGTGCCCAACAGTTGACTGACGCGAAGGCCAGTATTGGCACTGGCGGTTGATGTACCGTTGACTGCGGCATAGATATCCAAGGTGCCTGAGCCTGTGGAGCAGGCGGTAGAGTTATTCACAGTGCGTGAGGTGGTTTTGATCCGATTCTTGACTTGATCAGGAGTCAGGTTTGGTTCATCCTCAAGCAAAAGCGCAACTGCCCCGGAGGTGACCGCCGCTGCCATTGATGTGCCAGACATCTTGAAGTAGTTATAGCCGGTTGCCGTGGGCACAATGTTGGCACTATGGTCGCGCGCCAAGTTGCTGTCATCGCTGGCCAACACACTGACGACATTTGCACCCGGTGCCAACAGATCCGGCTTCGAGAAGTTGCTTTCCGTCACGCCAAAGGCTGAAAAAGAAGCCACTACATCGTCAGTTAAGCTGGCTGTGCCTTTGTCGTCCAGTGCGCCAACCGTGATCACGAAGGGATCGTTGCCGGGTGCGTAGAGATGTTGACTGCCTTTGTTACCCGAAGAGGCCACCACCACGATTTTGTTAAACCAGAGAATTTCTGCTGCAGCATCCAACGGGCTAAGCAAATAAATCTCTGGAGCACTGCTATTGAGCGATAGATTGACAACCTTGATGTTATAGACCGCTCGATTGTTATAAACCCATTGCAGTCCAGCCACGACATCCGAGGTTGAACCATAACCGTAGTCGTTGATGACCTTCACATCAACCAGTTTGGCCTCGGGGGCTACACCCATATAGGCACTGTCTGAACGGGTTCCGATCCCGCCAATAATTCCGGCGATATGAGTCCCATGCCCGTAATAATCATCCGGTGTCGAAGCTTGTGCCGAAAAATTCACTTGGGTGATAACCCGGCTCACCCCATCATAATCATTGAGATCCGGGTGTTTGCTGATCCCACTATCCACAACCGCCACAGTCACACCATCTCCACGTAGGTACGGTGAAACATTCCAAAGTTGGTCAGCACGAATTGCCTTCACATAGTTACTAGCTAGTTTGGTCAAGTCGAAACAACGATAGGTACAGGTCGCCGCAGCGGAAACTTGGTCCGTCTGAACCATTGCCGATTTGCCTGCCGCAACAGCACCATTCTGCCCTGCGACGAGCGGTAGAAATAGCTTCTTGACCGCAAAGGGCGAATCGTCGGGAAATGTCGACTGTACATCGACGAAGTCGAGATAAAAACGAGCGTCGTCGCTCATCTCACTCGCACTGACAAAGCGAATTGCAGGCTGCTGGCCCAAATAAGCAGAGAGATCGAGTTCAGCAAACTGGATTTCAACATCTGTGCTGGGGCCTGCCAAGGTTGCCAGATTCGACCAGGAGACGCGGTCATCGACTGAGACTTCAACCTGGATGGCGTCACTCTCATTGAAATCTTTGCGGCGATAACCAAAGGTCAGCGTAGCAGCGGTCGCGCCCTGCAGATTGACTGTACGCAAAGCACCCTTGCTGCCGTTTTGGATACGCAAGCCCTGCAAAGCACCACCCCAAAAATCAGTAATGGCAACATCTCCTACCTTTGCGCCATCACTTTCGCCAATCTCCTGCCAGGGAGCAAGCCAAGGCTTCCCACCAGTATCACCTTGATAGTCAGTCTGATTGAAGTCATCACGTGTGTTCGTCTGGCTACCATCGGTTGTGCTGGCCCCGAAAACAGGGAGGTCGAGGGAGATTGCCTTCACTTGTCGGTCAGAAGCAAGCAGGCGAGCAGCGGTCGCAGGCATTTCGGCTGAGAGACCTTGAATGATCTCTAATCTACGCACAACTTTGCCACCCAAAGCAATGATATGGCTTTCCAACGTAGGCAAATCACCCGTAGTTTGGATAATTACTCGCACTCGGCCCGTGGGCTCTTCCTGCAACAACTTTTCAAGATACGGTTGCAAAGCCGTTTCTTGTCCAATGCCACTACGCGCCATGCCTGGGAATAACACAAACAAGGTCAACATGCAGAACATGTATGGGTAAATCGATTTATAAGTCAACGAACGGTTCATATTGAATCCCTTAACATTCAAAAAATATAGGTAATCATCGTTGAATGTACGGAGCTATGATTGATTTACTATCTACTAAATCATATCCTACCCGAAAAATTGCTTTCGTAAGACTTACAAATTTATAACATGCTACTTTTGACAAAAGATTTCAAAAAACTTGCAATCACCTTAATTTCAAAATGAAATCGGTCTCAGTAACGATTTAGTGATTGATAGATAAAATTCTTTCAAAAATATATTGTTAACTTAAATTTATCTTAATTTTTATCTAAACGTGGTTGCCCATTCCAATGATCGCTGTACTCCTCCAGGCAATCCAAGCAACGGGATGCAATTCTCAATTTAGAGATTGCATTCAGGAGACAAGCATGTCAGGTAAATTGTTCAACACCATGCAACGTAACATTACACAGAAATCATTCTCCTCATTAATTTTCAGCCAAATTGAAGTCTTCTCTCATCCATTATCTTCCACTCAGAAGTGCCGAAAAGGCGTAGCCAAATGGCAAAGCATCATGTTGATGATGCTTCTACTTTTAGGGCTGCTGCTAAGCCAGACCTTTGCTGTTTTTGCAGCTAATCCCGTAGCGGTGCAGACCTTCTTTGTCCCGATGCCTGAAGACCAGGTGCGCACTTCACTGCTCAACATCTACAGTTTGACAGGCGCTACCTTGCATGGAGTCGTCGGGCTTTCCGTGACTTCGAGCGGCACCATCATTTATTACGACCAATGGGAAAATGGCTACGAAAGTGACATCACCAATCCAAGCAACCTCTACAGTGCTGGGAACATCGGCGGTACCCAGATTTGGGGCGATGGCAATACCAGCAACGGTAACGCTTGTCCATTGGTACAGCCTGCATCCTTATGTAGCAATGATGTATTGACTGCCGGTGCCGTACTCGTACTCGAAAACGACATCACCATTCCACGCAACCCGGCAACCATCCTCTACGATGGGCGCGACAAGATCGGCTCTAGCAAAGTCGTAGCCATGACCAAGTCAGCCTGGGCGCTGGCTCCTGGCACAGTGTTGGCGGATGCGATCGAGGTTGTGGATACCACTCGCTGGGGAACGGACTTTCGTCTGCCGATTGGCGAAGATCTCAACACAACATCAGCAAGTATGTTCGAGTATGTTTCGCTGATGGTCATGGCTGCCAACGATAACACCCAGGTGCAGATCGACACGGATGGCAACGGCACAGTCGACCTTACCCAGACGCTTAGCCAGGGGCAATCGTACCAGGTTAGTTCGGCCACGGTGGGCGACATCACCAGCAACGCACGGATTACTAGCACCAAAGCGGTGCAGGTGGATCTGCTGACGGGTGACATCGGCTCAACTTACGAGTCACGCTGGTACAATATTCCACCACTCTCCCAGCTAGGCAGCAGCTACTACACGCCAGTCGGTACGACGAGTGCAACTTATCCGGCCACAGTCTGGCTTTACAATACCAGCCAAACGACTGCGATTACCATCAATTATGAAACCAAAGCAGGCACAGGGAATTTTAGTATTCCCGCCAAAGGTACGTACCGCTTTGCGATGCCGTCACTCTCAGGGGCTCACTTTTACACGCCAAACGGTGCAACCTTTATTGCTGTTGGCGCAATGGACAGTTCCACCGCAACTGCAAGCCAAACCTACGACTGGGGTTATACCTTAGTCCCCGACAGTTCGCTGACCACGGCGCTTGCTGTGGGTTGGGCTCCTGGTACTACCGATCTCTCTGGGAATGGCAGTCCAGTCTGGATTACAGCGGTCAAACCGACCACGATCTACATCGATTACGATGGCAATCCCGCTACCGGCACAAGCACAGCGCCCAACGGTGCCAAGTACGATATTTCCTATCCACTGAGTGCCTTCGAGTCGAAACAGATTTACGATCCGGATAAGAACCAGACCGGGATGCGTATCTATACAATTGATGGGGTTACGATCACGGGCGCATGGGGCGAAGACCCGAGCAAGGCCTCAGCGGGTAACCCATACATGGATGTTGGCTATACGATCCCACCGTTGCCTGCGCCTGTAGTAGAAAAAAGTGCAACCCTTCTGATCGACAACAATAGCAATGGCAAGGCCGATCCTTCGGATACCCTGGCCTATACTATCACCGTAAAAAATCTGGGTGTCGTGACACTTTTCAACACCGTGGTCAGTGACACTGCCCCATCCAACACAACCTATGTCACCAATACGACGAAGCTCAATAGCGGCAGCATCAGCGACAACGTAGCCCCGGCCTCGGCCTTTCCATTGGACGAAGGTGGAATCAATATTGGCAACTTGATCGTCGGCGGCAAAGCGGAAATGACCTACCAGATGAAGGCCAATGCCTTCCCGCCCACCTATACCAGCCTGATCAATATGGTAACGATCACGATTGGCAGTGACGTCTATACTGCACAGTCGGTAACGCCGGTGAATCTCGGCACTATCAGCCAATGCACGTTGGATTTTGTCAACAGCGGCGGAACTGCCGTAGCAACTTATTTGGAAAATGGCACGCTCTATCTGAAAGTAAACGATGCTGATCAAAATAAAAATATCAGCAGCAGTGAAATTGTCACGGTCGATCTACAAAATCCAACCACCGGCGATCGAGAGACAATCAACCTGACCGAAACAGGAGTAAACACTGGAATCTTCACGGGTAGCATTTCCTCTTCTGTCACTTCAGGCGCGGCTATTGGCGATGGCACACTGAAGGCCAGTGCAGGCGACACCCTCAATGCCAGTTACACCGATCCAGTCTATGGCGATAGCTGCACAGACAGCGCCTCGGTCACGCTGCCTTCACAAACCAAGGTGCTCTACTTGAGCGACCCGAACCAAGCGCTGGATCGCCTTGATCCCGTCGCTACCGTGGATACAAGCACGATGAGCACAACGCTGTTGGGTGGCAGCGGGGGCGCAGGTATCATTACTGTGGTTGGCTCTGCAGCCTTTACCACGACAGCACAGACCGCTAGTAGCAAAAGCTTCTCGTATGATTCTGGTTCGACAGGCACAAACCGTATCTTGATGGTAGGGATTTCCTACCGCGATAACGATGGTGAATCAGTAAGTACAGTCACCTATGCGGGTCAATCGATGAATCCAGTTGGGGGTGCCGGATACTCTACTGGCGGTACCCCAGATGGGCACATCTATATCTACTCGCTGCTTAATCCGCCAACTGGTAGCAATACCCTAGCGGTGACTTGGAACAGCGCACTCAATCAAGGTGCAGTCATTGGAGCGATTACATACGCTAATGTAAACCAAACTGTATCTACGGGGAGCTTTATCACGAATTCCAATACATCGGCTACGCCAGTCATCACGGTTACCTCAGCATCCAATGAGCTGGTGTTTGGTGTAGTTGGCGGTAGAACGAGTAGCGACTATACAGCGGCAGGTGGCGGCACTTTGTTGTGGAATGCGCGCCCCTTTAGCGGCCAAACTTCGGGGTCTGGTCAGTCCAAAGCAGGTGCTTCGCCCAATGTTACCTTAAGTTGGACCGGTTCTAACAGCGAATGGGTTGCGGGTGGAGTTTCACTAAAACCAGCCGCTGCTACGGGCGTCACAAGCGCAACCTTCACCCAGACGTTGCCGATGGCCAGCAATCTGGTCATGCCAGCAGGAGGTTTGATCACAGTTACACAGTATATCTCAGTGACCAGTGGCACGCCTGCAGCTCCAGTAGAGATGACCGCCACCTTGAAGATTGGCTCCAGCAGCTTTGCCACCCTAACCACTCCTGCACTGACTAGCTTGGGTGGTGGAATCTACAAGCTGGTCTGGAGCGGCGCACTTGCCAGTAATACCACTGTGTCAACGGGTCAGCAGGTTGTTCTAAACGTGGTCACCAGCGAACCTGGTGTGAATTTCTATATCCTTTACGACAGTTCGACCTACCCAAGCCAGATCCAACTGCCCACAACGACAGTCATTGATATTACCTCCTTCGGTATCTATGATGCACCATACCCGGGTGGAACGCTGCTCACTGGCGGATCCAACGGTCAAACCGTCTATGTGCGCGCCACTGTCAGCGATCCTTTCGGTGCGACTGACATCACCAGTGCCACCGTGGCGTTGACCGATCCCACAAATGTCACCACGACGGTCAATTTGACTTCCACCTATGTGGTATCTTCGACCGGCAGCAGCAAAACCTACGAGTATGCATGGAACACCTCGGGCGTACAAGGCGGCTACACAGTTCGTATTACAGCCTATGAAGGCTACGAAGGCATTACGGACAGTGCAAGCACGCCTTTCAACCTCAACTTCCAGGATACAGGCACGCCGAGCAAGAGCGAGTTTACGAATGGCGACAATGGTCCGGCGACGAATAGTTATACCCCCAACAGCCAGATCTGTGTGCGAGTCACCGACATTGATCAGAACACCAACCCTGGGCTGATCGAGACAATCACAGCCGTTATCAGCAGTTCCAGCGGCGATAGCGAAACCGTTACGCTCCAAGAAACCGGCCCAGACACGGGCGTGTTCACGAAGTGTATTCCATCCAACACCACCACGAATAGTGCCGGTACATTGCTCGCCCCAGCGGGGTCGACACTCACGGTACGCTATGTGGATCCTAACGATGCCACAGATGTCTCCAGCGCAACTGCTACCGTCAGCAGCCCCAGCCCGGCACTCAGCCTGAGCAAACTCTCAGTCGATCCATCCGATGGCATTGCCGTGGTTGGCGAAACTGTACGCTTTGATGTGGTTGCCTCCAACCCTGGACCTACCACACTCAACACCGTGGTGGTCACCGATACCTTCCCCAATAGCTGTCTCAGCTATCAGTCGGCATCCTTGGCACCGAGCACAATCGTGACACAGACCCTCAGATGGAACAATATTGGACCGATTACCTCTGGTAGCAGCAAGAGCATCAGCCTTTACTTCTTAGTAACGGCGGCGTGTAGCCCAGCTACCAACTCAGCGACGGCTAGCGCCATCGATGCCAATAGCCTGCCCGTTTCGACCTCGCCAGCTACCGCAACTGTCGCCACGACACGACCTGGGCTGAGTGTAAGCAAGACCTTGCTCACCCCGATCTCAGGCACGGCACAACTGGGCGATGCGGTCAGCTTCCGCATCACGCTTACGAACACAGGTTCGGTCACCATCACCAACTTGCCGCTAAGCGACAACTATAGTGCTGGCTGTTTGGCTTACGGTTCGTCGAGTCCGGCGGCAGATAACGCCGCCAGTGGCGTGGCCCTGTGGAACAACCTAGGACCGCTTACGCCAGGCAGTTCTAAGCAGATAGATGTCAACTTCACGGTCGTCGGCGGCTGTGCCCCAACCACTAACTTTGCGGATGTTAGCGCGGCTGTGGACCAGAATGGCGACGCCGTACCCGCCGCCCAAGGGAGTGCAAATGTCACTACCGTCGGCGGAACAATCAGCGGTGCCGTCTACGACGATCTCAATGGCAACGGAGTACATGATCCAGGTGAACCCGGCATCGCTGGGGTGTTGATCACACTCAGTAACGGCACAACAGCCACCACCAGCGCCAGTGGACTTTATACCATCACCAACTTGAGCGTTGGCACCTATACCATCACGGAGACAGATCCGAGTGGCTATACCAGCACAGGCGACACGCAAGGGGCAAACGACAATACAATCAGCGTGACCTTGAACAACAGTGGTGTCAACGGTAACGACTTCCTGGATACCAAACCCGTAACGATCACCGGTCACGTCTATAATGATCTCAACGGCAACGGTTCGTTCAACGGTGGGGAACCGGGCATCTCGAGCGTAGTGATTACCCTCAGCACTGGCATCACCGCTGCAACGGATGCGAATGGTGTCTACACCTTTACCAACGTTCTCCCCGGCACGTACACATTGACGGAGACCAACCCGTCTGGTTACACGAGCACAGGCGATGTCCAAGGCACCAATGATGACCGTATCACCCTGACGGTGACCAGCGGCAGCAATGTGACGGGTCAAGATTTCTTCGATGCTCAGTTTGCCAATATCACCGGTGCTGTCTACGACGATCTCAACGGCAACGGCATACACGATCCAGGTGAGCCTGGTATTCCTGGTGTGTTGATCACCCTCAGCAATGGTGCCGTGATCACAACCAATTCTAGCGGACTGTATACGCTCACTGTACCAGTCGGCAGCTACACCATCACCGAGACCAATCCCTCTGGCTACACCAGCACAGGCGATACTCAAGGTGCGAATGACAACTCGATCTCTGTCACCGTCGGCACAGGTGGCTCCAGCAGCAACAACTTCCTGGATGCCAAACCCGTAACCATCACTGGCCACGTCTACAACGATCTCAACGGCAACGGTGCCTTCAACAGTGGCGAACCAGGCATTTCCAGTGTGGTGATTACTCTTAGTACTGGTATCACCGCCGCCACGGATGCGAATGGTGTCTACACCTTTACCAATGTCATGCCTGGAACCTACACCTTGACAGAAACCAATCGGTCTGGCTACACCAGCACGGGCGATGTCCAAGGCACCAACGATGATCGCATCATCGTGACGGTGATCAGCGGCAGCAATGTGACGGGTCAAGACTTCTTTGACACGCAGTTTGCCAACCTCACCGGTGGCGTCTACGACGATCTCAACGGCAATGGCGTGCGCGACTCAGGTGAACCCGGTATCTCTGGGGTATTGATTACGCTCAGCAACGGAAACACGGCCACCACCGATGCCAGTGGACTTTACACGCTTACCGTACCCGTCGGCACCTATACCATGACGGAAACAAACCCCTCTGGCTATACCAGCACAGGTGATACGCAAGGGGCCAACGACGACACTATTACATTGACCATCGGCACAGGTGGCTCAAGCAGCAATAACTTCGTCGACGCTCGCCCCGTGACGATCACTGGCCATGTCTACAACGATCTCAACGGCAATGGCTCGTTCAATATTGGCGAACCAGGCATCTCGAGTGTGGTCATCACATTGAGTACTGGTATCACCGCTGCAACAGATGCAAACGGGGTCTACACCTTTACCAACGTTCTCCCCGGAACCTACACCTTGACGGAAACCAATCCATCGGGCTACACCAGCACAGGCGATATCCAAGGCACTAACGATGACCGCATCACTTTGACGGTGACCAGCGGTGTCAATGTGACGGGTCAGGACTTCTTCGATGCTCAGTTTGCCAATATTACCGGGGCTGTCTACGACGATCTCAACGGCAACGGCGTCCATGATCCAGGCGAGCCTGGCATCTCGGGCGTGGTGATTCTTCTCAGTAACGGCACGACAACTACAACCAATACTAGTGGACTCTACACCTTTACCGTTCCGGTTGGCAGCTACACACTCACCGAGACCAATCCGTCTGGTTACACCAGCACAGGCGACACCCAAGGTGCGAATGACAACTTGATCTCTGTCACTGTAGGCACGGGTGGCTCAAGCAATAACAACTTCCTGGACGCTCGACCTGTGACCATCACCGGTCACGTCTACAACGATCTCAACGGCAATGGTGCCTTCAATGGTGGCGAACTGGGGATCGCCAATGTGGTGATCACCCTCAGCACCGGTATCACGGCTGCGACGGATGCGAATGGTGTCTACACCTTTACCAATGTCATGCCTGGCACGTATACATTGACGGAAACCAACCCGTCCGGCTACAGCAGCACAGGCGATGTCCAGGGAGCTAACGATGACCGTATCACCCTGTCCGTGACCAGCGGCAATAATGTGACGGGTCAGGACTTCTTTGATACCCAATTTGCAGGCATCACTGGTGCGGTCTACGAGGATCTCAACGGCAACGGTGTCCACGATCCAGGCGAACCGGGCATTGCCGGAGTACTCATCCTCCTTAGCAACGGCACTACCACGACAACCAATGCCAGCGGCGTTTACACTTTCACCAATCTCACGCCCGGCACTTATACAATCACCGAGACCAACCCCAGCGGCTATACTTCAACTGGCGACACGCAAGGGGCAAACGATGATGTCATTAGTGTGACATTGGGTACAGGCGGTTCGAGCAATAACAACTTCCTGGATGCCCAACCTGTGACCATCATCGGCCACGTCTACCAGGATCTGAACGGCAACGGCTCGTTCAACAGCGGTGAAATGGGAATTCCCAATGTGGTGCTAACGTTGAACAACGGCGCAACGACATCAACCGATGCCAATGGCGTTTACACCTTTACGGTGATGCCAGGTACCTACACCATCACCGAAACCAATCCGTCCGGCTACACCTCAACAGGTGACACCCAAGGCGGCAATGATGACCGGATCATTGGGCTGACCGTCACCAGCGGTGCAACCAACAGCAGCAATGACTTCTTCGACGCCCTACCGATCACGATTGGCGACAGCGTCTGGCTCGATCTCGATCAAGATGGTATCTTGGATGTGGGTGAACCCGGTCTGCAAGGCGTGACAGTGACCTTGCAGACGCCCAGTGGGGTGCTCGCCACGACAACCGATAGCAACGGCCACTACACCTTCACGAGTGTGATCAGTGGCTCCTATCTCATCACCTTCACGGCGCTGCCTGGCTATCAGTTCTCTCCAGTCTACAACAGTAACACGATCAGCACGACGGGTACGATTACTGACAGTAATGCCAACCCAGCCACTGGCGCAACTGGAACGATTCTCTTGGCCGCTGGCGTGCAGAACACCAGCATCGACGCCGGCTTGATCTTGCCAGTGGATCTAGGTGTCGTGAAGGCTGTGACGCCGGTTACCTACACCGAAAATAGCAGCACCGCCGTTACCTATCAGTTCACAGTAACCAATGTCGGTCCAGGCGATGTCATCAATGCACTCGTCACTGATACGGCACCAGCCAACATCACCTTCAACAGTTGGAGTTGTGCGGTTGTCACTGCTGGCAGCGGCCTCGTGACCAACCAATGTGCGGTCAGCAGCGGTTCAGGTAACATTGCCAACACGGTGACGCTGCGCAGTGGCGCCCAAGCCCGCTATACGATCACGGCAACCGTGAGCAGTGGAGCTTCAACCGCTGTCACCAACACTGTGACTACTGCCCTGCCCGGCAGCTTTGTACAAAGCGCGCTGAGCAGCCAACCCAATCAAGCAACTGCCGTAATCAACCCGGTCCGCATCGCCGATCTCTCGGTGGTTAAGGCGGTGACACCAGCAGTCTATACCGCCGGTGGAACCAGCAATGTGACCTATGTCATCACCGTGACCAACCACGGCCCGAGCGATGTCAGTGCGGCTCCGGTCACCGATACGGTACCGGCCAATCTCACCTTTACAGGTTGGAACTGCGCCATCGTGACCAGCGGCGCAGGTAACGTAACAAACGCTTGTGCCAGCGCCAGTGGCAGCGGCAACATTGCTACCAACGTCACCCTGCGTAGCGGCGCACAAGCCCGTTTTACCGTGACTGCCACGGTTGATAGCGCCGCTCGCAACCCAATTACTAACACTGCCACAGTGGCGCTGCCCCCCGGCGTGATCCAAGATAGCACCGTGCGACCGGATACCGGCAGTGCAACCCTTCAACCGGCACGCGTCCTCTCGCTCGGCAGCCGAGTCTGGTACGACGCCAACGACAATGGCACGCTCGATGGTGGTGAGCCTGGCATTCAGGGCGTTGTCCTCCAGCTACTTAACAGCGACAGTTCGCCCTATCTCGACAATGGACAGCCGGTGACTGCAACCAGTGACAGCAACGGCTACTACACCTTTACGCAGTTGTTACCTGGTAACTACCGCTTGCAGGTGATCAACACCAACTTTGCCAACAACGCACCACTGGCTGGCCTGCACAGCAGCGTGGATCTGCCCACCAGCGCCAATGCCGACAACAATATCGACAATGACGACAACGGTGTTGGCAACCTCTCAGGTGTAACCACCAGCGGCGTCTTTACCATCACAGTGGGTGGTGAGCCAATCAACGAGACCGACGAGCTGACAGCCAATGCCAACAGCAACTTGACGCTCGACTTTGGCTTCTACGAGCCACTCAGCTTGGGCAACCGCGTTTGGCTTGACCTGGACAACGATGGCCAGCTTGACAGCGGCGAAAACGGCATCAACAGCGTTGTGGTCAATCTCTATTTGGACAGCAACCATGACGGTCTCCCAGATGGCGGTGTCGTCATGAGTGATACCACCTCAGGTGGTGGCTACTACTTCTTCGACAACCTTACCCAAGGCGGCTATCAGGTTGAGATTGCGGCCAGCAACTTCAATGTAGGTGGTGCCTTGGCTGGCTACTACAGCAGTCTGCCCACGGCGCTCAACCCCAACATTGGCGGTGCAGGCAACCTCGGCATCGACAACGATGACAACGGCCTCAATTCCTTTGTCAGTGGTGCAATTCGCAGCGCCTCGATCACACTGACCGTGAGCAGTGAGCCCACCGGCGAAAGTGATCTCGGGTCGGATGGTAGCGGCTTGGCCAGCGATGGCAGCAGCAACCTGAGCATCGACTTTGGCTTCTTCCGTCCTGTGCAGATCGGCGACCGTGTCTGGTACGATTACGATGCCGACGGCCTACAGGGCGTAAGCGGCGAACCGGGCGTGCCAGGAGTACAGGTCAAGCTCTTCACCATCAGCAATACAACAGCGCTTGACATCTTTGGCAATCCTGTTGGTGTGCAGACGACCGATAGCAGCGGTGTCTATACCTTCAGCAATCTGCAGCCAGGCAACTACACACTGGTCTTTGTAACCACCACCGTGCCCGCCAACTATGTGGTGACGCAGGCCAACGCTGGTGACGAAACGCTCGATTCCGATGCGGACACAGTCACCGGTCAAACGCGCGCCACTGGCTTCCTAAGCTCTGGCCAGCAGGACGGCGACCTAGCCATGGGCATCCATGCCTTTGTCAGCGTCGGTGGCTATGCCTGGTTTGACTACAACCACAACGGTCAACAGGATGCCGGTGTCGAGGCGAGCAGCGGCGTATCCGATGTGCGCGTCAATCTCTACTATGCGCTTACCAACCAGCCAGTGCTCGATACCAACAACCAGCCGGTTCATACCTACTCCAATAACAGCGGTCTCTATTCCTTCGGGCAACTACTGCCAGGACGCTACTATGTGCAATTCGACCTGGACACGCTGCCGACTGGCTACACCGTGACGTTGCAGAATGTTAACAGTGCCATCCCTGCCGCCGACCTGATCGACAGCGACGCTGACCCGACAACTGGCAACAGCGATGACACGGCCTATCTCCTGGGCAACGAAAATCCAAGCAACAACCAGGATATGAACCTCGACCTGGGCATCTACGGCCTAGTCAACGTCGGCGGTAGCGCCTGGATCGATGCCGACGGCGATGGCGTCTATGAGCCAACCGGCAACAATCCTGCTTCGTCCTCCGACGATGAGGCGAAGATGCCCAACATCGGCGTCACCCTGTATCAAGTGGGCAATGCTAATCCGATCAGCACGACCACAACCGACAGTAATGGCGACTATCTCTTCCGTGACCAGATTCCTGGCGACTATTATGTCGTCTTTAATCTGAACTCTCTGCCCGCAGGCTATGTGGCCACCGTTCAAGACACACCGAGCGACGATCAACTGGACAGCGATGCCAATCGAACGACAGGGCAGACGGCATCGACCGGTTTCCTGAGCAATGGCGACCAGAACCAGTCACTCGATCTTGGCATCTACAAGCCAGTTGTGGTCGATGGACGTGCCTGGCTGGACAGCAATGGCAATGGCGTACGCGACAGCAATGAGGTCACAGGAACTGCCAATGTCACGGTAACGCTCTATCAAGTGGGCAACGGCACACCGTTGAACACAACTCACACCAACGCTAGCGGTGTCTACTCCTTCACCAACCTGCCGCCCGGTGACTACTATGTCGTCTTCGGCACCAACTCGCTGCCCCCTGGCTACCAGATCACGACGCAGAATGTCCCAGGCGATAACACGGTCGATTCGGACGCCAGCTCAACCACGGGTCAAACCGAGTCTACCGGCTTCCTCTATAGCGGCCAACAGCCCAGTTCGTTGGATATGGGTCTCTGGCAGCCAGTAAAAGTGGGCACCTACGTCTGGCAAGATAGCAATCGCAACGGCATCCAGGATGCGGGCGAAGTCGGGGCCAACAATGTGATGGTACGGCTCTACCAGAACGGTAGCAACACTGCTCTATTCACGGGCACGACTGCGTCCGGTCACTATACCTTCAGCAATCTGCCGCCCGCCGATTACTACGTTGTCTTCGACCTGACGACCTTACCAACCAACACGGTCGTCTCACCGCCGAATGCCAATGACCCGCTCAGCGACACGGTGGATAGCGACGCCAATCTCAGCACCGGGCAGACCGCACCGACCGGCCTGATCTTGAGCGGTGGCACAAACTCGACGCTAGCGATGGGCATCATGCCGCTGGCCGACATTCGTATCGGCGACAGTGTCTGGCACGATATCAACGCCAATGGCATTCAGGAAACAGGCGAAGGCGGCATCGAAAATGTCGTTGTCCGCCTCTACCAAGTCGGCAGCAACCAGGTGATCAGCAGCGATGTGACCGACCTCAACGGCCAGTATCTCTTTGATAATCTGCCGCCAGGTAATTACTATCTCGTCTTCGATCTGACGACCTTGCCTGCGGGCTATGAAGTGTCACCGCTGCACGTCAATGCGCCTGTCAGCGACACCGTCAATAGTGATGCCGATCCTACCAGCGGCCAAACGCAGCCGACCGGGACATTGAACAGCAATCAACAATCCTTGAACCTTGACATGGGCATCTACCAACCAGCCGCCTTGGGCGACTCGGTCTGGAACGATGTCAATGCCAACGGCATTCACGAGGCGGGCGAAAACGGCATCCAGAATGTGCTGGTCAAGCTCTACAAAGATGGCGTCGATACGGGTCTGACCCGCACGACTGGGCCGGATGGCAGCTATCTCTTCACCGATCTGGTGCCTGGCAACTACTTTGTCGAAGTGGTGGTGCCTTCGGGTTATCGCATTAGCCCGCAAGATGTCGGCAACAACAACCCGCTCAGCGACACGGTTGACTCAGACATTGCCCCGGCCAACGGGCGCAGTGCCTCAACCACGTTGACATCAGGTAAAGACGAGCGCAATACTGATGCCGGGCTCTACATCCCGCTTAGCTTGGGCAGTTCAATCTGGTTCGATGTCAACAATGACAGCCTGCGCCAGGCAAGTGAAGTTGGCCTCGCCAATGTGCTGATCGAACTCTACGATGCCTACAATCATCTGGTAATGACGACAACCAGTGACGCCAATGGCTTCTATCTCTTCAACGACTTGGTCGCTGGCGACTACACGATTGTCATCCCAGGCAGTAACTTTGCTGCAGGCAAAGCGCTGTACCGTCTGCTCAGCAGCAGCCAGACAGCCAGCGATCCTAATATCGGCGGCCCCCAGAACAAAGGCATGGATGGCGACGATAATGGTATCGACAGTGCACAACCACTGACCGACGGCATTCGCAGCGGCACTATCAACTTGAGCGTGGGCGGCGAACCAACCGGTGAAACACCGCTCGGTCCCAAGGGCAATGGTTACGCGGCGGACAATGGCTCGAACCAGACGATTGACTTCGCCTTCTACGAACCTCTCAGCCTGGGTAGCCAGATCTGGAATGACATCGACCACGATGGCATCCAGGATGGCAGCGAGTTGGGCATCGAGGGCGTTGCGCTCTCGCTCTACCGCGATGCCGACCACAACGGGTTACCGGATGGCGCAGCGATTGCCACGCAAGTGACGATCAGCGGCGGCTGGTATCTCTTTGACAACCTGGCCGCAGGCAGCTATCTCGTCGTGATCGATGCAGGTAACTTCCTGAACAGCGGTGTGCTTTCCAATACGGTGAGCAGCAAACCAACTGCCAGCGACCCGAACGTGGGTGGCAGCGGCAACAAGGGCATCGTCGGCGACGACAATGGCCTCAACCTCACCAACCCAATGGCAGAAGGGATACGCAGCGGCTCCATCGATCTCTATCCGAGCAGCGAATCGACTGGGGAGCCAGTCGGACCGCAGGCGACAGGCATTGCCGACGATGATAGCAGCAACCTGACCGTCGGCTTTGGCTTCTACGAGCCGCTCAGCCTGGGCAATCGAGTCTGGGTTGACTCGAACAATAACGGGATGCGCAACAATAGTAAGAGTGGCATGGATGGCGTACTGGTCAATCTCTACCAGGATGCAAACAACGACCAAGCGCCGGATGGTGGCATCTTGCTGACCGACACAACCAGCAATGGTGGCTACTATCTCTTCGATGACCTGCAAGCCGGTGGTTACCTCGTCGAGATCGCGCAGTCGAACTTTAGTGGCGATGGCAAGCTGGTTGGCTATTACAGTTCGCTCTTATCCGTGACAAGCGCCAACGCAAGCGATATTAACGACTTGAACGTTGACGACGATGATGACGGCATCGACAGCGCTCAACCGGCAATTGTCGCCGTACGCAGCAACACTGTTCAACTCTCGGTGAGCGATGAACCAATCAACGAAAGTGACCTGGAAAGCGGCGTCAACAGCGGTAGTGCCAGCGATGCGAGTGCCAATCTGACAGTTGACTTCGGCTTCTTCAAACCGGTGTTAATTGGGGACAAGGTCTGGTATGACAATGATGCCGATGGCAAACAAGAAGCGCTGGATGGCGAACTCGGTGTGCCCAATGTAACTGTCGCACTCTTCACCAGTGCTGGCAATCCGGTCACCGATATCTTTGGTAACCCGATTGCGCCAACGCAAACCGACGCCAGCGGCCATTACACCTTCACCGATCTGCCGCCCGGTGACTACTATGTACAATTCAACTTGGCCACCTTGCCTAGCGGCTTTGTGGTTACCACATCGAATGCGGCAGGAGTCAGCGACACGCTAGATAGTGATGGTTCACCGCTCGATGGCAAGACCCATAACACTGGCTTCTTGAGCAGTGGCACACAAGAACAGAGTTTGGCACTTGGGATCTATCAGCCCTTGAGCGTTGGTAATTCGGTTTGGGCGGATAACAACCGCGACGGCATCTACCAGCCAGGGTTAGGCGAGCCAGGAGTCTCGGGCGTTGTCGTGACGCTCTATGACAATGCGACTGGCTTGCCAATTCCAAACCCGCTCAATACAAGCGAACCCTACACGCAGGTGTCGGACAGCAATGGTCACTATCTCTTCACCGGGTTACAGCCTGGCGATTACTACCTGGTCTACGATTTGGCAACCCTACCCGCTGGCTATGCGGTAACAAAACCCAACCAGGGCAACGATGACTCGCTCGACAGCGATGTCGATCCTGTCTCTGGCAAGTCGGACCCGACCGGAATGCTGACCAGCGGACATGTAAATCTCTCGATCGATTTGGGTGTCTATACTCAAGTGGGTGTTGGCGACCGAGTCTGGTACGACGATAACCATGATGGGCAACAGCAACCGGGCGAAGGCGGCGTTCCCAACATTCGAGTCACGCTCTACAGCAAGGCAACCAATGCTCCTGCGATGGATCTTAGTGGCAATCTGCTGATGACCTTCACCAAGAGCGATGGCAGCTATCTGTTTAGCAATATGGCGCCTGGTAACTATTATGCAGTCTTCGATCTGACGACCCTGCCCGCTGGCTACCAAGTTACTTTGCCGAATGTGGGGAGCAATCTCAACGACAGTGACGTCGATCCGGTCACCGGTGCAACATCAGTCTACTCTCTGGACAATGCACAGATTAACCTGAGCGTAGACATGGGTATCTGGAAACCGATCTCCATTGGCGACCGAGTCTGGCTGGATAACAACTTCAACGGGCTTCAGGATGCGGGTGAGCCTGGGCTGGCCCATGTGAGCGTTTCACTACTGGACGCCAAGGGTGCACAAACAGGAATGACGACTCAGACCGATGCCAATGGCTATTACACCTTTAGCAATCTGCTACCTGGTGACTACAAGTTGGTCTTCGATCTGGCAACACTGCCTGCTGGCTACAAACCAACGACAGCCAATGTCGGCAGCGACGATGGCAAGGATTCGGATGCGGATCCCAATAGCGGCGCAACACCCTCGACTGGTTTCATCAACAGCAACCAACAGGTGACAAACCTGGATATGGGTGTGATCGGTCCGGTGAGTGTCGGCAGCCTAGTCTGGGACGATCAGGATCGCAATGGCATTCAGGATTTGGGCGAGCCGGGCGTGACAAGCGTTCAGGTATCGATCTTCAACGCCGATGGCACGCCAGCCAAGGACATGAACGGTAACCTGGTTAGCTCGCAGTTGACCAACGGCAGCGGTCACTATAGCTTCACCAACCTTCTGCCGGGCAGCTACTACGTGCAGTTCGATCTGACTACCTTGCCTGCCACCTATCAGGTGACGAAACCCAATATGGGCGCTAACGACACCATCGACAGCGATGCCAGCCCGAGCAACGGTCAAACCGGAACAACTTCCTTCCTCACCCCAGGCAGCAGCGATGCGACTCTGGCGATGGGTATTCATCAACCCCTGGGCGTTCGGGTCGGCGACAGCGTCTGGGACGATGCCAATGGCAATGGATTACAGGATGCAGGTGAAAGTGGTGTGTCTGGAATCGTGGTCGAGCTCTATGTGCTAGACAATAACGGCCTGGGCGTGAGCACTGGCTTCACCCAGAGCACCGACATCGATGGCTTCTATCTGTTCGATGAGCTGCCACCCGGCGAGTACTATATCGTCTACCACTTGGACAGCTTACCTGCTGGCTATCAAGTTACGGCACCAAATCAAGGCGACGACAGCCGCGACTCGGATGTCGACCCGCTGACAGGCCAGAGCAGCACAACCGGCCCCTTGGCCAGCGGCAGCCAGAACCTGACGCTCGACATGGGCGTCTATTCAGCAGCCAGCATCGGCGATCGTGTCTGGAGTGATGTCAACGGCAACGGTGCCCAGGATGCAGGCGAGATTGGGGTAGCTAATGTCGTGGTGACACTCTATCATGCCGATGGAACGCCAACCGGATTCAGCACAACAACTGACAGCACTGGCAACTTCATCTTCGAACAGCTTGCACCAGGAAGATACATTCTTGAGGTAACGCCGCCCGCAGGCTATGCGGTCAGCCTGCCCAACCTGACAAGTGATGACGGATTGGATTCCGACTTCGACCCGAACACACACCGGACACCAATCATCACCGTCAACGGGGGTGAAATCAACGACACGATTGACGCTGGGTTGTATCTACTCGGGGCGATTGGCAGCACGGTGTGGGAAGATAAGAACGCCAACGGCATCCGTGAGAGCAACGAACCTTTGCTCGCCAACATCACCGTGAAGTTGCATGACAGTCAGGGCAATCTGATTGCGACGACACAGACCAATGGCGATGGGCACTATGGCTTTACCGGCTTGTCGGCTGGCGATTTCACCATCGAAGTGGTGCTACCTAGCAACTATGCCGCTACCAAAGCCAACCAGGGTAGCGATGATAGTCTGGACAGTGACATTCTGCCAGGAAGCCTGATGACGTCGATCATTTCGTTGCAAGCTGGAGAATCGGAGTTTACTTGGGATGCAGGGCTCTTCCATCCCGCAGTCCTCGGCAACACGATCTGGATTGATCGCGATGCAAATGGCCTGATGGATGAAGATGAGCCGGGTGTTGCTGGTATTGTCGTTGAACTCTACGAAGTTGTAAATGGAGCACAGACACTGATCATGACCACAACCACGGACATTCAGGGCAACTATCAGTTCACCAACTTGCCGCCGGGGAACTATGTATTGCAGGTAGTGGCACCGCCAAACAGCCAGTTCACCCAGCCAGATCAGTCCGGTGGCTTCAACAGCGACGTCGATCCCGCAACCGGCCAAACACCCGTCATCACACTGGGCTACGGTGAGGTCAATCTGAACGTCGGTGCCGGTATCCTGCCCCCCACTGCCGATGAAGGAACCGACGAACCAGACGCTCCGAAGCGATTATTCCTACCGCTCGTGCAGCGATAGTGGAGTGGAAATCAGTTGGACAGTAGGACAGTACGTCTGTACCGTCCAACGAAAAACAGTAAAGTAAAAGCGGCTCGCCACCGCTGGGATTTGAAAACCCAGCGGTGGCGAGCCGCTTTTATGGCTAGACGATTGAATTTGTCAGCAGCATAGTATCTAGCTTCTCGTGTACTCAACCGCGCTGATGACAATCCTCTGGTTTCTATTTTCGTGCAACCAAGGGCAGTAAGAGGTTCCTGACTATATATAGATTACCGAGAGCCAGATACAATCTGCGCGGCACGGTGTCAAGCGTGGATGGCATTGCAGAAGGGTTGAAAGATTAGAAGTGAATACAGTATACTACTAAACAATTGATTAACCAGTGGTTTTGCATGAGATTTGAGGAACATTTATGCGCATTTTGGTAACTGGCGGGGCTGGCTATATTGGTAGCCACACCTGTGTCGAATTACTAGATTCTGGTTACGAATTGACGGTGGTCGACAATTTTAACAATAGCAAATTTGAGTCGTTGCGGCGGGTGGAGAAGCTGACGGGGAAAAAGCTAGACTTTTTTGAGACCGATCTGCTCGACAATGCAGGTTTAGCGGCGGCCTTTGCCAGCAAGCCAGTGAACGCTGTGATTCACTTTGCGGCCTTCAAAGCAGTCGGTGAATCGGTGGCGAAACCCTTGGAATATTACAAAAATAATGTGGCGGGAACAATCAATCTGCTCGACATTATGCGCGCTCATGGCTGCAAGAATCTAGTCTATAGTTCGTCGTGTACGGTCTATGGCGAGCCAAAGTTTGTGCCAATTACCGAGGAACATCCGACCGCAGCAGCGGAAAGTCCTTACGGGTGGACCAAGTTGATGACCGAGCAGATCATGCGTGATCTTTACAAGAGCGATCCAGCCTGGAACTTTGTGCTGTTACGCTACTTTAATCCAGTTGGTGCCCATCCCAGCGGCGAGATTGGTGAAGATCCGAATGGCATTCCCAACAACTTAATGCCCTACATTACCCAGGTGGCGATCGGTCGTCTGGCCGAGTTGCGCGTCTTTGGCAACGACTATCCGACACCCGACGGCACAGGCGTGCGTGACTATATTCATGTGGTTGATTTGGCGGATGCCCATGTGCGGGCAGTGAAGAAACTAACCAGCAATCCGGGTCTGGTGGCCTACAATTTGGGAACCGGGCGTGGATCAAGCGTACTTGAAGTGATTGCCGCCTTCGAACAGGCAACTGGTCAAAAAATCCCTTACAAAATCGTGCCGCGTCGCCCCGGTGATGTCTCCGCCGCCTACGCCGACCCGGGCAAAGCGCAACAAGAACTTTCCTGGCATGCCGAACGTGATCTCTACGATATTTGTCGCGACGGTTGGAATTGGCAACAGAAGAATCCGCAGGGGTTTGAGGAATAAACGATTTCATCGTGTGTAAGTGGTAATTACGTGACTCTGTAATTACTCACTTACCACTTACAAATCCACGCACAAGCGCACCTACCTTCTGGAATCTCCTCTCCCATGCCACCACTTGCTTGAGCGAGGCTTCCATGTGATCACTCCAATAGTGAGTTGTCTTAGCAACGACGGTGATCACGTTTTTAATCTCACTTTTGAGCGTGAAATCTTCGCCGACCGGGACAAAGAAGCGGGTACCTTCGCAGTAACTATCCACATTTTCGGCTCGGATCTGCTGGCTTAGCCAGTAGGCTTTGCTGACATCGCCACACTCCACAGCCACCCAGCCTTGCGTTGCCGGCTGCGCTTCCAGTCCGCTGACCAGTCGAATGCCGCGAATGATTTCTGCGGCCGCCGCACGATAGCCCGCACTTTCGGGATCGGCCATAGGTTGGGACTGTAACAGGCAAGCTCGATGGGGCGCACCGCCCTCACTGGCCAGCCCTCAGAAGCTGTCCCACATCTGTTCCCAAGCAACAGATTGATCAGCATTATAGACAAATTCGGCGGAGGACATGGGTGTGGATGGAGTGTTCATAGGCTGAGAGAGTAGAGATTGGAGATTGGGAGATTGTATGACTTTCAATCTCTAATTGAGGTCTAGATAATTGATTCGAATTGGCTTTCTAAAATGTGATGCGTGAGGCGTGAAGTTTCGACTGACAATTCACGCCTCACGTTTCACTCAAGGCAATGAGTTATTTAGCTAGTGCCACTTTAACAAAGCAGTTTGTCAATCGTCTTCCGGGAAGGCTGTAGCTACAGACCTGCTCATATATAGATCCTTCCCGGAAGATTGCAAAATTACTCTATTAATCATGCACTAGATATCAGTAATTTCCAATCGCTTTGACTTATTTGAGTGTTTCAAGTGTCTGTTTGGCGACCTGTCCGTCAAACAGCGAGAAGTAGGGATTGATTTGCAGGGCTTTTTGCAACTGATTCTTGGCTAGGTCGTGGTCGCCTTGAGCAGCAGCGATCATGCCAGCGTGGAAGTAGAGCATGGCATCCTGCGTGCCGAGTTTGAGTGCTTCCTGGCTGTAGCGTGATGCTTCATCGAGTTGATTGGCTTTGTACAGTGCCCAGGCTAAGGCATCCGCACCATAAATAGTTGGACGCACCTTATAGGCAGATCGAGCTTGGGCCAACGTTGCAACTGGATCATTGCTGTGGTTGGCATTGAAGAGTGCCATTTCCAGGTCAACATTCATACCAGCGCCAGCGTTGAGTTGTTGAATGACATTGACCAAATCGTACTGTTGTGCCGCAGCCTTACCGTCTCCGGCTACTTGATAGAGATCGCCCAACAAGGTTAAGAATTCGGGCAAGGGCAAACGCTCGGCCACTGGTTTTAAGGTAGCGATGGCTTGCTCAGTTTCACCCTTAGCTCCTTGTACGCGTGCGATTCCAGCCAACGCATAGGTGTAGTCTCCTCGACTCTGCAACACTTGCTGGTAGATTTTCTCCGCTGTGGTCAAATCGCCTTTGTTGAAGTAGAGATGACCGAGGTGGGTTAGACTCCAGAGCCAACTCTCTGTACCGACAGGTGTGCTCTTGACAGCCATACTCATTGCCTCAATGGATCCCTCGACATCGCCGTTCAGTTCACGCAGATAGGAAATTCTACTATACGAACCAGTGTCAGGACGCAGATCGACCATCTGTTGCAACGTAGTCACGGCTTCCTCGTAGCGCCCTTGTTCCACCAGGCCATCCACCTTGATGCCCAGAATTTCGGCCTTGTAGGGATTAATTGTCCACGCTTTATCGGCCCACTCCAATCCAGCGGCAAAGTTATGCAAAGACATGGCCAGCATTCCCTGCCCGATCAGGCCATCGACCAGCTTCGGATCGCGGCGAATTGCTTCATCCAACGCCTTTTGCGCACGAGCATAGAGCGTGGTATCGCCCGTCTCACGCACCTGTTGCAGCAGGCTGAGACCCAAGCCGGCATAGCTCTCTACGTCGTCTGGGTTGCGCTGTAGCTTGAGTTCGTACTGCTGAACGGCAGCCAACGAGGCAGGTGCGATCGCCACTGATGTCGCTGCCATGGCAGGCACCTGCGTAACCTTCTCCAGCGTGCTGCGATTCAACCGAAACAGGATCGCACCAATCAGAATCATCAAGGCTACGAGCAGCATAAGCAGTGGTCGGCGCTGCTGTGGGTGGGCAAGGAAAGGGTGGATGGTCATAAAAGCTACCTCTGGGAAATTACGAGTTACGAGTTACGAGATCCGTGACTCGTAACTCGTAATTTTATCAACCTACCGACTTGTAAATGGCAAGAAAATCTTGTTGGACAGCGTGGTTCCATCGACTGCATCGTCTGGTTCGGGAACGGCATCTTCCTGAACCGTTTCTGTGTCAATGGTCACGTCACCACCTGCGAGAATTGAACTACTCCAAACGTCGGTCGTGTCATTCATCGGATCGGCTGCGGAAACTTCGCTAGCTGCCGCGCCTTGGCCACGGAGTACATATTCAACATAGAGCAAGGGCGCTTTGCCAGGGGCCTCATCATAGGCCAAGGCATCACGTTCGCCGTTGCCGGTGACGA
This sequence comes from Caldilineaceae bacterium, assembly GCA_046328715.1. Taxonomy (GTDB): domain Bacteria; phylum Chloroflexota; class Anaerolineae; order Caldilineales; family Caldilineaceae; genus JAXLWB01. The sequence continues at coordinate 158,976 of JAXLWB010000005.1, read as the reverse complement.
AGAGCACCAGATCATTGCCGGGTGTCCAGCCCGAGCGGCCGACAATCTCCTGCACGATTGAACCGACATTGGGTGTCCAATATTGCATCCCTTTATCCCACACCGGTGCTGTGAAGTTGATGCGGGCATTGGTCATGCTGCGATTGGAGAGGTTATGTTTGTTGCTCTTGAAAGCAGCGGCATCGTCGGTCGCTTCGCCGCTCACCTTGAGATAGGCGGCATCATGGTTGGACTCTTCGGCGGTGAATTGCAGATAGGCACCGACAATGATGGCATTCTTGGGGATCTCAACGCCAGTGAAGCGCATGCCTACCAGTTGTCCATCCTCACCGAGATCGAGATCTTCGCTGCCACGACTCACTTCACCGTTGCGCTTCTCCTCGGCATCGTCACTCTTGCTGGTGACGCGAGCGACGGTTGCTACATTGGGCGGAACGGGAGCAACCGGATTGGTGTGCAAATGTTCCTGACCCGATTGTGCCAGGGCCATGTAGGGGAAGTTTGCACGGAAGCGGATATCGTTACGGTCAATGTTGTCGTTCAGAATGCTAGTCAGGGCAGGATTGAAGCTAAAGGAAGCGTCACGGCCATCCAATGCCTTGTACGCTGCACCAGCGACTGCCGCCAATTCAATCTCGACAATATCGTCCGTAAGACGGCGACCATTCGGGAAACCACAAGCATCGCCGCCGAGTACACCCAATCGACTTGGAGTCGGGGAACAGAGATCGCCCTTGATATTGGTGTTGATGCGAATCATTTCCGAAGGCAGCACACCATCAAATGCGGCAAAGGCTGGGTTGTTGGGACGATTGACACGGAAACCTGCTGGAAGAGTCACAGGGCCTTTTTTGGTGTTGATGGTAAAGGGGCTAGCCAACACCATACCACGCAGGAAGATGTCGAAAATGTCACCGCGGCCCGAGCGCACTCCAGCCAGTGTACCACCGCTGGTGCGTTCGGTATTGCAATCCTTGTTTGCATCTCCCGGTAAGGGTACGTTATAGAGCGAACAGAGTAACCGACCAATCTCGGGGTTCTCGACACTATTTTGTAGCAACTCGGCTACGGAGTCTCCACCCGTGTAAAGGGTGGCATCCAATTCAGGGGCAAGGCTGTTGAAAGCATCTTTCAGAGCCAGCGGAATGACTACCTCGTTGACCAATGGCATGCCCAGGCGAGAAACCTGTACTGGTGTGCCGCTGTCCTCGATCTGGCCCAAGCCACCAATGCCCTTAAAAACGCGCATCGAAGGCCGTCGCGAGGTGGACCAGATTCCCAATACTGGATCGCCATTCTTCACGAGGCGGCTAATCGGGATCTCAATCACCAGGCTGTGCACATTGAGACCTGCCAGCGAATCAACCGGAACATTGTTCCCCGTGCTGTAGCCCACCGGAGCCTTTTGGCCACGCAGAGTGAGCAGATCAAAGACTTGCAGATCGACCCAGAAGGCGTCGTCGGTCGGGCCAGCGTAGATTTTGATCTCATCGCCGTTCTTGGTTACAGTGTCAATGAACTGTTTGTTTAAATCGGCGTAGTTGGGAGTCGACTTGCTCCCAATGTTAACTGGCGAAACCAGTTCATCATCCACCAACTTGGTCGTGCCATTGGGGGTAACTTCATCGACATCGTAATATTGTTGCTCGTTTAGATTGGTGCCATCTGCCTGGATGGGGCCGACGTTGTAGAGAAACGTGTTGCCATTGACAATTTTGTCGTGGGTGGAAAGGGTGTAGACAAAATCGGGTTTGGCATCGCCATCGCTGTCGACGTTGATGTCGTAGAGAACCCCGCGTCCCCATTGGTAGTAATTGGGGCCACTTTCTGGACCTTCGGCGGGAATCCAACTGGCAACCATAACGATATTGTTGGGGTTGGTGGGGGAGATAAAGGCGTACGTATCCGTGTTGTCGGCATAAGCATCTTGCGCAATCAAGGGAGCTTCGCGGTGGCTGGATGCCTGCGTGGTCGATGTCGAAGAAACGAGTGAGGCACCCACAATCATCGCACCAGCGAGGACGCCGTTAGCAATTCGATGCAGCCAATTCTGTAATGTAGCGCTGCGATTGACGTTCATACTTTCTCCTTGTACAATAGAACGGAACCTGTGAGACGGGTTTGCATTGGGGTCACTGGATGTTGCGAGCATCCAGTGACCCTTTTTTATTAACCCATGTTGCGCACTTGTCGGTCCAGACAAACCGAACTTGACCAGACTTCTCGGCGACATGCGTAACATGAAATTACTAAAAGAGATTGGAGATTGGAGATTTGTGGTGATCTCCTGTTCAGTTTGCCATGCTCCGTTCTCTAATTCGTAACAGATTGGTCTGATGTGTGAGCCGTGATGCGTGAACTGGTCGTCGACGATTCACGGATCACGTTTCATCACTTTACTCCCTCATCATCCAGGGCAATAGGATGTTGAAGTAGGGATTGGTGTGCCAATGCATCTGGCCAGATTGTGCCTGAGCTAAGTAGGGGAAGCTGTCACGCAGCGGGATGTCATTCTTATCGATACCATCGCCGCGGGCAAGGATGTCGAAGAAGGCCTGTGGCACGGTGTAATCCTTACCTTCTAGTACCGGATAGGCGGCTCCGGCGACGGCCAACAGTTCGATCTCGACGACATCATCGGTCAGACGGCGACCGTTGGGGAAGCCACAAGCGTCTCCGCCGAGAATGCCAAGACGGTTTGGTGTAGGCGAACATAGGGTGCCACTGATCGCTGTATTGATGCGAATCATCTCAGCAGGAACTACACCGTCAAAGGTTGGCAGTGCTGGGTTTTGTGGGCGATTCACATTAAAGCCCGCATCCAGTTTTACCTTGCTTCCATCTGCCACTGTAATCGTAAACGGTCGTGCCAGCTTCATGCCACGTAGGAAGATATCAAAGATGTCGCCGCGGCCAGAAGCAGGAGTGGTATACTCCGTATGGCAATCGTTGTTGGTGTCCTCGGGCAAGGGCATCCCATAGATTTGGCAGAGCAAGGTGCCGATTTCCGGATCTTCGACGCTCTTTTGCAGCAAGTTATAAACGGTCAGATCGACATCCGGGCTGACGCTGTTGAAAATATCCTTCAAATTCATCGGCAGGACGACTTCGTTCACCAGAGGCATGCCCAGGCGAGAAACCTGCTTATAAGTGGTTGTAGAGCTGCCATCGGCGGCCAACACGGTCAAACTTGGACGACGTGTACCCGACCAAACACCAATCACGGAATCACCTTTGGTTACGTGGCTTGGAGCAGCTTCGATCACCAGAGCATGAGCGTTAAAAGCAGAGAGCGAATCGATTGGAATGTTATTGTTGAGATAGCCCAGCGGCAAGCTGCCGGGCTTGGGTGGAGTGACTCCATCCAAACCACGCAAGGTGAGCAGGTCGAAGACTTGCAGATCGACAAAGAAGGGATCATCGGCCTGGCCAGCAAAAATCTTCACACCTTGGGGTGTCGTAGTCATGGCGTTCTGCTCTAACGTGCTGTAGTTGCCAGTGGACTTCTCGCCGATATTCGAGGGCGCAGCCAGTTTGTTGCTGACCAGGGTATTGACGGAACCATCCTCCAGCGTCTCGGTTACTGTGTAATATTGGCGGCGATTCCAGTTGCTGCCATCTGCACCAATCGGCCCTGTGTTGTAAAGGAAGGTGCCCGGCGTAGCAATTGTTGCCCGGCTTGACAGTGTATAGGTGATGTCCGCTTTGGCATCGCCGTCATTATCGACATAGATGTCGTAGAGGGCGGTATCATCCCATTCCCAGTAATTAGGCCCCCCTTCGGGACCTTCAAAAGGAATCCAGAGTGCGGCCAATACGACATTCTTGTCCTTTGACATCCAGACATAGGTGTCGGTGTTGTCAGCAAAGGCATCCTTGGAAATCAGCGGTGCCTCACGGTGACTGGAAGCTTGGGCGGTGCCGTTCATTGCCACCAATACGGCAGCAATCAAGAGCAGGGGCGTCAATGCAACGCTGGCTGCGAGACCCAAACGTTGCATTGTGCGCATTGAACGAAAACTAAACATGAACTTTCTCCTTTAAAAATGTGATTGAATTTGGTACAGGTTTGACATGAGGCGATATTACCTCTACGGAAACGAGTTGAGCATTCTTGGTTTGCGGTCGCTTTACCCGCAACACCCCACCTCCTTCTAAAAAATCTGAGCAATGCTAGCTATCTGAATTTCAAATAAATGAAGTGAAACAAACGCTTGCCAGGTGATACCTATCCCCAAGAGGGTGATAAACAGCGCACTGGCAACCGGTAACAACCGAGCAACACGACCATCGACCGGTAGGCGATCAAAGAAGCTTCGTGCTTTGACGAGCAGGATGCCGATGCCACTCAACACAGTCGCCAATCCCAGGCTAAAGACAAAGATCAAAACCAGGCCAAAACCCACTCGTTCCAAACTAATCGCACCGAGCATCAGAACCAATGCCGAGGGACAGGGGATCAGTCCACCGGACACACCCAATGCCAGCAAACTGCGCCAGGAAACGCCATTGCCAGTATTAGGCACCACATGGCTGTGATAGTAACCATCACCGTGATCGTGGTAGAGTGCAGAATTTTCATCCGCACCGTGAGTGTGGTCATGAGCAGACATCGCCTTAATGCCCAATCCACTCTTGAGGCGACTCCAGGAGAGTGAGAGGCCGAGGGTAATGATCGTCAAGCCGGAAAGGACACCGAGCCACGGATAGAGCGTCTCGGGCAGGACGAAGTTGGCCAAAAAGAGTGTGACAAAGCCGAGGGCAAAGACGCCAGCCGTGTGCGTGATGGTCGTCGTCAAACCGAGAAAGAGCGCATGGCGAATCGTACCGCGTGCACCGACCAGATAGGCCCCGACAATGGTCTTGCCGTGGCCAGGCGACATGGCGTGCGCAGCACCCCAACCAAAGGCGGCCAAGAGTGCAAGTAAGATCGTCCACGGCGTGAGTGCGCTGGTCTTGATCAGGTCAGCAAAACCGTCGGTTGGTTTGCCAATGGCGCTTTCCTTTGCTTCAGGCGTGTTTAGTAACTGTGTGTCAGGCTTTGTTTCCTGATTGGCCTGCTTCTCTGCTTGACCACCCGCTAGCGAATATTCAACTGTAGCCGAATTCACGGCAGGCGGATTGGTGAGCAGATCGGTGGGATAATGGCGCAATTGGTCGCTTAGCTCAGTGGTCGAGGCATTGTTGCTGAGTAACGAGATGGAGCCGATCGGCTTGACCACAACCTCTTGCCAGCCGATTTGACCAGCAAAGTTGTTATCACGATAGACCAATGACTGTGTGCCATCGTTTTCCGCTAGTGGCGCTGAATAGTTAGCCTCGATACGCAGGATCGGTAGACCGGCCTGACCTTCGGCGAAATGCAGTGTGATCGCATCATTTTGCAGTGAAAGCGACCTCTGGCCGCTGCGCAACTCAAAGTTCTGCCCCAGCATCGTAGCCTCTTGCGCAAGATAGCGTTGCTCTTCGGTTGCGCTGATCTGGCCGTCGCCATCGCTATCGATCTCCACGCGAATGCGGTGGGTTGGAATTTCGGCAATGTCCAGCACGTAGACGAGCTGAACCTTATCCGCTGCGATTTCGAGTCGACTGTAGCGGTTGATGGTAAAGTTACCCAAGGGGTGAGCAAACATATTGGCGCTGCTCAACAGCAGGAGACTCAAGGCGAACAGCGGCACCAACAGGGTGTGACGCTGATGTTTCGATTGAAAATTGGCAAAACGAATCATAGGCATGCTGCCTCCCAGCATACAAACGTGACGATTTTAAGAGTTCTGTTCGGGAATAGCTACTCGCTTATCTGTTGCGAATCATACGTACCAAATTGCAAACCGATGCTGCTCATTGATCTGTAGCGAAAATGGTTGAAACTGCGAATTTCGAACACTGCGTCCAGTAGTTTGCGTTCTTCACAATGACTGACGTAGGAGTTTTCAAACTGGATGTAATGAGTTTTTATTTCTTGAGAAGAATATATAGGAGTGAGCAGATTGAACAACAGTCCAAAAAGTGCTCAAAAGGTGGTCAAAAAGGGTGGTCAATCATTTTATAGGGGCAGACGGATCACAAACTGTGACCCTTGTCCTGGTTCGCTGAGGACTTCAATCGTGCCCTTGTGCATGTCGATGATGCGCTTTACGATTGCCAAGCCAAGGCCGCTACCCGCATAGGTGACGTTTTTGCCCCGGTGAAAACGATCAAAGATCAGTGGCATTTCCTCTGCATCAATGCCAACACCGTTATCTTTTACCCATAACAGCACAGTAGAGTGCCCCTTGCCAGACCCATCGACGGTAGCCCCGATTTGTACCTCGCCTCCCGGTGGAGTGAATTTGAGCGCATTATCCACCAGGTTACCCAAGGCCGATTCCATTTGTTGGCTATCGCAGTAGACTGTAAGTGCCTTCTCTGGCAGATTTACTGTCAGTGCAACGTCACGCTCCTGGGCAATACGCTTAAAATTGTTGACGACATTTTGCAGCAGTTCAGAGACGGGACGAACTTCACAGTGGAGAGCGACGAGACCACCTTCCAAGCGAGAAAGATTGAGCAAACTGTCGGTGATACGTTCCAGCCTTCTGATCTGCGCTTGCCCCTCTTGCAAGAATTCTTGGCGCGCCGCTGGATCGGCCTCTGCTACGCCGAGCAGCAGTTCATTAAAAGAACGCAGCGCCGTAATTGGTGTGCGCAACTCGTGCGAGGCGTCGGCAATAAAGCGGCGCAAAGCGTCTCGTTCTGCGGCCAATGAGCTGAAACTTTCCTCCAGAGCCGCCGCCATCTGATTGAAGTCGCGCGCCAGGCCAGCGATTTCATCCTGTCCTTGGACTCCAGCACGGGTAGCCAGATTGCCAGCATTCATTTGCGTCGTAACCGAGCGCAACACTTGCAGTGGCGCAGTTAAACTCCGGCTAATGAAAAGGCCGACGACCACGGTCAGCAAGCTCACCCCAGCCGCCGCCCACGCAAACAAGCGACGAACCGCGCCCAATGCTTCCGCACCAAGGCTTGGCGCATGACTTAGCTCCACATAGCCAAGCATTCCGCCTGGGTTTTCGATGGGGACGCTCACAACTTGTGAAGAACGGACACTAGTCGCGGTTTGGGTGATGAAGACATTCTGTGTCATGACCATTGAACCTGCGACTGCCACGCCGCCCATTGCGCCCATAGAAGGATAGACTACATTAAATTGTGGACCAGTAGCAGTTGCGCGCTGTTCGCTGGAGATCACAGCAAATTCAATCAATGGCCCCCACAAACTCGGCGATTGACGAATCACAGTGACAGAGGAATTTGTTGTATCACTGATGTTCAAGATGCTCGACAATTCATTTGGAGGTGGTGGAGGCAATTCGTCAGCAGGCAGCGCTTGACCTACTATCATGGCGCTGGTCATTGGCATTGCCTCGACGGCTACAGTATTGAGTGCAGGAACATACCAGGAAAATTGCTGTAGCGAGTCAGGAAGACCAGAATCGGCCAGCACCATCTCCTGGCGATTGAGGATGCGCACCTGAAAGTCGCCCAAGATCGCAGCCGTACGTGCTAGGTCCATTAAACGCAGATCCGGCAGGTTCCAACCCATGAGGTATTGCGCCTGGCGTGCCAGCGCTTCGGCATTTAGACGCAGATGAGCTTCCTCTTGCTGTTTGATGTAACGCTGCATCAACGACAGCACGGTCACGCCAAGCAGCGTGACCGTGAGCAGTGTCAAAAGAGTATAACTAACGATCAGACGCCAACGAATCGAATGGAACATAGGCAAGAGGCAGGTGGCAGGATGGTCCTCACAACCGCGTGAGCCGATCTGCCATTCCGAAGGAATCCTTCATTGCCAACCTGCGACTAATGAATTCTCCTGTGACTCGCAGACATGTGTGGAGGAGTTGGCTAGGATTCCTTCGGAATGACAGATTGACCTGTAGCGCTGAAGCCAGCATTTATGGATTAGCAAACAAGCCGATTATTTTGCGTAACACGAGTTTCTAAATCTCATCACTAGGTAGAGCAGGTACAGCTTTTTCAAATTGTAGCACATCTGGTGTTTGCACAGAACCAGAAATTGACACTCCACCATCCACATTCTGCTGGAAAAAATAGGTAGGCAGCGCAGGGATCGCCATGGGCTGGCCGGGCAAAGGCTGGCCGGGGGCCATAACTGCACTGGCTGGTGCAGGCATACAAATCATCCCCTGCGCCATACTAAAAAGCGGAGGTGCCCCCACTTGAGCGCGGCTCACCTCGACCGAAACGCCGCCTTCTGCTGGAATAACCTCTGCCGGAACGGCAAGTGCATCCGTCATCACGTCGGTACGCAGCATAAAGTGACTGTCGGGATTGACACTTTCGCTTTCGAACATAAACATGGGTGCAACGCGGATACCCAAGTAGCCTTTCCCAGGTTGATCCTTTCGTTCACCGAGGGTGATCTCCACCTCTTGGGTTTCACTGACGGCTGGCGAGCTTTTGATCGTAAGGGTCACTTTATCGCCCGGTTTGGATTGAGCAACTTGCTCGCTCAAAGATTCGGGCCTCTTCAGTGGCTCATTGTTGAGATCGACGATGATCTCTCCTGCTTTCAATCCCGCCTCGGCGGCTGGCGTATCCGGGCTCACCTCCACGATCTGTAGTTGGAGCGTTGTAGAAACCGTACCCATCGCAGGCGGAACAGGCAGATTGAATGGTTGTTCAGGCTGGATGGAAAGTGTGCCTTGGCCCGGCAGAGCAGGTTGTGCGTTGTAGAAGACGACATTTGCATCGGAGTCCTGCTCAGCCGTTACGCCAAGGACACCGGTATCGTCACGCGGAGCCAGGGTCACAGTAAGTTCGCGTGTCTCATCGCCATGTAGGACGCTCAGTGACACGGTTTCCCCCGCTTTCTTGCTGCTGATTTTGGCACGTAACTCATCGGCGCTGTTGACGGCTTCGCCATCCACACTCAACACGATGTCGCCTCGTCGCAGTCCGGCCTTGGCCGCAGGGCTATCGGGGCGGGCCGAAGTGATTAGCACACCCGGCTCTTTTGGGGCAGCCTCACCCACAACCGTGACGACTTTAGTATCGGTGGATTGTGCGAAGAGGCTTGCGCTCGTGGTAAACAAGCAGCCTGTTGCAAGCAGTGCGCCAGCAAAAAGCGTATGAAACATTCGCTTGGTAGACATAGCAATTTCTCCTATACGAAATAACAGATGAAACTTCCAGTTCTGATTGATCGATCTGCTGATAGTGTACAGGAGGAAAGCTGCGAAATGTTTACGTCTCTGTTAAGAAATCGCAATAATGAGCAAGAGTGGAGAGGTAAGGGCAGGTTATTCTATGTGCTAGATGTCGAGTTTGTAGCCGACGCCTCGAACGGTGACTAGCCAACGTGGATTAGCGGGATCGTCTTCGAGCTTCTGACGCAGGTGGCGCATATGAACATCAACAGTACGTTCATCACCGATGCTGCTATCGTAGCCCCAGATGATTTCGATGAGTTGATTGCGTGAAAAGGGTTGGCGAGGGTGAACGGCCAGGTGGCGCAGCAGGCGGAACTCGAGCGGAGTTAACTCGATTGAGTTTTGCCCGCGCATCACGGTGAGTCGTTCGAGATCAAGTTCGATGTTGTCGAAGCGTAACTTCTGTGCAGCACTGTTTTGAGCAAATTCTCCATAGGCACGACGAAGCAAGGCGCGCACACGTGACAGCAGCTCGCGCAAACTATACGGCTTCACGACATAATCATCAGCCCCCAATTCGAGACCAAGCACCTTGTCCATCTCTTCATCGCGCGCTGTCAGCATCAGGATCGGCTGCAACCTACCTTCGCTGCGCAACTGTCGACAGACATCGAAGCCAGAAATGTCAGGCAGGCGAATGTCGAGTAAGAGCAAGTTCGGAGCTTCATTATGGGCTAGATCCAGCGCCTGTTTGCCGCTGCTGGCCACGATTACCTGGTAGCCTTCATTGCGTAGACCATATTCTAGGCCACGCGCCACAGCACGGTCATCTTCCACCACGAGAATCTTTTCTTGCATAGCTTATGTACCAATCAACACCACATCGGTAGGAGCTTGACTACCCTGAGCAGGTTCAATGCTGACACCGATATTGGCAAAGTCAGTCACCGTCTGCGGAATGGAAAGAACCAGTGTCGTCGTGTCCTGATCCACTTTGAAGAGATCAGCCGGCTGCGGCGACTGACCCTCTGGAATGTACCAAAGCTGATACGTTTTATCAGCGGGCAACGGGCTAAGACCGCGCACGGTGAGGTAGGCTTTGCCGTTGGTGACTAAGAACGTACCTCCCGCAGTAGTTGAACCTGTACTCGCAAGTGTCAAAAGGCGATTAGCTAAGAGGAGATCTCGGTTTTCATTACCCAGATCCGTGACTCGCTGTTTGAGCGTATCATTGGAATTTTGTACTTCGGCCAGGTCGCGCTGCGTTGTTTGCACCTGCTCCTGAAGCGAAGCAACCTGATCGCCATTGCTTTGCACCTCAGTTTGTAGGGCAGTGAGTGTATCTTCTCGTTGCTGTAGGGTTGTCTGTGCGTCTGCCAACTGGTTATTAATGGTAGTTACTTGCTGGTTCAGTTGTTCGTTGGTACGTTGCAACTGCCAGTTTGAAAACAAGAGAATCGCCGTTGCAGCCAGCGCCGCAAAGCCCAACAGCCCTTGCACCCAAATTCGTTCACTGTTGGCTGAGCGCTGTTGGTCTGGGAAGAGCGGCAACGACCCGCTGCGACGACGAGGCTGAGCCTGGAATGGCAGTGGCGCTTGCGCCGGAGCGGGGGCAAAGGGCATTCGCCGTGGCTCATGCACATCACTCCTGACACGGTCCATCAGCCGTTGTTTGACCGAAGCTGCCAAGGGGCGCGGCGCAGCACCATAGGCCAAGGCTTGGCTGGCCAATTCAATATCGTAGCGCTGGCGCAACAACTGCTCATGATCTTGCAGGTAGCGCTCTACGGCTTGCATTTCATGAACATCCAGCGCTCCCATTGCAAAACCAGCTAACAACTCCTGCACCTGGGCATAAGACAATGGTTCGCTGCTCGAATTTTCTTGCTCTGTCATAATCGTTGGTACTGCTCCGCCTACTGCGGAAAAGGTATTTCTTGAGACTGGTAATTGTTTGCACAGTAATTACAGAACTTACGCAATTACCCATTGTGTAAACTGTCCAAGCGATCCCATAGTTTCTATTATGGGTAGCCAATCGCCCGCAACATGCGTTCTAATTTTTGCATCCCCATAGTCATGCGCGTTTTGATCGTGCCAAGTGGCGTTTTGGTCTTTTCGGCAATATCACGTTGGCTCAGGCCATCGAAATAGGCCAATTCCAGGCATACGCGCTGTTCTTCTGGTATGTTGGCAAGCACCTGGCGAATCTGTTGCTGTTGCCAATTCTGCTCGGCATGACTTTCCACGTCGCGAGCCACCAATTCCGACACGTTCTCAAACGCCGAAAAGTCGTCGTTGAGTGACATAGGTCGGGCGCGCTGACGACGCAACTGATCAAAGGCACGATTGCGTGCAACACGTAAAAGCCAGGCCGCTGGAGCGCCGGTTCCTACATATTGATCGGCTTTTTGCCAAACCTGCCAGAAAACTTCCTGGGTCAGCTCTTCGGCAACGCCAACATCGTTGATGATTCGCAGCAGCAGGCTATACACCGTCTGCGCATGACGGTCGTAGAAAGTTTCGTATGCCTCTGTATCCCGTTGTGCCACTCGGCGCAACAGGGCTTCATCGGATTCACTGCGCATGCCTGCGCTGACGAATGATTGCATACAAGCAATGCCCGATCATTAATTATGACGTAAAGAAACCACAATTGGATGGTAGAAAATGCAATTATACTCATGCTCGACACGAAGTGACACTTTTTGCAGTTAAAAAATGTGTAACTTCGTGGCAAACGCTAGGATATAGATCAAATAAGCCAAGCTAGATCTGCAATTCCTGCTCCATGTAGAGCAGGCGGACCAGTTTGGCTCCTAAGTGTATCCGACTGGTTTCGCCTGTGAGCTTAAAGCCAATACTCTCAAAGAATTTAAGCGCGCCGACGTTGAACTGTTCAATGCTGACACGCACTTTGAGCATTCCTGCCGAGGCCGCCAGCCAAGCAGCAAGCAAATGCCAGGCTTGCGTAGCAACGTGCTGTCGCTGATAAGGCTCAGCGACCATCATCAACCCGATCGATGCTACGGTGTAACCCGGCCAATGCAAGCGCAGATCGATCATCCCAATCATAGCCGCACCGGCTTGGGGATCGTTTGGGTCAACACGCTGGACAATCCCCAAAATGGTTCTGCCGGGAGTTTCAGATGCCAATTTCAGGTCGTTTTCGGCTTGACCTTCTGCGAGCGCGGCAAAGTTGTGCATTTTCCAATAAGCAGGCGTCGCTCGATACACCTCTTGCAGCGCAGCAGTATGCAATTCGGCAGAAAGCGGAACCAATGAAATCGCGCTCATAGTTAGATATCGATTAGCACCAGATCAACCCCACCCTAGCCCTCACCTGTTAAGGGAGGGAACAGTGAAGGGTGAGATTTTGTTTGTTCGACTGTCCACAAAAGTAAATCCATCCCATGACAGCGCCCTCCCTCTACCAGTGGATGGCTAGGGTGGGGTCGTGACTACGACTTACCGAAGGTCAGATTCTTGAGGCTACCTCGTAACAGGTTAAGCTCTTGTGAACTACCGTTGAGTTGGCTGGCAAGTTTCTCCATCTTTTCCCGCTCAATACGGACAAAGCGAGTGTAGGGCATGATGCCATCGCGCAGACGCTGAATGCTGGATGCCAGCTCTTGTTCAAATTCTTTGCTGATAGCACTGTCAAGTTGTCCACGCAATTCATTGATGCGTTCGCGCAGATCGTTCTTGAGTTGTTGTCGACGGTAGGGCAAAACATAAAAGCCAAGTGCGGCCACTGCACCAGCGCCCAGGATTCCTGTAAAATCCAACAGCGCCCCATGCAACAAGGTTACTAATAAAGCGCCCAATCCCAATGCACCCACCTCGACTGCGGCGGTTGCCATCAAGGCTCGTCGAACTTCATCGGCCAGCTTAAGCGACTCTGCGGTGTGATCATAGCTATCCACCACCTGCTGTGCATTATAGCCGACGCTCGTCAACAGGCTTTGCCGGTTGAATTCAAAGTTACTCCCTACCTGACCCACCATCTTATCGGTATGTTGCGAAGCACGGCGATTAAGAAAATCCATAATGTCCCGCCACTGACGGTGATCTTTGTCGATGATCCAATCGATCAGTGCCTGGACGTGTTGTTCCACACGGCGGCTGGTGTCACCAACCACCTCGCGTTCAAAGTCACCGCGCAATTTCTCGGTGTTCATCAGGTCAAAGACGCGAGCGATGCGCATCGTTTCATCAAAGAACTTATCACCCCGTTCGGCCATTTCATAGAGCACATTGTCGACCCGGCTGCTCTGAAATTTGAAATCGCGGCGCATATCGCTCTCATAAGATGAGATGTGCGATTCAATGGCATCAAGGGTTTGAAAGTCGCCCTTAAGTAGATCCTCACGATTTTGAATGATGGCTTTGTATTTGTCGATCAGGCGCGTGGCAACGCCGAGTGGGTTTTCCAATTTGAGGCGAGTGCGTTGGGTGATATCGAGCGTGTCGATGATGTAGCGTTCGAGAGGGTCAAAGTTGCTTGCATCCCAGGTTGCGCCGTTGGGTGTGCCGCCACTTGTCTTAGCGGCGGCCTTGGCCTGTTGGGCTAATTTGGCGCTAACTGCGAAAATCTCAGGCTCACTGCCCAACAATTGGGTGGCGTTCTCGCGCACAAAGTTGATCACCTCGCGGCGATCCTTTTCGTCGTCGTAGAGGTCGATTTTGTTGATGATGATGACTACCTTTTTGCCCCATTTGCGGATACGTTCTAGAAAGCCCCGTTCGCTCTCGCTAAAAGGGCGATCGGCGCTGGTGACAAAAAGCACCAAATCGCTGCGCGGTACGAAATGTTCCGTGATCTCCTGATGGCGCTGGATGATGGCATTGGTACCCGGTGTATCGACCAAGCTGATCTCGCGCAGCCACTCGACCGGCATGTAAAGGATTCGGTAGTCGATTTCGCCCCGTTCCTCACGCATCGTGTCGGCATAGCGAATGAGGTGAATTTCGTTGGTGGTCGGAGTAACACCCTCGGTGAGGAATTTGCCACCCAACAGGGCATTGAGAAAGGCAGTTTTGCCGGCGTTGAATTCGCCAACCACCACCAGCAAGAAGAACTCATCCAGTTGGTTGAGGCTGGTTTTGAGCAGCGTCAAATCTTCATCGCTGGCCTCGACTTTGGCAATTTGCACACGCAAATCGTCGAGCACAGCCCGCTCGCGTCGCACGATTTGGTCATATTCTTGGGTAAAGACTCTTTGCAAAGGTAAAGTCCTTCGGTTACGTGTACTATATAAGAGACAAAGCGCACTGTAGATACGAAATCGTCTTATCTCGGTGTTCGTTTGCAGCTACTACGAAGCCCTGACGAGTTGGTTGCGCATCGATGGCTGATTCATATCAAATACTAATGATTGCTATTCTATCACAGGAAGGTCCTACTCCCTTCACAACCTCTGCCAAAAACATTCATAATCCATTCACAACTGCGGCGCAAACTAAGGACGTATCGATGTGATACCGAAAATCTGAATTTGCAAAGGAGCTTGATAATGTTACACGAACGTTTACAAAAGCAGGTACCGGCCTGGGCGCTGGTTGCCGTGGCGGTTGGGATGCTGATGCTCTTTGGAATCGGCGCAGGGTTGTATAATAGCGGCTGGGCACATGGCTTATCCTTCGGTCTGTTAGCCGGGGGCGGCGATGCAGGCAAACTGTTGGCCTATCAAGGCTATGGTCAACATGCAGGTTGGGGACATGTTGGGATAGTAGGCGGATTCTTTGGGGGTTTGCTTCACTTCTTCTTCGTCCTCTTTTTCCTGGGCATGATCTTTAAATTCCTCGGCTTCCTGCGCTGGCGCATGCACGGGATGCATGGTGGGGGAATGCACGGCCCCGGAGCACAGGGTGGACAACAGCCGTGGGGTGGCCCACCGTGGATGCGCCACGATCCGCGCTGGCAACAACAACAACAGCCGCAAGCACCGACGGAAACTCCAGCCCAGCCGCAGGAGAATAAGCCGCAGAACACCTCGTTTATTGTATAATGGTCTGAGTTGCGAATTGCGGGTGGACTCGCCACCTGCAATTCGCAACTCGCAATGTCTACCTATGAACGAACTCATACTCGTCGTCGATGATGAACCGAAAATAGTGCGCCTGGCCCGAGATTACCTCGAAAAGAGTGGATTTCGGGTTATGCCGATCTATGATGGCAATGCGGCATTGGCAGCGGCCCGTCAGGAGCGGCCCGACCTGATCGTCCTAGATCTCAACCTGCCAGGGATGGATGGGCTGGATGTCTGTCGTGCCCTGCGCCGCCAGTCAAGTGTGCCGATCATCATGCTCACCGCCCGGGCCGAGGAGGCAGATCGCCTGATTGGGCTAGAGTTGGGCGCCGATGACTACATTGTCAAGCCCTTTTCACCGCGTGAGTTGGTGGCACGCGTACGAGCAGTCTTGCGGCGCACGCAGGGCGAGGTTGAAACCGGTTCTCTCTTACGCAGCGGCGAATTGGAAATTGACCTGAGTGGCAATCGGGTACTGTTGCGGGGCGAAAGCATTCATTTGACACGGGTCGAGTTCAATTTACTGGCTATCCTGGCCCAACACCCTGGCCAAACGTTTTCACGGGCGCAACTGATCGACCGCCTGCACGGCGAAGCCGAAGGCAGCTTCGACCGCAGCATCGACGCCCACATTAAAAATCTGCGACGCAAAATCGAAAACGACCCGAGCGATCCGCACTATGTAATGACGGTTTATGGAGTCGGTTATCAGTTTACGGAGAGGCGGGAAACGTGACCTGTGATGCGTGAATTGCAGATTATCGTGATTCTGCTGTCGCCAAGAGAAAATCGAAGAAAATCAATATTTCACGCATCAAGCATCACGGGTCACTTTTCACGTCTCAGATATTAGGAGTTTATAGTTCGTGAGCCAATCACCTGACCAGTTCAAACATTCATGGAGAAGCCATCCCGGCCCGCCGCCGTGGGTTCATTCGGCGATGCGCGACGGCTGGAAGCAGCAACGCCGCTTCTTTTTTCGCCGTTTTGCCGGTGTGTTTGTCCTGATTCTTTTCATGGTAATTGGTGGCATGGGCTTTCTGGCCTTTCATCTGACGCAGATGATAGGTGGGAATGGTCATATTGCAATCATGGTTTGGATTGGCGGATTGGGGCTGGCGTTTCTTTTTCCGACTACGGCCCTGGCATTGGGCATCCGCGCCTTTCGCAGTGTGGCCATGCCGCTGGCCGATATTATGACCGCCACCGACAACGTGGCAGGCGGCGATCTGAGTACCCGTGTGCCCGAGCGCGGCTCTGGCGAGTTTGTGCGCATGGCCCGATCCTTCAACAAGATGATGGATGAGCTTCAACGCAGCGATCAGCAACGGCGCAACCTTACCGCCGATGTCGCCCACGAGTTGCGGACTCCGCTCCATATCATTCAGGGCAACCTCGAAGGCATTCTCGACGGCGTTTATCCTGCTTCCAAGGAACATCTCGAAGCCACACTCGAAGAGACTCGTCAACTTGGACGGCTGGTGGATGATTTGCGCATCCTTTCGCTGGCCGAATCGGGGGAGTTGCCACTCAAACAAGAGCAGGTCAATATCAACGATTTAGTGTCCGATGTGGCAACCAGTTTTAGCGGCCCAGCCGAGAATGCAGGGGTTGCGTTGCGTGTCGAAAACTCGTCGCTACCTTCTGATCTCAATGTGACCGGCGATGCAGGGCGGCTCGATCAGGTACTGAGCAATTTGGTTGCCAATGCGTTGCGTCATACTTCTTCAGGAGGTTCCGTCACCTTGGCGGCGCGCGCACATGAGCATAGGGTCCAGATCGACGTGCGTGATACGGGCGAGGGGATTGCTGCTGAGGATCTGCCCTTTATCTTTGACCGTTTCTGGCGCGGGGATCGAGCCCGCACACGCAGCAGCGGCGGCAGCGGACTGGGATTGGCGATTGCCAACCAGTTGGTCAAAGCCCACGATGGACAACTCACCGTACAAAGTGAAGTCGGTAAAGGGACCACCTTTACGGTTGAGTTGAAAGTATAGGAGTACCATATCAGAGCCCCGCACGTCAGTAAGGGGGAGAGTTCCCTTACTGACGTGCGGGGCTCTGATATTTATACCCAAACGCCTCTTTTCTACTCGTCTATTCCACAAAGTCGTGTTACACTATGATTCACCTCAAGCCAAACTAGAATCATAGGAATCGAAACATGTCCAACTCTAAACTACGTGTCGGCATTGCGGGCTGCGGCAACATCGCCGGTCCGTATGCCCGAACCATGAAGAACTACGAGCAGATCGAATTAGTTGGCACCACCGATGTCATGCAGGACAGGGCAGAACAACTCGCCGCCACCTTTGACGGCAAAGCCTACGCCTCACTCGATGAGATGTTGGCCGACCCCAGCATCGACCTGGTCGTCAACCTCACCATCCACCACGCGCACCCGGAAGTCATCACCAAATGCCTCAACGCTGGCAAACATGTCCACAGCGAAAAGCCGATTGCGATGGATTACCCAACCGCCAAAGGATTGGTCGATCTCGCCGCCGCAAAGGGTTTGCGCCTGAGTTGCTCGCCGATTACCTACATGGGCGAGGCGCAACAGACGATGTGGAAGGTGATTCGCAGCGGACGATTGGGAACGGTGCGCGTGGTCTATTGCGAGGTGAACTGGGGACGCATCGAAGCCTGGCATCCGAACCCCGGCCCCTTTTATGATGTCGGTGCGCTCTTCGATGTCGGCGTTTACCCATTGACCTTGGTCACAACCATGCTTGCGCCTGCACGTCGGGTCACCGCCTATGGCAAAGTGATCTATCCCGATCGAGTGACCAAAGAAGGCATTCCCTTCCACATCGACACGCCGGATTGGGTCACGGCTGCGGTGGAACTAGAAAATGGCACTGTGATTCGTCTGACCACCAACTTCTATGTCGGACACAACACAAAACAAAAAGGCTTGGAGTTTCACGGTGATGCCGGGTCGGCCTGGATCGCTAGCTTCCAAGATTTTCATGCTCCCGTCGAATTTGCCGAGTTGGGAAAGCCCTATCAACCCGAACCCTACGTGCGCGAGCCCTTCCAAGGCATCGATTGGGGACGCTCTGTGGCCGAGATTGCTGACGCCATCAAGGAGAACCGCCCGCAACGTTCCACCGGTGCGCAGGCGGCGCATGTTGTCGAGATTTGCGGTGCGATCATGACTTCGTTGCGTGAAGGGCATCCGGTGGATGTCACATCTAGTTTTCCTGTGCCGTGGCCAATGGAGTGGGGGAAATAGCGACTTACAAGAGGAGACGAAGTGCTAGCGCAAGTTTTCGGCTTGCGCTACAATACTTTCTCGGAAATGTTGAAACGATCCAAGTTAGATTCAAACAAATGCTGGGCCAATGATTTAGCAGGCGTGTTAGCAGTGGTTCAACAAGGGATCGCATCGGCAGAACACACTGCCTTTGTCGAAAGCCTAATAAACGATTGACAGAGTGATTTTACAATCTTCCGGGAAGGCTCTAGCAATAGACCGACTTCTGCGCAGACCCTTCCCGGAAGACGATTGACAAACGACTCTGTTAAAGCAGCACTAATAACAACCGAATCCGAAAATAGCAAAGAGGGTACAAAATGATTCAAATCGCAGAAGTGCTTTCTCCTTACCCATCGTCTTTGTGGCGCATGGTAAAACAAGCAGGTGTCGAGCATGTCGTGGGTGGTATGGATTTCCGCCCCGGCTGGGACAAGGTGAGCAACAAGGATGAGTTGCCTTGGGGTTATCTCTCGCTGTTGCGCGTGAAGACCGCCTATGAAGAAGCAGGATTCAATTTCAATGTTCTGGAAAGCCGCCCACCCTTGCACAAGGCCAAGATGGGGCTGCCCGGTCGTGATGAAGAGATCGAACATGCCTGTGATCTAATCCGCAACATGGGCGCATTAGGCATTGGCGTCTGGTGCTACGAATGGATGCCAGCCTTTAACTGGAGCCGCACCACGACCACCAAGCTTGGACGTGGCGGAGCCTATGTCACCGCCTACGACAACGAATATATGAAAAATGCGCCACTCACCGAATATGGCGTCGTCAGCGAAGAGCAGATGTGGGATGCACTTGAGTACTTCCTCAAGAAGGTGGTGCCAGTTGCCGAAAAAGCTGGCGTACAACTGGCTATGCACCCAGATGATCCACCCCTCTCGCCGATCCGTGGGCTGGGGCGCATTATGCGCAGTGTGGAAAATTACCAGCGCCTGGTCGATACCGTGCCGAGTGAAGTGAACGGCATCTGTCTCTGTCAGGGTAACTTCACGTTGATGACGGATGACCTGCCCTCTGTGATTCGCCACTTTGGCAAGCAAAACAAGATCTTCTTTGTCCACTTCCGCGATGTGCGTGGCACGCCTGAAAAGTTCGAGGAGACCTTCCACGATGAAGGTAAGACCAACATGCTCGAATGTATGAAGGCTTATCGAGACATCAACTTCAACGGCGTTCTTCGTCCCGATCACGTGCCGACGATGGAGGGTGACAGCAACGATAATCCTGCTTATTCTGCGGTCGGTCGTTTGTTTGCGATTGGGTACATCAAAGGGTTGCGTCAAGCTGTTTACGCGGAGTAGAGATTGGAGATCGAACACAAGCCCAGCTTTGACTCAGAAATAGCGTCGCCAATTAGAAACTTTCGATAGTACATACAAGATTAAATGTCATTCTTTCAAGAAACCAACCTGGCAACCCTCCCTGGAAGTTACTTTGTCATTCTGAGGAGCGGCTGTTTGCGACGAAGAATCTTGGTTGGACAACGCACGATTCTTCGCTCAAAAAAGCCTTCGCTCAGAATGACAGGCTACCTCACGGGTTTCTTGGTCGATTTTTTCGCCAGCGCCGAAGCACACTCGTAAGAATCTCCACTCGAACACAACCTTGGAGATTCTTACGAGAATGGCACGTTGTCGCGTGGGTACAATCGGGCTACTTTTGATCATTGGTTGTGTATGTTTTCATGGACATCTAATCTCTATGTGCAATGGCGCACTTTTTCTAGATGATGCCGACGATGCATTGCTTGCCAACGCAATTTTGGAAGGGTTTCGATCAATTCTCGATAATCTTTTAACAGAGGCGAAACAAAAATAGCGCGCCCCTTCTTGTTGTTGGTTGGCAATCTGACGATCCTGCCTCTACTACCGGGATCAATCGCTGAAAATCGTTGATAGATCGGAAGGCGTTGAGAAAAAACATAAATACCTTCTTCGCCTTTCCATATGCCTAGATCAATCCCACCGATATCAATCCAGCGCAATTTCTGCCAAACGCCAAAATGACGGAACCAAAGATAATTCCGACTGGTCCCAATCTCTGGATAGGCAAGAACCCAATTGTCTACCTGGCAGAAACATAAGCAACCCAACTACGGTAAATAAGGCTCCTAGCCAAATGGGAGGGCGGTTTGAGCCAATGATACCCAATAGTGATCCTATACCAATGGCGAATAGGAGCACGCAGCCGCAGAGGAAGATCCAAAACGCAAAGAGGGTGCCTAAGATTTTCCAAGTATAAAAGCGAAACCTGCCACGGTAGATTTTTTCTGGACGCTCATTCATCATGATCTCACTACTGGTTATGATAGAATCTGAAATATCTGCCAGCTTAGAGCATAATGGTTGTCCGTTCATGACAAGTAAGAATCGATTGACTGACGTGAACTGTCATTCCGTATTCTTCGCTCCAGCAGGTCTATCATTTAGACGTACAAAGTAAAGGGAAGTAACGAAATGTCCATCAACACACCTGTCTTCACCAATGTTGATTACCACAAGGATGGCAAGCAGTTCGGCCAGCTTTCTGCGCCGATCTCCACCAACAGTGCAGGCTGGGCCAACTACTTTGTGCCGATCTGCGTGATCAAAAATGGCGAAGGGCCAACGGCGCTGATCTCGGGCGGCAATCATGGCGATGAGTACGAAGGTCCGGTGACGCTGATGAATCTGGCCCGTTGGGTCGAGCCGGAGATGATTCGCGGACGGCTGATCCTGATTCCGATGCTCAACAAACCGGCGGTGCAGGCAGGAACCAGACTCTCGCCGATCGATGGCAGCAACATGAACCGAGCCTTCACCGGCAAGCCGAGCGATTCGCTAACGGGGATGATCGCCTATTACATGAGCCAGGTGTTGGTTCCACTGGCCGATTTGGTGATCGACATCCATTCGGGTGGACGTTCGATGCACTTTCTGCCGTCGGTCAATATGCACTCGCTCGAAAACAAGCCCCAAATGCAAGCCATGCTCGATACGGCAGCAGCATGGGGCGCACCTTATCGGTTTATCTATCGCGATGTGGCGGGATCGGGTCTGTTGCCCTCCTACTGCGAAGCGCTGGGCAAAGTGACCCTCGGTACTGAACTGGGCAGTGCATCACAATTTAGCGTAACAACCTTGAAGATTGCTAGTGAAGGGTTGCGCAACGCCCTACGTTTTGCCAAGATCCTGGTCGATCAGCCGATAGTAGCACCCACTGCCGAGTCTAAAGTTGTCGCTGCCGAAGAGGTAGAAGATTATGTGATGACCCCGGTCAGCGGCATCTACGAGCCATTTTGCGAGCTGGGCGACCGCATCGAGGCGGGTCAACTTCTGGGCCAGGTTCACTTGATCGAGCAACCATTTATTGCGCCGATTCCGGTTTATGCCCGCACCAGTGGTATCCTCTTTGTACGGCGTGCATTTCCACTGACCACTCAGGGTGAGTGTGTGGCGGTGATTGTTCGCCCCTATTCGCTGTGAGTTTTCAACAACGACGAATGAAGAAAGAAACGAAAACCAAGTGGCCCCATTCGCTCCTTTCTCCATTCGTTGTTGTGCTAAATTTCAGGGTTCACACCATTATGACAAAAATCACCTTTATTGGCGCAGGAAGCATGGTCTTCACGCGCCGCCTGTGCAGCGATGTCCTGTTGACTCCTGCATTGGCCAATGATGTCACCATTTCACTGATGGACATCGATGCCACTCGCCTCAAACAGGCGCAGGGCATCGTCCAATCGATCATCGATCAGCGCAAACTGAAAGCCACCGTCACTGCCAGCACCGATCTGGGCGAGGCGATCGAGGACTCTGACTTCGTCGTCACGACCTTCCAGCAAGGTGGCTTGGATGCCTACAAGCTGGATATTGAAATTCCGCTCAAGTATGGGGTGGGACAATGTGTCGGAGATACGCTTGGCCCCGGTGGCGTCTTCCGTGGCTTGCGCACCATTCCGGTCCTGCTTGAGATCTGCCACGAAATGGATCATTTGGCTCCCGAAGCGATGCTCTTGAACTATGTCAACCCAATGGCAGCCAACTGTTGGGCAATCGACGTCGGTGCAGGACGCCCACATGTCGGCCTCTGTCACAGCGTACAAGGCACCAGCGAGATGTTGGCCCGTTGGGTCGATGCTCCCTACGACGAGGTGACCTATCTCTGTGCGGGCATCAACCACCAGGCATTCTTCCTTGACTTCCGCCGCGGCAAAGAGGATCTCTATCCCGCCCTCTTCGAGGTGACCGAAGATCCCGAAATTTACGGCAGCGAGCCGGTGCGCATCGACATGATGAAATACTTGGGCTACTTCGTCACCGAGTCGAGCGGTCACGCCAGCGAGTATGTGCCTTACTTCCGCAAGAATGCCGACATGATCAAGAACGAGTTGGTACCACTCTTCACCAGCGAAGAGGACCACTGGTTCGACAATGGCAACACCGGCGGTTACTATCGCCACTGCATCGACCGCCTGCTAAAGTTCCAGAGCGACTACGACGAGATCAAGAATGCGCCGCCCTTTAGCGAGCGCAGCCACGAATATGGTTCGTGGATCATCGAGGCGATGGTGACCAACAAGCCGGTGAAGATCAATGGCAACGTGCCTAACAATGGCCTGATTGACAACCTGCCCAAAGGCTGCTGTGTCGAAGTGCCCTGTCTGGTCGATAGCAATGGTGTCCAGCCGACCAAGATTCCCTGGTATCCGACCCAACTGGCCGCACTCAACCGCACCAACATTAACGTGCAAGAGTTGGTTGTGGAAGCCTCGCTCACAGGCGATACCGACGCAGTCTACCACGCCGTCATGCTCGATCCGCTGACCGCCGCCGTCTGCACCATGCCGCAAATTCACAGCATGGTGACCGAGTTATTGGACGCGCAGCAGCAGTGGTTACCGCAGTTTCAGTAGAGTGTGATGAGCGATGCGTGAAACGTGAATCGCGAAATGTTGATCCCCTTTTCTCGGCAATCGACAAGAGTGGAATAGAGATAATTTCCTAATTCACGGGTCACGGATCACGTTTCACGCATCATTATGTTTTCAGTTGCTATTGTACCCAAAATTACCCAAAGTAAGGAGTCACCTCAGTGCTGTACGAATACCGTGTCTACACCTGCCATCCTGGCAAGCGAGATGAATTTGTCAAGTTGATGGAAGAGGAACTAATCCCTTTTCAGATCAGCAAGGGGATGGTCTTTGTCGCTTCGTTTATCGATGAGCAGGATCCTGATAAGTTCATCTGGATTCGTCGCTTCGAAAATGAAGAAGAACGGGTCAAGCTGTACGCCGCCGTCTACGAGTCAGACGCTTGGAAGAATGAGATGGTGCAAAAAGTTATGTCCTGTGTCGATCGAACTAAACATAAAGTCACACGCCTGGTGCCAACTGCCAAGTCGATTCTGCGCTAAGTTCTTTGACATTGGGGCGAGATAATTTCTGAGTCGTCAGCGTGAGCGTACGGGAAAACGTCGTGCATTCACACTAACAGCTCAGAAGCACAAAGCCAACATGGTTGCGGAGCGTTTTGCTAGCTTTTGCACGGTATGATACGATCTAGACCATAAATATAATCGTTGTGAGCAGAAGATGCTCCGACAGGTGATGAGGCTCACCATTTGTCTGACACGATCAGGCTGATAGCTTCTACAAAGGTGGTTGATGGATAACCGCTTTTGTAGAAGCTATTTTTTGTTACATAAGAAGCGAGGCATAGAGAAACGTATGATGGGCAGGTTGTGGTCAAGATGGCGTAATGAAGAGCTTTCGGGGCAGCTACGCGCGCAACAAGCCACGAACCGCGCCAAACGGCGAGCCCTGGGAGTACACATGTACCAGGGACTGAACGAACTATTTGCCTTTCACTTCATCGATTTTGTTTATTTCCTCAAGATTGCTCTCAAATGGACCGTGCTGGGCGGTGTTGCGGGCATTTTGGCAGGAACAGCTTCTTGGATATTTCTCACCTCACTGGCCTGGGCGACCGCAACCCGATTGGCGAATCCGGCTTTGCTTTATGCTCTTCCCCTGGCTGGGTTGGCGGTGGGTTGGCTCTACTATCGTTTTGGGGGGAACGCAGCCTTAGGCAACAACTTGGTGATTGATGAAGTGAATAGTAATCGCAGCAAAATTCCACTGCGCATGGCACCATTTGTCTTGTTAGGGACGATTGTTACTCACCTGTTCGGAGGCTCTGCCGGGCGCGAAGGCACGGCGATTCAAATGGGAGCCAGTTTGGCCGACGGGGTACGGCGCGTTTTGGGGCTCACGGGTGAAGATCGCCGGCTGTTACTGATGGCTGGCATCAGCGGCGGTTTCGGCTCGGTCTTTGGCGTGCCGGCGGCAGGCTTTGTCTTTGGCATGGAAGTACAGAGTATGGGGCGCATTCGTTATGAGGGCATCATACCTTGTCTGGCCGCAGCATTTATCGGCGATTTAGTCACACGGGCGTGGGGGACACCACATGCCCACTACCCACAGTTGCCAGAGACGGCAATGGACTTACTCTTACTAAGCAAAGTAGCATTGGCAGGCATTGCCTTTGGCTTGACGAGTATGCTCTTTGTTGAATTGACACACGCTATCAAACAGATCATGATCCGCATCACAACTTGGAAGCCGCTCTATCCGGTGATCGGCGGGGTGATGGTGATCGGGTTGACCTGGCTCGTAGGTACACGCGATTATCTGGGGCTTAGTCTGCCTCTGATCACAGCAAGTGTAACCGGAGAAAATGTGCTGCCGTGGGCCTTTGCCATTAAGTTACTCTTTACCGCAGTGACATTGGGTACAGGCTATTTGGGCGGTGAAGTGACACCGCTCTTTGTGATTGGGGCAACGTTGGGATCGGCGCTGGCAGGGTTGTTCGGTCTTCCGCCCGCCCTATTGGCCTCGATTGGCATGGTCGCCGTCTTTGCAGGTGCTAGCAATACACCGTTGGCCTGTGCCATCATGGGCATCGAGCTTTTTGGCGGTGGCGCGGCTCCCTATCTTTTTGCGGGTTGTGTCGTGGCCTATTTAGCATCCGGTCATCGCGGCATTTATGTCACGCAACAAGTGGTTCACCCTAAAACCAAGCTAGACGATCTACAACCGGATGACAATTTGAAGAGTTTGCAGGAACGGCGCAAAGGTGGCTGGCTGCCGGCACTGCCAGCATTCACTGGGACTTTAGAACAGAAAAGTGTGCGCACGATCATGACCGCGCCAGCCATCTATGCACGTGAAGACGCTTCGCTAGAGGAGACGATTGCCCAGGCATTGCGCGCAGGAGTCCGTGCCGTGCCAGTGTTGAACGCAGCCAGCCAGGTCATCGGCATCGTGACGGACAACGACCTGGAACGAGCAGGGATCAAGACCAATCTGCACCTTCTACAACAGATGGATGCCAAAGAACGTGTCCCGTGGCTGGCACAGGCCAAACACATCGGCGTGCAACAGGTTATGTCACAACCTGTGATTACCGTATCGCATCAAGCAACCGTCGCAACCGCCTTGCAACTGCTGCGCCAACACCATCTGAAACGTTTGCCTGTTGTTGATCAGGCAGGCCACCTAATCGGGCTCTTGACCCGTTCCGATCTTCTACGCCAGCTTATGTTTGAGCAGGCAGAAACAGACAAACAGACAACTTTCTTTGACTGGAGCGTGCGCGTTGATGAAGTTGAGCTAGAACCAGCCGTCACCGTAGCTGCCTCTATGCCACTCCAAGAATTACTTCCACTCTTACAACGGGCACTACAAGTACGTGCAGTGGTTGTCAACGATGCCGGTCAAGCGATTGGCATGATTAGCGAAAGTGATCTTCTCAGCCGTATTGAGCAGCGTCAGCGCGTCACAATCCTCACCGCGCTCCGTAATCAGGGTGAGGTTGAGCCGCTACATCTTTCGCAAACCGTTGGCGACTTGATGACAACGCCAGTGATTACCGTAAATGCAGAAAGTCGCGCCTTTGATGCCATTCGGCTTCTAATCGACAATCAGATCAAACGTTTGCCAGTGGTTGACCATGATGGGAAAGTACTTGGTTTGGTCAATCGACGTGCGTTGCTTTATGGATTGTTGCGTGAACAGGTGGTGCAGTAGCGGATTAACAAAGAAGAGAGTATATGCCACAAACTAAAATCACACCCGCAGTGGCGATGATCATAGTCATCGCTTCTACGTTATCGTTTTTTGCATTTCTAGTCTATCTTGGATGCTTAGCATCAGGTCGCTGTGCCCAAAACTATACTTCAGAAATCGTAACGGTGGGCATTTGTCGCCAAGACTCAAAGTATACGCCTTTAACGAATGTTTCATTGCCGCCAGGACAAGTTTATTACTGTGGGGAAGTTTCAGGTACTACAAGACGACCTGGAGCAACTTACTTATATCGTGATGACAAAGTGATCTATAGTGAAGAGTTTTCCGAATATCCAGGTGTGTTTATTAAAAAGATTCCACCTCAATATACACTAGAGCCAGGATCATATGTGATATCAATAGGGTATGCTAGAAAAACTCTTGCAAAAGTAAAGTTCGATATCAGATCAAATCAGTGAAAGCGACAGAGTAATGAAAGTCAGATTTAAAGAAGGGCAATGGTTTGCTGTTCCTCTAGATAAAGGAGGCTACGCTGTCGGGATTGTTGCCCGAGGGCATTCTCGGTCTGTGATATGTTTGGGTTACTTCTTTGGTGATCGTTTCGACTCAATCCCGACAGAGAAAGACATAGATCATTTGAATGCAGAAAATGCTATCCTCGTTACGCGCTTCGGTAATCCTGGGTTAACCAGTGGTCATTGGCCTCTAATATCTGTTGGCTTTGCTTTTATTAGAGAGGAGTGGCCAGTTCCTCGCTTTGGAAGGGTAGATATTATTGAAAAGGAGTGGGGCTGGTTGGTTGAATATCCAGATAGCGACAAGTGGAACAACAATCCAATTAGTGAAACACGAGTCCCAGTAAACGAACTGGTAGGTTTGCCACGAGATAGCTTGTTCGATTCGCGAGCCGTTGAGATTAAGTTGGATGATAAGTTGCATGAAAAATAGCTAGTGCCTACCAACACTTCTCATCCAAACTCATTTCCTCCATCCCTACCGGAGCAATTCCCGTCGGATCAAGATCAACTCGGTAACGGCGCCAGGGGATGAAAAACCAGGTGTAACCACGCAAGCAGACCTGGTTCACTTCGGGGTTGGAATCTTCGGCGATCGCTTGCGGCGAGATGCGTTTGACATCTTCGAGTGCCAGGCGCAACACCCACATACCAGTCACTCCATATGTAAATTCAGCGGCACGGCGACCGTTGATCGCAATGCGCAAGTCTTCGCCTACCATCTCGGGTTGGGGAGGATTGAGCGCCTTGGGCAAGACTGCCCAAGGCAAAATTGCTAGGATAAAAACAAAACGCAACCGCCAGCGCAACGAGCGCCGTTCCCAACGCAATGCAATCGCCGCCAAATACCAGACAACACTGGCCGCCAGCCAAAGTAACCAGAGTACAAGTAAATTCAGCAGAAAATCAACCGGTGCAATCACGCTATGATTGTCCAGCGTGACTACGGCGATCGGCAGCGGATAGCCTCGGTAACCAGTACAGCCTTGCGGACAACCAGCCTGATAGGCAGGTGTCACGAAGAGGTAGAAGCTTGCTGTACACAAGATCATCGCAGCCAACAAGGTTGCCAAACCAATGCGGGGCCATTTGTTGGTTCGCTGGCTCCACCAGATGAGCAAAAGGAGAATGAGTAGTGCGCCGACAAGCGCTAAAACGCCATCACGTGCGTCAGCAAAGAGTATCCAGCCAGGAGGTAACGCAGGAAAGCGAATCATTGCAAATCTGCAGCAGGCGCTTTCCAACAGGCGAAGAGATCGTCAACTGGCTCGGCAAGGGTAACCACCGAAGTAGGGTCCGTAGTTCCATCCCAGTGCAACAACTGGCGGCTACCGTCTGCCTCGGCCACCAAGGCCAAGATCGTGCGATCCTCACGACAGGCAACTACATCCAACAGGCGATTGCCACCGGTCACGACAAAGCCATTGGTCGTCACGTCATTTGCACTTTGTCCCTCACTACCTAATTGAATCTTTGAGACTGCCATCCGATCCACCGATGTCGAGCCGCCTGCGGCGAAGCGGCTGCGTACAACCAACAGTTGTGTGTCGTCGATCCATTCCAGATTGGGGCCAAGAAAGTCAAAGCGGGTCTCGTTGGTGAAGACGGTGCGGCTCTTTCCTGCCGAATCTCCCGCCAAAGCGAATAAGTTCACCTGATTTGGCGGTTTACTCACCCCAGAAGTCAAACTCGGCTGCGAATTCTCGAAGGCAAGGTAGCTCAGTTGTGTACCACTGGGGTTGAGTCTGGGCGTGTTGCGATAGCTGCCTGCAGCCAGCAATCGTTGCGGCGGCGTAGGCACTTCGGCCAAGTTTGTCGCTGTGATGCGTAAGTCAACCTTAAAAAAGCCGGTGTGAGTCTGTTGGCTGATGGTGTCAAAGCTATCCAGATATAGGGTTACCTGCGAATAGTCACCGAGTTGGACAGGTTTGAGCGCGACCAACACGGGTGCTATGATCTGGCGTGATGTACTATTATCCGCAGGCAAAAAGGTGCTAGACCCCTTAAGGCGTAACACAATGCGCTTACTGGCAGGGTCATATTGCCACAATTGCCAGAAATCCAGCCCAATCTGAGGCGTTTCAATCCACCAAACCCCACCATAGGGATCGCCAGCAACGCCTTGAATCAGGCTAAAGGGTTGCGCAAAGATGTGCAGCGCACTGCCGTCCGAGCGCAGCCACAAGAAGCTATTTTTTCCGGCTAACGACTGAGGCGCAAATCCAACCAGACCTGCCAGCGGCTCCCCATCCAGCCAATCCAGGCTAAAAGTATCTTCCGAAAGAGAACTCAGATTGCCCTGTAGATCGAGTAGCGAAAAGCCAGCCGTACCTTGGACGCCGAGCAAAAGTGCTGCGTTGCCTAACGTATAACTGGAGGCCAAGCTGCCAAAGTTGATCAATTCAGCACGCGGCAGATTGGGAATGCCAACCAGGCGCACGCGTGAGGCCAGCCGTGTGGTAGAGTCACCGTTCTGCAAAATGCGACTGTAGAGCGTCGTCCCAGGCCAAAGCAATTCGGCATTGGCGCCCTGCCAACTGCCTGGTGCTCCCCAGAGCCCACTCCAGGCTTGAACTTCGGCGCTATCCACACGCAATGAAACGGTGGCACCACTGGCATCGGTGACGGAGAGGGGTTGCAAGGGATCGGCTGGCAGGTTTTCTCCGCCTACAACGAAAACTTGTTCATCACCGTCCGGTGCAGGGACATTGCTGCCGCTGGCAACCACGCTCTCTGGCTCGCTAAGCACAGGCGTTTGTAGCGGCGTAGGCGTGGGCGACCAGGTGGGCGAAGGAACGGGTGTCGGTGTGCCTGGGGCGGGAGTGTTCGTTGGAGGCGTTGGGGTCAACGAGGTTCCATCATCGCGATATACCGTGAGCGGCGCATTGCTATTGGTGATAAAAAGCAAGTCGCTGAAGATCCAGCCCACCAAACCATTATAGCCATTGCCCGCTTGCTCAATCCGAATCAGATACCAGCTTCCTGATTCTGTGACACCAAAGACACCCACCGTCGTCTGATCTTCGACCGGTGCCAAGCTGACAAAGCCAACCCCAGGTCCACCGCGCAGGTTCGCCGTCGCCGACAGGCTGAGAATGCCTGTCGCTGGGGCAGGTTGATCGCCGGGAATGGTCGGGATGGGCAGCGGCGGTGTCTCTGTATCGGTTGGAGTGGGGCTGTCCGTCGCTGTTGCTGTAGCCGTAACGGTAAAGGTTGGCGTCTCAGTCGGTGTCTCGGTAATTGTCGGCGACTGGGTAGGCGTCGGGGAAACAGTTGGGGTAGATATCTGTGCAGATGTGGCTGTAACCGTCGGGTTGGTCGGTAGCTTGGCTCCCACAACACCGCCCTCGGGCGTATCGGTTGCAGTTGGCAGCCCTAATACGGAAGCGGTTGCATTGCTGATGGGCAACTCGGTTTGGGCCGTGGTAGGTCCCGGCGTGGGGGTAAAGGTGGGTGGAGCGCCAGCCGGCGTCACCTGTGCCGGTTCGTAGGGATCGGACTGGGTGATCGCTGCTAGACGATAAAAGCCATCTGTGTCCAGTTCGAAGTAGGCATCATAGGTGCGCTGGCGATTGGCATTGTCCACAAAGCGTAACAGCGGCGTCACCTCATTGCCTGCAATCGGCTGCGAATTGTCGTCCAAGTAAGACCCCAACCATACAGCAGGATTACCAATCCCAAAGCCAAAGGCCTGCTGCACGATGTCCAACCGTGTTGCGTAATCCAGCGCTTGGTTTAGATCCTGCTGACGTGCTAATTGAATGATCTGCCCAAGCGTCGTCAACGGAGTGGAACGTAACGCCGCACCGTTGAGATGATAACCCTGTGCTTCGTGCTGACCCGATGGAGCCGAGGTAGTCGCCTGTGCATAGCTCCAGCGACTATTGATCCATTGCATCGCAAAGGGTGGCTGTTCGACGAACGCAGTCGGGGCATTGATCAATTTGCGCAATTTGCTTTCCATTGGCACGGCGGCGTCGATCACAATATCGGGCAAAAGGCTGCCCTCCACCTCGGACAATTCAATTTTTGCCGAATCGGCCAACATACCCCACTGCGCATCATCGCTGCTGCGCCAATCGACCACAAAGTCCGCTCCAGGTGCGGGTTGTGCCAACACATAGGCGGTCAGCAGCGGCTGCACGCCTGGACGTTCAATGAGAAGCAGATGTAGAGCGCCTAGATCATCGCGGCGAGCCACGCCGAATTGCACTCCCGTAAGCAACGTGTTATAGTTGCTTGAGATGTCTAGTAAAGTTAACAAACTTTGTGAGCGGAAACGGTATTGCGCATTTGCATCTTGCCAAAATAGCGTCGGAAGTGATTGCCCTTGTGGGTTGCGTGGAACCGCTAAGACCGTCCAGGGCGTTTCAGAGAGTAGTTGGTAACTTACAGGCGCAAAGGCAAGTTGTTGTTCCTGAGCGGAGCGCTGCAAAATCGCCTGCGCCCGGTCGGCAGTAAACTCCAGATCAGAAATGCTGTTTAGCCCCTCTAGAACCAGATCTTGATATTGCTGTAGCCACTGTTCGGGAGATGCTGGCGTGGGCGAGGGCGTCGTGGTGGCAGTCGGTGTGTCACTGGGCAGTGGTGTGGGAGTGACGCTTGGCGTCTCAGTTGCTGTCGGGCTATGTTCTGGCGTTGGGGTATCTACGAGAACAGCCAAGAGTTGAGCAGCCTGGGCTGTCGCCACAGCCGCTTTTAGATTGCCCCGCCCCCGTGTCAATCCAATGAGATAGCCTACAGTTGCCAGAAGCAACAACAGCAGTGCCATTGTGATGATGAAGTTAAGGCGAGAACCTGGCGGTGTCGTCATGATGTCGTAGTTATATCGCACATTGACACAAACTGTGATTTTTGGATGATATGATACACAGGTTGTGAAGATGCGAAGAATGAGTTCAGTTTACATTGATTGTAACTTTACAGCGCGGTTCAATCCAGTTGCCAGTATGATCGACGACGGTCAGTCGAATTGTCCAGGCACCAGCCGCATAGGTGCGAGCATCGAAACTCCATAGCACACCGTTTAATACCTGATCCTGACCACCGCCCAAGTAGGTATAGCCATCGTCGACATCACTACCAGGAGCAATTTCAAGCTTGTAAAACTGAAACTGATCATTTGAAGCCGTGCCAATCACACTTACCAACCCCGAAACGGCCTGGCCATTTCCCGGTGTGGAGATCATCGCTCGCTGATCTCCACAACTTGCCGAGGGAGCGACGACAACCGGAGCAGGTGCAGAGGTTGCGGTAGGGGGTGCGGAATCGGGCGTTGGAGTTGCCTCTTTAGCCCCTGATGCGGCTGGCGTAGCAGTAGGGACGTTTGAATCGGTTGCAACTGGGGTGTCGATTCCTGGCAGGGTAAAGATAATGTCGGTTGCCGTCGCTTCCGGTGTATTTGTTGGCGTGCTAGGCAGTGGGGTGCTGGTAGGTGTCAAGAAAAATGCAAACTCCGATGTTGTACCCCCCTCTTCAAGCGAAGAAGCAACGGCATTCTTTAATGTCGTGCTTGTAAAATAGGTGCCTGCCATGACAAACAACAAAATGATCGCTGTAAAAAAGATGCTGTACAACTCGCGAATCGCCTTTTCTCGTTCATAAGAAAAAACAGCTTGCCGGCGCTCCTGACGTACTTGCCATGCTCGATACATTTGAAAAAGAGCGACCAGACCACAAACAGCATAGATATAGGGAGCAAATTGCCCAATGAGTGCGATTAATGAAGCCATACATTCTGTAGTCTACCCTATCGGCTAATTTTGTGCCAAACCAGGACAAAAATCGGAGGCAGTGAATAAAATCCTGAAAATTGTAAGGTATCTGCAAAAGAAACCTATTTTCTATAGTCTTATTTTCTAGTATTGTTATATCGCAAATTAATCCAAGTGGATTTCTAATCAAACGCGCATCGGACGATTCTTGGCACCCCATTGTCGACAGACTGAATCGTTCCACCAAGCAAGATTGAACAATCATGAAAATTGACCACACTTTTCACTCGCGTCGTAGTAATGTACTGAGTCGCAACGGCATGGTCGCGACCAGCCAACCGTTGGCAGCCCAGGCCGGTCTGAACATTCTCCAAGCGGGGGGCAATGCCGCAGATGCCGCTATCGCCACCGCCGCTATGCTCAACGTCGTAGAGCCGACCAGCACTGGCATCGGGGGTGACTGTTTTGCCCTCTACTGGGATGCCAAAAGCAAACGAGTTACAGCGCTCAATGGTTCCGGTCGGGCCGCCGCCGGAGCCTCGATCCAAGAAATACAGCGCCTCGGATACCAGAAAATGCCAACTTTCACTGGGCATTCGGTGAGCATTCCTGGTACAGTGGCAGGTTGGAGCGATCTTCTAGAACGACATGGACGCATGAAACTGGCCGATGTACTCCAGCCAGCCATCCGCACTGCCGAAGAAGGCTATCCCGTCAGCGAGATCATCGCTAATGGCTGGAAGACGCAAGAGAAGAAGCTACGCCGCGACCCAGACTGGCAAAGTGGCGATCTAGACAACGGTCCACAACAGCCGAGTGGCCACGAACTGCTGATCGAAGGGCGCGCACCGCGCATGGGCGAAATCATGCGCATTCCCACCTTAGGACAAACCATGCGCGGCATCGCCGCCGAAGGGAAAGCCTATATTTACCGAGGTGAGTTTGCTAAAAAGATCAGCCAACATGTCCAACGCTATGGCGGTTGGATTACCGAGCAGGATATGGCGGCACACACCAGTACCTGGGATGAGGCTATCAGCACCGAGTACCGGGGTGTGCGGCTCTACGAGTGTCCACCCAATGGTCAAGGTTTGGCAGCCATCATTGCCGCAAACCTAGCAGCAGGGTTCGATCTGGCAGCCATGAATGAGACGGATCGTACTCATGTCATGATCGAATGTATGCGCCTTGGCTTTGCCGATGCACAGCGTTGGGTGTGCGATCCTCGCATCTTCAATATTCCCCTGGAAGCGCTAACCAGCCAAGCCTATGCTGCCAAACGCCGACGAGAGATCAGCCTTACACAGGCTGCGCACAAAGTGCCCTGGGGCGATCCAATGGCCAAGTCGGATACTGTCTACCTCTCCACTGCGGACAAGGAGGGCAACGCGTGCAGCTTTATCAACAGTTTGTATATGGGCACAGGCAGCGGTTTGGTGGTACCAGGAACGGGTGTCAGCCTGCAAAATCGGGCGCATCTCTTCTCACTTGATGCTTCCCATCCCAATGCATTAGCTCCCAACAAGCGCCCCTATCAGACTATTATCCCCGCCATGACCATATACGAAAAGGGTGAATTTGCCGGCGAGTTGCATGCCTCTTTTGGCGTCATGGGTGGCTACATGCAGCCACAAGGGCACTTCCAGATGTTGGTCAATATGGTCGATCTTGGGATGTCGCCGCAATCGGCACTCGATGCCCCACGCTGGCAGATCAGCGACCCGGAGATGGGTCTCGGCGCTGTGGATGAAGGTGGCGTCATCCTGGTCGAAGATCACTGGGAGCAAGCGACTTTGGCGGAGTTGGGTCGTCGAGGACATCATCTTGTGCCGGTGAATGGGCTGGCACGGGTTGGATTTGGTGGTGGACAGATCATTTGGCGCAACCCAACCACCGGCGTCTTAGTCGCTGGCAGCGATCCACGCAAGGATGGTTGTGCTGTTGGATATTAACTGTAGATTACGGTTTCGCGGAAGTTTAACAGCAATTTGTCATGATCAAAGTAGCTTACACCCGCTATGATTAGGGACATATTTCTAGAAAATATCATAACCATATCCATCCCAGGAATTAGTAACTACTACTCAAATCAATCATTACCAACAATATTGCGAACGGAAATCGCCTGAGTGAGGACAAGTACGCACACAAAGATTTCTTCAGAATAATGTGAAGCAAACTGTGCAGGCTTAGCCCATTTGGATACACGTAAACCGTGTACTGGCGTTGTAGAATGGCCTCATGACCAACTTTCTGGCTGAGGGCAAGAGTCCAGTTATCATGAGTTATACACACGTTCGAGCAAGGGAGCTTTGAACATGCAAGGCAATATGGAAGCTATTTACATGAAAGAAACACAACAAACCGTCGGAAAACACGCAAACACTACTCCTCCGACCCAAGATGAATATACATTCAATCGAGACTTTGCTCCATTTGCGGCCAAAATGCGCAGCGATGGCTTGCCTGAATTGGTGATTCATCTCTTTAAACATTATTATCGCCAACTTGTTTCTGGCGAAACTGGTTACATCAGCGGCAATGTGGCTGGCCCCGTAAAAACACTGCCTGCCTACGAAGAGTTGGATGAGCGCTTTGAGAGCTATGGAACGGCGGCGCTCGATAAAGCTGTGATTATCAAATTAAACGGCGGCTTAGGCACCAGCATGGGCTTGCAAGGGCCAAAGTCGCTGCTGCCCGTAAAAAATGGGCTCTCATTTCTGGATATTACGATCAACCAGGTGCTGCACTTGCGTAAACAACTGGGTGCACGGCTGCCGCTGGTCTTGATGAACAGCTTTAGCACGGACGCAGCCTCTAGTGAGGCAATTGCTCGCTATCCGGAATTTCAACAGGAAGTTGCCACTTCGTTCCTGCAACATCGCATTCCCAAAATCTGGAAAGCCGATCTCGCTCCAGTCGAATGGTCCGACGATCCAGACAAAGAATGGTGTCCCCCAGGTCATGGCGATCTCTATGCAGCAATTGACAGCAGTGGCATGCTCGATCAATTGATCGAGGCAGGCTTTGAATATGCTTTCGTCAGCAATTCGGATAACTTAGGGGCAACCCTTGATCTCAAGATCCTGGGCTATCTGGCCATTCACAATGTGCCCTTTCTGATGGAGGTTGCGCAACGTACAGCGGCGGATCGC
The DNA here is from genome assembly GCA_046328715.1 of Caldilineaceae bacterium. Classification (GTDB taxonomy): domain Bacteria; phylum Chloroflexota; class Anaerolineae; order Caldilineales; family Caldilineaceae; genus JAXLWB01. Next base: position 123,069 of record JAXLWB010000005.1, on the reverse strand, counting down.
AAAGGTGGACATCTCGCCCGCCGCCCCGACGGACAGTTCATTCTGCGCGAATCGGCCCAGTGTCCGCCCGCAGAAATGGAGGAGTTCCAAGACATCCAGCGCTATCGCTATTTCAATACCAACAATTTGTGGGTCAATTTGCGCATGCTGCGCGAGGTCATCAATCAGCGCCAGGGCATTTTGGGATTACCGTTGATCCGCAACGAAAAGCCAGTCGATCCTACCCAGCCTAGCACGCCGAAGGTCTATCAACTGGAAACAGCGATGGGTTCAGCCATTGCTGTCTTTGATGGGGCACAGGCATTGAGCGTCCCGCGTTCACGCTTTCTGCCGGTGAAAAAGAACAGCGACCTGCTCGGCCTCTGGTCAGATGCCTATCTCCTCAGCAACGAGTATCATTTGGAGCTTGCGCCAGAACGCAATGGCATCGCGCCACTGGTGATCCTCGACGACGCCCATTTTGGCTTGATTGAAGAGATGAAGCGCCGTTTCCCGCACGGAGCCCCTTCGCTCATTCGTTGCAACGAGCTTCGTGTGGAAGGCGATGTGGTCTTTGGCAAAGGGATTGTGATCGAAGGAAAGATTCACATCATCCATCGCCTCAATCGTCCCTATCTCCTTGAGAACGGGATGCGATTGACAGGCAACCAATAACGCGCGTACAACAATAGAGAGCTGCGAGCTATTTATTGTTGTGGAAATAAAGAAGTAATAGTGAACAGGTAAGTAGTAATATCAATTGTGGTTGCAAAATGCTACTTACAAGTTATTTCTTCATTATTACTTCTTTACCTATCTAACAATACAAACTCAAGTGGACTGCTCGACTCACATATCTCCAAGTTTCAACCAACTCACCATCTGACGTAACGCTTCGTAAGCAGCGAGTTTTGCCTCGACACTGCCTGCCTCCTCCGCCTTTTGAATGTGCGTGTCCATCTGGCGCAGCACAATCGGCGAAAATTCCAGCAACGCCTCCGCACCCGAGGCAGCATACTTTACCAATACATAGCGGATAATCGAAGAAAGCGGGACACCCGTTGCCGTGCTCAGGTTACGCAACGTGGGCAAGGGATCCTGCCGGGTGTAGGCGGCTACATCGGCCTTGAAATTCGCATGGGGATCCGTATCCTGCCAGTCGTCGACATAGGGTTCGAAATTCATTGAAGTTTATTCTTCCTCACCCCCAAGCAACTTCTTCTTGATCTCATTGGCCTGGGTGCGCAGGGTATGATCCAGGATAAAAGCCACCCCTTTCCAGGTGTTGATATCGAGGAAATCGCTCGGCTTGGCCCCTTCAAAGCTGCTTCTCAGATCAAAGAGGACGCTGGCACCAGGAATTTCGGCCAAACGTTCGCTCAACTTTGTCTTCAATTGCTCGGATTGTGCCTGTGCCGTGTAATTGAGAATATACCACATACCCTTCCAGGTGTCCGGATTGAGTAGATCCTCCGGTTTGGTTCCCTCCAAATTCTGTTTCAATTCACTCAGGACTGGCACTTGCAGATTGGGAGAAAACTTGCCGACGTTCTCTCTCAGTAGGGCAGCCATGGCTTGCGGCGAGAAGGGAGGAGGCGTGTATTGAGCGGTACGCTTCAACTCCTCAGCCAATTCGTTTAACTCGCGGATCAGTCGGTCTAGTTCGGCGCTTTGTTTAGCACTCATGGCCGGCGCTGGCTCTGGCGTAACTGTCTCAGCGACCGCACTTGTCTTCGCCTTTGCCGATGTCTTCGGCGTAGTGGCTTCTGTTGCTGCTTTCTTCTGCCGCGGAGCACGTTTGCGTTTAGGCTTTTCAGCTTGTGGAGTTTCAGGTTCCATGAAGAGTCCTCCCTGTAGGATTCGAGAGACGGTTATTGAAAATGAGTGATAATCTCATTGTACCACATGCCTGTATCCAAAACCATAGTGCTATCTTATTCATCACCAGACGTTTTTCATTTGGCAAAATTAGTACGGCGTCGTATAATTCTATCTATGACGATTGTTTCTGGAACTGGTCATCAGCAGGTAACTGGTGAAAAATTCAAGCAGTTTTTAGCTGACATAGGTGTGCAGGACTTTCATGGCCTGGAACTTTTGCGCTTGGTGCGCATGTGTGCCAATGCCTATGAAACAAGTAGCAGTGAACGTCTGCGCAATGAACGCATCAGCGAGCAGCGGTGGCGGTTGTTACTAAGATTGCTGGTCGAAGAGCAGCAAGGCAATCTGGATGTCAGCCCCACACACCTCTCTGAAGCGCAGCATGTCAGCAAGAACACCATTAGCTCGCTTTTGCGTTCGCTTGAAGAGCAGGGGCTAATAGAGCGAACGTTAGATCAGACTGATCGACGTCAGTTTCGGATTCGCCTTAGTGAAGAAGGACGCTCGCTCATGCGAGAATCAATGCCTGTGCACATTGCTTTTTTGAACAATTTAACCAGTGCGTTGAATGAAGAGGAAGTGAACACATTGCATCGACTTCTAATGAAGCTCCATCGATCCATTCGCGTTCACTGCGGCGGGGGTAGTGAGACAGTGGACAGTAGGACTGTGAGTCAGTAGAGCATTTTACTGTCCTACTGACAAGAATAAAAGGGGAGGTGTATATGGCAGCACAAAGTTCTGCCTCGCCGTGGGCTGCACGGCGACAACAACGAGAAGGAAGGCAGCCGAGTCAACTCGGTCGAGCCATTGGCTATTTGGGGCGCTCTCGTAAATTAGCATCGCTTGCGTATCTTTCCCTCCTGATCAGCACCGGTGCACAATTGATGGTGCCGCAACTGGTTCAGAACATCATCGATGCAGTGACACGCGGTATGATTGCCAGCAAGTTGACCAATGTACCGGCAGCGATGTTGCCGAACGTTCTGGCCAAGGTCGGCATGACGCAAGAGCAATTGGAGAGTGCCAGAACAAACCCCGAATCGGCGATCTATTGGGCGCTTGTGCTGATCATTGTCTTTGCCGTGGCACGTGGGCTTTTTTCCTTTTCGCAAGCCTTTTTGGGGGAAAGCGTTAGCCAGAACATCGCCTTTGACCTGCGTAACGAGCTATTTGCCAAGATCCAGCGCCTATCCTTTAGCTATCATGACCGCAACCGTACGGGTCAGCTTATGATTCGCGCTACGGATGATGTGGAAAAGCTGCGATTGTTCGTTGGCCAGGGTTTGTTGATGTCAGTGCAGGCATTGGTCCTGCTGGTGAGCTCGTTGGCGCTGCTTTTTGCAACCAATTGGAGCCTAACCTTGACCGTGATCGCCATTCTACCGCTTGCGTTGGTGATCTTTATGGTGTTTGGTCGTGTCACACAACCACTCTTTGGTATTGTACAACGTAAGCTCTCGGCGCTTAACACCATTCTGCAGGAGAATTTGGCCGGCATCAAGGTCGTACAAGCCTTTGCGCGCGAGCCGGAACAATTGGTGCGCTTCAAAGCCTCCGCCAATGACCTGATGGACCAGCAAATCAAGGTTTCACGAATCTTTACCTTTCTCTTTCCACTGATCTTTTTGATGGCGAATCTGGGTCAGGTGGCAGTCCTCTATTGGGGTGGCAAACAGATCATCCAAGGACAACTCACCATCGGCGAATGGCAGAAGTTCAGCCTGTATCTGATTTACGTCTTTTTCCCATTGGGACAACTGGGCTTTATCATCAGCCAGATGAGCCAGGCTGGAGCCAGCGCCAACCGCATCTTCGAGATTCTGGATGCCAAGAACGATGTCACCGACTCACCGAATGCAACAGCGTTGCCGCCTGTCACTGGCCGAGTTGCCTTTGAAAATGTGACCTTCAAATACTTCGATAGCGGCGAGCCGGTGATCAGCAATGTCAATTTTGTCGCTGAACCGGGCGAAACCGTTGCCATCTTGGGCGCGACAGGCAGTGGCAAGAGCAGCATCATCAACCTGATTCCTCGCTTCTATGATGTCAGCACTGGCAAAGTAACTGTGGATGGCCATGATATTCGTTCGGTCACCATTGAATCGTTGCGCCGCCAGATCGGTATCGTGCTGCAAGAAACCAATCTCTTTTCTGGTACGATTCGCGACAACATTGCCTTCGGTCGACCCGATGCCACGGATGAGCAAGTGATTGCGGCGGCAAAGGCTGCGGCGGCCCATGACTTTATCATGAGCTTCCCCGATGGTTATGCAACCTCGGTCGGTGAGCGAGGTACGACCTTGAGCGGCGGTCAAAAGCAGCGTATTGCCATTGCGCGTGCCCTCCTGCTCGATCCACACATCCTCATTCTCGACGATTCAACGAGCAGCGTGGATGTGGCAACTGAAGTACAAATTCAACGGGCACTCGACTACCTAATGAAAGGTCGCACGAGTTTCGTCATTGCGCAGCGTATCAGTACGGTGCTCAATGCGGATAAGATCATCGTGCTTGAAAAGGGACGCATTGTGGCTACTGGTCGCCACGCCGACTTAATGGAGTCGAGTGAGCTCTACACCGAGATTTATCGCAGTCAGTTGGTCGAAGATGCACATGAAGAGGTAGAGGCTTAAAAGGAAAGGGTACCGATTATGATGGGTGGACCGTCACGGATGCTGCAAGAGGAGACGCGCTCAGCGCGTAGCGTCCGTTTAACATTAGGCAGGCTGGTTAAGTATTTCCGTCCCTATGGCTGGGTTTTGGTTGGCACACTTGTGCTCTTGCTAATCAATGCCTATGCGCAGGTGCTTTCGCCGCAACTCCTGGGCGAAACAGTCGACTGTTATCTGACACCAGCAGTTTCGGCACAATTTCAGTTGCCCGGAGCCGCTGCCCCGGCGCAACCAACTGAAAAGAGCTGCACCTTAGGTCAACTGCCAGAAAATCCAACCGCAGCGGATCAAGTGAGTGGCTTGACCAAAGTGGTAGTAGTGTTGATTGGGCTCTATTTGCTGGGTTCAGTTTGTGCTGGATTGATGTTCTTCAGCATGAGTTGGACAGGGCAACATGTGTTGCGCGAGCTCCAGATCGAGCTTTTCCAGCATTTGCAACGTTTGTCGCTTGGTTTCTACAGTCGCCATGAAAGTGGCGATCTGATGAGCCGCATCACCAATGATATTAGCACGATCCAGCAAACAATTGGTTTTGCTTTGGTCCAGGTCTTTAGCAGCGTGATTCTGCTCTTCTGGATTGCCTGGAATATGCTGACCAGAAATTTTGTTTTTGGTTTGATCAGCTTGGCAGTGATGCCACTGATGTTAGTGGTGACGATCTGGTTTAGCAACCAAGCACGACGTGCCTTCCGACGCACGCGAAAAGAGATCGGAAACGTCAATGCCGAGCTACAAGAAAACATCTCCAGCGTGCGCGAAGTACAAGCCTTTAGCCGTGAGAATACGAATATCGAGTCATTTCGCCAGAGCAATGCGGCCAATCGGGATGCGAATATCCGCGCTGTGTCGTACACGTCAGCGCTTGCTCCTGCACTTGAAGCGTTGGGCTTTGTGGCGATTGCAATTGTCGCTGGCATCGGTGGAATCTATCTGCTCCGTGGTCAGTCGCTTGGCGGCCAGGCAGTGACTTTGGGTCTACTTATCACCTACCTGGGCTATGTGCAACGTTTCAACCAACCAATTGCCCAGGTCAGCATTCTATGGGCCAACATCCAGAGTGCGATTGCTGCAGCAGAGCGGATCTTTGACCTACTGGATGAAGTATCCGACATTACCAACGCCCCCGCAGCCAAACCAATGCCTGCCATTCAGGGGCACGTGCGCTTTGAAGATGTCGGTGCTGAGTACAATACAGGGGAGCCAGTGCTCAAAAACATCAACCTGGAAGCAAAACAGGGTGAGACAATTGCCTTGGTCGGACCTACCGGAGCAGGCAAGACCACACTGGTCAACCTAATCCCCAGGTTCTACAACACGACAACCGGCAAAGTCATGATCGACGGCATTGATGTGCGTGATGTCACACTGCAATCGTTGCGCAAGCAGATTGGGATCGTCTTACAGGACACCTATCTCTTTAGCGACACCGTCACCAATAACATACGTTTTGGTCGCCCCGAAGCAAGCGACGAAGAGGTGATCGCCGCCGCCAAACTGGCCCGCGCCGATGACTTCATCCAGAAATTGCCCGATGGCTATGCGACCGTGTTAGGCGAGCGTGGCAGTGGCTTGAGTCAGGGTCAGCGCCAGTTGCTTGCGATTGCACGAGCAGCGCTTTCGAATCCAAACATTCTCATTTTGGACGAAGCAACGAGCAGTGTTGATACCCGTACCGAGCGCCAGATCCAGGCTGCGTTGGAACAATTGCTAGCCAATCGGACAAGCTTTGTGATTGCCCACCGTCTAAGCACGATTCGTAACGCCAATCAGGTTCTGGTACTGGTGAAAGGTGAAATCGTCGAGCGAGGCACACACGAAGAGTTACTGGAAAAGCAAGGCTTTTACTACAACCTGTATATGAGCCAGTTCCAGCGTCAAGAGGAAGTGGCGGCACAGACACCAACCTTTACTACAAACGGTCACAAATCGCTGGTGGCGACGCCTGTATAATAGAAGTTCAGGATTCTTGCAGTTTGGTACAACTAGGGTTGTTAAAGCCAATTGTCGGCATGCTAGTTGTACCAAACGCATATTGCATGAAGGAGAACTCAGTTCGGACGAGTTCGTGGTGATTGTTCAGTGCATCAGGATATAATCGAGGTTTGCACTTGATGGGTGTGGATAGTGTTTGTCTTTAAGAGGGCAAGCGACGCAGCAGATCAATCGGTAGATTATCGTCGCTCTGATCCATACGCTGTGCCGACTTGCCACCTCGCTTACGGGCCACTTCTTCTAGGGCCTCGTTGATGCGGCTAGGTGCCAGGTTTTCAGTCACGATGGAAAGGACAGTGGTTGCCGGGTCGTACTCTAGTGATTGATATGCACGCAATCCACGTTGCACCTGTGCATCTCGATCAGCTAGCTGGGAGGATAAATGTTGTGGTGTGTTCATGGCGATCCTCAATTCTGCTAGACGAAATAATGAATCAATAAGGATGTGGTAACTGCCAGATAAACATTACAATAAACTTACTGTAAATTACAACGATCTGTAAGCTACTATCGAAAACTATAGTATTGATTTACGCTATTGTCAACCAGTCAAAAATTACAGTAAACTGACAACTACTAACCCTATATGCTATTTCATTCTAGCTGACTATACGCAAGCGCACCTGCCCCAATCACCGCAGAAAACTGTCCCAAGGAAGCCCGATGCACTGGAATCTGCGCCACACTGGGGATGGGATTGCGACGAACTTCTTCCACCAACGGTTCCCACCACACATCGCCGAGCTGAATTACGCCTCCGCCGATCACTAATGCCTGTGGGTCAATCAGGTTCAATACTCCAATCAGCGTCCGTCCCAGCACCCTCGCTCCCTCTTCGATTGCACTACGCGCTAAGGTATCGCCCGCAGCTGCCTTCTCAGCCACCACAGGTAACTCACAAGGTGTCGCCAGGCCAGCCATTTCGCTGTAATATCGTGCCATTGCCGGACCTGCAGCATAGGCCTCCAAGTGACCAAGCTGTCCACAGGTACAGATACGGCCATTCTTGGTCTCCACTAGTAGGTGCGACATATCACCGGCACTATACGAATTACCATGATGTACTTTATTGTTGAGAATGAGTCCACCACCCACGCCTGTCCCTACAGCAACACAAAGCACATCACGGTAGGGCTTAGCTGCGCCAAAGCGGTGCTCACCCAAGGCCCAGACGTTGCCATCATTGTCAACCGTCACAGGCAGCGATACCCTCTCCTCAAGAACTCCCGCAATATCTGCACCCGACCAGCCAGTAATCACATTGGTCGCATAATGAACCCTACCTGTTGTAACATCAATTTGTCCACCCGCGCTTACACCCATGGCGGAAATCTTCAAGGCTGTGCTCTTGGCATAGTCAAGTATCGGCTTTGCAACCTCGGCAACGGCATGTAGGATCGCCTCTGCTCCCTGGCTGCTCGGCGTGCGTGTCGTCTGTACGTGGAGTGCTTCGCCGAGTGGAGTCACAATGCCAGCAGCAATCTTTGTGCCGCCGATATCCACACCAATCACAGCCGAATTTAAACGTTCAGGAAGTGCAGTCACCATTTACTCCTTACCAATCGGGAAATGCGGTTTGCAAAGTAGCAAAGTTAAAGGGAGGCAGAGTTACGTTGTGACTCTGCCTCCCTTTAACTTTTGGCTAAGTCGGTCAAGCGCTGGATAAAGAGCTGAACGAAGCGATCGACATCAACATCCAGTGCAACCTTCATGTTGGGTTTGTGAGGCGAATAAAGACGAAAATCGGCAATCGTGGCACCAAGCGATAGTTCACTGTAGAGATCCACCGTGACATAGCGTTCTTCAGTGCGCACCAAGTCGGGAGCAAAGGCAACAGCCAAGGCGAGCGGGTCATGCAGCGCACATGAGCCATCGCCACCATTTTTGAGATTGTTCTCGATATAGTAGCGTGTGGAATCGATAATGAGGCGGGCGACAGGGCTGTTGATCGTCGAAAGCTGGGCAATATGTTCCGAGGTGAAGCGACAGCGGCGTGTCACATCGAGCGGGACTAAGGTGGTTGGAATGCCGGCATGAAAGACAATATGCGCCGCATGGGGATCAACAAAAATGTTAAATTCAGCGGCGGCGGACATATTGCCGCCATCCCGAATTGAGCCGCCCATAATCACCAACTGACGGATAGAGCGCGTCACCTGGGGTTCACGACGAATAGCGAGGGCCAGATTAGTTAGCGGGCCAATCGCCACTACGGTAATCTCGCCGGGCTCGGCCAGCAACCGTTCGATCAGGAGATCCACCGCATGTTGTTTAACCGTTGTACGTGACGTAGCTGGCAGGTTGGCATAGCCCAGCCCAGTGAATCCGTGAACATCCTCAGCGGTATAGGGTGTGCGAATCAAGGGTAAGGTGGCCCCAGCTGCGACTGGAATGGTATTGGTGCCTGCTGTCTCCAAAATGCCGATGGCGTTGACGCCCCCTTGATCGAGCGGGCAGTTGCCGTGGACAACAGTCAACGCTTCGAGTTGAACTTCAGGCGAGGCCAGGGCAAGCAGAATCGCTAGAGCGTCATCAATACCGGGATCGGTGTCGATGATGATACGTTGGACAGGCGTGAGAATCATGGGGTACTCCTATGGGTTGGCGGACTCATGTTTGAAGATTCGAAAAACAAGTTCGTTGTTGAACTCGATCTTGTCGTAGCGATAGGGAAAAGCATGCATCAACTGGGTAAAATGTGCCTCATAGTAGGTAGCCATGCCACGGGAATGTCCTCCCAACGAACGGCCCGGAAACGAGACAATTAGCACCTTCGCCTGGACTTGACTGATCAGCCGTGATGCAATCGTCTTGTCGGCTTGTTCCAGACATGGAATTGCTTTCAGCAATAGGGCCACATCGACTGTTTGTGTGGGTACACTTTCCAGTAAATTACAGGTAAAGGCTTCTCCCTTCACCCGCAGCCAGGTCAGTGCTTGCTGAAAGAAGTCCGCCTGGTCTTGATAGATATCGCAAGCGAAATAGCATGTCTCTGGCTCCAGGTTCATCCAAGGTATGGTCAATGGATTCAGCCCACAGGCCAGGTCGAGGATGGAAGTAACAGATGGCACCCCATTGAAGATCTGCGTGTAAAACTCTTCAAGCAACGACACCCGTTCACGGGTCGAGGCGTGTTCCAGCAGCCAGGTTCGACATAGAGGTCGCAGATTCTCACATGCAGCCCAGGCTGCGCGCAAGGCTGCGTTCCACTCGTTGTAGTCGGGCAGATCCGCCAGGTATGCACCGGCGATTTGATGCAGCTTGTTCTTGGTTGCTTTGATGGCCTCTTTCTGCGTACGGCGCTTTGCTAGTTCCTGAGCAGCCAGTTGGCGGATCAGCTCAGGCGCAATGGACCGATATTTGGCGCTTGCCTGCACCGCAGTGACAAGCTCTTCTAGCTGCCGCTCCATGGTAGCTTAGATCCTTGGGTGTAGACATAAATATGACAGGGTGGCAAGGTGACAGGGTGAAAATATGGACATCCTGTATTCATCAATGGCATTGCAGCAAGGGCTGAGCCAACTTGCAGCTTCACATACTTTGTATAGGGTCAATCCCGACTTTCCTTGTCACCTCGTCAGTTTGTCAGTCTTCACGCTCGCAATGCGTCCATCAGGCGCACCATAAAACGCAGATTGTGCAAGGTAGCCAGGCGCATAAAGGTCGCCTCGCTCTGTTTGTAAAGGTGATGCAGGTAACCGATTGAATAACGCTGGCAGACGCGACAGTCGCAGGTTTCATCCAACGGTTGGTCGCTCTTGACGTGCTTGTCATCCTGGATGTAGATAAACTTAAACCAGTCGTTGTGCGTCGTCGAGGGACGTTGACCAGGGCGAAGCGTGTATAATCGCCCACGGCGGCCATCACGGGTGGGCAGGGCACTGTCAAAAATGCCATAGCCCATCGTGCTGCACGCAGTTACGTTGAGTGGATGACCGACGCCGAGGGCGTGCATCGGCAGATGATCTGGCACCAGGCTGCGTGTGAAAGCCAACATCTCGTCTACCAGTTGGCCTTCGCTGTCGAGCGGCCAGCCACCGTAGCCATAGCCGTCGAACCCCAGTTCAAAGAGGGCATCAGCACATTGACGGCGCAGTTCCTGCGAACCACCTCCCTGGATCACACCAAAGAGTAGCGGTCGGTTTTCGTCGGTTAGACGCTTGGACTTGACCAATTTGTCGAACTCACGACGACAGCGTTGCGCCCACCGAATGGTGCGACCCACCGATTTTTGCTGTTCTTCCAGCGAGTCGTCCACATGGGTGCAGTCGTCGAGGCACATCACAATGTCGCTGCCATAGCTCAGTTGCAGTTGGATGCACTTTTCCGGTGTCAACTGAAACTTGCGCTCGGCTCCATCTGGCTTGAAGCTGATGCCTTCCTCATCCAGCTTACCGTATTTGGCGTTTTGGCGAATCAGGGAATAGGCCTGAAAGCCACCCGAATCGGTTACAATCGGATGGGGCCAGCCACTCATTTCATGCAGTCCGCCCAGCGCCTGCACAGTCGAGGAGCCGGGATGTTGCATGAGGTGAAAGGTGTTCATCACGACCCCTTGTACACCCACCTCCTCTAAGTCAACGCTGTCCACGGCTCGTACCGCACCCAAGGTGGCATCGGGAAGGAAGGTGGGCAAATTGAGGGTGGCGTGCGCAGTGCGGAGTTGGGAAGGTGGAGTCATGGCTGCTTGCATGGGCATTGTTTTGGTCAAACGTGGTGCTCTGACAAGGTGGCAAGGTGATTCTAGTAGTCACCTTTGAGGGCACGGCGTAGTTCACGGTCATTGTCGCGGCGGGCGATGGTATCGCGCTTGTCGTGCAGTTGTTTGCCGCGTACAAGCGCAATTTGCAACTTGGCACGCCCACGCTCGTCGATGTACATCTGCAAGGGAACCGTCGTCCACTTTTTCTGGGTGGCGGCAGCAAAGATTTCGGCAATCTGCCGTTTGTGAAGCAGGAGTTTGCGCGTGCGCGTCTCTTCGTGGTTGTAACGGTTGCCCTGGGCAAAATGACCAATGTGAACATTCATCAGCCAGGCTTCGCCTTCCTTGACCAGCACGAAACCATCCTGCAAGTTCACCCGCCCCGCACGCACCGACTTGATCTCGGTACCCGTAAGCACGACCCCTGCCTCATAGGACTCTTCGATAAAATATTCAAACCGTGCCTTGCGATTGGTCGCAACAACACGAATATTAGATTTCTCTTCTTGTTTGGTTGCCATCTGTGTATGGTGTGTGAAGTAAGCAGTGAGTCGGTAGGACAGTGAGTCAGTGAATGCAAATACTGATTTACTGTCCTACTATCCCACTGACTTACTGCTTTTTCATTGTTTGTTCAATAAGCGCTCGACCGCGGCGTCGAGTTGGGGATCTTTTCCAGCTTCGCGGTCGGCGTCGGTAAGTTCGATCGTAACGTCTGGGACGAGTCCCATTTTATCAATCGTGCGGTCGTTGGGGGTGAACCAGTGGGCGACGGTTACACGCATAATACTGCCGTCACTCAAGGATTGGGGAAGCTGCACACTTCCCTTGCCAAAGGTGGTTACACCCAATAGGGTCGCTCGCTTGTAGTCTTGCAGCGCACCCGCCACGATTTCACTGGCGCTGGCGCTGGCTTCATTCACCAGCACGATCATCGGCAGTTGTATATCAACAGCTTTCTCTTCGGTCTTGTAGGTTTCGCTACGGCCATCCTTGAAACGTTCGAAGACAACTGTTTGATCCTCGGCAAAGACGTTGACAACCTTGACTGCCTCACGCAGCAAACCACCACTGTTGCCGCGCAGGTCAAAGATCAGCGCTTTGGGGGTACGTTTGAGCGCATCCTGTACAGCCTGGCGGACCAACTGACCAGCATTTTCGTTAAAGACGAAGAGCTTGACATAGGCGATCTCGCCTTGGGGCCCCAGCGAATCGGTTCGAATCGTTGGGATCTCGATGCGGTCACGCGCCACGATCACATCGAACGGATCGACGACCTCGGCACGTTTGATGCGCAAGGTGACGCTGGATCCTTTGGGGCCGCGAATCTTCTCGATGGATTTGGCCAAATCGGAGCCCTTGGTTGGCTCGCCATCGATCGCAATCACCAGATCGTCGCGGCGGATGCCGGCGTTCCAGGCTGGTTGATTCTCATATGGCTCGACAACGCGCACTGCCTCTTCGCTTTTATCCCATTCGACACGGGCGCCGATCCCTTCAAATTCGCCGCTGAGATTGGAGCGGAACTGGTCGGCTTCCTTGGGTGACAAAAACGAAGTATGCGGGTCATTGAGCGAATCGACGACACCACGAATGGCGTCATAGGTCGCTTCATCGTCCTGAGGCATGTCGCCGTAGAAGTCCCGGTACAACACATCCATCGCCTCCCAAAAGAGAGCGAAGTGTCCTTCCAATTTCTTTTCTGACTGGGCTGTTGTCTGGTTGTCAATGGCTGAGGCATTGGCGTCGCCGCTCATCCGTTGTAAGACAAGTCCCACCGCCACACCAATTGCAAAGACAGAAACCAGAACAAACGCGGCCAACACGCTATAAAACGCGGTACGGCCACTCGACTTTTTGGGCTGGAGTTCGTTGCTACCATCTAGCATAGGGTTCAGAGATCACTTGGTTGGATTTACCAACAACTCAACAGCGGTGATGAGCGGGTCTACATCGGCAGCGACTGGAATATCGGGCTCTAATCCTTGACCTGAAATTTGATGGCCATTCGGCGTAAACCACTGCGCATTGGTGACATGGAGGCTGCTACCATCGGATAGGGTATAGAGCAGTTGCACGCTACCTTTACCGAAGGTGCGTTGCCCGACCAGTTTGGTACGGCCATTGTCGCGAAGTGCTCCGGCTACAATTTCGCTGGCACTCGCCGATCCGCCATCGACCACCACGATCAGAGGAAACGCAACGCCATCACCACCTGCTTTGGCCTCTACCTTTTCGCTGGAACCATCGGCATGTTTTTCACTGACAATTACCCCTTGATCGAGCCAGATATCGGCCAACTGAGTGGCAGAATCGACCCGACCACCAGGGTTACCGCGCAGGTCCCAGATAAAACGATCGGCACCTTGTTGGCGCATCTCGGCCAACGCTTTGGTCATCTCTTCGGGGCTGCGTTCACTAAAGATCGATTGCTGCATATAGCCAATCTTGATCTGCTCATTGCTCTCCGCAGTAGTGGTGACAACCACTTGCCAAAAGATACTGGGCAGTTCGAGTTCGGCGCGCACGATCTTAAAGTCCAATTGCTCAACGGTCGCAGTCGCGGTCATGGTCCGACTGACGACGAGTGCAACTTCCGTCCCGACTTCGCCTCGGATATGAGCTACCACATCGTCGTTGCTCATCTCGTTGGTAATTTCGGTATCATCGACCTTCATTAACTGATCCCCATCGAGGATGCCGGCCTTAGCCGCAGGTTGATCAGGGATTGGCCGCAGGAAAAATCCAACATCGCGCTTTTCAATGCGTGCCCCAATGCCGCCGAACTTGCCACGCAGGCTGTCATCTTGCAGTTCCTGCGGTTGTGGTTCAACAAAAACCGTGTAGGGATCGCCAAAGGCTGCAACCATGCCCTTGGTAGCGGCATAGGTGCGTTTTAATGCATCCGGTTTGTTGCCGAGGAAATTCTGGTCCAGCAATTTCCACGCCTCCCAAAAGACACCTAGATCCGTGGACGAGTTCGCCGCAGCAACCGGAGCCGGGGCACTAAAGAGGGTATCCCCATGGGTGAAAGGGTACGTTAAATAGCCGGCGCAAAAGGCGACCAGGGTGTAGACGATCAGCATAACGGGTACGAACCCGAATCGATTATTCATAGGTAAGCTCGATTCTACCACAGATCTGCTGTGGGCAAGCTACTTTGATGCCCGATAAAGGAGAATTGGGCTTGCATATTACCGCCGTCTGCGATTAGCCATCTTACATATCTCAAATTGTAGCTAAAGAATATCTCTCTTTAAGAGAACGAAAAGACCAAACAGTATATTACCTAAATATTTTGTATGTTTTATTTCAGATTTTTGACCCACGACATTTTCAAATTTTTGTGATTTGATAATTCAACCTTTCTGAATTCTATTATCTAACGATTTGTATTACAATTTTAGAAAGTGAGTTGGTAAAGCTCTGCTTTAATCGTCGTACAGCATTTAAATTATTGCAATGCTTCCTCTGGTCAGTTAATCAAAAAGTTTTACAACTGAAGTTAAATTCACCCCAAATACTCTCTTTGCTTTTGGGAGTGGCAAGAGAGGGATTTTGCTTTGTATTTATACAGTGTGCCGCATTTTCTGTGCGATTCAGGCATCCTATCTTCGATATAGATCGTGCGTTGCGCTATAAATAGCTATTTATCCACTACCATTCTACGAGTTCACCACTCGTAACTGGGCAACAAGGAAGAACTTCATGACTCGACGACTTTCCATCATTCTTTCTTCTAAGAAGTTACGCTTTATCCAGTCACTCTGTGCAGTTACAGCCATTACCCTTGCCGGATTATTAATAGGCCCGCAACAAGTGGCGCAAGCACAGCAGAATCAAACTGTCTGTACTACCTTGGCTGCTGTTGTCATTCGACCAGGCGATCCAACGGTACAGGCCAGCACAGTGGCAACTTTAACCACGCTGTACACTGTTCCCTACACAGGTACAACCAGTACCAGTCAATGTACAGCAGCCGACACTGGAGCAGTTTGGGGCTTGGCCATCCAACGCGCAACGCCAAACGTTTTCTACACCTCGGCCGTTATGATGTCGGGGGCTGGCTTTGGCGAAGGTGGTAGCGGTGGCATCTACCGCAACCAGCAGGACAAACCCGCATCCAATGAACTGTTTGTCGACCTCGATGCGTTGGGCTTTGCAACCCGTCCAGCCAATTTCCCAGCAACCAATGCCGCTCGTGGCTTGACAGGCATCATAACCGATACCGTTGAGGGTGCGATCACTTCAATGTTCATCGACAAGCAACGAGCGCAGGTGGGCAGAATGAGTTTGGGCGATATCGATATTTCGCCCACCAATGATACGTTGTGGACCGTCAATCTCTTTGATCGTTCGCTGGTTCGTATCAAAATCCCTACAGGAAATGCAAAGCCGACTGCGGCAGATGTCACCAAGTTTAGCATTCCAGCGCCAACCTCAGGCGGAGATTCAATCTGTGTTCGTGATGAATACCGTCCGTGGGGACTCAAAGTGCTGACCGATACCGTCTATGTCGGCGTTACCTGTACCGATGAAAATCACACAGGAACGGAACCAGGTGAGGGTGTAAACCCGGATCTTCGTGGCGTGATTTACAAATACGATGTTGCAGGCAATAGTTGGACACCGCTCTCGATCACAACTAAGGGTCAAGCGAACCCCTACTTCCCCCTGAAAGGATATCGTTGGGATCACGACATCAACTCGGACGGGAGTCTCAATCGCCAATACATTTTGGTTGACCTAGAGATCGACAAAGATGGCTCATTTATTGTGGGCCTGGCTGACCGTTGGCCGATGGTCGGTCGCGCTTCAGGTGCACCGAAGCAACCTTGGAGTCAAGGGGACATTGTACGCATCTGCAATGCGAGCGGTACCCTCACTTTGGAAGACGGAGGGAAATGCGATGGCAACGGGCATGGGCCAGCGACAGTGAGTGGCAATGATCTGGTTGGCTATTACAACGACCTGCCCGATGATCCAAAGTTCCAAGCAGCTCATGCTGAAAATCAGACAGGCGGCATTGCACTTTTACCATTACCCGAATCGCGTCTTGTTTCGATGGCTTATAACCCGGTCAATCCATCCGGGGCTGGCAATCGTAGCGGCTTCCAGGTCTTTGACAACAAAACCGGCGAAGTGACCTGGTCGTTTGAATTGGTGCAAGCTGCGAAAGAGGCGGGCTATGGCAAGGCTGGTGGCTTAGGTGATATCGAGGTCTTGTGTGATGCGCCAACCGCCGACGAAGAGACCGATGAGCCGACCGCCGATCCAGATTCTGCAGAGCCAAGTTTGCTCAACAGAATCTTTGTTCCCTTTGTTGTTCAATAGGCCATTGCAAAAAATAGATCGCCCAATCCCGAGGCTCTTTGCAATGGCTCAAGCGATTTCATTGGCAGATTTTTTATTTTGAAATCGCCTTAGTCGAGTTGTTGATTTGCAGTGTGGTTACTAGTCTGGCAAGATTAGTAACCACATGATTTAAAGATACACAAACAACCCTTTACGGGTTCGAGCGGCCCTTACCCTTTCCACCGTCTCCTCATTACCTCTTCTTCGCATCGTGGCTCTCGTTTCGGGTAAGGATCTTTGGTAACTACAGCCGATTTCCACTTTCGAAAGACTCGCGTCACAATCGCTGGCGAGTTCAACTCCCCCTCCTAAATACATTCTGCCTGCACCTAAATCTGACAAATCTCGCATTATTGTTTGCAATTCTGCTTTCTTAAATTTTTAAATTTTGAATTTGTATATTTGCATTTTCCAGTAAACGTTACTAGCATACAAGGGTCCTCCTCCCCGCTACGAGACACTCTTGTCTGCAAGACGCGATTGTGTGACCATACACAAAGGAAAACTACTATGAATCAACAAGTTCTAGCTTTTCTTTCCCCAACGAGGTTACGCTTTATCCAATCGATTTGCGCCGTCACTGCCATCTTCCTAGCCGGGTTACTGACCGGTCCAGGTCAGGTTGTGCGAGCCCAGCAGAATCAAACAGTTTGCACCACGCTCGCAGCCGTGGCCATCCGTCCCGGCGATCCAACCGTGGCAGGCAGCACGGTCGGCCCATTAACCTCACTGTATACGGTTCCTTACATAGGTACGACAAGTACCAGTCAATGCACGGCCGCCCAAACGGGGGCAATTTGGGGTCTGGCCGTCCAACGTTCCACACCAAACGTCTTCTTCACCTCAGCGGTTATGATGTCGGGCGCAGGGTTCGGTTCAGGAGGCAGTGGCGGCATTTACCGCAGTGAGCAAGATAAGCCTGCCAGCACACAACTTTATGTTAATCTTGATGCCCTTGGCTTTGTAACTCGTCCTGCTAATTTCCCTGCGACCAATGCCGCACGCGGTCTATCACCTAATCCAACCAACAACTTTAATGGTGCAGTAGGGCAAATGTTTGTTGATAGCCAACGAACACAGGTAGGACGTATGAGTTTGGGTGACATCGACGTTTCGCCAGCGAATGACGCGCTGTGGACCGTCAACCTCTTTGATCGCTCGCTGATCCGCATCAATATTCCAGTAAGTGGCACAACGCCAACGGCCAGCGACATCGTCAGCACCACGATTCCTGCGCCTACAAACAATGGCGATCCAATCTGTGTTCGCAACGAATATCGTCCCTGGGGACTGAAAGTCTTAACCGACACAGTCTACGTCGGCGTTGTCTGTAGTGATGAAAACCATGTCGGTGTTGAGCCGGGCGAAAATGTAAACCCCGATTTACGCGGTGTGGTCTACCAATACAACATTGCAGGCAAAACGTGGACGCCACTCACGATCACGAGCAACAATCAGGCGCTACCCTACTTCCATCTCAACGGCTATCGCTGGGATCACGATATCAACTCCAATGGCACCCGCAATCGTCAATACATCATGGTCGATATCGAGATCGACACCGACGGTTCTTTCATCATTGGTCTTGCCGACCGCTGGCCGATGGTTGGACGTCTCTTCGGTGCGCCAGTGCAACCCTGGAGTCAAGGGGATATTCTGCGCCTCTGCAACGTAGGCGGCACCTTGAACTTGGAAAGTAATGGCACTTGCCCGAATGGCGGCGGCCATGGACCGACCACTTCAGGTGCCAATGACCTGGTCGGCTATTACAATGACGTGCCCGATGATCCAACCTTCCGAGAGAACCATGCGGAAAATCAGACAGGCGGGATTGCGCTGTTGCCTTTACCCGAATCGCGTCTTGCCTCGATGGCCTACAATACGGTCAATCCGTCGGGTGCAGGCAATCGTAGCGGCTTCCAGGTCTTTGACAACAAGACAGGCGAAGTCACCTGGTCGTTTGAATTATTGCGAGCAGGAACCGAGGCGGGCTACGGCAAGGCAGGCGGTTTGGGAGATATTGAAGTGCTCTGCAATTCGCCAACTGCCGACGGCGAAACCGACGAGCCTACTGCGTTGCACAAGATGTTTATCCCCTTCGTGGTACAGTAAACGTAACGACCAAGCAACCCCACCCTAACCCTCCCCTGATAGTGGGAGGGTTAGGGTGGGGTTGGTAGTTGCTAATAAACAAAAGACGGCGGAGTAGAGAGAATTACGAAAACCTCACTGCTCCGCTGCCGGATTGACGCATGGTTTGCAACAATTGCCGCTTGCCCTTCTCAGCAACTTCTCGTAAAATCGATATGGGCTCACTTGGTAGTGAAACCCGTATCGATTTTTTATTTCACCCAAATTCTCACATCCAATATGAACATAACCAAAGCAGTGATTACCGCGGCCGGTCGCAAACAGCGCACGTTACCCATGCAGACCCTGATTGACCGCGATGGCGTCGAAAAATCAGTCTTGCGCATTCTGATCGAAGAAGTGGTACGCGCTGGCATCGAAGAAATCTGTATCGTGGTCGCGCCAGGCGACGAAAGGGCCTATGCCGAGGTCGCAGGCGAACATGCCGGGCGGCTTCACTTCGCCCACCAAACCGAAGCCTTGGGGCATGGGCATGCAGTGCTCTGCGCCAAGGCCTTTGTCGGTAACCAATCGTTTCTCCATCTCGTCGGCGATCATCTTTATGTCAGCCATGACCAGCAAAGCTGCGCCCAACGGCTGGTCGAGATTGCCAATCGAGAATCATGCACGGTCTCCGCCGTCCAGGCGACACGCGAAAGTTTATTGCCCTACTATGGCACAATCGGTGCGCGGCGACTCTCTGGCAAGTCGGATCTCTACCGGGTTGAGACCGTAATCGAGAAGCCCACCCCCACGCAAGCAGAACAGCACTTGATTGTGTCTGGTCTACGTGCGGGGAACTACCTCTGTTTCTTTGGCATGCACGCACTGACACCGACCGTTTTGCAGATCCTGGAAGAGAAGATGGCCGACCCAAACCGCCAGGGAAGCCTCACTCTTTCCGCTGCGCTCGCCGATCTGGCCAAACGCGAGCAGTACCTAGCACTCGAACAGCAAGACTCGCGCTACGACATTGGCGTTAAATATGGATTGCTCACTGCTCAGTTGGCACTCGCCCTGAGTGGTCAGGATCGCAACGAGGTGCTGACCCGCTTAGTCGACCTGATGGCACAAAAGCAGTTACGCGATGCATAAGAGGGAGCTTCCATGAGTTACTTGATCGATATCATTACATCGAGCGATCCGATGGTGCGCAACCAGTCGTTGGATGCCGTTTGCCGCAAGCTCGGGAGCGACCAACTGTTGAGCGAATGTGCCAGCTTGGATACCTTTCGGCGCAGCAGCGACAACCTTTACGAACGGGTCCGAGCGCTCTTTTTTCTCTACGCCATCTATCGCTTTCACTTACCCGATAAATTTCCCTTCTCCTCAGGATCACTGCCTTTTGATGGCTACACGAATTTACTAAAACGACGTTTTGACGAGGCGATTGATCTCTTTCTAGAGCTACAAAAGAGCAGTGGCCCCAACGATGCACTATTCAGCGCGCTGGCAGCCGCCTACTATCGACTCGGTTTCCAAACGCTAGCTGACCAGGTACGTCGTAGCGTGCGCTCGGCGCGCGGCAACCAATGGATGTTTCGCACTGGCCATCCGGCTGACCATCCACTGCGCGTGCGCAAAGAACTATACGAACGCCGTACACCGACTGCACTCTTTCCGATCCTAAAGGAGTCAACCCCGGTGCGCATGGACTTAACCCACAGCGGCTGGAGCGACATCTTCTTTCTAGGCATGGACTTCCCGGAAGGAGCGCGTGTGCTCAATGTTTCGATTGACCTGGCAGTACGCGCCGATGCAGTGTCAGGTGAAGACGAGTCTACAAGTGCTACGCCAAAACCGCCAATCGAGACCTATTTTCGGGTGATCGACCAACCGATCCTGCGCCTGGTAAGCGTCGATTTGGGTGCCACAGCTGAAATCAGCACGCTGGCCGAAGTTTTCGATTTTGCCAAAGATTACACCGGCTTACTCAAGGCGGCGGTGATCGCTTCGGGCATTGTGCCGCCCGGCATCGAAGGAGCAGAACAGCCGCTCAGCGATCTGCTGGCACGCTTGATTGCCCCTGGCTATGGCATCGAACTGGTCAGCCAGGTCAATGGCATTCCCAAAGGCTCGCGGCTGGCAGTTTCGACCAATCTATTGGCCTCCTTGATTGCTGTCTGCATGCGCGCCACCGGGCAGACCAAAGCACTCAGCGGGCAGCTTGGCGAAGAGGAGCGTCGCATTGTGGCAGCACGCGCCATTTTGGGCGAATGGATCGGTGGTTCAGGCGGCGGCTGGCAGGATTCGGGCGGCGTCTGGCCTGGCATCAAACTGATTCAGGGCGTCGAAGCGGGCGAAGATGACCCGGAATGGAGCATCAGTCGCGGTCGCTTGCTGCCGAATCATACGATTTTGGAGAATGAAAACGTCTCAGATGAGACACGGCGCAAGTTGCAGGAGAGCCTGGTGTTGGTTCATGGCGGCATGGCGCAAGATGTCGGCCCAATCCTGGAGATGGTGACCGAGAAGTATCTGTTGCGCAGCGAATCGGAGTGGCAGGGTCGTCAGGAAGCGATGCGCATTTTTGATCATATTGTCAGCGAGCTCAAGGCAGAGCATGTCAAGGAGATTGCGGCAGCAACCCAACGCAATTTCTTTGGGCCGATCCAGACGATCATACCCTGGGCCAGCAACCTCTACACCGAGAGCTTGATCAATACAGTGCAGAAGGAGTTTGGCGAGCAGTTCTGGGGCTTCTGGATGTTGGGCGGCATGGCTGGCGGCGGTATGGGCTTTATCTTCGACCCTGCTGTCAAACGCCATGCGCAGCGTCGGCTGCAAGAGATCATGTCGAATACAAAGAAGCAACTTGAAGGGGGTGTGCCCTTTGCGATGGAGCCAGTCGTCTACGATTTTGCGATCAACGAGCGCGGCACCTGGTGCGATTATTTGGGAGGTGACCAAGCATTGATGCCTGCTGGCTACTATACCCTAACCGTACCGCGCCTGGTGCGCACTGAGCAGCGACGGCTCTCCGCCTTTCGCCGTGCTGAGTTGGATCGTTTTGGCGAGGCTTGCCGCAGCGATCCCAGCCTTTCAGGCATGGTGCAGACGCTCTTTGACCACCTTTTGCCACGCAGCGACTCCGGAAGCGAGGCGACGCAAAGTCTCGAATCGTTGTTGGAAACGTCCGGTTTTGACCGCGTGCAACATGAGCAAATCCGTGCGGATTTACGCAGCGGGCGGATCGGCCTATCGCAGAATCGCCTGCCGATCAGCACCACGGTCGAGGATGCCGAGCCAGGCGATGTGACTGTTCTCACCGCCCTCGATCCGCAACAGCAAACCGCGCTGAACGAGTTGGGTATGGAAGCGTTACGGGCCGGACAAGTTGCTGTGGTTTCGCTGGCCGGCGGGGCGGGTAGCCGTTGGACGTCAGGAGCTGGCGTGGTCAAGGCGCTCAATCCATTTGCGCGTCTCGGTAGAAAACATCGTAATTTCATCGAGGTACACATCGCCAAGAGCCGCCGCATTAGCCAGTTGGCGCAGAGGCCGTTGACGCACATCATTACGACCAGCTATCTCACCCACAGCCCAATTCAAGCGGCATTACAGCGTACGCAAAACTTCGGGTATCAGGGCAATTTACTTCTCTCTCCTGGGCGCAGCATTGGGCTACGACTGTCACCGATGGTGCGCGACCTGCGCTTTGCTTGGGAAGAGATGCCCCAGCAGATTCTCGACGAACAGGCACAGAAGATGCAGGACAGCGGTCGTGCGGCACTGATCGAATGGGCGCGTGCCAGCGGCGAGGGCAGTGATTATACCGACAATCTGCCCAAACAATGTCTGCATCCGACCGGGCACTGGTACGAAATCCCTAACTTGCTACGCAACGGAGTCCTGGCACGATTGTTGGAGACAGAGCCGCAGTTACAATATTTGATGATTCACAACATTGATACGCTGGGCGCCAACGCCGATCCGTTGCTATTGGGCTTCCATATTCAACAAAAGGCTGCCTCCACCGGTGAAGTGATTACACGACGGCTGGAAGATCGTGGCGGTGGATTGGCACGCGTCAATGGCAAGTTGCGCATGGTCGAAGGGCTGGCAATGCCGCGCGAAGAGGTGGAGTTCAACCTGACCTGGTATAGCAGCAATACCTTCTGGGTAACGATTGACCGGCTGCTCGACATTTTTGCTCTCAGTCGGGGCGATCTGCATGACTCTTTAACGCAGCGTTCGGCCATGGACAAAGTCGATGCCGCCGTGCGTACATTGGCGGCGCGCATGCCAACCTATATCACACTCAAAGATGTCAAGAAGCGTTGGGGCAAGGGGCAGGAGGATGTCTTTCCTGTCGCTCAATTTGAAAAGTTGTGGGGCGATATGAGTGCGTTGCCCGATTGGGATTGCCGCTTTGTGGGTGTACCGCGCTTGCGTGGGCAACAACTCAAAGAAGTCGATCAGTTGGATGGCTGGCTGCGGGATGGTTCGGCAGCCTATGTGGAGTCGCTCTGTGCCTGGGAGATGTAAGACGGGGTAGTTCAATCTCAGAATTAGATTCTGCGTAGGTGCGATTTCCCTATCGCACCTACGCAGAGTTCGATTACAATTCCTGTCGGCGTCCGAGTAGCGTGACTGCTCCAAACAGTGCCAATCCAGAGAGGCTTAGGGGTGCCAAGGGTGGGATATTCTGCTTTTCGCCGCCGTTGCCACGTTCAGCACCTTCCCCCGTTCGACCTTCGCTGCCAGCAGCTTCTCCCGCTTCGCCGGACTTGCCTTCACCTCCTTCACCCTCTTCTTCGGCAGTAAATGCTACGTTGACCACTATGCCTTGATTTGCGTTCAAGCTAGGCAGTGCCCTTGCTTCGCCACCTTCGCCCTTTTCTTCCATGTGTTCAAAGGTCCCAATAAGGCCCGTCAACGATAACAGAAGGAAGAGTGCGGCCACAAGATTGCCCAACTTTCCTTTTGCCGCCACTCCCCACAGCGAAAGTAAGATACCTGCGACTGTACTGCCAATCGCAACCAGTTGAATCCCTTTGGTATGGCCGAGCAGAATTAATTCACCAAGTGTAAGAACAAAGGCTGCGGCCAATAAGAGCAATTGCAGCGATGTTACATGTTTACGAACCAGATTTCCAAGGCTTTCCATCGATTTCTCCATTCATTGATTCGATCAACTGATCCATAAATGTTTGACGCATCTGTTACGCTTTCAACATTGGCTTGCTGGGCACTGGCTTCATGCTGATAATCCAGATGTAGACGGCGACAAATAGTCCTTCAGCCAGAAAGGAGAGAATCCCCAAGGGTTCAAACCACTCATCCGGTTCGGCAGGCAGTTGTGGCAGTCCGACCGTGCGGCTCATGGCATAACCGATAAAGGCACCCGCAGCCACCAACAATCCTAAAGTCCATCCCCAACTGCGCGAACCACGGAAGATTCCATAGGCCGCGATCAACGCACCCACACCATTGAGCAGAAACAAAATTCCTTTGTAGGTAGCCTCATCAAAACTGTCCGGTGCGTCAATAAAATGGACGAGGCTTGTAACGACCAAGAGCAAAATGCCAAGCCAGGTGATCATCTTTGTATTGTTATTCATTATCTTTTCCTTTACGTGTATTTGACTAGACCATTTTCGCTCATCTGTTACAAGTGTGAACGTCCGAAAGCATCTCCGGCACGGCGCAAACGATTTCGTAGTGCCGGAGACGTTGATCTCACTTTACATAGATGAGCAAACCATTTTTTGCATCGATATAGAGCTGGTCTTAGAGACTTGTGTTAAACTTTACACAGCAAGACAACAAGATCGCAAGCAACTCTGCTCATTTACCTACAAATTCCCCGCCAGCTCCAAGCACAACTACGCTGATATCATAGCAACATTACGAAGATGTTGGTTAAGTAGCAGTAAAGAGTAGGTTAAGACTACCCTGCTGGCTATTGGGCTTCTTATCATAGCGATTTAACCTACTCTTAACATTGAACCGGTAGACACAAGGTACGAACATGCGACAATTGTGGGATAACATGCAGGACAAGATAAATGAGCGTAATCACAACCCCATTGAAAAGATGACGAAAACTCGAATTTTGATCGCCGACGATGATGAGATGATCGTTGACGCACTTAGCTATCAACTGGAGCGTGAAGGATATGAAGTGCTGGTGGCTCTCGATGGCATCCAGGCATTGGAACTTGCGCGTGCGCAGCATCCGAGCTTGATTTTGTTGGATGTGATGATGCCACGTATGCAAGGCTGGGAAGTTTGTCGGGAGATCCGACGCGAAAGCACGGTGCCGATTCTTATGTTGACCGCTCGTGGCGAAGAGATCGACAAGGTGCTGGGCTTGGAATTGGGTGCCGACGACTATATGGTGAAGCCCTTTGGCTTTCGCGAATTGTTGGCGCGCATCCATGCTCAACTGCGCCGTGCATCCTATTCACCGAGCAATGAGCCATTACCGGTTGAAAGTGTCCCCAACAACGAGACCATTTGTTATCAAATCGGCTCCAATCTGATCGATCTGGAACGCTATACCATCCGCCACAAAGGGGAAGTTGTCCATCTTTCCTCGCGTGAATTTGAAATTTTGCGGGTGATGATCCAGGCTGATGGCACCGTGATCAAACGCGGGGATTTGCTCGACAAGGTGTGGGGAGAGGATTGGATCGGCGACCCGCGCACGCTTGACGTCCATATCCGCTGGCTGCGCGAGAAACTCGAAGACGATTCGAGCGATCCCAAGATCATCGTAACGGTACGCAACGTGGGCTACCGAATGGTGGCACCGCAAAAGGTCAAAGTATGATCGAAGCGCTCCGCACCTGGTTCTTTACGCTGCGACGTTCGCCTTGGCGTTGGCAACAGAGTTTACAGCGCCGAATTATCATTAGCTATGGCGTGCTTTTCTTGCTTGTGTTGGCACTGCTCATGCTGCGACTTGGGCTACGCGTCTATCGGGCGCAGATCGGCCAAGCCGAACATGAGCTTGAAGTCAAAGCCTTTCTTACCGCCAATTCCTTCGAGGATCCACTCAGCAACTTTAGCAAAGACTTTGTCGTTATCGAACAATGGGAGGCCCAACTCAGCGGTGAAACCGGCGGCAAAATTCGGATCGATCGGGACGATCAGGATAGTGACAATGCCCTGGTGCCTACCGTGGTTTCTGCAGAACTTGCCCAGTCGGTCAAGGATCGACTACAGCAGAGTGCTTTACAGTTGGCAACGCGAGCGGGCGCTCGCGTTACGATTTTGTCTGCCCAGGGCGAAGTGATTGCAACCAGTGTGATCGGAGTTGCATCCCTTCCCAATCAACGCAATCAACCAGAAGTAGACGCAGCGTTGAATGGCAATGAGCAACACGATATTCGCCTAGACAGCAACCATGAACAATCGCTGTTCACTGCGGCCCCTGTTCGCAACAATGGCGAGGTATTAGCAATCGTCCAACTCTCGCAGCCCATGTCGGAAATATCTGCCCCCAACCGTGTACTCGAAGGTGAGTTGATCATCACAGCCGTGTTGGCCATGCTTCTAGTCACAGTGGTAGGCGTTTGGAATGGTCATCGCATGTTGCGCCCGGTGGAAGAATTGACACAAGCGGCGATAGCGATCTCACAAGGCAATTTACAGCATCAAGCCCCTGTCAATGGCGACGATGAGATTGCTACGTTGGCCAGAACCTTTAATGGGATGGTGAGTAACTTGCGTACGATGATCGAACAGCAGCGGCTCTTTGTTGCCAATGCGAGCCATGAGCTACGGACGCCGATCTTTAACATTAAGCTACGCAGCGAGGCACTGCTCAGCATGGGGGCCGACGAGCGTACTCGGGCACAACGCTTTTTAACTGAAATTGATAATGAAGTGGATCGATTGGGTCGTATGGCTAATAGTTTGCTCGACCTCTCTCGGCTGGAATCTACGCAAGTCCCAGTCAATGCCAGCGAACCAATCAATATTGCGGAGGTGCTCCTACAAGCTGCCCAATCCATGCGCATGCGTATTCGTCAGGCCGGGTTGACCTTTGTTGCGCAGATTCCGGAAGAGATAGAGCTTGTCGCCATTAATGCGACTGACCTGGAAACTTTGATTCTGAACCTGCTCGACAACGCGATTAAGTACACTCCCGAACCGGGATCAATTCATCTCACCGTCGAAAAGGGCGACAGCGATTGCCATATTATGGTGCAGGATAGTGGAGTTGGCATCCCTGCCGAAGATTTGCCGCATATTTTCGACCGCTTCTACCGTGCCGACAAAGCGCGCAGTCGTGCACGGGGCCAAAAAGGCATCGGCAGTGGGGCAGGATTGGGATTGTCGATTGTCAAGGAGTTAGTGGAACGCAACCGGGGCAAAATCCAAGTAACGAGTCAGGTTGAGGTGGGCACAACCTTTATCCTCAATTTTCCCCTCTACAATCCTACACCCGTGGCCACGACAGCGTGATGCGTGTGCCAGCCCCAAGGCTGCTCGCAATCTGTAATGTGCCTCGATAGGATTCAGTGAGGAGCCGGGCAATGGTCAGGCCTAAACCCGCCCCTTGTTGCTCGTGAAGGTTGCGGTCAAATTGGATGTAGGGACCGATCCGTGCGATGTCGTCGGCTTTGAAGCCATAGCCATGATCGGTGATTGTGATCAGATAGCGCTGCTCCTCCTGCTGACTAGCAACTGTCACCAATGTCGAGGGGGCGGAAAATTTGAAGGCATTATCAGTTATTTCGTACAGAATCTTGGTCAAATGGATGGCATTGATGCACAGCTTGCCCGCACTCAGGCTAAAACGCAGATCCCTGCTGCGGTTGCGAATTTGGGCTACCCTGTTGCAGCAATCTTCGATAATGGGCAATGGATCGACTACGGTTGCACTGCTGTCGGAAGTTAAAGATGGGGAATAGTTTGTTTGCTGGGCCAACTGAACGTAAAGCAAGTGATTTTCAGTTAAGCGGTAAAGTTGCTCGCCACAGGTCGTCAACATTTGGGCATACTCAAGAATCTCCGGCGGGGTGATGATCTCGGCGTCTTGGGCGAGTAACTGGCCGATGCCCAAAATGCCAACCAGGGGCGTGCGCAATTCATGTGGCAAACTGCGAAAGAGGTTATCACGTAAATTCGTCAACCTCTCCTGGCTATGCGAAGCAAATAGATGATGTCGTTCAAGCCGAGACCGTATTGCCCCGAGAAACTCTTCACGGCTAAATGGCTTCGTTATATAATCATCAGCACCTAATTCCATGCCGTAACGAATATCGCTCTTCTCCTGTTTGGCAGTCATAAAGATGAACGGGGTGAGTGCAGTTGACTTGTTGGCGCGCAATTCTAAGAGTACCCGATAACCATCTTTTTCTGGCATCATAATATCGCAAAGGATCAGATCCGGTTGGCGATTGAGCGCCACCTGCACCCCTACGCTGCCGTTAGCAGCGCCAAACGCTTCATAGCCTTCTAGTTCGAGCCAGGTTAGTACCTCTTCGAGGATATTTTGATTGTCTTCGATAACAAGGATCTTTGATGTCATACCGTGGTCTCCATCCGCAAAGGAATATGCACGGTAAAGCTGGTTCCCTTGCCCTCTGCGCTTTCCACGGCGAGATAGCCTCCTTGCACCTCCACCGATTCTTTGGTGATGGCCATACCCAGCCCAGTGCCAGCAATGGTCCCGACATTGGTTGCGCGATGAAAGGGATTGAAAAGATGCTTTAGGTCATCTTCGGGGATGCCAATTCCTTGATCGCACACTTGCAGAACAAGAGTCCCATCGATCTTGCTTGCGGTCAATGTGATGGGAGTGCAATCTGGCGAGTATTTGACAGCATTAGAAAGGAGATTGCTGATGATCTGGCGCATCAGTTTCTTGTCGAGCGCCGTGGCCTTGAGTGCATCATCACAGTGATAACGGAGCGGATGTTGAGCCAGAAATTCACTGCGTATTTCCTCAATCACTTCCAGGCACAACAGGTCCAGGTCAAAGGCGGCCCGATTGAGCACAGGTCGCTGAGACTGCAAACGGGAGAGTTGCAACACATCCTCCATGATGTCTTTCAGATAATTCACTTGTTCCTGGATCTTCAACAAGCGCTTGTCGATCTGTTCGCTGTTAAGTTTGTGACGGTAGGTGCTCAATGTTTCCGCAGTGGCTAAGATTGCGGTCAACGGTGTGCGAAATTCATGGGACGTCATGGAGATGAAACGGGTGCGCAATTCGCTGACTTCTTTTTCTTTTAGGAGCGCCTGTTGTAACAACAACTCTGCTCGTTTGTGCTCTGTGATATCCGACGCCACGACCAACAGCCGATCATATTTACCAGCCGAATTGCGCAGCGGAATTTTGCTGGTCTGATAGAGGCGTTCAAGGATGCGCTCTTCCGGGATAAACACCGTATGGCCTCCATCGAGTGCCACCCGATCCATCGCGAGATAATAGGCGACCTCATCAACGTTTGGGTTGAGATCCATATCGGTCTTGCCCACCATTTGTGCGGGCGTCAGCCCATAGACCTTTGCCGCTGGCTCGTTCACAAGTTGGAAGCGCCCCTGATCATCTTTGACCATAATTAAGTCCGGCACTTGGTTGATCACCAGATTTAAGAAATCACGCTGTTCACTCAGTACACTTTCAACTCGTTTGCGCTCTGTAATGTCGTGACTGACGACAAGGATTCGGTTTACCTTTCCCTCGGCATCCTTTAAAGGAAGCACGCTGGTTTGCAGGGTGAAGTCGGCAAATCCATTGTCACGCACAAATAATGCCTCACCTGTGTCACGCACATAGCGATCCTGCGCAGCAAAGATGGCCACTTCATCTGGATAGGGATGAGACTCGCTGTCATTTTTGCCAATCATCTGATCCGTCGTGAGATTATACATACTTGCCGCATGTTTGTTTACCATTTCATAGCGGCCATCCGCACCTTTGAGGACGATGGCAGAAGGCACCGTGTCGATCACGAGTTGCAGCAGATCGCGCTGTTGGCGTAGTTTCTCTCTCGCCTGTTTGAGTGCCGTAATATCGTGAAGCGTCGTACGTCCTTTGACGAACTCCCCCTGCTGATCGTAAATGGCCGTTACATTGATCAGCATATTCAAAATGCTGCCATCTTTGCGTACCAGATCATGTTCAATGTTGTTCAGCCATCCCTGCTCTTTAAGAAGCTGGAAATTGATGGCAAAGTCAGCTTGGCTTTTTTCAGTACAAAGATGACTATATTTCAGTACGCCAACCACCTCTTCCCGGCGATAGCCAAGCCACTTCAGCTCAGTGTCGTTGATCTGTACAACGTAGCCATCCTTGTCCAATGAGTGGTAGCCACAGGGTGCGTTATTGTACAGATCATGAATTTCAACAGCACTGGCTTCAAATTCGGCTGTGCGCTCTCTAACACGCTCTTCGAGGCGATTCACATAATAGGCATGTTCTAAGGCAAGGCTGGCGTGACGTGCAAAATTGAGCAGTGTAGCGATATCTTCCTGTTTAAAATGATGCGGTGTCTTACTGTCAACATGGAGGATGCCAATCACCTCATCACGAATGATCAGCGGAATTCCTAGAGACGAGCGTATCCAGCCATTGACAGGAAAGTAAATCCAATTTTCATCTTCTCGTGTATCCGCTACCGAAAACGGCTTTCGAGTGGCGATTATCTTGTGAAATTGAGGATCGTGGACTGAGAAACGGTAATCTTTTAAAAATTCCTTGTGCTCGGCTGGAATACCACGCGAATAGGCAACTCGGATGTTTTCACCTTCAATGAGCAAAATGGTGGCAGCGTCGGCAGGCACTACAGTGAGCGCACAGTTCAAGATCTGTTGCATCGTCTCGCTGACGTCAAGCGAAGCAGTCAGCGCTTCTAGACTGTCGCGTAAGGCTTCCGCAACTCGCTGCTGCTCTCGTTCGGCATCTTCGCTCTTCACACGGTCCGTAATATCGCGCGTATTTGAGACAACGACGCCAATTCCCGGATCGTCGAGGTAATTGACCGAATTTACTTCGATCCAAACATAGTGGCCTTGACGATGGCGGACGCGCAATATGACCTTCTTGGTTTGTTTTGGAGACTCGACTACCGAACGCCAGACGGCCATTGCATTTGGCAGGTCCTCAGGATGGATCAGTCCAGGAATTCCTAGTTCCATATATTCCTGCACCGAGTAGCCTAAGCTGCGCTCGACTGAATTTGAATAAAGAATCTTACAGGCAGCATCTAGGAGGACGACGTGATCACTGCAGCGCTCAATAATCTTTTGAAGGTAGTTAGGATTCGACGCCGCGGGAACTATACTCAGCAAGCCTGGAATTGTGCAGGTACCTAACTGCCGTTCAAGCTCAGCAATACGGGCGCGTGCCTGTACCAATTCTTGCTCTACCTGGGTCAATTTGTGAACGCACTCAGCACAAATTTCGGACATGACCCTTATTCTAACTCCTTTGGTATCGTGTATCTATCGAGTTGGCGCTATGTCTAGGATGCGAATAACTTACATTGCGGATTACAACTTACCATACTGTACGTCAGCCATTAAAAAATTGCAAGCTAAACCGCTAAACGATGCGTTTCTACATGATTGCTATTTATGTCAAAACTGGAGGGCAATTCTAACTTCGCTGGGAAACTACTAGAACGAGGAGAACTGTGAGGCGGTAGGAATTGCGAACCGAATTGGCCGCAATTCCTACAATTCCGAGAAAGCTCTTCTTTTCTTACTCAACCTTCTCTAACGGCGTCTTTTGATGAATAGCACCCTTGACGTAGGGATACTCCTGTCCCTTGATCGGTGCAGCCCAGGCCGCAGCATTGGCGATGACCTGGCGCACTTGGGCATTGAAGTAGGTGGGGAAGGTTTCGTGGCCAGGGCGGAAGTAGAAAACCTTGCCGTGTCCGCGATGATAGCAGCAGCCGCTGCGGAAGACTTCGCCGCCCTTGAACCAACTGATAAAGACCAGATCGTCCGGGGTGGGCACGTCGAAGAGTTCACCGTACATCTCTTCGGCAGGGAGATCGATATAGGCACCCAAGCCTTGCGCAATCGGATGGCTGGGCTTGACAACCCAGATACGCTCGTTCTCGGTCTCCAGTTCGCGCCAGCGCAGGCTACAACTGGTGCCCATCAGTTTGCGGAAGATCTTGGAATAGTGGCCCGAGTGTAGCACGATTAGCCCCATGCCTTCTAACACGCGCTTGTAGACCTTCTCGACAATTTCATCTTTCACATCGCC
Source organism: Caldilineaceae bacterium (assembly GCA_046328715.1). Taxonomy (GTDB): domain Bacteria; phylum Chloroflexota; class Anaerolineae; order Caldilineales; family Caldilineaceae; genus JAXLWB01. Next base: position 91,175 of record JAXLWB010000005.1, on the reverse strand, counting down.
GTGTGCGGTATGTCCCCACCAGGTCAACACATCAGTGCTTGCCAACACTTCATCGGTGAGGCCATGTTCTGGCTCGTCGAGTGTGGCGGTGCGGACATTGAAGCCAGCCTCGCGCAAGCCAGTTGCGATCGCATTGTGCATGCCATCGGGATAGACCTGACGCACACGTTCATTTTTCTTCTCATGACGAAATTCGCCCCAAACGGTTACATTGATTGTCATTTGTAAGTGCTCCTATGAATTGATTTGAGGGTGGGAAAGTGGAAAATTGAAAAGTCTAAAAGAATAAAGACCCTCGCTTTTCCATTTCCCACTTTTTTACTTTTCCACGTTACTACATTGCTGCTGTCACTGGCTTCCCACCTTGTGCTGCCGACGCTTGGATCATGTCCCACAGTTTGGCCATGCGCAGACCGACTTCTGGCGGGCAGGGATTGGGGATCTCACCTGCACGTACCAACAAAAATTGATCCCACTGGCCCATTGATGGCTTGGTTTCAATCGGCATCAGATCGGGATCGCCCGGTCGGCGAATTTCCAATCGCTCGCCCCAAACTCCAGTGCGGACGATCCCATCTCGGCAAAAGACACGCACGTCCGAATGGCAACAGTTGAGGTGCATATCGCCACAGCCTGCCAACGAAACCATCGCTCCCGAGGCCAAACGTCCCATGACTGTTCCATTGATGTCCACCGGGGCATCACGATTGTCCAACCAAGCAGCGACTTCGACAAAATCCTCGCCAGCCAGATCGGCAGTGGTGTTCAGCATATGGGCACCTGTATCAAACAAGAAGCCGCCACCAGCAATCTCCGGTATCTGACGCCATTTTCCCTTGGTGTTGATGTTCCAATTTTGCCAGACAACTGCACTGAGCGTGAGGATCGGCCCTAACTCTCCAGAGCGCAATACTTGCACCGCAGTGCGCACATTGGGGGAAAGGCTGCCATTAAAGGAGACGACCAGTAGCTTGCCAGTTTTGTCACGTGTGGCCATCAAACTTTTTGCTTCATTCGCATTCATCACCATGGGTTTTTCCAGCAACACATCAACCCCACTTTCCAGACAGGCTTTGGCCTGCTCATGATGATAGGCGTGGGGCGTAATGATAAATGCAGCATCTAACTCGCCTGCCCGGGACTGAAGCAGCTTTTCCAAGCTTGGCTCATTGGCAGGGGGCGTAATCCCGGCGTCTTCAAACACTTCACACATGGCTTCGTAGGCATCTGCCGAGGGTTCGCAGACGACAGGGATCGTGGTACGTTCGGGCTGCTTCAAAATATTGCGAATGTGGTGGCGCGCCATTCCTCCACAGCCAACTAATACTGTACGTACCGGCGCTTTTGTTGATTGATTATTCTGCTGCATAGCGAATCCTTTTCTAGTTTCTCGGTTTGGTGTAATGCTTCAGCCTCGACAAAGAGCTGCCAAGCGCGCCAATCCATCGGCGATTGGCTCATCACAAAATGTGTGCAAAGACCTGGCACATTTCGCAAAAGGACAGTGAACGTTTTTCTAAAGGCAGTCAATTTCCTAAGAGACTGTCTGAAAAGGTCCGATGTGCCCTTGGCAGAAATGATCTGGCTCAGCAATTACGGGTTGGTGAAGCTTTTGTGGCGTTGATAAACGCAAACTCACCAAGCACCTTTTCTGGGTAGTATACAGTGTAATGAATGCTGGGATGCGGTGCAAATTCCTCAACAGGCTTCTGTCCCGATGACCGTTTTGTTCCTTAAAAATGCATTATTTATTTTTAATAGAAATTAGTCATTTTATGGTTGCCAATGTTGTATGATTATTGTATGATCATCGCATAGAATTAGTAGTGTAAGGATGTATTTAATATTGGTTTACGATTTATCTTGCGAATTACTTCTGAACGCCCATTTTGGATGAACGCAGTCCCCATTGCAAAGACAGAGGTCACAATGTTACCCATGATCCTGCTGTTTGAAACTAAACCCTGTACTTCGCCTATAGGTCCTATAGTGCGTACGTACTATCGAAATGAGAGTTCGTATGAACAACCACAGTTCCACTATTGAGATTGGACACACATCGAATTCCACACTGCTGCCTCACCTCTCTCCAGACTCTAACAACCCAATCTCCTATATTCCCAAGGGCTGTCCTCAGCTCCTTCATCGTCACTCGCTGATTTTCGGGAAAACCATTGTGATGTTGCTTGTGGGCATCGTCGGGCTCTTCCTTGGGCTGTTTTCGACAGCCACACCGCTACAAGCCGCAGAGATAACCATTTCGGATTCAGTCCCTTTAACCCGTACCCCCTGGGTGCGAATTTTATCGGTTCCTCAGTTCGACCCGAGTATAGGTGCGCTACAACGGGTACGACTTTCCTTCTCCACCCAGTTGCGGGGAGACGGCTATTATGAAAATCGCTCGGAGGTAACCAGCACTCTCTCCTTTGAGCATCGTGGCGAAATCGTTTTGAATTTCGACAATGGCGATGAGCTTGGCACAATCACCGCCACAGCGCAGAGCACTTTGGAAGTGCCACCCTACGATGGCCAGGGCGGATTTAACAGCGGTCCCCTGCCCCAGGATGATGCGGAACGGCTAAAGGCGCTCTTTAATGGCACATCGGGCGGACTCTCCGAAGCAAACAACACCTCGAACCATAGCTTTGTCTACACCGATACAGCCGAACTGCAGCGATTTATCGGCACAGGGCCGCTGGAGATCACATTCTTCGCCGACGCCGAATCCACTGCCAGTGACACGACTGGCAATGTCGATTACGAGTTGCGTTCCTCTGCCGCAGCCGTAATGTCAGTCACCTACGAGTACATTGTCACCAATATTCAGCTTCAAAAGACCGTCTATCTAGGCCACAATGGTGGCGCAAGCTGCCCAGGAGCAGAGAAAGTAGTAGATGAACAGGGGAAACCCAATACATACTGTTTCAAAGTTACGAACACGGGAGAAACCTACCTCAACAGTATTACGATCAGCGATACAACACTTGGCATTAGCGAGAAGCAGATGACCTTGATTAGCGGTACGCTGCCGTTGGCTCCGAATGCCAGCCTCGTCTTTTATGTGGAAGGGACGTTAGACAAGCAGTTAGTCAATTTGGCAATTGTAGAAGGGACACCTGTCGACAGTGGAGGCAATCGAGTTCCAGGTCTCGACAATCCAACAGATGAAGATACAGCCGAGGTTGATGTGACACCTCGCGCCGATCCAGAAACGGATGAGCCTCTGCTAAACAAGAAGCTCTTCTTGCCCTTGGTTGCTAATTAATCACGATTCCAGATAAAGGATCAGCAGTATGAACCGAAATCATCGTATCATCGCTGGGCTAGCGGTCTTCGCCCTTTTGCTATTGGGGCTTTGGCGTGGTACAAATGCCCTGTTGGCTGATGAGGTTGCCTATAGCGACCTTATCCCTTCGACCCCTACCAACTGGGTAGATAGCTTTGCGATCCCCAAATTTGACTCTGCACTAGGGCAACTGCAACAGGTGGAATTGCAGCTTACCAGTACTATCACTGGTTCGGCGGCCTATGAGAATCTTGACAGCGCCCCACGCACGATTGAATTGCAACTACGCAACTCCATTATCGTGATGCGCCCCGACAATTCCATGTTAGGCTCGGTAGCACCGACAGCGATCAAAATCGATCCCGCCTCTGCCTTTGACAAAGTACTCGACTTCGACGGTCCGTCCGGCGGTACGTTTGACAATCTAACCAGCTCGGCAGAATCCGCATATATCACATTGACCATAGCCTCTGATCTCGCCCTCTTCACCGGCAGCGCGGGCAATCCTGGCAGCATTGTCCTGCCAGCTAGGGCGAATGGGGATTCCACTGCCGTAGGTGGCGGCAATGTCGCTCTGCGCTTTCGCACCTTTGCCTCGGCAAGACTTGCCGTCAGATATATCTATCAAAAGCCAACAGTCACCCCCACTGTCACAAGTACGCCAACCGCAACGCGAACCAATACGTCGACGCCGACTTTCACCCCGACCCAAACGCGAACACCAACAGCAACCAGTACGCCAACCTTCACGCTGACACCGACAGTCACAAGCACGCCGACAGCATCCAACACACCAACCAATTCGCCAACGGCAACTGCGACAGCCACAGCCACAGGTACAGCAACCTTCACACCGACCATTACTAACACACCGACCAATTCGCCAACCGCTACACCTACAATTACCAACACTCCAACCAACTCGCCAACGGCGACTGCGGCGAGTACGCCTACCTTTACATTGACGCCAACGAGTACAAGCACGCCAACCAATTCGCCGACTAGCACAGCCACGGCTACAGCAACCAATACACCAACCAACACGCCAACCGCAACGGCGACGAACACAGCGACCATCACGCTAACGCCAACCGTTACAAACACACCAACCCAATCGCCAACGGCCACCGCAACCAAAACGGCGACGGCGACGAAAACTGCTACGCCAACCAAAACAGCGACGAATACACCGACCATCACACTGACGCCAACGGTCACCAACACGCCGACCGATACTCCAACGGCCACGGCGACCAATACCGCCACCAACACACCCACAAATTCGCCGACGGCGACAGCGACAAGCACACCGACGATCACGTTGACGCCGACCAATTCACCGACGGCTACAGCGACCCATACAGCAACCAATACACCGACCCACACGCCAACGGCAACGGCAACCAATACCCCAACCATTACGTTGACACCGACGATTACCGATACACCAACGCAATCGCCGACGGCCACCGCAACGAAAACAGCTACCGCAACCAAGACGCCGACGCCGACGAAAACTGCCACGCCAACTAAAACAGCGACGAATACACCGACGATCACGTTGACGCCGACGGTCACTAATACGCCAACCAACACTCCAACGGCGACAGCCACCGCGACCGCAACGGATACGCCGACCAACACACTGACGCCAACGATTACCAACACACCGACGGCTACACCAACGGACACACCGACGTCCACCCTGACACCCACCGTCACCGATACGCCAACCAACACGCCGACGAATTCGCCGACAGCCACTGCAACTAACACCGCAACGGACACGCCGACGGTCACGTTGACACCGACTGCAACCGCTACCGATACGCCAACCGTTACAGACACGCCGACGAATACTCCCACCAATTCGCCGACAGTCACAGCCACGGCTACGCCAACCAACACGCCAACCTCGACTGCGACCGCAACGCCAACATTTACGTTGACGCCAAGGGTTACGAACACGCCGACGAATACCCCGAACAATTCGCCTACAGTAACATTGACACCATCTCTCACCGGCACACCATCGCCATCGCGTACACCTACACCAACGGGTACAAACACACCCACAGCAACGGCGACCGCAACCAACACAACTGTGCCCACTGTGCCAACAGCGCCGCCTCCGGCAGCGATCGATCTCAAGAAGACGGTCTATCTTGGTCACAATGATGGTGCCAGTTGCCCCGGACTCAAGAAGCTTGTCGAGGAGGAAAACTCGCCGATTACCTACTGCTTTGTTGTGACGAATACAGGCGAGACCTACCTGAACTCGATCACGATCACGGACACGACCCTCGGCATTAGCGAACAGGCATTGACCTTGATCAGTGGCACACAACCATTAGCACCAGGGGCCTCTTTGGTCTACTATTTTGAAGACACTCTCGATAAACAGTTGACCAACACGGCAATTACCGAAGGCAATCCAACCGACAGCAAGGGCAACGATCTGCCCGGCTATTCCAATCCGACAGATCAAGATACAGCTGATGTCGACCTATCACCTCGCGCCGACCCGGAAACCGACGAGCCAACAGCGCCACGAAAGGTATTCATGCCCTTAGTAGTCCGCTAGTAACGATCAAGCCACACCAATTTGACTGTGAGGTGCCGGTCAAGTTTCGGCGTACAATCGGTTCACACATTCTCATTCGGTAGTGGGAATTGAGTAGTTGCAATTACTCAATTCCCACTACCTTTTTTACTTGGTCGAACAACCACTTTACCGTACAATCCAAGCATGACAGAACATCAACGACCCCATCTAATCTTAGCCTCGGGCAGTCCCCGCAGGCGTGAATTTCTGCGGCTGCTTGAGTTGCCGCATACGATTCAAGCAGCCAACATCGACGAGACTCCCCTGCCGGAGGAGCCCCCCCTGGCGCTGGCTCAACGGTTGGCTGCGCAGAAAGCAAAGGCTGTTGCGAGTACGGTGCACAACAATTCTACCCTGGTCATTGCCGCCGACACGGTCGTAGCAATTGACAACGAATCGATTGGCAAGCCACAGGATGCTAGCGAAGCCTATACAATGTTGGATAAGTTGCGCAATCGCACCCATCAGGTAATTACTGCGGTGAGTGTGGCGCAGAGCGGTTCACTCTTACAGCGCACTGAAGTTAGCATTACCGACGTTTACATGCGCAATTACAGCGACGCCGAGATCGCCAGCTACATCGCTACCGATGATCCATTTGATAAAGCGGGCGGCTATGCCATCCAACATGCTGAATTTGCGCCAGTTGAACAAATCCAAGGCTGCCTTTCCTGCGTAATTGGGCTGCCCCTGGGCGTACTCAGAGGGTTGCTAGCGGAGTTTGATGTTTCCATTACGCGTCCCCTGGCCCCCATTTGCGAACGAGAAATGCCCTATCCCTGTTGCCAACACTAGATCATGCCAACCTGTCCGGCTCAATGTGAACGCGCCGACACGACAAGTCCGGTTTGAACAAAAGAGTGCCGGATAAGTTTCAGCGCTAGGTATGGTCAACACCAGTCAGAGTTGGATTCCCTTCCCCTTTTCGGGTAAAATAGAGCAAGAAGCAGGCACAGGATACAAAATTCATTGATGGCGCATGCGTTTTGATACGAACGGTAAAGCGTGAGCCGCAAATTTTCGACAGAACTTCACGCATCACGTTTCATACAAAACCATCACTCTCAGATCAGCACTGACGCCGATTGGCATCCTGCAATATGCAACCTGCATCTTTAAACTATGGCAAACCGGGTCAAGAATCGACGATTCGCAATGATTGATAATGAGGTGCTGGCGCACAGTGAGAAGCGCAGCAGCAAGCCGCGCCCCAAGCGCGATTCTGCCAATCTCATTCATGGTATTGTCGTGCGGGCACGTGGCCACCATTATGATGTACGTACCGACGCCAATGACCAGCACCGAGATCGGATGTGCGAGTTACGCGGACGGATGCGTGCCGAAAAGAGCTTCGACACACTGGTTGCCGTCGGGGATCGAGTCTGGGTCCTGCCCGATGGCGACGAGCGCGGGTTGATCGAGCGAGTCGATGAGCGCCATAGCCGGCTCAGTCGCCAACAGCCAGGCAGCAAGGTCGACGCCGAAGACGTCATCCTCGCCAATCCTGACCAGGCGTTGATCGTCTTTGCAGCAGCCGATCCTGAACCGCATTTGCGCATGTTGGATCGCTTTCTGGTGATTGCCGAAGCCAATCAGTTGCCTTCGATCCTCTGCATCAATAAGACCGATCTCGTGGATGAGGGCGCACTCCAAGAGACCTTTGCCGTCTACCGGGAGATTGGCTATCCAGTGATCTTTGCCAGCACCAAAAGTGGCGAAGGCGTAGCTGAACTGCGAAACTTATTGGAAGATAAAATTACCGTGGTTGCCGGACCCAGCGGCGTTGGCAAGAGCAGTTTGATCAATGCCATTCACCCCGATCTCAACCTGCGGGTGGGAGACATCAGTGAGTTTTTACACAAGGGCAAACATACAACCCGCTCCCCTCAACTCTTCACGCTACCTTTTGGCGAAGAGAGTTACGTCGCCGATACACCGGGAATTCGTGAGTTGGGGCTTTATGACATTGACCCCTCCAATCTGCCTTTCTACTTCGTGGAGATGAAACCCTTTCTCCATGATTGTCACTTTCCCAGTTGCACCCACGACCACGAGCCCGATTGTGCCGTGCGCCGCGCCGTCGAAGAAGGCAAGATCAAGGCTTCGCGCTACGATAGTTATCTACGCTTGCTTCACGGAGAAGAAATCTAATCCGTCCTAAGAGTAACGAGTTGCAAATTGCAAACGGCAGTGGAAGCTGCCGCTTGTGAATGCCGTTTGCCAACTAATTTCACCATGCAAAATACCCTAGAAGGTCTCAATGCGCCTCAGAGCAAGGCAGTCAGCACGGTCAATGGCCCAGTCTTAGTCTTGGCTGGTCCCGGCTCTGGCAAAACACGCGTCTTGACGCGCCGCATCGCCCACTTGATTGATGTTGCTGGCGTAGCACCCTGGAATATTGCCGCTGTAACCTTTACCAACAAGGCCGCCAAAGAGATGCGCGAACGAGTCGAACGCATCTTTGAAGATAAATTCGGCACGCCGCTGCCTGGTCAACCGCCCCGTTTGGGTGGGCTAACTATCGGCACCTTTCATAGCATCTGTGCCCGCATCCTGCGCGTCGAGACTGCCGCCATCGGCTACGAGGCCAACTGGATCATCTACGATACCGCCGACCAGGTGGCGTTGATTCGTGCCATTTTGCAAGAGATGAAACTGGACGAAAAACGCTACAATCCGCGCGCGGTGCTCGCCCACATTTCCTCACAGAAGAACGAACTGATCACGCCCGAGCTTTATAAGTCCAACAGCTATTTCGAAGAGGTAGTCGGTCGTGTCTATACCCGCTACCAGGAAGCCTTACGCACCAACAACGCCATGGACTTTGACGACCTGTTGATGCGCACGACCTTGTTGCTCAAAGAAAAGCCGGAGATTCTACGCAAGTATCAGCAAAAGTGGCAATATGTGTTGGTCGATGAGTTCCAGGATACCAACGGTGCCCAGTATGAGTTAATTTCCCGGCTAGTTGGCAAGCCCGATGGCAAACGCAACATCTTTGTCGTGGGCGATGAAGACCAGGCGATCTTCCGCTTTCGTGGGGCCGACTATCGCAACGTGCTGCGCTTCCGACAGGACTTTCCCGATGCCGTCGTGATTATGCTTGAAGAGAATTATCGCAGCACACAAGCCATTCTCGACGTCGCCAACTCGGTCATCAAGAACAACCGCAATCGTGCGCCCAAAAAGTTGCATACGACCAATGGCAGCGGCCTAGCGGTTCATCTACACGAAGCCTACAACGAGATCGAAGAGGCCACCTACGTCTGCGAAGAGATCGTACGTATGGTGAACGCCAAGACCTTCGCTTTGGGTGACTTCGCCGTACTCTATCGCACGAATGCTCAATCTCGTGCCATGGAAGAGCAATTTGTACTGCACAAGATCAAGTATAAATTGATCGGTGCCACCCGCTTTTACGAGCGCAAAGAGATCAAAGACGCCATGGCCTATCTGCGTCTGATCAACAACTCGTCCGATTCGGTGGCGCTGGATCGAGTGATCAATGTGCCGCCGCGTGGCATTGGTGCGAAGAGTTACGCCCAGGTCAAGGAATGGGCGCAAGCCATGGGCATCAGTGACTACATGGCCCTCCTCGTGCTCGAGTTTGGTCCCGAAACTGTAGGCAAGGCACGTAAACAGGCCCTCCCCAAGGCCGCCTACTCAGCCCCCGCTATCCCAACCCGCGCCAAGAATGCGCTTTCCGAATTTACCAAGCTCACGCAGCGTTGGATGGAAGGCACTCGCCTGGGACGGTATCAAAGCGTAGCTGATCTGCTCGACCAAGTACTGGCGGAGTCTGGCTATATGGATGACCTGCGTGGCGAAGAATCGACTGAAGCCGAGGAGCGCTTGGCCAACCTCCAAGAGTTGCGCGCCGTGGCTGCCCACTATGTGGTCGGTATGGCCAGCAATTCCCCCGACGCTGCGCCAGACGTCACGCCCCTTTCGATGTTCCTGGAAGAGGTCAGCCTGGTCAGTGAGGCTGATAATGTCGACGAGAATGTCCAGGCTGTTACGCTGATGACCTTGCATACGGCCAAGGGGCTTGAATATCCAGTCGTCTTTATCGTTGGCTTGGAGGAGGGCATTTTGCCTCATGCCCGCTCGCTGGAGAGTCGTGATTCCGAGGATATGGATGAGGAGCGCCGTCTCTTTTACGTTGGTATCACCCGTGCCAAGCGTAGGCTCTTTCTGCTTCATGCCTTCCGGCGTAGCTTGTGGGGCGGTAGCGAGGTACAAAAGGTGAGCCGTTTTGTTGACGAGATCCCTACCGATCTATTAAGTGGCAAAGTCGATCGGCGTGCCCGCCGAGAAGAGGCCTATCGCCGCGAAACAACCTGGGGCGCGGATGATGATCAATCAACCGGTTGGGGCAAACCGCAATCAGCGCGCAACCCCTACAATTGGAGCCGTAACGAGGGCGAGTCGAGCACACGCGCTCAAGATTCAGACGCAAAAAGCCAAAGGGCGGGATCCCGCCCTTCCCGACCCGGTGAAACCGAAACTGCCAAGACAAGTTATTGGTCACCCAGTACGGGCAAGAGCCCATCGGGTGCTTCGTCACCCGGGCAGAGCGCTCGTTTGTCGGCAGCAGGTAACCAGAGCAATACACGCAAAGGCCAATTCAAGCACAGCGACAGTGTGCAACACAGCAAATTCGGTGTTGGCACCGTGATCGAAAGTCGGGTGATGGGAGATGACGAGGAAGTGACCGTTGCCTTTCCTGGCATTGGGATCAAGAAGTTACTCGCCTCGCTGGCTGGTCTAAAGAAGTTATAGCAAGATGAGTTTCGTGAGCATCTGAGGATGCGCACTAAACTTCTCTACGCCATATCTCAAGCAAATGCGGTGTAGTATCGAAGGCTAACTGATCAGGCTGTGGTAAGGAATCGCGGCCAAACCAACGCACCTCGCTGACATCGTCGTAGGCAGCGAGTGCTTCGCAATGTTGGCTGGCAGGCGTTGCGGCAAAGACGAGCACAATGCCACGTTTGTTAGCCATCGGCAAGAACGAATGAAAACCAACCTCGCCTAGCTCCAACCTCATCTCCTCGCGCATCTCGCGGCGTAATGCCTCCTCGGGCATCTCGCCTGCGTCCATATAACCACCTGGGATGGCCCATTTACCCTTCTGCGGTTCAACCCCTCGCCGTGAAAGTAACACCTGCTGATCGCAGGTAATCAGCGCGATCACTGCCACCTTGGGGTCCCGAAAATGAACAAAACCACAAGCGGGGCAGATGGATCGCTGTTCGTGTCCGAATATACGCACTTCTAGCCGTGTAGCGCAACGCGGGCAAAAGGTAAAGTCGTTTTCCATTTTCTATTAACCTAGACCTCAGCAAATATTACATTTCAGTATGGTATGAGTATAATTGAGTTATACAATGCTGTCACGGTAAAAAAGCTGTGGATGAGTAATTGCTCCCACAGAAAGCTCACACAAAGGAGGCGTTCGTTTGAATCTCCACGAATACCAATCCAAACGAATTTTTGCAAAATATGGCATTCCCACACCCAAAGGAGAAGTGGCGTCAACACCCACGGAGGTCCGCGATATCGCGGTGCGACTGGGGGGACCAGTCGTTGTAAAAAGCCAGGTCCTGGTCGGCGGCCGCGGCAAAGCTGGAGGTATCAAAGTCGCCAAGTCACCGGATGAGGCCGAACAAAAAGCAGAACAGATTCTGGGCATGAATATCAAAGGATTGACCGTCAAGAAGGTTCTGGTCGATCCCGCAGCCGACATTCGCAAAGAAATTTACCTTGGTGCCGTCCTTGACCGGGCACGTCGCCGAGTCGTCTTGATGGCCAGCAGCGAAGGTGGTGTCGAAATCGAAGTCGTTGCCCACGAGACGCCGGACAAGATCATTACCGTGGCCGCCCATCCCTTTTTAGGCCTGCGTGACCACCATGCCCGGGCGCTGGCCGATGGCATCGGTTTACCCCGCGAACATCATACAGCTTTTATCAAGATCGCAAAGTCTCTTTACCAGGCCTTTATCGAAAATGACGCTAGTCTGGCTGAGATCAATCCTTTGGTCATCACGGGCAGCAATCAGCTTATGGCACTGGACGGCAAGATCTCGATCGACGATAGCGCCCTCTTCCGCCACACCGACCTGGCCGAGATGCGCGACCCCGACGAGGATGATGCCAGCGAGTTGGAAGCCCGCCGCTTTGGCCTTAGCTATATCAACCTGAGCGGTGAGATTGGCTGTATGGTCAATGGTGCTGGTCTGGCAATGGCCACGATGGACATCGTCAAACTGTACGGAGGCGAGCCAGCCAACTTCCTCGATGTAGGTGGCGGCGCACAATCCGACAAGGTAGCAGCAGCCTTGCGCATCATCTTATCCGATAGCCGGGTCAAAGCGGTCCTGATCAACATCTTCGGTGGCATCACCCGCTGTGATGAAGTGGCTCGTGGCGTATTACAGGCAATCGAAACGCTCACCGTCAAAGTACCCTTTGTGGTCCGCCTGGTCGGGACCAACGAAGAAGAGGGTCGCCGCATCCTTGCCGAAGCCAATCTCATCACAGCAACCAGCTTGGCAGACGCAGCAGCAAAGGCGGTCGCTGCGGCAAAGGCGTGACGCCGATGTAGACATCGGACATGACAAGATGACAAATCAGAATTGCCTATCCTGTCTTTCTTACCTCTTACCCAGGTATCGATTATTGACTTAGAATTAGCAAGAAACAAGGGATAAGACATGAGTATCCTCGTTGGAGATCATACACGCCTCGTCGTTCAAGGGATCACTGGGCGCGAAGGGGCGTTTCATGCCAAGCAGATGATTGACTACGGCACCAAGGTCGTCGCCGGTGTCACCCCTGGCAAGGGTGGCGAATGGTTTAATGGCAATGTGCCTGTTTTTGATACCGTTTCTGAGGCGGTCAAAGGCGCAGGTGCCAACACTAGCATCATCTATGTGCCAGCACGCTTTGCACCCGACGCAATTATTGAAGCGGCAGATGCAGGGATCGAACTTATTATTTGTATTACAGAAGGCATTCCAGCATTGGATATGGTCACAGTGCGGGCCTATATCGACGCATCCAGTGCCCGCCTCATCGGCCCCAATTGCCCTGGTCTGATTACGCCGGGACAGGCCAAGGTTGGCATTATGCCGGGTCACATTCACATGCCGGGGAACGTTGGTATCGTCAGCAAGTCGGGTACATTGACCTACGAAGTCGTCTATGCACTCACAGCGCGCGGGATCGGCCAAAGCACTGCCGTCGGCATTGGCGGTGACCCGATCAATGGCACAGGCTTTGTCGACGTGTTGGAGATGTTTGAGCGTGATCACGCTACCGAGCAGGTGGTGCTGATCGGCGAGATCGGTGGCACGGATGAGCAGCGAGCAGCAGAGTTCATTGCCAATAAGATGAGCAAACCAGTGACTACCTTTATCGCTGGTCAGACAGCCCCTCCTGGGCGACGCATGGGTCATGCAGGCGCAATTATTTCCGGAGGCGAAGGCACGGCTGCTGAAAAGATGGCTGCGCTCAAGGCGGCGGGTGCCAAAGTTGCACGCCACCCGGACGAAATTGCCGAATTTGTGGCGCAGAATATCGCCCAACGCTAAATTTCAGAACTGCGTACGTAAATAAGGGGAAGTATTGCTCTTATTTACATACGCAGTTCTGAGAGTTTGCTCCGCTACAAACTCCCCGCATCGCCAATCAAGAAGAACGGTGCCCAAAAGTAGGGATGGGCAAAACATTGTTTGATTACCGCATCCTCTTGCGATAAGCCTGATTTGGTTTGTTCAATAAAGGAACGTTGAGCGTAGCGCAAGGCGGCCGCTTTGCCCCAGCCTGCAGCCAATTTCTGATAGAAAAGCTCCATCAACTGCGCAGTCGAACGATCTTCCACCGACCAAAGGCTCAGCAACAGTGAGGCACTGCCCGCATAGAGAAACGCACGCGACAACCCCAGCAGTTCATCACCCCCACCAATTACGTTGCGCCCGGTTTGACAGGCGCTTACCGTGACCAGCGAGGTTTTAAGATGCAGGTCAAAGATATCGAGCGTGGTCAACCAGCCATCAGCGAGCGCCAATCCCGAAAAGAGTGAATTGTCGGCCCGGAACTGACCGTGCGTTGCCAGATGAAGTACAGCCACATCGAGCGTCTGCTCCTGTAATAGAGCCAATGTAGCCTGCTCCTCGACCATCGCCCTACCCTGTAAAATATCCGCCACACGTTCCGCCTCGTTCTGGGCATAGGGCAAACGATTACCATAGGAATAGCCAATCGCCAGCGCGCCTGTTGGCCGCGTCTGTTTTAGGCCACAGAAGTGCAACAAGCTTCCACAAGGTAGATAGCTGATCTCATAGGTTTCAAGCAAGTAGCCCAGACCGTCGAAGAGTGCATGAAACGGCAAATAATGTAGCACACCATGCGGCACAATGATCAATCGCGACTCTGGCAGCAGGTGCTCTGCAAAGGGGGCAATCAAGGCCTGATAGAGTGAATGTAACTGGCCCTGTACATTGGCGAGCAGCGCGGGAACTTGCCGCGCTGCTGCACTGCTGGTGGCGTGCATGTTGAGATTCACCAGTTGAATCAACGTTTGCACTTGTTCCAGCGTAACGGGTAGATGGTGAACATAGATCTGCTCGGGCGTGATCAACAAGGCGATGATCTGTCCATGCATCGAAAAGTATTCCACCACGCGCATATTGGCTTCCAGATACGGCTGAATCGATTCAACTGGCAGCGACCAAATCGGCGCATTGCGAGCATAGTCGGCATTACGAATCAGCAGTTTGTGCCAGATTTCGGTTATCTGCTTCTCAACCTCCGACAAACCTTGAGAATTGACCAACGATGCATCTGGCTCCAAGGGCTCACCGCTGTAGCGCCACTCAAGCGCTTGTTCCCAACGACGGTAGAGTTGTTCGCGTTCTCGTTGCAACATCTGTTCCCGTTTGCTACGGAGCGCTGCCAACTGGGCTGCCAATGGCGCATCGTCTGCGTGATCGACCTGAATGTTCAGGTTGCTACGTTGGGCCAATAGTTCAACCAGACTGCGTGATTTGGCGCGCTCGACATAGTGTAGCGCCTCGTTCAAACGACCGTTGCGTAAACAGAGGCTAACCATGTCCTCATAGATACCCTGTTTGTCGTCGACAAAGTCCATGCGAAACTCGATCATCACGCGGCCGCGCAAACGCTCCAACTGCTCAATCGCCTGTTGGTATTCGACGTAGGCTCGATCATCATCCTGGTTGAATTCAGCCAATTGTCCCAAGAGCTGATAGGCTTGAAAGGCCAGTGCAGGAATATCTTTGCGCTGACTCAGTTCCAAGACTCGTTCAGCTTGCTGCTGCGCCGCAACGGTGCGATCCAAGGCAAAACAAGCACGGGCGGCAACCAACTGAGCGCGAGCCTCTTCGACTGGCAGGTGATAATCAGCGAAAACCTGAACTGCGCGTTGTGCCACTTCAAGGCTCTCATCAAAGTGTGCTTGGCGCTGCAAGGCAACTGCCATCTCAACCTCGACGGAGGCAAGCCAAGGCATGTTTCCTTCTTGCTCGAATAGACGACGGGCGTCATGGAGCGCGGCGATCGCCTCGGCATGGCGCTGCAAACCAGAGAGGGCAATCGAGTGGTTCAAGATTGTTTGACCCGCTTCGAAGTTGGCACCCCAGTCGATAAAGCGTTGACGCATCTCCGCAGTCTTTTCGAGTACATCCTGAAAGCGGCGCAGTTGCAGCAAACAATCGCTGATGTAAAGTTCTACCAGCAGCGCATCGCTTTGGCGATCTTCAGCAACAAAGTAGTCGCGTGCCGAAAAGAGGAGTTCCAATGCTTCGTTGTAGCGCCCCAGCACGAAGTTGGTTACAGCCATCGTCTGTTGACAACGGGCCGCCTCAGCCGTTTGGTCAGTGTCTGTTAGCAACACATAGGCACGTTTGCCCGAAGTGATGGCCTGGTCAAATTCGCCCAAATTACGCAAGGCAATCACGCGATTGTGTTGGACGCGGGCCATCGCCGCCAACACATCGACATTGCTTTCCAAGTTGTTATAGGCTTCAATGGCGCGGTCAAAACAAGCGAGTGCAGCGCGGTCGTCATGGAGGCGCATTTGAATCAGACCGAGATTCACGGTCAGCCGAGCCAGTTGAAACCATTGCTGATGGCTCTCGAAGATCTGCTGGGCGTAACTGCCGACCGCCAAAGCCTCCTGATAGCGCCCGAGTTGTCCGAGCGCCAAAACTCGACCAATGTTGGCGCGCCCTTCCTCGACCGGCAAACCCGCTTGTCGATAGATGGTGGCCGCGTCTTCGTACTGTTCGATAGCTGCTTGATATTCACCCTTGCCGCCCAAGGATCGGCAGTTTGCCTGTGCCAGCAAACCTAGCGCCCGGTGCAGTGGGTCGCGTGTCACTTGCGCTAGGCGCAACAAAAGCTCAGAGAGCTTTGAGGATGTCTGAATATCGTTGCGCAAAATGAGCGTAGCCTCGTCTTTGAGGGCAGCCACAAATTCTGGATTATGCCTGGCACAGTGAATCGCAAAGCGCATTTGCTCAGCAGCATCGGAAAGCGCCAGCAATTGCTTGATCTGCTCATTCGTCGAAGCAGGGATGAAAATACAATTTTCAAGCAAACGCTCTGGAGGGAGTTCAGCGGCGTTGGCGTTGAAGACAATCTTTGGTAAATTCGTCATCTGGGGATGACGAAGGGGAGTTTTGATCGTCGATGCCATAGCGAATCTGCTTTCTGAACTGTCAAGACGCAGGGAATGGGAACCGGAAGCAGCAACAAATCCAACTAAATGCAACTTGCTGCGTGCATCACGATCTATCTTAACAGGCGATCGCTAAAAAATCGTTAAATTGGCGTTTAAATGTGGAGAATTGCAGAGGTTTCGCTAGATTTCATAAGTGAAATATTTACACCGTCACTTGTTCAATCAGGATCTCCAACTGATTGCCTGTGAGGATGAGTTGATAGTTGCCTGAAGTTAACGATGGGAAAACGAAGTTTCCGAAGGGATCGAGCGGCGTTGAAGCAATTACCTGGTCATTTTGTGACAACTGAACCAAGAAGTCCTGATTACTCTCTACCCCCAGGACAAGACCGAGCAGTGTCTTGTGCAATGGCTGGCTGGCGTTCTCTTGTACCTCAATCACGATTTCCACAGAGTCTGCCGAGAAGACCAATGGTTCATTTGCTGTTCCGCGTAATGCCCCCCAAGCAGGCTGTGGTCCCAAGTCATTTCCAGCCGTTCGTAAGCGTGCGACCAGCCGCTTAATCATCGTCTGTAGGGTGCTATCTGGCACCGGGGCTGGCAGTTTGATCGATTCTGCGACAAAGAAATCACGCAAGAAGTTGATCTCTTTGCGACAAGCGGGACAGTCACGCAGGTGGAGTTCGATTTGGAGTCTTGCAGTGTCGATTAGCAAGCCTGACTCATATTCCCCAAGTTCGAGTGATGAGGGACACATTGCACGGTAAAGGCGATCCGTTAGCCATTGTTCGAACCAAGTTTCAGAAGCAGGAAGTGGCGACATTGCAGCATCCATAAATCTCTCCACCAAGTAACATTAATTCCAGCGCACTATACCCCAACCGGAGTAAAATCGTGATTTTCGTACGCTCCAAAACAGCATTTGAGGTCAGGCAAGGACGCATTGCGACAAGCAGGTTGGTATGACAGGGGAAGTTGAGTTCAGTTTCTACGTTATTCACAATTACTTATATAAACGAGCAGCTTATCAATTTTTTGGGATCAAAACACATTTCTGCAAACTTTTTTCTTACATTCCGTAATAGCGTTGTAAACTTTCATCTCGCCTAAGACGGTCGACTATGTTTTGGCGAATCTGGTTTACACGCTGAACTGTAGGAAATTGTTCTGGCCACTGGTCGGAGATCTCGCGTGGTTTCATACCCAAGGTAAACATCGCAAAGAAAACACGCTTTTCATCCTCATCCTTGAGTCGCTGCTCAATCTGTATCACAAGTTCCTGAGTATCCAGCAATTCAATCTCTCGCTCAGAGCCGCGATCGGGTAGCTCGGGGTTAAGCTCTTGATTACGCTTTCTGCGACTCCGTCGCCCATGATCTACAATAACGCTGCCTGTACAGAGTCGCAGATAGTCAAGCAGCGAGCCGATACCTGATGCAGCAGCAAACTTTTCTGGCGACATAGCAGCCCAGAACTTCGCAAAACACTCATTGCTCAGCGCTTCGATACTTTCTTCCAAATTGTTCAACTGAGGACTGCGCTGGATCCAACTAATCACCAGAGGCTGATATTGTTGATAGAGCGCAGCCCAAGCCTTCTGACTATGGTCAACCAGAGCCAGTCGAAATATCTCAAAACAATAACGACTATCCGAAAAACGGTCTTTCAAATAGAGGGTAGTTTGTTCTTGACAGCGTTTGGTAAGTTCTGAAAATGGAAGGGACGCCAGATCTTCGGCAGGTTGCATAGGTAAGTAGTGGCTATAACGAGTATGTCGAACAAGTTATTGATGGCGGCTGTCGTACTTGCTATTGCAGCGACATGATAACTTCAGGATACTTCTCAAAGGACATGCCACACACCAGTAGGACAAAGTTGTCGAAAATGGTTTGGCGAAAAAGGCATCGATTATGCTGAGGTCTTACCGTTTTGCAAAGTTCAAGGTAGGGTCGGCAAGAGTATACCATAGCGCCCTATACCTGTAAATAAATTCACAAAGAGGGGGTGTCATTTCAGCAAAAAGATCATCCACATAACAAACCTATGCAATTTAAGAGTTTGACGCATTCCTACTCACCAGCTATACTAACAGACAGCCAAGCTTAAATAAACTCCCTTTGTTCTTGAGCTGCGGCTACAATAACCACATCTTTCATAATTAAATAGAACCATTCCAAACCAGACTTTTGCTGTCCAAGGGACAGCGCTCATCAGAAAGGAGGGGCACAGCTCAATATTTCTCTTTAACTTGTGTACCATTTTCTCAACTGTTATCAAGTTTTTCAAAGGAGACTCCCTACTTATGTTTCAATTGAAACGCAATCAGTTCCTGGTGGCTGTCTTGGTGATCACAGCGTTGATCCTGACAGCTTGTCCAGCCGCTGTGCCTGCGGGACAAGCACCAGCCGCCGCACCTGCCGCTGAAGCGACAACTGCCCCTGCCGCCGAAGCGCCTGCTGCTGCCACTGGCGATATGCCACGCAACGAGACATTGATCCTGGATATTGACGGTGGTAAGGTGGCCGATCCGACACTGTGGAATCCATTGGTGCCTGGTAACCGCCGCGATCAAGGTTTCCACCAGGCTATTCTCGAACCACTCTTCATCCTCAACTATCAGACTGGTGAGATGGAGCCATGGATCGGCGAAAGCTTTACCCCGAATGACACACAGGATACGTGGACGCTCAAGTTGCGTCAAGGTGTAGAGTGGAGCGATGGCCAACCGCTAACGGCGGATGACGTGGTCTTCACGATTGACATGCTTAAGGCGCATGTCGCCGATGGTTTGAGCGATGCCTCGAATATGGACAACTGGGTCGATAGCGTGAGCAAAGTGGATGACACCACAGTGGAATTCAAGCTCAAGAAGCCCAATCCCCGCTTCGAACTCGACTACTTCGCAGTCAAGATTTGGGGTAGCGTCAACATCCTGCCCAAGCACATCTGGGATGGCCAGGATCCGGTCACCTTCAAGAACTATGATGCAGAAAAGGGTTGGCCAGTTGGTACAGGTGCCTACACTTTGAAGAGCTTCAACGAAGATGGCACAGAATTCGTCTATCAACGCAACGACAACTGGTGGGGTGCCAAAACTGGCGTCTTCAAGCTGCCTGCGCCCAAGTATCTCAAGTGGGTCTGGGCCGGCCCGCCCGAAACCCGTGCTGCCTTGATGGCTGACGATCAACTTGACAGCTTGATGGACGTTACGCTCGGTGCTTTGCAGGCCATCCAAGCCAAGAACCCCAACATTATTGCGTGGTACAACGATCTGCCCAAAGCCTGGGTACCCGATCCCTGCTCCCGCACCATGGAGTTCAACACTGCCAAGGCTCCATGGGATGATCCCGAGATGCGTTGGGCCATCAACTACGCCATCGACCGCGATCAGATCGTGAAAGTTGCCTACGAAGGTTCAACCTTCAAGAGCCGCCACTTCTTCCCCGCCTACCCACCACTCGATGCGATGGTCGATGCGGCTGAGAAGGCAGGCGCCTGGAACACTGAACAGTTGTGGACGTACGATCCAGCCAAGGCTGCACAAATTATCGAGAGCAAGGGCTATACGAAAAACGGCGACTACTACGAGAAAGATGGCAAGCAACTAAGCATGGACATCATCACCCACGAGGCGTTCATTGAAAAGCAACGCATCGCACAAGTGGTGGTCGAAGAGCTCCAAGCGCTTGGCATCAATGCCAGCACCCGCACCGAAGCCGGTGGCACCTGGGACGAGGACTTCCGCAACGGTAACTTCGAAGTCAAGATGGGTTGGCAGACCTGTGGTTCGGTCAACGAACCGTGGGCCTCTCTGGACAACTTCAATGTGAGTTGGCTCAAGCCACTTGGCGAACGCGCTGACAACAATGCTTGGCGCTGGAGCGGCCCAGATGCCGAAGCATACAGCAAGATTGTCGATGAAATGGGCACCCTGCCCCTTGGCGACCCCAAGGTTCAGGACCTCTTCAACGAAGCCATGAAGATTTGGGAAAAGGACCTGCCGGTCATCCCGATCACCCAGGCCAAGAAGATCATTCCATTTGACACCAAGTACTGGAAGGGCTGGCCAACGGCTGACGATGATTACATTCATCCGCCAACATGGTGGCAACACACCCACGCCATCCTTCAGCACCTGGAACCAACTGGCGCTCAGTAAACTTGATCGTCCCTGAAAGATAGGCTTGTCATTCCCATAGGAATCTTCGTCGTTTGGTATCAGACCACGACGGAGATTCCAAATGGGAATGACTATCCAGCTTGTGCTAACAGACAACGCTACTACTTTCTCAAAATCTGCGACAATCGGTTTATTTGCCGTCAATTCCTCGGCTCAGAAGCTGGCAGAAAAGCACATCTGGCAGGTTGTATTGAAGTACCAACCGGGCTATCTATGCATATACCAGTCCTCTGACCTGCCAAGTGCATGCGGGTCCAGTGTTTCAGATGGTCCCTATCGTTACTCTATTAACAGGATTCTCATGGGTGGGATTACACTAAACTATTTCCTACGCCGTCTTGGCATGTTCTTCCTGACAGTTTGGCTGGGAGCAACTATTATTTTTCTCATTCCGCGTCTCGCAGCAGGCGATCCAACTGCCGCGATTCTCAGCCGTATTAGCGCCCAATCGGGGCGCGTTGAAAACTCAGCACAGATTATCGAGGCATGGCGAGCCCGTTTTGGGCTTGATGCACCGACCTATATTCAATATCTCCGTTATTTACGAAACATTGTTACCTTTGACTTGGGTTATTCTCTCACCTCATTTCCGACCACGGTCCAAGAGTTAGTCGCCAGAGCATTGCCATGGACCTTAGGGCTTTTATCGATTGCGGTCGTCATTTCGTTTGTACTCGGCAATACCATTGGTGCTGTCCTGGCTTGGCGAAGAACGCCTGAGTGGGTAAAGCAACTGTTGCCCATCACCATGACCTTTACCTCCATTCCCTTCTTCATGCTCGGCATTTTGCTGATCTATGTCTTTGCCTTCTGGTTGGATTGGTTTCCTCACTCTGGAGCCCATGAAAGTGGGTTAAAGCCTGCGCTTACACTGCAATATATTAGCAACGTGCTCTATTACGGTACGCTGCCTGCGCTTTCCTTTGTGCTAGCCAGCATGGGTTTCTGGGCCTTAGGCATGCGTGGCATGATGGTCACCACAGACGGCGAAGATTATATGGTCTTGGCCGAAGCAAAGGGCTTACAACCACGGCGAGTCTTTTGGTTTTACGGGGTACGCAATTCATTGTTGCCACAATTGACGGCATTGGCACTGAATTTGGGCGGTATTGCAGGCGGTGCCGTGCTGGTTGAGTATATTTTTGCCTATCCTGGTATGGGTTACTTGCTCTATTGGGGCATTGTCAACAACGATTACACATTGATCCAGGGCGTCGTCTTTTTACTGATTGTGGGCACTGCCCTGGCAGTTCTCATTCTCGATCTACTATATCCGTTGATCGATCCACGAATTACCGTGCGCCAAAGTTAGTGCCTAACTCTGATAGGGGTCTTTTCAATGACTGTTTCCACAGCAAATTCTGCATCCACAATCAAACCGAAAAAGAGCAGACTGAATCGTTTTGACTCACCCTGGCTCAATCCCAAATTACTGACTGGCCTGGTCATGGTTGGAGTCATCGTACTCCTCACCTTTATTGGACCTTACATTTACAACACCAAGCTGGCCTTTACAGGCTCCTCACCCCAAAACCTGCCACCGGTCTGGGGCAAATCGAACATTGCATTGGGCTTCGGCGAACCTTCTTGGGATCATGTGTTGGGCACAGAGAGCAATGGCCGTGATATGTTGGCTGTCTTGATTGTAGGCTCGCCCCGTTCGTTGCGTATTGGTCTGCTGGCCGCAGCGTTCGGTGTCGGCATCGGCATTATCCTGGGCTTTACGTCGGGCTTTGTCGGCGGTTGGGTGGATGCCGTGATCCGCACCCTAAGTGATTCCATTATTACGATCCCGTCACTGGCGGTTCTCATCGTGATTGGCTCTTATGTCAAACAGATGACGCCAGAAACGATGGCAATCTTGCTTGCTTTGCTCAACTGGGCGCAGCCGACCCGTTTGATTCGTTCACAAGTGCTTACGCTACGTGAACGCGGCTATGTGCAAATGGCGCGCCTGTCGGGGGCGTCAACCTTCTCGATCATGTTCAGGGAGATTCTGCCTAATCTGTTGCCCTATTTGGCTTCCAGCTTTACAGGCAACGTCTCTGGTGCAATCCTTGCCGCAACCAGCCTCGAAGTGCTGGGACTGGGTCCAACCCGCCTGCCGACCCTGGGCATGACGATCTATTACGCCATTAGCGCAGCCGCCATCTTGCGTGGGATGTGGTGGTGGTGGGGAATTCCGATCCTGGCATTGGTTTGGATCTTCGGTGGCCTCTACCAAATCACCATCGGTCTCGATGAAATTGCCAACCCACGTCTGCGCGGAGCAAAACCACAATAAATCAGGAAAGATACCTTCATGAATAGTTCTAACGGGCGCAAAGTCGTACTTGATGTACAAAATTTGAAAGTCTATTACGAGACTCCCAGTGGTGCTGTGCGCGCCGTCGATGATGTGAGTTTCAAGATTTATGATCGTGAGATTGTTGGCCTAGTCGGCGAATCGGGCTGCGGCAAAACAACGACGGCAATGGCCATTCTTCGTTTGGTACAACCTCCAGGGCGTATTGTCGGCGGTAAGATGTTGCTTGACGACATCGACATTGCTTCGCTCAACGAGCGAACTTTGCGCAACATCCGCTGGAGCAAGCTTGCACTGGTTCCGCAAGGGGCTATGAACTCGCTCAACCCGGTCATGCGTATCAACAAGCAGATCGCCGATGCCATCACGACCCATGAAGGCGCCATTCCAGCCGCTACGCTTCAAGAGCGCATCCTATCGCTCTTCACCACGGTTGGCTTGCCCAGTCGCATCTACAACATGTATCCACATGAGTTGAGTGGCGGCATGAAGCAGCGCGTCTGTATCGCCATGGCAATCGCACTCAACCCGTCGCTGATCATTGCCGATGAGCCGACCAGTGCGCTTGACGTTGTGGTCCAACGCGTCGTGGCGCAGACGCTGCTTGATATCAAGGAGCGGCTCGGTGTGTCGATTATCATCATCGGCCATGATATGGGCCTCCAGGCGCAACTGGTAGACCGTATTGCTGTGATGTATGCTGGCAACCTAGTCGAACTTTCTCCGGTCAAGAAGATCTTTGCCCAGCCCAAACATCCCTACACGCAACTACTGATCGAATCGATTCCGTCCATCAAGGAACGCAAGGCGCTCAAACTGACTGGTGGTCTGACCCACGATCTGCGCAATCCGCCGCCGGGTTGTATCTTTGCCGATCGCTGTCCACAAGTGATGGACATCTGCCGATCGGTGAAGCCTGTCTTGAAGGAATACGACGGTCAGTTGGCGGCGTGTCATCTCTACGATTAGTGAAAACCAGCTCCTTTCAAGGAAACAAATAGGATTACTAGCGAATGCCTCAAGCACTTCTCGAAATTCGTAACGCAACCAAAGTTTACGGGGGTGGTTTACTTCGCAGCACCCCCACAACGGTTGCATTGCAAGGGTTCAATCTTACGGTTGATTCGTCACCTGCGACTATCACTACCATTGCCGGCGAGAGCGGCAGCGGCAAAAGCACACTGGCCAACTTAGTCCTTGGCTTTATCAATCCCAGTGAAGGCGAAGTCATCTATCAGGGGCAGAATGTCGCCACGATGAGTGCTGCACAGAAGATGGAGTTTCGTCGTGAGGTGCAGGCCGTATTTCAAGACCCCTATGCCGTCTACAACCCGTTTTACCGGGTGCGACATATTTTTGACATGTCGATTGAAAACTTCAGGCTTGCCAAAAACCGCCAGCATGGTCATGACATGATCGAAGAGGCACTCAATGTGGTTGGCATGCGTGGCGAAGAATTGCTGCACAAATATCCGCACCAGTTGAGTGGTGGTCAGCGCCAACGTATGATGATTGCGCGAGCCTACATGCTCAAGCCGAAGCTCATTGTGGCCGACGAGCCAGTTTCGATGGTCGATGCCTCTTTGCGCGCCATGATTCTCGACATCATGCTGCGGCTGCGTAACGACCACGGCATCTCCTTCCTCTATATTACCCACGACCTCTCTACCGCCTACCAGATCGGCGACCAAATCTATATGCTCTATCAGGGCGCTGTGGCCGAACATGGCAAGGCAACCAAAGTGATCGAGAATCCGAAGCACCCCTACGTTCAGCTTCTGATCGAGTCGATCCCCGTTCCCGATCCTACGATCAAATGGGGTGGTGAAACTTCGACACTGGACGACGAGCAAATGCGCAGCAACACCAAGAGTGGATGTCGCTTTTATGGGCGCTGTCCATCGCGTATGGATCGCTGTCTAGCGGCTCAACCGCCGATGATCAAAGTGGGCGAAGATGGACATGAAGCTGCTTGTTATCTTTATGAATAAGGAAATTTAAAAAAAGTTTAAAATTCGTCAAATTGGTACTTGACAATAAAAAAAGTTCGTGTATAATATTCGTTAGGAAGGTGACATAAACGTTATCTTCTAAAGAGTGAAGTAAGAATAAAGAAATTTTAGTAGGTATAAGAAGTACATACAACTAACTGAAAAGACTGGTACGTGAATAGCCGGCCTGTCGTGACAACGACATGTCGGCTATTTTTTTTATTCTCTACACGCTCATACACGAAGAGTTGTAAAACATACCGAGGAGACAAACATCATGCCATCCATCGCACAACCGGAAACCTTGGTGACAAACCGCATTACTCAAGTCTGCGTAAACCTCCAGCCTTTCCAATCGGTTGAGTATGACCCGATGACGGGGATTATCTCAATTATTACCGAATGGCTAATTCCGCAAAACGAGACCCATCAGCTAACCGAAATTTTGGCCCATCGACGTGAAGGTGACAAACTTTCTGTTCGACGCTTCGACCAAAACTACAAGGTAGCATTGGTGAAGTCCGTACAACTTTGATTGCAACCCACCAGGATCTGGCAAAAAAACACTATCCAGTCAACTACTATCTTTTGACGGCACTACATTATGTCAACGCTGAATTATGTCAACGAGTTAGATTGCACGCACGCTCCGAAGCAAACAGCCAAAGCAAGTAAGATTAGCTTGGCCTGTGCGTAGCGCTCGAATTGTCTGTATTTCAGCTCAGTTTGTAGGATTTTCGAAAGGCAGAACGGGTAAACAAGTCACTTGTCTGACGCTAAATCAGCTTAACCTTCTAGCCTTGAATTATGTAAATTAGCGCAGGTAGGTTCACTGCCCTAAATAAATCATGAAAGGAGCACACCATGTCAGGTTTAATTCGAGTCGCAGCACAATCTAGAACATCCTCTGTCGCTGGGGCAATTGCTGGCGCAATGCGCGAGGATGGTGAGGCCGACGTTCAAGCCATCGGGCCTGGTGCTGTCAATCAAGCCATGAAGGCGATTGCTGTAGCCCGTGGCTATCTCAATGGCGAAGGCATTGACATCGGGGTTGCCCCAACCATGAATGATGTCGATGTCAACGGCGCTGAGATGACGGCTGTTCGTCTCTCTGTTTTCAAGCGTTAGGCTACGGTTGCAATGAAAAGTTCGCTTTTCATATAGAGCGTAGTGTAAGCGTTCAAGCAGGACTTTCCTTGCTCAAATGAATCTGCTCCACCCAGGTTCATTGGTCCACTCAAACCAAAGAAGCTGATTGCAAGTAGTAAACGCCATGGATTCCGCTCACATGCATTGCTGACATTCATGGCGTTTCAGGAGGCAATCGGGAATTAAAAGTCAGGAGCCATCGGGATAACATCATGCAAAACTCGACTGACAACCAATTCAATTTAATGAAAAAGCTCACCCAAGTTTGCACGAATCTGCGGCCATTTCAGAGCTTTGAATATGACCCGGCTGGGGGAACGATTAGCCTGATTACGGAGTGGCTCATTCCTTCCGATAGTGTAACTCAGTTACGTGAGCTTATTGCTGGACGCAAAGCCGATGAGAAGATATCCATACGACGATTTGATCACTCTTTTAAACTCGCGATCGTTAAGTCCATTCAACTGTAATTCTCGTCAAGGTCAGCAAGACGGGCAAGGGATGGCGAAATAGCAATAGATCGCTCCCGCCCGCTTGCTAAGGCGATTTCAAAGCGAAGATATCGAATGAAATCGCTTACATCATTGCAATACGCTTTGAAAGCACGATATTGATGATTGCAATGACATATAGCAAAGTTTCGGCGAATAGGGAGGCGAACAATGACACTACTATCACATGCGCACACTCGAATTGCATTACTCATGGCGTTTGCGCTTACCCTGCTACTCAGCACACGCCTATCGCCTGGACATTTGCAGGTAGATCATAGCGATTCAGTTGCACAAGTTAGCGTAGAACCGCTTGTTACGAGTCCATCACAGGAAGCGGCGCTGACTACGGTGGGGGCGACTGCCAGTTCATCGGAGTCGGGTCAAGCAGTAGATGAGACAACGGCAATCTTCGTGATTGGTAGCGCGATTGCCAATCTGCGCAGCGAGCCGTCCATCGATGCCCTGATGGTGGGGGTCGCCAATCAAGGACAACAATTTACGATTACCGGGAAAAGCCCCAATTTGGAATGGATTGAAGTCTGCTGCGTGAATGGGAGCAAAGCATGGATTGCTTCGCAGCTTGGGGTGATCTACGGTTCACTGGAACAAACACCGATTCGACCTTTTGTTCCGCCAACAACAACCCGTTGAAATTCGAGGAAACGATTTGTGGAAATCAGAAACGTTGATGTTGTGCGGAGTTGACAATGCCTCTCACTCCTCCAACTTTTCTCCCGCCGTCGACCTAAACGCAGTCTTAGGATACGATGGCAAAAACCCCAAGACTGGTGCGGTCCGCGCCTAGCAGTGACCGCACCAGCCGCTCCTCTCTTTGACGAGAGGCGAGGGTCAAGAAAAGACAAGGGTTTACATAGTACAGTTTGGAAATAGGTGACAGGGCGAAATGCCTTGTCACCTATTTATTTTAACTCTTAAAATTTGGCGGTAGCAGCCATGCCCGGCAACAAACCCTCGGTGTCATCGCCGCTGAAGCTCAAGACCACAGGGAAGGTAATCGGGCCAGAGGTAGACTGACCTTGTGGGTTGATGCGTTCGACGGTTGCCGTAAAGGTTTTATCGCCAAAACCGTAGACCGAGACATCGGCTTTGTCCCCGATCTTCAGTCTGGGCAGGTCGCGCTGTTCGACGTTGACTACAACTTGAAGGTTCGCAATATCCGCAATCACAAAGACGGTGGTGCCAGCGGCTGCCGCATCGCCAGCGCGGGCGTTGACTTCCATCAAGACGCCAGACGCAGGTGCAGTGAGGCGTGCTTGAGCCAGATTCTTGCGTGCATCGTCGAGCGCCATTTGTGCCTGTTCGACACTCAATTCGGCACTGCGGATTTGACCCGCTCGGCTGCCGGTCTTGAGCTTGGTAAGCGCAGCATCGGCTGTCGCAACGCCGGCTTTTGCTGAGGCTAAGTCAGCAGGAGTAGGTTGCTTTAGCAGCAGGTTGAGGGCATTCTGCGCACTTTGCGCACTGGACAAGGCACCCTGTAGTTGCGCATCGGTTGCACCTTGTACGAGCACCGTGTAGGCCGCTTTGGCTGCCTCATACGAGATGGTGGCCCGTTGTAATGCAGCACTCTCGCCAGTCATTCCCGCATCGGCGCGCCATTTGATCTCATCATAGGCACGCTGCGCTTGTTGGACATCCAACTCGGCCAACTTGAGTGCGGCACTGGATTGAGTGACTTCCGACTCGGTTGGGCCAGCCTTCAACGTGTTATAAGAAGACCAGGCCGCAGCCGCAGCGCTTTTAGCAGCGTCGAGCTCTTCCTTGGTGGGTCCGGCCTGGACCAACGCCAATTTTTCCTTAGCGACCAGCAGATCGGCTTCAGCGGCACTGATCGTGCTGGCATCGACTGTTTCGGTCACAGCCTGGAGGCTGATCTTTGCCTGTTCCAGCCCGATCTCCGCCTGGCGGACTGCATCCTCCAAGGGCTTGGTATCCAATGCAAGCAGGAGATCGCCGCTGCTGACCTTTTGACCAACCAAGACGTCAAGTTGCTTGATTGTACCACCCACTTGCAACACAACCGGGTAGGATTTCACCAACTCGATGCGGCCTACAGCGGTGATAGTAGGGGACATCACTTCGGATGTGCTTTGGGTGTTGGTTTGGGTTGTAGTTTGCGTGGTAGTTTGTGATGAGACTATGGCGGGTTGAGCGGCACTTGGCGCACGCGTGATGCTGCCCTGCACCGAGGCACCCGGATTCAACTGCACCATAGCAAACAGTCCAAAAGCAACGATGAGGGCTGGGAGCAGCAACAGGCTAGCACGGGAAATCAGTTTCATACTTTGTCCTCCTTGCTAAAATAGGAATAACGGCTTAGGAAGCGTCATTTGCCAATCTATTCTCAAAATTTGGCGAGTGACACTTCCCGTGACGCGAATCGTCACACCTTGTGTGCGTACGATTACTTAAGACTTACCTCACGGCCTTCGCGTTGGCTGCGGTAAATGCCATCCAGAATGGACATGACCTGGAGTGATTGTTCAGCCGGCACTGGAGAAGGTGCCCCTTCGGAAACAGCACGGGCAAACTCCACACATTCCAGAGCGTGTGGTTCCATTTTGTCACTGGTTAACGTGATCGAAGAGTTGCGGAATTGTTTAGTGGCGTAGTTGGTGGCAAAGAATTCACCCTTGGGCCAATGGCTGCCACCTTCCATGCCATAGAGCCACATTTGCATATCCTCGCCAGGAGTGTTGTGATGAATCAGCCAACTCACTTCGAGGATCAGGGTAGCGCCATTGTCGAAGCGCACAAAGGCCGAAGCAAAGTCCTCGACATCCATGTCATCCGGAATCAATGTGCCGCCCCACTGGCTAAATGCTCCCTTGTGCAAGGAAAGGGCGCGTTTAGCGACGCCGCTGACCGTGACTGGCTGCGGATTACCCATGAACCAGAGCGTAAGGTCGAGGATGTGGACACCAATATCAATACAGGGACCGCCACCGCTGTTTTTCTTGTAGATAAAGCCAGGGCGAACAGGAATCCAGCCACGACGCAACATCCAACTGCGAGCGTGATAGACATCCCCGAGTGCGCCATCATCGATCTCTTTTTTCATGGCCTGTGACATGCCCGCAAAACGGAAATGTTGGGCAGTCATCAAGGTTTTGCCTGACGCATCGCGCGCGGCAATCATCTTGCGAATCTCATCCGGCGTGGGAGCGAGCGGCTTTTCGCAGATCACGTGTTTCCCGGCGTTGAGGGCAGCGATCACCAACTCGGTGTGATACATGTTGGGTGTACAAACATCGACAATATCGACGTCTGGATCGTTGATCACATCAGCGGCATTCGTAGATAGTTTGCGGACACCGTGCTGCTCGCCCCAGGCTTGCAGAATAGGTTCCATCACATCGCTACCAGCGATTACCTCTGCATGTTCAGAGGCTGCCCAACCAGGCATATGGGTTTTGGCAATGCCCCCAACCCCGATAACCGCAACTTTAAGCTTCTTCGACACAATTTGCTCCTTCTTTCGTTTGTATGGTTGCGCATGTTACTATACTACCCATATCATGAGCAGTTTGAAGTTATTTCATCGTCATCCCAAAGGGTGTACGGCCACTACAATTTCAACTTAATCATGTGAGATCTCTATTACACTACAACCTCAAAGATGACGCAAATGCTATTTGTAGCGCTGACACATCGCACGAAGTAACGAAAGAAATGATACACAAACAAAATGAAATCCTGATGAACTCCCAACCATCTTTCACGGTGCATACTTGTTGGTTCAGACTTACAGAACCCGGCTGTGACTTCTTGATGACAGGCGTAAGATGAAATCGACGATCGAAGTGCCTTGGCTTGAGCGGCTTTACTTCTGGGCGGTGATCCTAGGGCCACTGCTATTGGTGACAGCCTGGTTACTCTATGTGCTAGTGCTGCGCGACCGCTGGCAGAGTTGTCCACCCGATTGCCGCGGTGCCCAATTTCAAAATAACCAACAGCCAGGCATCGACCTGAGTGGCGCAGATTTACGCAGTGCCAATTTCGCAAAGGCCAATTTGGTGGGCGCTAATTTCTCCGCAGCGGATCTTTGGTTTGCCAATCTGGCCGAAAGCAAGCTCGATGATGCCAATTTCACCAGAGCATCGCTACGCGCAACAAGCTTGATCAGCGCTTCGCTGCACGGCGCAGACCTGCAAGCCGTCGACGCCGGAGGTGCCAACTTTAGCCAGGCCGATTTGAGCGGTGCCAATCTGTTGGGAGCCGATTTCAGCAGTGCTATTTTTGATCAGACATCCTGGCTGGGAACGCGCATCGACGCATCCACGCGGATCGCTGGCAAATGGCGCTTGGTCTGGGAAATTGTCAACCAACCCAGCCAAGGTCGAGCCTTAGCCGGGATCGATCTGGTCAACGCCAACTTGACAGGAGCGCAATTGACTGACGCTAAGTTGGCAGGCACCGATTTGCGCAACGCTATTCTCGTTGCCGCCGACCTTTCCAATGCCGACTTGACTCAGGCAAAATTTCAAGGTGCAAAACTCGACGACACCACGCAGATAGACGGCAAGTGGCGACTGGTCTGGGAATTGGTCAACAGCACAGTCGATGGGCGAAAGCTGGCGGGAAGCGAATTGAGCGCAGCCTATCTGGTCGAAGTCTATTTACGTGGCGCGCAACTGCAAGGAAGCAACCTCCAGGATAGCAACCTCACCGACGCCGATCTACGGTTGGCCGATTTGTCCGAGGCCAATCTGCATAATGCCAATCTTCACTCGGCCACCTTGCGCGACGCACAATTGCGCGATGCCAACTTCAGCGGCAGCGACCTCTCAGAAGCCGATCTCACCTGGGCCGATATGCGTGGCATGCTGATCGACACTCAAACCCTGCTTTCCGAGCGAGATCGTCGGGTTTGGAATGTGGTCAATGCGACTGGTGTCTTCACAGACTTACGTGGCATTGACCTCAGTTGGGCAGATCTTTCTAGCCTGGACCTCTCCAACCTTGATTTGGCAGGTGCAAATCTTCACCGAGCACAGTTGGTCGGCACCAACCTGCACGGCACGAACCTGAGCGGGGCAGATCTCAGCGGTGCAGATCTCACCAACGCCAAGCTAGATGGCGCAAAGCTAGAGGGTGCGATACAATAGCCCAACCCTGGATTACAACAAACCATCTGAAATGTTCACTAGACAACTGATACCAATTGTCCCTGTAAAGCCATGAATTTCAACCGTAGCTGCGAGGGAAATCCATTGTTTTACAACCGCGATTGGTGTTATGTGCACGGTGGTCATTTCGGCTGGCTTTGGAACGACATATTTCTGCCAACAAAGGACATAATCACTATGCTCACGCAAGAACAGATTGAGTTTTACCGCGAAAACGGCTATTTACTGGTCAAAGGTATCTTTACAAAGGCCGAAGCAGCGGCCTTTCGCCAAGAGGCGCACGATTTGATTGCACGTCTGGCAACGACGCGCAACCTGGATGCAACATGGGGGGCCGCCCGCGAGACTTCGGACCAAGCCAAGAAGACACAGATCTTCCATTGCCATAATGTGCAATTTCAATCAGCACTGTTGGGTAGCATCATGTTCAAAAAGGAGTTGATGGACGCCGCTTCGGAAGTTATCGGCTCACCGAATGTTGCGTTGCATCACAACAAACTCTTCATCAAGCCACCGGAGAAGGGCTCACCGTTCCCCATGCACCAGGACGTCCCCTATTTCCCGCACGACAAGCACAGTATGATTGCTGCCGTTGTCCATTTTGACAATGCGCCAATTGAAAAAGGCTGTATTCGGGTTGTTCCTGGCAGCCACAAGTTGGGACCAATCGAGCATCAACAGGGCGGTGGCTGGCATTTGCCCTTCGAACAATATCCGATCGAATCGTCGGTGCCTTGTCCGGCGGAGGCGGGGGATGTGCTCTTCTTCAGCTATCTCACCATTCACGGCTCGGGCATCAATGTGAGCAACGAAGCACGCACGACCTGTCTCTTCCAATTACGCGATCCAAGTGACATGCCGAGTGTGAATACGCATCTTTCACGCGGTCAGGGGATGGTGTTGCGTGGCATTGATCCAACTGGACGCTACTATGGGTTAGGTGAAGGAATGGGAATGTAGAAGGGAAGGGGCAAATCTCAGTAGACCACGATTTGTCATTCTGAGGCAGCTTTTCGCCGAAGAATCTGGGGTTGACAACAAGATTCTTCGCAAACAGCCGCTCAGAATGACATTTTGCGTTAAATCCGTGAACTACTGAATTTAGCTTGCATTCTGCTTCTTTCTAATGTTCGTGAACCTGGCCACGGATTTCGCCGCCAGGGAAGTCGCCTGGTCCGGTATTCGGCGGATCCACAAAATCGTTGGTATGAACGTTGACGTAGATATTGCCCGCAGCAATCGCATCAAACAACGCACTGATCGGTTGTCCCGCCAACGGGCCGACAAGATCCGCCGCCGTAATATCACCCTCGGCCAGTTTGCCATCGGTCTCACCCGGAATGGAGCTGGCAGGGGGTGGAGCTTGGCGGGGGAAGAGCCAAACTACGATTGGGCCATTCGAGCCAACTGCTCCTAAATGGAAGTGTGACATCCAGACATTGTGGATATCCTCAACTTCTAGCTTGAAGTGCAGTTTGTCACCGCGCTTCTCCACTTCCATCTCAGCTTCGCCCTTTGCGCCTGTGACACGCACAGGGACTTCGTTACGACCACTCAATTTTGTCTTGAATTCACGGCTTTTGGCAAGCACAGCAACACTGCCCAGCACCAACAGCAAGGCGAGAAAACCGGTCACCAGTAGGGGTCGGACCTTCATGGATGCCTCCTTGAGCATACCTTTCGTAGTCGCCAACCGCGCCACGCCTCACCTTCGCTATTAGTCGTGTAAGGTCAGCAACTACATTGATTGAGGTGAACTGTTCAAACGTTGAAAACTCGCACTACAGGTGGCCACCACTAGTAAAAACGGCTAAACTTACATTTATGGATTGGTACCACCTCCGAATGTGGCAGGTAAGAGGCCATCTTCGCTTCTAAACTGGGCTCTGAATGAGAACTGGAGTGTACTTTCTAGAAAATGGCTCTAGAAATTCCAATTTTCATTGTAATCGCATGATAACCGGAGCCTCGCTCGCTGAACCGCTCCTAGAATGTGCTAGAATAGCGGTTCATGGACGCAACAACAACCCTCAGCGACCTGCGCGGTGCCGTTGATCACTTCGTGGGCGCACGTAATTGGTATCGCTATCATACACCGAAAAATCTAGCCATGAGCATCGCCATCGAAGCAGCCGAGATCATGGAGCACTTTCAATGGCGCGACGTGCAGGAAAGTAGCAACGCCATGCAGGATCCAACCTTGCGCGCCGAAGTGGCTGACGAGTTGGCCGATGTGCTGATTTACTGTCTCAGCTTTGCCAACGCCACCGGCATTGACGTTAGTGAAGCAATCTACAAAAAGCTCGCCCGCAACGAACATCGTTTTCCAGTCGCTGCAACAAGCGGTACGTTGGGAGAGGAGCACCGTGACTAGTAGCATAACGTACCCTTCAGCGCAGCCCATTCAGCGCACGGTTGTGGCACGAATTCCAACCGCAGAAGGAGAATTTTGGCTTTATCACTATCGCAACCAGCGCGACGACAAAGAGCATCTTGCCATCGTCCTTGGCGAAGTTGCAGAGAAAGACGATGTGCTGGTGCGTGTTCACTCTGAGTGTTTTACTGGCGACGTCCTCGGCTCGCGGCGTTGCGACTGCGGCGAACAGTTGCATCTAGCGATGTGGCGCATTGCCCAGCAAGGGTGCGGTGCCATCCTCTACCTGCGCCAAGAGGGACGTGGGATTGGTTTAGAGGAGAAGCTCAAAGCTTACAATTTGCAGGATGAAGGCTACGACACGGTTGAGGCGAATCTGCGCTTGGGCCATCAGGCGGATGAACGTGAATATTGGGCTGCCGCTGGCATTCTAGCTGATTTGCGCATCCGCTCCGTTCGACTACTGACCAATAATCCCGACAAGTTGGAGAAGCTAGCTGCCGAGGGCGTCACAATTCGTGGGCGAACGCCGGTGCGCCCCTCGGTCCACGCGGACAATCGGTTTTACCTAGAAACCAAAGTGCAGAAGATGCGCCACATGTTGTCGTTGCCCACACTTTCTGCCACTTCCTTGAGCAAGCTGGTGAGCAATGGGAATGGCAGTAATGGCCATCAACATGAACCGGAAGCACCTTCTGTCGCTGCGACAAATTCAAATCCATCGGCCTTCTTCGATGAGATCGAAGCCAAACTCGAAGCATTGCAACAGCGCATCGCACATCACCGTGCAGCGTCACCTTTTGTCACCTTGAGTTGGGCGCAAAGCTTGGATGGATCGATAGCTGCCGAGGCAGGCAAACCTTTGCGGCTGAGCGCCGAAGGCTCGATGCGGCTGACCCACCGTCTGCGTTCGATGCACGATGCAATTTTGGTTGGCATTGGCACCGTTTTGGCCGATAATCCACGGTTGACGACACGTCTGGTCGAAGGGCCATCGCCACGCCCTATTATCATTGATAGCCGCTTGCGCACTCCTCCCGGAGCAGCACTCTTTGCCCATCCCCAACGTCCCATCTTTGCAGTGGGAAACGCCTCTAGCCAAGCCATCGCCCGCATTCAGGCTGAAGGTGGCGAAGTTTGGCAATTCGTAGAGGATGCGGATGGGAGAATCCCCTTGGGTTTGGTATTGGGAAGATTGGCCAAGATCGGCGTCCGCAGCCTAATGGTTGAGGGGGGAGCGCTCATCCTGAACCGTTTTCTCAGCGAGCGGCTTGGCAACTATGGGGTAATCACGATTGCGCCACGCTTCGTCGGTGGCATCCATGCCGTTCAATCGAATCAGAACGTCGCCCAGTTGCAAGATTGCGGCTACTCAGTACTAGATGGCGACCTGATCTGCTGGGGAGAATTGCGGTGAAGAGTTTAGTCTTTGAAGCTCCCTATCAGGTAGCTGTGCAAGAGCAAACAACGCCCGAACCAGCGCCAGACGAGATCCTGGTGGCGACAAGGCTCTCAGCTATCAGCCCAGGCACCGAGATGTTGGTCTATCGCGGTCAGCTACCCGATGAGTTGCCGCTGGATGCCACCATTGCCACACTCGCCCAAACGACAAACCACTATCCCCTACGCTATGGCTACGCCTGTGTCGGTCAGGTGGTAGAGCTGGGCAAGGCGGTGGATCCAGGTTGGTTAGGGCGCACCGTGTTTGGCTTTCATCCCCACGCTAGCCATTTCATCGCTCGCCCCGAGACATTGATCCCAATCCCGCAGCCGATCAGCGACGAGCAAGCAGCCCTCTATCCCAACGTAGAAACGGCGGTGACCTTTCTGCTCGATGGCGCACCGGCGATCGGGGAACGAGTGGTAGTCTTCGGTGCAGGCATCGTGGGCTTGCTCACCACAGCACTCTTGTCACGCTTTCCCTTGCGCGAGCTAACCGTGATCGATCCCTTTCCGCTGCGTAGACAATTGGCACTGACGTTGGGAGCGCACCAAGCCTACTCTCCAGATGCCATGCCCGATGCGCTTGCTGCTACCGCCGACCTTACCTACGAACTTTCCAGCAACCCGGTTGCGCTCAATGCGGCGATTCGCTGTACTGGCTTTCAGGGTCGAGTAGTGATCGGTTCCTGGTATGGGCAAAAGCGTGCGCCGATTGATCTGGGTGGTTATTTTCACCGCAGCCGCATTCGTCTGATCAGCAGCCAGGTGAGCACTCTGCCTCCAGAGCGCAGCGGTCGCTGGGATCGGGCACGGCGAACCGAGGTAGCCTGGCAAATGTTGGAACAGATCGACAGTGCCAACTTCATCACCCATCGCTTTGCCGTGGAGCAGGCTGCCGCCGCTTATCAACGGATCGCCCAGCAGCCAGCGGAAACAGTGCAGGTTTTACTTACGTACTAACAAACTCCTCTTCTCTTTTCTCAAACAAGGATATCACCTATGTATACTTTGGCAGTTCAGCGCGACTTTGTGGCGCAGCACTTTTTGATTGGCGGCGACTGGGGTGCAGAGAACTTTTGGCACTCACATCATTACCGTCTTGAAGTCCAATTGGAGACTGACACCCTGGACCAGCATGGCTACTGTGTCGATATTGTCGCTGTCGAGAAGAATCTGGAAGCGATTGTCGCTTATTACAAGGACAAGACGCTGAATGATCTACCCGAGTTTGCTGGACTCAATCCCAGCATTGAACACTTCTGCCGCATCGTCTGCGAAACGCTAGCGCAAAAGCTGCAAGCCAGCAATTTACAGGCGATTACGGTAAAAATCTGGGAAAACCAGATTGCCTGGGCCTCGTATCGGAGATAAGGAAAGTAGGGAGTAGGGGCAAGTTCTTATTCGTGCAGTAAGAAACCGCACCTACGAGTTGTGCAATCTTAATCTGTTTTGTCTATTATACGAGGTTGGTCATCAGTAAAGTATGATGTGCGAATTTTCGATAGCAATTCACGCATCACACTTTACTCTTCATGCAAATATAAGCGTTCAACCTAACAATCAGGGACTTGCACCCTGCCTCAATGCTGATGCATTTGTAGATTCTGCGGCAATGTAACCCAGCTACAGCGCTTGCTAGGATCGTTGGGGCAGCGGTAATCGGCAGGGGTGATGTCGAAGCGGCGCACGCCGTCGGTCACCACGCCATCGGCCCATTCACGCACATCAGGCAGGAACGGAGCGGTCATATCGTAGATGTAGGTGCCTACGGCCACGTTTTGAATGCGCAACGGCACACAGTCGGCGCTTGGAGCCAAACAGCGATTCACCGTATCGACGCGCCCAGCCGGATCGGTGTAGCCGTTGTACGATTCAATCAGGCCATTGCCATCGAGGTCAAGGAAACTTGGCACGCGGATGATCAAAGTGTAGAGAAAGACGCCATCACCAATGGCAACACAGTCACTATTGGGACAGACATACTCGAACATCCCAGTTGTCGAATTATAAGCTGCGGAAGCAGCATGGGTGCGCCAATTCATGCCAACCAAGAAATTAGCCTCGCCATAGCGACTGGCAATCGGGCTATCGCTGCTGACCAGCTCCCAGACCGAGCGATTCGAACTTTGATTCCAACAATAGGGCATGCCGTCAAAGCATAGATACTCATTGTCCAGGTTCCACCGAGCGTCTTCCAGACGGGTAAAAGCCCAGTAGGGT
Organism: Caldilineaceae bacterium; assembly: GCA_046328715.1. Lineage (GTDB taxonomy): Bacteria > Chloroflexota > Anaerolineae > Caldilineales > Caldilineaceae > JAXLWB01. The sequence goes on along the minus strand of JAXLWB010000005.1, from coordinate 53,270 downwards.
GGAATATTCATAATATAGCTCCACTCTGCCGGATCAGTTGGACATGGGGGACGATTGCTGCCCGGAATATCGACACAGGTATTTTTGTAGGGAATGTGTGCTTCGCCAGTATCATTGCGGGCACCGCCACCTTGCCAGAGTCCACAGACACCTGCGCGGGTACAAAGTTCAGCTTCGGTGAACATGCTGTGGAAGCGGGTGACGCCTTCGACAAGCGCCGTATCATTGTGGACCTGAACGCGGAAGGATCGGATACAGCCAGGTTTGGGATTATTGATGTAGTTGAAGTTATTTTGCTCGCACGGCACTTGAATGGCGGCCTGGATATGATAGCCGCGATGTTTAATGGCATTCTCGTTCGGCGTCTCAAAGGAGTAGCCAATCGTTTGACCGCCGTAGAGCGCACCTGCCGGACCATAGGTAATGGTCGTGCCGCTGATGACATAGTTGGCCATCGAGTTCGGATCGACGCCGTGGAAGTGATCGTAATGGCAACCTAAGACCGGATTCCACAATCCATGCCAGATGGTTGGATCGTGGGTCGGGCAAAGGGGTGCGCTGGCATAAGGCGTCTTGAGCGCAACTGCGGTTGATGTCGGCGTCAAGGTCGAGGTTGCAGTCGCCGCTGGCGTATTGGTTGCCGTGTTGGTAGCTGTGTTCGTCGGCAAAAGTGTGCTTGTCGATGTACTGGTAGGCGTAGCGGTTGCTGTCTCTGTCGCCGTGCTGGTCGGGATGGGCGTGTTGGTTGCTATCTCTGTTGGGGCGACTGTGTCAGTCGCTGTGTTCACCGGCGTAGAGGTGCTCGTCGGTGTATCGGTGAACGGCACGGCTGTCTCTGTCCCCGTATTAGTTGGGATGAGCGTGCTGGTTTCTGTCGCTGTCGGTGGAACTGTTGTGGCTGTAGACGTACTGGTCGCTGGCAGAGGCGTATCGGTCCCTGTGTTGGTTGGCGGAACAGGAGTATCCGTCGCCGTCGACGGAACTGATGTAACGGTCGCTGTATCGGTGGGGCTTGGTGTTACAGTTGCCGTATCGGTCGCCGGAACGACGGTTTCGGTTGATGTGTTGGTCGACACAGGTGTATCAGTTGCTGTGTCGGTCGGGGGCACGACGGTTTCGGTTGATGTGTTGGTCGACAATGGCGTACTCGTTGCAGTGTCCGTCGCCGGTACAACTGTCTGCGTCGATGTGTCGGTTGGCGTAGGCGTACTAGTGTACGTATTGGTTGCAGTATTGGTCGGCAGAGGTGTATTGGTTGGAGTATCTGTTGCCGTGCTGGTCGGTGGCAATGGCGTACTCGTCGCCGGTACAACTGTCTGCGTCGAGGTATCGGTTGGCGTAGGCGTACTTGTGTATGTATTGGTTGCAGTATTGGTCGGCAGAGGCGTATTGGTTGGTGTATCTGTCGCCGTGCTGGTCGGTGGTACTGGGGTATTTGTAGCTGTATTCGTAGGTGGTACTGACGTATTCGTTGCCGTATTGGTCGGTGTACTGGTCGGTACAGATGTGCTCGTCGAGGTGCTGGTTGGCGTAGACGTTGGGCTGGAAGTGGCCGTGGCCGTGCCACTATTGGTCACTTGCAGCACCAGAACAGGCCGATTGTTGGTCGCTTCTTTGGAACTATAATACACCGGGTTGGTGGAAGTGTTACGGATGGCGAAGTTGAATGTGCCATTGCCTTTGACAGCAGCACTCACATCAAACACAACCCAGGTGTTTAGATTTGCTGCGCCGATTGTGCTGAGCGCCGCGCTGTTAATGGCCGGCGCATTGCTCCAATTCATGCCCGTTTCGAGCCATGGCGTCGCTGTGTTGAGATAGTTGTTGGAAACGCTATAAATTGAACCTGCCGACGGACTGGCATCGACCACATAGAGGCGCACCTTAGCACTCTGCACGCTTCCGGTTAGCCCTGTCACAACGAAGCGCAGGTAACTGTCGTTGGTGGGTCGGGAGGAACGAACACGTAGTTGATTGGCGGTTCCATAGTTGGTGGTTGTCGCGGTACTGTCGACATAGGTATCGGCGTTTACGGTGATGGTGAACGCTGCACTGTTTGCGGACGGCGTGGCCGTTGCTGTGTTGGTCGGTACAGGCGTAAAGGTGGGTGTGCTGGTTGGCGTGTTCGTAGGCGTGTTGGTGGATGTATTGGTCGCTGTGGCGGTTGCACCATTGACGACCTGAAGCACAAGGGTCGGACGATTGCTAGTGGCCTCTTTGGAGTTGTAGTAGACCGGGTTCGTCGAGTTGTTGCGGATAGCAAGGTTGTAGGTACCATTGCCTTTGACAAGTGTAGTTACATCAAATTCGACCCAGGTATTGAGATTCGCAGCAGCCACCGTACTTAACGCAGCACCACCGATGGTCGGTGCATTGTTCCAGTTCATGCCCGTTTCTACCCAGGGAGTCGTAGTGCTCAGATAGTTGTTTGATGCAGTATAGACTGATCCTGCTGAAGGACTCGCATCAACAACATAGAGGCGGATCTTAGCGCTTTGCACCACACCAGTGACACCACTCACGACAAAGCGTAAGTAGCTGTTATTGGTGGGTCCGGAAGAGCGAACGCGCAACTGATTGGCGGTTCCGTAGTTGGTTGTGGCAGCGTTGTTTTGGACGTAGGTGTCAGCACTGACGGTAACGCTGATGATCGATGTGGAAATGGTTGGGGTTGCGGTGGCAACCTGCGCATTGGCGACGCCTGTAGCGCATAAACAATAAAGTAAAAGTATACTAAGAACAGTAGCAAAAAAGAGTGGAATGCGGCTTATAGGCATGAGTCAAGGTCCTCAATCGGGAATTTCTAATCATACTGTGCTTAAACTTACACATTGGACTATTCAAAGATGCGTTATCAAACCGATTATTTAGGATTGGATGCATAAGATCGATGATAACGTTAGTGTAGTAGATCCTATTATTAAAGACAATGTACATTTGTCTGAATATTATCCGTAATATTCCCTTCAACAAATTACAATATTGTTAAATAACAAAATTCCATCATCTGCTATGAAACTATGAAGATCGGATTGTTGATTTACGGATCGCTCGATACTGTGTCTGGAGGCTACCTTTACGATCGCCAATTGGTCGCCTGGCTACGCACTTGCGGCCATCAGGTGGAGATACTCTCCTTGCCTTGGCGCAGTTACTTACGCCACCTTACGGACAATCTGTCACCTGAACTTTTGCGGCGTCTGATTGAAATGCCAATCGACCTTTTACTTGAAGATGAACTCAACCACCCTTCACTTTTTTGGTTGAATGGCAAAGTGAAACGCGAGGTTAGCTATCCAATCATCAGTGTGGTACACCATTTGCGCAGCAGCGAAGACCATCCCGCCCTGCTGATGCCTTTATACCGCACAATCGAAGCCCGTTACCTGCACAGTGTGGATGGCTTTGTGTATAATAGCCATACGACAGAGCGGACGGTGCAAGCACTGATAACACACAACAAGCCTGCTATCGTAGCTTATCCGAGTGGGAGTCACAGCAGCGCGCTGAACTCAATATGGCTACACGAATCAATTACAACAAGACAACATGCACAACCCTTTCGGCTCATCTTTGTCGGTAACTTGAGTGAGCGTAAGGGTTTACATACGGTTATTGCTGGCCTGGCAACGATTGGGAAAGTGCCCTGGCATTTGGATGTTGTCGGCAGTACCGAGGTTGACAAGGAATATAGCGCGCAGATTCGCAACCAATTGCAGCAGACAGGAATGGCAGCCAGAGTCACCTTGCATGGTCGAGTCAGTGATGAAAGGCTCCAACAACTGTTGGCGCAGGCTCACCTTATGGCAATGCCTTCATATGAAGGGTTTGGCATTGTCTATCTGGAGGCGATGGCCTATGGCTTACCAGTAATTGCCAGTACAGCAGGGGCGGCGCACGAGATCGTCACGCCTGGGGTAAACGGCTTTTTAGTGGAACCGGAAGGGAGCAAAATGCTCGCCGATTACGTTACTCAATTGGCACAGGATCGAACGGTTTGGTATAAAATGAGCATGGCGGCGCGCCAACGTTTCGATCGCCATCCCACCTGGCAGCAGAGCTTTGCAGCGCTGGAATCATGGCTGCTTGAAATGACACAGAAATCTGGCATATGATCGATTATTCTTTTCAACGCTATCTTTCGGCCAAACGCACCGTAGATGATCGAGCATTGAACGCTCATGTCTGGCAAGGACTACGCAACACGTTGCGGACAGTCCCCTCGGTACCGTTGCAGGTCTTGGAGATTGGCGCAGGGATCGGCACGATGATCGACCGGGCGTTGGAATGGCGACTCTTTGATGAAACCATTCACAGCCAAGTTGTCTATACTGCGCTGGACGAGCAAGAGGATAATGTTATTGTCGCCCAGCAAAAGTTCCACACGAGGCCCGATTGGCTGTCGCTGCGTTTGGAGCACGCCGATCTCTTTGCCTTTGCCGAACGCCCCGAAGAGGCCAACCGCTACGACCTCTTGATTGCCCACGCCTTTCTCGATCTGATGGACATTCCACAAACGCTGCCCTTGCTCAAAACGTTGCTCAGTCCAGGTGGCTTGGTCTATTTTACGATCAACTTCGACGGGGCTACCATCTTGCAACCAGAAATTCACCGTGACTTTGACCAGCAGATCGAGACACTCTACCATCGTACAATGGACGAGCGCATCACCGGCGGTCAGCTCTCCGGCGACAGCCAAAGTGGGCGTCATCTATTCGGTCATCTGCGCGAGGCGGGGATTGAGGTATTGGCGGCGGGTAGCTCCGATTGGGTGGTCTTTGGCAACCGGAGTGGTTACCCAGCCGACGAGGCCTACTTTTTACACTACATCATTCACACAATGCAAGGGGCGTTGCATCAGCATCCACAACTCGATCAAGCCCGCTTCGAGACCTGGATTAAGCAACGTCACCAACAGGTCGAGGCTGGCGACCTGGTCTACATCGCCCATCAAATCGATTTCTTAGGCACACTTTAAATGTGAGTTTGGGATTGCAATGAAGTACTTCACCTTGCTTAATCTAGTAGATGATTCGCCCCTTAGCCCTATCGGGGCGATATAGGCTAACCCAGAGGCAGCGCACTAGGTTAGCGTAGGTTTAGCGTGCTCCCTGCCTCCTACTTTCCACTCACCCAGCCCCACAAACTTTCCCACCAACCCTTTTCTGAGTCAGACGTCGAAGTTGGCGTGGGTGTGGCTGTAGCGCTTGGCAACTGCGTTGGCGAAGGCGTCGGCAGCGGTGATACAGACTGAGTTTCGAGTACGGAATTTGCGTTGACATGAATGGCGCTGTTCGCCCCTGTCACGACTACGACTTCGGGCGAGATGGCGAAGATCTGCGCCAGATCCGGCTGTTGTGCCAACTCAAAGTAACGGGCACTGGCAAAAGCGACCTCTTCGACCTGCATGGTCGGTTCGAAAGTCGTGTCGACCCATCGCATCACCTGTTCCTGGTTTGCACCTTGCACCATCCCTTGGTAGGTAAAAGTATGGCCTGCAGCGTAACGTAGATTCTGCTGGGGGCCACTTTCGGCAACGGTAGCTTCCTGCAAGGCACCTCGCTCAGCGCTGGCCACGACGGCGGCTTCGCCGCTGGGTGCCGCAGCCGCATCTACCGCTACCTGGCTTTGTACCTGGGCATTGGCGGACTCCTCCGCCTGCTTCATCGAATAGAGGAGAGGTGCCCGGTCCTCGCCAGCGTTAGGTAAACCGAGGGCCACGGTTGGCTCTTGCACCAGATAGGAGGTATAGGGCGTGACGATGCCGTATTTCAAGCTGAGTTTTACCACTTCCTGAATCAGTTCATCTTGGGTGCCGCCCCGTCGCAGTTGACTCAGCAAGGTGCCGATCTTACGTGTGGCCCACAGTCGGGCAACGAAGGGTTCACCGCCGGCACTGGTCACACTGCGGCCAGGATAGTTAAAGCTGACCTTCTTGCCGTTGACCGTACCCTTCAGCGCGAGATCGACCTTGCCACCGCTGTGATAACGTCCAACAATCACCTGCTGCACGCCAGCAAAGAAGTCGGGCAATGGATAGGGATAGAGTTCGTCCACCACGACGTTGGCCCCAAAGTCAATCTGGACATCGGCCAACACCGGCTTGCCAATTTGAGCGTAGAAGTTGCCTACCTTCTCGTCAATCGCCTCTTCGGGCTTAACATAGGTCGTGCGCCCACGCAGGTTGGCAGAAATTGTATCTAACAGATCGGTGTTGACATCATAGCCGACGCCAAAGCTGAAGAGCCGGATCGAACGGTCGCCGGGCAGATTGCTCTCCACATTGGCGATGATGCGGTTAGCATCGGTCTCACCCTGGGTGGGGAGGCCATCCGTCATAAAGAGCAGGTAGGCAGGGCGAGTGGCATCGCCTTGGCTGAATTGCGCCAGCGCTTCAAGCAGGGCACGGTTGATATCAGTTGATCCTTCAGCGGTCACCTGATCGATCCAGCCGCGAGCGCTGGCCAACGTGGTGGGATTGACATCCTGCACGTTCGCCTGCCAGAGTCGAGTACCTGTACTAAAACTGATCAAGTTGAAGCGGTCACCCGGGTTCAGGTGATCGACAACATAACGAACCGCTTTGCGCGCCTGTTCAATCTTCTCGCCCTGCATCGAGCCGGAGACATCTAGCACGACGACGATGTCACGGGTTACGATCTCATCCTGGGCGGTCTCTACCGCCGGAGCGGCCAGCAGCAGAAAGTAGCCATCTTCGTCGCTCGGCTTGTAGCTAAGCAGATTCAAGCCAATCTGCGCACTGTCAGCCCCAAAGTAGAGATCAAAATCATCGGGCACCGTGGAAGCCTGGGATTCATAGCCAATCAGCGCGCCATTATCTCCCTGGCGCTGGATATCGAGGTTGTAGCTTGGACTGTAGATCGTGCGCAGCCCTGGCTGATTCTTGAGTTCCACGCGTAGCGAGAGGCTGTTGAGTGGCAGCCCATTGCTCTGTGGGGAACGTAGTGGGAAGTGAAAACGATAGAGTCCTTCTTCGATCGGCAGAATCTGCGTGTAGGTCAGTTCGACCTTGCGCGAGGCACCGGCTGGAATGGGGAAAACACTGGCTTGAAAGAGATTATTGCCGACGTATTCGAGCAAAGCCGGGTCGCGCAGCGAACGCACTATCTCCTCGTAGATCTGGCGCGCCTCCTCTGCGCTGTAGAGCTTGCCCTCGACCACCTGCCCATCGACGGTCATCTGAAAATCGCTCACCGCAGCGTCGGCAGGCAGCGGAAAGATATAGCGACCTTCCACCGTTGCGCCCGAAATATTACGGAATACCTGAGCGACATGCACCGTCGCAATCGGGCCATCAACCACAGCATCCATATTCTCCGAATCGATCGAGATCGCATTCGGTACGGATGGTACTGGTGGCAGCGGTGGTGGATCAATAATAATCTGCTGCGCATAAGCGGGAAGTACAGTGGCGGATAAAAGGATCAGCAACAACATGGTTGCTGTTAATCGTCGAATAAGCGGGCTACGCATAGCATCCTCCCTTAAAAGCAGTCCCCAAAGCACACCTGACCGATGTATAAAGTTCCACAGGCTTTTCAGACAGTTCCTTACAAAACTCTACCATAACCAGTAGGACAAGATTAGCTATGAAGTGACGAAAGAAGACTCTAAGATGTTCCAACAATTAGGAAGCTGGCGGGCTGGCGTTCAAATCGCCGCCATGTAAACAAAATGAATACGCATCAAAGCGGCACACATTGCGTATACTCCATGACATCTACACAGCGTTTTCCTCTCACTTTTTCTCGAAATCCAGGCAAAATAATCAAGCTTGGATTCTCCGTTAAAGTAGATCAAAATCGTTGCCAAACGGACGGGTTGGTGTAATATATGAATGTGTAAGAAACAATTATCATCACCGACGATACACCTGACGATTCAGCAAGTTTGTTGGCTTTCTTGGGCCGGCTGGGTTGCCATTGTAAGCGGAATGAGGAGAAGATGACCCTACAAGAGATTGCCGAGCAACTACACGAAGAGAACATTGAACTATTGAAACAGGTTGTTGACGTCCTGGGCGAGGAGCGGGCAGGTGAATACGCACAGCGAGCGCTTGCCACTGAAGCTGAGGGCGGGTTGATGACAGCGGATGGACAACGCCGGCGGACCCCAGGCGGTGTATTCTTTTACCTGGTCAAAGCTGAAATTAGCCCCGAAGAGCGACAACAGATTTGGACCAAAGGATCGGGCGGTGGACAAGCACAAAGTGCTATTCAGCCAATCAGTTGGGAAGAAGCGAAACGGCTCGTGGTAGCCATCATTCAGACGCCAGGGAAGGGGGCAAACGTGAAATTAACCATCGTGGGGCGACCCAGAAAAGTAGCAAAAGCTGGAGAAGGTGCGGTTGTGGTCTCGCTGCAAGGCAAACCACCCGGTGCACTTCCCAAAGGATTGCCTGTGCCGCCCGAAGCAGGGATCACCTGGGCAGTCTTTATCGCCACCAAACAGTGGAACAAGATCAAGGAGAGCATCACCAGCAATGTCGAGGACGTGTTGATCGTTGAAGGCTATCCCATGGTCGACAAAAACGGCGTAGGCATCGTGCTTGCCACCAACGTGCGCAGCAAAATGCAGGATAGTGCATCCAGAAACGCACCCAAACAATAGATCAGTCAGGGTGATTGGATGAGAGGAGAAGTCGTGAGGGTAGCCTCTCATCCAGTTATCCTTGTAGAACTTCCTAAATCACATTTGACAGAGTCAAAGGGCTCGTGTTAGCATAATCAATACGAAACAATTTGCGGGCATGGTGTAGCGGTAACATACGTGCTTCCCAAGCACTTGTCACGAGTTCGAGTCTCGTTGCCCGCTCAGAAGCGAAGTTAGTAAAAAAGGACGGTGACCCAAGTGTGGTCACCGTCCTTTTTCATAATAAGTGCTTGGGAAGCACTTATTACGAAACCAACTATATCTTGAGTTTGATAAGGACCACAGGCGAGGCTGCCTATGGTCCTTATTTTTTACCAAAACAGTATTCAGCAAAGGGAGAGCAACTGATGAACCATGCGATTCCAGTTTCAGGCACATGCGATCCGCAATTTGTAGCGGTTCATTCTGCATTTGAAGAAAACTTCCAACAAGCCAACGAGATCGGTGCGGCTGTTGCCGTCTATTATCAACGACGACCTGTGGTTGATCTTTGGAGCGGCTATGCCGACTTAGAACAAAACAAACCCTGGCAGAAAGATACGATTGTCAATGTCTGGTCAGTGACAAAAGCAATCGTGGCCCTTTGTGCATTGCGTTTAGTCGAGCAAGGCAAGTTAGACCTTGATGCACCTGTGGCTCGCTATTGGCCGGAATTTGCACAAGCAGGAAAGGATCTTCTACCCGTACGCCATTTGTTGAACCATCAAGCAGGGTTGGCGGCAATCGACGAGACGCTATCAACTGAAGCCATTTTTGACTGGGAACGCATGACACAGTTGCTCGAACGGCAACGCCCGTGGTGGACGCCCGGGACAGCACATGGATATCATGCAGTAACCTTTGGTTGGCTTGTTGGCGAGTTGGTTCGCAGGGTAAGTAACAAGAGCATTGGACGCTTCCTACGTGAAGAAATTGCGTTACCGTTGGCTGTTGATTTCCAGATCGGTTTTGGCTCAGAGCAGGATGATCGAGTAGCAACAGTGGTGAATCAGTCGCAACCAGCAGAAAGTAAAGCGGAACAAATGAATATCGATCCCAATTCACTATTGGCAAAAGTCAACAATCCTCCACTACCCGATTTCTCAATTTTCAACAGTCGGGCTTGGCGCAGCGCTGAACTTCCCTCTGCCAATGGCACAACCAATGCCCGAGCTCTCGCACGTATTTATGGTGCACTCGCTTGCGATGGCGAGCTTGATGGCGTGCGGTTGTTAAGCTCCGATTTGCTAGGCCAGGCAACAGCAATCTCGTCTAGCGGGATTGACATTGTGTTTGGATTTCGGAGTTGTATTGGTCTTGGCTTTCACTTGAATCGTCCGGCTGGCTTCATGGGGCCAAACGAAGCGGCTTTTGGTCTTGAAGGCTATGGTGGCTCTATCGGCTTTGCCGACCCAGTGACAGGTCTCGGCTTTGGTTATGTCACGAATGGAATACGCTCCGATCCTGCGCAATTTCAACGTGCCGCCAAACTTATCCACGCACTCTATCAGTTACAAACTCTCTCCACAACTTCTCCATAACTTCTTGATACGATCAAGACAAAGAGCGGACGCAACAACACTGAAACGTAATGCGTGACCCGTGATCCAAATTTACGAATCACGTATCACGTTTCAAAACTCACAATTTAGGAGAAATTGTATGAAAACCTTTGGAAAAATTTTGGCCTCGGTTGGCGCAATCGTGCTGGTGGGCACATTGACATTGGGCGCCGTCTCGTATGCCTCGGCGCAGGACACCACTGATAACAATACACCATCTGCTACCCAACAGCAGCAACCGGGCAATGGCCCTCGCTTTGGCAACGGTCCCATGGGCTGGTTTGCGCAGCGCTTTGGCGGACGCATCCACGAATGGATGAGCGAACACTGGGGCAATGGACCAATGCAAGGGATGATGGGGCGTATGGGTGGTATGGGCGGTGGTATGATGGGCGGTCGCTTTGGTCAAGCGGGCGAGATGCTCACGACGGTTGCCAAGGCGCTCAATATGAGCGAGGCGGATCTACGTGCCGCGCTGGTCGATGGCAAGAGCATTGCTGATTTGGCCGCCGAAAAGAAGGTCGATCTACAGACGATAATCAATGCAATCATGGCTGAAGCCAAAACCCGACTGGATGCAGCAGTGAGCAGCGGTCAGATCACCCAGGAACGTGCCGACCAAATGCTAGCCAACATGGCGCAGATGCTTCCCGAACATCTTAATCAGCCCTTTGCGCCCGGTAACGGCATGATGGGCAGTGGATTAAACTGGGGTCCAGCCTTTGAGCGTGGCTTCAATATGCTTGGCACCGTTGCCAAGACACTTGATATGTCGGACGCCGATCTGCTCAGTGCAGTCCAATCCGGCAAGACAGTCGCCGTCATCGCCAAGGAAAAGAATGTGGATCTGCAAAAGGTGATCGATGCCATCCTGGCAGAGCGCAAGACACAATTAGACGCTGCGGTCGCCGCTGGTACGATTACTCAAGCACGTGCCGACCTAATGCTACAAAACATGAAGGAAAACCTGCCCGACCGGCTCAATCAGCCAATGGGACAAGGCATGGGTAATGCTGGACAACGAGGAATGAGACACGGTCGTGGTATGGGCGGTATGTGGAATAAGTAGAGCGCAAGTTGCAGGATGGATTTACACTTTGCTACCTGCAACTTGCCACCTGCAACTTCTCCCCCCACCAACAGGTAGACAAGAACGATTACTCGCCTCTTGTCTACCTGTTTCTTTATCGGCATGGCATAATGGAATTGCGGATTAGTAGATTGTCCTACTGTCCATTGATTCACTGTCTACTGACTTACTGTCCTACTGATAGAAACAATGACTGCACGGATTCTTGTAGTTGACGATGATCGACAGATTGTGCGCTTGTTGCAATCCTATTTGCAGCAAGATGGCTTTACGGTGCTCACAGCTCTGGATGGCGATGAGGCGCTGCATACAATACGCAGCGAACGGCCCGATGTCGTCGTGCTCGACTTAATGTTGCCGGGCAAGGATGGCTGGGAGATCACACGCATTGTACGCAACGATGCAGGGTTGGCCAGCCTGCCGATTTTGATGCTTACCGCCCGGGTCGAGGATGAAGACAAGATCGAAGGCATCGAGATCGGGGCCGATGACTATGTGACCAAACCCTTTAATCCACGTGAGGTTGTGGTACGGGTCAAAGCACTTTTGCGTCGTGCTCAAGGCAGCATGCAGCCGCCGAAACAGGTACAAATCGCCAATCTACGCCTAGCCCTCGATACCCTGATCGCAACGGTAGACGGACGTGCGCTTGATCTCACCCCTACCGAACTTGCTTTGTTGCAAAGTTTGATGCAGAACCCAAACCACCCCTTTACACGCGGCGAGCTGGTCGAAAAAGCACTCGGCTACGAATACGAAGGCATGGATCGCACCATCGACAGCCACATCAAAAACCTGCGAAAAAAACTCGACGCCGCCGGGGCGAAAGATGTACAGATTGAGACTGTTTTTGGCGTTGGCTACCGGATGAGGGCAGGTAATTCGTAATTGAGTAATGACATAATTACCCGTTACAAAGTACTGATCGCTCACGATTTTTCTGGATATTTATGAATCACCTCTGGGCTCGCCTCACTTTAGGTTTTATGTTGATCACCCTGCTGACTGTAGGCACGATTTCCTGGTTGGCTGATCGGCGCGCCGATGCTGAGTTTCGAGCCTATCTGCTTCAGCCAGGGGCTGCGGCGCGCAATGCCGTGATCGATCAATTGTCCGACTACTATAGGCGTCAGCAGAGTTGGGCTGGCGTCGAGCAATTTGCCGATTCAGTGATCGGAACCATTCGCCGCCGACGCTGGATGGGGATGCTCATGGGCGGGGGACAGCCGATCTTAGCAGACCAATCGGGCACGGTGCTCTATGACCCGAGTGGAGAGCGACTGCGAGGCGTGATTTCGAGTGCCGAACAACAAGCCGCCCAACCGATTGTCGTAGATGGAAAGACGGTCGGCTATCTGCTACTGCCTTCGGGCATGAACATGATGTTGGGGCGGGCCGAACAGAACTTTCTCAACCAATTACGGCGCTGGCTGATCTTTGCCACCCTGGGGGTTGGGATGTTGGGAATTCTCTTGGGGCTGGCGGTCAGTCGCACCTTGGCCTCGCCCTTGGCGGCATTAGCGACGGCGGCGCGTGGGCTAGCCAAACGCGATTGGTCACAGCGCGTCGCCTTGGAGCAGGGTTCAAGCATTATCGAGATTGCTGAGGTTGCCCACGCCTTTAACGAGATGGCCGAGTCGCTCGAAAAATCCGAAGTGCAACGGCGCAACCTGATGGCCGACGTTGCCCACGAACTGCGCACGCCGATCACGGTGCTGCAAGGCAACTTGCGTGCCATGCTCGACGGCGTTTACCCCCTAGAATTGAACGAGATCGCCACCCTCTACGACGAGACTCGTCTGCTTTCCCGCCTGGTTGATGACCTGCGAGAGTTGGCGCTGGCCGAGGCAGGGCAGATCTCCCTGACCCTGCAAACCGTCGATGTGAACTCCTTACTCAAAGCCGCCGCCAACAAGTTCAGCCCCGTCGCCGAAGCACAGCAGATCCGCTTTGCCGCTCACCCTAGCTCTGCTCTCCCAACCGTCGCCGCCGACCCCGACCGACTGATGCAGGTGATTCATAATCTCGTCACCAATGCGCTACGCCATACGCCAGCGGGCGGGCGGATTGAGCTTGCCGCCGAGGCCAACGCCGAGCGCGTGCTCGTCACTGTCAGCGATACCGGCGAAGGCATTCCATCTGAGGAGTTGCCCCACATCTTTGACCGCTTCTACCGCACCGACAAATCGCGCACCAGGCGCAGCGGCGGCAGCGGACTTGGTCTCACCATCGCTAAGACGCTGGTCGAAAGCATGGGCGGGCAGATCGGGGCGGAAAGTACACCGGGGCAGGGAAGTCGGTTCTGGTTTACGTTGCCGGTGAGGGAAGAAGGAAAGACAAAAAGACCAGAAGACCAGAAGCCAGGGTGAAATCAAAAAATCATCGTTGGAAGAACTCCTCCTTCTAGTGGAAAGGTCTAGTTATGCGCGTCGCAGCACTCTACGATATTCACGGTAACCTGCCTGCGTTGGAGGCAGTGCTGCAAGAAGTGGCACAGGCAGGCGTTGACCAGATTGTGGTGGGCGGAGATGTGTTCTCTGGGCCAATGCCGCAGGAAACATTTGACTGTTTGCTCCATCTTTCTCTGCCCGTCCACTTCATTCGGGGCAATGCCGACCGCGAGGTGCTTGAACAAATCATCGGCAGTAACATAGACGCACTACCAGAGGAGATTCGAGAGGTTACCCAATGGGCGGCGCAGCAGCTAAAGCCGCAACACGTACAGTCGATTGCCAGTTGGCTGGCTACACTACGCCTCGATATCAGCGGCTTAGGGGAAGTCCTCTTTTGCCACGCCACCCCACGCAGCGACACGGAACTCTTTACCCGTTTAACCCCAGAAGAGCGCCTGCTGCCCCTCTTTACCAGAATTAAGATACCACGTGCCGTTGGTCATCTGTGGTCATACCCATATGCAGTTTGAGCGCAGAGTCGGAACAATGCGAGGTGTCAATGCAGGCAGCGTCGGCATGCCCTACGGCGAGCAGGAGCGTATTGGTTACCATTGGGACCAAACATCAGTTCCGACGCAGCGACTACGACCGCAGCCAGGCAGTGGCACGCATTTTGGCAACCAGCTATCCGCAAGCAAAGGAGTTCGCCGACCACAATGTGCTCCAGCCGCCATCCGAAGCTGAGGCGCTGGCAGCGTTTAGCCAGATGGAACGAGAGATGAGTGCGGAGAAAGAGGAGTGAGTGGCATTACTCCCTTATTTAGCTTCGACCGGTTGACAGAAGAGAATGTAAGTTATCTTTTGTCTTTGCTGTATCAGATATTTCTTAAGACGTTCTCGACCTTTTAGGGAATAGCTTCCTTAGGTTAAAATTTGATAACAAGCATGAAACAGAGTTGACTTACTTTGATAGCCCGTCAAGTAGAGAGACAACAAAAAGGGTTTCTTGAAAGATGCTGGAGATAACAATTCAACTTAATTGGCAAAGCGAAGTTACCAGCAGCTTGCCGAATAGTCGAGTAGAGTAGCAATGTGTCGCTATGGAATTTCTAGCCCATATAAGTACCATTACGTTTGTTTTGCCTGCCGCAAAATGTTCAAGCAACCCCCGATCAGCGATTGGTTGGCGTCGCGCGACAAGGGCTATCTCTATCGTGAACTGAGCAGAGTTCGTTTGCACACTCCGTCGTTACAACGTCGCGAGGCTGAACTTGGCGTCCACCTTAATGAACTAGAGGCGGAGTACCGCAATAGCACACATCACTGTCCACAGTGTGGTCAGCCGATGATCGATATGGGGTTAGATTTCAAACCACCGAAACAAGTAGATGAAAAGGCATGGCAGATTTTAGCAGGCATGTATCGTGTTGGTCATGTGTTTCATACCTGTGGATGTGATGGGCCTGGCTTTATCCCAACAACTAGGCCAGCATATGAAGATTACTTACAAAGTCGTCGTCGCCATTTTGTTGGTCAGTTAGACCAAGTGCAACGCGCAAAAGAGTTGGATGCCAGCAGCAAACAAGAAGCAGGCAACTACTGGCTGGAACGTATTGCCAAAATTGACACCGAATTATCCAACATCATAAAACAGAAAAGCACAAACCCTTCTTTGGACTGACATCCAATCAGCCACAGACAAATTGCTTCGGAGCCTACGTCGTCTAAGCCTTCGCCTGATGAGAAACTGGATATGGATGCTCACCCCGATACCCAAGCAACCTACCGACTGGAGCCAACACGCCAAAGAGCAATGTCTGCACCAGCCGCGGTGGCTGCGCCAGGATAAGTTCATTTCGATACGTACGCATCACCAATGCCAACTGAAAGGGATTTGGCAATCCTGTCTTTGGGTTTACCTTGCCGTCCTGGGCCAGACCGAAGAATGTTTCAAAGAAATTCTCGAACCGGAGCGCTGGCCTCACCTCTACGAGGACGCGCAGTTCGTCTTGACCCGAGTTCCACCAGACATGTGGCGTTCCCTTGGGAACTACAACTAGCTCTCCTGGCCTGCTGCTCAATTCTTTGCCCGCCACACGACCGCGCAGTATCCCAGATATGACTTCGAAGCGTTCCTCCTGCAGCGGGTGAATGTGCTCGGCGGCGACAAAGGCTCCTGGCAGTAGGGTTAACTCTGCCTGTAACAGTTCACCACTTGTATCGCCTGCGGTCTTGCGAAAGACAATCTTTTCGCCCGTCACGGGATGTTCGAGTATGTCACCTGATTTGACCATCGAAGAGGCTCCTTTCCTCGTATGTGCTGGTTGCCGAGTGCGTTCACCTTATAGACACATAATTTAAACATGGCACAATCTACCAAAGAACCGAAGACCGTGAGATTGTGCCATGTTTAAGTGTCATCTCTATTAGACAGTCCTGCCGTTCGGCAAATTCTGACCGACCGCTTGCGTGAAGTGGCGGCAGGCTGTATAGTGTAAGCTCAAAGAACACGGTAGCATATTCTCAGATGGTTTGGCAATAGCCTGCTGATTTTTCTGGAGAAAACGGGTATGACGTTCGGTAAAATAGGTCGTCCTCCTGATGACCGACTGGCACGCCAGCGCGAGATCTATCAGGCGGTTACGCCTTTGATCATGCAGGAGGGGGCAAAGCGGCTCTCGATGCGCCAGGCAGCGAAGATGGCGTGCCTGAGCATCGGCGGTTTATATCACTACTTTCCGACCAAACGCGAACTGTTGCTGCACGGGCTGTGTCCAGAGGCTATACTGCGGCTTTGCCAGGACTTCCATGCCCAATTTGACTCTCTGTCGGATTCGGACACACGGCAATACATCGAGAAAGGTGTTGAATTGGTCGTGGAGCAGGTCAAATTTTGTCGGCCTGCAATTCATGCTGCACTAGAGTTGGGGACGCAATCGTTCTGGGAGGTGGTCGAGACGTTGCTCACGGGCACAGAGCAGGCGTTCGAGTGCAACTTACAGCGACTGTTTCCAGAAGTGAGCGAGCAGGAGGTGCTGCGCTGGGGACGATCGATACGGCGAACCATCTGTGCAGCCTACTTGACAAAAGCGTAAGCCCCAATGAACTACGTGACGAGCTATGCATACTCGTAGATGGCTATGTCCGCCGCTCCCAGGAACCCATTACACTGTGAGCCAAGTCCCAAAAACACGCTACAACTTAGGTACAAATATACCATGAATAGACGTTTACTCTTCCTTCCCGGTGCTGGTGCCGATCCAGCCTTTTGGCGACCGTTGGGCGATCTGCTGCCTGCAACCTGGGAGAAGATCTATTTCGGCTGGCCGGGCATTGGTCATCAACCACCCTCACCGCAAGTCAACGGCCTGAGCGATCTGGTCACGCTGGTGGAGGCATCGCTTGGTGATTCGCAGGTGGATCTATTGGCGCAGTCGATGGGCGGGGCGATTGCCTTGCAGGTAGCACTGCGCCATCCGCAGAGAATACGCCGCATCGTGCTCGCTGTCACCAGCGGCGGGCTGAAGATCGCCGACTTTGGCGCAGCTGATTGGCGAGCGGCATATCGGCAGGAATATCCTGAGTCGGCCTCCTGGATCATGGAACAGAACTTCGACCTGGAAGACCAACTGCCCAAGATTGAGCAACCAACGCTCTTGCTCTGGGGAGCAAACGATCCAATTAGTCCGGTGGGGGTGGGTCAACGGCTGCTGAAACTGCTGCCCAACGCTCAACTTGAGATTGTTCCTCAAGGCAATCATGGGTTCATTCATGATCGTCCTCTGGAAGTGCTGCCCTCAATCTTGCGTCATTTGGAATAACGGTCCTCATGTCCAACGTTCAAGCCTTCTACGATCAAAACAGCGAAGCGGAATGGGCACGGCTCGATCAGCATCGCACCGAGTTTGCCGTAACAATGCGTGCGCTACACGAATTCTTGCCCGCTGCGCCAGCGTCGATTCTGGATATCGGCGGTGGACCAGGGAGATATGCGATTGCCTTGGCGCAGGAGAGCTACAGCGTGACGCTGGCCGATCTATCCAAAGCCAATCTGGATTTGGCAAGGGAGCGTGCAGGTCTGGCAGGGATAGAGTTGGTCGGTTATCGGCAGATCAATGCGCTAGACTTATCGAGTTTTGCCAACAAGTGCTTCGATGCTGTGCTGCTGATGGGGCCACTCTATCATTTGCTGGCGGAGCAGGAGCGGGCACAGGCAGTCGCTGAGGCGACTCGTGTGCTCAAGCCGGGTGGAACGCTCTTCGCCTCGTTTATCACGCGCTTTGCGTTCATACGTGACTCGGCCCAGGGCTACCCGGAGTGGTTAGTCGAAAACTGGGCCTATGCCAACCAGATTCTGCAGACCGGAGCTCACGATCCGGATGATGGAGCCAAAGGGTTCACGCAAGCCTACTTTGCCTATCCAGCAGAGGTCGAGCCTTTGATGGCAGCAGCGGGTCTACAGCCATTGGTGCTGATCGGCTGTGAAGGCATCGTGGCTGGGCATGAGGCGCGGGTGAATACCTTAGCGGGCGAGGCGTGGGAGCGTTGGGTCGATCTGAACTATCGGCTGGGAAAAGATCCAACGTTGCATGGTGCGGCGGACCACTTACTCTATGTGGGGCGCAAGGTGGTCTCTTGAAAATCAGAAAATGCTGGGTCGAAACCCACCGCTAACAACGAGAAGTTGCCCAGGTTGGTACGCACCTATCCTTGCCGCCCGCTTTCATCCCTGTTATACTGAGTACCTTTTTCTCGTCTTAAGAAATTTATACACCAAAGGTTGGTCACATGCTTTTTCCGACACCCCCTTCCCCTACCACCAAACTCTATCCAGCCTTTGTCAAAAGGCTGCCCTCGCTCAAGGGAAAAACAGTCGCCATTACCGGCTGCACCAGCGGCACGGGGCTCGTTCTCGCCCGCACTTGTGGCGATTTGGGGGCGCGCGTCGTGATGCTCAATCGCCCTTCGGAGCGCGCCGATGCTGCCCTGCTCGGCTTGACCCAGTGCAAGGTCGATGCCGTGCTGGTGCCCTGCGACTTGCAAAGTTTTGCCAGTGTACGGTCGGCGGCGGCCAAGCTGAAGATACTCTATGCAGAAGGAATCGATGTGCTGTGCAATAATGCTGGGGTGATGGCGCTGCCTGATCTCGCCACACAAGATGGTTTCGATGTACAGATGCAATCGAATCATTTATCCCATTTTCTTCTCACCTCGCAGATTTGGCCGCTCCTAGAGCGGGCCGCCACTCAGCGCGGTGAAGCACGCGTAGTCAACCATTCAAGCGGTGCCCGCAAGTCACCCGCCTCGCCACTGATGGCGGCCAACCTAGGTAAAAATGGCGGCAATCTGGGCGGTGATGGATTCCCGGGTCTGGGTAAGTGGCGACGCTATCAGCAATCCAAACTGGCCAATCTCCTCTTCACCTACGCCCTACACGACCAAATTGCAGCAGAACGTCCTGCGTTCGCAGGCAAGATCAAGAGCCTCTGCGCCCATCCCGGTCCGACTGACAGTGGCTTACAAGCAAAGACAAGCAAAGCCGGCGGCACTCGTCTTTTGGATCAATACATTTTGTGGCGAACGTTAAAATCGGCCCAATCGGTTGAAGATGGCGCACTTGGCATCACGCGTGCCAGTTGTGAGTCAGGGGTTGAGAGCCTCAACTTCTATGGTCCTGTCGGTTCAGGACAAGGTGGACCAGCCGAGTTGCTGCCGCAAGAGCGCGACGCCGAAGGGGAGAAGTTGTTGTGGGTGGAGAGTCTGAAAGCCACGCAGATCAGTAACTTCTGGCCTGAATAACGCAAAGCCGCAAAGATGGGAAGTCGCAAAGAAAAAGCTATTTTAACTTCTTTGCCTTATAAAATCCGGAATCCTAAGCCATTGCAGTAAGAGCAGCCAATCCGTCGCTCAGAACTCAGATGTCACGTACAGATATGCAAGCGAAGCTAGCAGCTCTGGTCGAGCAGATCGATCCAACGGCCAAGTTACAGAAGAGTTGGCCATTGCGCGGTGGTGTCTCGGCCCAGGTAACAGCACTGGAAATCGTGCGTGCTGACGGTCAAGTGCAGCGTTGGGTGGTACGCCAGCATGGGACGGCGGATCGACAACGTAATCCGCAGATCGCGGCCGATGAGTTCAAGTTGCTTCAGATGGTAGCCGCGGCTGGCGTTGTGGTACCTCAGCCCATCTATGTCGAGCTGACGGGGGAGATCCTTGGTATACCTGCGCTGGTCGTCGAATTTGTCGATGGCACAAGCGAGTTCACCCCCAGAGATATCGATCATTTCACTTATCAGCTTGCACTGCAACTGCACAAAATTCATGCGATCCACCCAGCGCACGTCGCTCTGGACTTTCTCCCCAAGCAGCGCTATAGCCTCCCGCCCCGTCCGGCACAACTAGACGAAACTCTCAGCGAAGGGCGCATTCGCCACGCGCTCGCAGGTTGGGATCCTCGACATCACGCCAACCCGCCAACCTTGTTACATGGCGACTATTGGCCGGGCAACATTCTCTGGCAGAACGGCACGTTGGCAGCAGTCATCGACTGGGAAGACGCACAGTTTGGCGATCCGCTGGCGGATGTTGCGAACTGTCGCTTTGAGTTAGCCTGGACCGTGAGTCCGGAGGCAATGGCACGCTTTACGCACCATTACAAGGCGCTATCAAATAGCGCGCTCGCCACGCTCGATTTCACCAATCTTCCCTACTGGGACTTGCGCGCCGCCCTACGCCCTGCGGGCAAACTAAGCAGTTGGGGTCTGGATGCAGAGACCGAACAGCGGATGCGAACGGCGCATCATGCCTTCAGCGAAGAGGCACTACAACATTGCGGTTGAAAGCAGCACAAGATATCTTCTTATGCTACAAAATACACTACAACTGTCGATGCTCTTGTTTTGTATAAATCCTAGAATTTTATGCAGCTACACGCACAATCTAAAATCCGTGTTCCCTGATATCCGTGTTTACAGAGCCTTTTTATAAACACGGATATCAGGGAACACGGAATACTTTGGATCGCTACCACGGTTTGAGCAACACCTTGGCACAATTCCCCGTGAGTTGCAGTTCGAAGGCTTGTTGCACGGCTTCCAGTGGGAAGCTGTGGCTAATCAGCAGGTCAAGTTGGCTGCCGAGGGTGCCGATCAGGTGCATGATGCGTGGGGTATCTTTGAGGTTGTAGTGCCAGGAGCCATGCAGCGTCAGCCCTTTGCGCAACATGTCGCAGCTGATCTGAATTGGTGTGTCGTGCTGCGATTCACCGACAAAGGTCACGGTGCCTTTGCGCCGAGCGGCGTCGATACAGAGGCGATGTGCGGCTGGCACGCCCGAACAATCAAGCGCATGATCGACGCCGAGTCCGCCACTGAGATCAAATATGCGGCGGAGTGCATCAGGATCGATGGGGTCAATCACGGCGCTGGCTCCTAACATCAGTGCCCGTTCCGCCCGCCAGGGGTGCGATTCGACCGCAATCACCCGTGCGCCGCGCTGGTGAGCATTGATCACTGCGCCTAGACCTACTGGCCCCATGCCCGTGATCAGCACAGTATCAAGCGAGTTGAGTGCAATCCGCTGAAAAGCACCAAAGCTCGGTCCCAGTCCGCAACAGGCCATCGCTGCGTGATCGTAGGAGACGTCTTCGGGGATGGGTACCAACTGGCGGGGTTCTTTGAGCAGATATTGGGCGTAGGTGGCGCTCCCCTCTCGGCTGCCGTGAATTGCCGCAAAGTCATGGCTCTGCTGGCAGTGAATATACTCACCTGCCAGGCAGAGGGCGCAGCGGCCGCAGGGATTCTGCGGCATCACCACGACCCGGTCGCCGACCTTCACTTCACCGGCTTGAGCCACATCTACCACTTCTCCCGCAGCCTCATGGCCCAGAAACTCGGCAGGGCCGCCGCTGAGAAAGGTTTTGTATTCGGTGCACATGGGTGCAGTATGAATTTTGACGACGACCCAGGTTTCTTTCGCCACCGGGTTTGGCACATCGACTACGGCAGCCTGGCGTGGTTGGGCAATGATCACTTTGCGCATAAGGCGAATTCCTTTCAAGAAATAGGACATGGTTAGAGATCCCCTTACTGACGTGCGGGGCTCTGATGGGCTTTCAGAGCCGTTAGCGTCAGCGTACGCCCCCGCTTACTGACGTGCGGGGTTCTGACGTGAGGTTCAGAGCCGTTAGCGTCAGCGTACGCCCCCTTACTGACGTGCGGGGCTCTGATGGGCTTTCAGAGCCGTTAGCGTTAGCGTACGCCCCCTTACTGACGTGCGGGGTTCTGATGGGCTTTCAGAGCCGTTAGCGTTAGCGTACGCTCCCCCGCTTACTGACGTGCGGGGTTCTGAGTGCGGAGCCCTGAAGCGCTACACCACGTCTAGGTAGTGGTAGTAATCGAGTTCCTGCTCCTGCATGGCGCGACGGTAGTTGATCGCCACGGCGTCAAACTTGAGGTGTAACTCGTCCGCTAAATCGAAGGGCACCTGTTCAGGACGCTGCGACTCAACGATGCGCTGATCCTGCCCGAAGATGGTGTCTTCGAAGCTTTGCAGCACACTGTCCGGCTGGTCCAGGTCGTAGTTGCGCCCAATGATGCAATAGCCGCGGCAACGATTCTCGGCCATCGGCTGCGAGACGAAAAAGTAGACCATGCCTTTCATGCCGCCCCAGCCCAGACGCAACACAATTGTGTAGGGCAAGTGCAGTTGATAGCGGCTGCGCCGTTCGGGTTTGACGGTTTGTTCGTTGGCAAAGACTGGAAAGTCCTCACTATTCGGTGCTTCGGGGCGGACGATTGTATAGTGTAGGATGTGATTGCGGATCTCAACTTCGTGTTCAGGCACAATCGGTCGTTCGGGATCGCCCAACAACCCAGGATGGACCCAGGGAAAGTGGCCAAAGTCGGTGAAGTTTTCGATTTGACGCGAGGCATCACTGCGCCACTCAAAGGGTCCTGTTTGAACCACTTTCCAATCGCCATTTTCTAATTCGGGGATTTCGGGCAAAGGATAGACAGGCTCGCGCAGTGCCACCCAGATCAGTCCGTAGCGCTCTTGGCACTGAAAACATTCGGTCTTGGCTTTGGTCGGGATGGTGATGCCTGCCTTTTGCGGAATCTTGACGCACTTGCCGTTGCGGTCGTATTCCCAAGCGTGATAGGGGCAGACTATACAATCGTTCTTGATCCAGCCCAGCGAAAGTGCGGTGCCGCGGTGGATACAGAGATCTTTCATGGCCTGTGGCGTGCCATCTGCCGTGCGCCAGATGACGAGCATTTCGTCGAGCAACTTGGCTGCATAGGGCTTGTCGGCGGCGACTTCGTGGCTATAGGCGACCGGGTGCCAGCAGTGGAGTAGTTTTGGGCTAAATTTGGACATGAGCTGCGTTTCCTTCACAGTGTTGCAAGGATGTTACATACGGTTGAGCCGTGATTCGTGATCCGTGAAACGTTTCACTGAATGTCACGGATCACGAATCATGGGCTTTATGGTTTACTTCTCTGGGAGTCAATCTTTCTTCAAAGAATAGTCACCTAATCTTATAAACAAATTCATCCACCAGCAACAAACCATTTCACTGTTCCTAGATCCTGCAACTTGCGACTTTGATACATTTGGAATAGCGAACAATTGTTCTGCTATACTATAGTGCAACTATGACGACTGCGATACAACTTCAAGCGCATTACCGAGAACAAATCGACGCCACGCTGCGCTACATTCGTGACCATCTCGATCAGCCGCTGGATCGTGAGCTCTTGGCCCAGGTCGCCGGCTTTTCGGTGCCACATCTGCATCGTGTCTTTGTTGCACATACAGGCGAAAGTGTGGCCTGCTATGTGCGACGAATCCGGTTGGAACGAGCGGGGCGCAAGCTGCGCATGGGCGCGATCGACATCACCGAGGTGGCCTTAGCGGCAGGGTATGAAACACACGCTGCCTTTGGCAAAGCCTTTAAGCAGCAATATGGTTTAAGCCCGAGCGAGTTTCGGACTCTCAGTTGCAATGAAGCGACGAAGTTGTTGATGAGCAGGCGGCAGAGTAATGGGTAATTACACAATTACCGATTACGAACAACTGCAAACATTCATAGGAGCGAAAGGAAGCGTATCATGCGTATCAAATTGGCCAGTGTCATGGTGGATGATCAAACGAAAGCGTTACAGTTCTACACGGAGAAGTTGGGTTTTGTAAAGAAGCAGGATGTCCCGGCTGGCGAGTTCCGTTGGCTTACCGTTGTCTCGCCTGAAGCGCCAAACGAAGTGGAGTTACTGCTGGAACCAAACGCCAATCCAGCAGCGCAAGTCTTCCAGAAAGCGCTATTCGAGCAGGGGATTCCGCTGACTGCCTTTGCGGTCGATAATACACAGCACGAGTACGAAAAATTGAAAGAGAAGGGCGTCGTCTTTTCGATGGAGCCAACTGATGTAGGCACAACCACCGTTGCCGTCTTCGAGGACACCTGTGGTAATCTGATTCAGATCTTTCAGGTATCATAAAACGAAATAGCGCAAGAAGCACAAGGCTGTTTGGAAATATATGTAGAGACACCAAGATAGGAGGGGTGAGTTCCTCACCCCTCACTCCTCACCCCTCCTATCCTCTAACAGATCAACCACAACGCAAACAATCATGACAAACTTACCCCACGAAGATGGTTACGAACTCTGGCTGCGCTATCGTGCAGTTACGAATGGCGAACGCCTGGCCGAGTATCGTGCTGCGCTTCAGCATGTCACCTTGCTTGATGAAAGCGTAAGTGCGACTCCCCTTGCCCTGGAGATGATACGCTCCTTGCCGCGTTTGCTCGATGTCGAGTTAAGAATCCAGACTATCCAGTCGATGCAGCCACAACTCGTCCCAGGGGCACTATTGGTCGGCACCTTGCCTGCCCTACAAGCAGCGGGGGTGCCACTGGCCGCAGAGGAAACAACTCGTTTGGGTGAAGAAGGATATTTGATCTGGTCGCTGCCGGTCGAAGGAGGCAGCTATCGCGTGATTGGCAGCAACCGTGCCACTGCGTTATTGACTGGCTTCTTCCATCTGCTACGTCTGCTGCAAACCGAGCAACCGCTGACCGAGTTGAAGATCGTCTCAGTTCCACGCATCCGTAAACGCATTTTGGCCCACTGGGACAATCTGGATGGTTCGATTGAGCGCGGCTACGCCGGTCGCTCGCTCTGGCAGTGGGATGCGTTGCCCGACCAGTTGGACCCACGCTATACCGACTACGCTCGCGCCTGTGCCTCGATTGGTATCAACGGCGTCTGTCTCAACAATGTCAACGCTAGGGCGCAAAGCTTAACTCCTGACTACCTGATCAAAGCCGCCGCACTGGCCGACATCTTTCGACCCTTTGGCATTCGCATCTATCTGGCACCAACCTTTTCGGCCCCCATTACGTTGGGTGGATTAGACACTGCCGACCTGCGCAATCCTGCCGTGGTGGCCTGGTGGCAAGCCAAGGTCGACGAGATCTACAGTCTGATTCCCGACTTCGGCGGCTTTCAAATCAAGGCCAACTCGGAAGGGCAGCCGGGACCGCGTGACTATGGAGCCAATCACGCCGAAGGGGCGCGGGTGCTGGCCGATGCGCTGGCGAAATATAGGGGCACCTTGCTTTGGCGCGCCTTTGTCTACGATGTAACCATCAACGAAGATCGCGCCAACTGTGCCAACATCGAATTTGAGCCGCTGGACGGCCAATTTGCGCCGAACGTCTTTGTCCAGGTAAAGAATGGTGCAGTTGATTTTCAGCCACGCGAGCCATTTCACCCGCTCTTTGGAGCCATGGAACAGACGCAGCTGGCGCTGGAAGTACAAATTACTCAAGAATATCTGGGCCAGTCGCGCCATCTGGTCTACCTAGCGGGCATGTGGAAAGAGGTGTTGGAGAGTGATACCTATGCCCGAGGTATAGGTTCGACGGTCGCTAAGGTAGTCGATGGCACGCTTTACGGGCGAGAGGATTCCTGTATCGTCGGCGTGGCCAACACGGGCAGCGACCGCAACTGGTGCGGCCATCACTTCTCGCAGGCCAACTGGTATGCGTTTGGTCGGCTGGCCTGGGATCACCAATTAGACGAAGGCACACTTACTCAGGAATGGATACGGTTGACTTGGGGCAACGACCAGCAATTGTTGTCCACACTGTTACCAATGATGCTCAACTCTTGGGAAGCCTGTATTAACTATATGACACCACTTTGTCTGCACCATTTGATGGTCGAAGGCCATCACTATGGCCCTGATCCTGGCTTCAACCATGCGCCACGCAAGGATTGGAACAACGTCTACTATCATCGCGCTGATGCGCAGGGGGTCGGTTATCCGCGCAACAGCCGCGGCAGCAATCACACCAGTCAATATCGCAGCCCGTTATGCGAGCAGTTTGATGGGCTCGAAAGTTGCCCAGAAAAATTTCTGTTCTGGTTTCATCACGTGGCCTGGGATCAGCAACTCGCTTCAGGGCGCACATTGTGGGAAGAGTTGCAGGTGCGCTATCAAGCGGGCGTTGAGTTTATCGAAGCGCTGGCGCAAAGCTGGCAAGGTTTGGCCGATAAGGTGGACAGTCAGCGTCACAAGCATGTCAGTCAACGCCTGGCACATCAGGTGGAGAATGCAAAAGAGTGGCAGGATGTTTGTTTGAGGTATTTTGGGCAGTTTGCTATTACTGGTCACAAACAAACGCAGAATAACGTGTAATATGACTCGCTCCATCGGGGCACCTTATGATAACCCACGGGCATCGCTTTGGGTGTGGGTTATGGGATGATCATATCACGTGATACCCTCTGACGATGCACCTGATGATCCGATCTCATCCTCCCAGGGGCGATGCCCGTGGGCTGGGGGAGGGTAGCCCGTTGAGCTGGATTTTGAACCTTCGCTTTATCTTTATTCCTTTCCACAATCGCCTCGATCACTTCTTCGCTGTGATCCAAAACACAGCCCTTGACCTTAAAAAAATTTAATGTATAATGGTTCAAGCAGCCCTCCGATTCTCCATCTCCTGCTCCCAATCATGAGAATCATCTGTAGTGTGGTTCGTAGTTGAATAGTCACGTCCTTGCACAAAATCAACGAATTTACGGGAAGTTGTACGTTTCATTACCTGTAACTTTGCAGCTCACAAAGACTTCCATCTTCTCATCTGAATCTTTTGCACTTATTTTGAAAATCCATGTCGGAAAAATTAGGTATGTTGCATTAAGTGTTTCGCAAGTAGATTTTGTGCAGCAAATACTCGTTAACCAGTAACCGTTTAGCATTCGTATGTTGGAGGAACCAATGGATCATTATCCAAGATCAGTACCCAAAGCGCAGTTAGAGATCAGCGCGACCGCCCGCCAAGGTGCGTTGATCGGCTTGCTCTTGTCACTGCTGCTGGGAATGGCCGCCATGTTGGCACTGAGCCAGGCAGTCTACGCCCAAGTTGCCCCGCCGCCGCCGATTACCATCACAAAACGGGCCAGTGTTGAAACTACCACGGTGAGCGAAACTGTAACCTACTCGATCACGGTTCAGAACAGCTACACCGAGACACAATTGCTGACGATGGTTGACGCTTTACCTCAAGGGCTTGCTTACTTAGGCGATGCCAACCCAGTCGCCACGTCCGGTCAGGCCACCTTCAGCGCAGCCAATCGAACCGTACAATGGGGTGGCACGCTCAAGCCAGGTGAAGAAGCAACGATCCGCTTTGGCGTGATCGTGCTTGAACCGGTCGAGGTGGTGAAAGGCTGCGGTGCTGGTAATCCCACCGGCATTCCTGATCCTATCTCGAATGAGGCCCGTGCCTTCAGCAATCTCTTCCCGGACCCGATCCCCAGCCAGATCATTATCAAGCTCCTTTGTCCCGATCTGGGCGATGCACCCGACAGCAGCAACCACGCTGGAACGGCGATGAGTGCCTATGTGGGTATCACCGCTACCTTCCCCACTGTCTTTGATCCAGCTACTGGGCTGCCGCAAGGGCCGCGCCACGCCTTCCCGCGCGCTGATGCCTGGTTGGGTGCCGCAGTTTCCGTGGAGCGTGATGCCGATCTACTGCCCGATCAGGATGGCGTGCGCAATATAGATCCTGTCGCCAATGCCCCGGATCGCGATGGCAAAGATGATGGGCTACTCCGTCTTCCCGTCAAACAAAACTGCATCGCAACCACGATGGATGTACAAGTGACCGTGGTCGGCGGCGTCGCCCAGCGTTATCTCAACGCCTGGATCGATTGGAATCACGATGGCGACTGGAACGACACCTATACCGCCTGTCCCGGACTGTTGACCAGTGACTGGGTCGTGCGCGATTTTGTCACATCATTGCCGACAGGCGTCCACACGGTGACCGTGCCAGCCTTTGTTGCC
Source organism: Caldilineaceae bacterium (assembly GCA_046328715.1). GTDB lineage: Bacteria > Chloroflexota > Anaerolineae > Caldilineales > Caldilineaceae > JAXLWB01. Next base: position 25,209 of record JAXLWB010000005.1, on the reverse strand, counting down.
CTCGATTCGCCAAACATTCCCGATGACCACTGGATCCGCATCACCCTCTCGGATGGTCCAGCCCAGAAAGATGCTTCGGGTAATTATGCCGATGGTCGCGGGCCACCCGCAGGCTTCAAGTTTGGTGAAACTGAAGATTACATCAAGCAGTTGGTTCCACCCCAGAACGAGCCCAAACTGGAAATTCGCAAGACTGCCAATGTCACACAAACCCTCCCGGGCGGCATCGTTGAATTTACCATTCAGGTGCTCAACACTGGTACGGGTCCAGCCACAGCGTTCAGCGTGCAAGACCCCATACCCGCTGGCATGAGCTATGTCGCAGGCACCCTCACCTCCACCTTGCCCACGCCGAACGACAGCAATCCAGCCCTTATGCAATGGACAGGCAACATTCCGGCTGGCGGCAATGTCGTGATCAAGTTCAAGGCCAAGGTTAGCGCCGACTTCCAATGTCCTGGCAAAATCACCAACATCGCCAAGCTATTGGCACCGACTGGCGCACAGGTGGGTGCATCGGAAGCCAGTGTTACGGTCAACTGCCCACAAGGCGAGCCGAAACTGGAAATGCGCAAGTTTGCCAACGTCACCCAGACTGGCCCAGGCGGACAGATTGAGTACACCATTGTCATTACCAACGTCGGCACAGGCCCTGCCAATGCCGTCAATTGGCAAGATGCGATTCCTGCAGGCACTAGCTATGTGCCAGGCACGCTCAACGCCACTGCTCCCACAACCAATGATAGCAACCCAGCTTTGATGAAGTGGAACGGCAACATCTCTGCCGGTGGCGCAGTCACGATCAAGTTCAAGGTGCAGGTCAATGTTCCCATCGACTGTGGCGTGGTCATTCGCAACACAGCCAACATCATGGGCGCATCTGGCCCTGTGCTCAGCGCCAGTGTCGATGTCAAGATCGTCTGCGATGCAGTGTTGACCATCCGCAAGATCGCCGATGTCACCCAGACAGTTCCTGGCGGCGTAATCGAGTACACGATTGTCGTCAACAACAGCGGAAGCGGTCCCGCGGCTGGTGTGTCTGTACAAGATCCAGTTCCGGCTGGCACAACCTATGTGGCAGGCTCGCTCAACGCCACTGCCCCCACCACTGATGACAGCAATCCTGCCATCATGAAGTGGAACGGCAACATTCCGGCTGGCGGTTCGGTCACCATCAAGTTCAAGGTACGGGTCAATCCCGACTTCCAATGCCCGAGCAAGGTGAACAATGTCGCCAAGCTGCTCGGCCCCAACGGTCAGATCATCGGCAGCTCCGATGTGAGCGTAGCCGTCCTCTGCCCCGGTGGCGAACCACACTTGGAAATCCGCAAAACAGCTAATGTCACTCAGACCATAGTGGGCGGTGCGATTGAGTACACGATTGTCGTAATCAATAGTGGCACAGCCCCGGCCATTGGCGTGACCGTGCAGGATCCTATTCCCGCTGGTACCAGCTATGTGGCAGGCTCGCTCAACGCTACCTCCCCCACTCCCGACGACAGCAACCCTGCCGTGATGAAGTGGAACGGCAACATTCCAGCCGCCGGTTCGGTGACGATTAAGTTCAAAGTCCTCGTCAACGCCGACTTCCAATGCCCAGGCAAGGTCGTCAATGTGGCACAATTGCTCCATGCGGGTGCTGTCGTGCCGAGCAATGAAGTATCGATTCCTGTCTTCTGCCCACAGGGTGAGCCGAAACTCGAAATCCGCAAGACTGCCAATGTCAGCCAGACCACACCCGGTGGCATCATCGAATATACGATTGTCATCGTCAACAGTGGCACAGCCCCGGCGATCAATGCCAACATGCAGGACCCGATTCCGGCTGGCACGCTCTACATTCCAGGCTCACTCATCGCCACCGCCCCCTTGCCCGATGACAGCAATCCTGCCTTGATGCAATGGACAGGCAATGTGCCCGCAGGCGGTTCGGTTACGATCAAGTTCAAAGTCCAGGTGGCCCAGGATTACCCCTGCGAGCATGAGCTCGTCAATGTTGCCAAACTGCTCCAGAATGGCGCAGTTCTCGGTCAGGCAAACTTTGGCGTGATCGTACACTGCCCCCAAGGTGAGCCGAAACTGACGATCCGCAAGACCGCCAATGTCACCCAGACTCTGCCCGGTGGCATCATCGAATACACGATTGTCGTACAAAACAGCGGTACCGGTCCAGCCATCGGCTTCAGCGTGCTTGACCCAGTTCCCGCCTTTACCAGCTATGTTGCTGGCTCGCTCAATGCTACTGCCCCCGCCACCGATGACAGCAATCCGGCTGTGATGAAGTGGTCAGGCAACATTCCAGCCGGTGGCAGCGTCACCATTAAGTTCAAGGTGATGGTCAGCCAGGAATTCCAATGCCCCGGTAAGGTCAACAATGTGGCCCGCCTGCTCGATCCGGCTGGCAACGCCATTGCCGGTGCCGAAGCTGTCGTTACCGTGCGCTGTCCGAATGGCGAACCGAAGTTGACGATCCGCAAGACCGCCAATGTGACCCAAACTGCCCCTGGTGGCGAAATTGAATACACCATCGTCGTGCAAAACAGCGGCTCAGCGCCAGCGATTGCCGTCAGTGTTGTCGATCCAATTCCTGCCTTCACCAGCTACGTCGCAGGATCGCTCAACGCCACTGCCCCCACCCCCGATGACAGCAACCCCTCGTTGATGCAATGGGTGGGCAACGTTTCGGCAGGTGGTACAGTGACGATTAAGTTCAAGGTCAAGGTCAGTGCGGATATTACTTGCCCCTCGAAGGTACTCAACGTCGCCCGTATGGTTGGCCCGAATGGTCAACTGTTGGGCGGTGCAGAAGCCCTGGTCGAGATCATCTGCCCACAACAGGGTGATCCCCACATTACGTTGGAAAAGCACGTCGCAGTGGAAGGACAAGATCAGCCTGGCCTCGATGGCATTATTCTGCCTGGCACCAGCGCTGTCTACTATCTCACGCTGAGCAGCAGCGATGCCTTCACCCAAGCCGTCCACATTACCGACAGCATTCCCAGCGGTTTAATCGCCGTCGCGGTCAGCAGCAGTTCCGGCATTGCGACGATTGTCGACAGTGGTCATGGTGTGGTGTGGGATGGTCTGCTTGGACCAGGCACGTCACCCGTAACGATTAAGATCGAAGTACGAGCGGAGGACAAGCTCGAATGCGCGCAGGAATTGGTCAACATTGCCCACTGGATCGTGCGCAACAGCTTGCACGAGTACAAGGGTGACAGCAACCCAGTGATTCTGCGCTTTGCCTGTCGCGACCTCGGCGATGCGCCTGACAGCAGCAATCATGACGGTGTCAAGATGACCGCCTATGTCGCCACCGGCGTGCAGGGCAACTTCCCCACCGTCTTTGATGTTGGCCTGCCCGACCGAGGTCCTCGCCACGAGTTCCCACGCCCGTTCTTCCTGGGCAAGGGTGTCACACCCGAAGCCGAGGCCGACCAGGGCTTTGACGCCGATGCCTTTAACAACATCATTCCGAGCAGCGAGCAATCCAACCTGGATCGGGCGGATGATGGCTTGGATCTGGCATCGGTAGCGTTCAAGAATTGTCAGATGAGCCAGTTCAGGGTTGTTGTAACCATCAGCCCGGCGGCGCTCGCATTGCTGCCCAATAAGGTTGGTTACCTCAACGTCTGGGTCGATAGCAACCGCGATGGCGACTGGGCCGACAGCTTCGAGTGTCCACAGTCCGCTACCGGTGCCGCCGGTAAAGCGCCCGAGCACATTGTGATCGACCAGGTTGTCGATGTCGGAACTCTCGGTGCGGGCGTGCATGTCCTGACCATCAACACCACCAGCCCGGTCTCCTGGCCCGATTCAGAAGCGCAGAAGCCAGCCTGGTTGCGTGTCACCTTGAGCGAAGAAAAGTCGAACAAACCATTGGGCGGTGGCACTTATGGCGATGGCCGTGGCTATGATGACCATCCCTTCCGCCTGGGCGAAACCGAAGATTACCTACTGCGCGGTCAGGAGGCACAACCAACCAGCGACCCGACCGTGAGCAAACATGGCGAAATCTGGCCAGACTTTAACCCAGAGACGCAGGAACGCCGTTGGGTAGCGGGTTGGATCGTCAACTACTCCAACGGAGGTAGCACCGCAGCCAGCAATGTGCATGTGATTGATACCTACGCTGCGCCGCAGAGTTTGATTGCCGAACATTCAATTCCGCTGGTGCCCCATACGCATGTGACGCCAACGCTCGATTACAATGTCGGCACCTTGCCAGTCGGTGGTTCAGGCTTGGTCATCGTGCGCACGGAGATTCCGTGGAATACGACGCCCGGTACGGTGATTACAAATAGCGCAGTGGTTAACAGCAGCAACGACGGCAACACAGCCAATAACACCAGCGTGGCGACCGTGACCGTGCCGATTCTGCCCCCGCTGATCGTCTCCCCGTTGGCAGGCTCAACCTGCACAGGCACCGTTGAAATCAACGGCGTTGCCCAACCCGGTGTTAGTGTGGAAGTCTTCGTCGATGGCACCTCGGTGGCTACAGTAGCAACCGATGGTTCCGGCAACTGGAACACAACCGTCAGTCTGAGCAACGGCAGCCATGACATCTATGCCGTCGCCACCCTGGGAGCCTTGACGAGTGCACCATCGCCGACTGTGACCGTGATTGTCGATACCACGCTCTTCTGGGATCCGATCAGCTTACGCTTTGTGGATGACTTGGGTCACACCATTATCCCGAGCGGTCGCTTAGATGAGAGCGGTTGGTCCGTCTTCCTGCGCCCCGGACATACCTACACGGTCAGCTTGCATGTCTGCTGCCAGGACGCCGAGGCTCAGGTGACGATGCAGATCGGCGACCTCACGGTCACGCTGCAAGACCTGGATGGCGACCGTATCTACAGTGGTAGCTTCACAATTCCAGTGGGTGGACGCCTGACCGGCGCGGTCCGCATCTGTGTCACCTGCAATCTGATCCGCCGCTGCACCGATGGCCAGGTCACGATTGACCCTGAAGGCACGGTCTTCGATGTGATGACGGGTGTGCCAGTGGCCAGCGCCAGTGTTGCCTGTCTGCAAGCGGGTGTCAATGCCGCCAGCGGCGACCAGGTCTTTACACTCTGGCCAGCAGCAGACTTTGACCAGATCAACCCGCAAGAGGTCGATGCGACTGGTTACTTCAGCTTCTTCACACCACAGGGCACCTACCGCCTGAATGTGAACAAGAGCGGCTATCAGTCGTACGTCAGCCAAGACTTGACGGTCGTCGACGCCCCCGTCCACCAGGATGTGCCGTTGACCCCGATCATCAACAAGGCTGCCGACCAGCAGATCAGCGTCTCGAACAGTGGCTTTGAGCCCGCCGTGATCACAGTCGAGCCGGGCACGGTGATCGAATGGATCAACAGTGGCAACGAAGTTCACAGCAGCGTCAGCATTACGCCAAGTGCGTCGATGCCAGCCGCCAACGGCGCAGGAGTCTCTGCGGATAGCGGAGCCTGGGACAGTGGTTTGTTGCAAACGGGTGAGTCGTACAAGCGCCAACTCGACACAGAAGGCACCTATACCTACCAGGATGCAACCAATCCGACCAACAGCGCCATCGTCATCGTGAAGAAGGCGGAAGCGACGCAGAAGGTCTTCTTGCCGGTGGTCAGCAGATAAGGGAACCCCACCCTAACCCTCACGTTCGGCTGAGCTCACGTCGAAGCCAAACGAGGGAGGAAACTGTTACGGGACGGATTCAGTTTGGTGGACAGAAGAAAGAACTTTATCCGTCCCTTCACTATCCCCTCCCTTAACAGGGGAGGGTTAGGGTGGGGTTAGTGAATGCGAAGTAATACAAAAGAGACGGTTGAGCGATTCACTGCTCAACCGTCTCTTTTATTTTAGGAGGAAATGTAACTGCATCCTGCGCCTTGCTACTTTCCCTTGGCTTGGGTAAGTACATTCGCAAAGCGGGGTGGTAAGGGTAAGGCGAACGATGAAAGCAATGTGGGCGAGATTCCGGTGGTTAACAGGGCGGAAACAAGATGATTCAACGTTTCATCCAGCGATTTGTCCGGCAGAATGGCAGGCTGGAGGGTTGGATTCTGGGTATGCACCTGTTGCAAGATCTCGTTCGCTTTGGTTCGTGATTCGTCATCGCAGGCGGGATGGGTTTGCACCAACGTTGCCAGCGTCACGGCCTCGTCGACTTGTCCCTTGCTCGCATAGAGCGCAGCAACACCAGCCAGTCCGGCTAGCATGAGCGGCGTGCTGCGGATCTTGCGGCCAAGATGTAGCACCTCTAGATAATGTTTGCCCGCTTCCTCACTTTTGCCCTGCTCCAGAAGTGCGGCACTCAAACTGACCAAGGTCAGACCCACGCCGAGTTCATAGCCGATCTGTTGCAGAATAGCCGAGCTTTCGCGCAGCATCTGGATCGCCTTGCTGTAATCCTTCTGCTTTTGCGCTGCCATCCCCAAATTGCTGAGTGCCAGTGCGGCATCGTAATGATGGCCCAAGTCCTGATTGATGGTCAGGCTGCGCTGACAGAAGTAGATGGCGGATGTGTAATCCTGAGCAAAGTAGGCAAGCAGTCCAAGATTGTTGAGCGCTTTGGCAATGCCTAATTGATCCTCGATTGCCTCGCAAATCTGCAAACTCTCATTAAAATGGCCTTTGGCAAGGTCATACTCGCCCTTTGTGCCACAGACGATGCCAAGAATATTGAGCGCCCGCCCTTGTAACAGCGTCACCCCATGCGTCTTACACAGATGAATACTCTGCTCTAGATAACGCTGGGCCTGTTCATAGTTGCCTTCCACCCGAGCGATGTCGCCCAAATTGTTGAGGCAGTAGATCATTTCGCTTTCGGCGTGTTCGGCAGCCAGCAATTCGATACTGCGTAAAAATTGACCTTTGGCTTGTTCGTACTTGCCCAAACGGTGCGAAAAGAAGGCCAACCGCGCCATGAGTTTACCTTCGACTTGGAGGATGCGATGATTCGGAGCGAGACCGTTCTGCCTATGCTGACATTGCGTCACTGCTTCGGCAAAAATCTTCTCGCCTTCGTGAAACCAACCGTAAAGTTCAAAGACTGTAGCCAATGGCTCCAGTACAGCATCGATCCAGTTGAGTTGCTGATGCTGAACAACCCACTTCCACCCTTCGCGAATATTCTCCAAGTCGGCCAGAATTTCACTCAGAATCTGTTTTTGTTGCTTGCCATACAGTCGAGCGGCATAGCTATTGAGCGTCTCCATGAAGTAGGCAGCGTGCCGGTCGTGGACAGTCGCAGCGACAGGGTTGTCAATGCTCAATTTTTCGGCAGCAAATTGGCGCAATAATTCGTGCATACCAAAACGACCATTGCCTTCTCTGCGCAGTAGAGACTTATCCGAAAGCGAAAGCAAAATCGGCAAGGTGGCACCAGCAATCGATTGGGCAGCATCACGGCGGAAACCACCGCAGAAGACCGCCAGTTGCTCTACCACCTTGCGTTCGATGTCGTTGAGCAAGCTCCAAGAGTAATTGAAAAGCGCAACCATGCTGCGGTGGCGCTCGGGTATATTGCGCTGCGTTGTGCTGAGGATGGCGATCCCTTGCTGGATTTCGCTGACAATCTCTTCGCAGGAGAGCAAACGCATCCAGGTGGCAGCCAGTTCGAGTGCCAGTGGCATTCCTTCGACCAACTGGCAGATTTTGACCACGGCTGGCTGATTTTGAGCATCAAGGGCAAAGCTGGCATTGACCCGCTGGGCGCTGCGCACAAACAATTCCACGGCGCTGTAGTCAATCAGCAAAGGCTCATTGGCTCCGAGCGGCTGATTGGGGCGCGGATATGCCAATCCTGGTACCTCGACCAGCCATTCGCCTTCCACATTCAATCGTTCACGCGAGGTAGCGAGGACCTTAACGCCCGTTGTGCGATTGAGGATGGTGCCAACCAGCGATGCAGCATCGAGCAGGTGCTCGAAATTATCTAAAATCAGCAGAAGTTGTTTGTTGGATAGATAGGTCAACAACTGCTGGAGCGGCTCTTCCTCGCGGCGGTAGAGTGTAAATTCGAGTGCATTGGCAATGGCTGTAACCAGGCGATCTGCCGGGGAGACATCGACCAATGAGACAAAGAAGACACCATCGGCAAAGCTCTTTTGGTGAGCTTCTCCTACGGCAATCGCCAACCGCGTTTTACCAATACCCCCCGAGCCGATCAACGTAACCAAACGTGAATGCGGCTGTATAATCAAAGCAGTGATCTGCTCCAGTTCAACCTGGCGTCCAATAAAGGGTGTTACTGACGGTGGCAACGTGGATGACGTCGTGGGAAGCTGGCGGGTCAGCGGTGCTTGTTCAATTTTGGGTGGCGAAAGGGGCTGCGAAGTGTCAATTGCAGCCTTATGGGGCGGTGGTGCAACCAGTGGATTGACGCTGTGGCCATTCAGCGATGGTGGGGGAAGGCGATTTTGGGTAATCGAGCTATAGAGCTGAATCGTTGCTTCGGCTGGTCGCACGCCCAACTCTTTGTTGAGCAACTGCGTACATTCTTGAAACTGGCGCACTGCCATGCCTGCTTGCCCAGACCAGGCGTAGAGTTTCATCAGTTGGCGATGGGCGGCTTCATTTAGCGCATCGAGTGCCAGCCACCGCACGGCAAACTCGATTGCCTGGCTGTAATTCTGCTGTTCAGTCAGGGACTCTACCAACTTTGCTAAGAGCGCAGCATGAGTCTGATGGAGGGATTGGGCTTCGAGCAATTGCCACTGCTCAAAGTCTGGGCTATCGCCCAAGCCGAATCCGGCAAGAAATTCACCCCGGTAGAGTTTTACCGCGTGAAGCATCTCTGCTTGACGAGCAGCGGCACCGGGTTCAAATTCACTAATCCGGATATGGCGCTGGTATTCAATGACATCCACCGATAGGTCATTGCCAAAATCCAGTTCAATCGTGTCGGTCGTGGCCGTAATCCAGTTTTTGCCCAGCGCTTTATTGAGCGTCCACAGGGTTTGACGCAAGTATGCACTGGCCTGTTTGGCATCATAGTCGGGCCAAAAGAGAGGCAGCAGCGAATCCCGCGCAGCAGGACGCTGTGTGACCGCAAGATAAGCAAGTAGCGCTAACGCCTTTGCGCGCCCAATATTTACCTCAACCTCATCCAGTTGGATCTTTGGCGAACCAAGAAAAGAGAGCGTGAGTCGGGTCAATTCATCACTCCATCGAATTGGGGGGAAGGGAAGGCTCATTAACGTACTGAAATCTGCTCACAACAAAGTTTATCATCTTTTTACAAAATATAACAGTAGTTTTGCAAACAGCAGATACTTAACTTCCGGGTAGATTTCCACCGTAGAGCAAACATCCCACCCCTAGTTTGCCCCTTTGAGACGCTAAGAACAGGTTTGAGACGCAACAGATCACAATTTGAGACGCGAAAATTGAAATTTGAGACGCGAGAAGGCTATTTTTGAGACGCGTTTGAGACGCGCCCCCGCTACAATACAAACAACAACAGCAACAATCAAAAGTCAAACAACAGACTCGATTGTTTCCAATAATCCTACAGGGTAAAACGGATGGATACATCGGACAAATGCTGTTACTGACTTACTGATTGCCGAATTAATCCAACAGACAACTTACGTTTCCATTCATCCATACGAGGAGAATCAACCATGAAAACGCTCAACAAAATCGTAACCACCCTTGTTCTGACCACCATGCTGTCCTTGCCACTCTTCGGCGCTATTCTGGCCAAGCCCACCGACGTAAGCTGGTCCAGCGGGGTCATTCGCACTTTGAGTGAATACGAGCACAAATAAACCAGAGCAGTCAGTGTTAAGAATGAAAAAGGACGGATTGAGATATCGTTTCTCAATCCGTCCTTTTTTGTGCTATGATACGGTTGCTTCCTTGGCCTTCAGCATGTCACTTGTCCACTTTTTCCCAAAACGGGATCAGGATACATTCAGCAATTTGATAGCTAATTGAAACATTGGCCATAAGTTTGCCTATTATATAATGTTAGAAACGGTGAAAATCAGTCTTACATTTTCTTAAATTATAAATTTTATCACTTCTCGTATATAGTGAGGCAAGGTGTAGCACATAATCATTCTGGTGTTTACAAAGGTTCGCAACGTGGCCATAAATCCAACATTAAAGTTTTCCACTTTACACTCAAACCTTGCTCAGACCGCCCGAATTGCAATCTATACGAATCTCGTTACGGCATTAGGTATTTGTGCCGTTTTCTATACATTGATCCATCTACCCCATTACTGGATGGGGCTATGGGCTTTTGCCGCTTTTACGGCCATTGCCAAACTTACGAGCGTCGATCTTTATGTGAACAGCAACAGCAAGGTTTCAGTATCTTCGATTGTTGTGATTGCTTCAGTATTGGCATTAGGGCCAACCGCAGGTGCCTTTACCAGCTTGATGGGTAGAGTTGCCGCAACTCTGAGTACGAGAATTTTTTCAAAACAAGCAACCGCTAAAAAGAGGCTTGATATATTTAACACTGGTATGTGCGTACTGGCAGCATTGTTAGCTGGAGAGACTTATGTAGTGGCAGGAGGCGTTCCTGGATCACCTTTACACTGGAACAACACCATCCCCGTCATTGCAGCCGTGGCAGTTCATAATGTAGTGAACCTGATTTTATTAATTGGCTTGGTCCACTTGGAGACACGTCGATCCGTGAAACAGATCTGGCAACAGGATTTTCAATGGAGTGTACCGATAGCCGTGATTGGGGCTGTTCTGGGTGGGGGTGGACTCGCCATTGGCTATAGCGTGCTCGGTGTCAGCGGGCTGCTGATCTTTATGTTGCCTGTGTTAGCCACGGGGTACTCATTCCGCCTCTATGTCAAGAACACGGGCAAATATATCGACGAACTTGAAAGAGTCAATGGTCAGCTCGACCAGTCCAATCTTGAATTACTGCAGTCCTTGGGCGCTGTTATTGACGCCTATGACGTTTACACCTACGGTCATTCCACCCAAGTAGCAATCTATGCCCGAGAAATTGCCGCCGAAATGGGTTTGTCTAAACAGGTCCAGGATCGGCTAATGAAGGGTGGGTTGATCCATGACATCGGCAAAGTCGGGATCAAAGATACGATTCTCAGCAAAAAAGATCGCCTTACAAATGAAGAGTACGAAATCCTCAAACGGCACACTGTCATCGGTGCCGACATTATCAGTCAAATGACAGGGCTTCAGGAATTGGTGCCCATTGTGCGCAACCATCACGAGCGATGGGATGGACGCGGCTATCCGGACCGCCTGACTGGAGAAGAAATCCCCCTCGAAGCACGCATCTTGGCCTTGGCTGACAGTGTAGATGCCATGTTATCAGATCGAGAATATCGGTCTAGCCGCACACTTGCGGACGCTGTTCAGGAAGTTGTACGCTGTTCTGGTGCCCAATTTGATCCGAACATTGTTACTGCCTTTCTAAATGTAGTCGAAAAGCATGGGGAGGCGGTCTTCACCAATTCAGCGCGTCGGGTCGATACAATTTTGGCGAGTAATGGCATGATCAAGCCTTCCGCCGATATGCGTTATCTCAAAAAGAGCATGTTGTCTGCCGGAGCACTCTGTGCGTCGAACAACTGAGCCATCTTCCTCATAAACGTGCATGCTTTGTGCCAACAATGCTAAGAGCTTGCTTGTTCTCCTCTTCACTCTGTGTTATCATTACGCCTGCTCAATCTGTTCGTAAACCACCAATCTTTCAATCGATCCATCTCGTAATCTCTGCCGATTGTACAATGGGCAGAAACGGTTGATTTCACCACTGGAGGCAAGCCGATGGCGCAAATCCGCACCCGCAAAGATGTCGAGGCGTTGGAGGCTACGCTACTCGCCCAACGCAATCTGCCCGACAACATCCATCAATTCTTTCTGCGTTCGGCTCAACGCTACGGCAACAAAGATGCACTACTTTTCTTTCTACAAGCTGCCGAATACAAACAAACCGTGCGCTACAGCTACAACGATCTGCTGGCGAAGATTACCCAGACAGCCAACATGTTGAATGGCTTAGGTATAGGCGCTAAGGATACGGTAAGCTATGTCTTACCCAATCTGCCGCAGACCTACTTTACCCTCTATGGCAGTGAAATTGCCGGCATCGCCAACCCGATCAATCCCCTGCTCGAAGCGCACGTGATCGCAGAGATCATGAACGCTGCCAAATGCAAGGTACTGGTGACTCTGGAACCCTTCCCAAAGACCGATATCTGGGAGAAAATGGCGACAGTCGTCAACAACGTGCCGACCCTGGAGACCATCTTGCAAATTAATATGGCAGGCTACCTGCATGGTGTGAAGAAATGGTTGGTCAAACTGATGCAGATGCGCATGGGCAAGGAGCCGGTAAAAGCCAAAGTACTTGATTTTGACAAGACATTGGTGCGCTACCCATTCGACAAGTTGAGCAGTGGAAGGCAGATCGGTAAGGATGAGACTGCGGCTTACTTTCATACCGGTGGCACTACGGGCACACCCAAGCTTGCGATTCACACCCATTTTAACCAAGTCTTTGATGGCTGGGCCTCGGGTGAGATGATCAATGGCACTGCGGAGGACGTCAACTATCTGGGCTTGCCCCTTTTTCACAACTACGGGGCAATTGCGATTGGATTGGCCAGTTGGGTGACGGGCGGAACGGTAGTGATGGGCACACCTGCTGGTTTTCGTGGCGAAGGGGTGATCCCCAATCTGTGGAAGATTCTCGACCACTACCAGACGACCATGTTTAGCGGCGTACCCACGCTCTTCAGTACTTTGCTCAATGTCCCGGTTGGCGAGAATAATGTCAAACGCATCAAACTGGCGACCTCGGGGGCGGCGGCCCTTCCAGTGGAAGTGGCCAACCAATTCACTGCCACAACGGGCATCAAGATTTTGGAAGGCTATGGCTTAACCGAAGCTACCTCGGTCGCCTCAGTCAATCCGGTCTTGGGGGAAGCGCGGATTGGTTCGGTTGGGTTACGTTTTCCCTATCAAGAGGCACAGGCAGCGCTGATCGAAAATGGCAAGATCACCCGTTTCTGTGATAGCAACGAGATCGGAGTGATTGTGTTGCGTGGGCCAAATGTCTTTCCTGGCTACAGTGATGAGTTTCACAATCAAGGGCTCTTTCTAGATGCCACCGATGGCGGATCAAAGTGGCTCAACACAGGTGATCTCGGTCGTATCGACGAGGATGGGTATATCTGGCTCACTGGGCGTAAAAAAGAGCTGATCATCCGCGGTGGGCACAACATCGATCCCCGTATGATCGAAGAGGCGCTCCATGCACATCCGGCTGTGGCACTAGCAGCGGCAGTCGGGCGTCCCGATGCACGGGTGGGTGAGATGCCTGTCGCCTACGTTGAGCTAAAGCCAGGTTCGAATGCGACGAGCGACGAGTTGCAAAAGTTTGCGCAGGAGAATATCGGAGAACGTGCCGCCGTTCCTAAGGAGATTGTGATCCTAGAGAAGTTACCTCTGACCGCGGTCGGCAAATTATTCAAGCCAACCCTGATCTTTGAACAAGTCGAAAAGGTTTTTCGTGAAGAATTGGCCCAGCTTACAGGCGTTGACAAGTGTGATATTCTGGTAGAAGGAGACAAACGTCTAGGCACTGTGGCGAAAGTCTCGGTTACCTGTGCTGCTGGAATCGACAAGGCAGCATTGGAAGCTAAGATTAAAGACGTGTTAGGGCGCTACACCGTCAAATCAACGGTAACGGTACGCTAATGGCTCACTCTACTCTTCATGGCGGCACGCTGGTTGGCGAAGTGTTGGCAAAACAGGGCGTACGCTTCCTCTTCACATTGTGCGGCGGTCACATTTCGCCGATTCTGGTCGGTGCCGAGCAGCAGGGTATCCGCGTGATCGACGTGCGCCACGAGGCCACTGCACTCTATGCCGCCGACGCGATGGCCAGGCTCACTGGCATTCCTGGCGTCGCCGCCGTGACCGCTGGTCCAGGGGTCACCAACACCATTACGGCACTCAAAAATGCCCAAATGGCTCAATCGCCGGTGGTGCTGATTGGCGGTGCGGCAGCCACCTTGCTCAAAGGCAAAGGCGCGCTCCAGGATATTGACCATCTATCCGTCGTCAAGTCGCTGGTCAAATGGTCAAAGGCGGTGACCAAGGTACGTGAAATCGTCCCAGCCTTAGAGAATGCGTTCCGCATCTCACAGGAAGGCACCCCTGGGCCAGTCTTTGTTGAAATTCCCATCGATCTGCTCTATCCGCTTGAGGTAGTTCGCAGTTGGACCCTGGCAGCGGCAGGCAAAGGGCTTGCAGGCAAGGTGGTGGGGGCGTACCTCGGCTTCCACCTGCGGCGTACCTTTGCCAAGGCAACGGATCAGCGGGCAACGCCACCCACATCTGTAGCAATTTCCCAAGCCAACGAGTCTCAGTTGCAGCAGGTCGTCAATCGACTGCACACAGCCCAACGTCCTTTGCTCGTGATCGGCAGCCAAGCATTAGTCGATGCCGCCCATGCAGGTGAGTTACAGGGTGCCCTGCTCCAACTCGGCATTCCCACCTTTTTATCGGGTATGGCACGGGGGCTGCTTGGCAAACACGCGCTCCACATTCGCCACAACCGCAGCAAGGCATTGCGCGAGGCAGACTTGGTCATCCTGGCCGGCGTGCCGAACGACTTTCGCCTCAACTACGGACGCTCAATTCCAGCGAAGACGCCCGTCATCGGCATCAACCGCAGCCAGCACGATCTCACCGCCAATCGCAAACCGACGTTGGGAATTCTGGCCGATGCAGGTGGATTTTTGCGTGGATTGCCCAGCCATATCGCCGACGCCGAACGCCAACGTTGGCAAGCTTGGCACCAGACGCTGCAGGAACGGGATGATGCTCGCGACCAGGAGATCGTTGGGCAGGCCGAAGCCGCCACCACGCACGTCAATCCCGTCCAACTTTGTCGCCAACTGGAAGCCGAACTTGACGAGCAGAGTATTCTGGTTGGCGACGGCGGTGACTTTGTGGCTACTGCCAGCTATGTTGTGCGACCACGCTCACCACTCTCCTGGCTCGATCCAGGGGCATTTGGCACCTTGGGGGTGGGTGGCGGCTTCGCCCTGGCTGCTAAGTTGCATAAACCGGACCACGAGGTCTGGCTGCTCTACGGCGACGGCGCAGCAGGCTACTCATTGGCTGAATTCGACACCTTTGCGCGCCATCAGGTGCCGGTGATCGCCATCGTCGGCAATGACGCCTCTTGGTCGCAGATTGCACGGGAGCAGGTGGAAATTCTGGGCACGCCACTGGGAACGGAATTAGTCCGTACCGATTATCACCGCGTGGCAGAAGGCTATGGTGGAGTCGGCTTATGTGTCAACGATCCAGGGCAAGTTGAAAGTGTATTGAGGCAGGCCAAAGAGATTGCCCGCAGTGGCAAACCTGTGCTGATCAATGTTTGGCTTGGCAAGACCGATTTCCGCAAGGGTTCGATTTCGATGTGAGGTGCGGCGCACTGTTCATCAGACGTTTGTATGACCAGATTCTGTGAGGAAAGTGCGCCGCACCTGAATCATTACTTAACTGTGCTTCCTTATTTGTTTTCTCTTTCACCTTTCTTCGGCTTCTTACTCCAGACCTATTGTCTCCAAACGGGCAGTTGTTTTGGCAACTGCAGCACGTGCCACAACGCAAAAGGCAACCAGCCACTGATGCAATTCGGCAAACAGGTCGTTGCGTGTGAAGGCTGCTCCCTTCATTACCTTTTCGTGTGTCAAGCTCATACCCATCCCATTTCTGTTTGTAACTCGTGGACTCGGCGTTCGAGTACGGAAAATTTTGCCTCATCATCTCCCAACAAATCATCCCAGAATATCACTTTTGGGACATGACCGATGAAGCGGCGTCGCTTATCCTATGAGCAGGCAAACTACCCACCGCAAGTAACTGTGCAACATCAACGCAAACTCTTGAATGAGAATTCTGTTGGCGATTTCGAGCACAAGAATTACTGTGGTGAGTCGTAGATCGCTACATTACGATTAGAGCGTTGAACTGAGATCCAGCCAGGGGTAATCTTCGATCTAAAGGAGGGTACATGACACAAAGCTACTCGATTGAAAACGACTACTTGAACGAATTCTGTGATCCGGTAAACTATGACCTCGAAGAGGAGGTCAGTGTCGGCAATAATCCGCCCGCGCACGCCTTTTATGTGGCATTGGCGAGCGCTGTCAATGGGCCGGTCTTGGAGATCGCTAGCGGCACAGGACTGGCTACATTAAAGGTTGCCAAAGCAGGAATTGACATCACTGGCTTGGAGATTGTGCCAGAGATGCTAGCCCATGCCCAACACAAAGCGGCACAGATGGGCTTGTCGGTGCGCTGGGTGCAGGGAGATGCGCGGACGTTTTCACTCGATCAACGCTTCAAGCTGATCTACATGACGGGCAATGCCTTTCAAGCCTTTTTGAATAACACCGACCAGCGTGCGCTATTGCAACGGGTTCATGCCCATCTTGCGCCCGATGGTCTTTTCGCCTTCGAGACGCGTAACCCCAACTGGCACGATCTCACCACTGATCTCACCGAAACGGAGTGGCTGCACTATACAAGCGTAGCAGGGTACGATGTCACCATTAGCGAGGTGCGCGAGTACGATCCTGTGGCACAGGTGTTGGTCTACACCTTATGGCGTCGGTGGCAGGCCATCGATGGTCCCAAAGAGCGCACTACGCGCATTGCCCTCCGCTACACCTTTCCACAGGAGCTGCGTGGACTGCTGGAATCCAGCGGCTTCACCATTCGACACCAATACGGCGGTTGGGACAAACGCCCATTGGATGCCCAGAGTACAACGATCATTTCGATCTGTCGGCTCACAGACTTAACCAGTTGATGTAACCATGTGGTTTAGAACCTGTCCAGGAATTACTTACTGATGTTACGCGCTTGCGGGGTAAAATAAGGCTGAGCTTACCCAATTTTTCGAGTCGCATGCAAAACGTCACGTACTTGTTTGAAGTGTGGAGTAGATATGACCGAACAAAGACACCTCTATCAAATCCGCATCGAAGGTCAGCTCGATCGTTGCTGGAGCGATTGGTTTGATGGGATGAGCCTAACCTATCAGCCCAGCGATGATTCTCCAATCAGAAAGAGTGGACAGACAATCTTGACTGGCTACGTAATCGATCAACCAGCCCTACATGGTATGCTCAACAAAATCCGCGACCTAAACTTACCGGTCATATCGGTTACCCGCTTGCAGAAGGATGAGGCGTAACAGCTCGCTTCGCGCTAACCGCCACGCACCGCCAACCAAATCCAATTGTTGTGAAAGAAGGTCAGCCTTTCCAAAAGGGAGGCTGGCCTCTTATTTAGACCTATCCAGGAACGAGTTGTGCTCCCAAAGAACGAGCCAGCAAACTGAGCTTGGCGCGGAAATTTCTGTATAAACTCTCGATGCACTACATCTCTAAAACGGTACAATACAACTTTCGTGCAATCGGCCTATTCCAGCTTCTATGCCGGGAATGACAAAGCTAGCAATATTGCAGTACAATACAACTTTCGTGCAATCGGCCTATTCCAGCGCACTGGTTCATAATCAACCTTCCAATGTTGCTTTTGGGACATGTCCAGCGAACCGATTCCCATTATCCTAGCGACAGAGGACAAACCTCAATAGGTTCTAACTAAACGAAAAGGAGATAACCACAATGAAAAACCTAATACGCTCTATGCTTACCATGCTGGTAGTGATGGTACTCTGTTCATTCGTACTGCCCGCCTACGCGCTCTCTCCGAAGGAACCCGATCTTGTCCTAATCAAGAAGCCCGCTGGCATTTATGTGCGGAATCAAGGAACTGCCAGTACTAAAAACCGTTTTGTCGTTGATCTCTACCTGACGGAGTTGGCGACTCCATCACAAAAGGTAACGATCAATGTGCCAATTGCGCCCAATAAAGATGTGTTGGTGATCAAATCAGAAAATTTGCTGCTGGTCACGGCGGTCTGCCCAAAGGTCGTTGCCGATTCGACAAATAGTGTTGCCGAATCAAATGAGGGTAACAACACGCTCTTCTTTGGTGGCCCTGGGGCGTGTGGTTAAGAGAAAGAACAAGCCTTGCTGGTGAATTGCACAGTAATGCTCTCTTCACTGCCTACCAAGCGACTGCCCAGTAACAGCAGTTCCTCTCACTCATCCATACACCGCTAACAATAATACGTTTGAAAGCGCAAAAAGTGTTATTGTCAGCGGCGTATGCAATATAATAGACCTCGCACGTTTGCAACAGGTCTAACAGGTGGGAGAGGAACCGAACGCATGTCATTGCCCCTATTGGCGACAAAATTCTATTTGCCACAACCGCGTGCCGAGTTGGTGGCACGACCACGGCTCTTGACCAAACTACAGCCAGCACTCCATTGCCCGCTGACTCTCATTTCTGCTCCCGCTGGTTTCGGTAAATCTACCTTAGTTGTACAGTGGATCGCTGAGTTATCCAACACTGCAATGCCCTTACCGCTCCACCTTGCTTGGGTCTCGCTGGATGAAGGGGACAACGACCCGGTGCGTTTCTGGTCGTATGTGGCAGTGGCATTGGAAAAAGCGAGCCTTGACCTGGGTAAACAGTTGCAGGCATCGTTGCAACTATCGCCACTGCCGCCCATCGAAGCGCTCTTAACCGATCTTCTGAATCGGCTGGCTGAGCAAGATGCGACCTTGATCGTGGCGTTGGATGATTTCCATCTCATCCAAAATCAGATGTTGCACGATGGACTACTCTTTTTGGTTGAGCATCTCCCGCCCACTAGCCATTTGCTGCTCTTGACGCGCAGCGACCCGCCGCTACCCTTGGCGCGCTGGCGGGTGCGACGTCAGATGCTCGAAATCCGCCCGGCCGAACTGCGCTTTACCGCCGAAGAAGCCAGCTCGTTTCTACAACAGACGATGAAGCTGGAGTTGACGCCCCAACAAGTGCTGCAACTCGAAGAGCGCACTGAAGGATGGATCGCTGGGCTGCAATTAGCCGCGCTATCGCTACACGAACGCAGCAACACAGGGGACTTTTTGGAAAGCTTTACTGGCAGCAACCGCTACATCGCTGACTATCTGATCGACGAGGTGCTTGCCAATCTCGCACCCGCTACCCAAAGCTTTCTGCAGCAGATCGCAGTGTTAGATCGTTTCTGCGCGCCGCTGTGCGCTGCGGTCAGCGGCAACCCGGATGCGCGTACACTCCTCGACAGCCTTGAGCGTAGCAACCTTTTCATCGTTCCGCTCGATAGCCAACGGCAGTGGTTTCGCTTTCACCACCTTTTCCAGTCGCTACTGCTCCGTCACTTGCACGTGGGGCAAGCGACCAATATTGCCGAGTTGCGTCGCCGCGCCAGTCGTTGGTGTGCGACCCACGAGCAGCTGCGCGAGGCTGTGGAATATGCGCTGGCCGCTCAAGATTATGATCTGGCCATCCAGTGGCTTGAACAGGTAGGGAATGAATTGGTGCAACGCGGCGAAAGCGCAACCCTCGAACGCTGGTTTACGCTCTTGCCTACAAGCAGTATCAAAACGCGGCCGCGTCTGCTGCTGTTACGAGCCAGAATGCTGCAATCATATGCCCGCTTTCCCGAGATAATCCCGCTGCTAACCGAAGCTGAAAACGCCCTTTCCATCAGCGAGCCAGCCGAACAAGAACGATTGCGTTTGGAGATCAACGTGTGGCGCATCAACCTTGATGGGGTTTTCCGGCGTGGCAAACAGGTGTTTGATCATGCGCCGGCAGCACTGGCCGAATTGCCACAAACTGAAATCGAGATGCGCGCTCAACTGTTGTGGACGTTAGGTATCGCCTGTTTTCGCCAACACGACGTGGGTCGCGCATTGGCTTACTTTCAGCAAGCCGAGCCTTTAGCCAACAAGCAGGGTGATCAAGCTTCTCACCTGTTGATCCTCGCCTATTGCGCCATGGCGAATTGGACGAGTGGGCGACTGCGCGCAAGCTTTCGCGATTGCCAAGAGATTTTGCACCTCTCGGACCACGGTGGACATTTAATCCCCTTTGCGGGCGCTATCGTTGGACTTCAATATCTTGGCGCAATCTATTTGGACAAGGCCGAGTTGAGTAAAGCTGACGCCCAATTACAACAGGGGTTGTCGATGGCGGCGCAAGTGAAAAGCACCAGTTTGGTCAATCTCAATATGGTGCTGGCGCGGCTTCGCCAGTTGCAAGGTGACGAAGCTGGTGCGACCGCAGCCCTTGACCAAGTGATTGCTTACATGTATTTGGATTTGCCCACGATCATTGTCGAAGTCGAAGCGATGCGCGCCCAGTTTGCCATTCAGCGCGGAGATGTGGCGGCAGCGTATGCTTGGCTGGAGCGCTGCGACCTCACGCGCCTGCCCGAGGCGGGGATGGCGCTCGACTTAGGCTATGCCTATCAAATGCAAACTGCGGCGGAGGTATTGCTCCATCAACAACCAGCGCAGGCATTGGCCCTATGTAACCGGGAATTAGCCGAGGCCGAAAAATTTCAGCGCGGTCGCAACATCATTCACCTGCTTGCCATTAAAGCCCTGATTCATCAGCGAATGGGCGACACTGCACTCGCCCAAAGTAGTTGTCAACAAGCACTTGTGCGCGCCGAGGTGGAGGGATTCGTCGCCCCTTTTCTGGAACGCGGCGCAGCGATGCGTCAATTGCTAATCAAGTTTTGTACACAGAGTACAGAGACTCGATCTCGCTCACATGCCGAACGCGTGTTAGCTGCCTTTAACTCGACCCTCGAACCAGCTAGTCACATAGCCAGCGACACTGGCGTCCAGCCTGCCACGCTATCGTCTGTGGGCAACCGAACAACGCAGCCCCAGCCACTACTCGAACCACTCACCGAACGTGAGTTGGAAGTGTTGAAACTGTTAGCCAGTGGCGCTTCCAACCAGATCATCGCCGAGCGGCTGATCATCGCCGAAGGCACGGTCAAGCGCCATGTCAGCAACATTATGGGTAAATTAGGCGTGGAGAATCGCACCAGCGCCGTGGCGCGCGGGCGCGATCTGGGGTTGCTGGCATAAAGTTCCAACGAATGGTTGATCGACACAACGACGCCCAGTGGCTCTCCACTGGGCGTCGTTGTGTTTATAGCTCTTACTACAACTTTCGTGCATTGACGCTCACCATCCCTTCCTCAAGAATAAACCTCACAATGTCACTTTTGGGGCATGATTGTGTACCACCACTTTGTTATCCTCGGGTCAAGTAAGCAGGACAGAATGGGGGCATATTAGGACGGGGGCGGAGCTTCAGAACCCCGCACGTTAGTAAGGGGCCTACCTTCCCTTACTAACTGGGCACCCTTTGGGTAGGGTTCTGAATGGCACGTTTTACCCCGAAGTTGATATACACCCGGACAGAATAAGTGGAACCAATTCAATATTATACGCGAAACAGAGGATACACGATGAGATTCTTACGCAAAATCCGCCAGCAACTACTAATCGCCAGCTTGGCGCTGACAGCACTGATCACACCGGCAGCACCCGCCTACGCCAACCAGGATGCACCTGCGGCGGCGAGTGTCTTTACCGTGGTATACAACTTTGTGGACAACAACAACGCCGACGGTGCCCTCACCTTGCGCGAAGCTCTCTTGCTGGCACGCGGCGGCACCGGTCCAAAGGGGTTGAATCGCAGCTTGACCACGAGTGAAATGAATTACATCCAGGGTTGTGACTTTCTCGTCAACCCCAATGACGGTGGCAAAGCGGTCATCATTGGTGGCTGTGGCGAGGGAGTCAGCGACACCATCCGCTTTAAGATCGACACCGTCCACCTGCCCAACGATGATCACTTTGTCATCAACAGCAGCCTACCGCCGATCGACGATAGTCAGCCCACGATTGTTGATGGCGAAAGCAGCGGTGCGCGACCGTACCTGGATTTTAGCTCGAATAACAATACTCAGGGTCTTGAGGTGAAATCCGGCGGCAACGTGATCAAGGGGGTGATTGTGGTGGGCAATCACTGTGCAGCCAATGTCTTCTGCACTGGCTTGGCAGGGATCACATTAACGGGTAACAACAATCAGGTGACAAATGTCTTTGTCTACCTTGTTTCTGGTTATGGCATCCAAGTGAAAGGGCAGGGCAACACGATTGACAATGCCCGGCTCGGTCTCTTTATGGACAACCAGGCTAGTTGCTTGCTGGCGGGGCTGGCCTCTTCCGGCATGATGCGTGCAGGGATTTACATCGACGATGGTGCGAAAAACAGTACCGTGAAAAACAGCCTAGTTGGCTGTAATGGCGGCAATGACGGTTGGAGTGGCATTGAGGTTGGTGCCAACACCCAGGGTACGGTAATTGGCCCCAACAACCGCGTTGGCACCAATGGCAGTGCCGGTGTGGCCTTGCTCGGCAATGGCGATTATGGCATTGCGCTGTTCAATGCAACCCAGGTCAAGGTCATCAGCAATACGGTGGGCTACAACGGCGAGGGCGGTATCGGCGTGCTGGGCAGCAGCAACAACCTAATCGCCAACAACCTAGTGCGCAACAATCATGGCGATGGCATCGCACTGATCCTGGCAGCCAACAACAACCAAATCGGCAGCGGCAACTATGGAGCTAACAAGATTGGCTTGAATGATCGCCACGGCATCTACTTGGGTGCCGACCCCTCTGCTCCAGATGTCACGCCGATAGGCAATCAGATTGTCAACAACTGGATCGGCACGTTGGATGTAGTGAAGAAGAGCGCCAACAACGGCAGTGGCATCGTAGCGGATGGGGCAAGCAACAACCAGATCGGCGATCTGACGCCGAACCGCAACATCATCGGCGGCAATGATGTCAATGGTATCCTGTTGACCAAAGGCGCCCACGACAACACATTGGTCAACAACTATATCGGTGTCAATGCCTTCTCCCTCATTGGCAATGGTGGGAGTGGCATCATGCTGGACCAGGGCGCGCACAACAACGTGATCGGCGGCAGTGACCCCAAGGCAGGCAACGTGATCGCAGCCAGCGGCTTCGCTGGTGTCGTGCTACACGGAGCAACGACCACTGAAAATCTATTTGTGCGCAACACCATCCACCACAACCAAGTGGCTGGGATGTTAGTGATGGGTGGTGCAAATAACAACAGCATCGGCGGCATCGGGTTATTTGGCGGGCTGGTCAACGGCATCGCCAGCAACGATGGACCTGGGCTTTTGTTCGAGGAAGGGGCGCATCACAACCTGGTAGGTGGCAACACCATCTATGATAACCTCGGCGCTGGCGTGAGCTTTAGCGGAGCCGCCACGCAGCACAATCACATCGAATTGGCTAAGATCAGTGCCAACCGCAGCGTCAATGGCGATGGCATTGCCCAGAGCAACGGCGCAGCGAATAACTACTGGAGCCAGATCAGCAGCTACGACAATGGCGGGCTGGGCATCGACCTCAACGCCATCGACCTGAACAACCAGTCCGATGCGCCCTACCCAACGATTACGCAGATCGGCGTCACCACGGACACAGTTATCGTCACCGGCAACGCCACTCCCTCCAACGCCAACCAGACCGTAACAGTGGAGGTCTATCGCAGCGCCGCCGATCCATCCGGCTTTGGAGAAGGACAGACCTTTATCGGCAGCACCGAGGTTGCCAGCAATGGCTTCTTCGCTACGGGTACAAAAGGATTGGCCGGTTGTTTCACCGCCTTTCAGACCATCAGCACCAACACGGGCAAGACCTCGTCGGAGTTTGGCAAGGTGATGTGCAAAGGCTCGCCGCAGACCATCACCTTTGCCGACATCGCCGACAAGTTTGTCAAAGACCCACCCATTACCATCACCCCGACTGCGAGTTCCGCTCTACCAGTAGAGGTCGAGGCGACGGGACCGTGCAGTGTGCAGCAAAATCAAGTGACGCTAATGGGCGAAGGACAATGCACCTTGATCGCCAGACAAGCGGGAAATGCCAACGTTGCTCCTGCTCCTGATAAGGTAGTGCAGTTCGCCATCAACAAGAAAGCACAGACGATCACCTGGCAGTTGAGCGATGCTGAGAAGCAGAAAATGGTCAATGATGCAGCCTTTGCCCTCAGCGCCAGTGCCAGCTCTGGTCTGCCGGTCACTTTTGTGGCGCAGGGCTATTGCACGGTCAACGGCAACCTCGTCACCCTGACGGGTGAGTCAGGCAGTTGCTTCCTCACAGCACAGCAGGCAGGCGACGATGAGTATCTGGCAGCCAGCGAGGTAGAAGCCGAGATCAGCGTGAGCAAATTGGCACAGAGCATCAACTTTGCCCCGCTGCCCAACAAACTGACGAGTGACCCTGCCTTTGCTCTCAGTGCCACCGCTTCCTCGGGTTTGCCGGTGAGCTTTATGGCAGAGGGGGTGTGTACAGTCGATGCGGGCAGCGTCACCCTCAGTGGGCAAGCGGGCTTCTGCACACTTACTGCCACACAGGTCGGCGATGCGGTTTACAAGCCAGCAGCAGAGGTGACGCAGATTCTTGCGGTCAGCGACCCTGCCAAGCAGAACCAGACGATCAATTTTGCACTGTTGGCAGGCAAGACCCTGGGCGACGCAGGCTTTGTCCTCAACGCCAGCGCCACCTCCGGGTTGCCCGTACAGTTCGCCAGCCTGACCCCTGCCACCTGCAGCGTGGATAATGGGCAGGTGACACTTGCAACGTCGGGCGTTTGCACCATTCAAGCCAGTCAGCCCGGCGATGCAAGTTATAATCCCGCCCCCGACGTGGCACAGAGCTTTGTCATTGCCGACCCGGCTAAGCAGAATCAGACGATCTCGTTTGATGTGATTGCTGGCAAACAGCTTGGCGATGCACCGCTGACGATCAACCCCACTGCCTCCTCCGGCTTGTCGGTGGCGGTGGTTAGCGAGACGGCAGCCGTCTGCACAGTCGCCAACAGCCTGGTAACATTGCTGGCAGCCGGGGAATGTCGCCTGGTCGCCACACAGGCAGGGGATGCAACCTTCAATCCCGCCCCGCCGCTAGTGCGAGCCTTCATAGTACAGGTGGCGGGTGGGCAGGCAGGGGATCATGCAATCTATCTGCCGCTGATCAATCGATAGTCACACTTTTCGCAGTCGCAGCAAGGTAGATGTAGCTTGCTGCGACTGCGAAAAGTCTTCTTCCCGTTCCTGTATGCATAAAGAGAAATTATGAACTCCATTTTTCCTGGGGCTCACACCCCGTTTCCGCACCCCCGTTTGACGATTCGTCGCAGGTGGTTAGCAGCGCTGGTAGTGATCGCACAACTGCT
>JAXLWB010000049.1:0-77350 GCA_046328715.1 Caldilineaceae bacterium | reverse complement strand
CTGAGCCTTCACAACAGCATTCTTACCAACCACGCTGTGGGGCTGGAGAAAGCACCGTCTATCGGTGTGGAAGATGGAGAGGTGGTCTTTGATCTGGACTATGACCTCTTCTTTGCTGTCACCAAACCGATCTCAGCGACCACGATTGTGGCGGGTAGTCATAACCTCAAGGCAGACCCCTTGTTTGTCGCAGCCGCCAGCGACAACTATCGGCTTTCGTCCAACAGCCCTGCCATTGACCGCGCCGATGCAGCCGATTGCCCAGCCATCGATCTGGAGGGCAACCCACGACCGCAAGGATTGGGCTGCGATATGGGTGCCTTTGAATCGGCACCCGTACTGCCGGTAATTGAATTGGCTCCCACTGGGTTAAACTTTATCGCTATGCAGGGAGTAGCGCAACCAGCCCCGCTGCCTGTGCAGGTCAAAAATATCGGGGTGGGGCTGCTCAGTTGGAATGCTACGCCAACGGTCAACTGGCTCAGTGCCAGCCCTGGCAGCAGTAATGCACCAGGGGTTGTCAACGTCACTGTCAATCACAGTAATCTGGCCGTGGGCAACCAGACGGGCAATCTCATCATCAGCGGCAATGCAGTCAATCCTTCAGTCAGCCTGCCGGTGACAGTAGAGGTATTGAGCGCCTGTACCCCATTGTTGACCAATGGCAACTTTGAAAGCAACGACGGCAGTTGGAGCCAGTCGAGCAGCACTGGCAGCTTGTTGATTCAAGCCAACAGCAACCTCAGCCAATATGTTGCACCGCGTCCTGGCAGCCAGGCAGTGCTGCTCGGCTCGCAGGATGGTCAAAGCAGCGATCTCAGCCAGCCGATTAAAGTGCCAACCGGTGCGCCACTCAGCCTGACCTATGCCTACTTTATCAAAAGCGAGGAGGGCAGTTGTGGCGAAGATGAGGTACAGGTGCGTTTTGGCGACAGCGTGGTAGGCAATCATCTGCTCTGTCAGAGCAACAACAGCAACGGCTGGCAACAGAAGAGTCTCGATCTCAGTGCCTTTGCCAACCAACGTGGGATTCTCACCTTCCACCTGCAAAATGACCCGATTGGCACGCCCAGCGTCTTTTTGCTGGACGACGTCACCATTCCGGTGGTCTCTAGCATCAACTGTAGCGTCTCCAACTTGCAGGTCGGTCCCAGCACGTTGACCTTTAGTGCCAAGGATAGCAACGACTCGCCTGCCAGTCAGTCGTTTACCATCAACAACAGTGGTGCGGCTGTTCTCAATTGGAGTGCTAATAGTACCACCCCCTGGTTCTACCTCAACAGCAACCAGGGCACAACCCCGGCTACGATACAGGTCTCTGTCTCACCCTCTGGTTTGAGCAATGGCGTGCATAACGGCACGATCACCATCGAAAGCCCCGGTGTCAATGGCAGCCCACAGACCGTCAACATTGTCTTGAGCATCAACGCCAGCAGTGGCGCAGCCAAACTACAAGTGAGCAGCAACAATCTGAGCTTCAATACCAACGCTAGCGCAGGCAACCCAGCCACTCAAAGTTTCACCATCAGCAACGGTGGCAGTGGCGTTCTCAACTGGACAGCCAGCGAAGCCATCCCCTGGTTTAGTCTGGATGCGACCAGCGGCACCACCCCTGCCATCCTCAACGCCACTGCCAATGTCAGCGCACTTGCCGTCGGTTCCTACAGCGGCAACCTCATTATCAGCAGCCCCGGTGCAACAGGCAGTCCACAGGTGGTTAGGGTGAATCTGACGGTGGGTGAAGGGGAGTCGGGGCAAAAGATCTTTTTGCCGTTGGTGAGTCGGTAGGGTGAGTAGTTTGGCTTTCATTACAATTGTTATTTAGTTTTGGGCTGAACAATACTAATTTTCGGAGGCGCACATGAGGTTTTCCCGCACTTCAACACCTTTGCAAGGCTGGCTGGCTGTCACACTAACCCTATTGCCTATGTTGCTCCTCTCAGTATATTTGGCCGGCATCCATCGGCATCCTTCCCGCACTTGGAGCGAACAACCCATAGCAGCACTCGATACGCAAATACAGACACAATCAATCGTCGAGTCATCACTAGCACAGACATCAAGCAGCTATACATTGACACTCATTGCCAAAACTGGCGATCAGGGTATTTCCAATTTCGGATACGAGGCGGGTGCCGAATTTGTATCAATCAATGATGAAGGCAAGGTGGCATTTGTAGGACGCAGCGCAAACGGGCAGGCGATTTATGTTGGAGATGGCAACTCTTCATTGATAAGCGTTACTTCGCCAGACGGTCCGCCCAATGGAGATCGCCGTTTTGGACCTGGTTTACAAATGGATAATAAGGACCACATTATTGTTGTCTATCGCAACCAGGGCTTCCCGCTGCGAACAGTTTTGAGTGATTGGTATGCAGCCTCGCCAGGGACACTAACCATTCTAGCGAGAGGTGTTAGCAACCCAGAGCCTTTTGAGCAGTCTGACTACAACGCTATCTATGGTTGGCCAGCTATTAGCAATTTTGGACATATTGTCTTTTCTGCACTGAATAACCCAGGAACCAACGATGTGCTTGTCGCCTATGGACCCAATGTTGAACGGGTATTTGGGTTGGGCACGCTCATGCGACCTGTGGTGGGTACGAATGGCATCGTTGCTGTACGCACCAAGACAACAAGTGAGCGAATATTACTGTATGACTACATGAACAACATGAATTTGGTGAAATCTCTGGCTGTGGTCGGGACAGATTTCAATGCGGTTGGGCACCCAGGTATTAGTGACGATGGTCGGATAGTCACTTTTTACGGAGATCTGACACAAACGGGTGCAAATAAGTTAAATACGCAACAAAAAGTGATAACTTACACCACTGGTGTTACCTTAACAATGGCTCCTCTAACTCCAGGGCCGGGCATTTTCACTGGAATAAAAGTGGAAAATCAGTGGGTAATTCAGCGCATCGCCAGCAACGACGGGAATGGCCAATTCGATACATTTGATGAAGATGATAAGTTGAGCCGGATTAGTGTCGGTGTGACACAAGAGGAGCAGCAGCTTGCCACGTTCGCTTATTCGGCTCACGATGGTGGTAGGCAGGGCATTTATCTCAGCCGACTTCAATATGTTGGTACAGACCCGCTAAGACCAACGGCATTTTCTGTTATCACTCCAACCCGATTGATTGAACAGAATCAACAGATTACACAATTAAGCAGTGTTGTTCAGCAACTAAGGTTATTTGACTCGATCAACAATGTGAACCCACCTGAAGTTGCTTTTTGGGCAAAAACTGTCAGCGGTGAGGCCATCCTACGTTTGAGTGCACCAATTCCAAGGATCCAAATTGTCGATCTGTACAGAGCACTACTTACCTCAAATGGAGATTTAGTAAGCGACTATGAAGTCCTTGCTACAAAGGGAGATAATAGAACAGGAGCAGCTACGGATGGTGTTACCAGAGTGCTACTGCGCACTGTAGTCCCGGATCAGGGCAAGGTGGAATTCTGCCTCCAGGGAGCAACTGTACCCGAAGATGGCGGATTGGCAGAGTTGGGTAACAATAGTCGTAGTGATTGTGTAAAAGTTAATGCAGTACAAACCAGTCGCGGTTATATGGCTTTTGCGATATATCGAACGCCTGACGAGTTTAACCGTGGTGGCGATCAAGGATTGGCAGAGCGAGTGATTCGATTCAAAGCGACCTATCAACCGAACACACCCCAGGAAATGGTTATTGAGCGAGACTTTCGCTTGGTTCGTCCTCCTTTGTTGTTGATGCATGGCGTTTGGTCAGGTGGAGAAACCTGGGGGCTTCCGCTGATTAACGATCCTCGTTGGTCAAAAGCCATTGTGATTGCAGACTACAAGGCAACAACGGCAAGTTCGCTACAAACTAATGTTCCTGTCTTAGCAGGCTGGATTTATACAACACTCAATAAATCCCGTCGCATGTTAATTGCAACTACTCAGGTTGACATCATAGCTCATAGTATGGGAGGGTTAATCAGCCGTGTCTATATTGCAAAACCAGATTATAAGAGCAGATTTCGCAATTATGACGAAGGAGATATCAATCGACTGATCACCCTCAACTCGCCTCATGCAGGCTCACAATGGGCAAATTTGATCAAAGATATTCAGCAAGTTCCTGTTATTGGTTCAGCTTTTGACGAAGCAATGAGTTCATTCTTGATCGACATGCCTGTGGATCGAGGATCATCGGATCTCGCAGTCAATAGTGCAGCCATCAATAGTATTCCAAAGACTTTAGTGCCTTCATATGCCTTTGTTGGCTCTGGAGGTTCAGAGATTACTGAAAACATTAGTAGTTTCGAAGAAGAAGTAGATGCCCTTGAACTTGCGACTGGTGTATCTAGAGCCTGGCCCATCGTGATCATTAACGAATTTGCCGAATTAGCAGGTTTAGTAATCGACTTGTCTCAAGGCATTGATTCTACACTAAAAGATGAACACGATATCATCGTACCGCGCAAAAGTCAGGAAGGTGGAATGCCCACTGCTAACTATACGGTTGACTATTCTGTCAACAGTATCCACGTCTTTGTAACGGGTAAGGATTCGCCTTATACGACCATGCTGATTACTCTGCTAAACACAGCACCGGATAAACCACTCTTTTCAAATTTCCCGCCTCCATCGACTATCAATATCCCCGTAGTTAATCGACTCAAACCTGTTCAGGCCGCCATGCTAACTGAGCTTGATGAGCTTACGATTACTGTGCCGCATTCTGGAACTGTTGTACAGTCTGGCGAAACAATTTCCGTAGTAGTGACGATTGCACCAAATACACCTATCACAGAAGTGTTATTGGTTGGCGGGAAAGTTGCCCTAATTGACAAAGCTGCGCCTTTTGTTTTTGAACTGACTATTCCCAAAGAAGCACTTGGCGAATATAAGATTATATCTTTGGGTGGCGGCAATGGGGTTTTCGCCAAATCGGGTATGGTCACATTGCAAGTCACAACAACAAACTCGCTAACAGCACTACGTCTTTTGCCAAGCGACTTAACCATGTTTAGGCAGGGTGAAACCAGTCGCTTATTTGCCTTAGGTGAGTACAGTGATGGGATTGAGCGTAATGTCAGTAGCTCGCTTATCGGCACTCAATACACGTCATCAGATAGCTCTATCGTGACCGTATCATCCAACGGGATTGTTACAGCAATTAATCCTGGCGAAGCCATTATTACAGTGCAAAATGGTAGCCTTCAACGACAAACAACCATAATTGTATCAGACGAGAAGTTTGAGCCATCAGCAAATGCTGGACCAGACCAGCGAATCGTGGCAAGTAACACTGTTATACTAAATGGTAGTGCCACCTTTGATCTGAATAATGAGTATTCAACTTTAAGCTTTGCTTGGTCTCAGAAAACTGGACCTACAGTCACATTGACAGACGCAACTTCAGACCACCCAAGTTTTGTTCCGAACCAAGTTGGTGATTACTCGTTTGTGCTGACGGTTAGTGATAACGAGGGCAATAGCTCCACTGACGCAATTACAATTACAGTTATCTCAGCTGCCGACAATGCACTTCAAATCAGCTCAAGTGATCTTACATTCAACGCCAAACAAGGCGACAACAACCCCTCCCCTCAACCCCTCAAACTCAACCACAGCGGCGTCACCTCCCTCACCTGGACAGCCACCCTCTCTCCCACCTGGCTCCATCTCTCGCAAACGTCCGGTGCCACGCCCGCAACCCTGGACGTTTCTGTGGACACAACCGGGCTTGCGGCTGGAACCCACCAGGGGCAGATCAGATTTACAGGCACTGGGCAGTCCAGTCCGCTGCTGGTCAATGTCACCCTCGTAGTCAACCCGGCAGGTGGCAACAGCCTGTTGCAGGTCAATTCGACTGCTCTCAACTACACTGCGATTGTGGGTACCAACAACCCAGCAGCGCAAACCTTGACCATCAGCAGCAGCGGCGCGCCCGCCTGGAATGCCATTGTTTCCAGTTCGTGGATCAAGTTATCGGCAACTGAGGGCGCTGGGGCAACCAACGTTCAAGTCACGGTCGATCTTGCCAACTTAGTACCTAGCACGCACACCGGTCAAATCACGATTCTGAGCGATGTGCTGGATGAACCCATCGTCATTGATGTACAGTTGACGCTAGTCAAAGCAGTGTTACAGGTGAATCCGCAAACCCTTGCCTTTTCCGCAATTGCTGGTGGTGCTAGCCCTACAGTTCAAAGCTTTGCGATCCAGAGCAATGCCACTATCTCCTGGACTGCCAGTGAAACCATCCCTTGGCTCAAGCTAACGCCGACAACAGGGAGTGTGCCCGCTACTGTCAACGTTACAGTGGAGAGTAGCAATCTCGCAGTAGGCAATTATGGCGATGCGATTATTATCAATGGTACAGGCGCAGAGCCGCTGTCGATTCAAGTAACACTACAGGTAAGTGACAACGACAATAGCAGTGAGCAAAAGGTCTATTTGCCAAACGTGACCCGTTAAGCCGTCAAAATTTTTGTTGCGCCTTGCGTGAGTTTCACGTTTAATCTGGCAGAGCCGCAATACGTAATTCAGGAAAACGCTCATGACGATTCAAATACACGTACAACCTCAGCTTCTAGCTGCACAGCGAGCCGTAATGGCGCGTTTATTCCACCCAGCGCAGATTGTACAGATCTGTATCGCGATCTGCTTCGTTTTCTCTGTAAACTTCTTCGCAGGTCCTCATTCCTCCCTCCACGCTCAATCCCCCTGTCCTAACCCCTACACCGTGCAACCCGGCGACTATTGGACCAAGATTGCCGAGAAGTGTGGCGTGGGGTATCCCGAACTGCGCGCCGCCAATGCGCAGTTGTGGAGCCAACGCGGCACCAACTTGCAGCCAGGCGATAAGCTGCTGATTCCTGCGGCCAACGGCGGCGGGACGCCCGCCGGTCAGGTGGCGGTGATCGCTGCCGTGCGCGATTTCTATGCAGCGTTGAACCGAGGGTTGAGCCAGACCGGTGATCTAGCTCCTGCCTATGCCTACCTCAGCACGCAGCGCCAGGCAGCCCAATCGCTGGCCGGTTTTCGCAACACCTATGTCGGGACACGCCAGGTGCAGATCAACTACATCAAACTGATCGAGCAACGGGTAGCCGGTGCTCGCGTCGGTGTGATTCTCTACACAGTGGACATGGAGCAGGGGCGGCTGGTCAACCATCAATACGACGCCATCTATCCTGTGGTCTTGGAAGCCGGTGGTTGGCGCATTGGCAAGACTGAGAAGTATGACGAGATCGGCGCACTGAGCGAAGGTGCGCTAGCCGCTTGGTTTAGCGATGATCTCCTGCACGGCGGTGGCTCTTCCCCGATCACGCCTACGCCAACCCCGATTGTGCTCCCTCCGCAGCCAACTGGCAA
Source organism: Caldilineaceae bacterium (assembly GCA_046328715.1). Lineage (GTDB taxonomy): Bacteria > Chloroflexota > Anaerolineae > Caldilineales > Caldilineaceae > JAXLWB01. Next base: position 69,993 of record JAXLWB010000049.1, on the reverse strand, counting down.
AGGATTGGTGACTTACCTCGACTGCCCGGCAGATGTACAGCAACGCAAGCAGTTCGCCTCGGTGCATAACCGTCTCTATCCTGGTGCGATTGCCATCGTGCTGCCTTCCGTATCCAAACGTCTGCTCTATGCATCGGAGAACTACACCCGACTAATCGGTGAACTGCCGCTCAATCGCCAACTCTTTGTGTTGGATGGTCCGCGCTGCGTGCAGGGAGATGGTGGTAATTACTATCAGCGCTGGCAAGTGAAGGATCTGCAAAGTGGTTTGATCGGCTGGACTTCAGAAGGCGGACGCGACGATGATGGGCAACTGCGCTATTGGCTGTCACCCCAGAATCTCTATCAGGCTTGCCCTGGCTACCCCTCACGCATCAAAATGGGCGATGGAGTCTACACTCCCTGGACAGTTACCTTGAGCCTGCGCCGCTCTCCCAGCAGTTCGCCTTCGGTCATTGTCTCTACCCGACTGGATCCAGGCAAGGTGGTCCGTGTCATTGGCGGTCCCGAGTGCGCCGACGGCTGGACCTTCTGGTTGCTCGAAGTGGGCAACAGTCGTTATTACGCCAGCGAAGGTGATCCCAACAACTCCAATGCGGGCTATTGGCTGGTGCCGCTTGTGAACGGTGCGCCGACCCCTGGCGGCAATCCCACCCCCACGCCGCCGTCAGTGAATTCACCAGTCTCGGCCTTCCTCGCCTACCAGGATGCGCTCAACCGACGTGATTTTGCCGTAGCCTATAGTCTGCTCTCGACCTACTTCCGGGACAGCGATCTATGCAAACTCAAACAGCTTTGTGACGCGCAGACCTTTGGCAACGGCTTCCGTGGCAAAGAATTTGTCAGCGCCAGCGACATTCGCAACGAACATCAAGGCTGGAACGCCGCCTATTGGGTCTTCGACGCTACCTTCCACCCCGCAGGCATCATTGCCACGCATCAAAACACGATCTGCATGTTGTTGGAGAACGGCCAGTGGAAGGTACACGGCATTCTGGTGCTGGGGAGTAAGAGTTGTGGGTGAGGAGAGGGGGAAGTCAATAGTCAATAGTCATGAGTCAACAGTCAGTAGTGATCGTGCAGGTGACGAATTGCAGAGCCGTTAGCGTCAGCGTACGAGACCCTTACTGACGTGCGGGGTTCTGATGTGTCGTCAGAGCCGTTAGCGTCAGCGTACGGGACCCTTACTGACGTGCAGGGTTCTGATGCGAATTGCAGAGCCGTTAGCATCAGCGTACGGGACCCTTACTGATGTGCGGGGCTCTGATGCAAACTTCAGAGCCGTTAGCGTCAGCGTACGGAACCCTTACTGATGTGCGGGGCTCTGATGCAAACTTCAGAGCCGTTAGCGTCAGCGGACGGAACCCATACTGACGTGCGGGGTTCTGATCTTCAGATTCGTCGTCGATTGTGGCTGTCACTGCATTCATGAACAAGTCAGCCGCCCACACGGGAAGATAGCCATCAGCACTATTACGAATCACAGCCGAGAAATAGACCCCTACCAGTTCACAGACCGGATCGACCCACAAATAAGTCCCACCACCTCCCCCATGCGAAAAGGTACGTGGCGATTGCAAAGAACCGTAATACATGGGCTTCTTGTTACCACGTATCTCCCAGCCATAGCTCCAACCTGCTTCTGGGAAGAATTCATTGCTAAAGATCGCGCCAATCCCTGGAATCTGATTGGTTGTCATCACATTCACGGTTGCTGGGCTCAGGATGCGCTTTTCGGCATAGCGGCCCTGGTTGAGAAACATCTGACCGAAGGTCGCCATATCCCAAGCGGTTGAAAAAGCCCCATACGCAGCAAACGGTCGTTCTTCCCATTCCTTACTGTCCAGTCCGACCATTCTTGCTTTTACAAGCGGCAAGGCATCAACCAGTCCTGCTCCCAGAGGCCCTGCCCACGGCGCATCAGCGGGACGCTTGACGATCCGGCCGCGCACCGAATCTGGTACGCTATAATAGGTGTCGCGCATGCCCAATGGTGCAAAGATACGTGTTTGGGCAAAGTCGGCCAGAGCGCGCCCACTCACTCGTCGTACGATTTCGCCCAGCAACTCATAGTTATAGCTACAATAGGACATTTCCACGCCAGGAGGTTTCCAGAGCGGAGCATCGTAGCCCAGAAACAGCCATTTGTGAATTTCTTCATGCTGCGTTTCAGCGGCTGGAGGAAGCATAACGGAACTCTGCTTCTGTTGCGCATGAGTATCGATCTCGCCATCTCTTAGCCCAGAGGTGTGGGTTAGTAGATGATGTACCAATACTGCCTCTTTGCTGGCACCGACGAATTCAGGGATGTATTCGCACACGGGCCGGTTGAGGCCAAGCAGCCCATCTTCCACCAGGAGCATAACAGCGGTTGCCGTGATCGGCTTGCTCATCGAGGATATGGGATAGATCGCATCGCGTTGCAGTGGCGGTGCGTCCAGCCTTGGTGTGAGGCGACCATAAGCTTCGTGTAAGACAACAATCCCGCGCCGTGCTACCAACACAACGAGGGCGGGGGTGAGACCATCCGTGACCCAACTTTGCGCCAGATCGGCGACATGACGGATACGCGCACCAACCATCCCGGCTTCTTCTGGTCTTCCTGGTCGAAGTATCATGCGTTGACCTCATCGTGTGAATAGGAGTTGATTAGATCGTAAATCGTAACTACCAAGCCACCCCACCCTAACCCTCCCTGTTTGGCTTCGACGTGAGCGACTCGACTGAGCTCGCCGAAGTCTCAGCCGAACGGGAGGGGTAGGGTGGGGTTAGTATCGATCTGAGTAGCGGCGAGGATAGATGCGACAAGCGGGTCGGCAAGAAATCCTCGTTGTAGTTCTACATTGCCAATCGTTGCGCTCAATTGCTTGATCACGACCGCAGCCGCTTGGTACTCCAACCGTGCTGCTGCATTTTCCCCCAGCCTAGCGAGCGCCTGTGCCTTTCGTACTCGCAACTGCCAGACAAGGGGGGAATAGCTCATGCGCTCTGCGCTACTAATACTTGTATCAGCCAAACGGAGCGCTACTTCTGCTTGATCCATCTGGAGAAGCACGCGTATCTGTAACTCTACGGCGCGTAGGGTATCATGACGCAGACCGAGCCTTTGCGCCCGGGCTGCAAACATCTCGGCGTGCTGCAATGCATCCTCCAACTGACCGGCGGTCAAGGCAATTTCGCCCACCATTACAGCAGCCAGTGCCGCAATCATCGATTCGACAGAGACAATCGCGACTTGGGCCAAATCGTGGCTCATCCCCGCTAAATCGCTCGGTTCAAATCGCCCACTGCGGATCTTCGCTTTTGCAAGCAGACCCATGGCCCAATTTTCCATCCATACCCGGCGCAGCCTTCTTGCTTGGTGGATGATATGCTCAAAGATCGCAGAGGCTTTCGAGTATTCCAGCAGCTCCAGATAGTAGATGCCGATGCCTAGTTCCTGAAAGGCAATGCCCAGGTGATGGCTTTCATCGACAACCTCCTGTTGTAACGCAAGCCACGCCTCCTCGTAACGACCCAACCATAAAAGCGACAGGGCTTTAGTGGTTGGATATTGGACAGGTGGCGCGCCAATCTCGTGTGCGATCTGGATGGCACCATCACAACAAACGATGCAGCGCCCATAGTTACCTTGAAAGTAGTGAACCCAGATCAACTCATAGTAGATTTCTTTGCGCAGCGGCAAGTTACGCTGGGCCTCAGGTCGGTTGAGGAGCGCTTCACCTTGGGCTTCGGCTTCTGGATAACGCTCTAAAAGCCGTAAAGCAAAGATCAGCGATGTGTTACTTTCGAGAATCAATTGCTCGTTACCCACTTCCTGGCTGAGCGCCACTGCTTCCTCAACCTGGGCAAGCGCCTGCTCTCTGCTACTCTGTCCCGAATCAACCAACCAGCGGGCGACGAGCAGCGCTCGTACCATCGCCCGTTTGTCGTTCAGTTGGCGCGCCAGGGCATAAGCCGCGTCACGCAACGGTCCAACACGTGTGATCACATCAGAATCTAACTCGTCGAGCGACACTACATAATAAGCCTGCGCCAGCCCAATCAATCCTTCTAGTTCTTGTTGGCGGTTCACTCGTTGCTGGGCATTGACAAGCAATTGTTCGTAGTCACGGGCGGCAGCGTGCCCTTGAAAAAGGTCGAGGAGCACTTGGGCGCGTCGGGCCAAGATGAGGTCGAAGGTTGCTTTTCCTTCCGTCAACGTTAGCGCCTGTTGATAATAGTGTAGTGCCTCCTGGCTAGCCGACAGACGGCGCGCCCAGTCACCCGCCTGCGTTAGATAGGTGACCGCCTTTTCCTCTGCGCCAGCCTGGGCATAGTGATAGGCCAACTGGGGCGTGATGGCGACGAGCTCTTCGCCATACAAAGCTTCCAGCGCCTTAGCAATCTCGCCGTGCAACAGCCGTCGTTCGCCAGGGCTGAGGGTGTGGTAGAGGTAGTGCTGAAACAAGGCATGGGTAAAGCGGTAACGCGCCAGGTAGCGATCGGTTACTTTGATCTCCTCTTGCGCAACCACCAAATGATGACGCGACTCTAGATGAGCGAATTGGCGCAGGATGGCACGCAGGCTGCGATCCTGTACACGTGCGACCACATCCGCCGTGAAACTCTCCCCCTCCACACTGGCAACGACGAGAAGTTCACGCACCTCGTCTGCCAAGCGATGAATGCGCTTCTCAATTACACCTTCCGCCTTGGCAGGCAGGTGTGTCCAACGTACAGCATCGCCCTCGATCCATCGTCCAACTTGATCTTGCACCAAACCGCCCCCGTCCTGCAGATGACGTAAGAGTTCGACGGTAAAAAGTGCATGACCACCCGTATGACGAACAAGCGCCTGGCGGAAGCTGGCGTTCAACTGGTTCGGCGCTGTATCGAGCAGTGCATCCACAAATTGGCGTCCCTCCTGCGCGCTGATTTCGTTCAGTTGCACCCGAATTTCGCCATAACGGCGTCTGCACTCGTCTACCACCTCTTCCAGAGGGTGGGAAGTTCCCTCCAGTGCCACCTCCTCTGCTCGGTATGTGCCTAGCAACAGAATCCGGCTTGCCTGGAGAGAACAGCCTAAATGAAAGAGCAAGCTGATGGAACTGGCGTCTGCCCAGTGTAGGTCTTCCAATACAATCACGACGGGCTGATAGGTCGCCAACCGCTGTAACACACTGGTGTATTGGGCAAAGAGACGAGTTTGCAGCAGGTCGGTACTGGTGGGTTGGGCGCAAAGCTGCGCCAAGCGGGGCAACCAAGCAGGGGCAGGGGCAAAATTTGCCAACCGATCAAGCAAGCGTTGGCCCGGTACGAAAGTATCGATCAGGTTCGGCGCGTCGTCAACCAAACAGGCCACGCTCAGCGGTGTTAAAGACCAGAGACGGCGGGCATTCTCGCCGGTCATGGTGCCACTGGCATAGTGGGTTTCGACATCACCGGTTAGTACGTTGAGTACTTCGCGAAAGGGGAGATAGGGATCACCAATACCAGCATGAGTATGGCAAGCACCACTGGCGACGACCAGGTCAGGATGCGTCTCCTGGGCCCGGCGGACGAACTCCTTTACCAGAGCGCTCTTACCAGCACCGGCGTCACCGGAGACAAAGACAATTTGACCACGACCCTGTAATGCATTGGCCAAAAAACCATGCAGTTGGGCCAGTTCGCGCTGGCGTGCCACAAACGGTGGAGTGGTTGGGGCGTGGGCTAATTCCTGCTCAACCAGGAACGCTGGCCGTGACCAGTGCAGGTTGTGACCCAGTGTCGTTGGTATCGGCGTCGATTCATCGGGTGGATGGTTGCGAACGGACTCGGCTTGACGCTCGGCAAAGTGCCCGGAGATGATCTGGTGATGAAGCCCTTGGGTCTCCTCGTCTGGCTCGACCCCCAGCTCACGTTTGAGTACTTTCAGACATTCTTGATAGGTACGCAGCGCACTGCTACGGTCGCCATCCAGCAAATGTAACCGAATCAGACGTTGATAGGTGTGCTCCTGTAATGGGTCAAATTGGAGCAGTCGCCTTGCATAGCGGATGCCCTCCTGGTAGGCACGTTGTTGCTCAAGCAGGGTTACAAGGCGGTTCAAATCGCTCAGCACACTATCATGTAGTTGCTGACGCAACGGTAAGAGCCACTCATCATAACAACTGGGGAGCAGTTCCCCTGCATAGAGATCGACCAAGTCGATTAAATTTTCAGGTAATGATGGCATCTGCACCTGACGATTGAGCAGATGGCGTACTTCATCGACATCAAGGGTATAAGGTGCATCTGGCTGCCATTGGATCGTGTGCTGATCCATGCGCAGAAAAAGATCAGAGGTGGGCAAGGCTTGGCGCAGTTGAAAGCAGAGTTTGCGCAGGTTAGTGCGCGCTTGTTCCTCTGTAGAAGCAGGCCAAAGCAAAAAGGCGAGATATTGGCGCGAGTGAAATGCACCGGCGTGTAGCACTAGATACGCCAATAGAGATTGCAGGCGCGTACTTTTGACCGTGGGTAACGGTTGCTGGTCATAGACAAGTTGAAAGCGGCCAAGCAAACGAATCTGCAGCACTGGGGTCATGCCATCTCCTCGATGGTTAACCAAAAGAAAGGTTACATCATTTTATATGATCGTAACTTTTGGCGCAACCTCGTCAAAAAAATCGAAAGCATGACTCAATTCGTTTAGGAGAAACGGCAAATACTGCCAAGAGAAACGCTGTTTGTCGCAATTGGCAACGATTGGGCAACGCTCCGTCTGCTATGATCATTCCGTCTTCGTTGGTAAACAAAACCATCCATTCCGAAAAAATTTGTTGGCTAGTATTGATCGGTAAACTTGTTCATTCGCAAGAGGAGAAAACCCTATGAAACTGCTTTATAAAGTCACGTTGCTTCTAGCGCTGCTGCTCGCTGGCTGTCAGCCGATCATGCCGGAAGCAGCCCACCCCGGCGACGATAAGATCGCCAATGCCATGAGCGCTGGCTTGCCGTCGATTGCCCACGATGCCACGATTGTCGATCTACCGACAGCGCCGGGCGGTGATCTGGTAGAACTGCGCAAGGGCAGCAACCAGTGGACTTGCACACCCGATCTACCCTTCACGCCCACCAATGACCCCATGTGTATGGATGCGAACGGGCTAGAATTTTTCCGAGCCTACCTCGCCGGACGCCAACCGCAATACAGCGGTATCGGCATCATTTATATGCTGCAAGGTCAAAGTGTTGCCAGCAACGACGATCCCAGCCTGATGGAACCGCCCGCCGGAGAAGAGTGGGTAATCGACGGCCCGCACATCATGATTGTTTCGCCAGACCCGCTGGATCCCGCCCTATTTTCCAGTAAGCACCTGCACGGAGTCCCCTACGTCATGTTTGCGGGTACGCCCTATGAACACCTGATGGTGCCATTTACAGAAGAAATGCATCATTAAATGTTTAAGTGTCATCTCTATCAGTATGGAAGCGTTTCACGCTGCTGTCATGTTTGCCCACCAACAGTGGATGGTTAGTTTTCGTCAGGGCGATGCTGTTGGTGTGGCGACACTCTACGCCGAAACAGGACAGATCATGCCTGCCTATAGCGCAGCGATCCACAGACGGGCAGCTATCCAGGCGTTCTGGCAAGGCTGCATCGATATGGGCATCTGCGCCATGCAACGTATCCCGCTCGAAGTAGATTGTCTGGGCGACACCATCAATGAGGTAGGCGAATACCACTTTCTGGATCGCCAGCAGCGAGTGATCGATGTCGGCAAGTATGTGATCATCTGGAAACAGCAACAAGGGCAATGGCAGATCCAATGTGATATTTGGACCAGTAACTTACCATTTCGTGAATAAACAACCAGAGTAGTCTTGTCCTAATCAATGTCGAAGCTTTGTAGTAGTCGGAAATTTCATCCAAAGGGACGGACATCCAATGACTCACAAATTACAGCCCGGTACACTGGCATATGTGCTACACGAATCACCTCAGGCAAACCTTGTACGCAGCACTCATATCCTTGATGCTGCTGTGGATGGCCGACTTCACCCAGGTGTCATCATGGAAATCATTCAAGGCTCAGTATACGATGATAATGGTAATGTGGTTTGCAACTTGTAATTGGGTAATTTCATGATGACTAGTACATCTCGGCAGAAATAAGCTGAAGAATCGTCATTTCGACGAGTGGCTTTTTGCGAGGAGAAATCTTCGTCGGATTCATAGGGTTACTTCCGCCCAGGTGTACTAGTTACCCAATTACGAATCGCTCCAAACTTTCTCACACACTCAGACCGACCCAGATGGCGCAGTTATATGTAGTCATGTATCTTCGCTTCTTCACACAGTTCATGGGCAGTAGCGCAAGTTATTGAAAAAATACTAATGATCACTATCACAATATTGGAGAAGTGTTATGCGTAGATTTATTTACTTTCCTGTCATTGTCTGCCTTTCGCTAGCCGTGAGTTTTACAATGCAGTGGCTATTGAAGAGCCCACCAGTTGTTCGTGCAGCCACCTTCACTGTCACCAAAACAGTGGATACAGCGGATGGTGTGTGCGACAGTGACTGTTCGTTACGCGAGGCAATCATCGCCGCTAATGCCGACCCCAACCCGGACACAATTACCTTAAGCGCTGGAACCTATGTGTTGACGATTCCCCATGCAACTGGCAATAATCAGGAAGGAGATCTTGACATCCTTACCGATATGACTTTAGTCGGGGCCGGACCTGAGCAAACGATCATTGACGGGCGTGGGTTTCCAGCAGATGCTCGGGATGCAGTCTTGCATATTCGGAACTATGGCCTATCAGCAGGTTTGCCACCCAGCGTAACGATCAGTGGTGTTACAATCCAAAATGGTAAAGGGGGTATTTACGCTGAACAAGCCAATATCACGGTGCGCAACAGTACGGTAATCAGTAATGTTTCCTACTCTTATGAGGCTGGCGGGATTGCGATTATTGTCGGAACACTGACGGTAGAAGATAGCTTGATTGCGAAAAACCGAGCGTCATCAGGTGCAGGAATTTGGGGTGTTACTGCGGCGATCACGATTACCAACACGATCATCGAAAACAATCAAGCCATCAACTCCGGTAATCCTGCTGTTGGTGGAGGAATTTACACCACTGATAGCTCCTCGGTGGCGATTGGCAAGAGCAAGATTCGCAACAACATTGCGACGCGTAGCGACGCAAGCGGAGGATGTGGCGGCAGTAGCGGTGGCGGAATTTATTTCTATGGTAATGGCGCTTCAAGTTTTCGATTGCTGGACAGCGAAGTTGTCAGCAACACGGCCACAGATCAAGTTGAAACCTGCACCATCGCTATGGGTGGCGGGATCAACTTAGGCAATAATGAGATCACCTTGATCCAGAATAGCCTGATTTTGAGCAATACATCTGGCATGGGAGGTGGAATCGTCAACGCCACATATGGTTCTTCGCACATTGTCAATAGCACTATCAGCTATAACCGTGCCATTGCACCCCCAGCAGCATTCTCTATTGATGGTATGGCTGGCGGCATTTCTGCAAGCCCGATTGACGAGATCATCAACAGTACCCTTAGCCATAACAGTGCTACAGCCGATGGAGGTGGAATTTATGGGAATGTTTTCACTATCACGCATAGTACGGTTGCCTACAACACGGCAGGCGGCTATGGTGGAGGAATCTTCGGTACGCCGAATGTCCTTGATTCTTCAGTTCATCATAATTCAGCGAACAATGGCGGTGGTATGGTGCTGGCTCTGGGCGGGAGGGTAGAGAGAAGCACGCTTTACGAAAATGTCGCAACACAGGAGGGTGGTGGGATTTACTTGCTCTATGGAGCTCGTCTTGGAGAATCGGTCATCTATCGCATCTTCAACTCAACGTTAAGCAGTAACCATGCTAAAAATGGTGGGGCTTTCTCAGACAGTGGGGCATCGAAAACAGCTGGGGGTGATTACGGCGTCGCCTATACCATGTTTCACAGCAATACCGCCTTTGGCAACAGCGCTACCAACTCTGCGGGCGGGCTATACCATCACGAATGTTGTGGAATCGAGGTCGAGAACAGCATCGTGGCGGATAATGGGTTGGCGGGTGATTGTAGCGGTGAGAGTGAATTTGTCTCTCTGGGCTATAATCTCGCAGGCGATAGTACCTGTATCAAATTCAATGCCACAGGCGATGCGATTAACACCGATCCATTGTTGGGCCCATTACAGGACAACGGCGGACCTTCTCCGACCCATGCGCTTGCACTGGATAGCCCAGCTAGAGAAAGTGGCAACAGTGCCACTTGTTTTGCCACAGACCAGCGCGGCATAATACGTCCACAGGGTTTGCTCTGTGACATAGGGGCCTTCGAACTGGTACCAGTCACTCCGTTCCTCTATGTTACCCCAACCGTGTTACAGTTTGAAGGGCAACTAGATACAAACCAAACTCTTACCCAGAGTTTCGATATTCGCAATGCAGGTGGTGGCATCCTTGACTGGACAATACATGAATCAACACCATGGTTGACAGTTTCCCCAACCAGTGGCTTTGATCATCGCACGTTGGCGGCAACCGTAACAACCAACGGACTGAACACTGGCAGCTATGACGGCGTAATCACAGTGGAATCTCCAGGTGCGTCTGGCAGTCCCCAGACAATCCACGTTAGTCTATCTGTCAACCGCCAAGCAGTAGGTATCGTTACACCCGCAACCGGTGGAACGCTCCAAATCCCAGGCGGTCTCAATCTTACCTTTCCTCCAACCGCGGTTGGGGGTATTACTACAGTAACCGTCACCTTGATTAGTTTGCCTACTCATCCCCTACAGTTTGACTGTGCTAGCGAGACTTGCAGATACGCCGGTGTGGCGGTTGAGCTAAATGCTACCGATGGTGACGGGAACCAAATCAGCTTCTTTAATCAACCGTATACCCTCGTACTGCCGTATGATCCTTCCTTCCTTACCAATGCTGGTATCGCAAGTGCGGATACCCTTCAATGGTTTGAATGGCAAACAGACCAATGGGATCAGGCGTTTTGTGATTGTAGTGTCGATACATCAACAAACAAGTTTATCACCAAGCAAACCAGTGTTTCCGAATATGCACTCTTTGGGATACAGACGAACCCAACCCACACCTTGACTATCAACAAAACCGGTAGTGGCGATGTAACATTGGAACCGCCGGGTGGCAGCTATTCGCCTGGCACAAAGGTCAAGCTAACCGCCACCCCTACCAGCGGCTTCACCTTTGCTGCTTGGAGTGGCGCAGTAAGTGGAACCACAAATCCAACCGAAGTGACGATGGATGGCGACAAAACAGTGAATGCCAATTTCGTCGCTATTGCCCAAAACTTTAGCGTAATCGTCAACAAAATTGGTGAGGGGACCGTCATGCTTAACCCGCCAGGCGAGGTTTATGCCCAAGGTACAGTGGTGCAATTGACCGCAATTCCTGCTTCTGATTCAATCTTTACAAATTGGAGTGGGGAAGTTAGCGGCAATGTAAATCCGATTCATGTCACAGTTACGAGGAATTTGAATGTGGTAGCAAACTTTGCTATTGCGCAGAAGCTTTATCTGCCAATTGTCTCTCGCTAAACTGATGGATAAAATAGATAGATTTTGTACGATGTGGAGTAACTTGTTACGGCACCGGTGAAGTTAGCTTTACCGACATCTTTTGGGGTATTACCTGACCGATACCCTGTCTACTTCAAATAAATCTGCGCCACCTGTACCCCAATTCTCGGCTCGTCTGGCACATTGTAGTCACGATTGAAGAGTACAATCACAGATAGCTCCTGATTGAGGAAGCGCACATAATCCGACAGGAAGGCAAGCCAGGCCCCGCTGTGCGCGACATAGGGCTTGCCTTGCCAGCGCTCAATCTCCCAACCGAAGCCGTAATCCGTCTTTTTGCCATCATTGGTTACGGCAGAGCGAAAGGCTTCGGCCAGGGTGGCAGGCTTGACAAATATATTGCTGTAAAGCGCATGATCATAGAGCGCCATCTCTTCCACGGTCGAATAGATCGAGCCAGAACCTACCAGGTTGTCCAGCGGATCCGAATCGTAGGCGACCAGTTTATCATTGTCATCCATCGTGTAGCTGTGGGCCAACAGCGGCAGTCGTAGGTGATCACGACGCGGCAGGGAAAAGGTTCGCGTCATGCCGAGCGGCGCAAAGATGCGTTGTTGCATAAAATCAGGGAACTTCTGACCAGAGACCCGGGCAACAAGCAGCCCCAACAGATCATAGCCAGGATTGCTATACTCGAAGACTGCTCCCGGCGCGCTGCGTAAGCGGATATGCGCCAGCGCCGCCAGCAGATCCTCATTGTCCGGTGTATCGCTGCGTTCGAGCATAGGATCGAGCATGGCGTCGGTGTAATCGGGCAGGCCCGAGGTGTGATACAAAAGATGGCGGATGGTCACCTGCTCGCCCCAGGCAGGCAACTCGGGCAGATAGGTACGGATCGGCAGATCATATTTCAGCTTGCCTGCCTCGGCCAACATCATTACTGCCAGTGCTGTAAACTGTTTGCCAACCGAGCCAATGTGGAAGAGATGTTGCGGCGTCAGCGGCGTCTTGCTCTTGAGATTGGCTAGGCCATAGGCAGCTTTATAGAGCACCTTGCCTTTCTGAATCACAATCACCGCTCCACCCGGTTCGTCTTTACCAATGAACGAGGCAAAGAGCTGATCAACCTGCTGCCCCTTGCGGCTTAGATCCAACTCGGTTGCAAGCGGTTGCGTGGCCGCCTGTGCCGAGGGAATCGTGCCAACATGGTAACCGCCGCCGATCCATGTCAGCACCAATAAGAGTGTTAGCCACCGCTTTACTATATTCATCGCTTCTCCTCCCTTGCCTCGTCTTATGAAAGGTTAAGTCTGTGGGATCTGCTTAGATGTGACTCGCAGCCGCAAGGAACGACGGCACAAGTATCCTTACAGGAAGTTTATATTCCGAATAACGTAAGGACCAAAAATTAGTGGGAGCAAAGCAGATTTTGTAACACGGATGGAAAGGGACTCGGATTTTTTTTTAATCATCCGAGTCCCTTTGCTGCTCTTATCGCCAGTGGGGTGGCAATAGCGGCTCTGTAAAACCATAGCGCTGACTCAGCCAACGCTCCTGATGCACACCATCGCGATAGGAGGAGTGTGCGCTCTGATAGGTTGTGACTTTGTCGCCCAACGCAGTAACGAGTGGCTGCATTATGGCTGGCGAGAAGAAATCCTTGTCGTTGCCTGTCACCAGCATGGTTTGCGCTTTAACGGTTGGCGCAAAGTGTCGGAGGTCAAAGTAGCTCAAGGTTCGCCAAACCGACTCGCTTTGCTGCGGAGCAGCGCGCAGATAGTCGTTGATCTCTTCGAGCGGATAGCCTTGTGTGCGCGCTGCCAGTTGCTGCGTGGCATAGAAGATCGACGGTACACAGTAGAGCGCATCAATGCCGGTTGCCAGTGCGGCAGTCATCAACGCCAGATCATCGCCCATAATCGCAATGCGCTTCTGGTCCACTTCCCGGCGAGCGTGCAGAAAATCGACCACCCGCAGACAGTCAGCAACGATGGCGCGATAGATATAGCTTTGTGGACTGTCAATGCCAGTCGTCAACAGCCCCGGATAGGCGGCGGCGAAGGGTTGATCGGCCAGACGTTGCCCACGATGACAGAGTTGCACCGTGATATAGCGTTGGCGCTGTTCGTAGGGCGGAATGTGGTTGACACTGCCATAGCGCGGCGTGTGATAGAGCACAGGGAAGGGACCCTCGCCGTGCGGCACACAGTAGTAGGCAAAGATACGATAGCCACCCAAGCCGGTCAGACGCAGCGCGTAGACGGTGCCAAAATCGGTTGAGCGCAGGGGTAACTCGGTCAATTCAGGGGCAGCAGGCAAGCGACTCAGATCGCTCAGTACGGTGGACCAGTAGTGGTCAAAGTCGGCAGGGGGAGAGGAGGGTGAGATAGTCATAAGGCTTTTACCTTTTGGATGTTTGTGTAAAGTTCACTACCAAGCCACCCCGCCCTAACCCTCCCCAGTTTGGGGAGGGAATCGTGAAAGGACAGATTCAGTTTTTCATGCTGTCCACCAATCTAAATCCTGCTTGTGACAGTCCCCTCCCCGTTTTGGGGAGGGTTAGGGTGGGGTGGCTTGGTAGTTACCTTTACACAAACATCCAAAAGGCAAAAACCTTATGACCATCTCACCCTCCTCCCCACCCGCTGACTTTGAACACTATTGGTCCACCGTACTGAGCGATCTGAGCCGCTTGCCTGCTGCCCCTGAATTGACCGAGCTACCCCTTCGCTCAACCGATTTTGGCACAGTGTACGCGCTGCGTCTGACTAGCTTGGGTGGCTATCGCATTTTTGCCTATTACTGTGTGCCGCATGGCGAGGGTCCCTTCCCCGTGCTCTATCACACCCCGCGCTATGGCAGTGTCAACCATATTCCGCCCTACGAGCAGCGCCAACGCTATATCACGGTGCAACTCTGTCATCGTGGGCAACGTCTGGCTGATCAACCCTTCGCCGCCGCCTATCCCGGGTTGTTGACGACTGGTATCGACAGCCCGCAAAGCTATCTCTATCGCGCCATCGTTGCCGATTGTCTGCGAGTGGTCGATTTCCTGCACACTCGGCGTGAAGTAGATCAGAAGCACATTGCGATTGTGGGCGACGATCTGGCGTTGATGACTGCCGCACTGGCAACCGGCATCGATGCTCTCTACTGTGCGCCGTCGATCTTCTACGCCACGCAGCAACTGGCCCCGCGTACACAGGGCTATCCGCTCGAAGAGATCAACGACTATCTGCGCACTGCCCCGCAGCAAACTGAGTCGGTTTGGCGAACCTTGAGCTACTTTGACCTCCGACACTTTGCGGCAAGCGTAAAAGCGCAAACCATGCTGGTGACAGGCAACGACAAGGATTTCTTCTCGCCAGCCGTAATGCAGCCACTCGTTACTGCGTTGGGCGACAAAGTCACAACCTATCAGAGCGCACACTCCTCTACGCGATGGTGTGCATCAAGGAGCGTTGGCTGAGTCAGCGTTTTGGTTTGCAGAGCCACTCTTGCCACCGCACTGGCGATAAGCTCAGGAAAAGGAACTCGGATGATTGAAAAAAGATCCGGGGATTCAGCACCATCCGTCGATACAAAACCTGCTTTGCTTCCACGAATTTTGTCCTTACATTGTTCAGACATAAACTTCCTGTAAGGATGCTTGTGCCCGCTGAAATTTGGTGGCGGCGGGGTGCCTCAGGCACATACCACAGACGTAACTTTCATAGGGCGAGGCAAGAACGGGAAGCGATGAATACAGTAAAGCGTTGGCTAACATCTTATTGGTGCTGACATGGATCAGCGGCGGCTACCAAGTTGGCTCCATTCCCGCGGCACAGGCGGCCACGCAACCGCTTGTAGCAGGTGGATCTACGAGCCGGGGCCAGCAGGTCGATCAACTCTTCGCCTCGTTCATTGGTAAAGACAGCGAGCCGGGTGGGGCGGTGATTGTGATTCAGAAAGGCAAGGTGCTCTACAAAGCGGCCTACGGCCTGGCCAATCTCAAGAGCAAGACGCCGCTGACGCCACCCAACATCTCTTCCATATTGGCTCAGTTGGCAAACAGTTTACAGCACTGGCAGTAATGATGTTGGCCGAGGCGGGCAAGCTGAAGTATGATCCTGCGATCCGTACCTATCTGCCCGAGTTGCCTGCCTGGGGCGAGCAGGTGATGATCCGCCATCTTTTGTATCACACCTCCGGTCTGCCCGATTACACCGATGCTATGCTCGATCGTATGTTCGAACGCAGCGATACACCGGACAATGAGGATCTGCTGGCGGCGCTGGCTCATATCCGCTTACGCAGCGCGCCGGGAGCAGTCTTCGAGTATAGCAATCCGGGCTATGATCTGTTGGGGCTGCTTGTTGCCCGGGTCTCTGGTCAGAAGTTCCCTGATTTTATGCAACAACGCATCTTTGCACCGCTCGGCATGACGCGAACCTTTTCCCTGCCGCGCCGTGATCACCTACGACTGCCGCTGTTGGCCCACAGCTACACGGTGGATGACAATAATAAACCAGTCGCCTACGATTTGGATCCGCTGGATAACCTGGTGGGGTCTGGTTCGATCTACTCGACTGTGGAAGAGATGGCGCTCTATGATCAGGCGCTTTACAGCAATACATTCGTCAAGCCTGCCACCCTGGCCGAAGCCTTTCGCTCGGGCGTGACCAATGATGGCAAAAAGACGGATTACGGCTTCGGTTGGGAGATTGAGCGCTGGCAAGGCAAGCCCTATGTCGCTCATAGCGGGGCGTGGCTGGCCTTCCTGTCGGATTATGTGCGCTTCCTCAATCAGGAGCTATCTGTGATTGTACTCTTCAATCGTGACTACAATGTGCCAGACGAGCCGAGAATTGGGGTGCAAGTGGCGCAGATTTTTCTGAAGTAGTGGGGAGTTGAGAGTCAGGAGTTGGAAGGGATGAGCGAATAGACAAAGCAGATAGACATTGCATGATCCCGCTGTGTAGGGGCACACCCTTGCGGTTGCCCTCCTGATAATGCAAACAGGGCACCGGCAAGCGGATGCCCCTACAATGAGATCTGAACGTGTCAGAACCCCACCTGGGAGTACCCGATGAGTAAGGTATGACCGTGCGCTAACGTTAATGTCTCTGAACGTACATTCGGAATCTCACACATCAGTAATGGAAACCGTACGCTGACGCTAACGGCTCTGAATATGCATCAGCCTCCCGCACAATAATTTCTAACCACCGACTACTGACTCATGACTATTGACTTCCCCTCTCCTTACCCACAACTCTTACTCCCCAGCACCAGGATACCGTGTACCTTCCATTGGCCATTCTCCAGCAACATGCAGATCGTATTTTGATGCGTGGCGACGGTGCCCGCAGGGTGGAAGGTAGCGTCGAAGACCCAGTAGGCAGCGTTCCAGCCTTGATGTTCGTTGCGGATGTCGCTAGCACTGACAAAGTCTTTGCCGCGGAAGCCATTGCCAAAGGTCTGCGCGTCACAAAGCTGTTTGAGTTTGCACAGATCGCGGTCCCGGAAGTAGGCCGAGAGCAGGCCATAGGCAGTGGCAAACTCACGGCGGTTGATGGCATCCTGGTAGGCGAGGAAGGTCTGGGTTGGCGAATTTAGGGAGGGGGGCATGGGGGTAGGAGTTGCGCCATTGTTCGGTACACTGTTCACGAGCGGCACCAGCCAATAGCCAGCTTTGGGGTTGTTGGGATCGTCTTGCGGATCACCTTCGCTGGCATAGTAGCGACTGTTGCCCACTTCAAGCAGCCAGAAGGTCCAGCCATCGGCACACTCCGGACCGCCGACCACACGCATAACCTTGCCCGGCTCCAGGCGGGTGGTGACAACCGCCGAAGCAGAACTGCTGGGCGCGCGGCGCAGGCTCAAGGTAACCGTCCAAGGAGTGTAGACGGCATCACCCATTTTGATGCGTGATGGGTAACCAGGGCAAGCTTGGTAGAGATTCAGTGGTGCCAGCCAATAGCGCAGTTGTCCGTCATCGTCCCGTCCGCCTTCGGAGGTCCAGCCAATGACTCCGCTTTGTAGATCCTTCACTCGCCAGCGCTGATAGTAATTGCCACCGTCCCCCTGTACGCAGCGGGGGCCATCCAGCACATAAAGTTGACGATTGAGCGGCAACTCACCGATCAGGCGACTGTAGTTCTCAGACTCATAGAGTAGACGTTTGGAAACCGAAGGTAGCACGATGGCAATCGCTCCAGGATATAGGCGGTTATGCACCGAGGCAAACTGCTTGCGTTGCTGCGCATCTGCTGGGCAGTCGAGGTAGGTTACCAACGCTTTCCCGGTTGGTGGCGGCAGCATAATCGGGGTCGGCGTAGGCGTGATGGGGGAAGCGCCACCGCCATGCAAGAGGTCGTCCGCAAACCAGGCGGCCAGCGCACCTTCACTCAACGCTCCGATCTCGTCATACTTCTGGGTCTGACCAATCCGCCAGCCGGCAGCCTCCAGCACTACAGGATAGATGGCGTCGTATTGATGGTTGACCAGACGCCCCTGTTCCATGTCCACTGTGTAGAAATTACACCGGCGCGGGCACTGGCCACCCGTTGCTCGATCAGTTTGATGTAGTTGTTTCACCGCACCTGGCGTGTCCCGACACCAGGTGTTGCGAAAACCAGCCAGCGATTGGGCTGCCTGTCGCTGGGTGCTGAGGTATGCATGGGCGGGGCCAGATCGCCGGTCTGGCTCAACCCTTGATTCAGCGCCGCATAGAAATCGCGCACGACAGCAATCACCGCCACCTGGCGGCAGGCGTCCCGCCACCATAGCCGCAGGAATGGTCAGTTTATCGCCTGGCTGCGAGTTGAGTACCCCGTTATTCAAACCTGCGCATTGGCGGCACGCAGTTCCGGATATCCTACGCCACCTTCTCGGCGATCTTGGTCCAATGGTCGCCTGGTTGCACGGTGTAGGGGTTGGGGCAGGGGATTGGGCGTGGGTGAGGAATGATGCCACCAAAGAGCTTACAGAAAGCAGCAGATCGCGATGCAGAACTGTTACAATCTGGGCTGGATTGAATAAGCGCACCGTTGTGGCTCGCTGTGCAGCTAGAAGCTGAGGTTGTACGCGTGTCTGAATCCTCATGATCGGTTTTCCTCTGTTTCATGCTGGAAGGGAATAAGGGATGATCGTCTTCCCATCCCCTATTCCCTGCCTATTGATGGATTGAATGGGGCAACTGCAAACGCTTTGTTTGCAGTTGCCTTAGTTGATCACCGTCACTGTCGGCGCAATTGTACCGTTGTTGGTAAAAGTCGCATTTTTCAGATCGAGCGTTCCATTACCGTTGATCACGCCACTGGCCGCGTTTGTGTACGCATTATCGATATCCAATGTCACGCCGGCATTGATCGTCATTGTAGCAGAGTTGACGCCGGTGCCTACGAGTTGGAGTTTACCGGCATTGACATTAGGTGTGCCAATGTTGTTGAAGGGGAAATAAAAACGCCGCTGGGTGTTAGCATCGCAGCCGACTTGGTGAAGGTGCCTTGGTTGTTGAAAACTGGCACCGCACCGATGCCGTCGTGTGCGATTGCAATCGCCTTGCATGTCGAAGGTGGCACCAGTTCGCAGGGTAATGACCGCACCGCTACGCCATAGAATGGGTCCATTGCCTGTGTTTGCACTCGCTTCCCAAACTGTGTTGCCCAAACTGAGCCGCTGAGCACTGATCGATTTGAGATAGGTAGCACCTGTAAGGGTTGTGCTCCCTTGGACGATGGTCTGGCCACTGCCACTCAGCAGACCACCGCTCCAGGTCAATCCTCCAGTCACGGTCAGTGTTTGGTTGCATTGCTCAATTCACCGTTACTGACTTCAAGGTGGAGAGAGTGTTGGTGGTTGCGAAAGCGCGCCGTGCCACCACCAGCGAACTCCTCCACTTTACTGTGCCAGAGATGATGGTAGTCCCACACTGAAGGCGGCTGTACCCGCACCGCTGACCGTTGTGCCACTTTCGATGCTGTTCACCCCCAGCAAAGTCAAGGGTGACACCCGCAACAGTCTTGAAGAAGTGCCACTGCTCACTTACCGCCAGCGAGTTGAGTTTACCGGCATTGGCATTGAGCGTGCCAATGTTGTTGAAGGAAGTAAACGTAACTGGGCGTATTGACATCACCAGCCGACTTGGTGAAGGTGCGTAGATGACCAGACCGACACCGCACCGATGCCGTCGTGGTAGAGAGTGTAATCGCCTTGCATGTCGAAGGTGGCACCAGTTCGCAGGGTGATGACCGCACCGCTACCGCCATAGAGATAGGGTCCATTGCCTGTGTTTGCACTCGCTTCCCAAATCGTATTTCCCAAACTGAGTCGTTGACCACTGATCGATTTGAGATAGCTGTTCCCCGCAAGATTTGTGGTTCCCTGAATGATGGTCTGCCCACTGCCACTCAACAGACCACCACTCCAGGTCAATCCTCCAGTCACGGTCAGTGTTTGGTTGTTGCTCAATTCACCGTTACTGACTTCCAAGGTGGAGAAGGTGTTGGTGGTTGCAAAGCGCGCCGTTCCACCACTGACGAGCACTCCTCCACTTACTGTGCCAGAGATGATGGTGGTGCCACCACTGAAGGCGGTTGTACCCGCACCGCTGACCGTTGTGCCACTTTTCAGATGCTGTTCACCCCCAGCAAAGTCAAGGGTGGCACCCGCAACGGTCTTGAAAGTGCCACTGCTCACCCCACCGCCAGCGAGTTGGAGTTTACCGGCATTGGCATTGAGTGTGCCAGTGTTGTTGAAGAGGAAGTAAACGTAACTGGGCGTATTGACATCACCAGCCGACTTGGTGAAGGTGCCTTGATTGTTGAAGACCGGCACCGCACCGATGCCGTCGTGGTAGAAGCTGTAATCGCCTTGCAGGTCGAAGATGGCACCAGTTCGCAGGGTGATGACCGCACCGTTGCCGCCATAGAGATAGGGTCCATTGCCTGTGTTTGCACTCGCTTCCCAAACTGTGTTGCCCAAACTGAGCCGCTGAGCACTGATCGATTTGAGATAGGTAGCACCTGTAAGGGTTGTGCTCCCTTGAACGATGGTCTGGCCACTGCCACTCAACAGACCGCCACTCCAGGTCAATCCTCCAGTCACGGTCAGTGTTTGGTTGTTGCTCAATTCACCCCCACTCAGTGTCAGTGTGGGTACGGTCAAGCCACGTCCAAGGCGCAAATCTAGTTTACCGTTTTCTACAATCAAAGCGCGACTGATCGTCAATGAGTTGCTGATGATCAGATCGCTGGCCACGATCAAGTTCTCGCTAATCACCAAGGAACTGGTGATCACGAACGAACCACCAGAGAATCGGAACGATTCAGCACTATAGAGACTCTTGATTACCGTTTCGCTCAAGCTGTGGGTCACGGTGATCAGACCAGGCATATCGATGATCACATGGTCCCCCGGACCCGGCACTATGCCCTTATTCCAGTTCAGTGGATCTTCCCAAGTTGTGCCGTCACCGCCACCATCCCAACGGATCACACCGGGTTCGTCCGCTTCAGATAAATCGAAGAACATGTGAACTGAATCATCCTCAGCGACTCCTACACCGGTAAATTTCTTACTAATACCGGTGCTAGGATCAAAGGCTACGGCAGAGAATGTCTCATTTTCAGGAATGAGAGGAGTGTAAAAATAGCCAGCTTCATCGACTAAGCCAGTGAAGGGTGTTAAAAGAGCATTGCCAAAGCGTGGATAGATTTTGACGATGCCGATAAATCTGTTTCATTCACGGTTGTAGATCTGATGTTATTAGGCTTCCCACCTTCCCACTACCCTCACATTGCCCCAACCCGAACCGCCTGCCTGGGCGCAGATAACATGCCGTGAGTCGTCGTTGTTGTCGCGGCTGACGTTTGAGCTTTGCATTGCACCGCGCGCTTTTTTTGCTGGCGTTTTGGATTTTTACATTCAGGAAAAATATCAATTGCACCAAGGATTCTCCCTATCAGACCTGCTATGGCGCTAATTCCTCCAGCCACCGGAGCGGACCGGAGGAAATGTAGCAATAACACCAGCTACTCCACTAATAACGCCTGTGATTGCAATCAGCTTTGAAGCATCTTCTTCTTGTTTGCTGACACATAATTCTTCTGGCGAATTGCTAGACTGTATCTCAGGAGATGACAATAGCTCGTGAATTTTGGAGTTTTATTGCAGATGCAATATCAACCAACCCTTGTCGTACTTCAGGTGCAGAGTTACTGTTCAAAATCTGAAAGTCTGATTGAAGTTGTGAATCCAGTCGCACGATTCTGGACAGGGCAGCTTGTTCCTCCAGGGTTTCGGGTACTATGGTCTGTAATAGGTTGTCGACTTCACTGAAATATTCACCGATGACCTCAATCGCAGGCCGATCAAGTGGCGGCGATGCTTCAATTGTAACGCTGATAGGATCAATGCTGGCCCCCGCTGCTGACATTGTATAATGTCGCTGTAGTAGCCTGGAGGCAAGCTCGGAATAGTGGGATTCGAAATCTGTTCTGACGAGGAATATCTGGATCGAATGAAACAGAAATCGGTAGCTCAATCTTTTGATTATTCACAAGTGAAGGTCGCCACAGCGCCAAGAGCAAGAGCAGGGTTGAACCCTTGAGCGAATAGTTCAGAGTGTCCCGCAGTGCCCCTCTGAGCCCTGCGAGGTACTCATGCAGAAACAACTGCTCTATCGGATCTGAAACAACGTCACCGTTAGGTTACTGACACTGGCGCTGTTGATTACTGTCGGTTCATCGGCAGCATACGCCATCAATGTCTGGCAAGATCATGTAATTAACTACGGCTTGACCTGGCTGTACGCGATTGCCAAATCCAGCCGAGGAAACCATGAATGTAGTTGTGAACGGAACGTTTGAATCGATCTGCTGGGCACCAAGGAAAGTAACACCCATACCCTCCCAGTCGATCCCTGTATCGTTTGTCACTTCTTGCTGGGTTCGTTCATCAATTGTGATGGTTGTCCCCGTAGGTGCGCCGCCAGGCGGAATTGCCACCACGCTGCCAATTTCACTTGCTACCACGGCACCCTCGTTGCCGACTGTGGCGCTAGTCGGTGGATTGGGGATCGCTTCGACCGTGATCTTCTTAGTTGTCGTGCCGCCCGGTCCCGAAGCAATGGCCGATAATTCAAGGTTGCCAGAGGGAAGTTTCTTGACGTCTACAAAAATCTTGAAGCCATCGCTAGCCGTTGTATCCCTGCCCAATTCGGTGTTGCCAGCCTTAAAGACAACTTCTGTGATCGGCTGTTGGTTGGTAGATTGAATTGAAAAGTAGAGCGTGCCGCTGATCTTTTTGGTGGTTGGGCTATTGATGACAAAATCTGGTGCGCTTGGAGGTGCCGAGATTAAAGGCAGATAGACGTTGTGGTTGGCCACAGGTGTTTGTTCAAGCGGAGTTGCCAATGCTACACCGCTTATGCCAGAGTGGAGTAACCATGACTGTATCAACAATGTCATTACCAGCAAAAGCGCGATCTGTTTGTGCATTCGTTTCATGAACAACATAACTATCTCCTTTTGTGTGTGTCGATCGGTACCGTTGTCGCATCAAGCGAGTGTAAAAAAATGAGGATGGCTGTGCGTTCGGCTGGTGAGAAGGATGGCGGTTGCGCAGGGTTGGGATGCCCGGTAGCCAGTAATGCTTCCAGTGTAGCCACAGAACCATCGTGAAAATAGGGAGCTGTTAGACCCACATTGAGTAAAGACGGCACGTCAAAGCCCTTGTCGCCCCGTTGATCAAGTGGATTGAGTGTGCCAACCGCACGCAGGACACTGTCCACCATCCCATTGCCATCGGGGTCCAAGGTGCCAGCCGCACCCGGCAAGGCACTGATGGTCCAATCTGCGCCGCCATGACATTCTGCGCAACCCTTTTCGATAAAGGTCGCTCGCCCCAAAGCAACATCACCCTCGGGTGGCTGTGCGTGTACTGGGCGAATTCCGTGGGTAGTAAAAAGTGCGAGATCATCTAATAAGGTGGAACGGCCTGCCAATGGCGCAGCGAGCAAAGCTGGCTCGTTGCCTGCCGCCAAGCCCAGCCCATGTTGAATGCGCTGGATGGTGTCTTCCACATCCTGTGGCTCATCCAGTGCCGCCGACCAATGCCAAGGTAGGGTAGCACCCGCATTCCACAACATTGGCGTCTGGCGTGGTCCATCGGGAAAGATCCAGGTGATGCCATCGGGGAGACCCTCAAAGTGACAACTGGCACAGGAGATCCATGATCCCTGCGCCAGTTTAGGATTCGCTGCATTGTTAAAGAGGATCTTGCCTTGCAGCAACGCATCGTCCAGTGGTTCGTCGCTCACCTTGATTTCCGCTAGCGCTTCCAGGTGTTCCAAATCGATCAGCGTGATCGAGCGCGAAAGATAGTTCATGACATAGCCTTGTCTGCCATCTGCACTGATCGCCATCCCCTGCGGATTTTTTCCCACAGCGATAAACTTTAGCAGTGCCACTTGGTTTGGATAGGAAATATCCACTACCTCTAGCAAATCACTGCCGGCCAGCACAACGTAGAGTTGTGTGCCATCCGCGGAAGGAATCGCCACGCTAGGGTTATTGACGGGTGAGCCAAAAATTTCCTGATCATTGAGGGGGATATAGGCACTTGGGTCTTCGTTTTCTTGCGCTAAGTCGAGTGAAGAAATTGCCGCAAATAGCGTCGTTGTGAGACCGCGCGGCAAGGCTGGTGCCGCACGCACATGGGGCAGCCATGCCCGTTGACCTGCAATGGCGATGCCCATGTTGCGACTTGGAAAACCCTGGGCATTGGGCAGCAGATCAATCCTTCGTATCACGGCATTGGTCAGAGTGTCAATCACAGTGACGCGTCCCATGCGCCCATCATCGGTCGCCTCGTTGCCATCTGGGCGCGGCAACGAGAGCAGGTGGGTAACGTAAAGCGTTTCGACTTTGTCTGTTGCACTGCTCACCTCGGTGATCGCCAGTGCATACGGGGTAGCATCAACCGTAATCCGACTGATTATTTGCAAATTGATTAGGTCGATGACTACGATTGCATTTTCCGTTAGGAGAGAGACATAAGCAGTTGTCCCATCCGGTGCAAGTACAAGATTAGCGGGCTCCGTCCCCACGGAGAGGGTGTGGGTCACGATCAGCGCATGGGTATCGATCATTGCGAGCGATCCGTCGGCACGACTGAGTACATAAACACGTTTGCCATCGGGTGCAATTGCTAATGACCAGGGTTCCTGACCGACAGCAATCTCTTTCAGCTTTTTGCGGTTTTGCGCATCTACCTGTGTAACTGAATTGGCGTCTGGATTAGCGACCCAAATCGATGCATCCAAGGGGGAAACGGCAATCGGCGAACTCCAGGTCGCTTTCATGCGGATTGGCGTCGGTGTAACCGATCCGCCAGGATGAGTTTGCATGATCAATGGCGCGTAGAGTTCCCATCTTGTGGCAGGTGACGAATCGCCCATCGTTGCGCTCACCTGGCGGCTTGGACGAATGAGCGCAAGTTCGATTAGGAGCCATATTGAAATCAGAAGAACTGCTTTCGTAGATGCCTTGTTCACATCTCAGTTCCTTTAGCGCTGAATCAACGGCAAAATGAGAGTTTCCTTCATGACTCCCTGGTCACTGCGTTCTTTGTAATGCCAATTGCAGTAAATGTAAAAGTTCCTGTGGACTGTTGGTCATGCCAAAGGCTTTATGCTGCTGCGCTTCGGCACGATTGGCTGGCATGTTGCCACGATTATCATAGATGATAAAGGGGATTGTATCGCCAATAGATTGTAATCGATCTAACAAGGTGTAACAAGCACGTTCGTCCGGGGGGCGGCTCATGTCGGAGATGATAACACTATAATGGGCAGATTTTACTTTCTCTAGCGCATCTTCGGTCGAGAGGCTCAGATCAAAGGTGATATCTTGTAGCTTCTCGAATGATTGTTTTAGAGAGGCGTTGTTACCAGGTACATCATCGACCCACAGCCCACGCCGTTTTGTGACGCCTACACCTGGTGCAGCGGCGATGGCTGCTGGATTCGCTTCGAGCACCTCCGTGCCTAGGCTTACCACTGGCCCGACTGTCTGTGCTACTTGAGCAATGGCCTTCTCCTCCGCCTTACGAATAATCATCGCCAGATCTGCTTTGCGAAAAGCGCCAGCCAAAAAGAGCCGTGTCCACAAATAGGTGAACAAGAAACCGCACACTGGAAAATAAATCAAGATCGCCAGTGCCATGCTAGTAGCCGCCATGCGATCGCCCAAGCCGGGTTGAAGCACTGCAGCTGCTGCCTGTAAGCCTGTCCACAGATTCGTTAATTGGGTCAGCCCTACCCCGACCAAAATCTTCGTCAGCCAGTCAGAAATCTGTTCCAAATTGGTATTCGCCTGATAGACAACTGGCACAGTCTGTTCACCAGCAGTCTCAGATGCTGGTTTTGGCACATCTGACTCGTTTTGCAGTGTACGGGGAATCCCAAACAAAAAGCCGATCAGGCCACCTACGATCAATGCCGCTCCTGCTGTCATCACGCTAGTCGTAAAGGTGGCAAAGAAGGTAAAAGGGGATTGGACAGCGTAAAGAAAGAGCCCAATCATGCCAGCTCCGACCATCAAACTCAGCATCCACAGTGCCCCCGATTCATCATCAAGTGTGGGTGGCGGGGATGCTACCCGAGTCAAGAAGCGTTTCAATGATTCTAGCATAGGACGAGACCTCCTTTAGGTCTGCAAGAGAGAGGCAACCAAGGCTGCCTCTCTCTATTCACTCTCTACTGATTCACTGTTCTACCGCTGACTGCCATTGTGTATGCGGATCGCTCTACAGCAATTGCACCCCACCTCCCGAGATGACCAGTGCAAAATCCTGTGGCCCTTGCGGAATGTTGCTAGCCACCACTCGTACTATCCACTCGCCAAGCGGCGGCTGCTCAACGATGATGCCCTCAACATTGTTATCGCCGTCCGGACTTCCTGTGCGTTGAAAATCATTGCCTACCCAGAAGCCACCCCCTGGTTGGTTGGCAAAGAGATTGAGGTTATTGATCAAATCCTGACCGGCAAAATCGCTGTAGACCAGGGTTAAGCGGAGTGGAACTGTGTCATCCGTTACCTGCACCCGATAGAGACGTTCAGTGCCAGTGGCAAGGCCTGCTGTATCATCGATGAAGTGAACGGTTGTCGGTGCGGCAGGATTCAAGACACGCTGCAAATCGATTCTCCCCCAGCCTTGTTCATGATCGGCCCAGGGTGCGGATTCGGCATTGGCCCCGTCCCATTTGTGATATTGCGCTGCATGGATGAGGATCGCCTTGAGCAAGGCCGCCGTAGGCTTTGTGATCTGTTTGAACTGACGTAGATATTGGCGTGTTACCGCCACACAGCCAGCCACCAGCGGCGTAGCCATCGAGGTACCACCCATCAGCATGTAGTCCTGCTCTGCCTCGCCAAATTTCCCCCAGCCAATTTGATCGGCGGGAATCTGCGAAGAGCGCGTCGATACGATAAATGTCCCTGGCGCAACGATATCGGGCTTGCGTCGCCCACTGCTACAAGGACCGCGACCACTGAACTCTGCCATGCGATCAATCACTCCGCCATTGCGGCTGCTCTCGCATGCCCCAACGGTAAGGCAATTTTTCGCTGTCCCTGGGGAGATGACACTTTGTAACGAGGGTGGATTCGTATGGTTGGCTTCATTGCCAGCGGCAACTACAACCAAGAAATCCTTATGATTCCAAACAAAATCATCTAGATTTCGGCTGTTGTCGTTATATGCCCCAAGCACTCCACCGCCCCACGAATTGGAGTGGATACGTGCGCCTTGGTCATAAGCAGCTTCGAAGAGAATGCGTAGGTCATCTGGAATTCCGAAAAGGCCGTGCGAGGGCGGCAGTTGCTGGGCGGTTAGTGCCCAGAAAATTTCCCCTTGTTTATTCCATTCAGCCTTCTGCTCCACGGCTTGAAAAACGAGTTCAGCTTTGGGTGCGACGCCTTGAATCGTTTCCTTGAGACCAAGCGCATTTGCACGCGTTCCATCTCCTACGATGCTGCCACAAACATGGGTTCCATGTCCGCTGTATTGATCAGCGGCACCATCGTTCATCGCCGTGTTTTTGATACGCAGTTGCCAACTCGTACTAAATGGAAAGCTATGAATCTGTCGGATACGTCCGCGGAAATCCGGATGGATGTTAGCTACGTCTCCAGTATCCAGCCCAGTATCCGCCACAGCAATCACTTCGCCAGCACCGGTCAGGCCGAGACCGAGAGGAGGCATGGTGATCACCCGATCCGCGATTGCCGTACGCGCAATATCGTTGTAGGTAATGTCCAACGCTTTGGGGCGTACACTGCGCAATCCTGGCCGTTGTGCAATGGCGAGAATTGCTGCAACAGGTTCTTTCGTCGTTGTTAAGTCAATCACCAGATCTGTTTCGTTCAGCACCGAGATTTGACGAACCCCCTTTCGCGGCAGGCTGCGGGTTGCTGCCTGCTGATCAGTTGCTAGGAAAAAGGTTGCCAGCAATACACCATGTAGAGTTAAACCTCCAGCCCGAGATGGGCCACCTTGATCCGGTGGTTTGTTCCCTAATGTTTCCAGTGCTTGAGCCAAGGCTTTTTCATCTACGTCCACCCCTAAGTTATCAAAAAAGTCGGGCGAAATGACAATCACTGGCACATAGGTTGTTATGCTGGTCACCGAAGTAAGCTTTTCCAATTTGCTTCGATCACGTTTGTTCGCACAGCGTACGACCACGGTCGAACTGCCAATCGGCTCCAGGTATTGGCAGCCTGTGGTTGCAATCTCATCGATCCACTCCTGACGCACTGGCGCACGAAAGCGCACGACCAGCGTGTAGGGACCTTTGGACTTTTCCTCAACGGCTGCTGCCAAACCCGCAACCTCGGGTACTGCCTGCGGCGCTTGCGGCGGCACCAACTCTTCCACTGGGTAGCGTTTGCGCAGTTCATCAATCGCTGCGGCATCGGCGTTTACAATGCCAAAGGCAGGATATTGCTCGGTGACCTCTGTTCCTGCAGGCAGCTTATCGGCGTCACTTTGTGGATAAAAGACACGGTAAGGCATAGGGTTTCTCCTTGGATAGAAAAAGGGGCAAGTTGCAGGTTGTGCAGCGGTGACCTACAACTACTCTGCAACCTGCAACTTGCTACGGCAGACCAAAGTGGGCAGCCAGTCGATTGAGTTTGTCTTCGATGCGTTGTAGCCGCTCAGTGATGTCGCCTCCTGGATCGGTTTCTGGGTGCGTGTTGGGATCGGTTGCGCCTCGTTCGCGAAAGACCAGGTGATAACTGACATGGTGGTTGTGCGGCAAGCCTAGCCCGCCAATCACATCGCTGATCACATTGCCCTGTGCGTCGCCGATGTAGATGGCCAATGGTCCTTGTTGTACAGGTGCGTTGTAGCCATTCGAAATGACATGTTCGTAGGGATAGTTGGCGCTGCCCGGTAGTAGCTTATTCTCGAAAGGGGAGGGCGCGTGCCAACCCTTCCACGGCCAGGCAAGATAGCAGTTTACCTGGCTGTCAATGCCCTCCTTGTCGCGCACCAGCACACGCGCCACAGTGTTGCCCTGGGCCGAAGCTTCGTCGATCAGGGCGGCCTGTACCAATTCCCATTTGCTGCCCGCAACCGGAATGTGGGCCAGTTCCACACCTGTGACCATACCGTTGTTAGTTGTAAATTGACGTGCGTTTTCACTTCTTGGATCGTTCATAGTAATGCTCCAATTGGGAACAAAGGTTGAAAAGTTGAATGGTTGCAAAGTTGCAAAGTGGCAGAGTCAAAACAGTGGCGTTTTACTTTGCCGCTCTGCCACCTTGCAACTTTGCTAAGCTGCCACCTGCCTCACCACACCATCACTGCTGCTTCGGGGGAGCCGGTGCCGTAGTAGAGACGGATGCGCAGAATGTAGTGGCGCCCAGCAAAGAGGCGTGCCTGGAACTGTGCGTTGTGCTCCACGGCGCTATCATCCTCGGCGGTGACGTAGCGGGGTTCGCCGTCGATCTCCTCAAAGAGCACCATCACCACATCTGCATCCCCAAAGGTGCTGAAGCTGTAGGCGCGCGTAGCTGTCGGGGCAAGCATAAAATCCTTCTGCTCGCCAGTGCGTAGAGCCAGTGGGCTTGACACAAAGGGCAGCAGCGTTTCTGGTGCCTGTCTTATCCCAGGGTAGAAGGTTAACGCCCATGTTCGATCTCGTTCGGAAAGTCCAGGTTGCCGGTTTAGGCCCTTGGTGTAAGCTGCCGGCTCTTTGATCAGGCCTGGTTCAAACGAGTACTCCATGATCGAATTAGGATCCCAACTTGAGCCTTGCACTTCATCCGGGTTGATCTTGCGGATGATGTTGAACTCAGTTTTGGCTCGGTCCCAGCGATTGGGTGGCGCACTAAAGTAGCGATAGACCGCCTCTTCATCCCAGACAATGCCTGCCACCGGGTTCTGGTGCTCATGTTCCAGCCCCAAACTGTGACCGATCTCATGCATCGCTGTGTCAAGCTGCTCCGTGGAACCAGGACGCCAGTCGAAGTTCATGGTGCGTTCATTCGGCGAAGGCACCAAGTCAATGATATCGCGCCCGACATAGGACCAATGACCATCCCCCCGTTGAAAGCCAATACGGATTTCAGCCTCGCTGCGCTCGGTTACTTCCTTGAACTCCAGACCGATTCCCACTTCTTTCCAGAGCTGGAAAGCCTGACGAACAATCGCCTTTTGCTCCTCACTCCCCACCCAACTGGTCCACTGTTGCGTGTTGTTTGGTTGCAGCACCGATGAACCGTCGTTTGGCTGGTCGAAAAAGTAGTATTTCAACTGTGTGCCATTAACCCACTTTTTGCGCAGCATGAGCACGGCCTGTACCTGGCCCGGGTTCAATCCCTGGCGCACAACTGGAACTGGCGTATTGGGCACTGCGCAGAAGGTCGCTCTGCTTTCAACCATTTGGGGCAGGACCGGTTGCTGAACCGGTTGGGCTGGACCAAAACGTTTGCTGCAGAAGCTCTGGAATGCTGCCAATGCCGGTTTGTTGGCCTGCGCCAGAGGCGAACTGCCCTTGAAAAGACCCTTGTTTTCGCCGGGAAAATCACGGGTGCAAAACCAGAAGCCCAACGCCACCTGTGGGTCATCGCTCATCAAGCCTAAGCCCAATTCGACACTACGGGCTTGGAAGGCGAGCCAATGTTCACTGTTGTCGGCACTGTCCCACCCCATCTCACTGATAAAGAGACGCTTCTGTTGGTTTGCTCCTTCATTCTCTTTCACTACTTGCAACATCGCTTTGGTGAAGGTGTTGTAATAACCGCGCACCTTTTCGGCGTGCATCTCCCATGTCATGGAGCCTGGAACTTCTGCACCGTTGCTAAAATCGGTTTGCTGGTTGGGCTTCAGATAGAGATGATAGCCAATGCCGTCGAACGGAAACTTGCCTGAATTGTGCCAACCCAGTCGGCGACCTTCCTCATAGGCTTGACGCAGATAGTCAGGGGCCGCTCTGCCGCTGGGCTGGTGATGGAAATGGCCGAGCAGTGGCCCGCTGATCAACTTGACATCCGAGAAGGCGGATTTCACGCGTTTGTAGATGCGTTGCAAAATGTGGGCATACCAGGTTGGATCCACTACCGGGGCCATGACACCGGGAATTGCCCAATTGTTTGGTTCGTTGAACGATTCAAAGTGTTTTACTCGATCCCCAAAGTGTTGCACAATCTGCAAAAAGTTTGCTTCGTATTCATCC
This sequence comes from Caldilineaceae bacterium, assembly GCA_046328715.1. Lineage (GTDB taxonomy): Bacteria > Chloroflexota > Anaerolineae > Caldilineales > Caldilineaceae > JAXLWB01. Next base: position 38,727 of record JAXLWB010000049.1, on the reverse strand, counting down.
AGCCACGCTTCCGCCTCGCCGCGTGAACCGTTGGCACTTTTCAGTTGCACCGAATGAAGCAGCCGCTGTTCGAGCGGTGTCTTGACCGCCTGGCCGCCAATCAAGCCGTAGATCTGGAATCCGGCAGCCAGGTAGTTGTCGGTGATGCGACCATAGGTTGCCTGCCACTCTGGATCAGCAGGCGAGCCAGCCTGTTCGAGAACAAAGTTGAGCCGTACCCAGCCTGCGCCAGTTTGCGCCAACAGTTGGGGATTGTTGGCAATTTCGCTCGGTTGGCGACCAAAGATGGGCTGATTGAGATCGATACCTATCTTGTTGATCCGTGAAGTTGCTGCATTCTGTTGCAGTGGCTGCGCAAGAGCGATGGCAGGAGCCGCACTCGGCGCAACGCCCAAGAGCGTTTCGGGAATATGGAAACTCCCACTCCCCATTTTGCCAAAGGGAGGACGCCAGATCATGTAGCCAACTGCGGGCTGGCGTGCCTGTCCCTGCCAGTTTGGTTGTTTGAACCAACGATCCAGATCGGTGTTCCAGCGCTTGGTAAATTCATCGTTGCTTTTGTCAATCCCTGCTTCTTCCACCAGGATCGGCTTGCCTAAGATGTGGGCCAGCACTGCATCGCTGTCGGGTTCATTGTTGGGAAGCGCCTGGCCGATCGGGCCAGCATTCTCCCCGTAATAGACATGCACGGTGATAAAATCAATGGCAGAATGGTCATAAAGTTTGCGAATCAACTCCGCTTGACCTTTCAGGTAGACATGTTGGGTGCTGATCATGCCCGTTGTCACCAGATGGCGGCTGTGATCGATCTCCTTGATCATGTTTGCCATCTCGCGATTAAAGTTGACAAACTGGGTCGGGTCTCCGTTTTTGGTCTCAGGTGGATTGTCTCCAGGATGTTCCATCTTCAGTTCATTGCCGATCTCCCAGGCCAGGATCGTGTGGCCGAAGGCAGGAGGCACCGCTTCGATGATGCTCTTCAAGTAAGCCCGATAGGCATCGGTTTTATAACCCTCACGGAAGAATCCTGGTCCCAAGCGGCGGCTTGGATCGTGATCACGGAAGTTCACCAAATACTCTTCCATCACTTTGGGGTAAGCCCCGCTGTTACTGTAAAGATCGATCAGTACGGGAATCAGATAGAGATTGCGCGCTGCAAACTCAGGTAGCACCCGTTTCAGTCGTTGTGCCATCTCCTGATTGGAGAGTGTATGATGCGGGACAAAGAGACGCACGACCGTTGCTCCCAATGCCTTGGTCTTGTCGAGATATTCGCCCAGGCTGAGATCGTCGGTGCGGGTGATATTGGGATCGCCCAAATGGAGCAGCAAGGGCAAGTTGACGCCAGCAAAGCGGGCAAAAGGCTGACTGCCCTGGAAGAAGCGTCCCTCACGTACCGAGACTGGAGGCGGCGTGGTGCTCTGGGCAGCCGGGAAGTCGCTGCGAATGCGCAGCACCAGCGGCAGGTCAATCTCAGGCTCACGTAGCGCATCGATGGTGTGCTCAAGCGTCTCATAGCCGGGGGCATTCACCAACAAGCGGTAGCTCCCCGCTGGCAGATCCTCAAAGGCAAAGCGTCCGTCCTCGTCCGCAAGTTCAACCATTTCTGCCTGCGGATAGGCTGGATTCTGTGGCAACTGATAACGCTTGTGGGCAAGGAAGGCACCCTGGTCAGCTATCAGATCGGGATTGTGGCTTGTTACGTGTTGCTCAAAATCGCTCCAACTCAGCCCCAGGACGCGCCCTGCCACAAACTTTTGCCAACAGTGCCAACGGCTCCCCGCAAAGCCGCTGATCGAGCGATTCCACTGAATATCGGCATTTTGAACGGTGTTGCGCGGTAGCAAGTAGCTTTGTGCGGACAGAAATTCGTGATTGCTTTGCGCTAACGCCGGATTGTGCAGCAGGACCTGCTCTTTGAAAGTGACATAGGAAAGCCCAGCCACCTCCTGCGCTACATATTTCTGATAGCAGCGCCAACGGTCTCCTTCCAGCCCCTGCAAGGTGCGATCCCAGACAATACTTGGCGTCGGTAGTGAAAGTACAGCCTGGCGACGGCTACCCAATGCCTCTATCTGCCCGATCAGTCGGACCGTTGCCCCTGTGACGGCGACACCATCAGCGGTGACACGGCCGCGAATGGTGGCAGATTGTATGACTGCCGAGCTTTCTGTCACCACACCTGAGGCAGGCGCATGGGCAAGATCGGCAATCCAATCGAGAATTTGGAGCTTGTTGCCCGCCCCATCTTCGCCCAGGTGACGATGCCCTATAAACGAGCGGGTGTGGCCGACCTGATAGAGACAGGCACCTAGCACAAAGTCGTCTTGGGCCAGAAAGTTGTTGTACCATTGCAATGAACTAAAGTAGTAGGGTTGGCTCAGCGGCTCGGTAAAGCAGAGCCAGCCGCGTGTCTCTTCGCCCAGATCGCGGGGGTCGAGGTGGACATGATCGCGCGAACCATTGTGCTCGCGGGTGAGGCCCGCCTCGGTGATGATCGCTTTGTGTTGTCCGCCGAGCTGTTGTGCAATCCCTTGCATACAGCGTCGATAAATGCCGACACTGGAAACGGTGCGCTCGCCCGGTCGTTGCGGATCGGGCTGGGTCGGGTCCATGTGCGGCCAAGCATATTCATGGAAGCCCAGATATTTGTAAGCGGCGAGCGTGCGCGGGAAGTTTTCTAAGTAATGTTCTGGCTGGGTAAAATTCCCAGCTCCAAAGTTGAAGGCAATAGCCTCAATTCCCTTCTCCTGCAAACGCTGGCGAAAGCCTACCTGAAAAGCGTCATAGGCTTGATAGCGTTGACGCAGTTCTTCTTTCTGTTCTTGAAAGTGATTCCAGGCGGGACCAGGGCTCGGCTCGTTCAGACTCATCCAGGCATCGATCAAGAGCCGTTGACTGCCGTCAGGCATCGTTGCCTTTTCGAAGTAGAGAAAGGGATCTTTGCTGAGAATCTCATCGGCAAATTTGCGCCCCTCGGCGGCAGGGTCGCTGCTTTTGAGCATCTTCTCCTGTTGCCCCACCTCTTTAAACATACGACCGATCACAAAAGCGTTCGTTCCGCCTGCCTTGCGATTTAGACGGAGCAGGTCGGAATTGACACTATCGGCGTGGACCAGGATCACAGGGGGACGCACTTTGCGAAACACGTCCTGTAATACATCCCCAACCCCTGGTAATTCGACCTTTGAATTTTGAAGATAGAAACCAAGTTTATTCATGGCTAGGATTCCTTATGGGGCAACAAACTTTAAAATCTGTCCATCCTTACTCTACGGTTATTCGATTGAACGTATATCAAGTTAATCTAGTAAATGTGATCCTGTTCTTTACTGAACCTGATCTCAGCCTGATCACTGTTGTATTCGTAACTTATGTAAGTTAAATTGCAAGATCTTCATGAGATACTCTTGGAACAGTTAGGAAAGCTGCAAAAAACGCGATTGTCAACCTGGGTAAAGTACGATATAATGGCGCACACTGTTGGCTCCCAGAATGTTTGTGCAATTAGATTGTCCCTGAAACCGAGTGAACGATAGCAACCTTTCGATAAGGGATCTATGTCAACACCCGCTGATTTCTTGCCGAATCTGGAAGAAGATCTGCACTACGCGCTCAATGCCTATAACAAGGGCGATAGTGCAGGGAGTCCGCTGCGCTACCTTCACCTCTATCAGCGAGCACAACAAAGTGCTGTACAGACTGTTCGCGCTAGCACTAATCGCCTACTCCACACTGGCCTCGAACTACTCAAACAGGCGCAGCCCGACTATGCTGCTATCCTTCACTATCGTTTTGTGGAAGAACTGCCAGCGCACGAAGTTGCCCGACGTCTCACCTTTGCCGAAGGAACTGTTTTTAAGAAGCAGCGCGAGGGCATCGCCGCACTGGCTGAAATTCTTCGCCAACAGGAAACGATTGCCCACGGTGAGGCACAGGAGCGTTGTTATAATCGGCTAGAAGGTGGGTTGAGTCAGCCCCTGTTTGGGGTCGATGATCAGATCGAGCAATTGGCCCAGCAACTCTTGCAGGCGGATGCACCTTGGCTGTTGTGTATTGAAGGAATCGGTGGGCTTGGCAAAACCGCCCTGGCCGATGCCTTGGTGCGCAGCCTGCTGCGTCAGGGGGCGATTGGCTATGGTCCCCTGGTCGATGTGGGCTGGGTGACGGCACGCCAATGTGTGCTCAATGGCGGTGGTGCAATCAAGACTGTCCCGATGCCTGCCTTGACCAGCGAGGCATTGATGGATCAACTGCTTGTGCAACTGTGCAACCTGGGACAGGAAGCAGTTGGGTTACCGGCGGCACAAAAGCTCAACATTTTGCGGCAACGGCTTAAGACCTTCCCGCATCTAGTCGTGATCGATAACCTGGAGACTGTACTCGATGTAGAGCACCTGCTCGATACCATTCGTCTGCTGGCCAATCCCAGCAAATTCCTGCTCACCTCGCGCCAGAGCCTCTTCTTCCAACCGGATCTCTACCATTGGCAGTTGCGCGAACTGAGTACTCAAAACAGCCTCGCCTTAATTCGTTATGAAGCAAGCGTTCGCAATTTGCCTGCCTTGATTCATGCCAATAATGACGAGTTGCAAACCATTTACGAAACCGTGGGCGGCAATCCCTTGGCGATTAAGTTGATCATGGGCCAACTGCACACCTTTGCATTGGACGAAGTATTGGCCGATCTGCGCCAGGCTCAGGGGCAAAAAGCCGAACATCTCTATAGCTATATCTATCGCCAGATTTGGGAGCGACTGGACGAGGTTCAGCAGCGCATTCTGCTCTTAATGCCATTGGCCGCCGAGCAAGGAGCAGATCTCAACTTTCTCAGTGCCATGGCGACTTCGGTAGGGATCGAACCGCCCCGCCTGCGCGATGGCTTGGCGCATCTCTCGGCCCTCAATCTGATTGAAAATCGTGGCGACCTGCATAGGCGGCGCTATGCCATTCACAGCCTCACCCGCACCTTTTTGCAACAAGATGTGTTGCGATGGGCCATTAGCCTTTAGTCGTTCATAAACCGATCCATGTACCGAACCCACCTTGACACCTTCGAACAATACATCGCCGCCGGTTTGCAAGAGATGTTGGGGCGTGTGCAAGCGGCTGAGAATTTACTCGAGGATGAGGATCGGCAACAGGCGTGGCATCTGCTCAGTTTTGCGCTCTCGGTTGAAACGCTCTGGAACCCCACTTGTACGCTACTTTGCGCCTTGGCACCCAAGATGGAGCAGGCTGGCTTTCGTGAATCGTGGCTGGTCTATTTGACAGAGGCGCACCAACAGGCCGAGAAGCTGGCCGACCGGTTCGCATTGGCTGAATTTGAACTGCAGATTGGGCTACTCTATCGGCTGATGAGCCGCTTTCAGGACGCCCGAGTCTGGACAAGCGCCAGTGTTGACCACTTTTCTGCCCTCGATTTCAGCGATGGCGAACGACGGGCGCTCAATGAACTGGCTTGGCAAGAGCAGTTGCAGCACGAGTACGACAGTTCAACGCTGCATGCACAACAAGCCTTGCAGTTGGCCCAAGACGATGACCTTGAACGGGGTATGAGTTACCGGGTACTCGGCATGATCGCCAACAGTCGGCGCAAGTGGCAGGAAGCCCAGGCCTATCATGAGCAGGCGTTGGCAATTTTTGAGCGTAAACAGGATTGGCGTGGAATTGCCTGGAGCTTGCAAAATCTGGCTCTTTCTCTTCATGAGCAAGCACAGCTTGAAACCGCAATTGCTAAGTACACGCAGGCTGCCCAACTACTAAAAAAAGAAGGAGATAGCTATCATTGGGCTATTGTACAAATGAACTTGGGCGTTGCCCTCTTTCGAAATGGCGATCCATCTGCAAGCCTATTACATTATACCCACGCAGCCACTCTTTTCTATCGACTGTCCGATACACTCAATATTGCGAAAATTGAAACAAACTTGGGTATTTCCTATCACTCTCTGGGCAATTACTCGGCGGCGGAACACGCTTTTTCGTCCGCTATCGATGCCTATGCAAAATTAGGCGATTTAGCATGGAAACTCAATGCGTCCGCTGGATTGGGAATGACCTATATCGGTGCCCATCGTTACCAAGATGCGATAGTCGTGCTGGAATCTGCACTCGGTGAAATAGATAAGATCAACGATCATCCATATTACAAAGTGGTTCTAAATCACCTCCATCAATATTTGGATGAGGCGAAGGTAGGAAGGGCCAACGACCCTTCCTACCTCCACACAACGCCAGTTTAGCAACCGCCCGTAGGATTGCTACAGGCAAAGGCTACTTGCACGATAGAAAGTGCTGCCAGCGAAGCAACAACGGCCAGGACGAACAATTTATTGCGAATTGACTTGACTATACCTGTGTTCATCTCAATGTCTCCTTGCTTGAATGGAGGCTCATTGAGTTTTGGGAATCCCGGCAAGGGTGACTTGCCACACGCGTGTTTCCCCAAAGAGCACAGAAATTTGATTACCTTCTACAACGTACGTGCACTTATTATGCAGAAATGGCTGATGGGTTGTCAGCCATCAAAACCATCACTTGCTCCAACAAACCCATCAGAACCATCAAATGCTGACAAGATGAAGCGATGACTAATCATCTTGTCATCCCTTCATCTTGTCATTACTATCAACTTGACAAGCTGAGATAACGCACTATGCCGAACGCCTACCGACTCGACACCCTGCGGCTGTTGCGCGAAAAAGCTGGCATTAGCCAGGAAATGGCAGCCACCTATTGTGGATTGGCTGGTCGCCAGGGGCGTCTCTCCTTGGGTGCCTGGGAGCGAGGCGAAAGCATTCCTCACTCTAAACGACGTGCCCGCTTTCTCCCTTATCTGTGGGATCATCTCAAGTTGCGCCACGATCCTCCGCAATTCCAGCAAGTGTGGGAGATGCTGGTCGAAGAGTGGGAGTGGGAGCCGATCAGCGATGGCGAATGGCAGCGCTTGACGAGTGTTCCACGTCCAGTCACCAACAAGGATGACCCGCGCAAAGCTCCGCAGCCGTCGCTCCCTGTGCCCTTTCAGGCTCCCGCCCTGACGCCTCATTTTGTCGGTCGCCATACGGAATTTGCCCAGCTTGAAACAATGCTCACCGATCCAACTACGCCGCGTATTGTGGCATTGGTCGGCATGGGTGGGATTGGGAAGACGACGTTGGCAACTTATCTGGCCCATCAGTTGCGTAGACATTTTGTGGATGGGGTTTTATGGGCAAATGCAACCCACAGCAGCGCAAGCGATGTGTTACAGTCGTGGGCGCTTGCGTTTGACTATGACTTTAGTACGCAAGCAAGCCTGGAGAGTCGGGCGGCGGCGATGCGTATGGTGCTAGAAAATCGCCAGGTACTGATTATCCTTGATGACATATGGGCACCGGATGAAGTGCGCGTGTTGCTGCCGAATAGTCCACAGTCGGTGGTTTTGCTCACTACGCGCGATCATGATATTGCAGTGGCGCTTTCGGCGACACCGTACCTGCTCCCTGTGCTCAATTTGGAGCAGAGCTTGCACTTGCTAACCAGTCATGCCGGAGCTGCCAGAGTTGAGGCTGAACAAGGGAATGCGCAAGCCATCTGTGCGACGGTGCATTACCACCCCTTGGCGCTGGAAATAGTCGGCAAACTGCTGTTACGCAGCCCACACCAGCCGTTGGCAACCCTGGTGGCGCGTTTACAAGATGAAACTAAAAGGCTTGATCAGCTACAATTCAAAGATTTGAGTGTCCGCGCTTCGTTCGAGGTCAGTTGGGCGTTGCTGGATCATGCTGGCCAGCGCAATTTCTCGTTATTGGCCCTGTTTGAGGGTCGCTCTTTTGATAAGTCAGCCTTTGCCGCTGTTGCCGAACTGAGCACTGACGCCAGTGAGGATGCCTTGCTCTTGTTGACCTCGTTGTCGCTGCTCAGTGAAGAAAGCGCTGATCGCTATCAACAACATCCATTGCTTGCCGATTTTGCTAGAGAGCGTCTGACCGAAAAGAGCCTTGCCCGCCGCCGATTGGCCGACTATTATTTGTCCTTATGCAACCACTCTCGGGAGACTCCTGCCGTTCTTGCCTTGGATTTTGAAAACATCATGGCCTCCTTGCGCGCAATGTTTGAAGAGGGTGTCTGGGATGTACTCTTGGCGTTAACATGGGCGATAGACCGCTTCTGGTTTGCACAGGGGCGCTATGCTGAAGCACGCCAGGCGCTGAGTTGGGCGATACAGGCGGCAGAACAACTGGGTGATCAAGAAAAATCGGCGTGGGTAGTGCGCCGGTGTGGCGAGGCTGCGTTGGAACAAGATGACTATGTACAGGCGTCTAGCCTGCTTCAGCAGGCACTTGTTCATGCCCTGGAGTTGGAAGAGGATCTGCTGGTGGCCGATGTCCATCTCTTGCTCGGACGAATGTTGGTCGAACGTAGCGAGTTAGAGTTAGCAGGCGCGCACTTGACGTTGAGTTACCAACTCTATCAGGGTGAAAAGCAGCAAATAGGTCAGGCAGCAGCACGCTATTTTCAAGCATTGGCAGATTACTATGCCGGCAATCTGACGATGGCGATGACAAAGTGTTTGGAAGCCAAAGCATTACAACAAACTGCCAACGATCAAAACGGATTGATCACAACACTGCGGCTGATGGCCAGTGTGGCTATCGACCAACATGAACTAGCGCAAGCGGCTGCCTTGTGTCAACAGGCGCTCGATCTGGCGCATGCCCAGCAAAATCAGAGTGAAAGTGCTACCTGTCTTTACCTGTTGAGCGTGATCACACGGCTGCAAGGACAAGTGGAGCGCAGCTATAGCTTTGCCGAATCAGCGATGAATCAGTTCACTCGTATGGGTGACCTCGGTTTTACAGCAGCGTCTCTGTACGAACTCGGTCATGGCTTAAAACAAAAAGGACAATTCGATCTGGCCGAACAGACAATTCGGCGAAGCTTGGACTTGATGCGGCGGGTGGAATCCTACCCCAATACGGTGCCTGTGTTACATCTGCTCGGTGAGATCGAGTGGCATGTAGGCAAACACAATGAAGCGCTGCTCCTTTGGCAGGAAGCGCTTGAATTAGGAACACGTTTTTCTCATCCGTGGACCGCGGAAGTACGCAAATCGATCACAGTGGCCAACAGCGTTGCCGAAGCGTTACATACCGTGAACAGTTAGCCCGTTGGACTACTTCGACCCAGTCACCAAAGCTTAATATTTTCATCCACTCGCGCACAGGGATCTCATTCCCTGCTGCTGCCAAAATCTCCCCGACTGTAGAGACACCTTCGTCCTTGTCTGGGTTATCAACTACATAACTCTCAAACGCGTCTTGTCTAGCCTGGGTGGATACATCGTCAAGCTGAATTGGCTCCCAATTACCCACTTGCTCGATGACCTCGCTCATACTGGAGAATGTGTTCCAATTAGAGATCGGCATCCACCACTGATCCTGCGCAGTGGGAGCGAAGTAGTCAAGAATGTTGTCTGTCAGGCTAGCGATCTTTTCCTGTGCTTCTCCCATTGTCAATGTATTGAGTAGTAAATCTGGGTTGGAACCGCCCGAATCGAGTGGGGTATTGTCGTTGTAGCCACGCTCATTCACCTTCCGTGTCCAGTCGGTCTTGCTAGCAGCCATGTCACCGAGGTCGATGCCCAACCGCTGGCTCAGCTTGCTCAGCAGATCAATATAGATGTAGGGACGCAACATGGGCGGCGGATGTTGGCCGTCATCCGCCGCGAACCATTTGTCGGGTGTCTGCAGGGCAAACTCCATAAAGCACGTTAAAATCAATGGACCGGCAATCAACCCACCATAGACATCGGCAAAGATCTCTTCCATCCAGGCTTTCAACATCGAGGGGAGCGCATGCTCAGTGTTCATAAATTGTTTCAGAGTAGTGGGCTGATACAATTCAAGATATCGGTAGGCGTGATGTCCAACCTCATGAGCAATCGCTGTCAAGTCCAAATCGTAGCGTAGAGCGCTCATTGGAATTGCAAGCGGTGCCACGCGGGTGTAGGGCAACACCCTAGTCCGCAAATAGCGCTGACAATAGGTCAAGACACTGGTCGTCATCTCTGTCTGATTCTGTTTGGACCGAATCAACTGTAATGCACGCATGGCCAGTGAGTCAGCGATTTGGAGTCGATTGCCAACTTTCTCACTGAACCGAGTTGATGATTGATCGATGTAGCGTTGGCCGAATGCACGATGAATGACGTCGAGGTCATAGTTGACTCGGTCGGCGATCCGCCCATAGACAAACTCTTCGGATTTCGAGGGTGATTTGACAAGCCGGTAACTAACGTTGGGCGTTGGCGCAAAACCATCTTTGAAGAAGCCTGTCATTTCATCAGCAAAGCTATCTAAGCTGGTCAGTAACTGCTTGATCGTAGAAATGCGTGGGACTGATACAGGTATTGCCTCAATACTTGATCTGATCCGATCAGAGATTTCAGTCTGGGCAATGTGGCGTGCCAATAGATTAGACATGGGGACCTCCGTACTTTGTGATCTTCGTTTTCGCTTCAGATTGTTATCTTTAGCGCATTCAGGTTAATAGTTGCTTCCTACTATGCTCGCCACTGGCAGAGCTTCTCGCATTACAATGATGTGTAGAGTACGTGTTTGTCAATGCTCGACCGGTATGGTTGGACATGCTAGACTCCTTTGGGCGTAGAAATGGTCAAGAACACGATAGAACAATCACGGTGCTGGCTTGGGAAGATCGAGGTGTGCCATCTGTCACCCATGATCGGTAGCTAGCATATCCAATAAACTCTGATCGTGTTCTCTCCAATATCTCTATCGAGTCTAATCTGACCTACCATCCGACTTAGCTACCAGGTGTCGCCGCGCAAGATCGAGGTTTGGCTCTGCGCAATCAGGTCAACGAAGGTCTTCGCCAAAATATGACTGCCGACGGAACCCAAACGATGCCCGGCATGTTTGGTCTCGGCCTCGGAAAGGATGTAAAACCAGAGCGGCGCCTGTTCGTGGAGGTGGTTGGTCTCGATCGTATCAGCGTCAAGCCCTTTGGCGAGCAGCTTGTCCTTCAGGGTCGCGGCTTCGACCACGGCAGTGCCGATTTCGTTGGCAATCGACTGCCCCGAAGGAAGACCGAGCCTGCTGCCACGCAGCAAGTTGCGCACGGGCAAGGAGTTGAGGTCAGCAGGAAAGCCTGGAAGGGCGTTCAACACGGATGCCAGCGATGTATCGATCTTACGTGCCATATTCGGTTTGCCATTGAGCAACGGAAGTGGAGCAGGGCGCCTGGGAATTTCATAGAAGCGACGCCAATCGATAATCCAGTTGGAGGGCAGCGTTTTGGAACCAGCCAGGTTGCCACTTCCTATACTAAACAGGAAAAGAAGCTCAAATGGGATATCGACGAAGACCTTTGTCCATGTTGCTTATTCATTGCTCCTCCAGTCGATGTATAACGAGATTGGAAATTTTTCGGATAGTTTGCTGCGAGCTGATGCGTGCTATTGAAAATAAACGCAGCGATCAAGGCTTTTTAGGTGATTATCGGGCTTGGCTGCCGTGGCATGCGTGTTGTCTACCCTTTGTGAAGTCATTAAGTCAATCTGCTGAGGCATCCCTTGGGGGATCGCCATTGTTTTGATAAAATACAATCCTCATGAATACTACAATTGAGTTTGATCGGCTTTGGGATTACAACGATCCTGCGGCGACCGAAGCAAATTCTCAGATTCTGCCTGATTTTTTTTTTGCTGCTAACTGCTGAGCGAGCTGAGTTGTTGACCCAGATTGCTCGCACCCAAGCCTTGCAGGCTCACTTTGAACCGGCTCACGCCACGCTTGATGAAGCGGAAAAGCTGCTTCAGCCCGACTGGACGCGAGCACACATCCGCTATTGCCTGGAACGCGGACGTGTCTACAATTCCTCGGGTCATGTCGATGCGGCGCGCTCGCTGTTCCTGGATGCCTGGGAGTTGACCATCAGCTGCCAATGTGAGGATGCATTGGCAATTGATGCGGCGCACATGATAGCCATTGTCGAGCCACCCAGCAAACAACTTGACTGGAATTTGCAGGCGCTTGCGATGGCGGAGCGCTCCAGCGACGAAAAGGCAAAACGCTGGAAGGCCTCACTCTACAACAATATCGGCTGGACCTATCACGACCAGGGCGAATACGAAAAGGCATTGGATTGTTTTCAGAAGGCACTGGCTGAACGTCAAGCGCAAAAGAGCGAAGCGGAGATTCGAATTGCTCGTTGGTGTGTGGCACGCACATTGCGTTCCCTGAACCGTATTGATGAATCCTTGGCCATGCAGCAAGCATTGCTGGCTGATTTCGAAGCGTCAGGCGAAAAGGATGGTTTTGTCAACGAAGAGATTGCTGAATGTTTGCTGTTGCAAGGCAGGCAGAAAGAGTCGATGCCACACTTCGCCCGTGCCTATGAGCTTTTGTCAAAAGATATCTGGCTGGCAAGAAATGAAGCGGCACGTCTTGAACGCTTGCTCAACCTAAGTGAAGGCAATTTCCCGACCAATTGATTTCATTGATGTTTAGAAGGCGCAACTCCGATCCAGAGGCGCACAGCACTACCTTGTTTTAATTCTCGTATATGTCGCCACAAGTACGTAGTCGTTTAGCCAGTATCGTCACAACCCTCATTCTTGCCTACATCTTCTATCGTGTCTTGGACCGTCTTTTTATTGTGATTTGGGTGCAAGTTCCCTGGTGGGGTTTGATTCTGCTGGCCATTGCGCTCTATCTAATTATCGATCACCTCGTTCGCCGTGCCTTTAACGCCTAAATTCCGGTGTCCCAACCGGACGGAATGTGAACTGTCTGTACTGATGTTCTGCACCGTTAGGGCGATGTTTGCTTCTTGAGTTTGTTCAAGCAAACTTACTGTTGACTATGTCCACACTCGTTACTACGTTAGGCGATTACCCCAATGTTCTTTTAGGCACGATTCTTCCTCACGAACATATCTTTGTCGATTTGGGGCCGATCGAAGCGGCCAGCTATCAACATGCTGATTGCGATGAGGTTGTGCGCGTGATGACCCCCTATATCGAGTCGATCCAGCAGCAGGGTGTCGGCGCGCTGGTGGAATGTACCCCTGTGGGTGTCGGGCGACGCGTGGACATTGTGCTGGCAGTTTCCCAGGCGACTCAGTTCCCGGTGGTTGTGGCTACAGGCATCTATCGTGAGCCGTGGGTGCCGCTTTGGGCACACCAGGCAAGTGAAGATGAACTGGCTGAATGGATGCTCCAGGAATTGAATGATGGCATAGAAGCGACAGGAGTGCGAGCGGCCTGGATCAAATTGAGCGCTGGGGACGATGGCATCACGCCATGCGAGGCGAAGATCCTGCGCGCAGCCAGCCGTGCTGGCAAAACCACCGGTGCTGTGATCGGCAGCCATACCATCTGCGGACGCGTCGTAAAAGATCAGCTTGATATCATCGAAGCCGCAGGCTATCGCCCTGACCGCTTTATCTGGATCCATACCCAAGTGGAACCCGATTTCGAACTCCATCTGGCGATGGCTCGACGTGGTTGCTGGATTGAATACGATTCGATCGGCAGCGCTAACAGGGATGATCTGCACATCGAACGGATTCTGCGTCTGCTGGATGCGGGTCTCGGCCATCGATTGCTGCTCAGCCACGACCGAGGCTGGTATGATCCCTCCAAACCTCACGGTGGAACACAACTCCCCTACACCTATCTGGTCGAGACATTCCTACCCAAACTACGCCGCGCCGGCGTGGATGAGGCTACCATCCAGCACCTCACAGTACGTAATCCTTTTCTAGCCTTTGCTCGTTAAATCCATAGCCATAATTTGCCTGCACCAGTGTTTAACTGACACTTTCACGGTTGAGGTATGTTGGAATTACCAGCAACTAAAGCGGCAAAACGTATTTGGGAACGAGTTTGTTGCCTAAATAAAACCTGACGAACCTTTCTGCGTCTGTAAATCTTATGTAAATGAAGCCGAGCCAAAAGCCGGAGCGTTTTTGCGCGCCTGTCGCTGGAGAGATCAAGGAGAGAGTGCTTAAATAGACATCACGAAATTAACCTAAAAGTACAGTATTGCCAGCAGATCCATTGAAAATAGGTGCGCAGATGGCAGCAAACATGGGTTTCTGTCATCTGCGTAGCCGAGCAAAAAAGGTATTTCATGAGCAAGTTGTTCGTAGTCGGCGATATTCACGGTCAATATACAAAGCTGGTCAGCCTACTACAGTCAAAACGACTGGTAGATCGCCAACTGCGCTGGATCGGCGGCAATGCCAGCCTCTGTTTCACGGGTGATTTCGTTGATCGAGGGCCGGATGGCATCGGTTGCGTTGAGTTGATCATGCGGCTACAGCGCGAAGCTGCACTGGCTGGGGGTCAGATCGTGGCCTTGCTCGGTAATCACGAGGTCATGTTGTTGGCGGCTCATCGCTTTGAAAATGAACTCTTCGACTGCATCGCTTCGACCTTTTGGGAATTGTGGCGGCACAACGGTGGCATCGGCACCGATTTCGAGCGATTGACGGAGGAACATCTCGCTTGGCTTTCCAACTTGCCTGCCATGTACGTCCATGATGATTACCTCTTCATGCACTCGGACACGATCCGCTATGCGGAGTATGGGGAATCTCTCGAAGAGATCAACTACCGCATCTCCACCGTGCTGCACAGCGATCTAGCTTGGGCGTGGGTGCAACTCTTGTGCGCTGTTGGCGCTCGTGAGGATTTTGTCAATCGCAGCAACGACGGTGTCTTTAAGGCGCAGGCGATGCTTGAACAATACGGTGGTTGCCAGATTGTACACGGTCACACCCCGATCTCCTGCGTGACCAAACTGGCGGCTGGTCGCGTGATGGCTCCGTTTATCTACGCCGACGGTCTTTGTATCAACGTCGATGCCGGGATGTACCTGGGCAGCGAAGGCTTTATCTACGAATTATCACGAAACATTCCAGAAGTCACGCCTGTTCCGGAGACAAGCGAAGAACAATTCGTGCTTGAACTGCCCGAGACCTTCACGATCCAGTTCCCAGAACCAATCTTTACACGATAAGTAGATTGCGGATGGGGAGTGGCAGTGGCAGGTAGCCACTCTGTCACCTTGTCACCTTGTCATCCTGTTCACCCTTCAACTCTGCCTCAATTAACCTCCACTCCTGCTCAGCCTGTACTGCACTCTCTGCTGCCGGTGGCTCAGGTGCGTAGCGGGCATGATTGTAATGTTCGGTCATCTGCTGGAGCGGATTGCCGATGGCGTGCACTTCGGCCGTTAACGAGCCTTGATACTCACGTGGCGTCTGGCCAGGTTGGCGCGCCCAACCCTTGCGCACACTGGCCCCCAATAATTGTTGATAGATTGCACGAATGCGCCGCCGCGTATCTGTCTCGCCCTCCAGCGAAAGAAAGGGATCCCACGCTTCATCTCCGGTTCGTTTACCAAAGAGGCGATTCCACAATCGTGACAACTGATCCTGAAGTAGATCGCCCGAGAGAATCGACTCACGCACATCGTCGTTCTCAATTCCTTGAGCCAGTCGCAAGCGGCGTACGACCAACGCAAAGATGAGCGCTACGCCAATCAGAAAGATCACCAGTGCCACCCAACGGTAGGCGTCCGGCATCGTTGCTGCAGCAGTAGCGAGTGGTTCCTGTTGAGGAAGTTGTTCACCATTGGGCGGCGGCAACAGATTCGACAAGTCGCCCAGGGCGGCCAGCAACCGTTGGATCAATGGCTCGAACAGTCGCAAAATATAGTAGGTGATGACAAAGATTACATAGGCAATGGTCAGTAGAATGAAGGCGACCACCCGCCACACTAAGCTAAGCACCACGTTGAGCATGGCCAAGAAGCGAGCGACCTGTTCTGGTGCAACCAACAGTCCGATCCCTAGCCCCAAGCCAAGCAGCACAAGCACCACAATCGCCACGCTGATCAGCCAGTAGCGAGTCAACGGGGGAGCTTTGGGGTTACGGCGGTTGGCACTCAGCGCCCAGTCCAATCCAATCGTTACCTTTAGGCCAGAAAATGCCAGCGCAACCATACCAGTACCAAAAAAGATGACAATCCAGTTTGAAAAGTCGATGGGCGCAGCGATGCCAAAGAGGTATGATCCTAGCAAGTAAAGGACGAGCGCTGTCAAGCCTGAACTCATCGCCGCCCATACATCGTCGTGCCCCAGCGTGCGCCCTGCATCTAGCAAACCGCGCAGCCACAAGAAGATCAACGTGATCAAGGTGAGCCAGACGGAAGGTGCCTCCACTGCCTCGACATGGATCAGCGATTGTCCAAGATCGATCAGCCAGCCCGGATTCCAAATTGCATATTTAACTTGTTCATATTGCCACCAGAGCACAATCAAGAGCGCTAGCAACCCGATCAGCGCCAGCGAGAAGCGCACTTTCACTGAAGTCGCCGTGCTCTGATGGTCCAACAACAATTCATCTTCGGAAGGCAAATGGCGCATTAGCAGGCGTGCCAGCCAAAAGCTGAGCAGAGGAATTCCGGCCAAGAGCGTAACGCCAATTGCTGGTTGAGGCCCTTGGCTGTTGAAGAGCAAAACAGGTGCAATGCCAAAGGTGCTCGAAAGCAGGGCGAGCCAGGGGGCCAGCCAACAGGTCCGCATCACCGTCATCATCGAAGGGAGCAGTGCTAGATCAAGCCAATTCCAGTTGCGCCAGCGCATTCCACTCCTCCTCGCCGCCTAGATGATAAGACTGTAGATTCGGGATCGGAGATTGTTCTTTCTTATCCCCAATCGTGAGCAAAACCACGCCGTACTCTCGCCGCCGCAGATCGAGCAAACTTTGACGCAGCATCGGCGTCATCACCGCTGTGATTACCACGAGCGTGGCACCGTAGGGTAGTGTGCTTGCTTCTAGTTGTAACAGGTTTTCCAATGGCCAACGCCCCCAACCATCGTCGATGCGTGTTAACGCAGTCAGGAGCAGCATCAACTGATCCGGTGAATGGCGTGGACGCAGACGGACGTGATTCATGCGATTGGTGTCGCTAGCGTTGGAGTAGAGCCCGATTGATCGCCCCTCTTGCCAAAGGTGTTGCGCCAAGGAGGCAGCGGCACTGATGGCAAATTCACGCAATGCTGGCTGGTAGCCATAAACCGGTGACCGTTCGGTGTTGATGTTGAGAAAGATGGCGACCGGTTGACTGGACGAGGGTTCAAAGACCTTGGTCTGTAACAGTTGCCCTTCGCTGCCTTGCTTGCGCGCACTGGCCTTCCAGTGGATGTAGCGAAAGTTGTCGCCTTGCGCATAGTCACGAACACTCATCATACGCAACGGGTCTTCCATCACCCGGCGAGGGGTACGAAAGTCGCCAAGCGGATGACGTGCAGGTAGACCGAGGGCAGAGACGGGTACAATCTTGGGAAAGACAAGGATCTCGGTGACCTCTTCATCGCTGCGATGTTGAATGTGAAAGCCAAAGATATCGCCCGAACGGAGCCGAGCAGGTCCAAAGAGCCAGGCCCCCCGCTGTTTACCGCGCAGCCGATAACGGCGCGTCAACCGTTCATACCAGCGCATTCCTACGAGCGTGACCAACTGCCGCTTGCTGCGTCCATGCCCGCGGATGCTCAAGCTGGTCTCGTCTTCGTTGTCCTGGGCTTTCTCGCTTGTTGCAGGCGTGGTTTCTTCTTCCACGGGTGCCGAGTTTTCCACCACCCAGGGTGGTTTACGACCATGAGCGGCGATATCGAATCCTTTGGGAAGTTCATCGTCGATTCGTATCCAGGGCAGTGGCAGCGGCTTGGCGTTGGTCAGTTGCACAAAAAAATCGGTCTCTTCGCCCAGATAAAGTCGTTTTGTACCGAAGTGCCGCTCATAGGTCAGCGCCTCCAGGCAATAGCGGCTCCAGAAATAGGAGGCACCTGCCAGCAACGCCAGTATCACCCCAACCAGGAGCAACAACTCGCTGCGCAGCCAAGCGGCAATAACAATGATAACAAGGATGAGGACGTAAGATAGACGGTTCATAGTTGAAGAGGGGAAGAGTGGCAAAGTGTGCATTTACTTTTTAACTCTGCAACTTTGCTACTTTACCTCTTTCCTCCACACCTCTTCTACTGGCACGACAACTTGATTCAAAACTTCGCCGAGGACCTCGCTCACGGACTTGCTGTGTAGGCGGGCATCGACACCGAGGATCAGGCGATGGGTAAGCACGCAAGGAGCCAGGCTTTTGATGTCGTCGGGAATGACGTAGTGTCGGTTGCGGATGGCGGCAAGTGCTTGGCTGGCGCGGTAGAGCGCTAAGGCAGCGCGCGGGCTGGCTCCAAGCGCCAATGATTTATGGGCACGGGTTGCTGCGACAATATCGAGCAGATATTCCTCCAATGCCGGATGGACATAGACTTCGCGGCAGATACGGTTTGCCTTGCGGATCTCCTCGGTCGAGGTCACGGATGCCAAATCCACGATGGGGTTGTTGGCACGGAAGCGGCGCAAGATCTGCCGTTCGTCCTCGCGTGGCGGATAACCAAGCGCCAAGCGCATCAGGAAACGATCCAACTGCGCTTCGGGCAGCGGGAAGGTTCCCTCTAACTCCACTGGGTTTTGCGTCGCCAAAACCAGGAATGGATAGGGCAAGGGGCGGGTTGCACCATCCACTGTGACCTGGCGTTCTTCCATCGCTTCGAGTAGCGCCGACTGGGTACGTGGACCGGCACGGTTGATCTCATCCGCTAAGACAATCTGCGCCATCAGGGGACCGGCCCGATACTCGAATTCTTGCTTTTGCTGGTTGTAGATGCTGACGCCTGTAATATCGGATGGCAGCAGATCGGGTGTAAACTGGATGCGCTGGAACGTGCCGCCCAATGAGCGGGCCAGGGTCTTGGCCAAGGTAGTCTTACCAATGCCGGGAACATCTTCCAGGAGGACGTGGCCTTCGCAGAAGAGGGCAACCAACAGTAGATCGACCACTTCTGCCTTGCCGACAATGACACGCGCCACATTTTCGCGCACTGTCTGGGCGAGCAGTTGCACAGGTTGAATATCAATCGCTGATTCGATCATGAGTGAGAAAATAAACTGAATAAGTCAAGGACTTAGGCTATATGGTTCACACTTTGTGATGCGTGACTCGTGATCCGTGATTTTCAATTTCATGGATCACGAGTCACGCATCACGTTTCACTTGTGCAAAGAATAACAAAGATCAACCAGAAACGCTAACAGCTTTTTGATTGTTTGGCTTTTCTTTCGTATCGAGTATCATATCGCTATGTCCACAAATTTCGATATTGCAGTCATCGGCAACGGGATGATCGGCGCTGCTGCATCCCGCTATCTAAGTGCATCTGGTTTGCGGGTGGCAGCGATTGGCCCTGGTGAACCGGAGAATTGGCAAACGCATCATGGTGTCTTCGCCAGTTATTACGATCAGGGGCGTATCACGCGCATCATTGATCCCGATCTGATTTGGGGCTTGATGGCCAAGCGCTCGATTGAAGTCTACCCAGAGATTGAAGCGCACAGTGGCGTGCAATTTCATTATCCGGTCGGTCAACTGCGCGTTTCCTACGATCCCCTTGCTCCTGGCGACTCAATTGAACCCTCGGATGCCGTTGGGCGTGAATTGGGGGCTGTCTATCAACGGCTGCAACGCAACCAACTCGTCGAACGTTTTCCCTATCTGAATTTTCCGGCCAAGGCCGAGGCGCTTTGGGAAGAAGGGATGGCAGGCTTTATCAACCCACGCGCTTTGGTGCGGGCGCAATTGATCATCGCCGCCCAACAAGGTGCAAGCGTCATCGGCGAAGAGGTGATCGGAATTGACCGCCAGCAGGGCGAATTTGAAGTGGTCACCAACACGGGTAGCCGCATCCATGCCAAGAAGGTGATCCTGGCGACGGGTGGTTTCACCAATTTGCTGTTGGGGCGCAAGCTCGATCTGCGCCCGAAAGCGGTCTCGGTAGTCCTGGCCGAATTGGCAGAAGCCGAATTGGCACGCCTTCAGGGATTACCCACGCTGATCTGGCGGCTCGACAATCATCCACTGTTGGAGTCGATCTACTCCGTTTCGCCTACACGCTATGCCGATGGCCGTGTCTGCTTCAAGATCGGCGGCACCTTGCGTCAGCCGATCTACTTGCAAAGTCGCGAAGAGTTTCTTGCTCACTTCCATTCGCCCGGCAACGCCCACGAAATTCAGGCGCTCCGAGAAGTCCTGCTCGATCTGCTCCCAGGTCTAAAGGTCGAATCGTGGGGAAGTAAGCCCTGTGTTATTACCTACACGGCGCAGAAATACCCCTACATTGACGAGATCGAGCCGGGCCTGATCGTCGCCGTGGGTGGCTGCGGTGCGGCTGCCAAATCCTCCAACGAATATGGGCATATTGCCGCCTTGCTTGCCGAAAAAGGCGAGTGGAGCTACGATGTGGAGGCGAGCAATTTCCGAGCTTGTTGGTCTAGTTAAGAGCTCAGAGATTGGCGTATTAATCTCCTGAGCTGTCCATCTCTCAACGTTTTCAATACTTCAAAAAACAAAATCTTATGTCCGATCTTCTCATCCGTCCGGTTCAACCAGCAGATATTGTTACGATCCATGCTATCTACAGCTATCATGTTGTCTATGGGACGGCTTCCTGGGAATTGACTGCGCCCGATGAGGCGGAAATGCGGCGGCGGGTGCAGGCGGTACTCGATAACGGCTTCCCCTACGTCGTCGGTGAGATTGATGGGCGAGTTGTGGGCTACAGTTACGCTAGCAGCTATCGGCCACGTCCCGGTTATCGTTTTACCGTGGAAAATTCGATCTACGTAGATGAACCCTATCAGCGCCGTGGCATTGCCCGCAAGTTGCTCTCTACCGTAATCGACCGTTGTGTTGAACAGGGCTTCCGTCAAATGATTGCCATTATTGGCGATAGCGCAAACACCGCGTCGATTGAGTTGCACCGCTCATTGGGCTTTATCCACATGGCGACGCTACCCGCCATTGGTTTCAAATTTGGTCGCTGGTTGGATAGTGTCATGATGCAGAAAACCCTGGGCGAAGGAGGCACCAGCTTGCCAACAGTTGAACCCTTGGTACGGTAAGCATCTGTTTGAACGTTTCACAAGCCCAAGAAAGGAGGCGCTATGTCCAAAACGAATCCGCCTTTTCGTGCGGATCATGTCGGTAGTCTGTTGCGCCCACAACCATTGCTGGTTGCGCGTGAACGGGCGGCAACGGGCCAAATCAGCCGTGCCGAGTTGCACCAAATCGAGAATGAACAGATCGCCGACGCGGTGAAAAAACAACAGGCAGTCGGCCTGCGCAGTATCACCGATGGCGAGTTCCGCCGCACCTTCTTTCATCTTGACTTCCTCGAACAGCTCGAAGGTGTAACGGTGACTGGTTCGATTGCGGCCAGCTCCGATGCGGCAGAGAAGGTCCACTTTACGCCGCCTAAGTTGAGTGTCACTGGCAAACTGCGCCACGCCAAGAACATTCAGGTCGATGATTTCAACTATCTCCAATCGCAGGTGACAGGGCCAAATTGTACGCCAAAGGTATGCATCCCCTCGCCAACGATGGTTCACTTCCGCGGAGGACGGGCGGCGATTGATATCCATTCCTATCCCGACCTCGATCTCTTCTTTGAAGATTTAGCCCAATGTTATCGAGACGAGATTGCCGCACTCTACGCCGCAGGGTGCCGCTACATCCAAATGGATGACACCAATCTTGCTTACCTCTGCGATCCGAAGATGCGCGCCGGGGCAATCGAGCGGGGTGACGATCCCAATCAACTGCCGCTCACCTACGCCGCGCTGATCAACGCCGCCCTCGAAGGACGCCCGGACGACCTGACCGTCTGCGTTCATCTCTGTCGCGGCAACTTCCGCAGCACGTGGTTTGCTGAGGGCAGCTACGAACCAGTCGCCGAGGTGCTTTTCAATGAAATGAAAGTGGATGGCTACTTCCTCGAATATGACGATGAACGGTCCGGCGGTTTTGCCCCCTTGCGTTTTGTGCCAGCCGGTAAGACCGTCGTTTTGGGGTTGATCACGAGCAAATTTGCACACCTGGAGCCACAGAGCGAATTGAGCCAACGGATCGAAGAAGCCTCTCAGTATGTGCCGTTGGAGAATCTCTGCCTCAGCCCGCAGTGTGGTTTTTCCAGCACCGTGCACGGCAACGATCTCACGCAAGACGAGCAGTGGCGCAAGCTGGCATTGGTGGTGGATACGGCGCAGAAGGTATGGGGAGAACAATAAGGGTTTGTTATGTCGTTTGCACCTGTTACACAAGTGCTGATCACTGGCGAACGCAGCAAATTGCCAGTCGATTATCAAGCACTTTTTGACGAACAGAAGCCGCTTCCGTCAGGGGTTCAGTTCTTTGAAGAGCGCAAAACCGTACGCAGCATCTTCTGGAGATTGCTGTTAGGGATCGGTTTGTTGGGGATTGGTGTTTTAGGAAGCTGTTTTGGGCTGTTTGTTCTGGTTGCCCCTTCTACGTCGACTGTAGGGGGTGTGACCTTAACGGTTTCAATCATGCCTTTCATTATAGGGCTAGTCTTTGTCCTGAGTGGAGTGCTTTTGTTGCGCTCCTTGCGACAGAGCCAACGGCTACGTACCGCACAACAGAGCGGCCAAGCAACTCGCCATGGCATCTATCTTACGCCCAATGTTTTGATCAGCCACAATGAATTTGATTACACCTTGATTCCACGCAGTGAATTTCGAGGGGTACAGAGTACCACGGTGCATTATGTGTGGAACGAGAAAGAAAAAGCATTTACGCTGCCGGGGGAATTGGTCAATGCTACCCCTCAAGCGATGCTCGACGCCATCCAACAGTGGGCGAACGCAACCACGGATTGGCGACCGCAATAACGGGACGCTTTTCCAATATTCTCCACTGCGTTGACAGATGGGAGGAAACCATGAAACTCGAACAACAAGCCGCCCTCGTCACTGGTGGCGCATCCGGCCTGGGCGCAGAGACGGCCCGCCATCTGGCGCAGGCGGGGGCAAAGGTGGCGATCTTGGATCTGAATCTGCCACTGGCGCAGCAGGTGGCAGAGGAGATCGGGGGGCTGGCGATTGCCTGCGATGTGGCGGATGCTGCGTCTGCCGAGGCTGCCGTGGCCCAAGCACGAGCGGCGCATGGGGTAGCACGCGTGCTGGTCAACTGTGCCGGCATTGGCGTCGCTCAGCGCATCGTGGGGCGGGAAGGTCCTATGTTGCTGGACGCCTTTGCACGGGTGATCAACATCAACCTGATCGGCAGCTTCAATCTGATGCGCCTGGTTGCTGCTGACATGAGCAAGTTGGATCCGCTGGAGGAGGGCGAACGGGGTGTGATCATCTCGACCGCCTCGATTGCAGCCTATGAAGGACAGATTGGACAGGCGGCCTACGCTGCTTCCAAGGGTGGGATTGTTAGTCTGACATTGCCTGCGGCGCGGGAGTTTGCGCAGTTTGGCATCCGTGTCAATGCCATTGCCCCTGGTCTCTTTCTCACACCGCTGCTACAAAACTTACCCAAAGAGGCGCAGGAAAGTCTGGGAGCTTCGATCCCTTTCCCCAAACGACTTGGGCAACCGCAAGAGTACGCCAGACTTGTCCTGCACATTGTCGAAAACACGATGCTCAACGGCGAAGTGATCCGTTTGGATGGGGCGTTGCGCATGGCACCGAGGTAATTGGAGATTGGGAATTGTAGACCAAACACAAAACTGGTCTGACTTTTTAGTATCGATGAAGTTGATAATGATTCACAGATAGTCCTCCATGAAAATGATTGAAAGAAAGATTTGCCATTACTTCATTGATGAAGCAGGAGACGCCACCTTGTTTGATAGCCGTGGTCGCGTCATCATTGGTAATGAGGGTTGTTCCGAATTTTTCATGTTGGGTTATGCGGATATCCCTGATCCGGTAAGTATTGGTCAAGAGATGGAAGAGTTGCGACAACAACTGTTAGCCGATCCTTATTTCCGTCGTGTGCCTTCCATGCAGCCAGAACGGCAACGGACTGCTTTGTTCTTCCACGCCAAAGATGATCCCACCGAGGTCCGCTGGCAGGTTTTCAGTCTTTTACGTCATCATCCAGAAATCCGGTTTCATGCTGTCGTGCGCGATAAAAGGGGAATTCTCGCTTTTGTTCGACAATCTAACCTGCAAGATTCCAATTATCATTACAACACTAATGAGCAATACGACTACCTGGTTCGTCAACTGTTGCGTCATGTGTTGCATCAATATGATGAGTACCAACTTACCTTTGCTACTCGTGGTACATCGAATCGCACTGCAGCCCTAAAACTGGCATTGGAAACTGCGAGGACTCAATTCCAACAAAAATCTGGCATTACAGCGTTGAACACAATCCAAGTAATCCCCGGAACACCACAACGCACCGCAGGTTTGCAGGTAACAGATTATTTTTTATGGGCTCTACAACGCTTCTATGAACGGTCTGAGGATCGCTATGTAGAGTATCTTCAGGAGTCAATTCGGTATGTACATGACATTGATGATACTCGTGAAGAGGTGACAGGCAGAAGGTATACAAGAAAAAAGCCGCTAAAACTAGCGGCTTTACCCAATAGAGAATCAAAATGACTGTAATGCTAGGGATATAGGATTGTCTGGCATTATCCAAACAATCACACGGCATGGAGCCGAATTTTGTCCCTAGTCACCTTCATTATAATCGCTCTCAGCAATATTGTCAATCAAATTTTCAATCTCATCTTCTACACCCCACTAAAGGTCGAAAACCCTCCATCCACCGGCACAACAATCCCCGTGACAAATTGTGAGGCGTCGCTGCACAGCCAAAGTGCAGTGCCCACCAATTCATCGGCTTCACCAAAGCGCTTCATCGGCGTGTGGTCGATGATCTTTTGGCCGCGGGCAGTCAGGCTGCCATCCGGGTTGAGCAGGAAGTTGCGGTTCTGCTCTCCAATGAAGAAGCCGGGGGCGACTGCATTGACGCGAATTCCTTCTCCGTATTTGAAGGCCATTTCCAACGACAGCCAGCGTGTAAAGTTATCAATCGCAGCCTTGGCAACACCATAGCCCAGCACACGTGTCAAGGTGCGCACGGTAGCCATCGACGAGACGTTGAGAATGCAGCCCTTGCCAGCCTTGGCCATCACCTCGCCAAAGACCTGCGAAGGCAGAATCGAGCCCATCAGGTTGAGGTTCAGCATATTGTCGATGGCCGCTCGTTCGACGTTGAAAAAGGTGATGTTGCCGAAGACCGTCGCGTCCGGTGAATTACCGCCCGCTGCGTTGACCAAGATGTCGATGCGCCCCCATTGCTGCATGAGTTGATCGCGGGCTGTATCCAATTGAGCACGGTCCAGCACATCAGCCGGTAAGGGAATAGCGGTGCCGCCGTTGGCGTTGATCGCATCGGCGACTTCGGCGGCACGGTCGGCGCGACGACCCATGATCGCCACCTTGGCCCCGGCAGCGGCCAAGCCATGCGCCATTGCACCGCCCAGCACACCCGTGCTGCCGGTGACAATGGCGACTCGATCTTGCAAAGAAAAGAGTTGAGCGAGCGTTGATTTGGTAAGCATAAAGGTTCCTGTAAAAAAAGAGATTGGAGATTGAGAGATTAGGAGATTATAGAGGATCCACTCCCTTAATCTCCCAATCTCCTAATCTCGACTAACTTGTGGTTGACGAATTCCCGGCAGCAACAAGGCAATTAGCACCATAGCGATAGCTCCAGTGCTGGCTTGTGCGGCCAGGGTGTTCTGTACGCCAATGACTTCTGCCAGCGTACCGATCTGCAATTGTCCCAGCGGATCGCCGCCGATGGCCAACACCAGGATGCCCATAACGCGGCTGCGCATCTCGTCGCTGGTGGAAAGTAAAATAATCGTACTTTGCAGCGTGCCAAAACAGGACATCCCCGTTCCAGCCAAAAAGAGCAAACTCCAGGAAAGGGGATAAAAGTGGGAGAGTGCGAAGCCGACCAGCATCATGCACATCCAGGTTGTGCCAATAATGAAAAGAGCCCCGATGTTCACCCGTCGCCGCAGAAAATTGAGCGCTGTTAGGCCAAGAAACGAGCCAAGCCCGGTTGCCGTGCTGAGTAAACCCAACTCAACTGGACCTTTGTGCAAGATCTCACGGGTAAAGGCTGGCAGCAGTGAAACATAGGGAAAGATCCACAGATTCATGAGAAAGGTGGCAAGTAACACAGCTAGGATCGCTTGATTGGATCGCACGTAGCGCAATCCTTCGCCCAAAGTTGAGAACGGCACCATTTTGAATGGTTTGGTGGTACGGGGCAATGAACCTTTTAAGAGTGGGAGCAAAGTTGCCAGTGCAGTGATCGACAATAGTGCCATCGCCGTATAACAACCGGCAGCCCCGTAGTTGGCAATCAACCAACCTGCGATGGAGGGACCAATAATGCGTGCCCCGCCAGTGAGAAAACTCTCTAGCAGCAAGCCATCGACGACCCGTTCCTTACCCAGCATGTCCGGGACCAGCGAGCGCCGTGTGGGCCAATCGATCGCCCAGGCTGTGCCCAGACAGAAGGCTACGATGGCGATGTTCCAGGGTGCCGCTTGTCCACTCCAGAGCAGCACGATCATCGCAAGGTAGGCACAAAGATTGGCACTTTGCGCTGCAATCACTACCGGACGGCGACCGAAATGCTCGATAATCGGGCTGGAAAAGAGACCGACCAACAACAGGGGCAAGGTCCGGCAAAAACTCACCAATGCCACGGTACGGGGTGAGCCGCTGAGGTCAAAGACCAGCCAGCCCAACACCACCATCTCCATGTGAAAACATTGCCACCAAAGCACGGTGCCGATCAGCAAGTGGCGGTAATCGGGGATCGTGAAGGGAGCAAAAAGATCGCGACCCCAGGATGCTGTGCGCATTCTTGTATCCTATTGAGTGATTCGTAATTAACAACTGGTAATTACACAGAGACGAATTACGTTCTACGCTGAGTTGCTTACAAAAGCAATCCGCTTGCTATCGGGTGACCAGGAGGGGACGTTGATGGTCCCCTGCCCGCCGTAGAGATAGGCGATGACTTTGGGACCGGCGCCGCGCACGGGCATCAGTCGTAGATAGACGCGCTTGGCAGGGGGGTGATCGCCCGGTGCGACCTCTTGAGTGTAGGAGATCAGCACGATCCACTTGCCATCGGGCGAGATGTGCGGAAACCAGTTGTTGAACACGTCGCCCGTCACCTGTTCCTGTTCGCTGCCGTCGGCCTTCATACGCCAGATCTGCATGGTGCCGCTGCGGACTGAGTTGAAGTAGATAGTTTTGCCGTCGGGCGAATACTCGGGGCCGTCATCAAGACCGGGCGCAGTCGTCAGTTGCTCCTCTTCGCCGCCCTCCACTGAAATGCGATAGATATCAAAGTCGCCGTTGCGATAGGCGGTGTAGACCAGGAATTTGCCATCGGGCGACCAGCCGTGCAGGTAGGATGGACCGCGTGCGGTGATCCGCTTCGGCACCCCACCTTCGATAGGGACGGTGTAGACAATCGACGCTTTGTCCTGATCGTTGCTGCTGCTAATGGCAAGCATTGTCCCATCAAACGAGATCACATGGTCGTTGTTATTCTGCGTCACAGGTTCGGTGTCGATCAGCGTTGGCGTTCGGGTGGCAAGATCGAAACGATAGAGCCGTCCACTGCGGTTGAAGATGAGTGCCTTACCGTCCGGTGTCCAGTTGGGTGCTTCAAAAATGTCATCTGCACGATAGATCACCTCGCGCCGACCTGTTTCAACATCCATCAATTCAAGCAGACTTCCCAGCGGGTCGCGCAAACGAACATAATCATCTTTGGCAGGGACAACAATACGCACATTATCAAAGATGACCGTTTCCAGCACCGCATCGTTGTGCGAACAGACCGCAAGCCCGACGTAGACATCATGGCCTAGATCGAGATCGGCAATCTGCGTGGTGACAAAGGGTTCGCCAAAGTGGGCAACGGACATGATAATGAGCTTGTCCTTGCGCTCCAACTGAATGACATCCGCCGCCGTGATCGAGGAGATTACTTCCGTGGTCTGTCCGCCGCTGCTGCGCCGGAACTGAAGCGAAGTCAATCCGTCGCCGTGGATGGCGGCCGTGACGTGGGCTGAGTTGCTGTCGAGTGTCGAACGTACCATCCAGCCGAATTTGCGATGTGCTTCCACTCCTGCACCGACAAAGTGCGCCCGTGCGGTCAAGATGAAGTTGCCGCTTAACTTTTTGCAGAGATAGTGAAAATCATCGTGATCACCCCAAATGTTAGCGCCAGCGCCGCTGATTGTATAGCGCTGCGCTTTGGCTTCGTATAGACAAGCGCCAGGGATACTAACTGTACCGACATCGATCTGTTGTTCAAAAAGCCCCAGTGGCTGAGGCTCCATACTTTGACTCGTCATGTTCATAGAATTCACTTTCATGCTGCACTTACGGTGCAAACAGATTGAGCTGATAACAGCCAAATGATTCGGATTTAATCCGCTCTTTGATCAAGCCTCATCTAGCGTCATCCGCGGTTCCAATTTAAGTCGGATCCTGCGTTACACACCCCGCAAAACAAAAACACCCCAACCAAAATAGCGCCGCCCATATTCGAGATAGCTACGTTGACCTTGTTTCCACCAGGAGCGTAGCGCTTCGGCGTCGGGATCGTCGGCATGGGTGGTCAACCATTGTTGTAGCGTCCACCACTGTGCTGCTACGTAACGCTCCCAGGCGTCACCGTCCGCCAACACCATTTCGACCAGTTCACAATTGGCTTTTTCGCAGCGATTCAAGATGCCGCTCAACGAGGTGTAATCTTCGTCACCTACACCCAGCGCCGCAATTGCCTCGCGGGATGGCGAGTCGATCCAGTAGGGTTCACCGACCAGGAGTAGTCCGCCGGGAGCAAGCGCCTGTTTCATTAAGCCGAGTGTACCGACCAATCCGTTGCCGATCCAGGTAGCACCGATGCAACTCACAACGTCGAAGCGCTGATTTGGCTGATATCTGGCAGCATCTCCTTGGGCTAACGTTATCCGATCTTGTACACCTAATTCTGCTGCGCGCTGACGGGCAGCCGTGAGAAAGACTTCGCTGATATCCACGCCAATGCCAGAAATTCCAAAACGCTGTGCCCAACGACAGAGCATTTCGGCCTTGCCACAACAGAGGTCGAGTTGGGTCATGCCTGGTTGCAGACGGCAGAGTTCGCCGATGAGCATCAGCTTCTCATCGCTGAGTGGATTCAGGATGCGATGATTCGCTTCAGAGATTTCGTGAAAACGTAGCATAAGACGATTTTGATTGTGACTGCGGGTTGAAAATAGGGAGCAGAGATTCCACAATTATCGATGTCACTGTCCGTACCGCCGCACGCGGATATCACACTGCTCCTTGTGGCCCCAGAAGCCTTCGATCTCGCACAAGCGCGAGCCAATTGCACCGATACTAGCGCTGGCTTGGGGGGTGACGCGTTGGTAGGTGACAGTTTTGAGGAACTTGCCGACCCACAACCCGCCGGTGTAGCGAGCGGCGCCACGGGTTGGCAAAGTGTGATTGGTGCCGATCACTTTATCGCCATAGGCGACGTTGGTCTCTTTGCCGAGGAAGAGCGCACCGTAGTTGCTCATATTTTGCAGGAAGTAGTCGGGATTGCGGGTCAACACCTCGACATGTTCGCTGGCAACCCGATCTGCCTCGCACACTGCTTCCGCTTCATCTTCGACCAGAATGATCTGTCCGTAGTCGCGCCATGCCACACCTGCTACATCCGCTGTCGGCAATACGGTAAGCTGGCGTGCGATTTCGGTCAATGTTTCCTGGGCTAGTGTTTCGCTTGTGGTGATCAAGATGGCTGGCGAAGTCGGCCCGTGTTCGGCTTGGCCCAACAGATCGGTGGCGACCATTTCGGCGTCGGCAGTGTCATCGGCAATCACCAAAATTTCGGTCGGGCCGGCAAAGAGATCGATGCCCACTTTGCCAAAGAGCTGGCGTTTGGCTTCGGCAATAAAAGCGCTGCCCGGGCCGCAGAGCATATCGACGGGCTGGAAGGTCTCGCTGCCAAAGGCCATTGCCGCAATCGCCTGGGCACCGCCCAAGATGTAGATCTCATCGGCTCCAGCTAGGGCCATTGCTGCCACGGTGGCCGCCGGCGGTTTGCCTTTCATCGGCGGGGTACAGGCGGTGATATGTTTGACGCCTGCAACCTTGGCGGTCACGATGCTCATATGGGCCGAGGCGACCATCGCATAACGCCCACCTGGCACATAGCAGCCGATGCTGTTGACCGGGATGTTCTTGTGGCCCAGTGTGACACCGGGCAGTGTCTCGATTTCTACATCACGTAGGGCGGCGCGTTGGGCTTGGGCAAAGTTGCGCACCTGCGCTTGAGCAAACTCGATGTCGGCGATCACTTGGCTAGGTAAACTGGCCATCAACTCTTCGATCTCGGTAGGAGAAAGTTTGAAGGAAGGGGGTGACCAGTTATCGAACTTGGCCGAATAGTCACGGATGGCGGCGTCGCCGCGTTTCTGCACATCGTTCAGAATGCCCTCGACCGTGGCACGCACTTGCTGGTCAGCGCTCTGTTGTAGGTCGGGTGCAATGCCTTCTTTGATAAATCTTGCCATGAGTGTGTTCCTTTTACCGATAGTCCCTTACCCATAACAGACTGAACAAACTGTCACGGACTTCGTCCCATACCGATGATCCGGCAGTGACCAATTCGAAGTGCCCTGCTGATGGCAACACATGAAAGCGAAGATCCTCGCCACAGGTATAAGCTTTGGCGATATAAGCGGCGGCGTGGCTGGGCGGCACAATGTCATCGTGCGCCCCATAGAGGATAATTTGGCGCACTCCGATGGGCAATTGATGGAAGGGCGAGGCAATCTGATAACGGTCGGCATACTCCTGGGCCGACCCTCCCACCAGATTCATGGCATTGCCCGTGCAGATATTTTCCGCAATGGAAGCGGCTAGATCGACGACCGGGGCCAAAGCCAGCACGCCTCGTACCGGAATCGCCTGCGGTGTACGCCATTCAGCAGGTAAGCGCGGTCGCGCTGCTAGCCAAAGCGCCAAGTGTCCACCCGCAGAATGACCACAGACAATCACCCGTTGCAAATCCAATGGAAAGCGCTCCGCAGCCAACGCCAAAGTATCATAAGCCCGGGCAACATCGCTCAGCAGGTTGGGCCACTCTCCACCGTTGCCGACACGACGATATTCAATGCTCCACACTGCTAAGCCAGCCTCCTGGCAGGCTGCCTGTGTACCCCACATGCTGCCGATTGATCGTAGAACGCCAACCGCCAATACGCTATCACCACCACTGGAAGTTTTGTTGCGAATGAGGCATAGGCGGTGGGCAAATGCAACTCGCAAACTGCGAGGATCATCTCCATAGCGAAATGTTTCGATCCCTGGCACATACGGCAAGGCAAATAGGCTCATCCGGGGTCATTATTTTAGCTGGCTGTGCTCATGGTTGAATTCTCGTCAGCGAATGATTCGGACTGGAGCGTTGCAGATGGCAAAGGTGGTGCGCAGGTACTCAATTGGATCAGCAGCCGGGGCTAAATTCGCAGCGGCAGCCGAGATCGTAACCGGTCACCGCAATCGCACGGCGAATGCCGGTGTAGTTGAGCTCTGATCGTTGTCAAGATGATCACGGCGAGCAGGGTTGCCAGCGGTGTGGAAGTGACCGATCATTTGATGTTGTCACCCCGGATTGTACGAATTACATCGCCTTCCATGATCTGCATGTGGTAGATATCATAGAGCAGCTTGACCCGTGGACTGTTGACCCGTTCACAGACTGCCACGCCCCAGGCCGTGTGATCGCGCGGTAGCCGGGATGATCGTGTTGTAGGTTGAGCAGTTCGACGTTGAGATTGATCCCTTTCTTTTCGGCATAGGGTGCAATCCGACGCAGTCCATCGGCACCGCTTCAATCGCCTCGATCTCACTCATGTGCGGCTGACGATTGCCGCTAAAGCAGATCAGGCCAGGGATCTTGTGTTTGACGGCGAGATCAATGGAGACTTTCCAGTTCATCTTCGATCCGTTCGTGGATGCTCCGTTTGTTTAAGCCATCCGGCAGCCAGGTATGACCACACATACTGGCGACGGCGAGCGTTGTCGCTTCGCCAGATCCATGATCTCTTCAAATTTTTCGTCACGCCCCCACAGCTCCACCGCAGCATAGCCTTCAGCGGTGTGGCGCATGAGGCATCAGGTCGTACCTGCTGGCATGAAGAGGGGATAACAAATTGATTGTTTGATTGGCATACGAGATTTTTAGGGTTGATGTTGGTTTGGTTTCGATGGCGGTTGAATTGTCTGATAATGCCCCGTCTGTCAATACAGCGCATATCCCTATCGAGTGATGGATGCAGGAATTGGTTTCGATTTACATGACTCGTTATGCTAAAGCCAACACAACGTCAAACATTTTATAATTTGAAAAATGAGATCGCGGGTGACGCAGACGGGTAATCTGGGTGCTGATGAAAGCGGATTTCAGGTGCCATCTGCGCTCCCATTTATTGCTCTTTACTGTGCATTGACGTCTAAAATCCCCGAAGTTTACTCACTTGTGGAGCCACAGAATGCAGTTCAAGAATGTTTTTGCGCAGTTTTATATGCGCTTTTATTGGTACTCATCTTGACCGCTTGTCAACCGGCCTCATCTGCCACGACGACAAGCGATGCCTCATCGACCCAGGAGCCCAAGGGCAAGACTGCCATTAACGCTGGCGGCTCAACGATCTTCGACATTGTCCAGGCAGATGGCACGTCAGCCCTTTACGTTGGAGCAATTGAAGTCCTCCGATCAAAAGCATTATGGCGGGCGGAAAACCACAAGAGGGTCGGCGGTGCTGGATGTATTGGCGTCCATTGGCATCACCGACTTCCAAAAGGTAACGATTGCTGGCGATGGTAGTTTGACCTTTACTCAACGAAGTAACAGGCGAGATGATACTGGATTTAAACAATCATGGTACAGTCAAACTTGCCTCTCCCGATCTCGGTCAAGTCCGGTGAAAGAAGTGCAAAGCGATCACGGTTGAGTGACAAATGGCGCAACAAAGAATGGCTGATCCAGGATTGACGACACTGATAATCTGGAAAGTCCGCGGCACTGGGCATCGCGTGCGTATGCTAGGTGAACAGTTGGCATCGGCAAATCTGGCCGATGTGCGTGGGATTACGTCATCAGCTTCTGGTCGATCCACGAATTCCTTACACCTCACACAACAGCTCGGCTTGTATGCAGATCCTTGCCGATGAGGCAGCCAGCGACGAGATTTATGCCTTCTGTCGAGAGTTTCTGTTGCAGGGAAAGGCGCTCCTGGTTCGGATGCTGGATTGTGTATGGCACAGCGTTCAGCCGTGGATGAGGCTGTGGTTGCCTTTGGTCTGTTGGCAAAAACGCAGGTACTCACGATCGAAGTAGCGCAGCAGCTAGCCCAATCCCGAGCCATTCGCCTGGAAGGATTGACTGGGACTGGAGGTGGTATGATTGGCGCACTGGCAGCGATTGGCTTGCGTCGAGGGCAATGATGGGCGTTTCTCTGGTTGCCCGGGTTGCGCCAACTGCAAGGAATTTACACGGTAGAACGACTATGTCAGCTCGTGCGATTAGTTGATTCAGGATCGGGGCAGCAGTCCAATTCGGAGGCCACGAGCGGGTGAAGTTGGCGAATGGCCGCGTCCCATCATGCGTAACGGCAAAATTCTTCACTTTTGGTCGATAAGGCGGAAAATCATGATCAATTTGAGTGGCAAGTTGCCGACAAACAATCTATCAAGCAGCTATCCAGTGAAGACGGCTTTCGCTCAAGGTTGCGACTCTTCCAGTTTAGGCGTATTGGTGTGATAATTCACACAGTGTGGCGACCGGGCTTACCTTTCCCTGGCCATCATGGATTAGGTGGATGGCCCTGCTCATGATCGGACGAAGGGCCTCTAACACGCTGGGCGGCGACTACTGAAATATTGGCTACCGGCGACCACTGCGTTGCTGCCGCTCTTTGGCTTTGACGATCCGTTTATATGGCTGGTCTATCTTATTCGGCTTGATCATCGATCTGCTTTACTTTGCCCCGCTCAAATGGCAATATCAGATTGTTGGTTTGGCTTTGCTTGGAGGATTGCCCATGCCAGCAAACCCCTGCTGCAGCTCGGCATTAATCTTTTAACCGGCTGGCCCTATGGATCGATTCTCTATGGCATCCTCTATCCGCTGACGACGCGCATTCTTCGGTATCTGGGGGCGGCAGCCGGGCCGGAATGATCTGTTATTGGCATTCGCGGAGGATGTGAAGCAATAGTCCACCCAACCTCTTCCACCTTGACAAGTCGCCGTTCATGATAGCTCTTCCGTGTAGCAAAATCGATGTACTAAACTGCGGTTGAAATGAGAACAGGATCTTTCTATTCGCAAAAGGTATGGGAAACATCCGGTTCTCATTCAGAGCAGAGTTTAGATCGCAGTTGAGGATGATTACAAATGTGGTTGCAGGAGTAAACGAAAACGCTGTTTCACTCGATTACTTTTACAAGCTTACTATCGATGATGATATGGTCAGTGATTAATAAGGGCAAGTTAATTGCGCGCTGTTGCTGCAATAATTCGATCCCCCATTTCAGGAATTGCTGCTGGGTAAAATCATTGAGTGCAACCACCACTTTGCATCGTTAGTGGTGTAACATACAGTGTTGAAAGCCATTCTTCTGTTAGGTTCAACAGAAACTCAACGGATGCTGGAATCCGTTGCCGCTGCACAAGAAAAAATTGCTTCAACGATGACAACGCTAGGCACTAGAATTTGAGCCTGACCATCTTCCATCAAGTTGTATACTCTGTTGATGGCTTTCGGTAACCGACGATCATCGCTTATGTACCAAAGCAGGCATTGTGTGTCGGTGGCATAACGTTTCGCATAAAAGTAACATTGGGGACTATGGAATTTATTCCACGGCACCATACGCCAACTTCGGCAAGTAATTCTGGTGAGAAATCATACCCTTTTAACATGCCTCTCAGATTGACAATCCGCAAAGATGTTTTGGGTGGGATAGAAGGTGCTTCGGTTTATGAGTTTGAATCGCAGAAACTCTAGATATATTGCAAGATCTTCAAACTATCAGGGGGCAGTGTTTTAATTTGGCGATAAGTGAGGATATTAACAGTCATAGTATGACCTCCTTTATCTTATGCGCTGCTTGAAAACTACAGAGCAGGTGCGCATAAAATATTTAACCGCACCTGTGCAACTTATGCAACTTGTGTGTTGCTACAAGATAGGCAGTAAAACGTTTGTATCCTCAAAAGCAATCGCCGAATGCTCAGGCATTCAGCGATTGCTTATCCATATGGTTAGTCTGTCCTATCAATTTCGCTCACCTTTACCGCAGGTCGTCCTTCCTTATAACTCTTCAGCGCCGCCAGTCAACCAGCAAGGCCATCCGTCCATCTGTTGCCAGTGACCAGTGTCGGCTTGTCGTTAACCACAGCATCGACAAAGGCGGCGATCTCGTTGGCGTAGGAATCCATGTAGCGCTCCATGAAGAAGTTGAGCAGTAGGTCGCGCTGGATGCTGTTGCGCCGCAGGCACGCTGTTGTTAGGGTAATTGTTCTCGGTTTGGATCGCACCTTTCGTCCCTAACACCTCGACTCGCTGATCATAACCATAGACCGCCTGGCGGCAGTTGTCGATGGTGCCGATCAGGCCGTTGGCAAAGCGCAGCAGGGTGACATGGGTGTCGATATCCCCGCTGCAATCGCGGGATCGACTGTGACGCCGCCCTGGACATAGACCTCTTTCGATCTCGCTGCCGCTGATAAGCGCCGCCATATCCCAATCGTGGATCGTCATATCGAGGAAGATACCGCCCGAGCCTTTGACATAAGTAATCGGTGGCGGGGCTGGGTCGCGGCTGATGATGTGCAGGATCTGCCTGCGGTTTGCCGATCTCGCCGCTGGTGATTGCCTTACGCAGGCATAGTTGGCATCGAAGCGGCGGTTGGTAAGTTGCAATTTAACACTGGTGCGATTGACCACGGAGAGTGCATCATCGGTGGCTTCAGGGTCAACGCAATCAGCTTTTCGCAAAAGATGTGTTTGCCCGCGAGCCGCAGCCATTCATAATTTCAGCGTGGGTGTAGCCGTGACTGAGCAAATCAGCACGGCATCGATCTTGGGATCATCCATAATCGCCTGATAATTGGGCGCAATCGTCGGAATATGAAATTTGGCAACAATATTTTCCGCTGCACTGGCGAGTGGATCGGTTACGGCTGCTAACGTGGCATTGGGGATGCGGTAGGCCACGGTCGCCGCATGTGCCTGGGCAATACGGCCTGCGCCGATGAGTCCGATTTGAAGAAGTTTGACATAGTCATTCCTTATGAAAAGTGAAGTAATTGCAGATTTGGTTACGCAGGCCGAAGCTTAATCAGTCCATTATTGTCAATGCGCAGCTGGCGTCCATACGTTGACAGAAATTCGGTTTTACAGACTGGACATGTTCTTTGCCTTAATCCAGCGGTCATAGCCTGAACTAAATTCTTTTCAGGTTGTGATGAGCAAAATCGCAAGTGGAAGTTGAAAGTCTTTTGGAATTTCTGTCACTGGTTGTGCATCGAATTCCGCGCAGTGGATTGCTGGAATACAGCGTGTAATCACAAACGATCCCAGTCAGATCGACCACAGCCGCGCGGCTCAAAACGAATGACGCGATACATTGTGTTAATCAGTTTTGCGACAGGTTCTAGATAATCATCACAGCCAGGTCCGCCATTGAAAAAGAGAATCGGTGTACCGTTGCTGCGAACTGTCGTCCACAGGCGCGTGGTGCCCGAGAGGATGAACTGTTCTTCATCAGCTATTGACATAGATTATGGGTGTCTCTGGAATGTTTACGGTCACCGCTTTGCCGCTCCTGGCGGATTCGATACAGGCATCGCACACGATCATCGCCATGTAACCATCCCAGGCGGATGGACCCGTGGCTGCACCCTTTTGCAGCGCATTAACCCAAGCCTTGGTTTCGAGAATGTAGGCGGTGTCAAAGCGTTGTAGCCAATCCTCTTCGATCCATTGCCCACGTTGATTAGATTGGTTCACGATGGCGCTCTGCAATGAATTGGTTTTCACAGCGCCACGTTCGGCGGTCATTTTCACATCGACTTCGTAGCCGTAACCTGCTTCGACGTTGCACTCGATATGGCCGATGCCACCGTGACGGAATTGCATCTGTATCAGCGCCATGCGCGCCGTATCTGGCATCCCTGTTTTCCAAGGAACGTAGCTCACGTAGACCTGTTCAATCTCATCCTCCATCATCCAGCGCGCAGAGTGAACATCATGAACGGCG
This sequence comes from Caldilineaceae bacterium, assembly GCA_046328715.1. GTDB lineage: Bacteria > Chloroflexota > Anaerolineae > Caldilineales > Caldilineaceae > JAXLWB01. The sequence continues at coordinate 1,394 of JAXLWB010000049.1, read as the reverse complement.
GCATTCGTGATGACATCGACGAGGCCAGCTTCATCGGATGTCTGGTTGGTGTGTAGCCCATAAAAGGCTAGCCTCTTCCCAAGCTGGCCGCTGTCGATCATCTGTTTGACCCTGACATGCGCCGGGTCGTACTCGCGCATAAAGCCGAGTTGCACCAATCGTCGCCCGCCCGCCACCTCGGCTTCGATCACTTTGTAGGCTTCGGCGGCGCTGATTGCTAGTGGCTTTTCGCAAAAGACCGGTTTGCCCGCTGCGATACAGGCTTGGGTAAGCGAGGCGTGAAAGCGATCCGGTGCGGCAATCAAGACCGCTTCCACTTCGGGATGTTTGATCAATTCATTGCCGTCACGGAAGGTGTGGGTAGCACCACAGGCGGCTGCGACCTCGCTCATGCGAGTTTGATCGACATCCGCCAGTGCCACAACCTGGGCCGATGCCACTTCGTTGGTTAAATTGCGTACATGGCGGCCACCCATCCCGCCTGTGCCGATGACGCCGACTTTTATCGTTTTGTTACTCATTTTGTTTCCTGATCAGAATGATTGCAGCTTTTCCCACTCGTTGCGCAAGATACCCATCTGTATTAAATCGATGTAGTTTCCGTTGCTCCAAACATGCTCACGTAGTCGCCCTTCTTCAACAAAGCCACAATGCCGATAGGCACCGATTGCTCGTTCGTTGTTGCCATTGACCGAAAGATAAACTTTACGCATGTTCTGCAAACGAAATGCGTAGTCTAAGAGCAGGCGTATGGCATCCGTGCCATAGCCGCGACCCCAGTAATTTTTGTCGCCAATCGTGATCCCTAATCCACAGGTATGGGCTATCGCATCGACTTGAAAGAGCGCACAGCCGCCAATGTAAAGGCCGTCTGCTTCAATGGCAAAGCTCATCCCATCTCGCCCGCCCTTACTCACGTTGGCATCAAAATCAGCCTGAAGTCGAGCCAGTGCCTGCGGTATGGGTGGATCGCCGCCCCCTGCGAGTTCCACTTCTACATCATTGTTGAACTCGCAGAGTCGCTCTAGATCGTCTCGGGTCATTGCCCGTAAACGTACTTTGTTTCCTTGTAGCATTAACGTCTGTTGTCCTTTTCTGTAGAATTACTCAAATCTCAATCTATCTTTACTCATACTTCACCCCTGTCACCACCGCCCACTGATCCATCGGTGGCGCAATCGGCTGAGGACCACCGCCTGCTACGGATTGGTCGAAGTCTACAATGGCACCAGTCATCATGCCCGATTCATCGGAGGCAAGGAAGGCAATGGCACGCGCCACCTCGTCTGGCTTAAGCAGGCGACCAAACGGTTGGGCTGCTTCGGCGGTTTCTAACCAATCGGCACCGTTGGAGTGATAGCGACGTTGCGTAACATCTTCGCTGGGTGTGTCCA
>JAXLWB010000048.1:0-80057 GCA_046328715.1 Caldilineaceae bacterium | reverse complement strand
GCGCTGGGGGCGCTCGAAGTGCTGCTTACTGCCATTCCAGGCATCGGGGACATTTTACCTCCCGGATTGGTTTCACCTGGGGTGCAGGACTTTCTCAAACAATGGTTACCCAGTTCACTGACCAGCTATCGGGATGCCTTTGTCTTTGTTGCCTTGATACTCATGTTGCTCTTCCGCCCGAATGGCATTTTGGGCAAACGGGAACGCGAGGAGATGCGGTGAATCAGTGGGACAGTAAAACAGGAGCATTGATGTCTATTCGTCAATACCTTGGCCCGTTATTCGCAATATTACTTTGGTCGCTCGTACTGGCTGGCTTGCAATGGTCGGGGCTGGCCTTTTGGCAGGGCATGGTGATCAACCTGGGCATCTCGCTGATCCTTGTGCTGAGTTTGAACCTGGCCAATGGTTTTACCGGCGTTTTTTCGCTGGGGCATATTGGCTTTATGGCGCTCGGGGCGTACATTTCGGCGATTCTGACCTTACCCTTGGCGCAAAAACAGGCCTACTTGCCCAATCTGCCCGGTTGGCTGGCGAGCGTTCATTTCGATTTTGGCGTTGGACCTTTTCCGTTGGGCTTTCTGCTGGCGACGCTGATCGCAGGTCTGCTGGTCTCGTTAGTCGCCTGGTTGGTGGGGCGGGTGTTGATGCGACTGTCCGGGCACTTTGTGGCAGTGGCGACGCTCGGCTTTCTGGTGATTGTGCGGGTGATCCTCTTTAACGCCGACAATTTCACGCGCGGCTCGCGTACCTTTACCAACATCTCACCCTATAGCAACCTTTGGTGGGTCTGGGGCTGGGCTTTGATCACGCTCTACGTAGTCTGGCGCATCAAGGCATCGAGCTTCGGGCGTGCTATGTTTGCCCAACGTGAGGATCGCTGGGCCGCCCAGACGATCGGTATCGACGTGATTCAAGCGCGGCTGGTTGCCTTCGTGCTCAGTGCCTTTTTCACCGCGGTGGCTGGCAGCCTCTATGCCCATTTTATCACCTCAATGTCGCCGACGGTCTTCTACTTTGACATCACCTTCCGCGTGGTGACAATGCTGGTAGTCGGCGGCATGGGTTCGGTGACGGGTTCGGTGGTGGGCACCGTTTTTGTGGTCTTTCTGGCCGAAGGATTGCGCCGCTTTGAAGATCAGACCTTGCTCTATGGCATCTCGCAAGTCTTGCTGGCAACTATCTTTCTGCTGATCATCATCTTCCGGCGCGAGGGATTGATGGGGCAGAGCGAATTTCGTTTTGGTAAATCTCCCAATCTCATGACTTGAATATCATCCATATTTACCAATTGGAGGCACTATGCACAAACGAATTCTTTCTGTAGTGGGATTGCTTGTTATCTTGGGACTAACGCTCTCAGCCTGTACCCCAGCGGCAGCACCAGCAGCGGGAGGCGGCACATCAGCCAGCAGCGGAGCCGCCGAAGCAAGTGAGATCGTCATCGGTGGTGGCTTTGCCTTGACGGGGGCCGAATCGGCGCTCGACTTGCCCGCCGCCAATGGGGCGCAACTGGCGGCCAAAGAGATCAACGCTGCGGGCGGGGTCAACGGCAAGCAGATCAAACTGGTAGTCCACGACACCAAGTACGATATGAGCGTGACTGCCCAGGTCGCCAAGCAGTTTGTGGAAGAGGATAAGGTGATCGGCGTCATCGGCTTTACCGACACCGACTCAGTGCTGGCCTCGGGCCCGACGATCATGAATGCGGGACTGCCTTTTATCACCGCCGGGGCCACCTCGCCCAAGATTCCCTCCCAAGTAGGCGACAAGATGTTCCTGGCCTGTTTTGGCGACAACGTGCAGGCTGCGGTTGGTGCCGAGTATGGCTTTAAGAACTTTGGCAAGAACGCCTATCTGCTCTGGGACAAGGGTGTTGAATATACGACATTACTCGGCGGCTACTTCAAGGCACGCTTCAACGAGTTGGGTGGTCAGATCGTGCTCGAAGATTCCTACGAGGATGCCGCCACCGATTTCTCGGCCCAGATTGCCAAGATTAAGGCATTGCCCACCCAGCCCGACTTCTACTTTATCTCGGCCATGCCCTACAACGTCGGCCCTGTGGTCAAACAATTCCGCGATGCTGGCTTGACTGGCCCGATCATCGGCGGCGATGGCTATGATACGCCAGACATCATCTCTGTAGCTGGCGAGGCTGCCAACAACGTCTACTTCACCACCCACGCTCTGATGGACAAGGATTTGGGCACGGATGGCATCAAGAAGTTTATGGCGGCCTACGAGAAAGAATATGGTCACCCGGTCGAGAATGCCTTTGCTGCACTGGGTTATGACAGCGTCTATCTGATGGCTGATGCTCTCAAACGAGCCGGTTCGACCGACGCCGATGCACTGACCAAAGCCATCAAAGAGACCAAAGACTTCGCAGGTATCACCGGTTCGATCACCTTTGGCGATTCCAACATTCCGCAAAAAGGTGTCACTGTGATCAAGATCGACGGCGGCAAATTCACCTTGGCTGGAGAAGTGGTGCCGGAGAAGGTGCCGACGCCGTAAGAATTGCAACGAATAGATTGTCACGATTTGTCATTCTGAGGCAAAAAGCAGCCTCAGAATCTTGGGCTGTCAACACAAGATTCCTCGCAAACTACCGCTCGGAATGACAGTTATCCATGAATTCGTGAAGTACTAAGATTAGGTAATTGCGTAATTGGGTAATTACGCAATTACTCAGTTGCCTAATTACATAAGAACTTATGTCAAACTCCACCCAACCCACAGACCCCATCGCTGCGCTTGAGCAGAAGATCAACCAGGATCAGATCGACTTTATCCGCTTTGAGCAGAGCGATACGCACGGGATCAGCCGCTCTAAGACGGTGCCGGTGCGCCATTTTCGCCACTTTGCCGAGCGAGGACTCAACTTTCTGCTCGGGCAACTCGGCTTTGATGTGCAGGCGGGCGTGGCCATGGGCACGGGCTACCTCGAAGATCGGGGCTTTCCCGATTCACGCATCAAGCCCGACCTCGACAGCTACGTCGTTTTGCCCTGGGCCGATAAGACTGCGCGCATCCTCTGCGAACCCTATTTTCAAGATGATACTCCTGCTCAAGCCGCCCCGCGCTATCTCGCCCGCAAGTTGCTAGGCGAATTAGCAGAGATGGGCTACAAACTCTATTCGGGCTTCGAGTATGAGTTTTACATTGTCGATGCCGCCACTCGCCAGCCACCCTTTCCTGGCATTCAGATCTTTGCCACGCTGCGCAACAACTTCAACGAAGCGCTGGTCTATCAGATTCTGCGCCAGATGGCAGCGGTCGGTGTCGATATTATTACCTCGAACGCCGAGTATGGCCCTGGGCAGATGGAGATCAACTTTGCCCCCGCCTACGGCATCAAAGCGGCAGACGACGCCTTTACATTCAAGAATGGGGTCAAAGAGATCGCCCAACGCAATGGCATGATGGCTTCGTTTATGACCAAGCCCTTTATCGACCAGTCGGCCAACGGCTGTCACTTTCATCACGGTTTGCAGGAATTGGCTAGCGGCAAAAACGTTTTCAATTCAGGCAAACTGGACTTGAGCGAAGTGGGGCGCTGGTGGCTAGGTGGACAGATCGCACATGCGGCGGCGCTTTCGGCGCTGGTTTCGCCCACGGTCAACTGTGCCAAGCGCTACAAGCTCTTCTCCTTTGCGCCGACCAACGCCACCTGGGGCATCGAAAATCGCACCGTCGGCTTCCGCATGAAGGGACTGGGCGGCGAAAGTGCCCACATCGAAAACCGGATGCCCGGTGCCGCTTCCAATCCCTACTTGGTGATGGCGGGTGTGCTGGCTGCGGGCATCGACGGCATCAAGAACAAGATCGAACCGCCCGCTGCGGTCGAAGGCATCGCCTACGGGCTGAGCGGCGTCACCGATCTGCCGACACGCCTGGAAAGTGCGCTCGACGCACTTGAAGCCGACAGTTCACTGAGATCGACGCTCGGCGAGGAGTTCATGAAACTCTTCCTGGCGGTCAAACGGCACGAGATCAACAAGGCGAAGGCGGCGATTTCAAATTATGATACGTCTGAATTTGGCGAAAGCGTTCATGAATGGGAACGGGCAGAGTACTACGAGTTCTTGTAGATAAATCCCTTGAGATTCATTATAGTGTTCTATACCTGTGGTCGCAAGTAAGTAACACGTTTTTGAAGTTAAAACGTGTTACTTACTTCGGAACACCAGTATAAATGAAGCAAAGCGATCAACTTTAGCACGTATTCTATGAGCGCGTCGTTCTTCGATTGGCATTTAACATCCTTACAAATACCCATCTTCGTTACGCTGCTGATGTGTAGCGCATTGGCGGTCTATGTCGGACGTCAACGAACTTCACCACTTGGTGAGACATTGATGTGGGGCATTATTGCCTGCGCGCTCTGGTCATTCTTTAGGCTTCTTTCCTATCTCAGTGTTACTATCGCCGCCAAACATTGGTGGGACAATGCCGAGTATCTGGGTATTGTCTCCGTACCAGTGTTAACCTTTATCTTTGCGCTGCAATACACTGGACACCGGCATTGGATCACGAGGCGCACCCTGGTGGGAGTATCGATCATACCACTGCTCACGTTGGGGCTGGTTTGGAGTTCTGGCTTTCATCAGTGGGTGCGCACGCAACAGTTTGTCGCTCAGACCCGCTGGGGGGAAATGCCCTATGCGACCTATGGTCCTTGGTTTTGGCTACATACAGCCTATTCTTATGGTCTGATTCTGGCTGGCTCGTTGTTAATTTTGAACCATCTCTTTCAAACCCCACGCGCTTATCGTTGGCAGGCAGTCTATCTTGTTTTGGCGGTGATGACACCTTTGCTGGCTAATTTGGGCTTTCTAACCGGTGTACAACCTGCTTGGTTGGATTTTACACCATCGGCTTTTGCCATCAGCATGGCGTTGTTAACCTGGGACCTATTTCGACTGCAATTGCTCAATGTGGTTCCAATTGCGCGCCGCATGATCTTTGACAACTTGAAAGATGGTCTAATTGTATTGACTCAAGAAAATCGGGTGGCTGACATCAACCCAGCAGCCGCCCACATCTTTGCGCTCGACTACCGCCACTCGCTTGGACACAAGTTGGAGGAACTCTTTGTCTCTTGGCAGGAATTTGTTGAGCTTTGCGATAAGAATGAAGAAAAATCAGAGATCATGCTCGAATCCGTAACGAGCGGTCCCCGTTGGTTTCAGGTGCAGATCGAATTGCTTCACCCCGGCACGCTTGATCGCAATGGCAAAGTGATCCTCCTGTATGATATTACTGAGCGAAAACAGAATGAACAGGCGCTTGCCATTGCCCGTGACGAAGCGATGACAGCCAGCAAGATTAAGACCCAACTTCTCGCAAAAGTGAGCCACGAACTGCGCACACCGCTTAGTGTCATCTTCACGTACAGCGAACTGCTATCCAACAATGCCATCTATCAACGACCCGATAAACAGATCGCGGCTGCACGAACAATCAACAGCTATACACGTTACCTTTCCAAACTTGTTGACGATCTACTCGATTCTGCACAACTAGATGTGGGCACTTTGCTCTTGAAATCGGCACCCTTTTCGCCTGCGCAATTAATCGAGCGCGTCTATCAAGGCAATGTAGACGATGCCAGACACAAGGGCATCCAATTTACCCACGCACTAGACAGCCAACTACCACCCATGCTCTTGGGCGACCCTGATCGGCTTTTTCAAATTTTGAACAATCTGGTCAGCAATGCCATCAAGTTTACCAACCAAGGAAGCGTCCAGATCGATCTCTGCTGCACTTCTGCCACTCAGTGGATGCTAAAGGTCAGTGATAGCGGTCCGGGCATCCCGGCAGAGGCGCTCAATGCAATTTTTGAGCCCTTTCAAAAACTTGAAACCTCCACTGCCGGCAAGAATCAAGGTTACGGACTGGGGCTGGCGATTGTACATCAACTTTCGCAATTGATGGGTGGCGAAGTATTGGTCGAGAGTGATTTGGGCAAGGGAACAACCTTTAAGGTGCTTTTACCACTTGAGTTGAATGCAGATCGATCGGAATAGGATTTTTGTTACTATCACAAATTTGGCCGCAGCAAATCATAAAATTCGCCTATTAAACTCTGCTCTGAACGAGAACCGGTGTTTGCTTTCTCGAAAATCGCATTGGAAAACACCGGTCTCATTGCAACCGCAGTGTAGCAAAGGCAAATTCTCAATCTCTCACTCACTATGAACAAAGAACAAGTTGTCAACGCTTGCATCCAAGCCGGAGTACGCTTGGTGCGCTTTCTCTATGTCGATAATGGCTGCACGATTCGCGGCAAACTGGTGCCCGTGGAGCGATTGGCTAGCCGCATCGATTCGGGTCAGGGTGTCACCGTCGCCATGCAGGCGATGAACATGCTCGACCAGTTGCAACCAGTCGAAGGCATGGGGCCGGTCGGTGAGTTCCGCTTGGTGCCCGACCCGGAAAGTTTTGTCATTCTGCCCTACGCACCGAACAGCGCAGCCATGATGAGCGATATGATCCAACTGGATCGCACGCCGTGGGCAGCCTGTCCACGTAGCTTTCTCAAACGGCAGATTGCGCGTGCCGCCGAACAAGGTATGACTGTGCAAGCTGCCTTTGAGGGTGAATTCAGTCTCTTCCGCAAAGAAGGGGATGGCAGCAAGATGGAGCATTTTGTCCCGATCGATACGGGGCTCTGTTTTAGCTCAATCTCGATGCACGCCGCCGCCGAGGTGATCGACGCCTTTATGGAGGCGTTTAGCAAGCAAAACATCCCAGTCGATGCCTACTATCCCGAACTGGGCCAGGGTCAACATGAGCTGCCACTGCGTCACGCCCCTGCGCTGCGCGCCGCCGACAACCAGATCTGGTTCCGCGAGACGATCCGCAGCGTGGCCGACAACTATGGTCTGGTCGCTTCGTTGGCACCCAAGCCCAAACCGGATCAGGCAGGTAACGGCTGTCACATCCACTGGAGTTTGTGGGATTCGGAAGGCAAGACCAACTTACTTTACGACCCGCATGGCGAATACAGCCTGAGCAAGCTTGCGCGGCACTTTATTGCGGGTGTACTGGCTCATCTGCCTGGATTGTTAGCTCTGACCACACCCAGCTACAACTCCTTTCGCCGCCTGCAACCCCACTTCTGGAGCAGCGCCTACACCGTCTGGGGACCGGACAACCGCGAAGCCTCGGTGCGTGTCGCTTCGGGTGCCTGGGGCAGTGAAGCGACCAGTATCAACCTCGAACTCAAGGCCAGTGACAGCAGCAACAATCCCTACCTGGCACTCGGCGGCTTGATTGCAGCCGGTCTGGACGGCGTTGCCCGCCAACTCGATCCGGGCGACGCAGCCTTGATCGACCCTGGCAACTGGAGTGACGCCGAACGCCAGGCACGTAACGTACAGCGTTACCCAACCACCCAGGCCGAAGTGCTCAATGCACTGGAAGCGGACAGCGTACTTACGAACGCGCTCGGTCCAACCTTAGCCACCGCCTACATCGCCGTCAAACGTTCCGAGTTCGCAGCCTTCAGCAAACAAGACGTTGAGTTCGAGATCCTCAACCACATTTATAAATTCTAGATTGCAGGTTGTTGATTGCGGAATCACGAGCATACAGAATCCGCAATCCGCAATTCGCAATTCGCAACTCTAAATCCCATGAACCTTTCCCATCTTCCCATCTTCGACCATCACGCCCACCCGCTCCATCGCCGCGAGACAACCGAGACGGTGGCAACTTTTCGCCGCTGGTTTGGTGAAACTAGTTCAGATGAGGTGCGTGAAAAACATTTTCCAAACTCGCTAGTTTTCCGCATGGCGGTCAAATGGCTAGCGGAGTACCTGCACTGTGAACCGACTCTGGAAGCCATCCTAGAGGAACGTTCCAAAGTTGCCGAACAAGAATGGACGCGTCGGCTCTTTCAGGATGCCAACATCAATACCCTCCTGCTTGATTATGGTTTTGGCACCAGCAGTGCCTACAACCAGGAACAGATGCAAGCGCTTCTACCAGACATTCCAATCCAGCCCATGATGCGCATCGAAGTCGAAGCGGAACGACTGATTGCCGAACAACACAAGTTTGGTGCCTTTGAAGAGGCGTTCATCAACCTGGTCGAAACTGCACAGCGCCATGGACATGTAGCGCTCAAAAGCATCATCGCTTATCGCACCGGTTTGATGATCGGCAAGCCCGATCGTGACAACGCCAAGGAAGATTTTCATGAACTGCGTAGAGTGGTCGAAAAAGGCGGCAAATTGCGCCTTGCCTCGCTCGAACTTTGCCAATACCTAGCCACATTGGCGATTGAAGCCGCCGGAAAGCAAGGCATTCCGATCCAGTTTCACACCGGCTTCGGTGATTCCGATGCCGATCTGCGGGCAGCCAATCCACTGCACATGCGTTATGTGGTTGAGAAATATCCTCAAGTGCAATTTGTGCTGCTTCATGCTGGCTGGCCCTTTTACCGGGAGTTGGCCCACTTTGCCGCCATCTATCCCAATGTGTGGATGGACCTGTCGCTGGCCGTGCCCTTTGCCACCACCGGCATCCCGACGATGATTCGTGATGTGCTGGGCATGGCTCCGATCAGTAAAGTCATGTTTGCAACCGATGCCTTCACCATGCCTGAGATATTCTGGATTGCGGCCAAGTGGGGGCGCTGGGGATTGGGGAAAGTGCTGGATGAGTTTATCAGTGAAGGCTTTATGGACGAGGATGAAGCGCTAGAGGCGGCGCAGCAGATTCTCAGCAGGAATTCTCAACAATTATACCTGGGTAGTAACGGCTAGCCGACCTCAATTTGACCGGCACTTTACGAGAAAGTGCCGGTCAAATTTCCTTGCAATTCAATTTACCTTTGCACAATAGCACAGGATGCTAGCAACCGCTTCATCTACACTGAGTACTGTGCCGCGTTTCATCATGTTCGTCACTCGTTCCTCACCGAGCAGCGAACAAACATAGCCAATGCTGCGCGGGTACACCAGTGCCGATTGTTGATCGGGCGGTTCAACGTCCTTGGTAAGGCGATCAGCAATCGCGATCAGTGCTTCAATCAGGGTGTCTCGCTCCTGCTGCTGGGCTGGCGAAGAGGGCTGTGTGCGAAGCAAGGCGACCGCAACATGCAGGAAGAGCACGGCCAGGCCGTAATCGTAGTGTAGATCGCGCGTGAGTGGCAACGCTTCTGCGGCAAGGGTCAGCAGCGTTTGATCGTCCTGACGTAGCAGCGAAATCTCGGTTAGCAGTGAGAGCAGATGCATCTGAATATCCTTGCGCTGCACTTGGCGCATGATGTTCAACGCCTGCCAGAGCTTGGGGACACCGCCCATCCAGTCACCCTCTTTGAGCGCCACCATCCCCTCTACATAAATTGCATAGGCCCAATTGATCTGGTCGCCTTGGGCATTGCAGTGGCGCTCTGCTAAACCAAGCCAGTGCAGAGTTTGGGCCAAATCCTGCCGCACATAGGCCAGACGAGCCAGGATCACCAATCCTGTGCCGCCGATCTGTGCTGGGTCGATGGCTTCCAACTGCCGTAGTGCTTGCAATATGGCAGGTCGGTTACGCTGGTCCAGGTGATGATGCAGCAACCAGGTCAGCGAACGAGCGATGGAGCGGTTCATCGGCGCTTGCTGCCTGTCCGCTTGTGCAATTTCCTGGTAGATCGCAATCGCCCGCTCTAACACGGCATCAGCACGATAGCGATCGTGGCTTGGTTTATGATGAAAGCGCATCTGGCCTGCACTGTGATAAACGTCCGCCTGCAATTTCCGATCTACGGCTGTTGGATTGGCATCCAACCAGGCGATAGCTAGATTGGTCCAGCGGATGCCCTGGGCAAAATCGCGTGTAAACCAGGAATCTGCCAGCGCCCCTAGCAATTCGATTCCCAACTGCGGATTGTGCGCCGGTAGAGGTGGATGACCTTCCTCATCACCAAAACACCAGAGCAGGGCAGCTTGAAAGTTGGCATGTTCATCGCGCAAGCGCTCAAAGATCTTGAGTTGCGGTACATTCGTCTTGCCTGATGATGGTACGGGAAATGGGTTGTTGCGGCGGGCAAACTCCAGATAGACCGTCGCATGGCGAGCCTGAAGTAACTCAAGTTCATTGGCTTCGTGCGACTTTTGCAGTGCATATTCACGAATCGTGACCAGCATCTCCACCCGTGGTTCGGACAGCCCAGTTCGATGCGGATTGTTTTCCGAATAATAGACGAGACTTTTGTCGAGCAACGATTCCAACCGCGAGAGCACATCCTCTTGCTCGCTCGAAAGTGGCAAAGGTTTTCTCATGTGCGGGGCAAGATCCTGCTCATAGACCGCGCAGATTTCCTCGACACAGGCTCCGCCAGCAAAAACAGCCAACAGTCGAAAAAGTCGTTGCTCCTCTGGGTCAAGCAGGTGATAGCTCCAGTCGATTGAGGCATAGAGGGTTCGTTGGCGCGCTACATTGTCCGACGCCGAACTTTTGAGCAGTCCGCTTTGGTGAACATTGGTAGCCACTTGTTCGAGCATCTTCTGTGGCGAAAGCAGACGAATGCGTGCCGCCACCAGTTCAATTGCCAGCGGCAGACCATCGAGCCGAATACAAAGCTGTGCCACGCTCTGGCAGTTTTGTTCAGTCAGCGCAAAGCCAGGCTTCAGCGTTTGTGCCTGGGCGACAAAAAGTTGCACTGCGTCCGTCTCCTCGATGGTTTCTCGGCTCGCGCTCGACGTGAGATCCGGCAAGGACAAGGGCTGCACCGCGAAAACCTGTTCAGATGGCAAACGCAAGCGCTCGCGGCTGGTGACGAGCAAAGAAAGACCAGGAGCAGCCGCTTGAAGCTCAGCCAGCAAGAGTGCACCGCTCACAATCTGTTCAAAGTTGTCGAGCACGAGCAAAAGCTGGCGAGGACGCAGGTAACTTTTGAGTTGCGTTGTCAGGTCGGCTTTGGCTTGCAGCGGAACGCTCAAGGCACGTACCAGCGTTGCAGGAATTTGCTGCGGGTCGTTTACATCGACCAGCGAAACAAAGTGGGCACCCTCGGCAAAGGTTGTTTCCAGTTGTTGGGCAATCTGCAATGCCAGGCGCGTCTTGCCCACCCCTGCAGTTCCCACCAGTGTCAGCAAACGGCAAGCGGGAGAAGTTAGTTTGCTGGCGAGTTGTTCAACCTCCTGCTTGCGACCGATCAGTGGAGCGAAGGAAATCGGTAGCGTCGAGGGCGCAAAACGTGGTATTTGCCCACCCTTACGCAGCAATTCACCGTTTTCTTTTCTTGTTTGCTGTCCACGTTCGTGGCGAATTTTTTCGGCCAAGGCCACCGTTTCGGGCAGCGGATCAACATCCAACTCCTTGCGCAGAAGCAGCACCAGGTTTTCATAGTGGCTCAAGGCAGCCGTAGAGTCGCCACTCCTGGACAGCGCAAGTAGCAGTTGCCGATAGGCAGGTTCATTGAGCGGGTCAATCTCGATTTGGCGCTGGGCATGGCGCTGGGCGATGGCAAAATCCTCAAGCCGTAATGCCTCGTTGGTGACAAAACTCAGGGCAGCGAGTGCTTTCTGCGCCAATCGCTCGCGCTGCATCAACATCCACTCGTCAAAGAGATCGCTGCCGCTTTCGCCCATACCCTGCAAGAATGGTGCCCGGTAGCATCGTAACGCCTCTTCTACCAAATGCTCTGCCTGCCCATTCGGCTGTCGGCGTGCATAGTCCATCCGCAGCTCAAATTCAACCGCATCCACGACAACCGCGGCACGTTCATTCCACTGGACAGTGCGCGTGGAAGCCACCAACAGATCTTCGGCCAGCGCGCCCAGATTCTGGCGCAAGACAAAAAGCGTTTGGCGAAGATTGTTACGTGCGGCAGATTCGGGCAGATCGGGCCAAAAGAAGGCAGAGAGTCGATCTCGTGAATGGGCCCGGCGTTGCTCCATTGCCAGATAGGCAAGCAGGGCCTGAACCTTGGGGGCCACAATCGGCATGGGGGATCCGGTATTCGACTGTAAATGAGGTTGACCAAACAGATACAGGTTGAAATGGCTCATGGAATCTTAGCTAACGCTTTACTAACGGTTACGAACTAGGATGCATTACAACGATGTCGATTAGATTAATTTATTCGAATCTGCTAATGATAAAACACAACGCTCTCTTGTTCTACTTGGGAAGTTCACCATTATAGTCGATCGAAAGGAGTCACCGAAAATCGAGGGAGGAGCCGCTTGCGCTTGACTTTAGGAACATTGTCCACTTCTTAAAACGCTCTTGAAGGCAGCACATCAGATGCAGGAATCCAACCAGTTTTCAACCAATGAATGTTAAAACAGAAAGCCAATCTATGAATCAATTCGCTCCAATTGAGCCAAGTCCGTTTGGCAGCAAAGCCCCCTCCGAAGCGCGATACCAGGCTTTTCTACTACGTCTATGGCGGGTAGGAAATGAAGATCAGGAGCAGCCTACGTGGCGGCTGATGTTAGAAGAGGTACACAGCCATCAGCGCCACTACTTTGCCACGCTGATCGAGCTTGATCGGTTTTTGCGAACGATCATCCGTAAATAAGCAACAACCAAGCCACCCCACCCTAACCATCCTCAAAACAGGGAGGGAATTATCACGGGGAAGATGATGTTGAGTGGACAGAAGAAGAAACTTCATCCTTCCCTTCACAGTTCCCTCCCTTAACAGGGGAGGATTAGGGTGGGGTTATTACAACTCAGAAAAGGAACCGACTGATGTACGATACGCAATTTCGCCCACACCGAACGCTTTCTTTGCTCTTATTACTTTTGTTCACAGCTTGCTTTGCCACGACACACAGCGCCAAAGCAGCATCCTTCACCGTTGCCTGTAACGATGTCACTGGCCTAGCCAATGCCATCAACAGCGCCAACGGCAATGGCCAGGCAGACACGATCAACCTGACAGCAAACTGTATCTACACCTTTACAAGTGCCAATAACAGCACCGAGGGCAACAACGCCTTGCCCAGCATCAACAGCGAGATTACGCTGGTTGGCAATGGTGCGACTTTAGCAGTCAACAATCAAAATGCGCTCACCCGAGTCTTTCACATTGCAGCCAGTGGTGTGTTGACGATCCAAAATGCCAGCCTGATCAACGGTTTGGGCGATGGCTATGCTTTTCTCAACAGAGGCACGGTAGCGCTGATAAGCAGCACGGTAAGCAACGCTACCAACAGCCAACCGGGCGGGCGAGCCATCAACAACAGCGGCACCTTGTTGATCGATCAAAGTAGCATCACCGACAATGGAAATGGCGGGATCATTACCAGTGGCATGTTGACGGTGACACGCAGTTTCTTCCAAAACAATCATGCGGAAAATGGTGGCGCAATTTTTGCCGATAGTGGAGCCGGAGTTTGGATTGGCAATAGCACCTTTGCCAACAATTCTGCCGACACCTTTAGTGGTGCACTCACAACAGCATCCAGCGTAACCACGGACCCAATAGTCTCAATTTTCAATAGCACGTTTGTTGGTAATAGCGCCTTTCGGGCTGGTGCGCTGAAGAGATCCAGAGGAAGTGTGACTGTGCGCAATTCGCTCTTTACCAATAACAGTGGAGTGATTGGCGGTTGTGAGGGCATCAACTCAGCCGGAAACAACTTCAGCGATGAAAGCAGTTGCGGCACCAGCAGCAGCAACTTGCGCCTCAGTCCCTTGGGCAGCTATGGTGGCGCTACCAAGACCTACCTACCTGGCTCTGGTAGCGTTGCGATTAGTGCAGGCGATGCGACAACCTGCACCAATGCGCCAGTCAACGCCGTCGATCAACGAAACATAGCTCGACCGCAGGGAGTTGGTTGTGAGAGTGGCGCAGTCGAAGCGAACATCATCGTCAGCCCGGCATTGCTGGGCACAGTGGTGCAGAATAATGCGTATCCATCCACACTCTTTGATGCTAGTGGTGGCAGCGGAGGGTATACCTTTATCCTGACCGGTACCCTACCTGCGGGTGTGAGCTTTGTCAACAAGACGCTCTCTGGCACACCAACCGAGGCAGGTAATTTCCCGATTTGTGTGATTGCCACCGATAACAGCGGCATGGCAGGGGCGAGTTGCGATACACTGGTCGTAACCATTCAGCCCGTGCTATCCATCGGCGATGTGAGTGTGCTGGAAGGCAACGCTGGCAGCGTAAGTGCCCTCTTCCCGGTCACGCTCAACGTTGCCAGCGCAACCACCATCACGGTGAACTATGCCAGCAGCAATGGATCTGTCCCAGCCAGCGCGGCGACGGCAGGCAGCGATTATGGCAGCGTCAGCGGGTCGCTCACGTTTGCGCCAGGGATCACCAGCCAGACCATCACAGTCACCGTCAATGGCGACGCAACACACGAGCCAGATGAGCGCTTCCAGATTACACTCAGCGGTGCAGTCGGTGCACCGATTACTGACAGTGTCGGCAGCGGTGTGATCGTGAATGATGATGCACCCGCCGGCCCATTGTCTGCAGCCTGCAATATTGCCAGCCTGATTGCAGCCATCAACACAGCGAATCTTGACCAATTGGCCGATACGATCAACCTCGCCGCCAATTGCAGCTACACAATTTCCAGCGCCGATAACACAACCAGCGATGGGGCCAATGGTCTACCCATTATCACCAGCGACATGACGATTGTGGGCAATAAGGCCACGATTGCGGTCAATAACCCGGTCACCTCCACCCGCATCTTCTATGTTGACTCAGACAAACATTTGACGCTGCAAAATATGACACTGGCCGACGGCAAAGGCGAAGGCGGCGCAGTCTGGAGCATGGGTTCGCTCACCATCATCAGCAGCACTTTGCGCAATCACAACCATTCCGCCATTCGTACGATTGCGGGCAGTGACACGCTGATTATTGATCAAAGCAGCTTCATCGATAATCGTGGTGCGGAGAATGGTGGTGCCATCCACACGCATGGCGTTGTCACCATCACGCGCAGCCTGTTTCTCAACAATCAGGCAACCAATGGTGGTGCCATCTTCGCCAGCTCTGGTGCAGTGATGGCGATTGGCAACAGCACCTTTAGTGGTAACTCAATCGTTAACAACGGCGAGGGTGCAGCCTTGGCAGTCATTCGTGACTTTAACAACCGTCCCACTGTTACGATTTTCAACAGCACCTTGGTTGGCAATACAGCCTTTGGTGGAAGCATCTTGGACGGAATTGGCGGTACAGTGAAGGTTGGCAATTCAATCATTGCTAATAATTCGAGCTCGATTACCTGTTTCGGCACCAGTTCAGATGGAAATAACTTGAGCAGTGACAATGATTGCGACGGGAACAACGGCGATATCAAGGAGACGAATCCCGTTCTCACCCCGTTGGGCAATTATGGCGGCGCGACCCAAAGCTATCTGCCCACAGCCAGTAGCCCAGCGATCAACGCTGGCAATACAGTGCGCTGTTTGTCCGCCCCAGTGAATGGGCTCGACCAACGTGGTGTTGTGCGTCCACAAGGCGCTGGCTGTGAGATCGGCGCAGTAGAAAACAAGGTGGTCGTCTCCCCAGCAACTCTGGGCACGGGCACCCGTTCACTGGTCTACCCCACCACCCAATTTAGCGCCAGTGGCGGCACTTCACCCTATAGCTATGTCTTTACTGGCACGTTGCCCACGGGCTTGACCTTCACAGGCAACACCCTTTCGGGGACGCCGACACAGGTCGGCACCTTCTCCTTCTGTGTGATCGCAACTGACAAAGATGGTATCGCTGGCGCAAGCTGTCCGACCCTGCAGATTGGCGAGTTGCCCGAATTCTCGATTGGGGATGTCAGTGTCAAGGAAGGCAACAGCGGGACACAAAGTGCAGTCTTCTCGGTGACATTGAGCATCAGCGGTTTGTCCACTGTTTCGGTTCAGTATGCAACCAGCAACGGCACCGCCAGCGCTGGCAGCGACTATGTCAGCAACAACGGCACGCTAAGTTTTGCCCCAGGCATCACCAGTCTGCCGATCACAGTGACTACCAATGGCGACACAAGCAAGGAGCCAGACGAAACCTTCTTTGTGACGCTGAGCAACGCAGTGGGCGGTGTCATCACCGATAGCCAGGCGATTGGTATCATCCTCAATGACGAACCAGTGACCCCCTACAACGTTGGCTGTGGAGATAGCGCAGCCTTGATTGTGGCCATCAGCGCCGCCAATGGCGACCAGCAGTCGGACACCATCAATCTGCAACCCTGCATCTACCCCTTGACTGCGGTCAACAATAATGTGGAAGGCAACAATGGGCTGCCCGCTATCACAAGTGACCTCACAATCATCGGCAACGGGGCCATAATTACGGTCAACAATCCCATCACCTTGACACGTATCTTCCAGATTGGCAGTGGCGACAGTTTGACACTGACCAATATCACGCTAGAGGGCGGTACCGGGGAAGGAAGTGCCATTCACAATCACGGTTTCTTGAATGTCAGCAAAGGAACCTTCCTAGACAACAGTCAATCGAGTGTGGGCACGATCTATAGTGATGGAACGTTGATCGTCGATCAGAGCAGCTTTGCGAATAACAGCGCAGGCAATGGTGGTGCTATCTTTGCAGGCGGCGTTGTCACGATTACCCGTAGCCTATTCCATAACAACCAGGCAACCTACGGAGGTGCAATCTTTGCCAATAGCGGTGTGCGGATGCAGATTGGGAACAGCACCTTTAGCGGCAACGTTGCAGGCAACAGCGGTGGTGGAGCATTGGTTACGAGTGGGCAGGACGTTCTCAATGGGGCCACAGTGTCAATTGCGAACAGCACCTTTGTCGCCAATTCCTCATTTGTGGGTAGTGCCATCCGCGAGTACTTCGGCACCATCACCATACGCAATTCGATCTTTGCCAACAATATTGGCTCGATCACCTGTCTAGGTGGTACTTCGGCAGGCAACAATATTAGCAGTGACGACGACTGCGGGGGAACGAACAGCGATAAGACCAATGTCGATGTCAAAGTGGCCAAACTTGCCGATTATGGTGGCCCAACCTTCACTCATGCCTTGATGGCAGGCAGTCCAGCCATTGATGCAGGCGAACCTGTAACCTGTCTGACTGCGCCAGTGGGGGGCGTTGACCAGCGCGGATTGGCTCGCCCGCAGGGTTCAGCCTGCGATGCGGGTGCAGTCGAAGCCAGCGTAGTGGTCAATCCGACTTCGCTCAATCCTGTGTTGCAGGGCAGCAGCTTCCCCAATACCCAATTCGTTGCAACTGGCGGCACAGCGCCTTACAGCTACGCAATCACGGGAACTTTGCCCAGTGGCATGAACTTTGTCAACGGGACACTTTCAGGGATACCAAACGAAGCGGGCGACTTCCCGATCTGTGTGATTGCCAAAGGCAACGATGGCATGGGTGGAGCGAGTTGTGTCACCATCGTGGTCAACAGCGCGCCACAACTCAGCATTGCCGACGCCAGTGTCAGCGAAGGCAACAGCGGAAGCCTCAACCTGCTCTTAAACGTAACGCTGGATGTGACGAGCAATTCGATCATCACGGTGAAGTACGCAACCAGTGATGGCTCGGCTGCAGCGGGGAGCGATTACAGCAGCAGCAGCGGCACTTTAACCTTTGCTGCGGGTGTCTCTAATCAAACGATCAGCGTGCCGATCAACGGGGATACAACGGTGGAAAGCGACGAAACGTTCACCGTAACCTTAAGTGAACCTAGCAACGCCGCGATCAAAGATGGCGAAGCCACAGCAACCATCCTTAACGACGACGTTGAAGAGCAGGGTGAAAGTCTCTACCTGCCCTTAGTGATGCGCTAGAATGTAACATAGCAATTTGACCGGCACTGTCTCTCACAGGTATGCGAGACAGTGCCGGTCAAATTGCAGACCATTAAACGTCAAGCTACGCCAGAAAAGTGGTAAAAGCTTGACTGAAGCTTTAAAACCTACTTCGCCCTGCCTGGAAGTCGATCACTGTACCAGTAATTTTATCGATATAGGCGAGATCTCCCATATAGCAACAATTCAGTCGCAGTTGAATCACAGAGCGACCGTTCATGACCATTTCCTCACGAGCAACGATTTCATATTGGCTGGGCTTGCCAGGCGAAACGTCCAACCCATTGGCGCGCAGCGAAACGCAGATTTTTTGCAGATAGCCGTCTGCATCTTTCGACGCCGGCGGACATGTGGAACCTGCTCTCTCTGCCAATCACGTAAAAAATGAGATCAGCACGACATCGCCCGTAGATTAGGAGGCGAGCGCCAGCCATTGTTGATTCGGACTGAGGGCCAGATGTTGATAGATCACACCCGCAGCAAAGTCAGGCTTGCCCAACGCCGACCGATCACGCAAACGCCAGATGCTCAGTTGTGAGATGGGCAGTTCGGCCACACCCTTATATGCCACGCTGAAGAGGTTCATGATCAATTATTGATTGAGCAGATACTTGGTCACTTGATGGGCAGTGACGACAAAAAGTTCATCGTCGGTGGAAACTGCCAGGTTGGCAGGGTAGCCTGAAGTATAGATTGTGCCGAGATAGTTGCCGCTGCCATCCATCACCAAGACGCCGTTACGCGCTGTGGCGAAGAGATGACCTTTCCCATCCACCGCAATCTGTGAAAGGGTCCAGAATTTATCGCCATCATTATCTCGGTTCTCAATGCGGTCGAGGAATTTACCATCGGCATCAAACTTCAAAATCACCGCTTGATTGTTTCCCGCCAGCGCATAGGTGGTATCCATCCCATCCACAGCAATGCGGGGCATGCTGCTGGAATCACCCGACTGGCTACTGATAAGATCGCCAAAGGCACGTACCGGCTGTAGATCATCATTAAAACGCACCAACTCATCATCGCCGGAAAAAAAGGCAACAACCAGCGAATCGTCCATCGTCACAGCCATGTCGCTCGCCAATGATACGATTCCATACTGAACGGTCTGCATCGGTTGACCATCTTCTGCTTGGTAACGCGTCAGCTTTGCCCCTTGCAGCACCCAAATGCCATTCTGCCGGTCGGCCACCATCTTCAACACGCGATCTTTGCTAGGCAGAAACCATTGGGTCTGGAATTTACCGCTGGCGTCAAAGATTTGTACCCGTCCGCCTTCGGCTTCGGCTACGTAAATGTTGCCGTCGTCATCCACGGCAACGGCAGTGGCCTCGCTAAACTGCCCGCCACCAATGCCCTCCTCGCCGAACTGCAACACCGATTTGGCAACGGTTTGACCCTGGATCGTCTGGGCTATTTGTGCAAACGGGGACGCGTTGTCATTCAGCAATTGGGTTAGTTGTTCTTGTCCACCAAAGCGCACGTAATAAATCGACACAAAGACCGTTACCAGCAGCCAGAAAGCCAACGCCACTCGTCTCCCCGCGCTTGATGATGAGTTGGCATTGATGATGACAGTCCGCTCGCGCAAGACAGATTCATTGGCGGGCCGTTCAGGTTTGGCCGCACGTTTGGGATTGGCAATGGCTGCCAGCAGTTGCGAAAGATCATGCTTGGCTTCAAATGGATTTACACGAAAGGTTTGGGCGTAAAGCTGGGTTGCCTCGCGACTTTGTCCATGTTGCACCAGATAGACAATGCGACTCACCTCAGCAATGTGGAGTAGGAATTCGCCTTCGCTGATTTTGCCGAGCGAAAAGCCAGGTGGCAATTTAACTGGGGTAATTCGTAACGCTTCTGGCACCATAACTGTGGCCCCGCAGTAGGCACAACGGATCGATTCGCTGGCATACGGTCCATTCGGTTGGGTTGCGTTACACGCTGTACATCGAAATGTTTGGTCCATACAAATAGACAAAATTACAACTTGTAGAGATGACACTTAAACATTGCACAATCTCCAAGGTATAAGTTCTGAGGCAGATTGTGCAATGTTTAAAGAGCGTGTCTATTAGCAATAGAGACGCGAATGTTTGGCAGACACAACCCATCCGCGCTTTCTGATATCTGCGTCTCTACAGGTCCTGAGTAAGTTTAAAATCAGTTACTGCTGTTGAGCGATCTGTTGAAAGAGTTCGATCAATGCCTTCTTTGATTTTGCCGAAACTTTCACACTATGTAGTGAAGCATACAGGACAACTGCCTCATCCTTGTCATTCAACATGGTTACAGAAAGCAAAGCGTGATCGTTGTCCTTGCCCCAGAAGAGCAAAGTATTCTCGCTAACATCGCTCAAAATTTCAACGTGTAAGTCTTCAACACCAGCGGTTAACTCTGACAACATAGGCAGAATGCCTTGTAGATCGCCGGTTGCAAGCATCGCCTTGATCTCTTCGAGTGTGTCAGCATCGGCCGTGGGATTCATAGTGCCCAATTCTTCAACGAGTGATTCAAGATGAGAGTGGGTATCCGCTCGGTTCAACTGGGCGATCAGAATGCCATAATCCGTTGAGGCCATATCGAAGTCAGGATCGTCGGGAGCGAGTTCGGTGCGAGGAACATAGCCACATCCCTCGTCTTGGGTGACCGTTTGGTCGTAGACCTCTTCACCCAGAATTGCCGCCGCATCCTTGACACTGAGCAGATCACAGCCCTGTCCCGATGGTTGTTCTGGTTCAGGTGTCACATCCGGTTGCTCGGGTGTCTCGACCGGCGCAAGGGTTCGCTCCGGCATAAGGATGCGATTGGCGATGCTTAGCATATAGTCAAGCGAGGTCATCTCTTGGACATTCCCATCGACCAGAGCCGAAACAAGGGCAAATTGGCTGTCTTTGCGAGCAAGAATTGAGGCAAAGTACCCTTCCCCTACTGGCTGCCAGATCCAGATTGCCTCGTCGCCCGGACCGCTGAGCGGCGTGACCTGCATTGTCTCACTCGCCTGAGCGTTGTTGAGAATGGTACGGATCACCTCTTCGAGTTGTCCCGCAGTAAGTTGGGTCTGGATGCGCAAGACATCCATGTCGTCACCCTGTGGATTGGCAAGGCGCGAGGCTTCGACCAGAGGCAGCAGTTCATAGGCGTCGATGCCCTGGAGCGAGCCCGCTACCACCCAATGTGCAGCGTCAACCGTGGTCAACAGTTGTGGCAGGTTGGGATCCACTTGCACATCCGCCTTGGGGGCAACGCTGAGGTAGCCACAAAGGCCACTCAGGGTAGGAGTATTTTCAGAGAGCGGGCCATAGATCAGGTTGGAAACTGCCTCTGGCGCAATATCCTCCTGCAAGATGGCGGCAGCATCGAAGCGGCTGAAGGTTGGGCAGCGTTCGACCGTTTGGGGATCGGGGATGGGGAAGGGCAACTTGATACCCGGTTTGCGCATAAGGAAGGTCGCCACCGGCTCGCCTGTCTCATCCTGTTCGACGTGGGTCAAGACGATCTCGTAACCAGAAAACTCGTAGACAAAGGGCGTATCTGGATCGAAGCTGGTCATAAAACTGGCCAATTCTCGGTCATCACCGTTGCGCAGGGCGAGTGAACCATCAGCTGTCATGGTTGAGCAGTCATCCTTGGTAAAGCAGCCCGAATCGTCGGAGAGCGAACGCAGGGTCACGCTCAATTCGCTGTCAGCAAGGGTCACCGATTCGCCCACGCGCAACAAAAATGGCTGATTCATCTTAACCGGGTCGTCACCGGGCATGATCGCCGTAGCAGTCGGCGTCGGTAGCAAGGCTTCGGTAGGTGTCGCGTGCGGTTGATCACTGCCATCCTCATGCACGACCAACGTGACTCGATATTGATTGGGGCGAAGCCGCTTGTTAGGGGCAGGTGCAGGCGGTTCAACTGTGACCATTTCAATCGTGTAGGGCTCGTAGCGGATCTTGTTCTGATCTTGAATCGGCATCTGCCCGATCTCGCCCTCCTCGATCACGGCACCATCATCCACGCGCAGATTGAGGGTAAAACGAGCCTCGCCCGCTACCACACAATTCACACCGGCAGGGCAGCGACTGTCGCTGATCAGGTCAACCAACTGAACTTCGACTTTGTCAGTGGCATCGCTGATCAGCGCCCAATCGCCGAGTTGCAGCGTGAACGGCTCTTCGAGCTGCGCCAGGATCTCTTCATCTGCTACGGGTGTCCCGCCGACCGGCATGACCGACATTCTGGTCTGACCAGAGGCAGCATAGAGGGCAGCAGGCACGGCCAGCAACAAGAGTGCCAAACATAAGGCTCGCAATAGCTGGGTTGCAGGTTGAGTTTTCAGCATAAAACCATCCTTGACTAATCTGTGAATAGCGAATTGCGAGTTAAGCTATGACTCCCAATTCGCTATCCGCAATTTTTACATTATCGACTTACCACTGGCAGATAGACGCTTTGCGCTACCTCTGCTTCGTGGCTGGTGGCAGGTTGTTGCTCAACGATATCTGCGTTCTGCTCCGGAGTCGCCGCTGGCTGTTGATCTGTTGGATCTGTGTCGTCACAACTGCCCTCAGCGCAGGAATTCTGGGTTGGCTCACCGGCGGCCGCTTCGAGCACTGCCTTGCCGTTGGTCAAAAGCGGTACGTAGATCACTCGGAGCGTACCCAACGACGTCATCACTAGGTCGTTAGAGGAGCCGCCGCCCGGTGCCGGGTTGACGACTCGCAGGACGCCACCATTTTTCCCTTCACTTGCGGAAAGTGTGATTGCCAACTGATAGGCACTGATAAAGGTGGCGTTGCGATCTGCGCCGTTATAACGCACTTTTGCGCCGCTGACAAAGTTCTCGCCATTGATCGTTAGCTTCCACTGATTGCCAGCAAGTTCCGACGAATAGCTTGTAGCGGTGGGCAATGGGTTATCATTCGCATTCTGAATGGTGAAACTGAGTTTGTTCGATTGTCCAGCGCCCAGGGTATTGAGTTGCACAGAGGCTTTCCCCGCCTTGAGTAGATCGTTTGCTGTAGTTTGGAACATCAGCGTTTTGGCATTGATGACAACAGTCGGGCGGCTTTGACCATTCCAATAGGCCTGAGTGGGCGCATCGGCTGAGTTGCTAAAGTTATAACCATTGACCATGACCCAAACCGTTTCGGTGCTGACCTTGCTGGCGCTGGGCGAAAGTGTGCTAATCGCAGGTTGCATCACTTCTCCGCTTCCAGCACTTTCAAAACGCATCGGCTTTGATTTGACCGTGGCATCTTCTGCGCTCACCTCGCTAGCAAGCAGTGCGCTGTTATTCAACACCGTGACACCCATCGGACCGTCAACCTGGAGATCGCTCGCCAGCAACAGTGCCATGAGAGTTGATTCATTGACATAGGTAGTCGCCACATTCTTGTTGTTAAGTTGTGCAACGGTCTGCGGTGTAAAGTTGAAGCCTTTGATCAACAGTGCCAAATCGCCACTGCCGGCTGTGATGGCAGGTGGGGTGATGCTTTCGATCGAAGGAACGCCCGCTTGATTCGGTGCTGTTATAGCAAAGCTCAGCCCTGCCGAATCACCACCGCCGGGGGTAGGAGTGTGTACCTTAATCGTCGCGCTGCCCGCTGCGCCGATGTTGGCCCCTGGCACGCTCGCTTGCAGGAAATGTTCGTTGACAAAGGTCGTTGGCAAGGCGGCTCCATTCCAAGTGACGACCGAACCAGGATAAAAGCGTGAACCATTGACCGATAGGGTGAAATTGCCACTGGCGACCTTGACCGACGCAGGCGACATCGAGAAGAGATCGGGCGTGTGGTGCACTGTTTGAAAGTGGCGCACACCCTTACTGCTCCATAACGAGGTATAGACACTCTGGTCATCGGGGCTGGAGGCCAAACGAACTGGGGTGTCGATTGCTCCATCGGCACCATTCTCATAGGAGTCGAGCAAGGTCAGTTTGCCTGTTTCGCGATCACGTTGAAAAACCTTGACTGCATCGCCATCGTATAAGGAAGCAACCAGCCGCAGATTATCGGGGTCGTGGCTAAGGTCGACAGAAAAGACGCCATCCATTGGCAGCACTGCGTCAACCAATTCCAACGCTCCATCGCCTTCGGCACGTTTGAAGATATTCAGCACATTATCGCCGTAACTTGGCACATAGAGAAACTTACCATCGCTGCTTATCGCCATGTTGCCCGGGAAGCCCAAAAAGTTGAAGCCGCCTACGCCATCCACATAGGCGCGCAAGAAGAAAAGTCTGCCTGTTTCCAAGTCACGGGTAAAGACAATTAACTTATTGCCCGAACGAGTCGTGACATAGACATTTTTGCCATCGGGGCTGACCAAGACATCTCCAGCAGCAGTCAACAGATCTGCGCCCTCGATCGTCTCGGTGAAGATTTGGGTAGGATAGATCGTTCCACTGAGAACATTGCGTGAAAAGACGGTAAGTCCACCTCCCACATCACTGACCACGTAGAGATTTTCACCGTCAGGGCTAAGATCGAGTGCAAAAGCGCCGTCCAGCGAAGGAATTGAGCAGAGCTTCAACATATTGTTGAAAAATCCGCAGATATACTTTGAGGTAGCCGTAAAGAGTTGTGTTTGCGACAATGAGCCATCTGCAGCTCGGCTCAACACAGCTACACCATCGCCGGATCGACTTGCATAATAGACAAAATTGCCATCGACACTGTACTCAATGTCATAGATACTGCCCATGCCCTGGATGGCGAATTTATTACCAGCACTCAATTCGCCAGTTGCTGTGTTACGGCTAAATAGTTGCAGCGTATCTGCGCTTCCACCTGCCAATAGCTGTTTCCCATCCGGGCTCACTGCAATGCCCCAAGAGTTGAAGACTGGCGAAGCTTGCGACAACCCAGCCGGGTTGAGCTTTTCGGCAGTAGGTGGATAAGCCCCTTCACACGAGACATTGTAGGTCAGGGTCGGGCGATCGGGGTCGTTGGTGGCAATTTGCACTGTGCCAAAGAAAAGCCCAGGTGTCGGCGGCGTGCAAGTGATCGTGACGATCGCTTTTTCGCCCTTGTTGAGTGTAATAGGGGCATCTGTGCCCAAGGGTTGTTCGCCATCGGCAGCATTCACCACTTGTTTGGCAGCACCAACGCTCACTGCGCCATTGCCGCTGTCATTAGTAGATGCGCTCAAGGTTGTGGGCTGGTTGCTATGTGCGCCTACTTCAAACTGGGTCGTGTTTGCATTCCCTGGTGTCCCCTCGCCAGAGGTGATCGGGCCTGGTTCCTGATTAGGCGCCGCACTAGGATGGTTAAAATCGGTGGTCACACAGCTCAACTTGTAGCGAATCTCTTTTTTATCTTGTAAATCAGTCTTCAAGAGCAACATGCCGTAGCGCACACTCTTTTGTGAAGAGGTACAGGTTAGGTTGAGCAATTTATGGGTGCCTTTGAGCAACCCGCCCGTCAGATCGCCCCCTAACGAGAAGCGTCCGCTGTCATTATCTTCAAGAATCGCTTCGTATTGGATCGAACCGCCACCATCATTGGTCAGGTCGAGTGTCTGTTGTTGGAAGCTCATACCCAAATCTTGGTACACTCGGAAGTAGACAGTACCCTGGCTGCCACCTGCGCCACCACCGATCACGGTGTCTTTGTTTTCGCCTGGCACAATCTCTGCCTTGAACTTAGGAGGGATCGAGCCTTGTTCAAATGCACCTGAATCGCACTTATTGGGTGGTTGAGTATTGCGTTCGGCATTGCGTGCATCGCGCTTGTTCACATCTTCTTGTAAGCAGCCAAAAATGCCATCGCGCGAAGCATCAATCGCAGGGCTGTTGCCATCCAACCGCTGAGTGTAGAAACCGGCATCCAATTCTGGTCCGCCATTAAAGGTCAACCCTTGCACGCCCACATTGCCATCCGTGCCTTTGTAGTCAGCAAATGGGTCAACATTTGGCTCGTCGGTTGTGTCGCAAAATTTGCCAAAGATATTGCCGCCGTAGGTGTAGAATTTTCCACCTAGACAGCCGCCATCAATGATCGAGTTGGAGAGATAAACATTCAGTTGGGTCAGCGTGGCTATCTGTGACTTGCCATCCACTTGATCTTTATTTTCGGTGTGGGTGACATGATAAAGATAGGCAATAGCAAATTGACTATTGGGATGAAGCGGGCTGCCGTTGGCAAAACCACCGTGATAGGTCGCCTGATTATTGCTGATGGTGACATTGGCCATGGTCAAGGCATCGCCACGGTTAAAGACGCCGCCAGCGACAATTGCCTTGTTGTCATGGACAGAGACACGCACCAAGTGCAGATCGCCTTCGTTATAGATAGCACCGCCAAATGCGTATGGAATTTCTGGTGTATGAGGATCGGCGTGATTGTCTTCAAAAGCAGAATCGACCAGATAGGCATCGTTGCTTGCTTTGTTGGCAAAGGCACCGCCCCCTTTGCTGTACTGAGTAAAATTCTTCTGAAAGGAAAGTTTTTCACCATAGAAGCGACCATAGTTCTTGATCGCTCCACCAATCGAACCATCAGTCAAGATATCATATTGATCCCAGTTGAGGAGCAAGTTTGTCACTTGATTTTGGACAAAGGTCGTCTCGCGAATGTCACATATGGTGGCACCACCCGAGTTACAGGTGAGCGCGCCGCCACCTTTTGCACTGCTGTTCTCGACAAAGCTCGACTTTTTGATCCAAAGGTCCTGCCCACCCGATGAGATTGCGCCACCTTCGGTCAACGCAAAATTGTCTTGAAACAGGGTGTTTTCAATAATGGTTGTTCCAGTGCTGTAAATTGCCCCGCCTTCACCCTTACTGGCATTCTCACGAATAATGCTGTCCTTGATGGAAAGATTTGCTTCGTTGCGAATGGCACCACCAGCATTTGACAATCCATGTTTTAGAATAATCTGATTGAGGATAAGCCGCCCACCACTTTTGACCAGAAAAATGCTGTTATCTCTGTCCAGTTCGCCTATATTGGGTCCGCTGCCGCCACCATCGATCGTGATCGATTTGTTTTTGCCGTTGATGGTTAATTTGCGAGTGATGTGCGGCAACTCCTTTTTGATGGTCAGCTTATAGGTGCCAGGCATCATATCCAGCACATATTCCGAAGCATCCTGTGGCACAATGCCACAACCCTGCCCGGCTTTTTCAATGTACAAGGCTTGCAACGCTTCGCGCAACGAACAATTTGATTTGTCTGCTGGCTGTTTCGAGTTGAGAGCATCTTCCTGATCGATCGGAATATTCACCTGAATGGTAACCGCACCCACCGCAGTTTCGTCGGTGCTGGATGTGCTATCCGCATCCGCAGTCATAATAAGGGGTGCCGAATCGCTTTCTGCAAGTTCTTCAGTTTCATCAGCAAATAGCGGAAGAACGATATTAAGAGCCAAGGTACAAACCATCAGCAAAGAAAATAAGAATCGAAAATAGTGTCGAGCGTTCATATTTATTCCTTCAAGGCAAAGCCAACACAAAGGTACCATCTTGCCAATCTGCGACCCGCTCGTTGCCAGCATCGTATACGGCACACGGGTACAAGTTTGAGCTAGTTTGAATCGCTACAGGACTACATCCTGCCGAAGACAAACATTAATGCTGTGTGGAGTATAGCAATCGATTTACTGCTCTGTCACGGATCAAAAGAAGTATTGGTGGGTTGACCGTTATCTCCTCTACCAAAGCGTCGGGAATGGTTCACCTTTAGGATAGAATAAAGACATTCTACACACGATACCTTACGCAACGATGACGTAGTGTTGTAGATCACAGGTGGCAAGTGGCAAGTGGCAAATGGCAAGTGGCGGGTAGCAAAAAGTGTCAAAGAATGCAACCTGCAACCTGCAACTTGCAACTTGCTACTTGCCGCCTACGTCATCATCACTTTTTCTCCTGAATAAAACGGAACTTGCTCTATCATGCGTTATAATAGATGTATGGAACAGTACAATATTTTTCAGGGTAGACTCGTTCGTCTGCGTGGCGTCGAAGCCACCGATTGGGAGCATTTTCACCTTTGGAACGAGGATAGCGACACTGCGCGCCAAAGTTGGGCGATTCCCGTACCGGTTTCATCGGAATTTGTAAAGCGATGGACACAGGAGCAAGCGCTCTCGGGCAGCAAAGGTGATGAATATCGCTTTGCCATTGAAACCATAGCAACCGCCGACTATGCCGCCGAGCTCGTGGGAACGCTTAATACCCATTCTTGCGATACACGCTCTGGTACATTCAAATACGGTATCGCCATTCGGCGCCAAGCCTGGCGCAAAGGCTATGCCAGCGAAGCGATCCGCCTGCTCTTACGTTACTATTTTGCTGAACTTCGCTATCAAAAGTGCACAGTTCACATTTACGAATTTAACAAAGGCTCACTTCTACTACACGAAGCGCTCGGCTTTCAACACGAAGGTCGTCTGCGGCGTATGATCTATACCGAAGGCCGCTATTGGGACGAATTGGTGTTGGGTATCACGAGCGAGGAGTTTGTGTAACCTCTTCCGACCCATGAATGAATTACTCACCCTCAGTGTCGTTGTGCCTGCGAGGAACGAAGCATCTACCATCGCCGATGTGGTCGAACGTAGCTATCTCGCTTTTGAGCAACTAGAGATGAAAGGCGAAGTGCTGGTTGTCAACGATGGCAGCAGCGATGGCACTGCGGCAGTCCTCTCTGGCTTGCAGGAACGGTTTCCCTCGCTCACCGTCTTTGTCAACCGCCGCAGCCGGGGCATGACTGCCGGGTTGCAACGGATGTTTAGCGCCAGCCATGGAGATATCATCATTTTGATTCCAGCCGATATGGAGAGTGACCCATTGGAGGATATTCCGATCCTGGTCCGCCATATGCTGAAGAATGGGCTGGACGTGGTGGCCGGTTGGCGGCAAGGGCGCAATGATGGCAAGGTGCTGGCCAGCGCGGTCTACAACTTCGTGATGCGATCGATGGCTGGCGTTCCCGTACACGATGGCAACTGGATCAAAGCGATGCGCCGCGAGGTGGTTGAGAGCTTTCCCGCTTTGCGCAGTGATTGGCATCGTTTCCTGTTGATGATCGCAGTTCACAACGGCTTCAAAGTGGGTGAGGTCAAGACCGGTTACAAGCTACGGCGTGCGGGCAGCAGCAAATTCGGTTGGGAACGCATCCCTATCAGCTTTTTGGATGTGTTGGTAGTCAAGTTTTTGCTGACCTTTAGTCAGAAGCCGATGCGCTTTTTTGGTGGACTGGGGCTCACAGGGATTGTCGTGAGCGCACTCATCTTTCTCTACTTAACCGGGCTCTACCTCTTTACGCAAACGCAACAACGCCCGATCTTTATCGCAGCGGGCATTTTGGCGATTATCAGCTTTTTACTGCTGCTCGTCGGCTTTTTGGCAGAATTGATTGTCAGCCAAGGTGAAAGAATTCGAGAGGTCGAAAAGAAGTTGGATCGAATGTAGCAAGGGGCAAGTTGCAGGTTGCAAACGCATTTTCTCTGCCACCTGCAACTTGCCCTTTGCTATTTCCCTCGTAGCCAGAACAATAGTCCAATCAGTGTATACGCATCACGGATCTGCCCTTGGTCAATCATCGACTCGATTTCGCTATGCGCAAACCAGCGCACGCTGCGCACTTCGTTGGCGTCAAAGTCAGCTACCTGTTCAGTGACCCGACAATGAACAAGGTGATGGACGATGTTGCTGATCCCAATCAGGCCATAAAAGGTGTGGATCAGGCGATGATCGACACTGGCGTAGCCCGACTCCTCAAGCACTTCACGTTCGGCCCCGCTCAATGCAGTTTCGCCTTCTTCCATTCGTCCGGCTGGCAGTTCCCATTCCACCGTTCCCGTAATATAACGATAAGACTCAACCAGCAGCAACTGGCATTGCGCGTTTTCCGCCAACGCCGCCACAGAATCCTTGTCAAAGTGGATGACGTGATGGCGCTCGATAATGCGCCCACCCGGAAACTCAACCCGATCGACGTATAGATTGACCCACGAATTTTCGTAGATCGTCTGGCGGTTCAGGCGGCGAGGAGCGGCATGGGACTGGGGCAACGAAGGTTGCGGCATGGCTAGGACGAACTGCCAGGGATCCAGAAACGATAGAGCTCATAGCCCCACAGTGCATAGCCAACATCGATCTGCATCGCAACCATGATGCGAATCACCATCATCCAAAAGCCTTGAATGATCGGATTGTTGACCCAAAAGAGCATCATCAGGATGAAGAAGCCCCAGCGACGCAGTGCAAAGACCAGTCCTTGCATAGAGGGCGGTAGATACGGGGCCAAAATATTGAAACCATCCAACGGCGGCAGAGGAATCAAATTGAAGAGAATGGCTGTCATCTCCAGAAAAAGCAAAAATGAAATTCCCGCCCAAAACTCTGCATGCTGCCGCTGAATCGAAATCGGCAAGATCATCAAAACCAGCCACAGTATCACCACCACGATAGCGTTGGCAAGCGGTCCGGCCAGCGAGATCATACTATGTCGCCACCCCGCTTGAATGCGGCTACGATCCACATAAACCGCCCCACCAGGCAGCCCCAGCCCACCCATCAACAGAAAAATCAATGGCATGACAATGCTGATAAAGGGATCGGTATAGCGCAGCGGGTTTAGGGTTAGGTAACCTCGGAAGTAGACCGAATCATCCCCAAAGAGGTAGGCGGTGAAAGCATGTCCAAACTCGTGCAAACAAAGCGAGACAATCCAACCCAGGGTCACAAAGAGAAAGAGGGCAAAGGACTTGTTGGGAATGGCAGGCGACCAGGTTAAATAGCCGCAGATCGCAGTCGCCAGCAACAACCCCCAGAAGACGCCACTGACCTGAATCGCACCGCGCACCGACGTCGGGCTTGCAGCCTGTGTCTTTGGGGTCGTTGCGTTGAGGCTCTCGCGCAGATCCTGCAACTTGGCAAGTGATACGCCGTTGTCAAAGAGCAGAGAGCGCATTGGATTCTCGATACTCATCAGAGCGAGCAAGAGATGACGCGTGGCAATCTCTTTGCTGCGCTGTTGAAAGGCGAGGGTCGAAGCCTGCGCAATCACCTGAGCCGCAGCAGGGGACCATTCGGTGTTGTTTGCATCCGTCAACCCATTGCGCACACGACTACGAACAATTTCTAATAGCTGTTGGCTATTTGCGCCCAATGAATCAATGATTTTGCGGGTGTCGCTCCCCGGAATTTGCAGCAACGCATAGAGTATATGTTCGGTCTGTGTCGAGGAGCCTGCCGGCGTAATCTCGCGCGCCATCTCTAACACATAGCGCGCTGGCTGTGTCAAGTTGGGGGGAAGTTGTTCCATAGTCTTTGCATCCATAGGTCAAAATGATTCCAATAGCTCAGTATTGTAACATGCTCCCTTGTGCATGGCGAGTTAGTCAAGAATAAACCGACAAATACTTCTTTTGATGGTGTTGAGAATCTTAGGTTGGTGATAAATTTTAACACAGTTCACCCGGTTCGGGCCGCTATCACATCATCGTTGTTTGCCGATTGGGTCTAGTGAAGGCGTTGTGCCTGTTCAGTGTACAAATTGGAAAGCAAGTATTACGTTATGATCCAGTCTTTGTTCGATTCATTTGATTTTACACTTCTCATCACCGTAGGGCTGATCTTTGCAGTCTCACTCTTTGGTGCCTGGCTGCGTTCGCGCTACTGCGATCCTTGCCTGCAATCATTTCACAGCTATCGAGTTACAATCAACAAGAAGGATGGCAAGTCGATTTGGGGGCTACTCGAAGCCTTGCCGACAGGGCTCGAACTCCACTATCGAAATTCCGTACATGACACCAACCATGTCGAGTCGAGCTATCTCCTCTACGGCGATGAGTTCGAGGAGCTACAGGCGATCTATCGCTACGTCGATCAGCTCTCAGCCGATGACAAAAAACGCCGTGAGCGTGCGGTCAACCGGCATCTGCATCCGAGCCTCTTTTGGCAAGCCATCCGCAAAATCCAAATCTTCTTTTCGACAGCCACCGACTCGCTCAATGAGGTTATCGGCCTACTTATGGGTCGCCTGCAAACCAAATCTGCTGGCCGCTATATCACCGACACAGGTACCACGCAAATCAAAGCCTTTGGCAAGGAAGTGTTTACCCATGTCGGTTTACGCCACGATCCTTTGTTGGAACGCTTAGTCGGCCATAAGGTGGTTGTCGAAGTGATCGAGAATAATGAGATTCACGAGCATGTCGGCATCTTCAAGAATTACTCAGCCGATTTTATCGAGTTGCTCGACGTTAATGTGCCTGAGAAGATCCAACTCTCTTTCGGGACCGAAGCACAAGCAAATCACCAATTGGTTCAGGCTGAATGGCGAGGCAATACACTGCTGGTCTCCAACTCGGGAGAATGCCCCATCCTACTCCAGAACATTCGCGATCAGGCCCATGAGGAGATCATCAATGTTGTGGTAGATGGCGGGCAACAGGTCGAGATTCGCTTTGAAACTGTCTTTATTGAGCCCAAGGTTGAGGCCCATGTTGTGCGCGAGGTCGACATGATTGTCCCGCGCAGCCTCTGTACAGTACGTCATCGCGCCGAGAATTACAGGCCAGAGGTGCTACCCGACATTATTTTCGACTTGGGCGTACTGCTGCGTGGCAGTTCACTGCAAGATGCACAGGAAGCACGCTTCCGCAAAGAACTCGAACATAATCCTACTGCGGCCTGGACTGCCGCCCGCCTTGGCACGCTCCTGATGCGCCGCCAACAATTTGAGGAAGCCCGTATTTTACTGGAACGTGCGCTAAGCATGAAATATTCACTGCCCGACAATGGCAGGCGCACTGCCATGCTCTTGCGCGAGTTGCAGCGCCGCCATCCCGGATAGAAACAAACCGGTGTCACACTCATCCATGTCATACGCACCAACCGCAGCACAACATTGTCACCGAGGCAGAGTGGGCATTTACGGAGGTACTGAATCATGAACACATACACGTGCTATCACTATACAATACGAATTCATGGCTCGCTGGACCAACGCTGGTTGGATTGGTTTGATGGTATGACCATTAGCTACTGCAAACCCGGTGAGACCTGCCTCAGTGGTTGGGTTGCCGATCAGGCGGCGCTTTTCGGCTACTTAACACAGATCCGTGATCTCGGCTTGCCACTCATTTCTGTGAGCTACGACCAGGAGTCGCAAAGAACAGCATCAATTCAGCGCAGTGAAGTGTAGAAACGAGATTGCAGTTCGTCGGATCAGGGCAACGGGCGAGGTCAATGGCTCGCCGATGTAACTGCCGTGATTGATGATGGCCTGCGTCACAGGTACGAAATTCTTGCTATCCAGTGCTAAAAAGGAGAGTGGATCGATATACGAGGTAAAGTGCATGAAACCTTGGACATCATAACTGCCTACACTCATAAAGGCGCGCATGTTGTTCTTTTGCACGTAGGAATACATACGCTTCTGAGGGGCCTCATACGTTTCGTTTTGGATCAGCACTACGTTGACATCAGACTTCAAGATTGTTGCTTTGGGATACTTGATCACCGGCTCGCAGGCGTTTGAGAAGCGGTAAACAGAGACCTCAAAAATCTGCAGATAGGTCATCAGCGAAAAGTTTAAAACTTCCTGCAACCGTTGACCTCCCGTGGCAACCTTGCAGCGAAACAAATGTGCTTGTGTAACCAATGTTGCTTGTACCTGGTCGGATAGCGTTGTCATCTTCCATTAAGTCCTTCAACAACCACACAATGCAAACGCAATTTAATAGAATCATAGCGCATTTTGGGCAAATCCGCGCGTCGCGCCAACACAATTGTCAGGAAACTGACATAATACTAGCGCGTGCCAAACTTTGGCAACGTGATGACCATTGTGTAGCAGTGAAGTTGACTTGCAGCCTTTACGATGAACAAACAAACTGCGGCGACTGGACCTCGAAGAATAACTTGCCATTCCAGTTTAGAATCTCCAAAGTAGTCTGACTCGGGACGATGGAGATTCCAAACCGGAATGACATGTTGTCTCATGGGGTTTCTTGTTGGACCTTTTTGGTAACGCCAAGCCCAACACTCGTAAGATGTAACCTTGTGAGGAGAATCTACGCACCGGCCAACGCAAGTTCCTTAAAGGCGCGAACCTGGCCTGAGATCGCTCGTTCGGTGGGGAGGCGCTCGATGCTAGAAGCGCCAAAGAAGCCGTTGATGCCGGGCATTTGTTGTAAGGCAATGCCTACGTTCTCCGGTTCATCGAAGGGTCCACCATGACAGATCACCAGGATATCGGGACGCACGCGGCGAGCTGCTGCCATCATTGCCATCACCTTTTCGATTGCTTCCTGCAAAGTATAAGCCACCCCTGCGCCGATAGTGCCTGCGGTGGTCAAGCCAACGTGGGCGACAATCTGGTCAGCGCCCGCCTGTGCCATAGCAATAGCCTCTTCCGGTGTAAAGCTGTAGGGCGATGTGAAGAGATCGAGTTCGTGCGCCAGGGCAATCATCTCCACTTCCTTGTCATAGCCCATCCCGGTTGCTTCCAGATTTTGGCGGTACAGGCCATCGATCAGCCCAACCGTTGGGAAATTCTGCACGCCCGAAAAGCCAATCTCCTTTAGCTGTTTCAGGAAGACAGGCATCAAACGAAAGGGATCTGTACCGCAGACGCCTGCCAGCACCGGTGTGCGCTTGACGACGGGCAGCACCTCCGCTGCCATCTCGACCACAATGGCGTTGGCATCCCCGTAAGGCATCGTCCCTGCCAGCGATCCACGCCCTGCCATACGGTAACGCCCACTGTTGTAGATGATCAACATATCCGCGCCACCCGCCTCGGCCATCTTGGCACTGATGCCTGTGCCAGCACCACAACCCACGATGGGTTTGCCTGCGGCCACTTGCGCTTGTAAGAGGTCGATCATTTCTTGCCGTGAAATTTGTGCACCAATTTTCATAGAATTCTCCCGATCTTCAGGATCTATCCCGATCTTTATGATTAATTTAGGAAATTTCTGAACTTATGTGTATACTCGTAGGGTCTCCTTCGTACGATGAACCCATAATTGAGTATAACTTTCCAGTTCGTAACAGACAATTCTTGTAACAATTCAGGTGACTGTCGCTGACTGTGTCATGAAACTTGACCGACACTTCTTTGTACAAGCGTAGGGATACATTGAATTTCAGACACAAATCTACCTAAGAGATTGCCTGAAAAGGTCCAATGATCGGCGAGAATGGGCCTGGTAGAGGCGGTTGCGAACCGCCGGTCTAAGGTCAGTGCCGGTCCAGTTCGCTTAACTTATCAGCTAATAGACACGCTCTTTAAACCTTGCACAATCTGCTGTAGCACTTGAACCGTGGAGATTGTGCAATGTTTAAGTGTCATCTTTATAAGAGTTGTCGCTAATTCCTTCATTGAACGTATGCAAGAATCTATCGGTAAACAAGCAGACTTAAGCAAATTGAATCTCGATTCGGCAGACAAGTTGAGTCGCATCCGCGACCTGATCTTTGGGCAACAAAGTCGAGAATACGATCAGAAAATTGAACAGCATCGTCGCGAGCTGACCCGCATCAGCAACGAAGTAAGTCGGGTTGGAGAGATGGTGCGCGCCCTGGAAAGTAGCTTTAACGCACAACTCAAGGCTTTGTCCGAACAGTTGACCAGTCGCATGGACGAACAAAACCGGCGCCAAACCCAGATGCTTGATCAGTTGGGTCAAGACGTGAATCTACAGTTGCAGATGCTAGAAGAGCAGCAACTGAAACAGGTCAACGCGCTCGAATTGGCCATGCACCAGAGTGAAGAGTCGGTTCTTGCTGAAATGCGCTCGACCGCAGAACGCCTACACGATCAGAAAGCGGATCGCATCAAACTGGGCAGCCTACTGATTGACATCGGCAACACGCTCAAGGTCCACGATTCGGCAGAAGTGGTCACCGACTTACTCCAAGAACTGGTAGCAACCATTGAGTAAAGCCTGAACGAACTTGACCGGCACTTTGCGGTTCAAACCAGTTGCAAGAAAGGCTGAATGTTCGCGTATCAGGAAAAGTGCCGTTCATGCTTGACCAGTGGAATGTCCGTTTGATTTTTAGAAATAGAGCCTGCTTCTTCGAGAATAGTCACAATCTATTTCTAAAAATTAAGTAGGCGGACTACTAGGCTAAATCGTTACAAATTAATCACAATTTTCGACTGTTTGACAAAATGGGTGCGAAATCAAGTATCAATGGGGTAGAATACGAAGCTGACGCGCCAGCAGTGATCCAAACAGCGCCCGCTGTGGACGACGATCCACTGGAACTGTTACGCGAACTGTTGTTGGATCACTACCGCAATCGCGTACAGGAACTAGAGGCGGAGGCAGCCAAGGCACGCCAGCAGTTAGTTGCCTTGGAGACCCGTATCGGCGACACCAATGAGCTGATGGCCACTATCACACCTGTGATTGCGCACTCGATCCAGAAGAGTATTCGCGAAGCCCCCCACGACATGATCGATGCCCTGTCGCCGATCATTGCCGATGCCGTACGGACCAGCATTGCAGAATCGCGCGAGGCCATGGTCGAAGCGCTCTATCCGATTACAGGTCAGTTGGTGCAACGTTCCGTCACCGAAGCCATGCGCGACCTAGCCAGGCGGATCGATGCCCAAATGCGCACCACGTTCGATCTGAAGAGCATCTGGCAGAGAATTCGCATCATGCTGGGACTGGGTCCTTCATCGGAGCATCTTCTCCGGCAAGCATTGCCTTTTCAGGTCGAAGAGATCTTCCTTATTCACCGTGAAACTGGTCTTTTATTGCATCATCTACGTTCAGGGCTTGTCAATTCAGCCGAACAGCCTCAGGATGCAGAATTGATTGGCAGCATGCTGACCGCCATTCGAGATTTTGTAAATGATGTCTTTGGGCGTGGAGAAGAAGGTCAGCTCACGCAGGTTCAGCATGGCGAAAAGCTCATCTTGCTCGAAGCGGCCCATTTTTCCTATTTAGCCATCGTCGTTACTGGTGTCGAAGCCCAAGGCTACCGTGCAAGCATGCGTGAACGTATTTTTGCGATTGACAATGAGTATATGCGGCTTCTGCGCGATTTTTCCGGAGATGTATCGCCATTTGCGATGACTGCCGAGCAACTGAAGCAACTTTTTATACTTGGCTCAGGTTAAAAGTGATCTTTTAACACAACCCCGGTGTACAGCGCTCGAAGAATCAGAGTATTTGGAGTTGGATTGTGAAAGAAATTAGTAAAAAAATCTGTTTGCTTGGCACGTTTGCAGTTGGCAAAACCAGTTTGGTGCAACGATTTACCTACAATCGTTTCGATGAAAAATACCTGGGTACCCTCGGGGTCAAGGTCAGTCAGAAGTCAATCATCCTTTCAGCGACCGACGATCTGGTTAAATTAAATCTGATGCTTTGGGATATCGATGGTCGTTCTGATTGGAACTCAGTACGTGGCAGTTATTTGCGTGGGGCAGCAGGGGCGCTCTTGGTTTGTGATCTCACCCGTGCCCAAACGTTAGACGATTTACTCAACTTCGTCAATGCCCTTCGTTCGGTCAATTCAACCTGTAAACTTGTGGTAATCGGCAACAAGGCCGATCTGGATGACCAACTTGAAGTCACCATTGAGCAACTCGAACAAGTTGCGGCGACGCTCTCGACCCTCTGTTATACCACCAGCGCCAAAACAGGAGATGGGGTCGATCAGGCATTTCGCTATTTGGGCCAGACAATTGTGGAAAGCTGAGTGCATCTACAGTGAATATGAAATCTGAGGTTGCGCAACAGATTCTGAGTGATCAACCAATTGCATATGCAGTCACTGACAGAACACTGCGTATTGTCGAGTTGGGCGATAGCCCAGCGCTGTTTGGGCAACCACAAAATGTCGAGCGCGGCAAACTACTCTTTGACTTTGCACCAGAATTGATCGGCCATGAACAAGATATTGATGACATCCTAAATGGTGAAATTCAGCGTTTTGAAATTCCCTTGGTTAACCGCGAGGTAGAACCTGGCAAGGTCATCTATACAACGCTGGTCAATCTGCCTTATGTAAAGTCAGGTGGTGAAATTGCTGGCATTCTGCACATTGTAGAGGACGTTTCATCGCAGGCGTTGACCGAGCAAAAGATGCTTCAGCAGCGCAACGAGTTGTACATCTTACAAGATGAACTGCGCAAACAGAATCAGAAACTTTCAGCAGCCATTGCAGAGTTGCAGCGGGTGGATGAGTTGAAGTCAAGCTTTATTTCGATTGCGGCCCATGAACTGCGCAACCCGATTGTCACCATCTTGCTCTACGCCCGGATGTTGTTGGAAGATGAAGCGGAGGCGCTCTCACAGAAACATCTGAGCAGCATCTCGGTGATCTATCGTAATGCCGACCGGCTGATCTGGATCACCAACAACTTGCTCGATCTGGTGCGACTCGATGCTGGACAGATCGAACTGGTAATCAAACCCACCGATCTGCTTGAAATTGTAACCAAGGCAGAGGCAGACATCCAACCTCTGCTCAATGAAAAGCGGCAGAAACTTCACATAACCAAGGAGGAAGAGATTCCCTTGGTGCTCTGTGACGAAGGTCGCATGCTACAAATCCTCAACAA
Organism: Caldilineaceae bacterium; assembly: GCA_046328715.1. Lineage (GTDB taxonomy): Bacteria > Chloroflexota > Anaerolineae > Caldilineales > Caldilineaceae > JAXLWB01. The sequence continues at coordinate 41,754 of JAXLWB010000048.1, read as the reverse complement.
CCTCCTGCACAACGCCAGCAAATACTCAGCGAATGGATCCGAGATCACTGTTCACCTAAAGCTTGCCGAAACTCCAAACTGCGTGCAGATCTCGGTCGTTGACCGCGGCATTGGCATCCCACAACAGGAGCAAGCCAGACTCTTCGAACGTTTCTTCCGGGCCAGCAATGCCTATAGCTCAAATGTCGCCGGCTCTGGGTTAGGGCTCAGTATCGTGCAATCGCTCGTGAAGTTACACTCTGGCCGCATCTGGCTCGAAAGCGAAGCTGGGCGCGGTACAACCGTGCATTTGCAATTTCATACCGATACCAATTAAGAAGAGTTGAAGGGTAGCAAAGTAGCAAAGTGAAAGACAATTAGCGTCCAAGCACGCTGCAATTTTTCCACTCTTTAACTCTTCCTAGCATATAGTTCCAAAAGCAATTCCACTGCTTTATCCGCAAAGGCAGGATCGTTGACGTTGTTCTCCATCTCGATCACATGCACCGTGGGCTTGACGTTACGCTTGATCGCCTCAAAACAGGCTGCATCTGCGGCAGGGTCCCAGAAAGGCTGGCCCTCGCTATCGAGCATGGAGACACCCTTGAGCGGCAGCAGGATCGCAACTGGTCCGCTGGATGCATTGGCTGCCGCTGCAATCATTTCGCCGATACGTTGATTTTCCTCCACATTGGTGCGCATCAGTGCTACTTGTGGGTTCCACTCGTAGATCTTGCGCTGCTGATAGTGCGCAGGCACGCCCACCCGCCCGTGAAAATTTGCCATGTCAATACAACCGACGCTCAAGACGGTAGGGATACCTTGGCGGGCAGCGGCCAACATGCGTTCAGGCCCAGCGCTCAAGGCACCGCCGCAAACCTCATCGGCCAGTTCTGTGGTAGTGATATCAAGCGAGGCGCTGATATACCCATCCGCAATCAAACTTTCCATCGTGCGGCCACCGTTGCCTGTGGCATGAAAGACAAGCACTTCATAGCCCTTGCTCTCCAATGCTTCGCGGGCACGCGTGATACAAGGCGTGGTGTTGCCGAACATCGAGGCTACGATCAACGGTTTGTCGTCGCCCTGACGTTTCTCCATGTCCACCATGCCCACAATCGCGCCCGCCGCATTGGTATAGATGTCACGGCTGATGCGGTTGATGCCTGAGACGTCCACCACCGAAGGCATAAAGACGATGTCTTTGTCGCCCGCATAAGGCGCAATGTTGCCACCCGGAATGGTCGAAACCATCACCTTGGGCACACCGACCGGTAAGACACGCATAGCCGTCGTCGCAATCGAGGTGCCGCCGCTGCCGCCCATCGCCAGAATGCCATCCAGCTTGCCTGTGGTGTAGAGTTCCGCCACAATTTTGGCCAGGCCCAGACCCATCGCCCGCATCGCCTCGTCCTTATGGTTGCCATCGGCCAGTGAGGTTAATTCTGCTCCTGCCGCGGTCGCCACCGCAGTTCGATCAATGTCAGGCGCAAAAAACGCTGTGCCCATCACGCCGAAGTCAATCGTCAAGGTCTGGCTACCAGTTGCCTCAATCAATTGTTTGACAAATTGGTACTCGGCACCTTTCGTGTCGAACGCGCCAGCCAATACAATCGTTTTGTTGCCTTTGCTCATAGCTGCCTCGTAAATCCATTGGAGGGGTGAGAGGTGAGGTACAAAATTCACTACTCATCCCTCACCCTACGTTATAATTTTACCACTGCACCGTCCTGCGCTGAGGATGATTGAATTGCATCCCAGAGACGGGCCATACGTAGCCCTACTTCAGCTGGGCAGGGATTGGCAATCGCACCACGGCGCACGGCCAGGAATTGTTCCCATACCCCCATGGAAGCCGGGACTTCGATCGGGGTTGCCGTGCGTTCACCTGGCTTCTGCAATGCCAGATAGGTGCCCCAGATATTGGCATGCAGCACACCACCGGTACAAATGACGCGCAGATCAGATGCGTAAGAGGTCGCCGTCTCGCCACAGCCATTCAGCGTTACCAGTGCGCCCGAACGCAGTTTACCCATCACCACACCCATAATATCAACCGCCAGCCCGCGCTTATCGAGCCAGGCAGCCACCTGCTGAAAGTCTTCGCCCGCCAGATCGCAGACGGTATTGAGCATATGGGCACCGGCATCAAAGAAGAAGCCGCCGCCGGCAATCTCAGGAATCTGCCGCCAGGTGCCAGTGTTAAACTTACGCCACTCCTCATAGACCACGGCCGTAATCGAGAGGATCGAACCCAACTGGCCGCTGCGTAACATTTGTACGGCAGTCCGAATTTGCGGAGATAGGCTGCCCGGGAAAGCGACAACCAAGAGTTTACCGGTGCGGTCGCGTACATCGATCAGACCCTGTGCTTCCTGGGCATTGACCACCATCGGCTTTTGCAGCAAGACATCCAGTCCAGCCTGCAAACAAGCGGTAGCCTGGGCAAAATGGTAGGCATGCGGGGTGAGAATGAAGGCACAGTCGAGTTGACCTGCATAGTCAGCCAGTAACTTGTCAAAATCCGGTTGATTGGGTGGTGGCGTCACGCCTTGCTCGCGAAAAATTGCGCAGGCTTGCTCGTAGGTAGCCGGGGAAGGCTCGCAGATGACACGAATCGAGGTGCTCTTATCACTCAGAATCGAGCGAAGGAGGAATTGCGCATAACGGCCACTGCCAATCAGCGCAGTGCGTACAACAGGTGAAGCGTATTGAGTTTCCATAGTGGTGAGAAGTGGAATAGCAAATTACGAATTGCGGGTTAACCTGCAATCATTTTTATTAGGATCTCATGTTACGCAACGACTTAAACCCCGCCCAACTCTTCCATGCTCGGGAAGAGGATTGTCACAAGACAGTGGAACTGACTTCATTTGTCCGGTGACGGCTCCTTCCCCAGATTGGGTAGAGATGGGGTGAGGTGCTTCTACCTAACATGAGTTAGGATTACAATCTTGTGACGACAACTGGCTGGCTGCGCCGAATTTCAAAACGGTCAAGATCGTTGGCCAAGTAGGTTGCGGGAAAGATGCTTTGCGCTTCGGCCAGAATATCTTGGCCGCGATAACGGCGGCCTACATGATGCAAGACCAACTGACGAACGTTGGCATTGCGCGCCAATCGCGCCGCGGCCGCCGCAGTGATGTGACCATGATCTTTGGCCAGTTGTTTATCTTCTTCGAGGTAGGTCGCCTCGATCGCCAGCAGATCGGCCTGCTCGGCAACCTTATGCAGCGAACCAGTTGCACCGACATCACCGACAAAGACCACTTTCACGCCACGCTGTGGCTCGCCCAGCACTCTTTCGGGAGCAACGACACGGCCATCGGCCAGGGTTACAGACTCACCCTGGGCCAACCTACGCCGCTCCGGCCCGTGAGGCACACCCAACTCCTCAGCAATTTCGGCCAAGAAAGGACGGCGCGTGCGCTCTTCGAAGACAAAGGCAAAACAGTCAGGGCCACGGTGCTGCACTGGGATCGCCGAGAGCGTAAAATGTTTATCCTCAAAGATGAGGCCTGGTTCGATCACGTTGAGCGAGACACCGACATCAGGCAGTTGCTCGTAGCTGAAGACCACATCCAGCAGCGCAGAGACCCGTTTGATCGCTGAGGCTCCGCCGTAGATGTTCAACTCTTCCAACGCTTCCCAACGGCCTAGCGTGCTCGCCAACCCACCCAAACCTAAAATATGATCTAGGTGACCATGGGTCAGCAAGATCTTATCGAGGCGTCGGAAACCCAGGCCGCTGCGCAATAGCTGCCGCTGGGTGCCCTCGCCACAGTCAATCATGAAGCGGTGTTCGTTGTAGAGGAGCAACGCTGAAGAAAGACCGCGATTGACCGAAGGTGCCGATGCCGATGTACCCAAAAAAACGAGTTCAAACATGCTTTGATACTAGCCACACAGCAAAATTAAGCTTAATGTAATTGAAATTATCGAAATTTTAATATTTTTCAATTTGAAGCGAAGGATTTGCGATTTTATTACGATTAATAAAAGTAAGAACGACAAATGACGTAGTATGCAAGGCCTAAACAGACGAATTCTTACACTATAGAAAAAGGAAACCCATCATGCTTAGCACTGTTCTAATTGTCGGATTTATCGGCGTCAGTTTTGTCTCTGCGCTCACGCTCTTTGCTGCCTGTGTCACAGTTGGGCGTGTTGAGAAAACCTATGACAATGCAGCCGGCCGCAAACAGCCAGCGGCGGTGATTGATATTGAATGGCGCCGCCTAGACGAGCAGCCCGTTACTTCATAAATTGGGCGCACCCAGAGCTCGTGTACGCGTTGCGTATCTGGCCGAATTCTACATGATTCAGTAAATCCGAACCGATTTCCCTAGCACGATTCCCGGTTGTGATTGTGCGCTCCAATATAACCGGGTTGAACTTATTTCATTTTATCCAATATCATTCCTTATTACCGTAAATCGAAGCAGGGTCGCAACCTTTATCCGCATTTATCTGGCGACCCATGCTTCGATTTTTGTTTTCCAAACCCCTCCCTTATAGCGGTTAAGCCAAGAGTTTTCGTAGGTGCGTGCTTTTAGCCGCATCTAGAGCATCAACCTGTCCCGTAGAGAGATCTGAATTTAGCAGAAAAACACCCCATGAAATGTTTAAAAAGACTGGTTCATGTTTCTCGATTCTAAATTCAAGGTGTCCCTAGTGCGGCTTTAACAAAGTATTTGAACAAAGTATTTGGTCAATCTTCTTCCGGGAAGGATCGAGCAAAAAGCCGGCTTATACGGAGGCCCTTCCCGGAAGATTGCAAAATTACTCCGTTAATCATGCACTACGGGACAAGATAGGCATAATTACTCTAAGACTAACGTATCCCACAAAACTGCTCGTAATCGATCAACTCGGTCACTGATGGATCTTCGCCACAAACAGGACAACTCACGTTCTTGCCGACCTTGAGCGTACGGAAACTCATATCCAGCGTATCGATCAGCAACATGCGTCCAATCAGCGGATCGCCCTTACCCAGGATCAACTTAATCACTTCGACGGCCTGGAGTGAGCCGACAATGCCCGGCAACACGCCTAACACGCCGGCTTCGGCACAGCTTGGCACCTCGCCAGGTGGGGGCGGGTCAGGATAGAGGCAGCGGTAGCATGGACCTGCCGCATAGCCATAGGCGTTGCCCTCTGGCATAAAGACGGTGAGTTGCCCTTCAAACATAAAGATGCTAGCATCGACCAACGGCTTTTTGAGAAACTGACAAGCATCGTTGACCAGATAGCGTGTCGGAAAATTATCCGAGCCATTAACGACGATGTCGTACTCTTTCAGAATCTGCATGGCATTCGAGCTGTTTAGAGGCTCACGATGGCCGATCACTTTGATATCAGGGTTGATATCACGAATGCGGTCAGCCGCAGAATCGACCTTGGGACGCCCCACATCCTTGGTACCATGTAACAACTGGCGCTGAAGGTTCGAGACATCAACGGTGTCAAAATCGACGATCCCCAAGGTACCAACACCGGCGGCGGCCAGATACATGGCGGCAGGGCTGCCCAATCCCCCAGCACCGATCAGAAGTACCTTCGCTTCCAGCAATTTGATCTGGCCGGGTTCGCCTACTTCACTCAGTAAGATATGACGACTGTAGCGTACCCGTTGCTCGGGCGTTAAGACGGTTGGTGTCTTGAAACTGAAGCCAGCATTCTTCCAACCGTTAAAGCCACCAATCAACGAAATGACGTTGTTGTAGCCCATCTCCTTCAAGTTACGAGCTGCCAACGCTGAGCGCACACCGCCTGCGCAATAGACCACGACCGGCGCATCACGATCCGGTTGGTTTTGTTCGATCTGTAGCTCCAAATAGCCACGCGGGATAAAAGTAGAATTTGGGATGAAGCCTTGTACCCATTCATCACGTTCCCGGACATCAATAATGGTGAGTTTATCACCACTGTCCACCCGCTGCTTGAGTTGCTGGGCAGTCATTTCTGCAATCTCACTCTTTGCCAAAGCAACGAGTTGATCGCGATTGATACGAGACATAGTCAACTTTCCTTATTGGCCGCCTGCCATTGCTGGCACAATTGAAATTTTATCACTCTCTTTGATGGGTGTGGTCAACCCTTGTAGGTTGCGGATTTCGTCGTCGTTGACAAAAATATTGATAAAGCGCTTCACCTCGCCACTACCATCGAGAACCTTCTCACTAATTCCGGGATATTGAGTATTCAGGGTTTGTAATAACCCGCCGATATCCTGGCACTCCACCACGACTTTTGATTGTCCACCGGTTAAGCGGCGCAGCGGAGTAGGAATCAATACAGTTGCCATAAATCTTCTCCTTACGTTTGGGTAATACGGGTAATCACAATTTTCAATGTCGCTTCGATAGGCTACAAAGGCTATCGAACATCCCTGCCGAGCACAAGTTTGCGCTTTAGACAATTTCGATTGGGTATTCCTGCACTGTGACCAGTCTGCCTTCAAACTGACTTTCATTACCCTCGGGTATGTAGTAGACAAGATAAAGTGCACCTAGTAGGTGGCCACAGGTTGGCTGCAAGAATGGTGGCAAGGGCGAACCTGCACTATGGTAATAGGCGAAAAGTCCGGGTCGTGTTTCATAAAAGGCAAGGGATTGGCGAACTGTCTGCCAATCGAGCTCCATGAACTGCCAGATCATGCGAAAAGCACGCAGCACCGGCGCATTGTCATCTTCTAATGAGCAGATCAAATAATAGGTATCCGGGTATCCAGCGTTCCAGGCATCAGTGGCAGAGGGGTAGGCAGGCGAAGTAGGATGAGAATGGTAAATTCCCATCATCTCATCTCCAGATTCTTCAAACTCAAATTGCCTCAACAGTGTATTCGGATCGACGAGATAGTTGTCGATCCGCTCTTCGGCAATATTTTGCGCTCGAATTAACTGCTTGGCAAGGGTACCTCGGCCACGTAGGATTCCACAGATTTCTTCAGGTTTCCCTAAACGGCTATGTTCGATGATCTCTTGATAGATCGGACTCGGTAGCTGTACTAGCTGATTCATAGAGTGATAGCTAACGTTAATTGCTTTTCTTACAACGATGTTTGCTAAAATTTGAAAGTATAGTTTAAACAGTATAATGTTACTATGTGTCTTTAAGAAAATAGGAGACGATGACGACTCTTACTAATCAATAAACCGGTTACGAAACAGGTAACAATCTTACATAGATTCACCGGTTCGATCAGTATTGGAAGTTTGTGTCGGCATGAACAGCTTAAGACATACCGATCAAGTTTTGCTCCCTGCAAATTTGCTGTAACGTGTCGGGTTTAAATGCTCATTAGCCACAGTAAGATGCTCAAAAAGCTTGGTCTAACTTAACGATGAATTTGCGTGCACTGTCCAACTATTCGTTCAAAAGCAATGACCCCGATTAAGGCCCTGGTGGCTGAATCCAATCCAGAAGTGGCACTGGCTATTATACAGACGTTAGAACAAGCGAACATACAGGTCGTGTACGTTACGGATGGACAATCCGTGATGGACATTCTCAATAGCCAACAAATCGATATTATCTTGCTTGCGTTACACCTGCCAGATGCGCACGGCTTTTCGATCTGTCGTCAACTACGCAGCGAGGGCAAGTGGCACCCGATCATCTTGCTCAGCTTGCGCGAAGAAGAGCGAGACCTTGTCACAGGCATCGAACTCGGTGCCGACGATTACCTCTATGTGCCCTTTCATGCAGGCGAACTTTTGGCGCGTGTACATGCCGTATTGCGGCGATCCAAATTTATCCGCCCCGCCGCAGCAGCTCGTCAGGTCGTGATGTTCGACGATGTGACCATCGATCTAGAGCGAGTGCGCGTGACACGGGGCGGGCGACTAATTGAGATCACCCCAACCGAGTTTCGGATCTTGCGCTACTTGGTTGAGCATCGCAATCAGACCTGCGAGCGTAATATGTTAATGGATTATCTGCGCGGCTCCCAATCCGCAGATATTACACCACGCACAATTGACGTCCACATTCGCCGCCTCCGCCAGAAGCTAGAGGCCGACCCTGCCCACCCACGCTGGCTTGTCACCGTGCACGGGATTGGCTATCGTTTTGAAGATCGAGCTTCCTAGAATAATCCCCGTGGTAACCAACAGCTCGGTGACCAATAGGGGCATTCTTCCGTCTACCCATCCTGCAAGCCGAAAACTATAAGGCACTACGCTCAACAGGGCGGGAAGGATTGCCAATAACGGCATCCGTATAGCCTGCTTCTTTCTCCCGCTAACTGGTTCACAGATTAGCAAAATTGTATTGCAGCCCAGCAGGCCGACCGAAAGCAGACCCGCCTGAACCAGTGCACGCAGGTAATCTCCATTCACCCAAACTTCGCTAAAAATCCAACTCGGCAAGGTATGGGTCGCGTTGAAGGGTCGTCCACCACTTAACAACAGTGGCACCGAGCTATTACAGAGCAGCAACATACAACTGACTATCAAGGTTTTGAGAAACGCCAACCGCGAGGGTGTACCTGTATCGATGGGAAGCAAACGTGGCGTAGAACGGTTCAGCAGCACAAAGAGAGCCATGATCGGTGCCACGGTCCATGTTAGTGCGGGCACAATTCCAAACAATAGGATCGGATTGGGCAACGACGCAAGGTAAGCAAAACGAAGACCAAGGCTCGGCAATAGCCAGGGATTGGCGAATTCAATCGCCACACTTAGACCAAGCGCAAGCCCGATCTGCTGATGACGCTTGGCAGCAAGCGGCACAATCAACTTGGTAAGCAGCCAGCCGAACAGCAACGTAGCAGGCAGTGCCACAAGTACGCTCAAAGCGCTGTTGTAGAGGGAATTCGAAACTAGATATGGACGTATAGAATCAAGAATGAACACGGTCCCTGCCGAGGTATCTGCCTAAGTGCGTGGATGCACTATAACAGAGATCGCTCGATCTGGGAATGTGTGATGGTATCAGAAAGCCAATCAAGCGGCACAAGCTAGATTTTATAGCCAGCGTCCCCACTGGATCGCCAACTCTTCCTGCGAGGCGGGTGCAATCCCAGGCAAACATTGATAGAAGAGACGAAACAATGATTTTAGCAAAGAAGCCGACGCAGTGAAGGGCGAAGAAGCCGTTTTGTGCAGATATTTCTGTTGCGAAATCGTATGAATTGTCATCTCTAGCCTTCCTCGAATGCTTGACTGTTCCCATGGGACAGTCTTGAAAATAGGATTTCCGTAGTTTTAATCGATCACTGTCACTTTAAATGCAACGAACTATGAGAAGTGTAATGTAATATTCTGCTATCTTTTCTTTCCGTTATGTTACAAATAATCGTAATTATTGATTCAAAAATGCATTAAGGTAATTGCAAAGCAAAGACTCAGTTCATGCAGTCAGTTCGTTCGATTGGCATTACACGAGGATCATGGCAGTATAGTAATAGCAAGGCTCCCGCCAGGCTTGGGTTCAACGTATTTACTCATGACAAGTTCATCAGGCGAGTACGTTGATCCGTATTTAAGGAGAATAGGATCATGGAAAATGCACGAAGATTGTTCACAGGAAGAGCAGCAGGGTTGCTCTGGTTGTTCCTCCTGGTGATGGCATCCTGTATCCTACCCGCAGGTCGTTCGGCAGCGGTAGTAGATGCAGATTTTACGGTCTTTGGTGATACGCTGACCACAAACTGGCAGGACTGGTCCTGGCAAACGACCCACAGCTTTGACGCAACTTCACCAACGCACACAGGCACCCACTCTATCTCAGTACATCACGACGCCGCCTGGACTGGCTTCTCTTTGCGTGCGCCAGACCAAATTGAGACCAGTGGCTACGAAGCGATTGAATTTTGGATCTATGGCGCAGCAGGCGGCACACAGATTGTCTTTTACACTCAAGCTAACGATGGGGGAGATGCCAGCACTCAGGTTGCCGTAAGCGCGCCCGCCGGTAGCTGGACAAAAAATCACATCCTGTTGAGCGATCTAGGCAACCCAGCCACCATTGCCCGCCTCAACTGGCAAGAGGCAAGCGGGGCAGCGCAGGCGACCTACTATCTAGACGACATTCGGCTGGTGAGCAACACGGCTGGCACGGGAACACCGACTGTTACTCCTACACTGCCCGCCAATGCCGATATCACCTTGACTGTCAATGTCAACGCCGACCGCCATCCGATCAGCGACCTGATCTATGGCATGAACTGGGGCGACGAAGCCTTTGCCCAGGCAGCAGCAGTTTCGGTGCGGCGCTGGGGAGGCAACCGCGCTACCCGCTACAATTGGCAAAACGACATGGGCAACGCCGCCTACGATTGGTACTTTGAAAATGGCCGCGAAAGCAACGCCACTGATCTGCCCAACGACTCTGCCGCCAACCGCTTTATTGCCCAAGATCGAAGCACAGGAGCGGCAAGTTATCTAACCGTACCAATGGCTGGCTACGTCTCGAATGGCAATGAAGCAGCCTGCGGTTTCAGCACCAGCAAGTACAGTTACACGCCGACCCAGTTCCCGAATGGCACGGCAGCCAACGACTTTCAATGGCGTCCCCAATGTGGCAATGGCGTGACACAGTTCAAAAACAACAACCAATTCGCCCCAGTCTTTTTCAAGGGCAACGACCCATTCGACACCAGCATTGCCATCACCGAAAGCTTTGTCGGCAGTTGGGTGAATTTTCTGACCGGAAAGTTTGGCACCGCCAACAACGGCGGCGTACGCTTTTACGGCTTGGACAATGAACCTGATCTGTGGAACTCGACCCATGCCGACATCCATCCGCAAGGGCAAAGCTACAATGAACTGGCACAGGGGGCGATTGCCTATGCCCGCGCCATCAAGAGGGCAGACCCCTCTGCGCAGGTGTTGGGACCGGAGTTTGGCGGCTGGTGGGCTTATTTTACTTCGGCCAAGGATGTTGCCGCTGGCAGCAACGCCGATCGACAAGCACATGGCAATCTGGAGTTGACAGCCTGGTATTTGCAACAATTGGCGGCCTATGAACAACAACATGGAACTAGGCTACTCGACTACCTGAGCTTGCATTTCTACCCGCAGGAAGATGGAGTGCCTTTAGGCTCGGCGGGCAATGCAACCACCCAGGCATTGCGCCTACGCTCCGTACGCGCCTTGTGGGACCCCACTTATCAGGATGAAAGTTGGATTGCAAGCACTGCCGATGGCCCAGTCGTCCGCTTGATTCCACGCATGCGCGCCTGGATCGACCAGAACTATCCAGGCACCAAGCTAGCCATCAGCGAATACAATTGGGGTGGACACGAACATATCAACGGAGCGCTGGCGCAGGCCGATATTCTGGGCATCTTTGGCCGAGAGCGCGTCGATTTAGCCACGATCTGGGATCCGCCCGCAGCAAACCAGCCAGCCGCCTATGCCTTCCGCATCTACCGCAACTACGACGGTGCAGGGGCAACCTTCGGCGACGTCAGCGTGCAAGCCACCAGCAGCGACCAGGCAAAGTTAGCGATCTATGCCGCGCAGCGCAGCAGCGACAATTCGCTGACCTTGATGATGATCAACAAGACAGGCAATGCGCTAGCAGCAACACTTGCATTGTCCGGCATGCTCAATGGTCAATTACCTGCTAAGGCTGAAGTCTATCGCTACTCCACGGCCAATCTGTCGGCCATTGTGCGTCAAGCCGATCAGGCGATCAGCGGCAATGGCTTTATGGCGAGCTATCCGGCCAACTCCATTACCTTGGTACGCATTGCGGCAAGCAACGGTGGAACGCCGACTGCCTCACCAACACCGACTGTAACATCAACGCCGCCGTCAACCGCCCAGCCAAGCCAGACGCCGAACCCGACCGACGAGGCACAACTCTATCTGCCGCTACTCAATCGGTGAGTTGTTGATGTATGTTTGACTATGGAAACTATCACAGTGGCTGGAAATCGGGTTACAATGGCGCCTATGCTTCAGAGCGTTCGCATCCATCGTTTTGTTCTGATTTTGTCCCTTTATTTTGCTTTTGCCCTCCGCCTGACTGACCTGGTGAAACAAAATATCTGGTGGGACGAAGCGCGCAATCTTGATGTTGCGCTTCGTCCCTTCTGGCAGATTCCTACCGCACCCGAGTTGGATATTCAACCGCCACTCTACTATTGGCTGCTGCACGGTTGGCTGCGCATTAGTCAAATCCAGCTCGGCAACGACCCGGCGCATATTGCCTTTTTTGCACGTTTCCTCAGTCTCTTTGCCGGCGTGCTTTGTGTGGCATTTATCTACAAAGTGACGCTGCGCAGTGCCTGGCTGTCAAGTACTTCTACATCCGAGCCGGGTCTTTATGCACCGCTGATTGCCAGCATCTTGGCCGCTGCCTCACCCTTTTGGCTGGCGGAAAGCCAAGAGACGCGCATGTACACGGTTGGTATGCTGTTTTTACTGGCAGCGGCACTGTGTGGGTTATCTCTTTGGCGGTCCAGGTTTGTGAGTGATCCACTTTCCGGCAAAGATCGCCCTTACTCGTCTGCCTTCTTTTTTGTGCTATTTAGTGCGCTGGCATTGCTTACTCATTACAATGCGCTCTTTATCTTGGCGGCCTGGTATGCTTGGTGGGGCATCTGGGCGCTACTCCAATACAACCGTTGGCAGCAGCTATGTTGGGTGATCGGCACGGGTCTACTGATGTTGCTCTTGGTTGCGCCGATCTTGCCGATTGCGCTGCGCCAGATTCCCACCTATGAAAATTCGAATCTAATCGTCCCCACATTGAGCGATTATTTGCGCCAAAACTGGGTTGCATACCTGGGTGGCTACGCCTTTGACTCCGCCTTACTCTCAGGCTACGGAGAAGTTTGGCTATGGGTGGCATTGGCGATCCTGCTCTGTGGCTTATTGATTATGGCTGTACGTCTGTTCGGCCAAAGCCGTAATCATGAGATTGACGCAAAACAACGTGGAGCGAACGTGAAATTTGCACACTCCGCATCCTTCACATTTTTGCTGACATGGCTGGTGGGTGGTTTGCTGCTCTACTACGTGGCAGTGCTGGATCGAGGTGCCTTCAATGTCCGTTATTCAAGCTTTGTCACCCCTGCGCTCTACGTCCTAGCAGGCATGAGTTTGAGCGTCTGGTATGGCTGGTGGAAGCCACTCGGCTGGCTGAGTGCCCTGATTGTACTGGGCAGCTTACCCTGGATGATCAACGCCGACCTGAACGATCCACGCTTTTTTCGCGAGGATACACAGGGATTGGCCAACTGGCTGCGGGCCAATACCCACAAAGGCGACCTCATCTTGCTGGATCAGAAGTATCCTTTTGGCTTCTATTATCAGCGTTATACGATTGACCCTGAAGCTGTGCCAGTTGGCCCGGAAACAGCAGATGCCCGCTACCTGTTTGTAGACATCAACACGATTGACCAGCGGCTCAACCAGTGGGCCAACAATGCCCAGCGCATCTTTTGGGTACAATGGTTTGAAAGTGATACCGATCCTCGTCACGCGGTCCGCTTCCTGCTGGATCAAGTGGGTCATAAGCAGGGAGAGCAGGGCTTTCAAGGCTATTCGGTCGGTTGGTGGCAGTTGCAACCGCCCACGCACTTTGCCTTGGCCCCTAACCTTGCGCCTTACCATCTCCGCTTCGCCGATGCTGTGGAAACAGTTGAATTCTCTGCGCCAACAACCTTTAAGGCTGGTCACGGTATTCCAGTGGCGATCCGCTGGCATCGCGTGCCGGGCGGACACGTTGACAATCCGCTCAAAGCGCGTGTGGCACTCTACAATCAAGATGGAGCACGTGTCGCTCAGGCGGACGACCGCCTGCTCAATGACCGTCATCTCGCACCCTCTCACTGGTCTGAACAAGACCACCCCTTGAACCTCTATTGGGTAGAAACTCCTTCTGACTTATCTCCTGGGAACTATTCCTTACGCCTGCTCGTTTATGATTCAGGAAGTTTAGAACCTTTGTCAATTGTCGATGAGAAAGGAGAGTTTATTGAAATCGAATCTACGTTGACTGACGTCACCCAATAGTTTACATAACGACTTAAATTTCGTAAACTACAATCAACAAAAAGCCGTTGCTTAATTCAACAAACAGTGCAATACTAGCTTCAGTTCCAGTTACCTTACTATTTTATAGATTTACATTTATTTATTGTGGGGCCTACAAGAGTAAATGCTGGCTAAACAGGTCAACCTACGTAAGGTTTTACCGATAACTTAGTCAGCTTTTTAAGATTCAGTCGTTTCCAGCCAGTGCGTTGCGGCGCACATTGTTCATTCGTAGCTTACTTATCGAGCAATCGTAAATATAGCTTTTCCCTCCACCCTCATGGCACAAAACATTGAAACGTACTATCGTATACTCGAATTGCCCTTAAATGCCTCGAACGATGATATACGGATTCGTTACCGCCAAATGGCTCGTGTTTACCACCCGGATCGCTACAACGACCCGGTCGACAAAGAATTTGTCGAAGCTATGATGAAGCGTGTTAACGAAGCCTATAATACATTGTTGCGTACACCACGCCCTCATGTGACACAAGTTGCTCCACCAGCGCAGGCGCCCACCATTTACCGCACGGTTAAGGGAATTCCGACCTTCATGGCACTGATGCTGATCGGCGTTGCCTTTGTCATCGGAGCAATTACCGTTCAATTTTTAAGTTTTAACTTTTTGGCACATGCCACCCTGAACAAAGCCGCGCTGGCGCTCGAAGCAAGTCAACTTGCGAGCGAACAATGCATCAGCCAAACAGTTGCCAGTGCGACGACAGTAGCAATTGCAGAAAACCCAACGCAGAGTGAACCATTGGCTGTCGAAGTGAGTGGGATCGGAATGTTTCCGCTACGAACCAGCGCTACGGATACAAATCAAGCCCCGGTTGTTGAACCAATTGCGCCAGTTTCGCCCACAGACACACCGGTGCCAACGGCAACCGCAATTCCGACCGATACGCCTGCGCCGCCCCCCAGTGACACCCCAACCACTCCACCACCACCGTCGCCGACTGCTGAGCCAGCCACGCCGACGACAGTTGTTCATACACCAGCAATGGTTCGCACAGATGCCGGGGTGCTCTATACCATCAATAATCCCTTTAGCGTCTATGCGCGGACAGCCACGTCCATTCAATCGGAGCCGGCGGCCCTGTTGGCTACCGGAAAACAGATTCTAGTGACTGGGCGTACAATGGATAACACCTGGCTGCGGATTGTGCTAGAAAATGGCGATCCAGCTTGGATCTATGCTGAAAGCGCAGGTGCCACTCACGAGTTGATCGCTGCCCTCCCGATCGTCAACCCATAGCTCACCAACAGAAACCCCCATAGACAAAAGCGAGCCGCCAAGTCAGAGCAAACTTGGCGGCTCGCTTTTTGTCCACGATCAGGAATTGGTCAAGAAATCCGCCGAACAACGCCGGGTGTATAGATATACACCCAAAAACGCCTCGTTGTTTTTCATCCTCTTTTCTCCGTGATACACTTGAAGGAAGTACCTTTACCCGGAATGACCAATCATGAGCCAATCTCAACCAATCTACGAACGAATCTACCTGCTAGTTCGCCAGATTCCCAAGGGCAAGGTCGCTAGTTATGGACAAATTGCCGCCATGGTCGCTGGCTGTAGCGCACGTATGGTCGGCTACGCCATGGCCTCCACACCCGACGAGAGCGACGTGCCGTGGCAACGGGTGATCAACGCCCAGGGCAAGATCAGCCCACGCGGCAACGAACTGAGCAGCGTGCTACAACGCATCCGACTAGAGGAGGAAGGGGTGCAGTTCGATGCAAAAGGCAGGGTCAACTGGAAAGTTGTACGCTGGTCCGGCCCCACGTTAGATTGGTTGCTTGAGCATGGCTTTGGCGGACAGCTTTCATTTTTTGAAGAATAAGGACTATGCAACATTCCCACCGAGAGATTGAAATCGTCAATCTTGCACCCCAATATTTTGCTGCATTGGAGCAGTTGCAGCGCATCTGCTATCCGACTTTGGCCGACCATGAACTGATGAATGTCGATATGTTTGAAAGCCAATACCGGATTTTTCCCGAAGGTCAGTTCGTTGTCTTGGACCAAGGCAAGGTGATTGGACAAGGCTCTGGTTTTTTTATCGATTTTGACTTTGAACACCCGCAACACACCTTTAAAGAAATATGCGCTGGCTTCTACTTTACCAATCATGAGCCACAAGGTGCCTGGTACTACGGAGCAGACATCAGTGTCCATCCGGATTATCGGGGGCGTGGCATCGGCAAGATGCTCTACCACGCCCGCAAAGCGCTCTGTCGCAGCGCTCATCGACGGGGAATTGTCGGCGGGGGTGTGCTTCCTGGGTACGCCCAGTACAAACAACAAATGTCGATTCAAGAATATGTAGACAAAGTCGTAGCTGGTGAGCTGTCTGACCCAACGCTTAGTTTCCAGCTCAAAAGCGGCTTTCATGTACGAGGTTTACTCGAAGGCTACATCGAGGATAGTGCCTCTGACAACTGGGCAACTCTGATTGTTTGGGAAAATCCCGATTATTCAAGGAAGAATAAAGATGGAAAAGACGCCATTATACGATAAACACGTTGCACTAGGCGGACGTATGGTCGAGTTTGCTGGCTATGAATTGCCAGTTCAATACCCAACCGGTCCGATGGTCGAACACAATGCAGTACGCACTGCGGCTGGCCTCTTCGACATTGACCACATGGGGCAGGTAGAGGTCAGCGGTCCAGATGCAGATGCCTTTCTGCAGTTGCTTCAGCCACACAATGTCGATCAACTCCAACCTGCTGACGCGCACTACAGCTACCTTCTCTACGAAGATGGTACTTTTGTCGACGACATTTTTCTCTACAAATTGCCGGAACGTTGGATGGTCGCCATCAACGCCTCCAACCGTGCCAAAGACGTCAGTTGGATGCACAGCCAGGCGCTTGACTTTGACGTCACGATTGAAGATATCTCCGACAAAACCTGCATGCTCGCTCTACAAGGTCCAGCCGCAGAGGCGACGCTGCAAAAGCTAGCAGATACTGACCTCGGCCAGGTACGCACACGGACCAGTATTGCAACCACGCTGGATGGCACGCCTGCGCTGCTGGGTCGTACCGGCTATACAGGCGAAGATGGCTTTGAACTCTATTTTCCGTCTGAGCGAGCCGCTCAACTTTGGGACACGCTCCTAGAAGCGGGCAAGGAGTTTGGCGTGCTACCCTGCGGACTGGCAGCTCGTGATTCGCTGCGCTTTGAGGCGTGTATGCCTCTTTACGGTCACGAGATCGATGCCTCGATCAACCCGTTGGAAGCACGGCTGGGCTGGGTCATCGACTGGAACAAATACTTTATCGGGCGCACAGCTCTGCTCAAAACAAAACTTGAAGGTGCCAAACGGCTGCTGGTTGGCTTTGAGATGATCGACAAGGCTGTCCCGCGCGAACATTACCCGGTCACGGTCAATGGGCAACCGGTGGGCTTTGTCACCACAGGCATGAAGAGTCCAACGCTCGACAAGTTCATCGGCATGGCCTATGTATCCAAAGAATTCGCAGAGATTGGTACAGCGTTAGAGATAGTCGTTCGCGGGCAATCAAAGAAAGCAGCCGTAATCAAGCGTCCCTTCTACAAACCGAAGTATAAATAAAGGTGCAGGTTGCAAGGTGCAAAGGCAGATAAAGAAGATTTGCACCTTGCAACCTGCCACTTGCTTCCTTCTGCCTGTGCTAGCAGCGATTAGCAAAATGTCAGAAAAGACTGTTACAATCTTTGCATGCTGTATTTATTAGTGCAACAGTCAAAGTCGACTGCTGTTTTAAACTGCACACAAGTGCGAACGTAGCTGAAACGTGTGCAGAGTATACTCGTGACAAAGGAGTTGATCTGTGTCGAATTATAAGCTTGATGCCGATGCTCACTATGCCAAGTCCCACGAATGGGTGCGCATTGAAGGCGACCTAGCCATTGTTGGAATTTCGGATGCTGCCCAGGATATGTTGAGCGACGTTGTCTATGTCGAATTGCCCGAAGAAGGCGAAACCGTCGTGGCTGGCAAGAAAGCGGCCATTGTCGAGTCTGTCAAGGCGGCTGAAGAAGTGCTCTCGCCGGTAAGTGGCGTGGTCGTAGAAGTGAATAGCGACTTGATGGATCAACCGGAGCTTGTCAATGGAGATCCTTATGGTGCTTGGTTCTACAAAGTGGCGGTTACCGACGCCCTCAAACAGCAAATAAAGGCGTTGATGGACTCAGATGCCTACGACGAATTTGTCGATCAGGATGGACATTGATCGGTACGATTCAAATGCAGCGACGCCATCGAACGATGGCGTCGCTTTTTTTTGGATTCAACCGGGTGCATCTCAAGTTTGGAGTAGACATACTATTCAGAGCCCCGCACGTTAGAAAGGGCATGCCCTCCCTTACTAACGTGCGGGGCTCTGAGATACACCCGATTCAGCCGCCCAGCTTGACAAAATGTTTTTACCCGATGTAGAGTCAACCTATGCCCAAAGTCCGCACGGTGTTGCTCTGCTGCCTCGTTAGTTTACTTCTGATTGGTTGCCAATGGCTTAGCCAAGAGCAAGATCAACCACCCGCCATCACACCCGTAGAGCTTCGCTTACTCGGCTGGCAGAGCTCGCCAGCCGCCGATCAACGACTGCGCCAGGCCGTTGAACAGATTCTTGCAGCAACACCCACGCTGAGCGTCACTGTCGACTTGGTGACTGACTACGATGGTGCCTTGAGCACCGCACTTGACAGCGATTTTCCTCCCGACATCGTCTTTGTGGAGAGTGGACGACTGGTCGAGCTTGCCGCAGCAGGGGTACTCCAGCCCGTCGGCGACCAAATCGAAGCCAATGACGACTTCTACCCAGTGTTGCGCCAAACCTTTACCTATCACAGTCGCTATTACTGTCCGCCGCGCGAGTTTAGCACCCTGGCCATCGTCTACAACCGGGATATGTTCGACAAAAAGGGGCTGGCTGTTCCCTCCTCGGAGTGGGGCTGGCAGGAGTTCTCCAGTGCAGTCCAAAGCTTGACTGACGCAAACGCTGCGGTGGTTGGGCTGGCACTGGCACCAGACCTAAGCCGCTGGTTGCCATTCCTCTTCGCGGCGGGTGGAACGCTTACCGATGCCAACGAAACAGAGATGACGCTCAATACGCCCGAGGTCGCTGCTGGTTTCCATGTCCTGGATAACCTTTGGACCGACTTCTACGCTGTACGCCCGACCGATCTGCACACCAGTTGGGCGGGCGAGGCAGTTGGCAAACAACGAGCGGCGATGGCGATCGAAGGGCCCTGGGTCGTGCCCTATCTCCGAAAGGAATATCCAGAAGTCAAGTTTGAGGTGGGCGAATTGCCTAGCGGCCCTCAAGGCAAGAGCACGATCGCCTTCTCCTCCTGTCTGGCCGTGCCCACCAAAGCACCTCACCCAGCCGAGGCGATCCGACTGATCAATCAACTGGTTAGCGCCGATGTCATGCACAGGTTATTCAGCGAAGCGTCACCTCTGCCATCACGGATCAGCGTAGCAAAGGAGTGGCAAACCAGTTTCCCGGAGATGGCACCCTTTTTGGCTGGCATCGAGTATGCCCATCCCTGGCGCTTCTTTTCCGGCTTTGATACGATCAAAAGTAACATGGACGGCAACCTACTGCGCATGTACAACGCCGAAATTGCCGTCGAAGATCTGCTGAAAGACGCCGAAGAAGCTGGCAATCAGGCGCTGGCAGGGAGGTAATGATACGATGACCACATACTGTTACACCAATCAACTTTCTTATCAAGCGGGGGATGAAATCTTCTTTCACCTCTCGACTTCGGCGGCACCCTGTACGCTTGAAATTTCCCGTTGGGGAGCAGAGCGCGTCCAGATCTATCAACAACATGGGCTGAAGGCGAAAGATCACCCAACGCCCGATAACGCTTCGACGCATGGCTGCGGCTGGCCAGTCGCCTTTTCGCTGAAGGTGCCCAAGGAGTGGCCATCCGGCTACTACAGCGTCATTGTGCGCAGTGATCAGGGGGAGGTATGGGAGCATTTCTTTGTCGTGCGTTCACCCAATCCGGGCAAGGAGAACCGCATTCTGCTGCAATTGGCAACCAACACTTATCAAGCCTACAACGCATGGGGAGGCTCTTGTCTCTACGGTGGCAGCAAGGGTTTGGTTCACCAAGTCTCCTTTCAACGTCCCTTTCAACCAGGTTTGTTGACCAAATTGCCTGATTCGCCACGCATGGCCCTCACGGATCGGGCAGCTTTGGGCTTTGCTGGCGCGGTACGCTACCCAGCACGCGATTGGGCCGAGGCGACCGATATGGAGCGGCGTTGGGTCCCCTCGGCTGGCTATGGCGGCTGGGAACAACGGTTTGTGGCTTGGGCTGAGAAGAATGGCTTTGGGTTGGATTTTGCCATCAACTCGGACCTGGAACGCCATCCCCAAATTCTTGAAAATTACTCGTTAATAGTAAGTGTTGGTCATGACGAGTATTGGTCGTGGGGAATGCGAGACGCAATCGAGAATTATATTGCTGACGGCGGTAACGTTGCCTTCTTCAGCGGCAACACCTGTTTTTGGCAGGTACGCTGGGAAGATGCGGGCGATACGATGGTCTGTTACAAATACGATTGCAAAGCCGACCCCATTTTGGGTACAGCCGATGAACGTTTTCTCTCGTCGATTTGGTCAGATCACGTTGTGAAGCGACCGGAAAACAGCTTGACCGGTGTGAGTTTTACACGTGGCGGTTATGCGCGCTTTGGGGCTGCCGTGCCACGTGGTTCAGGTGGCTATACAGTCTGGCGACCTGCCCATTGGGTCTTTGATGAGACCGGTTTGGAGTATGGCGATCAATTTGGTGACGCCGAGGCGATTGTCGGCTACGAATGTGATGGTTGCGAGATTCAATTGCTCAACGGATTGCCCGTGCCTACCCATGCCGATGGCACCCCTGCGGGATTTACAATTCTGGGCACCTCTCCCGCCACCCTGGCTGAACGGGTTGAAAAGTATAGCGAAGAGATTTACCTGCGCCTTGAAGATCTCGACTTTTGCGCTGAACGAGTCTTCGGTGTCCTAAACGAGGAAAACAAGGCCAAAATTGTGCATGGCAATGCGGTGATGGGCATGTACGAAGCAGGTGGAACCGTCTTTACAACTGGCTGCACCGAGTGGGCCTATGGCTTGGCTGCGCAAAACCCTTTTGTCGAACAGATCACGCGCAATCTTCTCAAGCGTCTTTCAGCAAAATAGTTGTATTTCCCAGGAACCAAGATACTCTCCACAACGTTATCTAGCTAACCACATTTGCCCTTGCCGTTACATTGCCACGTTGCCAAACTGATTCAATAACCAATTTGTGACGATCAGCGAAAAGGACCCGCCATGCTTCTACCTGCCGCCATTGACGGTAGTCGGAAATGGCAGGTCTTTATTTGATCGTTGCCAAAATCCATTCACTTATGTCAAGGAGAATCCAGATGCGATTTCGTGATTCCGTTTTTGCCTATCGTCGCATGCATTGGCTTTGGCTCATAGCGTTGAGTCTTGGCTTTTCCTACATTATGTTCAGTGTGTTGGGCACCTCTGCTGCCCAAGCACAATCCCAACCAGACCAGGTGGATGTGCCTGATATCGTCGGCGGTAGCGAGAGCAAGCCAGGTGCCTGGCCCTGGCAGGCAGCGCTCGTTTACTCCGGTTATGGTACTGACTATTATGGTCAATATTGCGGCGGCGCGCTCATTGATCCGGAATGGGTAATGACTGCGGCCCACTGCGCTGATTTTGATCTGGTCAAGCGCGTCCAGGTGGTGATGGGCAAACATACGCTCTCGGTCAAAGATGGCGAACACATTTCGATCACCGAAGTAATCCTTCACCCAGAATGGAATGGTCAGATCGGTGCCGCCGACGTTGCACTACTGCATCTCAGCCAGCCATCTACGCGCACGGTCCTACCGCTTGACCTGGCGGCAGATGGCAATGTGGAAAATCGAACGTTACGTGCGACTGTGATCGGGTGGGGATACTACGAAGGTGGCTATGCAGACACATTGCGTCAAGTCTCGCTTCCCTTCTTCTCCCACGATCGTTGCCGAGAGATTTACTACTATTACACTGGTAATAAGTATCTGGTGAGCGATGGGATGGTCTGTGCTGGCTACGAAAATGGCGGCAAGAATGTCTGCTTTGGCGATAGCGGCGGCCCATTGATGATTCCAACGAGCGATGCTCCCGGTTGGAAACAGGTGGGAATTGTCAGTTGGGGTACCTACTCTTGTGGTGCAGCAGAATATCCCAATGTCTACACGCGCGTCTCAACCTATGAACCCTGGGTCAAAGGCTGTCTGCAAGATAAAAGTGGGGCAGTTTGTCTAGGCGGTGACGACTTTGAGCCAGATAACGACATCAACCAGGCAAACTCGCTAATCCTTAACAGTGCCACCGTAACCCATACCCTGCACGCAGTGGGGGATACAGATTGGTATAAAGTCGATGTGATCGCAGGCAGATTCTACCAATTTGATACCTACGTGACCGATACAATCCGTGGCGATACAATTCTGTGGCTCTATGATACAGACGGGATCACTGCGGTTGCCCTAGGCGATACCCGTCGTTACGAGTATTACTATCAGGGCAGCGGCGACCACGATGGCATCCATTGGCGAGCCACCAAGAGCGGAACCATGTACCTTCAAGTGGAGAGCCGCTGGTTGAACCAACGGGTTGATTATCAGATCAGAGGTGCCGAATTCACAAGCGAGCTATACCTGCCAATCATCGTACGCCCTTATACATCTGGTGCTGCCGTTGCAGGGCCAATTGCAGAACCGGTCCGGCAAACAGTGCTGAAATTCCCGGATGTGCAAAAGATTCCGGAAGAAAAGCTCAAGCCGTAGGTCAGTAAGACGGTGGGACAGTAGGTCAGTACATACTGTCCACTGATCCACTGCCTTCCCTCCTCAATTGACTTTGCCCGAATCGTTCGGCTACAATCAAGGTATGAAAAGCCATCCACTCATCGACGATTTGGGCAAAGTCATTCCCACCAAACGACTCCTTACTGAGTCTGCGCAACTCACACCCTACGAATCCGATGCCCTGACTGCCTTTCGAGCGCGGCCACGTGCGGTCGTACTGGCCGAGAGCCAACAGGAAGTGATCGAAACGGTGCGCATCTGCGCCAAACACCAGGTGCCCTTCGTTGCGCGCGGCAGCGGCACCAGCCTCTCTGGAGGTTCGCTGCCGATTGAAGATGGGGTGGTAATTGCACTCAATCGCCTCAACCGCATCATCAGAGTTGACCCAGTAGCCCGCATTGCCGTGGTCGAGCCGGGGGTGATCAATCTCGATGTAAGCAAGGCGGTCTCTGCCTACAATCTGTACTATGCGCCCGATCCATCCAGCCAGTTGATCTGCACGATTGGCGGCAACGTGGCTTTCAACTCGGGTGGCGCGCATTGTTTGAAATATGGCATGACCGCCAACCATGTGTTGGGCATCAAGGCCGTGCTCCCGGATGGCGAAGTGGTGGAATTAGGCGGGGACAGTTTGGAGACTATTGGCCCCGATTTTGCTGGCTTCTTTGTCGGCTGCGAAGGGCTCTTTGGTGTAGCGTTGGAAATCACACTGCGCCTCATGCCCAAGCCGGAGACCTACAAGACCGTCCTTGCCGCCTATCACAGCCAGGAAGCGGCGGGCAATGCGGTGGCGTCGGTTGTGTCTTCCGGTCTGTTGCCAGGGGCGATGGAGATCATGGACAATCTGGCGATCCAGGCCGCCGAAGCAGCAGTCCACGCCAACTATCCGCCAGACGCCGCCGGGCTGCTGATTGTCGAACTCGAAGGCGAAACGGTGCAAGTCGAGGCCGAATTTGCTGCGCTCCTACAGGTAATCGAAGAGTCTGGCCCCTATGAAGTCAAAGTTGCCAAGGATAACGACGACCGCATGCGCATTTGGAAAGGGCGCAAAAGTGCCTTCTCGGCTGTTGGTCGCCTCAGCCCCGATTACATTGTGCAGGATGGCGTTGTGCCTCGTTCCAAACTTGGCAGTGCCTTGGCAACGATTGAGCAACTGAGCCACAAGTATCAGATCCGAGTTGCCAATGTTTTTCATGCGGGCGATGGCAATCTCCACCCACTGATTCTCTACAACGGCAACGAAAAAGGCGCCCTGGAACGAGCTGAATCGCTGGCGGGTGAAATCCTCCACCTCTGCATCGACCTCGGCGGATCGATCACAGGCGAACATGGGGTAGGCATGGAAAAGCGCGAGTATATGCCTGTCATGTTCAGCGAGATCGACCTCAATGTGATGAATGGCGTTCGCCAGGCGATCGATCCATACGAACTGGCGAATCGCGGCAAGAAGTTGCCCAAAGATGGAGCACCTGCGCTCAAGATGCACGGAGCGCATCCGTTGGAAAAGGCTGGCGTGATTTCGCGGGAGTAATCAAGTCCTCTTACCTCTAAAATAGCAAGGGAGAATTTGTTTGCAGATTCAAGAGATACAGGACGCAGTCACTTCGTCCAAAGCAATCTTTGCCTTTTCAGGCAAAACTAAATCTGCCTTGCGGTTACAGCATTCTAGTGCCACAGCAGTTGACCTTCATCCCCTCACCGGCATTCTCGAATACGACCCCGGCGAGTATACTTTCACTGCGCTAGCGGGTACGCCCATCGCCGAGGTTGAAGCCGAGTTAGCGAAGCATGGGCAGTATCTTCCCTTCGATCCGCCATTGGTCAAGGCAGGGGCGACGCTCGGCGGTACGGTGGCAAGTGGACTTTCTGGTTCGGGTCGGCAGCGCTACGGGGGCGTGCGTGACTTTTTGGTCGGCGTGCGCTTTGTGGATGGCAAGGGGCAACTAGTGCGCGGCGGCGGCAAAGTTGTCAAGAACGCCGCCGGTTTTGACTTTCCCAAGCTCATGGTAGGCAGTCTTGGGCAGTTTGGTGTATTGGTCGAACTAAGCTTCAAAGTCTTCCCCAGACCACAGACCTACATGACTCTGAAAGTGCCACAAAGCTCCTTGAGTAGTGCAATTGAGACACTGAGTAAACTAGCAACGACCGTCTTCGACATTGACGCCCTTGACATGCTTATGCCAGAACCAACCTTATTGATTCGGCTCGGCGGCTGGGCCAACACATTACCCGATCGCCTGGAGCATTTGCGTCGCTTTGTCGGTAGCGGTGAGGTGGTGACAGAAGACAACGATCTGTGGGAAGACGCACGAGAATTTTCCTGGGTACCAGAAGGAAGCGCGCTGGTGAAGGTGCCTCTCAATCTGCACAAGATCGCAGCCTTGGATGCCAGGCTCGGCACACGACCCCGTCGCTATAGCAGTGGTGGCAACGTAGCTTGGGTGAGCTGGAACGGGGTCATCAACGAATTTGATTCAACCTTGACGACACAAAATCTCTCGGGCCTAGTCGTATTAGGCGAAGCAACAACCAAGCCATTGATCGGCAAGCGCGGAGCACAGGCGTTCTATCAGCGAATTAAGAGTGCCCTCGATCCGCTGGGAAAGTTTCCGAGCTTTTAGTTAATAGCGGCCAAAGGCTGGGTTTTATAGAAGCGCACTAATACGAGACCGTCCGGCAACACGGTTTGTTCGGTTTGCTGGTAGCCATGTCTCAAATAGAGTTGTACAGCAGGCAGGTTCTTTTCCGCAGTCGAGACGGTGATTCGCATTGCTGGTTCTGCGAAGCTTTCCACCGCCTGCAATAGCTGGCTGGCAATCCCCCGTCGAAAATAGTCGGGGTGAACGATCAGCCTTCCAATATCGAGCAATGTCGGCAAAGAAGCAAACGACACGACGCCTGCCAATTGGGCACCCACTCGGTAGCCAAGAAAGATCTCGTCTTCCTGTTGGATATCGGTAGGAGTCACCTGGAGCGGCGGGAAATCGGCGCACTCAATCAGAGCCTGCTCGACGGCATAGGAGGCTTGCTGAACAACATAAATTTCTTGTGCAACCCTTAAATCACGATGGTCAATTTGCTCGATCATATAAAGTCAGGCGTCCGGTGGGGACGAATTCGGTAATTCACGCATCACGGTTCACATTTCATGCAACATCTACTGTGCATGCTATCCGTACAGTCTATCATATCTCATGCAACATTCCATTCCTGTTGATCAACTCGGCCCCCAAGCACCAGCCATGTCCAAGGCAGTGAGCGCCTGTGTTCATTGTGGCTTCTGCCTTTCCACCTGCCCCACCTACAAAGTGATGGGCGAAGAGATGGATTCGCCGCGTGGGCGTATCTTTTTGATGAAGGAGCAGCTTGAAGGCAACTTGCCTCTAGAAGAGTCGCTACCCTTTGTGGATCGTTGCCTGGGCTGTATGGCCTGTGTTACCACCTGTCCGTCGGGCGTCGAATACGGCAATCTGCTCATGCCCTTCCGCGAGCGGGCTGAAGAAAAGCGCGAGCGTTCGACAATGGATAAGTTGACGCGCACGATGGTCACCCAAACGTTACCTTATCCAGCGCGCTTCCGGTTGGCGGCGACGATGGGCAAGCTTGGAAAACTTGTGCAACCATTGCTGCCAACGCCGATGAAGGCCATGCTTGACCTGCTTCCGAACGATCTGCCCTCGGCCCAACCATTGCCCGAACTCTATCCAGCCGAAGGGAAACGTCGCGCACGGGTAGCACTGTTAGCAGGCTGTGCACAACAGGTGCTCGCCCCGCAGATCAATTGGGCCACTTTGCGTGTGCTAGCAAAAAATGGCGTCGAAGTGCTGATTCCGCGCAACCAGGGCTGCTGCGGATCGCTTTCGTTGCATACGGGTGAGGCAGATCAAGCACGCGCCTTTGCCCGCAACAATTTCAAAGCTTTTCCTGGCGATGTCGATGCCATTCTTACCAACGCGGCGGGCTGTGGTTCTGGAATCCACGACTACCCGTTACTTTTTGCTGGGAAAGCTGAAGAATCCACGGCTCAACAGTTTGCCCACAAAGCCAAAGATGTCAGCGTCTTTCTCGCCGAGTTGGGTTTGGTTGCACCTGCGGCCTTGGCAGAGCCGTTGATCGTTGCCTATCACGATGCCTGTCACCTTGCCCATGCCCAAAAAGTGACCAGCCAACCGCGCAAGTTACTGGCCGCCATTCCTAACCTCAAAGTGGTAGAGATTCCCGAAGGCGAAATCTGTTGCGGTTCGGCAGGCACCTACAACATCGAACAACCCGAACTGGCAAAGCAGATCGGCGAGCGCAAGGCGAACAATATTTTGTCCACAAGTGCTCAGGCCGTTGTCATGGGCAATATCGGCTGCATGATGCAGATCAAAACGCATTTGGCAGCACAGGGCAAGCCACTGCCGGTTTGGCACACGATGGAATTGCTGGATCGGGCGTATGGGAATCGGTAATCTCTATGTTGGTTTATGTATTGGTTGCGGCTCTTCTTTAGTCACCGATAGAGTGAACCCAAACCTGACATATGAAAAGTGACTATCGAATCTTTGTTGGCGCATTTCCCACAGGTAAATTGGCAGACCAAATTCAAGCCTTGCGCCAACAACATGATCCGAAGACCGCCTTCATCACGCCACCGCACGTGACGCTCTGGGGCACCGTATGGCGCAGTGGTCCAGCCACGCCAGAGAATGAGGCTGAGACCATTGCCAAGCTCGAAACCTTTGCCCACCAGATCCAGCCATTTGGGTTAGGCTTGGGTGGGATCGCCTCCTTCCCGCCTGGCCATCGAATCATCTATTTAGCAGTCGAAAAGAACGAGGGATTGCTTGCGGCTCGTCACCAACTTGTATCTGCACTTGGCTCCGACAAACATCACCATTTCACTCCCCATCTCACCCTGACCATGCGCTTGAACGATCAGCGCAGCAACGCGCTCTACGCGGAACTGCTCCAAAGTGAATGGCACCTGCAACGGTGGAGTGTACCGATTGAGCATCTACAATTAATGCAACGAGGAGAAAACGATCGGGCGTGGCGGGTAATTTACAGGCTAAAACTTCAAACATACTGAAATTGGTTGATCGCTCATGAGCCTACCTCACCTAGATGTCTTCCAAATTGCCGATACATTCCTCGCTCACGCAATCAAAACGCATGGGGATGAGGTCGGCATCATTGCCTATTACGGTTCCTATGCGCTTGGCAATGCGTCACCCACTTCTGATCTCGACTTAATTTTTATTCCCGATGAAGGGAAAGCACACTCGCTCTTTGCCTGTTTTGTGCTCCATGGCATCAGCTTCGACTTTTTTCCGATCTCGTGGCAGCGGGCTGAACGGTTGGCCAACGGGGTGGGCAGTTGGGCAGTGGGGCCGTCGCTGATCGCCCAAGCCAAGCCTCTCTATGTACGCAGCGAAAGGGATCGCCAGCGTTTCGAGGCGCTCCAGGAGCGCATTATCGAGTTACAAAGTCCAGCCTGCAAAAACGAGATGGTGCAACGAGCGCTCGATCACTTTCCGAAGGCAGTTTTCCATTTGGGCAACCTGCGCTTAGCGACGATGAGCGACGACTTTAACAGCATACGCAAGGCCGCCTGGCAAGTGATCATGGCGGTGGTCGAGTGTCTAGCATTGGTCAATCAGCACACCTTTCAGCGTGGTTGGGACTCGAATTTCCCCGAGATTCTGCAACTACCTATCCATCCTGCCAACCTTGAAGATTACATCACCACCCTGGCAACTGCAGAAGATGCTGAGCAGATCACCCAAGCTGCCGAATTATTTGTGAAGAGCACTCGTGAGATCCTCTGCCAAGTGCAAAAGAAACTGGCTGTGGAACAAGGTGTGTCGGCGCTCTTCACTGACTACTACCCCGAACTACACGACAAGGTCAACAAAATCGTATCACGAGCTGCCTCTGGCAACCCGATTGGAGCCAGTTGGGCGGCAACCTTTATTCAGGATGAGACTACACGTTTTATTGCCAGCGCGTTTGGTGAGGCAAACGACGAAAATTTCAACCTCTACCATGAATATGCGAAATCCTACCAAGCATTGCAAATTCCGGAATTGATACGTTTTACGGGCAACTCAAGTGGAGCAGAACTGGCAAAACAAGCGCTCCAGTTCGATCAAGCCATTCAACACTGGCTGCAACAAGCAGGAGTTGCGCTCAATCAACTCAATGACCTAGACTCGCTGACCAAGCTTCTTGAAGGACGAGTTCCTTATGCACCGCCATCCTTACTTTGATCTCTGGCTTGACAATGACGCAGAGTTAGAGTGCATCTTGGGTATTCCCATCCGCAAACGGACGACGCTCCGTGAGTGGCCTCTTTCCTGTGTCCAACGGCTCAACTGTGGCGAGGGTCGTTCGCTGATCTACAAAGTGCAAGCGCCGCCAACAGTCGAGCCTCTATTTTACGCCAATGCAGAGTCGTCATTACTCGCCTCTGCCCAAATTGTCTCACGTAGCGGCATGCCAGATGCGCTGATCTTAGAGGACATGCAAGGGAAACCCATTAGTGATTGCCACCTCAACGAGTCGTCTGCACTGGAGATGATTGATCAGCTACTTGCGCAGATTAGTGCGATTCGAGGCGATCTGCCAGCACTGGAAAGTCTACACAATCACCAGGAATGGTTTGCACATGGTGAGAAGCTATACGAAACCTTGTCCATCCTGATCGACACAAAACAGTTTGACCAATTGACTTTGGACGCGGTTAACCGAATAAAGCAGGCGGCCCATGATCCCGAGCTACTGGCACTGTTCGATGGCCCAATCGGTTATCTCCACGGCGACCTGAGCAACGACAATGTTTTATTGGTGGGAAATAGCTTTTGTGTGTTGGACTGGCAGCGTCCCTTTTGGGGGCCGATTGCACTGGATCGATCGGCATTGTTACGGTCACTAGGGCTAGATGCGGCAAAACATGTTGGAACTGGCGTTGCCAAATTAGAAACGTTGCTCACCATCGACTGGTTCGCTGCTTGTGCTTCAACTTGGTTTCCTGCAGGCGTACAGGATTATGAAGTAGCAATCTCAAGACTGATCCAATCGTTATCATGATGTAACAACCATCCGCCTATGCTCACCCAACTCTATCTAACCCAACAGGTCGAAGCGCTTCTCATCCCACGCCGCGCCTGGCAACCTTTCCCAACGATTGAAGAGCGCCGCGACTGGGACGCACTTTCTGATTGGCAACGCAAACTGCGCATGGCCGAAGGCGAAAGCTATCTCAACTACGAGTGGCCGCCGCTTCCAGCAACGCTCTTTCTGCAATTTGCCCGCAACGGCAACCGTCGTAACTACGAAATCCCCAGCTTCGACCGACGTAGAGCGCTTCATGCCCTGGTACTAGCTGAATGCATCGAGAATCAAGGACGCTTTCTCGACGACATTGTCAACGGTATCTGGACGATCTGTGAAGAGTCGTTTTGGGGCATTCCAGCCCACATTGGTGCCCAGCAATCGGGAAAAGGCTTACCTGATTGCCGCGACATCGTCGTCGATCTTTTTGTGGCAGAGACAGCCGCGCTTCTTGCGTGGACTGATTACCTGCTGGGCGAGCGGCTCAGCCAGGTCACCTCACAAGTTCGCCCACGCATTGAACACGAGATCGCCACCCGCATCCTCACCCCGTGTTGGGAGCGAAATGATTATTGGTGGATGGGCAATGAGGGACAAAACAGTCTGCGCCGCGTCAACAACTGGAATCCCTGGATCTGCTCCAACTGGCTAGCTTGTACGTTACTGATGGAAACAAACGAACAACGACGCGTGCAGAGCGTGTACAAAATCATGCAGACCATCGATCGCTTTATCGATCCCTATCCCCAAGATGGCGGCTGTGACGAAGGTCCCAGCTATTGGGGGCGGGCGGGGGCGTCACTTTTTGACACGCTAGCGTTGCTTGACAGCGCCAGTAACGGCCAGATCAATGTCTATAATCAACCGCTGATTCAGGAGATCGGGCGCTTTATCCATCGAGTGCAGATCGCCGACCACTACTACATCAACTTTGCCGATGCGCCAGCACTGGTCACCCCCGATGCAACGATTGTTTATAGCTATGGACAACGGATTGGGGACAGGGAGATGAGTAGCCTGGGTGCCTGGCTCTGGCAACATCAAGAAGGCGAGCAACGTACTCAGGCAGCAACGCTTATCGCTGGCAACAAGAGTGCAGTCACACGCGATATCTCTCCAAGCATGGCACGCACCTTGCGCGCTCTTTTCACACCCGCCCCCGCCTTTGTAGACCCAATTCCGCCTCTACCGCAGGATAGTTGGTTGCCAGAGATCGAAGTGATGGTCGCACGCGACCAAGCATGTTCAAGCAAGGGCTTGTTTGTGGCGGCCAAAGGTGGCAACAACAATGAAAGCCACAATCACAATGACATTGGCAACCTCATCATATTTGTCGATGGCAAACCAGTGATAGTCGATGCAGGCGTGGAATTCTATACCGCCAAGACCTTCAGCCCGCAGCGCTACGAGATCTGGACCATGCAATCTGCTTATCACACACTGCTGCCGACAGTTGATGGTGTGCAGCAATCTCCAGGCGAGGAGTACAGGGCAAAGATTGTGAGCTATGAAGCTGACGCTAACCACACCAACTTTGTACTCGACATCGCTGACGCCTATCCAGCCGAAGCGCATCTTCACTCCTGGCAGCGGCAGATCACATTGCAGCGCGGACAGTCAGTGGAGATCAACGACCGCTATGAGCTAACGCAGCCCGTTGGCGAGATCACACTGGCGATTCTAACCCCGTGTACGGTCGATCTCACGACGGCAGGGGTCATTCGCTTTGGTGAGCGCGAAATCACAGATGGGCGAACATCTGGCGCAGGTCAATTCCACTATCCCGCCGATGTTTTTGGTATCAGTAGCAAAGAGATTAGCATTACTGATGATCGATTGCGCAGTGCTTGGGGTAATTCCTTGACACGGATATTACTTCATTCAGTGCAACCAAGCCAACAGGAAATGTGGCAGTTTCAATTTTTTAATTTAACGGAATAAACCTATTTGTTTTTAGTACTATGACATCTTATGCTTCTTTACCGACCTGTAGGTCTCACTGAACTTGAAATGATTGCAACTTCGGGCTTTCGCAGGTTTCCACCTCGCTTACCAGAGCAGCCCATCTTTTATCCAGTGCTCAATTTTGATTATGTCGAACAAATTGCTCGCGATGGGAACACAAAAAGCGCGCCCTATGCGGGCTTTGTCACAAAGTTTGTAGTCGATGATGACTACGTTTCCAGGTTTCCAGTCCAAACGGTTGGTACGCAAGTTCATCAAGAGTTATGGGTTCCAGCCGAGGAATTGGAAGAGTTCAATCGACAAATCACTGGTAGAATTGAGGTTATCGCCTCTTACTACGGAGCAGATTTTTCTGGAGAGGTTGATGGCGGAAGTCGATTACCGAAACATATCGCTCGTATGCTGCCAGAGAGCTTTCTTATTACCGTTAATGTGATCATCGACAGACAGATTCACTACGACAGCGACGAGCCTTATGTAGAAGTTGATGCATTTTCTGATCAACTTATCGAAGATGTCGAAGCATTTGTGACTAAGCAGCCTGGTTCACAGAGGTGGGTATCATCATCCTTGGTAACATTAGGATTACGTGGAAGCAACAGTGGTCAGTGCGCCATCTGTGGCACATGGGTTACGGATCG
This sequence comes from Caldilineaceae bacterium, assembly GCA_046328715.1. Classification (GTDB taxonomy): domain Bacteria; phylum Chloroflexota; class Anaerolineae; order Caldilineales; family Caldilineaceae; genus JAXLWB01. Next base: position 9,204 of record JAXLWB010000048.1, on the reverse strand, counting down.
AGAAAAACCCGATCCTATTTACGGGCTATGTAACGGAGCAACAGTTGACGGAAAATTACTCTGTGACGAGCATCTGCCCAAAGATCATCGTTGGGCATTTTGAAATATTGGGAATGCATTGACCAAGTTTCGACATTCCGTGATATAATAGGCAAAGAGATTTCAAGCGCAAGCGATGGCCAGAAGAATGAATATGAAATGCGCACGTTGTATGAAAGCGCCTAAGAGGAACTATCTATGTCCAAATTTGTCAAAGTGAAAACCGAATTGCGTGACCTGACCATGATCAAGCGGTCGCTAGATGATCTTAAGTTGAGCTACACTGAAAATACTGTCTGGAAGCACCTGTTTGGCGGCTTCTCTGGTAAGGTTGATCTGGTCGTGAATGCGCCTAGAATGAGCTTTGGCTTGCGCAAAAACGAACAGGATGTCTACGAGGTACTGGCCGACGATATGCAAGTGCGCCCGATCAAGGAGACATTACAAAAGGTACAGCAGCGCTATGCCTATCACAAAGTGCTCACCGAGACAGCCAAAGCCGGTTTCGACCTGGTGGAAGAAAAGGTCGGCACTGATCAGGTGATCCGCCTGACCGTACGCCGTTGGAATTGAAAGAGATTTTTTCTACAGATAGAGAACGAAACCCATGCAAAAACAAGAGATCGAAATCTCCGTCCTGCCCGATGGACGGATTGAATATACCATCAAGGGTGTACCAGGCAGTGGCTGCGAAAACATCAGTGCCTTACTTGAACAATTGGGCAAAATCGAAAAGCAAGAGAAGACCAGCGACTACTATGCACAAGAACCGGATGTCGCGATCGCGGTGAGCAATGAGTAAAGAAATTGCGCAGTGCGAAGTGCGGAGTACGGAGTCGACAGAAGACATCGACAGGGAAACATGGTCGGCATTACCGACAGAGACGGAGATTTATATCTTGCCGAGTGGCGAAATCGTGGTCGCAGATTTGCCGGTTGAGTTAATAGACCTGATAACCGAACTAGACTTTAATCTTCCATCGGAGTCTGCTTCTCTACCTGCGACTGATTAGCTTGGTTTTCTCCATGACGACTTCCTCAATTTCACTATTAGACACGGCAGCCCAAGAACCGGCACGTATTCTTCAACTCTATCAATTCCTCGAGCTTTTTATCGAAGGCGAGCCACCGCGCAATACGCTATTCGTGTTAGAGCGTGCGCCGCTTTCAGTCATGGGAGCGAACGGAGATCGTCTGCTACTGATCGACCCGCCAGCTTCAGCAACGGCCAAGTTTCACTTGGAAGGCGCAGCGACCTCGATTTTTACAGGCGAAGTGCGCGAAAGTGGACTACCGCAGTTGCAAACCAAGCCTGGCGGAGTAGCTCACATCCGCATGGGCGAGCATTTCCTCGACATCTACTCGCAGCAGGACAGCAATGTAATCTACTTCCCCGCACTGGGTATCCTCTGTGCTGGATCATTTGGCAGTGATGCGACAATACCAAAGCTAGCAGCAGGTTCCGATGGCAATGAAGAGCTAGCGACCTTGCGTCTGCTCGCACAACTGGTCAAACGCAATCTGCGTCTCTTCCTCCCACAGGTTGGCACATTTTGCGAAGAGGCTAGACAAGCCATGCAACGCCTGGCCGAAGATGTTGGCTACCTGCATAGCTTGCGACGTGTCGTTCCCTTCCTGGCACAGCGCGGGGATGCGCTAGAAAATGTGTGGCAGGTGGCAGAATCGTTGTTGCCAAAAGGTCGTAATTCAAGTAGCAGCAAACTGACTCATCAGAGAAATATTGAGCACTTATGGTCGATATCTCAAATTACAAATTAACTCCCAGTGACATTTGACACCCCTCAGGTTACAACACATGCGATGATTCAGTCATTTCGACATTGAGGTTTGGAGGAGTTTTTCTATGATGGGAGCCAAAGAAGAATTCAACCCAAACACGAGACTAGACTTGCTGATATCTTGGATACCCTAGATGCTGCCACTACGATTCAAGATGTAAATTTTCCTGGCTCTATGTTGCACTTGCTAAATCCGAAACAAGCAAATCGATGGGCGGTGAAAGTTTCGGGGAATTGGCGCGTGACGTTCAGATCGTGAGTTAGCTGCACAATGGTGAGAATATGTTGGAAAACTCTCAACTTCCCCAGTTGCCCCAAGAGAAATCAAAGTTTATAGAGGCGCTCATTAGTGATTTGTACACTATTCCTGGCGTTGGTGCCATTGTCCTTGGCGGTTCCTATGCTTGCGGCACGCAGACCGCAACTTCCGATCTCGATATTGCGCTCTATTATTCCGAAAGCGCTCCGTTTGCGATTGACGAAATTCGCCGCGTCGCCGGTGTGATTTCAGCGGTTGGAGTGCCAGTGGTGACCGGTTTCTACGAGTGGGGAGCATGGGTCAACGGCGGCGCATGGATTCAGACTGCTGTGGGCAAGGTCGATTTTCTCTATCGCAATCTCGAGCATGTCCAGCGCACGATTGATGAGGCACTACAAGGCATTCAACGTCACGATTATGCGCAGCAACCTGCCTATGGCTTCTACAGCGTGATCTATCTGGCCGAGACCCAATGTTGTATTCCACTCTACGATCCACAAGGATGGATTGCCAGCCTCAAACAGCAGGTCATCAGCTATCCGCCCAAGCTCAAAGAACGCATCATTGCCGATTCGCTCTGGAGCGCTGAGTTCACGTTGATGCACGCCCGTTCCTTTGCCGAAAAGGGCGATGTCTACAACACGGTAGGCTGTTTCACCCGTGCTGCGAACAACCTCACACAGGTGCTTTTTGCCTTGAACGAAGTCTATTTTATGAGCGATAAGCGGGTGATGGAGTTGATTTCAGGCTTTGCGCTCAAACCTGAAAATTACGTGGAAAGGCTGAACACACTTTTGGCACAGCCGGGAGCGACGAGCGAAGCACTTACACATTCTTATACACAGATGGCAGCGCTATGGCAGGAGGTCAAGGAACTGTGTGCGGATTATAAACCCCGCTGGTGAGAGTTTCTTTGGGTGCCTAGACCGCAATACCCCAAACGGACCGATAAAAAAATTCCGTGTTCCTTATATTCGTGTTTAGTCATTAAAGGCATTCAAAAGATTAAACACGGAATATCAGTCACGCTCGCTTATGTATAGGCCTTATTTACTGCTGCCCAAACAAAGATCCTTGCTCGATCCGCTCTGGATACGTAGCCCCAATATGGGCGTAGGCCGCACGGGTCGCCAAACGTCCACGCGGTGTACGGTCGAGGAAACCGAGCTGCAACAGGTAAGGCTCGACCACATCCATGATCGTGTCTGCCTCTTCGCTGATCGAAGCGGCCAATGTCTCTAGCCCCACCGGGCCGCCGTTGAACTTGTTGATAATCGCATCCAACACTCGACGATCCAGATCATCTAATCCCAGCCAATCGATCTCCAAGAGCGAAAGCGCTTGATCCGCAACGGGTTTATTGATATGCCCATCGGCACGCACCTGTGCATAATCCCGCACCCGGCGCAACAGCCGTAGTGCAACACGCGGTGTCCCCCGAGCGCGACGTGCAATTTCCAGCGCGCCTTCTGGGTCGAGTTTAACGTCTAGTAACTTAGCAGCACGCGTTACGATTTCTTTAAGGGCATCAGCCGAGTAAAAGTCAAAGCGCTCGACGACGCCAAACCGGGCCCGCAGTGGGGAGGTGATCAAAGCCAGGCGGGTGGTGGCACCGACAACGGTGAACTTAGGCAAGCTCAGCCGAATATTTCGTGCACTCGGACCAGAGCCTACCACGATATCCAGCGCGAAATCCTCCATCGCTGGATAGAGTATCTCTTCAACCGCTCGTCCTAAACGATGAATTTCATCGATAAAAAGCACATCCCCCTTGCGCAGATTGGTGAGAATCGCCGCCAAATCGCCTGCCTTTTCGATGGCGGGACCCGCCGTGACCTTTAGGTTTGCATTCATTTCGCCAGCAAGGATATGGCTCAAAGTCGTTTTGCCAAGGCCCGGAGGACCATACAGCAACACGTGATCCAGCACATCACCGCGCTGTTTGGCAGCATCGACCAGGATCTCCATCTTGTCGCGCAGCCGCTCCTGCCCGATCATCTCTTTCAGCGAGCGCGGACGCAGCGCATGGTCAACTTTGACCTCGCCCTCTTGCGCCTCGCCAGATACGGGACGCGGTGCAGGATCAGCGGCTTTTCGTTCTACGGAAGGTCGGTTGGTGATGCTTCGTTCATCGGCCATTAGGTTGCGTTCTCAAATCAGAGCCAAAATCTCAACATGTTGCGGTATTAAGCAAGAAAAAATTACGAGAGATACTGGCCAATTGTCCTACGACAACTGGCCAGTGGAACAGGAATAAACTCTTGCACGTTTGTTCTATACTAGGAGATTATAGCAAAAGAATGAAAGAGACGAAAACGGTTCGAGTGACGAGTGGCGACTCTTGCGCTACTCCTACATCAACCAACCTCATACAAAGAACAAATAAAGATGGCACAAAGTGGGTGCGTGTTTCCAAACCACACGTTCTTGGTTCATGCAAGATTGTGCCAAATTCCTAGATTCAGATCAAGCTTAATTTAAACAACAAAATTGGGGCTTGACCAATTGAACAAAAGCTGTTATAAATTGTCAGCCCAATTTAACGAAGGGAGCAGGAATTATGACAAAAAATGAACGACAACAGTTTATCGAGAAAGAAAAGCAAAAACTTCTTGATGAACAAGTGCATGTGAACGAAGAGCTACGCAATCTACGCGAAGCGCTGCAATCTGAAGTGGATGTTGAACCGGATGAAGGGGATGCAGAGGTCTTTGAACGCGAGAAGAATTCTGCCTTGATTGCAGTGCTTGAAAAAAAGCTAAGCGATATCGAGGCTGCATTGCGTTCGATCGATAAAGGGGCCTATGGCATCTGTGAGCGCTGTGGCAAGCCAATTGAAGTGGAACGACTTGAAGTAAAGCCTGATGCAACCCTTTGTCTCAGTTGCCAGCAAGAAGTCGAGCGCTTGGCTCGCCGCAACCGCCCAGTGCGCCAAATTGATTGGTAGACCCAGCATTACGATGTGCTAATCGACACGCGATTTAAACATGGCACCATCTGCCCAAGAGCGTAAACCCTGGAGATGGTGCTATGTTACGTGTCATTTCTATAGGTACATTGCGGATAGTACGAGAGTAAATCGGTAAGACAGTATGTCAGTATTTTACTGTCTTACCGAGATTACTATGCCTACTTCTGTCAGGGTGTACTTGCTATCTCACTGAAAACCTCCTCTCAATAGAATAGGATTCATCGTTATGGAGTTCCCGAATACCTTTCCTTCTCAACACCCACTTGCGCGCCATAAATTGACGTTACTACGGCGCAAAGGCACTGAACCCAAGAAGTTTCGTGAGCTAATCGGTGAGCTTTCGACCATGCTTCTCTATGAAGCGACGCAAGACATCACCATGGAGCCGCTTGACGTAGAGACGCCACTGACGACGATGAGTGGTGCGAAAGCAGCCGAAAAAGTGGGGTTGGTTCCGATTTTGCGTGCGGGATTGGGGATGGTGGATGGTGCTTGGCGCATCATGCCTCAGGCTGAAGTTTGGCACCTGGGTTTTTATCGGGACGAGCACACACTGCGTCCCGTTGCCTACTATAACAAGCTGCCAACTGCACCAACGGTTGATCTCTGTTTGTTGCTCGACCCGATGTTGGCAACCGGCGGTTCTGCCATTGCCGCAGTCGATGTGTTGAAACATTGGGGAGTGAGCCGCATCAAATTCGTCGGCATTATTGCCGCGCCCGAGGGCATCCAAGCCTTGCACGCCAAACACCCAGATGTACCCGTTCACGTCGCCGCGATTGACGAAAGACTGACCAATGCCAACGATGCATTCCCCACCGGCTTTATTTGGCCCGGTCTCGGTGATGCAGGCGATCGACAATTTGGAACGGCGTAAGCAATGGTGAACGGTGTAATGGTTAATTTTTAATGGCTAATGAAATGACGCTACCCTTTACTTCGCGGATAGTACCTTCATTAACAATTAACCGTTAACCATTCCCCATTAACCATTGATCACTTCCTCCGCATGATAACTACTGCGCACGAGTGGGCCACTTTCGACCCGCTTGAAGCCTCGTTTTTCCCCTTCTTCTTTCAAAGCAGCAAACTCATCCGGGTGTACATAGCGCTCAATCGGTAGATGAAAACGGCTCGGCTGTAGATATTGTCCCATCGTGATGACATCGACGTCATGGGCGCGCATATCATCCATGACCTGGAGAATCTCATCCCAGGTTTCGCCCAAGCCCAACATAATTCCCGACTTGGTCAGTGAAGTTGGCTCCATTGCCTTGGCTCGCTGTAACAGTTCCATACTGCGCAGATATTTTGCCTGCGGACGCACGGTCTTATAGAGGCGTGGAACTGTCTCCGTATTATGGTTGAGGATCTCTGGCTTGGCATCCATCACCACCTGCAATGCCGACCAAACGCCCTTAAAGTCAGGAATCAACACTTCAATGCTGCAGCCCGGCTGCAATTGGCGAATCCAGTGAATGCTCTCCGCAAAGACCCAAGCACCGCCATCCGACTGTTCATCGCGGTTGACACTGGTAAGCACAGCGTGTTTCAGCCCCATCTGCCGCACACTTTCCGCCACACGGCGCGGCTCATCCGGGTCGAGCGGCTGTGGTCGACCGGTGTTGATCTTGCAGAAGCCACAGGAACGGGTACAGGTATCGCCCATCAATAAAAAGGTCGCCGTTCCCCGTCCCCAACATTCACCGATATTGGGGCACATCGCCTCTTCACACACAGTATGAAGACGTTGGCCACGAAAAAGGTCACGGAGTTCGCGATACTTTGGGCTGTCGGCCATCTTGACGCGCAGCCAATCAGGACGGCGTCCGCGCGTTAGGCCGTTATTGGTAATCGGCGTCGGATCGAGAGTGATGGTGCCGAATTGGTTGGTTTGAGTAGAAACAGGTGAGTCCATTAGTTTAATATTGATTCATTCATCCTCTTCAGGCAGTAAGCCTGCTTCTTTGAGGATAGCAGCGTATTTTTCTGCACGTTGCCGTTCCCGGCGATAGAGCGGTGAAACAAAAGAATTATAGATAGGATCATCTATAATCTGGGGAGATGTGGGTCTGGTATTAAATTATAACATCGATCCTCTTTCGAGCATGATCTACCATATTCTCAATCCGCTGTTGTCGACTCATGACTCCGCTCCACCAGCACCGTCGCCATTGCCAACCCTACATACAGCCAGAAGAGTGCCGTCATGTGCGGATAGGTCAGATTAAACCAGTAATGATCAAAGATGCCACTGACCAGTGCCCCCAAAATCGCGCCACTCAGGCCCAGCAGAATCGCTTCCAGTTCGGCGCTGACACCGGCTCGCCAGGCGATCGCCATATTTACAAAAAAGCCGATCAGGGTGACCAAAAACAACCCTAGCCCAACCAGCCCCATATTCTCAGCGATGATCAGGTAAACCATGCTCACACCGAGATAGATATCGATATCCGGCACACCTGTAAAACCGACGCCGAAGACCGGATAGCGGCTGATCAAGATCAGTGCGTCCTTGTATTCGCCAAAACGCATCAGCGTCGCCTGATCCTGCCCCGCCAACCCCTCTAGCAGGCGCGCCACATATTCCTGGGTTTGCGGCAGCAGAAAGAGTAAGAGTAGACCAACGATGCCCAGCGGAATCAACTTGCGATATTTGAGCAGGGCCAACAAGCCAATCGAACTAGCCAGCCCAAGCAGCGCCGAGCGGCTAAAGGTGAGGTAAAGCGCCAGCACCGCTGTCAACAACATAATTGTCGTCAGCCAGCGCGGGAAGAGTCGTTGTTTGTCAAAGAGTTGCGGCGCCATCAATCCGGCCACGACAATCATCATCGCACCCAGTACGTTCGGATCGATGGCAGTACCGATGGCGCGCATTGTGCCTTCCGGATCATCCTCGATCCAGCGCAGAGCACCGAAGCCACCAGGGTAATCAAAGCGGGTCAGGCGGTCGAGGACCCAGACGGTTGCATTGGTCGGAATTACATAGAAGATCACCGCAATCCCCGCACCCGCCCAGCCAGCCAAAACCAGCCAGCGGATCACCCAACGCAACTCGTCGACGGTACGCACGGTGTTGATTGCCACAAAGAAAAGGGCGATTCCCAACAAAAGCTCGGCAAAGCGACGAATGAAGTAACTGTTGGCAGAGCTGTGCGTCAACCCATAGGCAAAGGCAAAGATCGCCATGATCATAAAGCCAGCCACCCAGCCGCCCAACGGCGAAGCGATCAATTGCCGCTCCTGACCCGTCACCAGCCGCAGCAGCCAGACGAAGATCAACGCGCCCAACGCCAGATCGAGGAAGGTGGGTTTGAAGCCGACACTAAAGGGCAGTGCACCAAAGGGGAAGACGAAGATCACCGCCACCAGCGCCACAAAACCCCAACGGGTGTCGGAGAGGATCAACGTGCCTGCAATCAGAGCGATAGCCGCCACCAATGCCAAAATCGGCCCGACTACGCCAATAAAGAGCGCAATCAATAGGGTGCCGCTCACTAGTACACCAGCAAGGGCCAAAACACGACTGTGAGTGCTTGGAGCAAAAAAATAACGCTGTAATTGCGTCGAAATCGAATTCATTCTACGCTCAAACTGGTCAGTTGCACCGTGTCAGCGCCATCGACGGTGGTGATACGCTGTGCATCGGCCTTCTCCGGATCGTAAAGCACCAGCAGCAGGCGGTATTCACCGGCGGCTAGTTTCTCTGGGAGGAGTATACCATAAGAGCAGGGAAGTTCAGGATCGGAAGGGAGGAGAAGTGGGCGATCTTCTTGTGCCACCAATTGACCATTGGTGTCAAGTAACTGGAGCGATACCTTTTCACGGCCAGTCAGGTGAGCGTTTTCTTTTTGCCAGCGCAAATGGACAGCCAAGATACCGCCAGGCAGCAGGCTAGCAGGTTGCAACGCATAGCCAGCCAATGCAAGCTGGTTAGCAAAGGTGACTTGCAAATCAGTACTCGTTTGCGGCAAGGCATCGAAAACCAGGATCGTCCAATCGTGGACGGGTTCTTCGGCAACCAGTAAAAAGCGAGTGGACAGGGCGCTCTGTGCGATCCCCTGGTCATCCCAGTTCGGGTCAGGCTGGGCGGCCAAAACCACACGCTTCACCCCTTGATCCACCATCTTCTCCAC
>JAXLWB010000047.1:0-82837 GCA_046328715.1 Caldilineaceae bacterium | reverse complement strand
TCTTGTGTCAGCGTCGGAAAGCGATTCCAACGGCGCTCCAATCGTTCCTTTTGCGATTCGGAGGTAATGACGCACACGGCGCGCACATTGCTCGAGATGCGTTTGGCATACTTGATCGCCCGCAAGGTACCGCGATGAACATCCGCAATCGGGACAATGGCGACATCGGCAATCTCTTCCAAGTTGCTGGGCGACAGATCCCGGGTCCGTAGCGCTTCAGCGACAGCCACATAATGATCATGGATCATACGCAGCCCCAAAACGATCAGCGGGATCGCAATCGCAATAATCCAGGCACCATCAACAAACTTGGTCACAACCAAAACCACAAAGACAATCGCTGTGGTAACAGCACCCACCGAGTTCAGCGCTCGTTTCCACCACCAGCCAGACTCATAGTGAATGACCGTCGCATTCGTATGTACCTCTTCGCCGGGTGGCACTTTGCTCACTTTGCCCATCAAGCGCACCATCCCAAGCTGGGAGAGGGTGAAACTAAGCATGACACCCAACGCATAAAGCGGCAACATGGCAATTTCGTCGGCGCGGAAGATGATAATCAAGATCGAGGCAAGCAGCGCCAAGACCAAAATGCCCGAGCTAAAGACCAAGCGATCGCCACGGTTTTGCATCCAGCGGGGCAAAAAGCCATCCCTAGCCAGGAATGAACTCAGGCGTGGGAAATCTTGATAGCCAGTATTGGCAGCCAGCACTAAAATCATCATGGTAAAGAACTGTACCCAATAGTAAATAATGCCATTGCCAGCCACCAAGCGCGTCATCTGCGAAAGCACGCTATCTTCCACGGCTGGCACAATCGCCAGATGCGTGGCAAGAAAGGAAATGCCAATAAAGAGCGTCATCGCCATCACGCCCATCCAGACCATGGTCTTGTTCGCATTCACCGACTCTGGTGGTTTAAAGGCTTGAACGCCGTTGCTAATCGCCTCAATTCCAGTTAGTGCAGTACAACCGCCAGCAAAGGCACGCAAAATCAACCAAAGATAGGCAAAACCAGTAAACGAGTGCTGGGGTTCAATATGTAGTGCGTGGCGTTCCAACGGGGTAACGCCAAAGAGGCCAAAGTAGCGCACCATGCCAATCGCAATCACAAGCATCACACCGCCGACGAAAGCATAGGTAGGTAGTGCAAAGACCGTGCCGCTTTCGCGCACGCCACGTAGGTTGACCCAGGTCAGCAGCACGATGGCCACCAATGCCAATTCCAGACGATAGTTAAACAGTACAGGAAAGGCCGAGGTTAACGCCCGAATTCCTGCCGAAACCGAAACCGAAACCGTTAACACATAATCGGTCAGGAGTGCGCCAGCAGCAAAGAGTGAAGGCATGGTGCCCAGGTTGTCTTTGGCGACAGTATAAGCTCCGCCACCGCCGGGATAATGCATAATGGTCTGCACATAACTAAAAATGACCAACAGAATCAACAGCGCGATGCCAATTGCAATCGGCATCGTCATCGCCAGTGCGCCGCTCCCTAATAGAATAAGCACACTCATGATTGCTTCAGTGGCATAAGCGTTGCTACTGATCGGATCCGAGGCGAAGACAGCCAAGGCACGCACCTTGTCCAGGCGCTCGTGCAACTCGGCACTAGAAGGAAAGGGCGCCCCAATTAAAACACGTTTCACACTTGCATAACTCATACAAAATCATCCTTTTCAGCAATCAGGCAGCGAATACAAGAACCAGGGTGCAACGGTCAGATACGCCCGCAGCCTCTCCACACCTCAACTACAACCTCATTATTACACCGCCGCTTACGTCAAAAAGGGATCAAAATTCGAGGCTAAAGTGTAAAGAAAGTGTAAAAATGCAGCATGTAATTGGAATAAAGATCACAATTTTTAGCTACCACTTGTCGCCCCACGGTGCACTTTATCACACACTTCAACCACCTATCCCAAAGTCAGCGACAGATTATGAACACCTGGCTATACTTGCGCTACAGAACGTACCTATGTCACGGAGGGACACAGTTTGAACCAAGGAATGCGTACGTCCTAACCTAGAAAGGAGGTAGTATGCTGACCCGCAGGAGTTTCTTTTCCCTAGCCAAAGCTCAGAAAAATCCAGTCCAGAACGCATCTGCTGTCGAGATGACACCGGAACTGCATCTGCTCAATCGCCTCACCTATGGGCCGCGCCCCGAGGAGGTGGAACGAATCTACGAGATTGGCTACGAGGCGTTTCTGGAGGAACAACTCAACCCAGAATCCATCGATGATAGCGAATGCAACGCGGTTCTGAAGCAGATCCCGATCCTGGAGATGGATCGGGCGACGGTTTACAAGCTGCCCCAGAAAGAGGGACGTGCCCACAATGCGCTCGTCCTGGGCATGATTCAGCGCGGCGTCCACAGCCGACGACAATTGTTCGAACGCATGGCTGAGTTCTGGAGTGACCATTTCAACATCCCCGCTGAAAACTATCCGGTGGAATTGGTCGGCATGTTCAAGGATGTGATCCGCCCCCAGGCATTGGGCAACTTCCACCAAATGCTGATCGGTGTCACTAAACATCCGGCCATGTTGAACTACCTGGACAATGCTAGCAACACCAAAGATGGTCCGAATGAAAACTACGCCCGGGAACTGATGGAGCTTTACACCCTGGGTGTTGATGGTGGTTACAACGAGCAAGATGTCAAGGAAGCCGCCCGCGCCCTCACCGGCTGGACCTCCTGGGATGCGACGCCGAGCGGCTTTATCTTTGACATGGAGCGTCACGACACGGGCGAGAAGAGCGTACTTGGCCACACCATGCCAGCCGACCGCGGCATTGACGACGGCTATCATCTGCTCAACCTTGTCGCCCGTCATCCATCGACGGCACACTTTCTGGCTTTTAAGCTCTGTCGTCGTTTTGTTTCCGACAATCCGTCGCAGAGCCTGGTCGATAGCGCTGCTGCCGTTTGGCAGGAGAACCAGGGGCAGATCAAGCCGGTGTTGCGCCATCTCTTTCTTTCCGATGAGTTCAAAGCCTCAGCCGGTGCCAAATTCCGCCGCCCACTTGATTTCCTGATCGGGGCCTTGCGTGCCACTGGCACCAAAGCCCACGACTACTGGCAATATTACGAGATGTTGACCGACCTTGGGCAGCTTCCTTATGGCTGGCAGCCGCCCAATGGCTTTCCCGACGTGGCCGGAGCCTGGATGAGTTCGGGTGGTCTGCTCGCCCGCTGGAACATCGCCATGCAACTCACCCACGGGGCCTACAGCGAGCAGGACGACTTCGGCTATAACCTAAGCACCCAGATTCGCGAACGCATCGGCACAGCGCAGACCGCAGGCGAAGTGGTCGATGCCGTGGCCCGCCAGGTCTTCGGGGTTGAACTCAGCGCTGAAATGCGCGCCTTCTATCTCGAATATCTCAACGACGGGGGACGCAACGCCGATGCTGTTCTTTCCCTGCGCCACGTCGGGCGCAAACTCGGCACCTTGTACGGGCTAATGTTGGCTTCGCCACAGTTTCAGTGGCGCTAAAACGAAGCGCAATTGAGTAATTGCGTTATAAGGCAGTTACCAATTACCAGCTACACAAAGGGAATCAAAATGATCAATTGCAATCAAGACTTTACCCGCCGCCAATTCCTCGCTGCCAGTGGCATGGTCGGTGTGTTGGGGGCGAGTCGATCACTCTTTCCGAGTTGGATGCCACGACTGGCCTTTCGCAGCCAACAAGAACAGGTCAATGGGGCTGGCGACGTGCTGATCTACATCTTTCTGCGTGGCGGCATGGACGGATTGAGCACGGTTGTGCCCTATGGCGAAGGCAGCAACTATTACAGCGTACGCCCCACCATCGCCGTTCCTGAACCGGGACAGGAGAACGGAGCCGTGGATCTGAATGGTTTTTTCGGCTTACATCCAGCCTTGGCTTCACTCAAAGAGATCTATGATGACAATGCGCTGGCCGTTGTCCATGCAACGGGCTGCACCGATCCTACCCGCTCACACTTCGACGCCATGGCCTTTATTGAAGCAGGTACGCCGGGGCAAAAGACCACCCCGAGTGGCTGGATCGGGCGGCATTTACAATCGGCAGCCTGGCAGAACGAATCCCCTTTTCGGGCGGTTGGCATGGGAGCGATTGTGCCACAATCCCTACGCGGCTCAGTTGCCCCCCTTTCCTTGCGCTCAATTGGGGATTTCCACTTCAAGGGGCGGCAAGACGAATTACTCCGTCAGCAGCAGGCGCTGGCTTCGCTTTATGCGATTCAGGCACCGAGCGATCCACTCGACCAGCAGGCAAAATTGGTCTTTGAGACAGTAGAGATGCTCAACAAGCTCGATGTGAACCATTATCAGCCAGCTGGTGGTGCACTCTACCCAGACGATGAATTTGGCACAGGTCTACGTCAGGTTGCCCAATTGATTAAAGCCAATGTTGGACTGGAGGTCGCCTCGGTTGATCTGGGCGGTTGGGACACACATGAGGCACAGGGCACGTTGAATGGACAGTTTAATGGCTTGCTTACCTCACTCGGGCGCGGACTGGCAGCACTCTACGCCGACCTAGGCGACCACATGCAACACGTCTCGGTCGTGGCGATGAGTGAATTTGGCCGGCGGGCCTATGAAAATGGCAGTGGCGGCACCGATCATGGCCATGGCAACACCATGTTACTGCTGGGCGGCGGCATCAACGGTGGCCAAGTCTTCAGCGATTGGCCCACTCTCGCCGCCGACCGCCTCGACGATGGAGACCTAGCCGTCACCACCGACTACCGAGACGTGCTCGCCGAAATCGTCCGCTATCGCCTCAACAACCCAGCGCTTGATCAGGTCTTCCCGAACCATAGTGTGAAGGAGCTAGGGCTAGTGAAGAGATGACAAGATGAAACAACGTATCCCAGCCGCAACGCGGCGACCTACGCCAGCCCACGCCCAACGGGCTGGGGGAATATATAGGGTATATAATGAGAGGAAATTATGAATCGAATCGTACGTTCAGTTGTGGTTGGTTATTTCGCATTTTTGATTATCAGTTGGAACATCGTCGCCTGGGCGCAGAGTGACACAATCTTTCTGCCGGTCGTAGCTAACGCCGCAGCCAATGATGTGCATCCAATGCCCACGCCCACAGCGAGCAACGAACAACAAGTGCTCGATCTCGTAACAGCGCTCCCGCTGGCGCAAGAGTGGCTTGGTCGTAACCCGGGCTGGCAAAGCAACGTCTATCAGACAGATGAGACAGAAAACATCTGGCAGGTAGACTTTTGCACGGGGGCGGACTGCGACAATTGGCTCGGCTACGGCAAGGTCAACTTGAACACGGGTGAAGTGATCGAGAGCTTTTTCACCCGTGACCTTACGACTGAAGAGTTCGCCGCTGGCAAACCGAAGCTCGAACGTTATGTTCAATCTGATCCCGAAGTTCAGGGGCGTTTAAGTAATCCTGATCTGTGGTATCATGAAGTGAGTTGGAATCGTTGGGTACAGCAATGGGAAGTCAATTACAGCTACGGACTCGATGCCTTCACTGTCCGCCTCTATATCAACGAAGAAACAGGAAAAGTTGAGTTGGACTCAATCTTCGATCCCAACGAAATGGATGCTCAAACCAAGGAAAATGAACGACTCGACAAAGCGCGCCAACTGATCTGGGAGGCCGATGGCGTCGGCGACGCAGTGGAAGGTCACGACACCTGGAAGAGTTACGTGGAACACCAAAGTGGCAACCAATATACGGTCGCTCTTGTAGCCGATGGTCAGCAACTCTTCTCGGCACTGGTGGACGTTGAAGCTGGAACCGTTTTGGATAGTGGAAAGTAGAAAACAGAGATTGGGAGATTAAGAGATTGTGTCACGAGTCATCTCCTAATCTCCTAATCTCAGAATTTGCAATCTCTATGAATACAGCCCCTCAAAGTTCCTCTCGCCCCTGGCTTGGCCCAGTCGTTGGCATCATCGTTGCCAGCGCTTTTCTCTTTTTCTGGGCACAACTTGTCCGATCAGCCGGGACGCAAGAGCCTTTTTCCTTTGCCCTGATTCATGGCTTTAACCTCGATCCCTATCCTTTTGGTATTGCGATTCTTGAGGCACTGTCTCCGGTGGCGTTGCTATTTATTTTCAGTCGCACACCGATCTTTCGGCGCGCCATTCGTTCTGAACTATCACCCGTCGATCGGGGCAAGCTTACGGCAGGGTTGATCTTTATCTTACTGCTCTCGTTGGTGGCGCGTTATACAGTCACTTCGGTAATTGAAGCGCATGTCTTAACTGGCTTTTTTCTGGTCTTTGTTGCGGGCTTGATGGGTGGTTGGCAGGCCGGGCTCAGCGCAGGGGTGATTCTGATGTTTGCCAACGGCCTGCTCGAATATGCCCCTTGGAGCCCCGACAACAGCGATGGCTTTGTCCTCGATTCCTACGTCAGTTGGTTTATCATCCATAACATGGAGGCGATGGCAGCGCTGTGGGTTGGGGCGGTGGCTGGTTTCCTCCACGCTCTGTTCCCGATCCGCCAGCGTTTTTCCTTGCCAACAGTCATGGGCAGTGGGCTGGCGATTGAGACGATCTTCGTCTGTGCCCGCGTCTACAGTGAAGCCGATCCAAGTGGCATCGTCTACGATTCTATCTCGGTTCTGACCATCACCCTCTTTTCGCTGGTCGCCTTTGCCATGATGTTGCGTACACTTCAGGATGAGGAGAATCGCATCCAAGCCGAAGAGGCACAGCTTGAATTGGCACAGATGAATCTAGCGCTGACACAGACCAAATTAGCTCTGGCCCAGGCAGAATTGCGGGCGCTGCATGCCCAGATCAACCCCCATTTTCTCTTTAACTCGCTCAACACGATCCGTTACTTTATTCGTACCGATCCTAACTTGGCGCGCGACCTGCTGACCCGCCTCTCAGAAATTTTTCAGCGAGCGCTCAACTCGGGTGAATTCGTCCCGCTACGCGAAGAGATTGCCCATACTGAAGCCTATCTAGCTCTGGAAAAAGCACGGTTGGATGAGCGTCTCAACATCATTTGGACCAATATGGCCAAGGAATTGATGGATCATCCGGTGCCTACGTTGATTTTGCAACCCGTGGTTGAGAATGCTGTGATTCATGGCATCAGCCCCAAGAGTGAAGGTGGCACGATCCATATTGTGATCAACCGGGTTGGTAATGAATTGCTGCTCCAGGTGGATGATGATGGGGTTGGAATCAACAGTCAAGCCAACGCGACCCATCAACGTGCAGCCCAGAGTCGAAACGAAAACGGGGTCAAGGTGCTCGATCCCTCGACATCGCTGATTCCTTCGCCGCAGGCGCTTGAGGTCGGTGAAACGGAGCTACAGAGCGAGCGACCATCGATTGGCCTGCGTAATGTCACGGAGCGCATGCGTGTGCTTTATGGCGACGCCTATGTCCCACTGGTCGAACCGCGTGCAGTCAACGGCACACGCGTCATGATTCGGATACCGTTGAAGAGTTGAAAAGTGGAAAAGTGGCAGAGTTGAAAAAGTGGAAAGGTAAATACATGCGCACTCAGCCACTTTTCCACTTTTCCACTACCTTTATACTTATGCCCAAACCTCTGACCATTCTGATTGCCGATGATGAAAAACCGGCGCGCAGCGAGTTAAGCTATCTCATTCAGCAGTTGTTGCCGGATGCGTTACTGCATGAGGCGCGCAATGGCAGCGAGGCTCTGCAACTTGCTGTCCAAGTAACCTTCGACGTTGCATTCTTGGATATCAATATGCCTGGAGTCAGCGGATTGACCGTGGCAGCCGTTTTGGCCGAAAAACCCCATCCACCCTTACTGGTCTTTGCGACAGCCTATGACGCTCATGCGGTGCGTGCATTTGAACTGGCCGCACTCGACTACATTGTCAAACCTTTCTCGGAACAACGGTTAGCCAAAACGGTTGAACGGATTCGTCAACAGTTGGAGGAGCGTGTTTTTGTCGAAAAACAGCAGACTCATTTGCGCAGCTACTTGCAAAGCATCGCGCCCAACAAACGGGTCACCAAACTTTGGTGTCAACGCGAAAATGAGACGATCGCACTGATTGACTTTGCTAATATTCTATGGATTGAAGCACAGGAGAAGAAGGTCTTTGGCCGTACCTGCGACGGCGAGCTACTGCAGACCCCCTATACGCTCAGTGAATTGGAAGAGCGCTTGCAGGAACATCGTTTTATGCGGGTACATAAAGGTTACTTGGTCAATCTGGATCATGTAACAGAGGTAGTGCCCTGGTTTTCGGGGACCTACATCCTACGCCTGGATGACGATGCGCACAGTGAAATTCCAATGTCACGCCAGTATGCCAAGGAATTTAAGGAGCAAGTGTGGTAATATAAGCAAAGAGGACGAATCAGGAATTGATGATTCGTCCTCTTTGTTTCTCATTCCAATTTTACTCGTTCGAGGCAGTGTCTTCGGCCGGTGCGGGAGTTTCCGGGGCGGGCTGGCTGGCAGCTTCGGCGCTGGGGCGCACCTTTCGTGGACGTCCTGGTCGCTTGGTGGCAGGTGCAACTGCCGTCGAAGCGGGTGCAGTCGCTGCGGCTTTCTTGGGTCGACCGGGTCGCTTGGCCTGAGTTGTCGGGGCAGTGCTAGCGGCAGTTACGCTGGCACTTTTGCGGCGACGGGTCTTTGGCGCAGGAACAGAAGCAGATGCTTCACTGGGCGTTGGCGCAGCGACCGCCTCCGGCTGTACTAAGGCACGCGCAGCCATTGCAGCACCGACAATACCTGCGTCGTTGAAGAATTGGGCAGGAACAACCTCGGCTCGGGTCTTGAGTAGCGGCAAAAACTTTTCATAGCGCTTGCTCACGCCGCCGCCGATAATAAAGAGATCGGGTGAGAAGAGAAACTCAAGCTTAGCCAATACTTCATTGACACGTTCGGCCCACTGCTTCCAACTGAGATCTTTGTCTTCTTTGACTTTTGCGCTGGCGCGATGTTCGGCGTCCTTGCCACGAATCTCTAGATGACCCAGTTCCGAGTTGGGAAGCAACTTCCCATCCAAAAAGATGGCGCTGCCGATGCCAGTGCCGAAGGTGAGCATCATCACGACACCTTTGCGGCCACGCCCAGCACCAAATTCGATTTCAGCAACCCCAGCGGCGTCGGCGTCATTTAATACCTGAACAGGCAGCCCTGTTTCTTTTTCAAACAGTTCTTTTGCATTGGTGCCGATCCAGCTTTGGTCCACATTGGCGGCGCTTAAAGTAACACCATGATGTACAATCGCTGGAAAGGTGCAACCCAGCGGTCCATTCCAGGCAAAATGGCTTACCATTTGCGCCACTTCCTTTGCCACCTCTTGGGGCAAGGCACCAGGAGGCGTAGCAATGCGATGTCTTTCGCCAATGAGCTGGCCCAGTTCTGTATCCACCAATGCACCTTTGATACCGCTACCACCGATATCAATTCCTAACAACTTCATTTTGTCTCCCCCCGCTAAAAAAATTGAACAAAAAGTAAAAGGCACTCCCTCACCCACTGGACTTCTGCGAATATTACATTTCCATACAGGAACTTAACAATACTGTAATTGAAATACGACAATTATTGTGGGCAATATACTGACGTTTTTCTGATGCTTTATATTTCTATTTCTATACACTTATAAATCGGAAGTGTTTTGTTATTCTAGGCTGCAATCATCACAAACGCAAGACTTTCCTCAATTAAATCTTTCTATTTGCTAAGAAGAACGCTTGGATTTTAGCTGAAAGTTGTTTTTCTGGCCGATGAAAAAGATTGGATGTGGTTGCTAGAAGAGATGACGTGGTTTGGACAATAGAAGACAGCGCTACCGCCATTGAAATTGATATTGAATTTGTCCACACTCCCGGCTTCTAAATAATTAAGTTTTCAAACTACGGGTAGTTTTATTTACCCTAAAGTTGACAAAATTAGCGGTTGAACTGTTCTTGTAGACTGTACAGTGGTCTAGTTGTGATTTGTAGGTTGCTTTAAATCACAAAGCGTACTGTGCGGAGTATAGTTCAACCGCATGGTTTTTTAATTAGACTATAATATTTTCCAATAAATTAATAAAAATATTTATGAAACTACAACTATGATTGTAATCGAAGTGTTATAGTTTTTACCGAAAAATTTTGCTATAGTTATATCGTAAGCTATGTGACGAGATTTGAGTCTCGTGCTGGCCGTGTAACACTATAGCCAATCCATGACACTCATCTCTATGGCTACCGAAAGAATTATTCATCGACGCAACCGCAGAACTACAGCCAGTTTACTCTCCTGGGGATCTAGCAGAACTAATATTCAGCAGGCGGCGACGGGATGGGAGGATCGCATGTCACTTCATACAGATTTTACGTCTCCAACCCAAGTATTACGGACGACACCTGGATTACTGGTCCCTCAAGCTACACAGAAGCGCCTATATCAGTTTGTACTTTGCCTGGTTGATTGTGTTGCGCTCACGCTAGCGTTTTATCTAGCCTACAAGTTGCGCTTCAGCTATGGCGTGGCTTTGGTGCAAAACGTAGATGCTTCGAGTGCAGATTACGCAAGATTATCACTGACGCTCCTGCCGGTTTGGCTGTTGCTCTTTCAGATCCAAGGGCTCTATTCGTTCCGCAACTTGATGGGAGGCCTCACCGAATACTCTAAGGTCTTCAATGCCTGTACAGCGGGCATGATGGTTGTCATCGTCGTCAGCTTTTTGATGCCGGATACCTTCTTTGTAGCGCGTGCATGGTTGCTGATGGCCTGGGCATTTGCCTTTATCTTTGTCGCAATCGGCCGTTTACTCTTGCGGCGATTGGCGTATGCACTGCGCAGTAGTGGCTTCTTCGTCACCCCAGCGATTGTGATCGGGATCAACGACGAAGCACGGGCCTTGGCTGAAAATCTGCGCAATCGTGTCTACTCGGGTTTTGAGCTGCTCGGTTTTGTCGACCCCAGCATGACTGACAACGATTATGATCGCCGCACATCTATTCAGGGGTTGCCGATCTTCGGTTCGCTGCGCACCTTACCAAGCATTGTTGAGCGCTACTCAATCAACGAAGTCGTCATTGCGTCTTCAGCCCTTGGCGGGGAACAACTGGTTTGGATCTCGCAACAGTTGGCAGGTTTGCCGAATGTGCAAATGAAGCTTTCCTCCGGCTTGTACGAGGTATTTACCACCAATATGCATGTTGCCACCCACGGCAGTGTACCGCTAATGAGCATCACCCGGCTGCGCTTAAATGCCTTCGAATCTGCATTGAAAAAGCTGCTCGATTACTCGCTGATCTTACTTGCGCTGCCCTTTTTGCTACCTGTTTTTCTCATCGCTGCACTGATGGTCAAGCTGGATTCACCTGGCCCGATTTTCCACCGTCGACGGGTGATGGGGATCGGTGGCAAACAATTTGATGCCTTCAAGTTCCGTTCGATGTATGTCAACGGTGATGAAATCTTGTCACAACATCCAGAACTAAAGGCGGAACTAAAAGCCAATCACAAGCTGAAATGGGATCCACGCATTACCAAGGTCGGTAATTTTCTGCGCCGCACCAGCCTGGACGAATTGCCTCAGTTGATCAATGTACTGCGTGGCGAGATGAGCTTGGTTGGGCCACGTATGATTGCGCCAGCAGAAACCGAAATGTACGGTCGTATGAAAGATAATTTGCTGACAGTAAAACCTGGACTCACAGGACTGTGGCAAGTTTCAGGCCGATCCGATCTCTCCTATGAAGAGCGGGTCCGTCTCGACATGCTTTACATCCGTAATTACAGCATTTGGCTTGACGTACAAATTCTGTTCTTCCAGACACTGCCTGTTGTACTCAAGGGTAGTGGCGCCTATTAATCCTAGAGAACCCGTAACTATTCAGCCCATGCCTTCACTAAATCACCGTCGATTGAGGATCGCAGGCTGAATAGTTGCCCCACGCTCTTCTTTTCAACCGCAAATTGCAAGACTCCATTCTCTTTTCAAGTACAGCAGACGGCTAGATTTTCCACACACCTATCCAGTGGTCCAAGTCAGCTGATTTTCTACCTTCTTCGAGTTCGTTTGCTGAAGCACACCCGTAGGTGTACGTAGATTTTCAGTTTATGCAAACAGTCCCTTGAAAAGATTCACGCCCTACTTTTGGATGGGATAAGCAGGCACAGCGGTGAACTGAGAGGTAATTGACATGAAGGCTCTAATTCTAGCAGCGGGAAAAGGCACACGGCTGAAACATTTAACAGCGAACATGCCCAAACCGATGTTAACAGTTGGCGACAGACCGTTGCTTGCGCATATTATCGATTGGCTCCACAGCTATGGCATTGATCAAATTGCGATCAATCTACACCATGCGGCTGAGCAGATCACCAACTACTTCCAGAATGGCAGCCAGCATCAGGTGCAGATTACCTATTCGTACGAAGAGGAATTACTCGGCACAGCAGGAGCAGCAAAGCGACTTGAATGGTTTTTGAATGAACCTTTTGTCGTTGTATATGGAGATGTTTTTTCAAACGTAAACCTTACTCGGCTCATCGAATTTCACCAACGTCAGTGCCAAAGCTATGCAACACAACAGGCCATCTCCTTAGCCCTCTACCGCGTGCCGAACCCAACCGAGTGTGGTCTTGTGGATTTGACAGAGCAAGGGCGAATTGTGCGTTTTGTCGAGAAGCCGCCAGCCGACCAAGTGTTTACAGACCTGGCTAATGCTGGCATTCAAGTTTGTGAGCCGACAATCTTACAACTGATTCCGCCCGAAACTGTCTTCGATTTTGGTCGAGATGTTTATCCACTCATGTTGGCAAAGCAGTGGCCAATCTTTGGATTGCCAATTCGCCAATCCGAGGAGTTTCTGATTGATATCGGGACACCCACCAGCTTCGAGCGAGCGCAATTTCTTAGAGAGCGCCTGAAAAGTCCGTGAACGAGCTTACGCTTGGCAGGTTCGCCCATGGAAACGGGCGAAATGTTCATCAGTATCAGCGTTGGTTTTCGGTGAAACTCGCGGTTCAAACAAACATTGCGTAAATCTTAACACGCAGAAATTTTGTAATCTGCGACTTAGCAAATAAAGCGTACACTCAAATTCGATATTCAAATCGTTACAATCATTTCTAGAGGTGCTGATTCACTGTTTCGCATGTACGTGGCTTTCACTTAGGCGATTTCAAAATAAAAGATTCGAATGAAATCGCTTGAGCCATTGCAAAGAGCGAGGAAATAGGACTATTTATTTTGCAATGGCTTTACTCACCCCCTTCAAGCTGTATCCACTCCTCGTACACAGTGAGAGTCACAGGAACCGTGATCAGGCCGATTGATGCGGAGGAGCATTACTATGAATTTCTTTCAAGAATATACGTCAGAATTAAAGCGCACATTGGACAATCTGCCCTGGGATAAAATGCAAGAAGTTGTTCGCGTCATTCACAGTGCGCGTGTCGAAGGGCGCCAAGTTTTTATCATGGGCAATGGTGGCAGCGCCTCGACCGCCACACACATGGCCTGTGATATCGGAAAGAACACTGCTTTTCCCGGCTATCCCCGTGTGCGAGCCATCTCGCTGAATGACAACATGGCCTTCTTTTCGGCTTTGGCCAATGACAACGGCTACGAGAATGTCTTTGCCGAACAGTTACTCAACTTGATGCGCCCAGGCGATATCGTGATTGCCATCTCCGCCAGCGGCAATTCGCCAAACATTCTCAAGGCAGTGGAGACCGCCAAGGCGCACAACGCCTATACCATTGGGTGGAGCGGCTATGAAGGTGGCAAGTTGGCCAAACTTGCCGACCTCTCGATTGTCGTGCGCAACAATTGTATCGAGCAGATCGAAGACATCCATCTCATGCTAGAACACATGGTGGTGCAAGCTCTACGCCGCACCGTTCAAGCCCATCCCAGTAAGATCAGCGAAGCATTGGCGATCCTTTAGAAAGTTGACCAAACGCCTCCGAGAGATATGCCTGTTCAATATCGATTTACCCCAGGATCAAAGCAGGTACACCTCGTAGTAGCTTTGTGCAAATTCGGTAGATTCCAACTCTGAGCCGTTTGTGTTAGCGTGCTGAAGTTAACGTATGCTAACGCCAACGGCTCAGATCTCGTATGGCTAAAGAACTCTACGCTGAACAATTTTATTTTGAAATACGTTGAGAAACAGAAGATTTATCTTCAGCGCGGTATACTTAATCTATGGCATAATTGTAACGATCTTCTGATCTAGTAATTTCTGTATGAATGAAAGGAAATTGTCGGCAATTATGCTTCAAAGCTGTGTTATTCTACTAACAAACCGTGGAGACGTCTGAGAAGTTTATAGACCAGCCTATGCTTGGCGGATGTACCTTTCAGATAGCTTCTTGGCATAGCATAGCTATTCAAGTAATTTGTCACCCGCCCGAAAGATGAATTTTGTACCATGTTGTGCCATTTCTTGCGGTTAAAGACAAGTTGGCGATAGAGGAATCGATTGGTGAGGATTCAAACTGTTTTTTTGGATCGCGATGGCGTGATCAATCAGGAGCGGTCCGATTATGTAAAAAGTTGGGATGAGTTTCGTATTCTTCCTGGCGTGTTGGATGCACTGCACAGGCTGGCCCAACTCAACGTCCCAATTATTATTATCACGAATCAATCGGCAATTGGCAGAGGGGCAGCTACACAAGAGACGGTCGACAACATTCATCAAAGATTGAGCGAACTGGTGACCGAGACAGGCGGGAAGATTGACGACGTCTTCCTTTGCCCTCATCGTCCTGACGAGGATTGCGGCTGTCGCAAGCCAAAGCCAGGTCTCTTACTGCAAGCCGCAGCCAAATACCAGCTCAAGCTTGAACAAACTGTTTTTGTCGGAGATTCGGTGACCGATTATCAAGCGGCGGTGGCGGCTCAGGCTCATTCGATCCTGGTCAAAACCGGACGCCAGGCCCAACAACTTGAATCGTTGGTTGAGTCCTATCTTCAAACCAATCATCAAGCCGTTCGTCCAGAAATTGTTGATAACCTTTCAGTTGCAGTGGAGCGCATTATTTCCAATCGTACGAAGTAGTGCGTTCGTTTTGATTGAAGTGCTAAATCGCGGATAAATCAATGTCTTTTCAATTCAGTCAATTCAATGAACCGGGGACCCCAGAAACATCGGATCCTCAAGCCTTGCAAGTATGTCCACACCTTGGCTTGTTCGATGATCCAGCCCTCGTTCTGACGGAGCCATCGGACAATCATCGTTGTTTTGCTCGGACCCGCCCCTCGCTGCCTGGCTTTGAGCACCAAGAGACGTACTGCCTTCGCAGCGAACATGTGCGTTGTCCCTATTACAAAGCACAATCTGAGATTCCCAATATTGCGCCTTCGACCTCACCCTTCAGTGAGCCGTTTCGCAACGAGCTGAATTCTGACGGTCAGAACCAGCGACGCCGTTGGCCAGCCTTATTAGTGGCGCTGATCGGTGCCACGATTTTAGGAGTGGGTGCCCTCTACGCTGGCGATTCGATCAACAGTATTCGCTTGCCAGCTGTGCTATTGCCGATCATCGAGCGCACAGGACTTCTCCCAGGGGGTGCGACTGCCACCTTAGAGGCAATCGCCGAAGTGCCGACCGTCGGCCCAGTGGCGACGGGGACGCCCACAGTTGAGCCAAAGCCAACTGAAGAGCCTCCGAGTGCCACGGCGCAAGTTACTGTTGCGCCAACCAAAAGCACTGTCAGTGCAACAACGCCTGAAGCGACCAGTATCATTCCAGAACCGACTGCGACCAGCGCAGTGACTGAAGAAGTCTCAACTGCGCTTCTGACCGAGTATGTTGAGCCCACACCCGTGCCAGGAGGAGCTGTTTTTAGCTTAACGCCACCGCTTGGCAATGCCGGTTGGTGGCAAACCAATGATCGAACCCGCAATCACCTCAACGACTCCTTTTTGTACGCAGGTGTAAACGAGGGACAATCCTTTATCTCGGCGATACGCTTTGAACTGGGAAAGATTCCTCGCGGGGCAGAAATCGTTGGTGCCGAATTGCGCCTGACAGGGCTGCGAGACGACCGCTTCGATCCTGCCGTAAAAGGTACGTGGATTGTACAATTGGTAGCCGAAAGTGAACTGCGCAACCTAGTTCGCTCCGATTATCTCGAACTCTATACTGCTCCAGCTTCGATTATCCTCTTTCCGCAGTTGAGTGAGCAAGACCTTAGCATCAATAAGGTAAACAGTTGGCAACTCGATGAATCAACCCGCCGTTGGCTGGAGCAACAGATTTTTAATGGCGCCACAACGGTGATTGTCCGAATTCAGGCGACGACGAATGCACAAGCTGACTCGCTCTTTGCCTGGGACTCGGGTTTGGGGCCGGAAAGTCTTGGCAATCCGCCGATCTTGACACTGAGTTTAGGACAGGCACCAGCAACGCCTCCTGCAACCGTCACCAAGGACGCAGTCGTGGCCACGTTGACACCGACACCCGAAAATGTGTTGACCGAAGTGGCCCTGGCAGCAACTGCAACCGAAGTTGCAACCACGATTGGCACCTATACGCCAATACCGTTTGACGTTGTCACGCCCACACCGGTAGCCCGTAGTGTGGAGACGGCACAGGCCATTGCACTGGAAATGAATGAGTTACCTGTTGTGGTCGAAACAGCAACTCCAGGCAACGAAGCTACGGCCACCGCTTATATGGATCTTGCCACTGCAATCGCACAAACAACGGGAACCTACACTCCTGTGCCATTCCCGTACAACACGCCTGTATTGGTATTGCCGTCGCCGCCTGCAGAAAACGTGGCAACCCTGGCTGCACAGGTCGCAACGGCGACAGCCGATGCTTCGATCGCGATCAGCGAAACGGCAACGCCGTTGCCCTACAATGCCGTTCTGGCCGACTACGTCTATGCCACAGAACAACCACAAAATCGAGCAACCGCCCAGGCAATGGTAATTTTGGCAACAGCCGAAGCGCAAACCACAGGTACACCTACGTCATTGCCCTGGAATGCAGTAGTGATTACTCGTGTACCGACACCGCGACCCCGCAATGCGACCGGCGAAACCACCGACCAAGCCAGTGGCGAAGCGACACCGACAGTTCCAGCACCGATCAGCATTGAGGATGTGCGTAACAAGATCGTCTATCGGCGCTCTGGCGACAAGGGCGATGAAGTTTGGGTCTACGATCCAGCGACAGGTCAAACAGGCCAGGCTGCCAACTCACAGATCATGCCAGTTGTAGAAGGGCAACTTGGTGTAGCACCCGATGGACGTATTGCTTATGCCGAACATGACGACAAGGGTGGATTCCAAATTGCTGTGCGCAATACAGATGGGAAAGCCCAAGTGATTACCAGCTTACAGGGCGCGAGTTATGACGCTGCTTGGTCGCCCAAGGGAGATCAGATTGCCTTTGTGAGCAATGAGTCAGGCGATGAGGAGATCTATGTGATTAGCCCGGATGGTCAAAACCTGCGGCGACTTACCAATAGTCTGCGCTTTGACAAACATCCAACCTGGTCACCGGATGGGAGTTTGATCGTCTTTTATTCCACGCGTACCGGGAAGAACCAACTGTGGATCATGAATGCAGATGGTTCAAACCAAAGACCTCTCAAAGAGAGTGACGCAAGCGAGTTCGATCCGACTTGGGTGCGTTAACTTGCAGAGAGTCATAGGTCAATCTTACTTGTTTAGGACAATTGACCTATGACTCTGATTCACCGTGTTGGAGACCTTCTGAAATTCGAATGTACGTCTGGCAGGGCTGTGACCGTACAAATCGTTATTAACCCTGACAGATGTGCGTTTCAGATAATTTCTGATTACTTTTTTCCAAACTTGCTGTTTACCCACTCATAAACTAAGACATATGTTATGTATAAGTAGTCGTTTGTCCATAGCGCTTAATTTTCAAGTATGATATCGTAGACAAATGACTACAGGGTCGTTCTGTCAAAATAAAACAAAGTATGTTTGGACAACGATTATTGCTTAATCCCTGCTCGCTATAGAGCATGATAAAGTTTGCAAGATCCACTTCTCACAGAAGTTTGGTTCTGCACAAAACAACTGGTTCTGACCAATAACAGGAAAATTTCCTTTCATCGATTTGGAATGGCAACATGAGTACGATTGAACTGCGCGAGTACATTCAACCTCTTCGAAAGTGGTGGTGGCTACTGCTTGCATCAACGATCATAGCAGCCGGTTCGGCATTAGCCTATCTCTCGACACAGCCTCCGCTCTATGAATCTCGCACCACCTTGATGGTAGGGAGCGGTGTGAGTGATAGTAACCCCGACTACAACACGCTCTATATCCAGCAACAGTTGGCTGACACCTATGCCGATATGGCGCAACGTTCCACGGTCTATCAAAAGACAGCCGAGGCACTTAACCTTGATTGGCTGCCAGCCTACGATGTACGGGTGGTTTCCAACACGCCCATTCTTGAAATCCGCGTGATTGACGAAGTAGCCGAACGTGCACAACGGGTGGCAAACGAATTGGTGAACCAACTGCGTAGCCTGAGCCCTGGCAGCAAACAAACTGAGGATCGCCGAACCTTCGTTGAAGACCAATTGCACAAACTAGAGACGAGCATTCGCCAGACCGAAGACGATATCAGCACCAAAGAACAACAGTTACAAAATCTAAACAGTGCGCGTGAGATCGCAGCGGTTCGCTCCGAGATCACTGCCCTCAATCAGAAATTGATCGATCTGCGAGCACGTTATACAGATTTTTTGGCTAATTCACAACGAGGGGCAGTCAATCAACTCAATGTGCTGGAGCCAGCGCCGCTACCGACCACGCCGATTGATTCGCGACTGCCGCTGAATGTGGCGGTTGCAGCAATGGTCGGCTTTGCTTTGGCAGCCGGTGCCGCCTACCTAATGGAATATTTGGACAACACGATCAAGACTGCAGATCAGGTAAAACGAGATCTACACCTAACTACGTTGGGTGCGATCCCAATGATCCAATCGGCAGGAGAAGCAGATAGCAAACTGGTAATGCTCAACGGCAAACAGAACGGCCCCACCGAGGCCTTTCGCGTTCTACGTACTAATTTACAGTTTGCCTCCGTCGACCGTCCCTTGGGATTGGTCTTGATCACAAGCCCATCGCCGGCAGAAGGTAAATCGCTCACTTCGGCCAACTTGAGTGTTGCACTTGCCCGTTCCGGGAAGAGAATCATTCTGGTAGATGCGGATCTTCATCGCCCAAGCCAACATCGCATCTTCCGCTTGATCAATCACAGCGGGTTGACGAACGCTTTGCTCGGGGATTCAAATGGAATTGAACCACTCTTGCAGGCGGGTCCAGTGGATAACTTACGAATTTTGACCACAGGTCCGCTTCCGCCCAACCCAGCTGAATTGCTAAGCACCAAACGCATGCACGATATTTTGGAGTTGCTGCGTGGTATGGCTGATATCGTGGTGCTCGACAGTCCGCCCGTCACCGTGGTGGCGGACACGGCACAAGTGGCATCGCAGGCAGATGGCGTTGTACTTGTGTTGAACACACAGCGTACGACACGGGAAGCCGCAAAGCGTGCTCTCGGCGCACTCACTCAAGTAAAAGCCCATATGCTGGGAGTATTGCTAAACGGAGTTTCTAATCAGAATACTGGATATCACTACTATTATTACGCATCGTATGGGAACAACTACTCGCGTAATGAGCGGGGAGCCCAAACAAAAGATAAATCAAAGCCAGTACCGCTACTGACGCCACCGAAGGGTACAACCCTTGTTGACACAGCCACTCCAACTTTGGACGGCAGTGTAGGCCAAATCACAACTGCAACTGGTGACTAAGTTTAGGTTTGCCTAAGCATTATCAGCAAGACGCTTTAAAGCAGCTTCATCGAATTTTTTGTCGCGTAGGTTCCAAGCGAGGAAAGGCTCGCTCGAAGTAGTCTCATTGCCTTCGAATCGTTCATTACGGCCTGCAACAACCATAGCCGAAAAGATCGCAAGCGCTGAAATAAAGCTTAGGATACAAACAATAATAATCAGCGAATAGATTAGCATAGGATGACTCCTCACGAACGTCGGGTCACCAAAGATTGGGTTAAAGTAAATGACGTCGAAATACGACAAAAGACGCGGTTGGTTTTGCAGAACTTACGCAACAGAGTGTTGAAACCACTCAATCAAGGCAAGCAAGAGTCCACATGTGCAGGCAACAGTTCTGGTACAGCTACACTGCCGCGCAAGTTCATGCGAAACCAGTTTAACACAAATGTAAGTAAAAGTTGTTTCTAAATTCTTACATTTTTCAAATTAATGTTAATAGATTTTTATACCTTACTTGTTCAGATTGCAATGGATTTTGTGGGAACAAGGTTTAAGCGAAATAGGGGACGCTCAGACTGGCAGTTTTAGTTTAACATCATTTCGAAAAATTAGCCTGTCTTGTAAGCAACGAATCTCTACTGTAAGGCAAACAATACTGGGTTGAAAACCAGACGTTTACTATACGATTTAAAGTTTTCTACGTGTAAGTACCTTGTAATCACTCGGATTTTTATACTTGATATACTGGATTCGTGAATATCATTAATACGCTTTACATTGAAAAATCGTCACTCTAGAGAATTGATGCAGATGCCAGCACAGAAACATCCCTTGCAGAATCCTGCAAGTCGCAATAAAGGGTTCATGACCTATATTGAACGTCAGGCAAGCAGCCCTGGGCGTTATGTTTGGGAGCAGATCATTTTGTCGCTGGCCGGTTGGGTTCCTACTGTAATAGGCGTCGGACTCCGTGCAATCCTCTATCGTGCCATCCTCAAAATGGATGGATTGGCGGCGATCGAGGCAGGAGTGCGACTGCGCTATACAGATTATATCCAACTTGGGAAAAATGTCTACCTCGATCAAGGCGTCTACCTTCACGCATGTCCCAATGGTATCAAAATTGGTGACAATAGCTTTGTGATGCATGGATCGATTCTGCACGTTTACAACTTTCGAGGGCTACCCCACGCCTATATCCACATCGGGCAAGAGAGTTTGATCGGCGAGATGAACGTCTTACGTGGTCAAGGCGGCATCTCGATTGGCGACCGAGTCTATACCGCTCCACTGGTGCAAATGTTGGCGGTCAATCATGTTTACGACGACCCTTCCCGCCCGATCATCGAGCAGGGGATTACAGCCGAAGGCATCGTAGTCGAGGATGACGTATGGATCGGCGCAGGTGCAGTCATCACCGATGGGGTGCGCATCGGCGAGGGAGCGGTTGTGGCCGCCGGTGCCGTTGTGACCAAAGATGTGCCAGCGCACACCGTTGTCGGTGGCGTGCCCGCACGAAGCTTAAAGACCATTGATGGAACCGAAAGTCAACCCAATAAAGAAATCTACCTTTAATTTAATTCGCATAAGATTGCTATTAAGCTAATCCGGGAGAGTCAAATGCCGAGACTGTCGATCGTTATTCCAGCATACAACGAAGAAAATGGAATCAACGCCATTATTGAACGGGTACTTTCTATCCGCCCTAAACTACCCGAGGTAGGGATCGATTCGCTCGAATTGATCGTGGTGGATGATGGCTCACGCGATAAAACCGCAGAAGTCGTGAGCCGCAACAACGAAGTGCGCTTGATCCGCCACGCCAAGAACGGAGGCTACGGGGCAGCCCTCAAAACCGGATTTGCGGCAGCAACCGGCGAGTGGATCGGCTTTTTGGATGCCGACGGTACCTATCCTCCTGAATATTTTCCTGCGCTCTACCAGGCAGCCGTGGCGAAGAATGCTGACATTGTCATCGGTTCACGGATGGCGGGTGCCAAGAGTGAAATGCCATTGGTGCGTCGCATCGGCAACTTTATCTTCGCCAATTTGGTCAGCTTGATCAGCGCACAACGGATTACTGATTCTGCCAGTGGCATGCGCATCTTTCGCAAGCGCGATCTGGCGCGGCTTTATCCACTACCGGACGGTCTCAATCTGACCCCAGTCATGAGCACCCGTGCCCTTCACGAAAAGATGAACATGATTGAGGTGGCGATCCCCTACAGCGAACGAGTCGGACGCTCCAAATTGAGTGTTGTTCACGACGGTGTGCGTTTTGCCCAGTCGATTGTCGAGACGGCCCTCCACTATAACCCTGTACGTCCATTAGGATTGTTTGGCGTGGGCAGCTTCGGCGTTGCGGTCCTGATTGCCCTTTGGCTGATCAGCCAACGGATTCAAGGTGTTACATTCTTAGGCGCGGGCGCAGCGTTTAGTCTCTTTCTAGCCATGGTGATGGCCGTCGCTGGCGTTAGCATTTTGGCCCTTGGGCTGAGTTTCAACTACTTTGTTGGTTTGTTTCACAAAACTCCGATTCGCCAAGGACTACTCGGTCAGCCAATCTTTCCAGGATTGGAGAAGCATTTTGGCTGGATCGGGCTTGGCAGCTTGGGCGTAGGCGTGATCGTAGGGCTGGTGAGCCTGGTGCTGGGCTGGCAGGGCATGGCGATGGAGCGCCTTTGGTTCTACTATTTAGCGAGTGCTGGCTTGTGCCTAATGGGTGTGCAGTTGATGATCGCACGCATTCAGATTCAGGTATTGGAGACCCTTAGCCAACGCGAGAAGCTGGTTGCCAGCGATCTGCGTGGCAAGGATAAGATGGAAGTAGGGCGTGTGAGCCCTGAACCGAAACCCTCTGTGGCCGCCTAGGTGAGATGAGAGGTGGGATGAAGCTAGATCTTCATCCCGAGCATACATAGATAACGTGACCCGTTGGAGAGGATACAATGGAAGAGAACGCAGTCAAGAGCAAAATCGAAAAAGCGAAAGAACCAAATGTCGAGCTATCGGCAGATATTGCGGACAATTTAGGAACACGACGTATTCCACCACTACGCCCCTCACAATTTCCCGATGCAGGTGCGAGCGTCCAAACCCTGACATCGTCAACACGACCGGTGGGGACAGTCGATGTATTGCTGGTCAACCCACCGACACCGGATGGCGGTATCTGGATTCGCAGCCAACACCGGGTGGGACGACGCAGCCGCGAAAACATGATCTGGCCGCAAGTGTCATTGGCGCAGATGGCCGCCATTTTGATGCCCGAGTATACGGTTGAGATCGTCGATGCCAATGCACTACGCATGGGCTGGGATGAATTTGAGAAGATTTTGGAGCAGAAACGCCCCAAATATTATATCACCCAAGTCACTGCTCCTTCGCTGCGCAACGATATGTATGGGGTCTTTTTGGCGAAAAGCTTGGGAGCCAAGACGATGGCCTTTGGCACGCATGTCACGCCCATGACGCTGGAAACGATGCGGCCATTTCCTACCCTTGACTTTATCCTGCGCGGCGAGCCAGAGATGACGCTGCGTGAGATGATCGATAAGCTGGAAGGGAAAACCGCCAGCAATCCCGGGGTGGCGAAGATGCTGCGCGAAACAAGCACCCTGCAATCACGGCGCATCGGGGCTGAAAGCTCGACGGATATCTTCCCGGTCAACGACCCTAATATCCCTTATGCCAACATCCTTGGCTTGGCTTGGCGCAACGGCAACGAGATCGTGGTCAATCCGGATCGACCGTTTATTCCCGACCTAAACGACATGCCTGTCCCTCGGCACGAAATGTTGCCGCTCGACAAGCAGCGTATGCCCATGATCAAAGGGCCATTTACCTTTATCGTGACCAGTCGTGGCTGCCCGGCGGGTTGCAAATATTGCATCAAGCATGTTTCCTATCAGAATTCGCTGCGTGTGCGTTCTGCCGAACATATTCTGGAAGAGTTGCAGGTGCTGGTGAAGTTGGGCATCACCAACATTCACATGTACGCCGATCTCTTTACCGTAAATCGCCAACATGTGGTGGATATGTGCAATGCCATCATCAAAGCCGGGCTGAAGATCAAATGGACCTGCAACAGCCGAGTGGACTATGTTGACGAAGAGTTGCTCAAATTGATGGCACAGGCTGGCTGCTGGTTTATCTCGTGGGGCATCGAAAGCGCCAACGAGGCAGTGCTCAAACGTGCCCGCAAAGGCTACAAGAAGGAACAAGCTTTCCGCGCACTCACCTGGTCGCACGCGGCAGGCATCAAGAACTGGGGCTATTTCATCATCGGTCTGCCGGGCGAGACAGTGGAATCGATCAAGGAGACGATCGAGTATAGCAAACAGTTGCCGCTGGATATTGCACTCTTCCACGTTGCTGCCCCTTATCCGGGCACACCATTCTTCTACGAGGTGGTGGAGAACAACTGGTTCCGCCCCGGCACCAAGTGGGAAGAAGTTGATAT
The DNA here is from genome assembly GCA_046328715.1 of Caldilineaceae bacterium. Taxonomy (GTDB): domain Bacteria; phylum Chloroflexota; class Anaerolineae; order Caldilineales; family Caldilineaceae; genus JAXLWB01. Next base: position 58,632 of record JAXLWB010000047.1, on the reverse strand, counting down.
GGACCAATCGACAGTGCTCGACTATGAGAATCTCAAGGCCGAGGATCTGGAGTATTGGCAGAAACGGGCGACGCGCGAGTGGGCTTTCCGTCCTGGCCCGATCTTTACCTTTGTCAAGGGACTCAATACCTGGGAAGGCTTCAAGAGCGCTGTCAACGTCGGTTTACAGATGTTGCAATTCACACGAAGCTAACCAATTGCAGAGAGATTGCCAGAGGGTTACGCTTACGATCTAGATCGGCATTGCCCGAAAGGCGAGGATATCCTCGCCTTTCGATTGTCTAGAGCCGTTACACATATTATCGAGAGCTTGAGTCAGACATCCAGGTAAGGGTTCGCCTTGTTTGAACCGACCTGTGCAGACCAAGAGTCATAGTTAATCACGTTGAGCCAGAAATCTTCCTTCTTACTTGGGTTTGCCGCACTCTTCCTCGCCACAGCCATTTTGGGATTGTGGGCGGCCTATGATCAAAAAGTAGCCTTCTTGCGCTTTGCCTTTCTGGCTATTGGGGGAATCGCTGTGGTAGTGGCCGGCACACTGGGTCGCCAACAGCGCATGCAATTTGCACCGTACGCCGCCTGGGGTGGGAGCCTGCTGGCAGGCGCTGTGGCGGTCTACTACTTGGCAACACGGCAGGGCGGACATGATGCCTTTGGTGGCATCACCGGCAGTGCATTGGCCATTCTGCTACCTTTCCCGTTGGCAAATCTGCTACGAACGCTGCGCAACAAGCAGTGGCCTTGGGTGCTGTTGAGTGTACTGCTTGTCCTAGTTGGCGGAGTTGGGCTCTTCGCCACACGCGAACGGGGAGCCATGCTTAGCCTGCTAGCTGGTGGAGCGATGGCACTGCTTTTCTGGCTACTTGTAGAGCAAAATGTACAAGCGTCTAGCGTGCGCCTGATACGCTGGCTGATTTGGTCGCTGGGCTTGTTAGCTCTGATTGGTTACGGTTTGTTTGTGATCATGCCCTCAGTGGCCTCCCAAGTGGGTGCAATGCTCCATCTACATCCCGACAGCGATATCTTAGGACGGCGGGAGTTGTGGAATAACGCGATTGCGTTGATGAGTGATTATCCTTTTACTGGCAGTGGACTGGGCAGTGTACCGATGGCGCTTGCCAGTTATGTCTACATTAGCCACGTTGCCAATCAGCCGCATGTACATAACCTCCTTTTACAGGTGGGAACGGAGCAGGGCTGGCTCGGTGCGTTGGCGATGGCAGGCATGCTTGTGCTGGCAGTCATGGTAGCGATGGAAGCGTTGCCTGCGCATACTCGTGATCTGCAGGAGTTGCGTTTGGCGTCGATTGCTAGCACAATCACCTTATTTGTATATGGTTTGTTAGATGCAGAGCTTTACGCCTACTCGACCGTACCGCTGACCTTTGCACCCATTGCCTTTGCGCTGCTGGTTCGCTCTTCACCACGCCACCAATCCCGTCGTGAGCGGAAAGAACGCAACGAGTTGAGATACATGACATGGGCAGGGATTGGGTTGGCGCTGATCGCAGTTGGGATCTGGTTAAACGGTGCAAAACTTCGTTCTGCCCTCTTTGCCAACCTGGCGGCAATCGACCAAAGCAAGGCAGAATTGAGCGTCTATAATTATCAAATCTGGGGCGTTCAGGATCGATTGCGACGCAAACCGGATGGCGTCAATCTCGACGCAACCGAGCGCTACTTTCAGATCGCCTTGGTCATCGACGCGCAAAACGAAAGTGCGCTGCGACGGAGTGGTCAAATTGCGTTGGCACAGGGCGACTACGACAAAGCCGGACAGATGTTACAGTCCGCTTACCAACTTGCGCCTGAGCATCGAGCCAACCGACAATTGCTTGGCGAGGCGTTGGCGGTGCGTGGGCAGATCGATGAAGCAGCGCAGCTATGGCAGTCGGTCTCGTTTTTGGACAGCCAGCTTGAAGGTCGTGCCTGGTGGTATGAACAACTTCAGGAGTTACAGGCGGCAAAAAATATTCATTTGGCAATGGCTAAAATTGCGAAACAGTAACCCCACCCTAACCCTCCCCTGATAAGGGAGGGAACAATCACGGGACGAATTTAGTCTTCTCTTCTGTCCACAGGGCTAAATTTGCTCCTTCACAGTTCCCTCCCTGTTTTGGGGAGGGCTAGGGTGGGGCTGATTGTTATGACTTGCACAAGACGGTTACAAAGGACAATTGTTGTAAATTAGGATTGAGGCTTTAATGGTACCGAATTGGTTGTTGATTGTTGTATCTGTGGTTGCAGGAGTGGGCGGACAGGTGTCGATTAAGTGGGGTGTCACTCATGCTGCACCTTTCAAGTTACCGTTTATGGTGGTCCTGCCGACGATGTTTCAGTCGCCGCTGACCTTATTGGGGTTGGCGCTTTATGGGCTAGGGGCGATTTCGTGGATTGCCGTGCTCAAACGTATGGACTTAAGTTACGCCTATCCTTTCCTGGCCTTGAATTTTGTCTTGATTGCGCTGGTCTCCGGCTTCTTCCTGGGGGAAGCGATCCCGCCGCTACGTTGGGCAGGGTTAGGGCTGATCTGCTGCGGGATTGTCTTGGTGTCGTTCGGAGCCGCTCCTTAAACTTGGTTATGACGCGTTCGCTTGTTAGATTCTTGCTTAACTTCATCCTAATTGCACTTCTGGCAATTCCATTTGCTGGCACAGTGAGCGCGCAGATGAATGGATGGGCAGCGCAACAGCATATTCCAGGGTACCTGCCCGACACGTTGCCGCCGATTTTGCTCGCCGATCAGAATCGGACGGTGCATGCCTTTGCATCACAAGGCACGGACGCTGGGGACACTGGCAAGGCGATCATCTATAGTCGCTGGCGGGCCGACATCGGCTGGAGCAATCCAATCGACATCCTCCTTTCACCACTTAAAGAACAAGCTCGTGTGATGGATGCCTATCTTGATGGTCAAGGCATCATCCATCTGATCTTCTTCGGTGGCGACGATGCGGATGCTAGCATTTTTTATACCTACGCCCCAGCCGCCCTAGCAGGCAGTGCGCGAGCTTGGGCCGAGCCGATAGAGATTGGACCTAAGGCGATCACACCGAACGTAGCAGGAATGGTCAGTGATGGCAGTGGTCATTTCGTGATGGTTTATAGCGGAAATTTGCAGGACGGCGATAGCCTGTACTCGGTGCGCTCGGCGGACAATGGCGAAACCTGGAGCGACCCGGAGCTGATCTATTCAACCTACAATCTCAAGGATAAGGTCTTTGACTTTGATCTCTACCTGGGCCAGTCGGGAACGTTGCATATTGTCTGGAATGTGACGAATGTACAAGGACAGAACGTAACCGGCTTTTACGCCCAGCTTGAAGATATTCTCGAAGGCGGTTGGAGCGACCCGATGACGCTTGACAAAAATGTGGGATTGGGCATCGCCATTCCCGCAGTGGTTGAGTATCAAGGTCAGGTGATCATTCTCTACAACAACGGCTTGGATGAGCAGACAGCCCCTGTCCATTGGATGATCCGTTCCAGCGATGGCGGCAAAAGCTGGACACGCCCGGTGCGTCCTTTTGTCAACCATATCGGACGCAACGGCCACTTTTCCTTTGTGATTGATAGCGAGCAACATCTCTACGTCTTCTTCGGCCAACGTATTCCTGGCGGCATCGATGGCAAGCTCGATCTGCACGGCATGTGGTATTCGAGTTGGAAAGGTGGCCAGTGGGATAGCGTGCGTGCTGTCGTCTCCGGTGAATACCGAGATGAGGTTACCAACTCGTTCGACCCCTACGACGCCGATGCCGTGATTAGCCAGGGTAATCAAGTGCTGATCACCTGGCGGACGGACCCCGGTCGCCGTCAGCCGAATGTCTGGTTTTCCAGCCGCAAGCTTGAGGCGAGTGAACTACCTGTGGTGCCGTTGCCGCTGGTCGAGCCAACAGTGCAGACCACTGCAACACCTGTAGCAACCGAGACAGAGTCAGCCGCCACAGCAACTATAATACCAACTGCGCTACCAGTTTCGTCAACTGAGCCACAAACCACTGCTTCGCCCCAAAATGCAAACGGACCGGGTCAAGTATTGTTGATCGGCCTGGTTCCTGTCGGTCTCATTCTGATGCTCACTGCGCTCTGGCAGAGCAGGCGCAAGCAACGATTTTAACAGTTAACGCAATTATGGAAACAACCAATCTCTCTACACTTTATAACAATCGTGAACTTCTTGCCGCCTGGACCTTGCGCACGATCCGTGCCCGCTACAAGCAGTCGATCTTGGGTGGGTTGTGGGCGATCCTGCAACCGACGGCAACCGCCATCATCTTCAGCATCATCTTTACGCGCTTTGTGAAGATCGATACAGGCAATCTGCCCTATATCGTCTTCTCCTACACGGCGATGGCGCCTTGGACGCTCTTCACAAGCTCGATCAGCGACATGACCGACTCGTTGGTGGCCAACATGAATCTGGTCAGCAAGATCTACTTTCCACGCGAGATTTTACCAATCGCGTCCATGCTAGCCCGCCTGCTCGACTTTGCGATCGCACTGGTCTTGATGGCGATCTTCATCATCGCCTACCGGGTTCCCGTCAATCTTGGCTTGTTGATCTTCTTTCCGTTGATCTTGGCAACGCAGCTCTGTCTGACCATCGGCTTGGGCTTTATCGGCGGTGCGCTGAATGTCTTCTACCGCGATGTGAAACATATCATCGCCCTCGGCTTGCAGATTTGGCTCTACGCCTCGCCGATCATCTACCCGGTAGAACAGGTGCCCGAGTGGCTGCGTCCCTACTACTTTATCAACCCGATGGCTGGCATCATCGTCTCCTATCGAGACATTTTGCTCAAACAGCAGGCACCTGGCTACTACCTGATCATTTCCGCCGTGATCGCGGCAGTGGCACTTGTCTTTGGTTATCGATTTTTCAAACGAGTCGAGTTTCAATTTGCTGACGTTGTATAGTATCGTTAGCAAATTGACAATTCTGTTACAACCTTAACCGTTTATACTGATTGCACCAATTTGACCGGCATTTTACGGTTCAGGAACTCGGATCAACCACTTGTCGGCATGCATGATAGAAAAATGCCGGTCAAGTTTTAGCTAATGAATATCATGGCACCAGCAATTGAATTTCAAAACGTAACCAAAAAATACCGGATCGGACAATGGTTGCCCAGCATCCGCGAGGCGCTCAGTCTCTCCAACAACAAGCATCCCGAAAGCTTTCACCTAGCCGTGAACGATGTCTCCTTTGCGCTGGAACCGGGAGAGTCGATTGGTATCATCGGTCCCAATGGCGCAGGCAAGACGACCATCCTCAAGTTGCTCTCCGGGGTAACCCATCCTACGACGGGGCACATTAAGGTCAATGGTCGCTATTCTGCCTTGATCGAGTTGGGTGCAGGCTTTCATCCTGACCTGAGTGGGCGTGAGAACGTTTATCTCAACGGCACGATTCTGGGGATGAAGCGACATGAGATTACCCAGCGCTTTGACGACATTGTCGAGTTTTCGGGGATCAGCAAGTTTCTTGATACGCCAGTCAAACGCTACTCCTCGGGCATGTACGCCCGCCTGGGTTTTGCGATTGCCGCCCACATAGATCCGGACGTCCTGATCGTAGACGAAGTGCTGGCGGTGGGCGATTATGCCTTCCAGCAGAAGTGTTACGCCCGCATGGACGAATTGCGGCGCAGCCGAGGCACCTCGTTGATCTTCGTTTCGCATAATATGGATGTCGTACGCCGAGTCTGTGACCGGGGCTTGGTGATGTATCGGGGCAACAACATCTTCCAGGGTAGCGCAGCCGAAGCCGTGATCGCCTATTCCGATGCAGTGCGCCAGGCAGCACGCGAAACCACAGCCAAAGTCGTTCCTGCAGAAGGTGGACTCTCTGAACGGGTGATGACCTTCGATGCGGAAATCATGAAGGTAACGCTCTACAACGCCGCCAAAGAGCCAACTACGGTGTTGCGTACAGGGGAGCCGGCCTATGTCAAGGTCGAAGCGCTCTTTCACAAAGCGGCCAAGGCACCCATTTTCTCGTTTACCATTCGCACCGTCGATGGACGCATGGTGTATGACACAACTACCCGTTGGCGCAACATGGAGACACCCGATTTCGAAGCTGGCGAATATGCCTGCATTGAGTATGAACTAGAGATGCCCTTGCTTGATGGCGAGTATGACTTGGGAGTAGACATCGCTGCCACCGATTTTAGCCACTATTTTGACCGCATGGAACGAGCGATGGGCTTTTGGGTACAGAGCCCCGAAGGAGCACAAGGGTTGACCGATTTGCGTGCCAAAATTACCATCAACAAGACTGGTAATGTGAAGAGCAACGGAGTTGTGCGCGAATTGGAAATGGTCAAGTAGGGCCTTACGCTGTATATCGGAATCACTTAGAGATTTACTATTCAACTATAAAAAGATATGAAGTGTAGCGTCATCATCCCAGCCTTCAAACAGGCCGAATACCTGGGCCAAGCGATCGAGAGCGTGTTGCAACAAACCTACACAGACCTTGAATGTGTCGTGGTCAACGATTGCTCGCCCGATCATACGGAAGAGGTTGTGAAGCGTTACAACGATCCGCGAGTCATTTACATCAAACATGAGCAGAATCAAGGGCTGCCGGCCACACGCAACACAGGCATTCGTGGATCCAGTGGCGAGCTGATCTTCTTGCTCGACTGTGATGATTATTTTCATCCCGAAAAGCTGCAATACCACGTCCGCTATCTGCAAAAGCACCCAGAGATCGGTGTCACCTACAACCCACGCTTTGAACTCTACTATTCAGGTGAAACCATCAATGGCCTGGTGCGGCCGCGTATGACAGTCGAGTTGCGCGACCTTGTGTTAGGCTTTCCGTTTTCTCCCAGCGACATGGTGTTGCGCCGAGAATGGTACGACAAGGTCGGTGGCTTTGATGGCAGCTTGCGCAACTATAGTGAGGATCTCGACATTAACTGCAAGCTGGCATTGGCTGGCTGCAAGTTCGCCAGTGTCAACAAGACGCTCAACTACCGTCGCCTGCACACGGCGCGCCCATTGCGTATTGCCGCTCGACTGGAGGCGGCACTTCAGGTGCTCGAACGAATCTTTGCCGATCCCCACTGCCCGAACGCAATCCGCAGCCTGCGTGACCACGCCTATCGACTGAACTATATTGTCTGGGGTGATTTGGCGCTGCTGCAAAATGAAACTGAGTTGGGGCATTTCTATCTACGCAACGCGTTGCGCCACGAACCAACCATTCTACAGGGCCGCCCAAGCGAAATGGCCCAATATTTTGCCTGGAGCGCTTCGTGCGACGACAATTTTGACCATGTCGACCTGCTCAAACTCTACTTTGACCGGATGCCGCCCGAGTATGCCTCCTTGAAGGAAGAGTTCAACTGGGCGGCTGGACGGGGTGCCATGCTCAAAGGCATCCGGGCGCTGATGTGGAATCGTCCGGAGGAAGGTCGTCGCCACTGGCAGGAAGCATTGCGCTGGCAGCCAGAGATAGACGAGGCATTTCTGCGCAAGATCGCCGATGACCTTTTCAATTACGAATTCGAATTTGGTGCGGAACGAGCACAGGAAGTTTGGCAGTTGATTCAAAGTGCATTTACCGTTTTCGGTCCCAAGATCACCCGCCAATTGCGCAGCATCTACTACGTCAATCGTGGTTTTAAGTCGCTGCACAACGGTCAGATGAAAGTAGCACGACGCATGACCCTCGATGCCATTGTCAACCAGCCGCGCTACTTGGCCAATCGTGGTGTGATGGCAATGTTGTTGCGTTCGATCGTTGGTATTCGCCCACCCTTTGAGGCCAAATACATGCAGGTCGTGGGAGAGTAACCATGCCCGGTCTATTCGGATTTGTCGATCGGGCAGCACACAGCGCATCGCCCGAAGCAAGCCAAGCGCTGTTACAGAAAATGGCTTGTGCCATGCAGTTGGAAAAATTCCAACAGTGTGAACTTTATGCTGCTGAGGGAATCGGCCTGGGTAGTGTGCACATCCCGCTGATGAACGCAGAAGCGCAGCCGGTTTGGAACGCCGATCATAGTTGCTGTCTGCTCTGGTATGGCGAGATCTTTGATATACAACGCTTAGTCCAGAAATTAACACAGCAGGGAATCCACGCCACTAACCTCTCGCAGGCACAACTGCTCTTACAACTCTACGAAACCTTCGGCGAGGGTTTTGTACGTGAGCTAAATGGAGCATTTTTGATCGCCATTTGGAAAGCGGACGAGAGCGAACTGCTGCTCTTCAACGACTTCCTCGGCCAACATCTTCTTTACTACGCGCAATATAACAGTCGGGTCTCCTTTGCCAGCCTAGCCAATGTCTTGCTTGCTGACCCAACCCTACCCCGCCGTGTCGATGAACTGGCGATTACGGAATTCATCTTTTGGGAGATGGTGATCCGTGACCGCTCATTCTTACAAGATGTGCGCCTTATTCCGCCTGGTTCGATTCTAAAAGTACGCGATGGGCAGCTTTGCATTCAAAACTATTGGCACCTCCGTTTTGCCGACGAATATTCGCTGCGCCCGCGCCAGGAGTACTTTGAACAGTTTGATTTCCTACTCAAACAATCGATCAAACGTCAGGCACCCGGTACAGAGCGGGTAGGGGTCAACCTAAGCGGTGGACTAGATTCACGCACAGTGCTAGGATTGGTCGGGACAATCCTGCCGCCACAACGGATCCATTCCTTTACCTTTGGCTTGCCAGACAGCGATGATGTCATGTTGGCCGCCGAGCTGGCGCGTATTGCAGGTACTGACCATCGTTCGCGCGAGTTTAATGCTGGCTTTCTCTTTAGCATCATCGACAAAGCCCTGCGCCTAACCGATGGCATGAGTAACTGTGTCCATTTTCACGCCATGACCCTACTGCCTGAACAGTCGCAGTTAGTAGATATGATCTACACTGGCTATCTCGGCGACACGGTGCTTTCGACTGATGCGCAGATGGACTGGATTATTCCCTATAACCTGAAAACAGTGCGCCACATCGCCACGGATCGTATGGGTTATGTCTTTGCGGGAGAAAAAGCACAGGACATTCTCGATACAAAGTTTTACCAGCAAGTCGGCGCACATTACGACGCCGAAGTGGACCAATGTATCGAGGAGCATCGAGCCACGACGGTCATGAATGCGGTCAACCATTTTGAAATGCTTTACAACGGTCGCCGCAATACACGCTACGGCAACGATCTCGTGCGCAATCAGTTGCTCTGCCGCAACCCATTCTGTGACAAAGATTTTGTCGAATTCTGTTTGCAGATTCCACCGGGCTTACGCATCAACCGCATTTTGATCCGTGCCACCATTGGTCAAAGTTTTCACTCTTTGGCCAAAGTGCCCTGGGACAAGACTGGCCTGCCCCTAGTCGAGTGTCTACGCGACTATGTGGAGCGACTCAAACAGCAGGTCCGCTGGCATACGGGACACATCGTCGGCCTTGCCCATCTCAAAGAACGAAAACTGCATCCGATGCACAATTATGATCAGTGGATGCGTGGTCCCTTGCGCCCTTGGGTAGAAGAGACGCTGCTTTCTCCTTCGGCACTCAAACGTGGCTATATTCGTCCAGAGGTGCAAAAGCAGCTCGTGACCAGCCACATGGCAGGCAAAAACAACGCTCGAGAAATCGGTTTGCTGCTCAGTTTGGAACTTTGGCATCGCATGTTTATTGATTAAGAATACCCCACCCTAACCCTCACCTGATAAGGGAGGGAACAATCACGGGAAGGACAACGAACTATCTTATATCCATAGTTCATTGTCCTTGCTACGACTATCGCCTCCCCGTTTTGGGGATGGTTAGGGTGGGGTCCACATAGGAACATTGCTTTCATGACTCGCTTCGCAGGAGTTGTCACGTCTCAAAATCAGGAAGTTTCGCCGTCGCTGCTCACGAAGATGGGAGAGGCGTTGGCCTTTGATCGTGTCTATCGCTGCGATTCCTGTCAAGGGCACGACTTCGGTCTGGTTATTAGCAAACACATCCAACTTACCGAGGCGGATGCACAGATCCTCTGGAACGCGGATCGCAGCCGCTGCGTGGTGTTGGCGGGTGAAATCTTCGACTATCAGACACGCAAGCAGGAGTTAGAGGAACAGGGCCATCAGTTCAAGTATACACAAGGCTATAACGCCAGCGCTGAATTCATCCTCCACCTCTACGACATGGTGGGCGAGGAGTTTGCGGCTGAGTTGAATGGGAGCTTTGCCGTTGCGATCTACGACCAGAAACGGCATGAATTGTGTCTGGCCAATGGGCGACTCGGGGTGCGGCCGCTTTACTATGCGCAGCATCAGGGAAAGCTACTCTTCGGCTCCAATGTTGCGCCGATCTTGGCCGACCCGACGCTACCGCGTAGCGTCAACAAAACGGCGGTTGCCGAATTGTTGACCTACGAGTACATGCTCAACCACCATACGATAGTAGACCAGATTTCGCTGTTGCCACCCGCCACGATACTCACCTGGCGAGCTGGTGAACTGCGCCAACGCAGCTATTGGCAGTTACGTTTTAGCGAATCCAGTGAATTAGGCGATTACCCTGCCTTGCTCAATCGTTTTATTTTCTACCTGCGCCAGGGGCTTCAGCGTCAGTTACCAGAAAAGGGAACGGTTGGGCTGAATTTGAGTGGTGGCTTTGATTCACGTGTTGCGCTGGGCTTACTCAATGAACATCGCAAACAATATGCGATTCAGGCCTACACCTTTGGGATTCCCGGCTGTGATGATGTGCGGATTGCCAAGGAGCTTACAGGCACCACGACTGTTCCCCATCAGATCTTCACGCTCAATCCCTCTTACCTGATAGAGAATATCGAACTAGGCGTCAGGCTAACTGATGGCATGGAGAGTGCAGTTCACATGCATGCACTCGCCAACGTCAAACAACAAGCCGAACAGGTCAAGATCATCTATACCGGCTATATTTTAGATTCGATCATCAGCCCCGATGCCACAGAAGATTGGGTAGCCCATTATAGCGACGACGATTCTGCCAAACTGCTCTATCAGGATATCCGAGCCAGCTTTCGCCAGAAGGAACTCAGCACACTCTTTACCGATCACTTTTGGCAGCAAACACAGGAGAGCTATCAAGCCAATTTTCGGGAAGCGATGGAAGGTTCGAGGCACTTTCTGTTGTCCGACTGGCAGAACCGCTTTGAACTGCTACAACGGCAACGGCGATTTACCCAATTTGGCAACGAGTTGCTCAACAGTCACGTCACCTGTCGCACGCCCTTCGCCGATAAGGATTTGGTCGACTTTTGTCTCACGTTGCCAGCCGGATATCGCTTCGAACGCAAGATTCTGCGCGATGTGATCATCCGCTGTTTTCATCCACTAGCCAAGATCCCGCTCGATAAGACCGGTTATCCCTTGGTGACCTGCATGCGTGATTTACAGATTCGGACTGTCTATCAAGTCAAGTGGCTGTTGATCAACAATCACCTGATGAGCAACAAAGAAAAGCCCTTGCGCCCCTACGCTGATTATGATCTCTGGATGGGCAACGAATTGCACCCCTGGCTTGCAAGCATACTGCTCGACAAGCGTAGCTTGGATCGTGGCTATCTCAAACCAGAAGTCATCCGCACGTTGGTCAGCGAACAGAAGGCCGGTGCCAAACATGCCAAAGAGCTCGGCATGTTGCTCAGTTTGGAACTATGGCATCGACTGTATATTGATTAAAAGTAGTAAGCTGTATCCCATTATGAAACTTGGAATTGCAATTGAGGAAACGTGGGATTTTTTCCACGAAATCTATAAAGACTTAAGCAGCCACCATCAGACGTCGCTCTTCAAACGGCGCACGACCAAACTGCGAGTGGCCCATACACGCATCAACAACTATTATTTTGAGCGTGACATGCGTGCTTTTATGCAGAACAACGATGTCGTCTATTTTGAGTTCGCCAGCCATCTCTTGGAGGCAGCCAGCAAACTACCCAAAAGCTGTGGTATTGTCACTCGATTGCATCGCTATGAGATGTATCAATTTGTCGATCGCATCAATTGGGATGGGGTCGATCGCATCATTCTGGTGGCACAGGCCAAAAAGGACGAGTTTGTCCGCCGTTTTCCCAAACAGGCAGATAAATGCGTCGTGGTAAGTCCCTCCACCTCGCTGGAGCGCTTCACCTTTGTCGACAAGCCTTTCCAGGGCGATATTGGCATCCTCTGTCACTTGACGCCGCGCAAACGCGTCTACGATTTGATCACACTTTTCTACGAATTGCAACAACGCAATCCAGACCTGCATCTGCATGTGGCAGGTGGGCCAAACCAAGGCTTTCTCGACTATTGGGAAGCGATTCAATTTTTGGTGCGCAAGTTCAACCTACAAGACAAGGTGACACTCTACGGCAATGTCAAGGAGACGCAGGATTGGTATCACAAGATCGACCTCTTTATTTCCAACAGCTATAACGAAGGGTTGCAGGTCGCGCCGATGGAGGCAATGGCCTCGGGCTGCGTCTGTTTTTCGCACCATTGGGATGGAGCTGAGGAGCTTGTTCCTGCCAGCAACCTTTTTGTCGGACCGCTTGAGTTGAGTGAGAAGGTTCTTCGTTATTGTCAGCTTTCCCCTTCCGAGCAGAGCCAACAACGGCAGGCAGCGCGCGCTTGGGCGATCGAGCACTTTGATATCCGCAAAACGGTAGACGAGGTGCGCACCTTGCTCGAGGCAGTAGGAGCGCGCCGATGAAGATCGGCTACCTGTTGCAGGCTGGCGTGCCCGACGTTCGAGCGCAATCGCTTTCCGGTCCGGCACTGCATGTCAAACATGTCTTCGACGAGCTACGCGGGTTAGGGCACGACGTCAAATTGCTGGCTCAACTCGACAATCAGCTTTGGTTGACCAAAGACCTAGTGCATTATCAACAAGTTGTCGTCCCCCGCCACGACCGGGGTCCGCTACGCCTATTCGAAAGTTTGGTGCGGCGCATCCAATACGAATTTCACTTACCCTATGCGGCGCTCTTTGAAAGTGCTCGGTACGCCGCAGCGGTGCGTCAGACGCTGGGGGATCGGGAGCTTTTTTATGAGCGGATGGGCTGGTTTGGCTATGCAGGAGCCTGGGCCGCACGTCAACTCCGGGTACCGCTCGTGCTGGAGGTCAACGGGGACCACTTGACCGAGTTTGAAATGTTGGGGACAGCGCCTAAAGGCATGCAGTTGGCGATCAGCAAATGGCTAATGGGTTGGACAGCGCGCCATGCGGCTCACGCCATTACGACGGGCGAAGGCTGGCGCAAACGGCACATAGAGCGTTGGGACATTGCGCCCGACAAGGTCACCTCGATTCAAAACGGCAGCGAAGTGGTCAATCTCTTAGCACGCGAACAACTGCGCTGCTATCAAGCCTCGGGCGAGCAGAACAACGGCAAGCTCGAAATTGTCTACATTGGAGCCTTTGATCCCTGGCATGGACTGACGATCTTGATCAAGGCAGCGGCCAAAGCTCGAGCGCGAGGAGTGCCGCTGCACCTGACCGTGATTGGCGGGGGCAAAGAGCAAGAGGCAATCGAACGAACGATTGCCGAAACCGAGATGGCCGACATCGTGACCTTGACTGGTTATCTTAAGGCACACCAGTTTGCTCCACTGTTGGCCCAAGCGGAAATTGGTGCATCACCCTACTGCGGGCGGGCCGAGTACACTGGGCTAAAGATGCTCGACTACAAGGCAGCCGGCCTGGTGACGCTGACATCCGGCGAAAATGGCCAGCCTGACATCATCCGTCATGGCGAGACCGGCTGGATCGTTCCACCCTGCAACGAAGATGCCTTGGCTGAGGCCATTGTGAGCCTCTATCGTGCTCCGGCGCAACGCCAGCAAATGGGTCGAGCCGCCCGTGAAGAAGCCGAACGTCTACACAGTTGGCACCATGTCGCAGAAGAACTCGTCAATTTGTTTGAAAGATTGAATGCCTATGATCGAAAATGAACTGGTCAGCATCATTATCCCCAACTACAATCATGCGCGCTACCTGGGCGATGCAATCGAGAGTGCTTTGGCGCAAAGTTACACGCCGCGCGAAGTGATTGTGCTGGACGATGGTTCAACCGATAATAGCCGTGAGGTAGCGATGCATTTCTCGGGCTATATTGATTACATCCATCAGGAAAATCGAGGGTTGGCCCCTGCCCGCAACGCAGCGATCCGTGCCGCTACGGGAAAATATGTCGCATTGTTGGACGCCGATGATGCCTATGAAAAGCACTTTGTGGGGCGAGCTGTGGATGCATTGCGCAGTCAGCCTACGGCCCGGGGCGTCTATACCGGCTATTCTTTTATCGATCAGAAGAACCACCCGCTGCCTCAATTAGAAACTCGGGTACTGCCCGCCAAGGAGTTACACAAGGCGCTGCTCTTCAATAACTTTTTGGTGCCTGCCTGTGTCTTTGTCGAACGTGACTGTTACGTGCAAAGCAACCTGTTTGACGAACGACTGAGCGCCTGTGCCGACTGGGACATGTGGTTGCGCCTTTCCAACAAGTATGAGATCGTCGGTCTGCCAGAGGCGCTGGTTCGTTACCGGATTGTGGTGGGCAGTATGTCCAGCAATCCGCAGCGCATGTTGAATGAGCGTCTGGCCGTATTAGAGAAACATGTCGGAGCCGAGCCACCCGCCACCGACCCCAACGATCGCGTGCGGCGTGCCTACGCCGAGGCCTACTTCCGTGCGGTAATTGAATTTCTGCAAAATGAGAATGCTGAACAAGCGGAGACCTATCTACATCGGGCCGCAGCGCTCTATCCGCCGCTGATTCAACAGCGCGATACCCTCTTTGAGCTACTGCTCGGCGGGCAACCGCGTGGCATCCGGGGCAATCTCTCCCAACTGGAGATTACAAGCAGTTGCAACAACCTACTCACAGTGTTGGATAATCTCTTTGACGATGCCGAAACCGGGCTCCGGCTTGCTCCGTTGCGCAACACCATCTATGCTCAGGCGTATTCAATCATTGCTTCGGCCCACTATGCACGCAATCATTTCTCGGAAACGCGCCATTTCCTCATGCGCAGCGCCCTGGCCGATCACGATCAAGCCGTCAATCGACAGCATCTCAGCATGTTTGCCAAATCGCTCTTGGGCACTTCGCTTGTCAATCGCTTTCGCCGTCGCTCAGTCGCCAATTCCTATCCATGACTATGAAGCTGCTTTTCCTATCGAATTTATACCCGCCGCAGGCACTGGGTGGATATGAGCAGCTTTGTCAAGAAGTGGCGGAAGGGCTTGCAGGTCGTGGTCACCAAGTCACCATTCTCACGACCGATTACAAGCGCAGCAGTGGCGAGCCGGCAGCTTCGCAGATCAACGGGGTGACTGTGTTGCGCACGCTGCACCTAGAGGCACCAACCGACTTTTACCGGCCCGCCGACTTTTTTCTGCGCCGTGCGCAACAGGAGGCCACCGACCAGCGTGAGCTGCGCCAGGTGATTGAGCGCGTACAGCCAGATGTGCTCATGGTTTGGGGCATGTGGAATTTGTCGCGCACTCTGCCCAAGTTGGCAGAAACCTTGCTCCCTGAACGTGTGGTTTACTATCTCTGTTCCTACTGGCCCACCGACGCCGATCCACACAACGCCTACTGGAAACTTGAGGCCAATCGCACGATCAGCAAGTTGATCAAATGGCCACTCAAAACCTTTGCGTTGCAAAGGTTGCGCCAGGAAGGCTACCCACCCCAGTTGGCGATGCGGCAGTCGGCCTGTGTTAGTCGCTATGTACGCGACCAGTTGGTGCAGGCGGGGAAGTTGCCAACCAGCGCACGTGTGATTTCAAACGGCATCGACCCACAACCCTTTTTAGCGCACAGCCGCACCCAATGCCAAAACCCGCTCCGCCTGCTCTATTTTGGTCGTCTGATTGCCGACAAAGGTGTACACACGGCGATTGAAGCCATCACCCATTTAAAGCAGCGCCATCTTGCGCAAAGCATCCATTTGACGATCCTTGGCGGCGGGCATCCCACGTATGAATCCCAACTACACCATATGGTTGATGAGCAAGGGTTGTCGCAGCATATTGAATTTTTGCCCTCCGTACCGCGTGAGGAAGTTCCGGCGTGGTTGGGCAAATTCGACGTCTTTCTCTTTACCTCAATCTGGGCAGAGCCGATGGCGCGCAGTGTGATGGAAGCGATGGCTACAGGTTTATTAGTGATCGGTTCCGAGGTGGGTGGGCAGAAGGAGATGTTTGTCAACGGCCAGAATGCACTGACCTTTGCAGCGGGCAATGCCAGTCAACTCGCCGATCAGATTACTTGGGCCATCGATCATCCCTCCGAAATCAAACAGATTGCAGTAGCAGGTAAACAACTCGTACTTGAACACTACACCCTGACACAAATGCTCACGACGATGGAGCGCTATTTACAAGAGATCTGCAAGTGAAGAAAGACAAGATGAAGGGATGACAAGAGCCCTCCTTCATCTTGTCACCCTGTCATCCTGTCACCTTGCCATCTTGTCATCCCCTGTTCTCCGTCAATTTAAGGAGATAATTGCGTTATTTGCTGGATGTAAGATCGTGAATTCCTGGTTATGCTTGGCAGGTACTAAATCTCTGGCCATTTGTCGCTGCAAGCAAGGTGCAAGCTGATTTCAGAGTTTTTTAGTGTACAACCAAGTTACATTTTATTGGTGATACGCTGAGCAATCAACCAAATCATCCATTACACGTCGAAGCAGAAATACAGGCATAGCCGATGCTTTTCAATAGTCTCGAATATTTTATCTTTCTTGCAGTTGTTCTTGCACTCTATTACGCGCTCTCACACCGCTGGCAGAACTACATGTTGCTGGCAGTGAGCTATTTCTTCTACGGCTATTGGGACTATCGCTTTCTCTCCTTAATGCTGATCTCGACCGTTGTGGACTTTTTCGCAGCGCGCATGGTCGATCATGCCGAGGAACCGACGAAACGTAAGCTCTTCCTGGCCCTGAGCATGGTCGTCAATCTGACCTTTCTGGGCTTCTTTAAATATTTCAACTTCTTTGTCGATTCAGCCGAGCGCGCCCTCTCGTTGGCGGGTGTACATGTCAGCGTACCTTTACTTTACGTGATCCTCCCTGCTGGCATCTCCTTCTACACCTTTGAGTCGATGTCGTATGTGATCGATGTCTACCGGCGCAAGGTGAAATCCACCAACAACTTCTTTGACTTTGCGCTCTTTATTGCGTTCTTCCCCAAGTTGGTGGCGGGACCGATCATGCGGATTGACGATCTGCTGCCACAGATCGAACGCAAGCGCATTGTGACCAACGAACACATTCTGACCGGGGTAACGTTGATCTTGGTCGGGCTTTTCCGCAAGGTGGTGATCGCAGATGCGATTGCTGGTACGGTTGATGCTATCTTTGCTAATCCTGCAAGCCACTCAACCCCCGAACTGATAAAGGGAATCTATCTCTTTGCCCTCCAGATCTACTGCGATTTTTCCGGCTACTCAGACATTGCACGTGGCAGCAGCCGCCTGTTGGGCATGGAGTTGATGTTGAACTTTGACCATCCCTATTTTTCGTCCAACATTACCGAATTTTGGCGACGGTGGCACATTTCGCTTTCTACCTGGTTTCGCGATTATCTGTACATTCCGCTCGGCGGGAACCGGGTGGCAGCCTGGCGCAGCTATCTCAACACGATGATCGTATTCTTGGTGAGTGGGCTCTGGCATGGGGCTGCCTGGACCTTTGTGGCTTGGGGTGGATTACACGGTCTGTTTTTGGTCATTCATCGGCTGTTCACACGTGGGGCCAATCGTAGCGCTACTCGCTATGATTGGCGTTGGCTGCTCAGCGTGATCGTTACCTTTCACTGCGTGCTCTTTGCCTGGATCTTCTTTCGGGCACACGGCTTTGGCGAGGTCCTTATTTATATCAAGGGCATTGCCGCGCTGCGTGGGATGGACACCTTTTGGGCCATCTTACCTTCAATTGTGATTCCCTGGCTGTTGATGTTGGCAGTGGATATTCCGCAGTTTATTGCCAAGGAGCATACAGCCTTGCTGCGCTGGCCAGTGACTGTTCGTCATGTGGCCGTGGCAGCCATGCTCTTTCTCATTTTCCTGGGGCTTGGTACACGAGCGCCCTTTATCTATTTTCAATTTTAGCAATCCATTGTGAACGATGAACTGCGAATTGTGGACGAAGCCTCCGCAATTCGCAATCTGCAATTCACAATTCGTACTTTCTATGCAACTCGATACAGTACCGACGACAACGTATCGCCACTCGATCTTTAGCTTCGACACCTTGCGCAGCCGAGTGCGGGTCTCCGCTTGGGTAGTTTGGCTTGTGCTTTTCCTGCTTGTGGGTGAAGTGCTCTTGCGCGTTCCAATGGTACAAGCCGCCTTGCCAGCGCCAGAACCAAGCCTCTGGCACAGTCAACTGATTCAGGCCAAACTCGACTACTTAAAGGCGTTTCAGGCAAGCAAGGGGATCGACCTGCTCTTTATGGGCAATTCAACGACCCAAGCAGGATTTAACCCGACGCTCTTTGACGAGCAGCGCACGCTTCATGACGGCAAGGGATCTTTCAACGCAGCCATTGAAGGCTTGCCGCCCTACGGCAACTTTATGTTTCTCGAAATTTACCTACGCTACACCCATCCGGGTGCGATCATTCTAGGTCTTACTCCGCAGGACCTAAACTCTAACAGTCCGTGGGCAGCGGATGTCACCGATCGTGTTAAGCATTCGCCGCTGGCCCTAGCCGAATCGCGCACGGGAATTCGTGGGCAAGTGCTGAATTTCTTTTTGAGCAATTCGATGCTCTTCCGCTATCGTTTTCTGCTGCACCAGATCCTCACAACAGGCTCGCTGCCGCAGCCGCCACATGTTTACTTCGACAGGCGTGGCTACCATGATCTAGAAGACGTCTTGGCCGACGTGCCGGTTACCGAACGTGGCAAATATGCCAACCGGGCAGGTGTTCTCAACTATTCAGCAGAAGGGCTACAGGCGGAATCGCTACGTAAGATTTTGAGTTTAGCGCGCAACAATCATATTGCGGTGGCCATCGTCAACATGCCGATCGCTGATGAGTACTATGCCAACTTTGATCGGCCAAGCGATTACGAGAGCTATCTGACGGCGGCCAAACAGATCGCCGCAGAGTTTGATCTACCCTTTTGGGATATGGAAAATTTGCCGCCCGACCAAGTCTTTAACGACGCCGATTTTGGCGACTTTAACCATCTCAATGTCCGCGGCGCAACCCGACTTACCCAGATGGTGGCCGAAAAATACACAGCCTGGATGGCACAGATGGGTGCCAAGACGAGTCCATAGATGAAACTGTTATTTGTGTCGAATCAGTTTCCGCCAGACTCCCGAGGTGGCTATGAAAATCTTTGCAAGGAAGTTGCCACGGCCTTTGTATCACGCGGTCATCAAGTGACAGTTGTCACGTCGCGCAGTGTCGATGGTGCAGCAGTCAAGGAAGAGGCTCCTTTTCCGGTGTTGCGAGTGTTACGCCGTCAGCTTGAGGGTGGGCTGAAGAGCACGGTGGTCAAATTGCTGCGTGAAGATCGCCAGTGCGAAGCAGAAAATCTGCGCCAGGTTCGTACTATTGTGAGTGAGTTGCACCCAGATGGTGTGCTAATTTGGGGGATGTGGAACATCGCACGAGCAGTACCTGCCGAATTTGAGCGTCTCTTGCCCGAGCGCACCGCCTATTATCTGTGCGATTACTGGCCTTCGCTGCCCAGTGCCTATATTCAGCGTTTCGAGGAGCCAGCGCGTCGTGGCGCAGCCCAATTGCTGAAAAGTATATTGGGCGCATACTTCTTGCCACAACTACGCAGTGAAGCGCTGGTCCAATTGCATTTAAAAAATGTCTTTACTGTAAGTCAAGCATTGCGCGAAATATTAGTGTCCAAAGGGGTGGCAATTAGCCATGCCCAGGTGATCTATGGCGGTACCCAAACCGCCGAATATCTGGCGGCTGGAGAACAACGTATTTCACGCCTTGGTGAGTTGCGCCTGATATGGATGGGTCGCCTAGAAGCAGACAAAGGATTGCACACTGCGATTGAGGCGATGAAGCGACTTCATACTTCGCCTAACGTGCAAATTTCGTTGGACATCTACGGCAAAGGGGACCCTGCTTATACGGAGCGGGTACAATCCTTGGTGACACAATTCGGGCTTAGCAACACGGTAAAATTTTGCGGTTCGGTGCCGCGCAGTGAAATCGCTGCGGTACTGGCACAACATGATATACTGCTCTTTACATCGGAATGGGAAGAACCCTTTGCCCGCTCTCCGCTGGAGGCGTTGTTGGTCGGGTTAGCCGTGATCAGCACGACGACCGGAGGCAGTGGTGAAGCGATGATTGATCGAGAAACCGCACTTACCTATCGTGCAGGAGATGCCGCCGCCCTAGCAAGCAAGATCGAAGAGTTGGCTGCAAATCCGCAATTGCGCACCTGTTTGGCTGAACGAGGACGGCAACTGGTCATCGAACGTTTTAGTTTTGATCGTACCGTTGATGAACTAGAAACGGCGATGTTACAGCTCTGCCGAGGCGACATACTGATTCAGCAAATGCATGAGTCATCGGGTACAGTGTAAATTATAGGCATCGATATTTGTCATTTCGAGGAGCGGTTGTTTGCGACGAGAAATCTTGTGGGTCACGTAACCATAAAGATTCCTCGCTCAAAAAAGCCTTCGTTCGAAATGACACATTGTCGAAAGCTTTTGATTCCACTGTATTTTATTATTGGGAGGTTTTCGCTTGAGTTCTGAAAAAATATTGATCACTGGCGGCGCAGGCTTTATCGGTTCAAATTTGGCGAACCGGCTCTTGGCGCAAGGGCACCAGATTACGATCTTCGACAATCTTTCGCGCTCGGGCTGCGAGCGCAATCTAGGCTGGTTAAGAGAGAAATATGGCGAAAGTGCCTTCAAGCTTGTCAAGGCAGATTTGGCCGATTATCCAGCCCTGCAGACGGCGGCAGAGGGAGCGCAGCGCATCTATCATCTTGCTGGGCAGGTAGCGGTAACAACATCGGTCAAAGACCCGCGCTCCGACTTTCAAGCCAACGCCCTAGGTACCTTTAACGCGCTCGAAGCGGCGCGCACGGCGGGCGACAATCCGATCTTCTTCTACTCCAGCACAAACAAGGTTTATGGCGGCATGGAAGAGGTGCGGATCGCCGAGCATGAGACGCGTTACATGTATGTCGACTTGCCGCTCGGCATCCCCGAGACGCAATTGCTCGATTTTCACTCACCCTATGGCTGCTCCAAAGGTGCGGGCGATCAATATGTGCGCGACTACAACCGCATTTATGGCTTGCGTACCGTGGTGGCTCGCCAAAGCTGCATCTATGGCTACCGCCAATTTGGTATTGAAGATCAAGGCTGGTTGGCCTGGTTTACGATTGCGGCACTCAAGGGTCGCCCGATTTCAATCTACGGCAACGGCAAACAGGTGCGCGATGCACTCTTCGTCGAAGACTTGATCGACGCCTACGAATTGTTTGTGCAAAAGATCGACAAAGCTGCCGGACAAATTTACAACATCGGCGGCGGCATCGAGAATACGATCAGTGTCTGGTGCGAGTTTGGTCCCAAACTGGAACGGTTGATGGGCAAATGTATCCCTGTCACCTATGGCGATTGGCGACCAGGCGATCAGCCGGTCTACATCAGCGATACGAGCAAAGCCAAGCGCGAACTTGATTGGTCACCCAAGGTGTCAGTCGATGAAGGCATCGAGCGCATGTACAATTGGATCCGTGACAATCAACCACTTTTTGCGCATCTGTAAGAGTTTACTAGTGTATGTCTAAAGTTTTACTAATTGGCTACAATCCGCCACAACTGATCCAGGGTGTGAAGATCGAGGCAGCGCACTACCGCACCTGGCAATTTTTGGAACCACTGCTCGACGATGGTCATGAGATCCTGCTTTGTGCTGGGGCACGAGGTGAGAAGGCGCAGAGCGTCGCAGTACCCGAAGCATGGGCTGCTCAACTGCAAGTTCAGCCGATTGCCTTTGGCGAGGCGGGCTGGATCACGCCGCTGCAAGCGGCTCATGATCGCTTTCAGCCGGATTGTATCGTGGCGGTAAACTTTAGTCATTGTCTCTATGCGACCAAGCTGCGTACCTGCAAGCCAATCTGGATGGACATCTACGGCGATATGATGACTATCATGCAGGCTTCCTTTTATCGAACGCAATCGGACCGAGGCTTGGAGACTTCGATTGGGTTTATGCACGAGGTGTTGCGCACTGGCGATGCCTTTTCCGGTTGTGGGGCACCGCAAAAGCACATGACCGTGGGCGAATTGGCGATGGCTGGACGGCTCAACCGCCGTACCTTTGGCTATGAATTTGCCCATGTGGTCTTGCCTGGTTCGCTGCCCAAGCCGGATGCTTCACCCAAACGTGCGCCGAAACGTCAGGCATTGGCTGCACACGGCATCGGCGACGACGAATTCGTGGTGCTTTGGTGTGGAGGGTACAACACCTGGACCGATGTGGGAACGCTCTTTCGCGGCTTAGAAGCAGCGATGCAGCGAGAACCACGGCTGCGCTATGTCTCGGTCGGGGCGAATACCTACGAAGCGGTTGACAATACCTATACGCAACTTCAAACATTGATTGAACGTTCCAAATATAAGGATCGTTTCGTATTACTCGGTTGGCGGCCTTGGTCAGAGATTCCGGCCTACTACCGGGAAAGTGACATCGGCATCAATATCGATGCACTACACTATGAGACTCTTTACGGCACACGCACCCGGCTCACCGAGATGATTGCATCTGGCTTGCCTGTGATCACTACCTACGGGCCTGAGTTGAGCTATCTGCTGGAAGCCAAACAGGCGGGACTGACTTTTGCCGTCGGCGATTGGCAAACGCTCGGTAACAAGTTGGCGCAGATTGCCGATGATCCCGAGCAGCGCGATCAGTTGGCAGAGCGAGCGCTCGACTATGCGCGCAACGAGTTATCTTTTGCGGCAACGACCGCATGTGTTCGCCAGTGGGTCAAGGCACCCAAACTTGCGCCGGATAAAGCGCCAAAGGCAGTGCGCGACCGCATCCGCAATATCGAGTATCGGATGCGTGCCACCTTGCGCCATACCTTATGGCGTGTCAACGGTTCGGATAAATAGCGATGATCCAACAGTTAACGAATGTTCGCCCCTTTACCTCCATACGTCATTGGATCGATACCCATTGGCTCTGGCTGATGCGGGTGGCGATCATTGTTGGCGTGTTACTGGTGAGTGCGGCATTGGGAACCCATCCACGACTGCTCTACCTGGTGGGTTTGGGCGGGCTTGCAGGAGTGGTGCTCTTCATGATGTCGCCAGGGCTAGGGTTGCTGCTCACCCTGCTGGCGGGGATGGTAGTGCCCTTCTACGGCCCTAGTGGTGTTGGACTAACCCAAGCGGGACTGGCGCTGTTGCTTGGACTGTGGCTTGCCGACATTCTGGTGGTTGACAAGGAGATTCGCTGGCACCCCTCGCCCACGAACTTACCAGCCATGCTGATCGTAGCCAGCATGTTGCTCTCCTTCATCGTTGGCAAATTGCCCTGGTATCGCACAGCCCAAGCTCCCTTGCAGGCGCAATTGGGTGGCATTTCAGTCTACCTCTTCTCAGTTGCCACTTATTTTCTCGTTGGCAATCGCATCAAAGATGTACGCTGGCTCGAATGGATCTCGTGGATCTTTGTCGGGTTGGCTTGGTTTCGCATTTTGGGCTGGCTCTTTCCTGCCTTTGGACGACTGTTTACGGAAAAGCTGTACGCCGAAGGTACATTAGGCAGTCTTTTCTATCTATGGCTGGCCTGTATTCCCTTGGGCCAGGCACTTTTCAACACGCAATTGAAGAAATGGCAACGTGCCCTCCTCTTCCTGATCGTAGCAACTACGCTTTATGTCGAGGCTGGTCCAGCCTACGATTGGAAGTCGGGTTGGATGCCAGCGGCAGCAGGGGTTGCGGTGATCGTCGTGCTGCGCTTTTCTCGCTTGATCCCGCTGATGGCGCTGTTGGGTGCAGTTCCAGTCGTACAGTCAATTAGTGAAGCAATGCTCACGGATCGTTACAGTTATTCTACTCGGCTCGATGCGTGGTCGATCGTCTTTCAAATTGTCAAAGTCAATCCGATTACAGGACTAGGACCCGCCAACTATTATTGGTATACGCCACTCTTTCCGATCCGTGGTTATGCGGTGAATTTCAACTCCCATAGCCAATATGTGGATATGATTGCGCAGACCGGTATTCTTGGTTTAATCATCTTTTTTGTGTTTATGTGGCAGGTGGGCAGATTGGCCTGGTCGCTGCGCAAACGAGTGCCGGAAGGCTTTGCCAGGGGCTATGTCTACAGCGCCATTGGTGGTATAGTCGGTTCGTTGGTCGCCAGTTGGTTGGGGGATTGGTTGCTGCCCTTTGTCTACAACGTGGGCTTGCATGGCTTTCGTGCCAGCATTTTAAGTTGGATCTTTCTGGGAGGACTTCTTCTACTAGACCGCTGTTATCCGGCAGAATTAGCAGAGAACGAAGTGGGTCAGGAAGAAAGGAATGCGTAGCCGTTCACAGACAACGGTGAACGACTTGCAGCCTACGAACATGGTGCAACGTCCGCTGATTCTGGCAAACAACACAACACCGAAGGATGCGCAGGAACAGATCGCCCACGATCTCATGCCGCGCATCGACTACCTCGATCTACAGGCTCGGCTCGGTGGCGAGGTAATCGACCAGTCGATCTATCAAGATCGTTTCCTACGCTTGCTAGAAACACCCGAGCGGACCATGCGTCTTCGTTGGGGACAGGCACTCTACGCCTTGCGCAATTGGCACGATTACGATCTGATCTATTCAACCAGCGAAGATGTTGGCGTCCCTATGGCGGTGCTTCAATCACTCCTTGGGCGCAAGACGCCACACGTTGTGATCGTCCACAGCGTTCTATCCTTGCAGAAATATGCGGTCTACCGTTTGTTACGGACGATGCCTGTCTTTAGCAAAATCATTGCGCTAACGCATTCTACCGCAAAAGAGATCGTGCAAAAATATCGACTTCCACGCGAACGGGTCACCTCGGTCCTGGATGGCGTAGATGAATGCTTCTGGCGACCGCAGCCGCAAATTAGCGTCGATCCTGGGCTTGTCATCAGCTTGGGACAGGCACGGCGTGACTATGACATGCTGATTCAGGCGGTGATCGATCTACCGCTGCAACTACATATCCAAGCATCCAGCCAATGGTATGTGCAGTATAAGTCTCAAGTTGGGGATTTGCCGCAAAACGTGAGTTTTGGCACTTATTTGCCTTTCCCACGGCTGCGTGAACTTTATGCCCGCTCTAGTGTGGTCGTAATTCCGCTGCAACCTGGGGCTCATCACAGCGCTGGCAGTGTCACTTTGAAAGAGGCGATGGCGATGGGCAAGGCGGTGATCGTGGCTTCGCCAGGCGGGGCAGAGGATTATATTGAACACGGAGAGACAGGGCTAATCGTTCCCGCAGGAAATGGATTGGCCCTGCGCGAGGCCATTCGTGAGTTGGTAGGCGATCCAGTGCGTGCGAAGAGTCTAGGTGAGCGGGCGCGGCAAGCAGTTGAAACAACTCTTTCCTACGAGAGAAAGATTAGCAGGTTGGCAGCAGTTGCAGAAGGTCTAGCATGATATCATCAGAACAACCCATGAACATCGAAAAATCGGTGCAGACGACAAACGTTCCCCAGTCGTCCCTGCGCATGTCGATCATTATCGTCAATTGGAACACGCGCGAGATTCTGGCGGAGTGTCTCCAATCGATTTTAGATGATATCGGGTTGCCTGAACCTGCCCAAATGGAAGTCTACGTGGTTGACAATGCCTCAGGCGATGGCAGCGTTGTCATGTTGCGCAGTCGTTTTCCATGGGTAAAGCTGATCGAGAATCGAGACAATGTCGGTTTTGCCCGGGCCAACAATCAGGCCATGCGCGTCTGCCAGGGCGACTATGTGCTGCTGCTCAATTCGGACACGAAAGTTTTGCCCGGTGCCTTGCAGGCACTAGTCTCCTTTATGGATCAGACGCCGAATGCCGGGGCAGCAGGGTCACTCTTGCTCAATCCAGACGGCACGTTGCAGCATTCGTGCTATCGGGTTCCGACGCTGCTGGGTGAATTTTGGCGAATGCTCCATCTGGATAAATTCTACCGGCTGGCACTTTACGACATGTCGAGTTGGCCGCAAGACCGCCCACGCCAAGTGGAGGTGATTCAAGGGGCTTCGCTGGTGGTTCGCCGCAAAGTGATTGAAAGCGTGGGGATGCTCGACGAAGATTACTTTATCTACACCGAAGAAGTCGATTGGTGTGACCGCATCTTGCGCGCCAAATGGAAAAATTACTGGGTGCCACAATCCAGGGTGATCCACTACGGAGCGCAAAGCACTAAACAGGTGGCGCAGAAGATGTTCTTGCGTCTATACGAAACCAAGATCATCTTCTTTCGCAAACATCGGGGAGCGATAGCCACCGTAGCCTACAAATTGGTACTAGCCTTTGCGGCACTCATGCGTCTGCTGGTCACACCTCTGGCCTTTCTGGAATCGGGGCCAGCACGCCAGGAGCATCTGCGCGGTGCCAATTATTACCTGCGTCTATTACTTTCGTTACCAAGAATGTAGCTGCATCCTGGTTACACACTGAAATCCTTATGGCCACCTGCCGCTTTTGTTCTGCTCCACTACAGCATACCTTTGTTGATTTGGGCATGTCGCCCCTCTGTGAGAGTTTCCTGGCCGAGTCGCAACTCAACGGGATGGAGCCATTCTACCCGTTGCACGTCTATGTCTGCGAGCGCTGCTTCCTGGTTCAACTCGAAGAGTATGTCGATCCGGTGGAGATCTTTAGCGAGTACGCCTATTTTTCCTCTTATGCCGATACCTGGCTGCAACACTGTCAACGCTATACTGAAAGCATGATCCAGCGCTTTGGACTGGATAAAAACAGCCAAGTGGTTGAGGTAGCGAGCAATGACGGTTATCTGCTGCAATATTTCGTAGCGGCAGGCATTCCAGCCTTGGGCATCGAGCCAGCGCGCAATGTAGCGAAAGTGGCGATTGAGAAGGGTGTGCCAACGTTGGTGGACTTTTTTGGCAAAGCATTGGCACAACAATTAGCAGCGCAAGGGCAGCAGGCAGACCTATTGCTTGGCAACAACGTGATGGCGCAAGTGCCCAACTTGAATGACTTCGTGGCCGGACTCAAGCTATTGCTCAAACCGACTGGAGTGATCACGATTGAGTTTCCACATCTGATGCGGCTGATGGCTGGCAATCAATTCGATACGATCTACCATGAGCACTTTTCCTATTTTAGCCTGGGCACCACGGAAAAACTCTTTGCAGCCCACGGGCTGACGATCTTTGACGTTGAAGAGTTGCCCACGCACGGTGGCTCATTGCGCATCTACGCCGGCCACCAGGAAGATACAAGCAAGCCGGTCACAGCAAGACTCCAGAAGTTGTGTCAAGTTGAACGAGAGGCAGGGCTGCAATCGCTAGCGGCATACTCAGCGTTTTCCGAGCAGGTCAAACAGACGAAACGTAAGCTGCTCCACTCGTTGATCGAGCTACGTGCCGCAGGAAAGCAGATCGTCGGCTATGGTGCGCCCGGCAAAGGCAATACGTTACTCAATTACTGCGCCATTCGCACCGACTTTCTCGACTACACCGTCGATCGCAACCCGTACAAACATGGCAAGTTTACACCCGGGACGCACATTCCGATCTTTCCGCCTGATCAAATCAACCAGACCCAGCCCGATTATGTGTTGATCTTGCCCTGGAATCTGAAAGACGAGATCATGAAACAGCTTGAACCGATCCGGCAGTGGGGAGGCAAATTCATCATCCCAATTCCTGAGGTAGAGATTCTTTAGTCCGAAATCCGAAATTATATGATCTTTCACGCCACGCCACTTAAGGGTGCCTATCAAATCGAGTTAGAAAAGATCAGCGATGAACGCGGCTATTTTGCGCGTGCTTGGGCCATGCAGGAATTTCTCGATCATGGGCTTGAGGCAACCCTATCGCAGTGCAATACCTCCTTCAACCACAAGCGAGGAACGGTGCGCGGTATGCATTATCAACTACCGCCCCATGGTGAGGTGAAACTTGTGCGCTGTACGAGTGGCGCAATCTTCGATGTGATGATCGACCTGCGCCCAGATTCTCCCTCCTTCTTGCGCTGGATTGGCGCGGAGTTGAGTGCAGAAAATGGGCGAATGCTCTATATCCCGCAAGGTTTTGCTCACGGCTTTCAGGCATTGAGCGATGGGGCCGAGATCTTTTACATGAACTCTGCTGCCTTTGAGCCCGCAGCCCAACGCGGTGCCCGCTGGAACGATGCGCTTTTCGCCATCGATTGGCCCCTACCGGTGAGCATGATCAATCAACGTGACGCCAACTATCCTGACAGCCAGGCTGGCGATTTTGAAGTAATGCGTGGACTGTGAAACATTCACTGCAATCACCTTCCCTCTGCTACGCCATCCAATCGTTCGACGAAACTGGTGCCATGCGCGCCCCTTATCTCCTGCTCAAGGGTTTTGCCCAGGCAGGTTGGAAGACTGAGATCGTTACAATGGCAAGTGAAGCCAACGCCAATTTGGAGCGTGTCTGGCAATCTGTGCCGCTGGTGAAGATGGAGGGTGGCAGCAAAAATGCGAAATTGTTCAGACTGGCGAGCCACTTTGTCGGTAAACACCAGCAACAGCTTGTTATCACCTGGATATGGGATTGGCATGGCTATGGGTTAATCGCCTCGCACCTGCTCTTTGGCAGCAAGTACATCGTGGTACTCGACACCTATTCGCATCGAGCCTTTGGCACGAGTCGCAACAAACGATGGCAAGCATTGCGCTACGGTCCGTTGTTGCGCCATGCCAGTCTGATCCTAGCCGAAGCCCCTGCTTGTCGGGAGGCAGTACTGCAACATTTGCCCCAAGCCAATGTCCTACTCGTTCCTTCCTCGCTCTGGCGCAGTGACCTGGAGGCCATCGAGCAAAGTTGGCAGCGGGAAGGTTGGCAGCCACATCGCAAGCCAGTGATTCTTTACGCGGGTCGGCTGGTTGAGCGCAAGAACGTTCACCGGCTGATCGAGGCTTTTGCTCGTGTGGCGACCCGTTTTCCCGATTGGAGCGTAGAGATCATCGGACCTGAGGTCTCGCAGGCGTATGCCCAACAGTTGCACGAGCAAGTTGCGAAATACCAACTAGAGCAACGTATCAGCTTTTTGCCCGGCCTATCCGGTGAGGCGCTTTATCGCAAATATCGAACGTCTTCAATCTATGCGTTGCCGTCTGAAGGGGAAGGTTTTCCAACCAGCATCTTAGAGGCAATGTACTTTGGTGGAGCGATCATTGCCGGGAACTCGGGTTATGTGGCCTATCAATTGGAAGGGGAGTGTGGTCTTTTGCACACGCCCCACGATGTAGATCAACTTGTCGCTCATCTGCAAACGCTTATGGCCAGCGAAGCTAAACGCGTCGAAATAATGCAGCGAGCACGACAGCGCTTGCTGGAGCGTTTTACCTGGGAACAACATTTTCCTCTGCTTGAAGCCAAGTTTCGGGAACTTTTAGGAGCATGAGCAACCGCCCCCTGCATGTGACCATGATCAGCGAGACCTTTCATCCCTTCGTAGGCGGGGTTGCTGCACAGCTACAGACCAGTTCAGTGGCGCTGGTTGAGCGTGGCTCCAATGTTTCCATCATCACGAAGCAGCTTGCTGGTGCGCCGCAACGGGAAGAATTTCGGGGTCTTGCTGTTTCCCGTATCCCGACACAAGGCTCACGGGCAATTGCCTCACCGAAGTTTGTGCTCGGTGTCATTCAACAGTTGCGTCAGTTGCGTCCCGACGTGATTCATGCGCATGAGCTGTTGTTACCTACGACGGCAGCGTTGTTGGCAAAAGTCATGCTCGGGATTCCATTGATTGTCACGGTTCATGCCAGCGGACCAGCGATTGGCGAAGTGGCAAGAGTGCGCCGAGCTAAGTTTGGTAAACAACGTTGGGCACTCTTGCTGAGGTATGTGGACGCCTTTGTGGCGATCAGCAAAGTTACCGACCAGGAATTGGCTGAAGCTGACGTGCCAGCAGAGAAACGCATTTCTATCCCCAATGGCATTGATATGGCACGTTTTGCCCCAGTGAATGAGACACAAAAGCGTGCGCTTCGTCAACAACTTGGGCTGGATGATGCCCCAACCGTGATTTATACAGGCCGACTTGCATCCGAAAAGCGGGTGATGACGCTGATCGAGCTTTGGCCAACAATCCAGCAGCATTGTGCAACGGCGCAACTGCTACTTGTGGGTAATGGCCCACAGCAAGCCGAGTTGCAACAGCGAGCCGGTGCGGGAATCCGCTTTGTGGGCGACCAAGAAGCGGTTGTTCCCTGGTTGCAGGCAGCCGACCTCTTTGTGATGCCCTCAGTTTCGGAAGGCTTTTCATTGTCGACGTTGGAGGCACTTGCCGTAGGACTGCCCTGTATTGCGACAGCGGTCGGTGCCATTCCCGAATTCATTGCCCACGGACAAAACGGTTGGTTGGTAACTCCGGATGATCGGCTTGCACTGCAAAACGCATTGGTGACAGTATTAAACGATGCTGCGTTGCGCCAAAAATTTGCCGCAGCAGCGCGCAATGCGGTGGTCGAACGGTATGCCATTCAGCGTGTGGCTCAACAGTTAGAGACGTTATACCAGAGTGTGAGGAAGGAGGGAGCAGATGGCAAATGAAAACCCACTGGTAAGCATCGGGTTACCGGTCTACAATGGTGGCGACTATCTGCGCCAAACCCTCGAAGATCTCCTTGCTCAGAGCTATACGAACTTTGAATTAATCATCTCTGACAACGCCTCGACCGATGAGACCGAAACCATCTGCCGCCAGGCTACAGCGCAGGATTCACGCATTCGCTATGTGCGCCAGCCGCAAAACATTGGCGGCGCGCCCAATCACAATATAACCTACTCCCTAGCGCGTGGCGAATATTTTAAGTGGGTGGGTCATGATGATCGCCATACTCCAACCTACCTTGAGATGTGTGTCAAACCGTTGCAAACGATGGCCGACGTTGCACTTGTCTACCCCAAAACCCTGGTCATCAACGAAGCGGGCGATTTTCTCTACAATTACGAAGATAACTTTCATATGACCAGCGATCAGCCTTATCTGCGCCTGCGTCGAGTTTTAGAACAACCTAACTCAGAACTGCTCAATCCCAGTCTGGGACTTTTCCGCCGTGCGATCTTTGACAGGCGGCAGCCAGATGGCGGCTACTTTGCCTCGGATCGGGTGATTTTGGCCGAGGTGGCGTTACATGGACGTTTTCACGAACTACCCGAACGGCTCTTTTCACGGCGCATTTACACACAGAGCAGTTATTGGTCGGCGGGCAGTGATGAACAGGTGCAGCGTTGGTTTGACCCGGCGAGCAAAGGCAAGGTGATGGCCCCACGCTGGAAGAAGTTTGTCGGTTACTTCTCGACGATTGGGCGTGCGCCGCTGACAACAAGTCAACGCAGTCGCTGTTATTTGGAATTGCTGCGCTTCTACCTAAAGACTGACCGCATCAGCGGTGCGCTAATGGACTTCCGCCTGATCAAGCGCCGACTGTTTCAACATCCGTAATTTGTGGTCGGCATTTATTCAGAGCCGTTAGCGTAAGCGCACGGGCAACGCCGTGCGCTTACGCTAACGGCTCCGAATCATTCCGCTGACAGTGAAATGTAAAGAAATTCAGGATAGTTATGTTATATTCTAGAAATCACGACTGTAAGAATAGAGTGTGGTAGGACAATGAAGCAACGACCCGTTCGCATTGGACTTTGGGGGCTATACGGTTGGGGCAGTTTGGGTGATGCAGCCAATCAGCACGCCATGATCGCCAACATCCGTCGCTGCATCCCCGATGTCGAAATCATCGGCATTTGCCCTAACCCAGAGGATGCGACAGAGCGCTTTGGAATTCCCGCCTACCCGATTAGCCGCCTACCTGGGCGACCTTGGCTCTTTCAAACCAATCGCTTGGCCCATGCGGTTCAAAAAGCCATCGTTCGTATTCCGATGGAGATCTGGCTATGGGTTCAGGCATGGCGACGCATGGCCGGCTTCGATCTCTTGATTGTCTCTGGCGGTGGCCAGTTGGATGATTACGATGGCGGTGCCTTTCGCCAGCCGTATAATCTGCTCAAGTGGGCGACGGTCGCACGTCTGCGCGGCGTGCAATTGAAGTTTGCCAGTATGGGTGCCGGGCCGATTGACACTCCGTTAGGCCGGAAATTTATCAACCGAGCGTTGGGGATGGCCTCGTTTCGCTCCTACCGCGATGAAAATTCTCGTCGCTACATAGCCAGCGTCGGCTTTGACCGGCCCGATCCCATCTATCCCGATCTGGCATGGAGCCTGGATTTACACGAATTCACCGATATCGCAGAGCGACCCACACAGCGTACAACCGTTGCCATCAACCCAATGGCCTGGTGTGATCCTCGTGGTTGGCCTAAACAAGATCAGTCAATCTACGACAGCTATATTGCGCGATTGACCGAATTCACCACATGGCTGCTACACGAAGGTTACGCAGTGCGCTTTATTACTGGGGATGTGTGGGCGGATCGCCGCTCGATTGCTGATGTACGTGCGTTGTTGGCGCAACAGGGAGTGCAGGTCGCAGACGATCAACTGTTCGAGGAGCCGATTTATTCAGTCAATCAACTACTGACGCAGCTTGCACAGAGCGACATTGTCGTAGCCACTCGTTTCCATAACATCTTGTTTGGCCTATATATGTGCAAGCCGACCCTCTGCATCTCCTACCACGATAAAGATGATTCGCTGATGAAGGAGTTTGACCAAGGAAAGTTTTGCGTTTGGATTGATGACTTTTCGGTTGAGCAACTCAAACCTCTTTTCAAAGAATTAGCAGAGCAGCGCATGCAGATTGAACAGCATTTGGCGGCAAAAGTTGGACGCTATCAACAGGCCATGGACGAGCAGTTTGGACATTTGTTAGGTGAGTTTATGCGGTAGGAGGCAGGAGGGTGAGGTTAGTCTAACGTTTTATGTTCGACCACTTTTTCAAAGACAAACGCATTCTGGTCACAGGCGTAGCTGGCGTCAAGGGGACATGGCTGGCCTTGGAGTTGCTCGAAGCGGGTAGCGCCGTGATCGGGGTCGATCTGCGCCAGCCCGAGCCTGATTCCAACTTTGTCGCTTCGGACCTTCATCAGCGAATTCAGTTCGTTCAGGGCGATATCAACGATCTCGGCTTGATGCGGCGATTGGTCGATGGGGTGGATGGCATCTTTCATCTGGCTGCGGTTACCTTAGTAGGCGAGGCACGGCGAAATCCCCTGGAAACCTACCGCAGCAACACCCTCGGTGTTGCCACCCTGCTCGAAGCAATTCGGCTGGCACAGGGTGTCAAATACGCAGTGTTTGTGACGACTGACAAGGTCTACAAACCGAAAGGTGGTGAAGTCTGGCACGAGTCGGATTCACTCTTTGCCTCGGACCCCTACCCAATCTCGAAAGCCTGCGCCGAGCAGATCATCCACGATTACTACATCAACTATCTGCGTTACAACGGCAAGCGGATCGGCGTCGGACGTGCGGGGAATGTGCTATTGGGAGGCGACCTCTATTCGAGCAGACGCACACAAGGTGCCGGTCATCTCCATGTCGATTGTTATGAAGCATTGGCGTCCGGCCAGCCACCCGAACTCTTCACCCCCTCTTTTACTCGCCCATATACTTACGGGCTGGACATTTTGACCGGTTATATGGCATTAATGAGTCATTTGGACGATCCGACGGTCAATGGGGAGGCGTTTAACTTTGGACCGTTTGAGCGCTATGGCATTGAAAATGGCGTGATTGCGTCGAAAATCTGCGCGTTGTGGGGTACAGGCTGTGAATGGCGCTCGACTTCGCCGCGCAGCGAGCCGTTTGAAAAACAATCGCTGGATTGGAGCAAAGCGCAGCAACGGCTGGGGTGGCAACCAACCTACACCATCGACAATACCATCCAGGATCTCACCCGCTGGTATAAGGCCTGGGCAGCAATGGATCAAACGCTACATGCCGGATCGATGGTCGAGCTCAATCAGGTGTTGATCCACTCGCATCGTCAAGCCGCCCAAGCAAAGGCAATTCCCTGGGCAACTTAAAGCGCATCTGAGGATGCGTACTAAACAAATCTCTTCTATGGCGAAACAAGCGCTGTCTAATGTGTATACGCAAACCGGACGCGAGATGTATTCACTGATGGCGGAGTTGTATCCTATCTGTCGCAGCATCACAGGCGACGGCGTGCGGCAGACGCTGCACCGTATCCAGAAGCTGATTCCGATGGTCATTCGTGAAGTGCCCAGCGGAACCCAGGTCTTCGATTGGACGGTGCCCAACGAATGGAACGTCACTGACGCCTGGGTCAAGAATGGGGCTGGCGAGAAAGTTATCGACTTTCAACGTTCCAATCTGCACTTGCTCAACTACAGCACCGCCATTCATCGTACACTTTCACTCAGCGAATTGCGCCCACATTTACACACGCTGTCCTCCCAACCTAATGTCATTCCCTATCGCACCTCTTATTATCAAGAGAACTGGGGCTTTTGCCTGAGCCAACAACAGTTCGACGCGTTGCCAGATGGACATTACGAAGTTTGTATCGACACTACATTGCAACCTGGCTCACTCAGCTACGGCGAAAGTTATCTGCAGGGCGAAATTGAAGACGAGATCCTGATCTCCTGCCATGTCTGTCATCCGTCACTTTGTAATGACAATCTGTCGGGAGTGGTGTTGGCAACCTTTCTGGCGCGGCACATGATGAAGCAGACGCGCCGCTACTCTTACCGCTTTCTCTTCATCCCTGGCACGATTGGGTCGATCACCTGGCTGGCACAGAACGAAAAGTTTGTGAATCGCATCAAACATGGCCTGGTGGTGGCATGCGTAGGCGACGGTGGACACATGCACTATAAGAAAAGTCGCCGCGGCGATGCCGAGATCGACCAGGTGGTGCAGCAAGTATTAGCACAATCGGGCGAACGCTTCGAGGTGCATGATTTCTCACCCTATGGCTACGACGAACGGCAGTACTGTTCACCAGGTTTCAACATGCCCGTCGGCAGCCTCACCCGCACGCCGCATGGGCGATTTGCTCAGTACCACACCTCGGCTGATAATCTCGACTTTGTGAAACCGCAATTTTTGGCCCATTCCTATGAAACCTACCTGGCGGTTTTTCAGTCGCTGGAAGAACGCAGCCGGCTTAGTTCGCAGTTGAGTCGCCGTGGTTTTGACACAACCAATCGTTCAGAAAGCGAACTCGATCTCAGTGAGTTTTGTTATCTCAACATCCATCCTAAGTGCGAACCACAGCTCGGTCGCCGTGGTTTGTTCAGGGCCTTTGGCGGGCACAAAGATCAGAAGCGCAGTGAATTGGCTATGCTCTGGCTTTTGAATTACTCCGATGGTGAACATACACTGGGTGAGATCGCGCAACTATCCAGCTTTGACCTAACGTTGCTGCATAGCATTGCCCAGACTTTGGTCGAACATCAACTATTGAAACAGATCGTGTAAAAAATGAGTATCAAATCAGCGGCTGCCAACTTCCTCTTACCCAAGAACTATCTTCTCACTCGCCTCTTCTACTCGACTGCCTATAAATTACGCAACCGTGGTAAAATACCCCTGCTGGTCTATCAGATGGGTAAGGTTGGTTCTTCCACGATTGCCGCCACCCTGGAAGGGCTGCCACTGAACGTGCCTGTCTTTCAGATCCATTCGCTAACCCAAGCCAGCCTGGAAGCTGATGAGCGCTTCTATTTCGGCTCCACTTCCAGTGGACCGGATCATGGTTGGTTGCGGCCTTCGGGTTGGCCGAACACCGTACATCTCTTTACCAGTTACTATCTGCAAGGTGAGCTAGCGCATCTGAAAAGTGGTAGAAAATGGAAAGTCATTACGCTCATGCGTGAACCAGTTGCGCGTAATGTCTCTGGCTTCTTTGAGTCGATTGAGTACCGCATTCCCCGCTTTTATGAACGTCTTGCCCAAGGGGAGTTATCACTGACTGAATTGACCAACGTCTTTGTTGAACGCTATGACAACCATGATGTGCCTTTGCGTTGGTTTGATGAGGAGATGAAAACGACGCTCGACATCGATGTCTTTGCACAGCCGTTTCGCCACGCTCAGGGATATGATATCTTAGAATCTGCCAAGGCGGATGTACTATTAATACGACTGGAAAGTTTGCAGCATTGCTATCAAGAGGCATTTCAACGCTTCCTCGGCCTGGAAGAGGTATCATTGGTTACCGCCAATGACGCCCGCGACAAAGCTTACTATCCCACCTATCAGCATTTTGTGCAGGCGGCCACACTTCCTCAAAGTTATCTTGACCGTATGTATGAGGCGAAGGTCACGCGCCATTTTTACACTCCGGCAGAGATTGAGTCGTTTAGAGCCAAATGGACAAGACGCAACGCATGAAACTAGATCGCTCAAAAGAGTTGCAGCAAAAAAGTCATCGACTGATTCCAGGGGGCGCACACACCTATGCCAAGGGAGATGATCAGTACCCGGCCAATGCGCCAGGATTCATCGCACGAGGTGCGGGCTGCCATGTTTGGGATGTCGACAACAACCAGTTCATCGAGTATGGGATGGGTTTACGGGCAGTGACTTTGGGCCATGGCTTTGCGCCAGTCGTCGAGGCAGCCTACCGTGCGATGCAGCAGGGCATCAACTTTGTGCGACCCCATCCGCTGGAATTGGAGCTTGCCGAGAAGATGCTTTCGCTCATTCCATCAGGTGAGATGGTCAAGTTTGCTAAAAACGGTTCGGATGTAACAACGGCAGCCTTAAAGCTGGCTCGCGCCTACACTGGTCGCCAGATGGTTGCGATCTGCGCCGATCATCCTTTCTTCTCGGTTGATGATTGGTTTATTGGCAGCACGGCGATGGCTGCTGGGATTCCGCCCGTTGTGCGGCAGATGACGGTAAAGTTCCGCTATAATGATCTGGCTTCACTCCAGGGGCTTTTCGATCAATACCCAAGTCAAATTGCGGCTGTCTTTCTGGAAGCGGAGACCAGCGAGCCACCGCAGGATGATTTTCTGCATAAGGTGCAGGCGCTTTGTCGCAAAGAGGGTGCACTCTTTGTCATGGATGAGATCATCACAGGGTTTCGTTGGCATTTACAAGGGGCACAGGCGGTGCATCAGCTTGATCCAGATTTGTCTACCTTTGGCAAGGCGATGGCCAATGGCTTTTCGGTTGCTGCCCTAGTTGGCAAACGTGACATCCTGCGCCTAGGTGGGCTTGACCACGATAAGGAACGCGTCTTTCTGCTTTCCACCACCTATGGAGCCGAAACGCATGGGCTGGCCGCGGCTCTGGCCACGATCCAGGTCTACGAAAACGAGGATGTGATCGAGCATCTCTATGCGGCAGGCGATCGGCTGCGAGCTGGAGTCAATCAGGCGATTGCGGCTCATCACATGGAAGAGCACTTTGCGTTGGCAGGCCGCTCTTGCAACTTGATCTTTGTCACCAAAGATCAGCAGAAACAACGCTCACAACCGTTCCGCACGCTCTTTATGCAGGAAATCGTGAAGCGTGGCATCCTGGCACCATCGTTTGTGGTCTCCTACTCGCACAGCGACGCCGATATTGATGCAACTGTTGAGGCAGTTAGCGAGGCACTAAACGTCTATCGCAAGGCATTGGATGAAGGGGTTGAAAACTATTTGCAGGGGCCTTCTGTGAAGCCGGTGATGCGTACATATAATTGGTAGGGGAGAGGGTGAGGCATGGACCTCACTCCTCTCCCTCTCCCTCGAAAGAAAGATTTTCTGATGAAAGTTGTTCTCTTCTGCGGTGGTTTGGGTACCCGACTCAAAGAATATTCAGAGACCATTCCCAAGCCGATGGTCGAGATCGGCCCGCGCCCGATCATGTGGCATCTGATGAAATATTACGCCCATTTTGGCCACAATGAGTTTATTCTCTGTCTGGGCTATCGGGGCGATTACATTCGCGATTACTTCCTCAAGTACAATGAATGTCTGTCCAACGATTTCACCCTTTCCGATGGCGGACGACAGATTCATCTCTATAATCGGGACATTTCCGACTGGAAGATCACCTTTGTGGATACCGGATTGAACCTGAATATCGGGCAGCGTTTAGTGGCTATCCGTAAGTACCTAGCAAACGATCCCATCTTTATGGCCAACTACACAGATGGCCTGTGCGATCTGGATCTGCCACAATACATTCGCAACTTCGAGGCGCAAAACAAGATTGCCTGCTTTTTGAGTGTAAAACCTTCTGCCACCTTTCACACCGTCGCCTCGAACGAGCATGGCGTAGTAACCCATATCGACGATGTACGCAATACCGATCTACAGATCAACGGTGGCTTTTTCATCTTGCGCCAGGCGGTCTTCGACTACATCAGTCCAGGCGAAGAGTTGGTCCTTGAGCCATTTCAGCGGCTGATTCGAGAAGGTCAACTGATTACCCAAAAGCACACTGGCTTCTTCGGCAGCATGGACACCTTTAAAGAGAAACGCATGTTTGATGAAATGTACGCTGTGGGCAACATGCCCTGGGCGGTTTGGGAGAAATAATCGTCGAGCCTCTATGTTCCAGCTCAAACTTGATGGACCGTCCAGTCCACTTCGCCATATCCTCTGCCTCGGTGCGCACAGCGACGACATTGAAATCGGCTGTGGTGGTACTTTGTTGCGCTTGATTGACGAACATCCCCAGGTGCAGGTGACTTGGGTGGTCTTCAGTTCTACCCCAGAACGTGAAACCGAAGCGCGTGCCAGTGCCGGCGATTTTCTTCAGGGTGTTGCACAACAGCAAGTGATTGTCCATCATTTTCGTGATGCCTTCTTTCCCTATGAGGCGCTGGCGATCAAAGAGAGTTTTGAAGCACTAAAAGCCGAATGTACCCCTGACCTCATCTTTACCCACTGCCGCCATGACTTGCACCAGGATCACCGCATCCTCTGCGAGTTCACCTGGAACACTTTTCGCGATCATCTGATCTGTGAATACGAGATCCCCAAGTATGACGGCGACCTATTAACGCCCAACCTCTATGTCCATCTAGACAAACGCACCCGTGAGCGTAAGATCGAACTCCTCATGCGCCACTTTGCTACCCAAGCCAACAAACATTGGTTTACCAGCGAAACCTTTCTGAGCCTGCTACGTCTGCGAGGCATTGAATCACGCGCAGTAGAAGGGTACGCCGAAGGGTTCTATTGCCGTAAAGTTGTAATCTAGAGTCATTACTTTTGCAGATATAGTCTTGCTTTTTCTCCCCTCTCGTTAAGATTCATCACAACAACCTTCACTTCATTAACTATCTTACGGCATAGCCATGCTGTAGGCTGAGCGCATTTTACTCGTCAGCCAGCCAACAAGAATCGAATGGTTCAAGCGTTTATTCTGGCAAGATAAGTTGCAACAACTAGACGAAGACAGCGCTATTTACTGGATGTTATGATGTCAGGCCAGTCTTCCCGAAATGATGAAGCAAAAGTTGGCTCGGAGGATGAGAAATGGTTCTAGGAATTCCAAAAGTAAGATTGCGGTGGTATCGTTTAACTATGAGCCCAAATCAGTTGCAGTCATCGAACCCAGAACAACGACGCACTCGGCTTTCAACACGCTGGAAAATCACACTCTTGTTTCTGCTCTTGGTCGCCCTCATCACAGCCACACTGGCCAGACCAGCCATCGAAGCGGCCACTGTGGCCGCCAGCAAGCCAGGATTGAGCGTGCGTCAACGGCTCGGAGCAATTAAGCGCACTGCTTTGACCTATGGCACGGACGCATTTTTTCGCCTGTTAACACCCTTCTATGTCGCCAACGGCGACAAGGCACTTCAACAACTCATCAAAAATAACAAGAATGACCCGAATGCGCAGTCGGCAACGCATGGTCCACTCCAGGTGAGTGAGGTGAATGGCCGCTACTTCGAGGATCGAAACGGAAAGATGGTGTTGCTCACTGGCTCGCACACCTGGCTCAACCTACAAGATTCGGGCAAAGGCTTTCCACCGCCCGCCTTTGACTACAACCAGTATCTCGACTTCCTTCAAGCCCATCATCACAACTTTTTTCGCCTCTGGGTCTGGGAGCAGAGTCGCTGGACGGTCGAGACAGCAGACGATGACTACTGGTTCAACCCACAAGGGCCGTTCCAGCGCACTGGTCCAGGGCTAGCACTCGATGGCAAAGCCAAATTCGACCTGACAAAGTTCGACCCAGCTTACTTTGAACGATTGCGCAGTCGGGTCAACGCTGCGCGTGAGAGGGGTATCTATGTCTCAGTCATGCTCTTCAATGGCTGGAGCGTCAATAAACAGAAGTCGAATTTATCACTCAATAACCCGTGGAAAGGGCATCCCTTCAACGCAGCCAACAACATCAACGGCATCGACGGGGACATCAACCACGACGACAGCGGCGAAGAGACCCACGAACTGGGCAATGCAGCGCTGCTCGCCATCCAGGAAGCGTATGTCAAACATGTCATTGATACTGTCAACGATCTCGACAACGTCCTTTTCGAGATTTCGAATGAGAGCCATCCTAACTCGATGGCGTGGCAGGAGCACATGGTGACGGTTGTCCATGACTATGAGCAGGGCAAGCCCATTCGGCACCCGGTTGGCATCACCAAACCCTCGCCCGAAGGGGATACCCAACGGCTACTCGACGGGTTGGCGGACTGGGTTTCGCCTGATGGCAGCCCAACCGAACCTTTCGTTAGCGATGGACGTAAGGTAATTATCTACGACACCGATCACCTCTGCGGCATGTGTTACGGTCAGACTAGCGGCCCCAATGATACGGCCTTTGCTCACGACTTTGTCTGGAAAGCCTTTCTCTACGGCTACAATCCAATCTATATGGATGGCTATGATGGAGCAGGTTACGGCGTGGGTGGGAATGGCTACAACTTCAGCGACCCGCGCTGGGAGTCATTGCGCAGCAACATGGGCTATGCCCTCGACTATGCCAAACGGATGAATTTCGCGGCCATGATCCCGCGCCCAAACCTCTCTGACACAGCCTGGGTGCTCGCCAATGCTGGGGAACTGAACAATGCCGAGTATTTAGTTTACCAGCCCCGTGGCGGAACCTTTTCTGTGAATCTTGGCGAAACCCAGGGGCAGCTTTTTGTCGAATGGTTGGACCTGGAAACTGGGCAGAAAATTGAAGGTGACAAGGTCGCAGGCGGGGCACAGCACAGTTTCACGCCACCCTTTGCAGGGGATGCGGTCCTTTATTTGGCTCAACAACCAGGGGCAGATTTCGGCACGCAAAGTGTCTTTTTGCCAGTGGTGAGTCGCTAGCACGCTTCAGCTTGCGCTTTGCTGACAGCCAGAACAATTTAACACTCCTCTTAATTTACACGCAATAGTGTGAGGTTAGTAACACGAGTGCAGTCGAAGAGTACTACAAAAGGGGAGTTGACAATGACGACTAACATGCTAACAAGTGGGAATCCAATCTACGCTGGCTTTTTAATCGCAGCAATTCTGTTAATCGCCGTTGAAGTATGGCAAGAACGTGGCCGCAAGGGAATACATGGCCTGGCCTGGTGGGCACTCGCAGGGTTGACATTCGTGAATCTCTTCGGGTTGCTTTACTTTTGGGTGGACCGTATCGGAATGAATCTCGTGCCATCGCAAAGTGAGCAATCAATTGCACTGCTTTTGACGCACGCAATGCATGGTGAATCACTCTATCGTGCCTACAGTGACGTCAACCCGATGACCATGCCACCCTTCTATCATCTCCTCTCGATTCCGTTTGCTATGCTCTTTGGGGCAAGCGTAGGGACCTTGCGCTTTGTTTCGGTGCTAGGGATCGTCGCCTCGGGCATGTTGGTTTTCCGCATTGCGACCGAGAAGACCGGATCAAGTTGGTGGGGATTGGTCGGATTGGGTCTCTTCGCCACAGCCGTAGGAATGATCGACTCGTACATGGGCAGCGCGAGCCCCGATCCCTGGTTGCTCTGCTGTGTACTGCTTGGCACCTATCTGCTGGAACGCGAACATTCCGAATCGGATACGGTGCTTGGCATCTTGGTTTTGAGTAACAGTGTCTGGTTCCTTCAGAGCGGGCTTTTCTTCCTGATTGGTGGATTACTCTATCTCTCGTTGAACAAGGGCTGGACAGCATCGGCCAAGTATTGGCTTTTAGGCGCAGCCTTTTGTGTCATTGCGTGGGTGACCGCCGGTCCGTTACTTTTTGGCAGCGACTTCCTAAAATTGACCGTACTTTCGCCGCTTGCCTCGATTGATTTTTCGATTGCTAGACTTCTGCGCTATGTTGGCTATCTGGCGTCGACATATCCACTGCTAGCATTAGCAGGTACGTTTTTGGTCGTTGTTGAATTTGTCTGGAAGCAAGAAAAGTTCGACATCTGGCAAATTCAGTTTGTCGCCGCTGCTTTGTTGGGCGCATCCACTACGCTCTTCTATGCGGAAAGCAGCAGTGCATTAACCCTAAGCAGTGTCTGGATCATCCTGGTAGGCATTCAGGCATTGTACCGCTGGTCAACACAGATTGCCTATGCTCAAAAATTACAACTCCATCTGGCAGCACTGTTTGCCTCGTTTGTTGTGGCTTTTCGAGCGTGAGCTGAGGTGAACGCAAGCGTAGAAATCATATTTCTCTGCTGACTACTTTTTGTTGGCTTGGCAGATGGAACCCACCAGCAATAGCATAGTTGTGGATCGACAGTTACAGACGAGAGTTCATTGTGAGTCAACGCACTTCTTGTTTGTAACTGTTACTTTTGTAGGAACTTTCCTTGCAGTTTCTTCAGATGCTTTTACAAGTGAAGAAAAAGAGGCCGAATTCACCATTTTATAAGCCTTACGTTTTTTCCAAAAAAATTAGACTCATGCAAAATGTTACAAAATATTCACATGGATAGAAGCAAATGCAAGGACGCTGATTCTCAGCTTTCTAGACTTTACACATTGCAGTGTACTACCACACCTGGTACTTCATGAAGATTCTATTTCTCTCTCAAGTTTTTCCCTTCCCGCTTGACGCCGGCCCAAAGGTTCGTTCCTACTACGTTTTGCGTTACCTAGCCCAGAAACATGATGTCACGCTCGTGTCCTTTGTCCGTTCCACCGATACGGAGCAGGCCACTCAGCATGTTCGTCAATTTTGCCCCGCCATCTACACAACCTTAATGGAGCGCTCCTCACTTAAGGATTTAAATTTCCTCTTGAAAAGTTTGCCCTCCCGTACCCCATTTTTGATTTCTCGGGACTGGTCACAGGAGATGGTAGCACAGATAGAGCAGGCAGTGCGTGAGCAGGGTCCTTTTGACTTTGTCCATGCCGACCAGCTTTGGATGGCACCTTATGCGCTACACGTGATGCGCCAACAAGGAGCACGCAACGCCGTACTCGACCAACACAATGCCACCTTTATGATCGCGCAACGTATGGCGCAGGCGGAACGAAATCCACTGAAACAGTTGATCTTTCGATTAGAAGCGCGCAAACTCGCTACCTACGAGGTAGATGTCTGTCGTCAGTTTGAACACGTCACTTGGGTGATTCCGGAGGATCATGCCGCTGTGCAGGCGCACGCCAAGAGTAGAAGCTTCTCCGTGCCCAATTCAGGGGTGATTCCGATCTGTATTGACGCAGAGTCTGAGCCGATAATCAAACGCAGTGCAACCGGGAAACGGGTGACTTTTCTGGGCGGTTTGCACTACCCCCCCAACGCCCAAGGGATCAACTGGTATGCCCAACATGCTTTTCCCAAGGTAT
Source organism: Caldilineaceae bacterium (assembly GCA_046328715.1). Lineage (GTDB taxonomy): Bacteria > Chloroflexota > Anaerolineae > Caldilineales > Caldilineaceae > JAXLWB01. The sequence continues at coordinate 14,753 of JAXLWB010000047.1, read as the reverse complement.
TACAACAGATTCCCGACGCTGTCTTAACCGTGATCGGCAAACAACCACCGCCGGAGCTACACACCTTTGGGATTCCCGAACGCAATCTTCATGTAACTGGCTATATTGATGACCCGCGCCCGCTCTTGGCAGAGACGCAAGTCTTTGTTGTACCCCTACTGGCAGGCGGCGGTATGCGGGTTAAGATCATAGATGGCTGGCGCTGGGGGCTACCGATCTTGAGTACAACAATTGGTGCCGAGGGCATTCGCCGACATGATGGCGAGCACCTGTTGATTGCTGATACGCCCACAGTTCTGGCGGACGAGACAGTACGCCTTTTCTGCGATACAAAGTTGAATGAGGAACTAGCACAGGCCGGCCGTAATTGGGTCGAGGAGAGTTACCACTGGCGCAATGTCTACCGCGCATGGGACACAATCTACACAGAAGCGCTACCCTGAAAGCCTTACGGCTCAGAGCTCCTGCACTTAGGGGTTCCTTCAAATGGCTGGAAATAAACTGTAAAAGCCGACTGATTTCAGTCGTCTATGCTTACAGTGAAGCATCAATAATTATACGACTTTGTTCTGATAAAGATACTGCAATTGGCGCTATCAATTTACAATAATTAGGTAGATAATCACTGACAGCAAGTTGCAAGTGGGTAGGTTGTTTAATTCTGTTAAACTACAAAACGGTTATGGTCTTTTTGCGTTCATTTTATCAGTTTAGTCAAAAGTACTACTATGTCCGCCGAATCCATTATGTCTCATTCGCTCCAAATACTCGGTGATTTCTACAAAATTTGACACCCATTAGCCACATTACACATGTGTGTTCTGTAAATCAAATTTACTCAATTATGTAAATTCCATGAGTAACGTGAATTAAACAATAACTTATACCAATTGTCCTCTGAAAAGCTATGCATTTTAGTAATATTTACGAGGAAAATTCAAGGCCATTGCAACCACAATTGGTATCATCATTCAAGAATAAATTCTGCTGTCGACTATGACTTTGACCCAACCTTTGCAATTATTGTATGTAGTTCCTTACGTACCGAATCCGATTCGGGTTCGGCCTTATCAATTTATCCGCACGATGCTGCAGCGAGGCCATAAGGTTACGCTCGCTACGTTGCCAGTCGGCACTGAGGAAGAAAGCGATCTCTTTGAACTACGCAAGTTGGGTGTGCGTGTCATTTCTCAACCGATGCCCGGTTGGCGTTCACTCTTCAATAGCCTGCTTGCCCTGCCCACCAGAACGCCGTTACAGGCTGTCTACAGCCGTAACCCACTTTTGCTGCGTCGTCTGGATCGCGAGTTGCTCTTTACAAACTTTGATGCGATCCATGTCGAGCATCTACGTGGCAGTCATTACGCCCTGCACTTGCAGCAGAAACTTGCCCAGCGCAACATTCCGATCATTTGGGACAGCGTCGATTCGATCTCGCATCTTTTCGAGCAGGCAGCCCAAACCAGCCGTAGCCTAAAGGGCAAAATGATGACACGGCTCGAGTTGGGGCGTACTAGACGGTATGAAGGAATGTTGGTTCACCAATTTGACCGTACCATTGTCACGTCGCCGATCGACAAGACCGCCTTGGAAGAGGTAGCTTCGACCTTTTATTCATCGGATAAGGAACAGCCGATTGCACCTATCGAAGTGATCCCCAACGGCGTGGATTTGGAGAACTTTACGTACGTCAACGGCGTCCATCGTAAACCAGCACGAATTCTTTTCTCTGGCAAGATGAGCTATCACGCCAACGTGACAGCGGCTGTCCATCTTATCAAAGATATTATGCCTACGGTTTGGGCACAACGGCCCGATGCAGAAGTTTGGATTGTTGGCAAGGATCCAGCACCCGAGGTGCGTCTACTTGCCACCGCTGATGCCAGCACCATTCACAAAGGACAGCGAGCCGTAGTCGTGACCGGCACGGTGCCAGATGTCAACACCTATCTGCAAGAAGCGACCATCGCCGTTGCGCCGCTCTTGTATGGGGCAGGAATTCAAAATAAGGTGCTCGAAGCGATGGCATGTGGCGCGCCGGTAGTCGCCACACGAAAGGCTACTGCGGCGCTTCTGGCCAAACATGATCAAGACCTGCTAGTCGCCGATGATGAACGAGAATTTGCACAAGCCTTGATTCAATTGCTGGATGCTCCGGCAAAGCGCGCAGAGATCGGTCGTAGTGCGCGACGCTTTGTTGAACAGTACCATACTTGGAATGGAGCGGCAGCAAAACTCGAAGAAATCTATACAGCCACTTACGCCAAAACGACTGAAGCAGTTTGAGCTATACAACCGACTATGTTTGATTCTACGTTACAATCAAAATTGACCCAGGCCGCCGACTCGTCTAACTCGCAGGGCAATCCTGCACAAGATGAGGTTCGAATTCAGATCGGCAGCCATTCATTTTCACTGCGAGCAGCGTTGCTTGCAATCATCATTGTTTCTGTCGGCTTACGGGTGGTGTCAGCGCTATTCCAAGGCAATGCCATCGACACGCTGCCCGGAGTATGGGATCAAGTGTCTTATGATGGGCTGGCCCGCCGTCTACTAGATGGTCATGGATTTAGCTTTGGCGAGCCGTGGTGGCCTGCTACACGCGCAAACGAGCCAACTGCCCACTGGAGTTATCTATACACCCTGTTCCTTACCGGCCTCTATGCTGTTGCTGGAGCACAGCCACTCCTGGCCCGTCTTCTTCAGGCGTTAATCGTAGGTGTTCTCCATCCCTGGTTGGCGTGGCGCTTGGGCAAGCGCGTTTTCGGTCCATCTGCTGGCATTCTTGCCGCCTTTTTCAGCGCAATTTATATCTATTTTTTCTACTACGGCGGTGCATTGGTCACCGAAACCATGTATATCACAGCGTTGTTATGGATGTTTGACGTTGCGCTGCGCCTTTATGACCGTCCCTTTGAAACGCCCTGGCGCTGGATAGAACTGGGCCTGGCGATCGGAGTCGCCGCCTTGCTACGCCAGCTTGTTTTGCTCTATGTGCCTTTTCTGTTCCTCTGGCTTTGGTGGCGCACAGGGGCACTTCATGCTTCTCAACACAATCGCCCACAGATCGAAGGCGCATATTCAGGATTAAACTACGAGGGAAAATTGAGCGTGCGGCTTCGGCGAATGTTTAGCATGCGCTCGCTGAGTGGTTTTGTTTACGCCACCATCATTGTGTTCATGCTGATCATTCCCTGGACAGTACGCAACTATCTTGCCTTTGGCACCTTTACTCCTCTGAATACCAATGCTGGCTATGTCCTCTTTTGGGGCAATCATCCGATTTATGGGACTCACTTTGTGGGTATTTTGCCCGGTGAAACAGCGTATTACGACCTGATTCCCAAGGAGTTATTGCCTTTGAATGAGGCAGCCCTGGATCAAGCCTTGCTCAAGGTTGGGCTTGGCTTCATTACTGCCGATCCAGTGCGCTATTTTTGGCTCTCGCTCAGCCGTATTGCTGAATATTTCAAGTTCTGGCCCAGTGCCGAATCGGGAACCATCAGCAATTTGTCACGCGTTGCGTCATTTGGCATCTTCCTACCGTTGATCATCTATGGATTATGGTCAGCTTTTTTCACGTGGCGCAAGCAATTACAACCAGAGCAACAGTCGGCAACCTTCCTACTGCTCTCCTTTGTGCTGATATATACAGCAATGCATCTGCTTACTTGGGCTTTGGTGCGCTATAGACTCCCCGTTGATGCAATTTTCTTACTCTTCGCTGCATTTGGTGCCCAAAACCTCCTAAATCGTAATCAAATTGTATGACAATTCGTAGGGTAACCATTTTAGAATTTACGGCGATCTCTAATGTTTATTGGGTGATTGCCGTAAATTTTATGGGTATTCCTAAATCGATTGTCTAGGTTCACTGTTGCGGAATTTATTCTGGTCCTCGTTGCACATCACCATTCGCAGCACCCACCAATCAAAGACATCCGACAGCAGAATTTGATCAAGGTCATTGCAAAAAAAACAGTTTAATTCTAACGCTTTTTGCAAGGGCTCAAACAATTTCATTGGAATATTTTTATTTTGAAATCACCCAAATAAACAAACTCATTCGCTGAAAGACAACGCAGCGTACATTGGGTAGACCGGCAGGAACCGAAAGTAGCTTCGACGTAGAGGCCCGTGTTTCTGTCTGAGCACATACCTCTCGTGCGCCGCAGAGGTATGCCCAGTGAGACTGAGGATTCTTGGAGATTTTTGTGCAAGCACGACGCCAATCTGTGGACACACGGGAGAGTGAATCCATGAATGCAACTCACGCAGCGAACCCATATAACACACTCAATTTCGATTTTGAATCCTACGAAATGGAAGTTGAGAAAGGCCGTAGGCAAATTGTCTTAGTGTTGCTGCTAAACATGGTGATTGTCATTGCCAATATCATTGTCAACCAATTCACGCTCGCACAACAGACCGACCTGATTGCTACGATGGTGCGCACACAACTACAACTCCAACATATTCCCAATCAAGCTGAAATTATCAAACAGATGACCGCCACGCTGGAGTCGCCAATGTACCCAGTCTATACAATGATCAGCCAAATCGCTTTGTACCTGGTCATTGCAGTCTTGCCGTGGGTCGCACTTTATTTGGGTAAACGCTGGGCGCGGGCTGGCATAGGCTTCTTTGCAGTACTACAGGGTATCACCGGGGTTCTTCTTGCGCCTTATTTGCTCTGGATCGGATTTTACGGATTTGCATTGTTGGCTCTGGCCTACGGAGCGGCCAAACTATACACGGCTGGCATTCTGTTTATGATTCCGGCGGTAACAAAGTACTTCGATCACGCAAATCTATAGAGAGGAACCATGCTTTGGCATAAAGCAGGCAGTAGATGTAAACATTCGGAGCAACCGGACGGCAATGACTGGCTTCCGTTGGGCTTGGTTTCAGCTCACTCCGCCACTTTCACCCATGAATCCTGCGCGGTTCCTCCTCTCTGTATCTAGACCAGATCAAAATTTGTCTTTCCTTCCAAACAACCGTAAGATCACGTTTAGAGTAGATGTTTCGTAACTTAGTGCCGCCCATAAATACCTTATTATCGTAACTCAGTCAATTTGCTCGCGCCTTCATCGTCTGGCGTTGGAGCAGATTCGTCTTATAGCGATTGTGTGTCAACTTACCCTGGGCAGCATTCTTTGATTTCACCGAGCACTTGTTTGGTAGGAGCAGATTCGCTCATGCAGCATCTTTCACTTTTCGCCCTCTGGCAACGCGAACTTGCTGGATACAACATCGACAAATTTCGTCAAGACTTGTTAGCAGGTCTCACTGTCGGCGCAGTTGCGCTTCCATTGGCGCTGGCATTTGGTGTGGCCTCGGGTTCCACAGCCGCAGCTGGGTTGGTTACCGCAGTGTTAGCAGGAATCATCATTGGGGCGCTTTCAGGTGCACCGTATCAGATCTCTGGCCCCACCGGTGCAATGAGCGCGATTTTGATTCTGCTTAGTCAGAAGTATGGCATTCAAGGGGTCTGGCTTGCAGGCGCCATCTCCGGTCTCTTTCTTTTGTTACTGGGATTGTTCCGATTGGGCCGCTTTATTGCGTTTATCCCTGCCCCTGTGATTACGGGCTTTACCTCAGGGATCGCAGTCATTATCTTTACTGGACAGATCAACAATCTATTCGGATCCAAATCGCCAGAGTTGCACTGGGGTCTTTTACAAGGATTAAGCACGATCATTGAACATGATTCGACCCTGATCCGGCTCCTAAGCTATTTGCAATTTAACTATGCGGTCGACTGGAAAAGTATCGTGGTTGGCCTGCTCGTGGTCGCAACCATGATCTTTTGGCCCTCCAAATGGGGAAAGTTCTTTCCTGGCTCGCTTGCCGGGATCATCATTGCGACCATCCTCACATGGATTGCCGGCTTTAATATTGCGCTCATCGGCGATATTCCTCGCACCATCCTCTTAGAGGATCGCCTACGCCTCAGCCAAATCAATCTTAGCCAAATCAGTGGACTCTTCGCACCAATTCTTTCTATCACAGCGCTCGGCGCAGTAGAATCGTTGCTTTGTGGTGCAGTGGCCAGCAAGATGACGGGTATTCGTTTGCAGGCAAATACAGAACTCATCGCTCAAGGCATCGGCAACATGATTATCCCCTTCTTTGGCGGTGTTCCTGCCACTGCGGCGATTGCGCGTACGTCAGTGGGTATCAAGTCGGGCGGCCACACACGACTCGTCTCGATCATTCACGCCTTGGTACTTCTTCTCTCGGCCCTGATTCTGGCCCCTGTGATCGGACGCATTCCGCTCACGGCACTTGCAGGTGTGTTGATGGTGACCTCGTGGCGCATGAACGAATGGCACGCCATCCACTTTATGTTTGGTCGTCGTTTCAAGAGTGGTATAGCGGCCTATATCATCACGCTCCTGGCTACCATTTCACTGGATTTGACCCAAGCCATTATTATCGGTGCTGTACTTTCCTCGGTCGTCTTCATCAATCAAATGGCGAGTTTGCAAATTGATATCGACAAGATCGACTCTTCCAAGCTAAAAAAGCGTGGGATCACGCTCAAGTCGCCGATGAAAGGTGTGCGCATCGCTTACCTCACTGGACCGATCTTTTTTGCAGCGACTAGTCAGTTCAATGAAGCCTTTGCCCAACATGATGATGGCTTGCACACGTTGATACTCTCGATGCGTGCGGTTCCCTTGATCGATCTTTCAGGCGTTGAAGTTTTGCGTTCTCTACACGAGGAGATGGCGAAAGTAGGCCGTACGCTTATGTTGTGCGGCGTTCATTCCAAGGTAATGAAGATGATCGAGCGAGCTGGGTTAGATGCTGAGATTGGCAAGGAGAACTTCTTCTGGGGCGCCGATCAAGCAATTATTGAAGCCGACAAACGCAACAGCAAACACGCGACTGAAAGCGAACCTAGCTGGAACGGCAGTACCGCCTTGGCGCTTTATCGTCCCGCACACTCCGGCAAAGAGAAAGCGGGTAAGAAGCGAAAATAAACAAAATCGTCAGTGATTTTCGATTGGAAGCGATTGAATGGGCGCACAAACCAGTGCGCCCATTTTTTTGCCACCCCATCGGTAAGTTAAAAGTAAGTATAAAATATACGAATTCAGTGTAGTGTAAACTACGTATTGTATGCAGAATTCAAGCGATAAATATCAAGTATTACACCATTAGGAGTGTATAGTGAGGAATTGGATAGCGTCACTGCTTCTCATTATTTGCATTACCATTGCCTATTTTGGTCTTGCTCAAGCGCAATCTGAAGCGAATTCAGGATTGGCAACGTCTGCGACAGTAGAAAACAGTACAACGACTGACGTTCAGATCTGGCAATCCTCCCAACCGATCACGGGTGATGCGACCCGCCTACTTTTTCAAAGTGATCGCTCGGGCAACCGTGACATCTTTGTCATGCAAATGAATGGCTCCCATCTTCAACAACTCACAACGCATTCTGCCGATGATATTTCACCGATTTGGTCACCGGATGGCAAAAAGATCGCCTTTGTATCATTTCGCGATGGCAACTGGGAACTGTATGTGATGAACGCCGACGGCAGTGCACAAACCCGGTTGACCAATCAGTCGCGCTATGACGGTTCGCCCACCTGGTCGCCAGACGGCAACAAAATCGCCTTTGCCAGCGAACGAGATGGCAACCGTGAGATCTATCTCATAGACAGCAATGGGAGCAATCTGCAACGCCTGACCAATTCGCCGCGCCTCGATGACTCGCCCGCTTGGTCGCCAGATGGCAGCAAGATCGGCTTTGTGAGTGAGCGCGATGAAGATCGTGAGATCTACCTGATGAACAGAGACGGCAGTGGCCTACAACGCTTGACCACCAGCCCAGGTATCGACGATCAACCCGATTGGGCACCAGGCGGTAACAAAATTGCCTTTGTCAGTATGCGTGATGATGGTCTGACTGGTGAGATTTACGTTATGGATGCACACGGTCAGAACCAGGAACGGTTGACTGACAATTCATTCTATGAGACCAGCCCGGTCTGGGCTCCTGATGGGGACCGCATCCTATTTTCCCGCTTTCTCTTTGCGCAAAACAATCAAACTCAGGAACTCTTTACGATCTCTGCTTCGGGAGACTTTCCCACGCAGCTCACGAGCAATCAAGTGGCAGATAGCGAGCCGACCTGGCAGCCGCTGGCCCTCAATGAAGCGCTGCTGACTTACCGGATCACGATCACCAATACGACAGCCCAGTCAGCAACTGATGTGCAAGTGCAAGACATCTTACCCGTTGATGTTAACTTCCTCTTTCTCAATGCAGCCGATTGGGATTGTAACACACCCAGTGCTGGGACAAACGGCACCGTGGATTGTGTGCGCGCCACCTTAACGGGCAACGAGCAGAGCACAATTGAAATTTTTGGCGATTTGCGAACGCAGACGCCTGGTAAAGTGATTACAAACACGGCCACCGTTGCAGCAGCCAACGATGCAGTCGCTACCAACAACAGCGCAACCACCGTGCGCCAGACGACAGATGCGACAGACCTGGTACTCACCATGCAAGCACCACCGCAGGTTGATGCAGGCGAGGAGCTTACCTATACACTCAATCTGGAGAATTTGGGCGTCACGGCGGCGCAGAACGTTGCACTAGTTGATTCACTCCCTGCGGAGGTGACGTTGCTCGGTTGCACAGCAAGTGGTGTTGGAAGTTGCCTTTCTACCAACGGTTTGGTTACCGTCTCCTACCCTAGCTTGATTCCAGCGCAGACAGAAAGCGTACTGCTGCGGGTGCTGGTGATAGCACCCAATGATCAACAACTGAGCAACTCAGCATCGGTTAGTGCCAACACGCTCGACCTCAACGCCAATGATAATCAAGCCTCGGCGCTCACCGAAGTGACAAGCCAGCACCATGATGTGCGGATTAGTCACGCAGCAAGTGGGAACCTGTTTGCTACAAACGCAACGCTCGCCTATCAACTCCATGTCTATAATGCGGGGCCAACCGACATTACACTCTTAGACACTGGTGCAAAAAGCTTTACCAATACGCAAGCCTTGCCGATTGCCGCCTGTACGAAGAACTCGGCTAGTTGTTTCTCCACGATTTCAGTGAGTGGATTGAGCGCTCCGCTTTATAAAGTTCGGGTATCGATCTTTGAATTTGCTCATGATAAGCCTGGGGCCGTCGATCTGTTACTGGTTGCCCCGGATGGATCGAAGGTTACACTGCTGTCGGACGCAGGCGGTGACTTTGACCCAGGTGTGATCAATATGACCTTTGATGACCGGGGCAACGCAGCTAACGAAAACCAAATGCTGGTCGAAGGCACCTACCATCCGACCAACTTTGGTGCCAGTGACGACTTCGCCGCCTTAGGCACGGTGAATGACAGCCAACCTACGTTGGGTCGCCTTACATCACTCACCAATCCAAATGGGAGTTGGAAGCTTTATGCAGTCGATGATTCAGGCGTCAGTGGTTCGATCAACGGTGGTTGGGCGATCTCGTTTCTGGACGGTTCCGCCCCTATCCAGATGATTGCAGTCAAGGATGTGTTACCAGTTGGCAGCACCTTCGTCGGCGCTACGGGCGAGGGTTGGCTCATTACGCATCAGACAAATACGATCACAGCCACGCGGCCAGAGCTACTGGCCAATGTGACTTCAACCTTGCTGATTACCGTCGCTGCGCCAGCTTCCGCTGGGTGGATCACGAGCACCGCCTCGGTCGTCGCGGCTGGCGATTCTAATACAACCAATAATTCTGCCAGCGTAGCAGTTCAGGTCCAGGAGCCAATTGGCCAGGTGCAGGCGTTCAATAGTGGCCCGCACAAGATTGGACTCACTACCCAACTCACTGCCACGATTTCAGCGGGTAGTAATGCCACCTACCAGTGGAATTTTGGTGACAACAGCGCTATAGCTGCTGGGCAATCAGTAGCCCATAGCTATAGCGCAGTCGGTGTTTACACAGCTACTGTCACCGTCAGTAACGGTTTGAACCAACAAATTGGGACAACCACCATATCTATCCAGCCAGATAGTCCGGACAATAGCACAAAAGTTTACTTGCCTGTCATCCTGGGCAAATAGTAGCAGGCGATCCAATCCTGATGTTTGGGCTAGCTTGCAGTTTGAGCGTCAACGAAGAATCAAAGCAATGCGTCAGCAAGGAGATGTAGGTGATGTGGTTCTGGAAAGAAAAGACAAGTGAAGATTACCTCAAAGTGGCGGCAACGCAGATGCAACGAGGTGATTTTAACCGTACAATCGAATATTGTGACCGAGCAATTCAGCTCTCTCCTTATCATTTTGAGACATTGACCCTGCGCGGAGACGCCAAACGCTGTTTGGGCGACTATATTGGGGCTTTATCCGATGTGAATCAGGTTTTAGCCTATCTACCTGAATCACCGATTGCACTGATGGTGCGTCTGCAAGTCTACCTCGATCGCCACAATCATTATGCGGCGCTCCTAGACCTTTGTGCGCTGTTTGCCGATAAACAGACCCAATATCTTGAGGAGTTACGACATATCAATCCAGAGATATTAGGCGATCCATCTGCCATCCTCGCTTGGCTTTCTTGGATGCTAGACGATTCTGCTGTCAATCCTCTCGTCTACGTAGCCCGGGCGCTCGCCTTGCTTCAATTTCAAGAAGTAGAAATGGCACTAAGCGATTTGGATCATGCCTTAAAACTCGATCCTAATTTGCAGATGGCGCGGCTTGTACGGGGACAGGTGCTACTTCTTGCCGGTCAAGCAAAGCAGGCTGAAGCCGAACTCATGCAGTTGATAGAACGCAACAAGCATTGTGTCCAGGCCCATTTGTTGCGCGGTCAAGCGCGTGCCGACCTAGGCGACTATGACGGTGCCCGTGCAGACTTTAGCCGAGTAACCCAGTTGGCACCGATGTTGGCAGAAGGGTACACCAAACTTGCTGCCATTCACTCGATTCAGGGCCGCTTTGACGATGTGCTGACCTATTGCAATGCGGCGATTCATCTCAATCCAAGCGAGAGTGAAGCCTATTGTTATCGGGCAGTGGTGCGCCGCGTGCATGGTGACCTGGCCGAGTCAATTGCCGACTGTATCCAGGCCCTCCAGGTGAATCCCAATGACCATTTGCCCTATATGGTCCGCGCCATGACCTATATTGAGGCTGAAAAGTTAGATTACGCGATGAAAGATGCCGACACCGCAGTACAATTAGCGCCGACCCACTCACGTCCGTACCTGACAAGGGGGCTTGTCTGGCATCACAAGAAGGACTTTGAACAAGCTAACGCCGATATGAGTGAAGCTATTCGGCTCGATCCCAATTTTGCCGATGGCTATCTGGCACGCGCCGAAATGCGCAAGGAGCTTGGCGATCTCATCGGTGCGCTACATGATTATCAACACCTGCTGGAACAGACCAGTGGACTGGTTGATGCAAACGACCTGGAAGAAGAGATCATCCACCTACGCCGAGCAATTTCGCGCAGTATGGTCGAAAGTTTGGAGCTAGAAAGCCGATCTGCTTACAGCACCGTGGTCGAGACGATTTCACAGGTCGGGAACAAATTGATTCAGTCCCGCTAATACACTGTAAATTAAGTCGCTCATCGTTGAAAAGTGTGATTACCCGAGTGCGTCCCCGGAACGGCGCAGAACGTTGTAGGTGGTACGAAAATCGTTTGCGCCGCTCTGGGGACGTTTCCTCACATTTTGCCTAGATGAGCAAAATTAAGTTCTTCAGCAAAGTACACACTGTCATTTCGACTGTAGGGAGAAATCTTCGGGTTAGATAACTAACAAGATTTCTCGTCGCAAACAGCCGCTCCTCGAAATGACAAGTGTCGAAAAATACTGTTTACACTGTAGTGAGTTAACAACTAGTTCCCCCACACTTGCGGGAACTTTTCCTTATCCTGTAGATCAAAAAGTTGGATGGGTGTGCTGAACGGGTACTGGCCGGTAAAACAGGCATTGCAATACCCATCTTCGGCTTTGAGCGCCTTCATCATTCCTTCGACACTCAGATAGGCCAGGGAATCAGCACCAACATGTTTACAGATCTCATCAACGCTCATATTTGCCGCAATTAATTCTGATTGTGAGGCCATGTCCACGCCCATAAAACAAGGAAACCGTATCGGTGGGCAGGCAACGCGCACATGCACCTCGCTCGCACCAGCCTTACGCAACATTTGAATCAGCGGTCCTGATGTGTTCCCACGCACAATTGAGTCGTCTACGAGTACTACACGTTTGTCGCGCAGGTTATCGGGCAGCGGGTTGAACTTCATGGCAATGCCGACTTTGCGCAGGTTGTCGGTCGGCTCGATAAAGGTACGGCCGATGTAGCGGCTTTTGATCAAGCCTTCGCTATAAGGAATACGGCTCTTTTGCGCGTACCCAATCGCATGAGGTGTTCCAGAATCGGGCACGGGCACAACAATGTCCGCCTTGACTGCAGCTTCAACCGCCAGTTGTTTGCCCAATTGTTGACGCACCTGATGAACCAGCTTGCCGCCGATAAAACTGTCGGGGCGGGCGAAGTAGATCTGCTCAAAGGTGCAAAAGGCAAGGCGTTGTGCTGGTGCGCCCTGCACGATCTCGTAACCATTGGCATCAATACGCACAATTTCACCCGGCTTGATCTCTTGGATCAACTCACCGCCAATCGTGGAAAAAGCACAACTTTCTGAGGCAATGGCGTAGCCACCATCAACTCGCCCCAGTGCCAGCGGGCGCAACCCCCATGGATCACGCACTCCATACACAGCATCCTTGGTCAGAATCGCCAAACTATAGGCACCTTCAGCCCTTGCCATCATGATACGGATGCGTGTGATCCAGTCGGGTCCGCCCGCCCCTGCCAAAATGTGCAAGATGATCTCGCTGTCGGTCGAGGTTTGCAGCCCAACGCCTCGCTCCAACAACTCACGCCGCAACTGTGGAGCGTTGATCAAATTCCCATTGTGGCCCATCGCCAACGGTCCATCGAGCGTTTCAATCACGTAAGGTTGGGTATTGCGCAATTTCGGCGCACCGGTCGTTGAATAGCGAGTATGACCGATGGCGAGATGTCCTTTCAAATAACGCAGATTATCTTCGTTGAAGACTTGGGAGACAAGCCCCATTCCCTTATGGACATGAGCCACATGGCCATCCGAAGTGACAATGCCAGCGGCTTCCTGTCCGCGATGCTGCAAGGCATAGATGGCGAAAAAGGTGTGGCGCGCCACATCTTGACCGGGGGCGTAAATACCAAAAATACCACATTCTTCATGAAGTTTGTCGTCGTTATACATCAACTCTCCTTGTTCAGGCAGACAAAACATAACCGGCAGGTTTCGTAGCAGGCGGGCATTCAACTTCTCTTGCCCATGATTTTGAACCGTGAAGTGCCGGTCATGTGGGTCTAGCCTGAATAGTTATACCAATTGCGGTTGCAAAAGACATGAATTTTCTCCATAAATCGGGCAGAAATTCATGTCTTTTTAGGGTACAATTGGAATTATGTTGAACCATTATGCACAGTCAGGCGATTACGTCCGGCGAGTACTTGCTCTACTGCCTCATCCACCGTTGCCGCCACTGCGGTAAGATGTCCCATTTTGCGACCTTTGCGCGGCTCATGTTTGCCGTAGAGGTGCAATTTCAGGGTCGGTTCACGTAAGGCAGATGGCCAATCCGGCTCACCAGCTTGCCATAGGTCACCCAATAGTTGGGCCATAGCTGCGGGCTGTAGCTGTTGCGTTGAGCCAAGCGGCAGACCACAGGCGGCACGCACTTGCTGTTCAAATTGACTTGTCACACAGGCGTCAATGGTCAAGTGTCCCGAATTGTGCGGTCTGGGCGCCAATTCGTTGATTAGCAGATGCCCAGCTTTACTCAAAAACATCTCAACACAGAGCACGCCGACCACGTCCAATGTCTCCAGGACGTTTCGAGCCAGCGTAGCGGCCTGGCTGGCGAGACTTGCTGAAATCCGAGCTGGAGCAATCGAGAGATCAAGGATATGGTTGCGGTGTTCATTCTCAATGACAGCATAATGGACGAACTCGCCGTCCACGCCACGCGCAGCAACCACGGAAAGCTCCTTCTCGAAGTCGACAAAACCCTCTAGGATCGCTGCCTGCTCACCGATACGACTCCAAGCGGCTTGCGCTTCCTGCACTGTCTCGATCCGCGCTTGACCTTTGCCGTCGTAGCCGAAGGCGGCCGTCTTTAGGATAGCTGGGAAACCAAGCTTGGGCAGCGCCTGTTCGAGCGCTTCCAGCGAATGAATGGCAACGAATGGGGTTGTGGGCAGCCCCTGTGAACGAAGAAATTCCTTCTCGCGCAGACGCTGCTGTGTGGTATGCAGGACCCAACCGCCGGGTCGCACGGGGATGCCTTCTTCCTCGGCAATTTGTGCCACCTGCGAAGTGACATTTTCAAACTCAAAGGTCACCACATCCACTGAACGGACAAAACTACGCACCGCCGCAGCATCATCATAATTTGCGCAGAACTCTTGATCGGCCACCTGACCTGTTGGTGAATCAGACTCCGGCGAAAAGGTGTGGATGCGATAGCCCAGGCTACGGGCGGCGAGAGCCATCATCCGCCCCAACTGTCCACTGCCAAAGACTCCTATTATCGCCCCCGGGAGGAGTGGTTTATTGGTTGAATGTTTTTTGAGATTCATGTTTTATTGCGGATTGTGGATTGCAGATTGATTCATCATCTACTGCTAGATTTTTGATCGTTGTCGGTTTGGCATGGTCAATCCACAATCTG
>JAXLWB010000046.1:0-84199 GCA_046328715.1 Caldilineaceae bacterium | reverse complement strand
CCAAAATCCAAAATCCACCCTTCCCCCCTTGCGCGTCGTCGGCCAGATCGGTGCTATGTATATCGTCGCTGAGGGACCCAGTGGCGTCTACCTAATCGACCAACATGCTGCTCACGAACGAATTTTGTATGAAAAGTTTATGGAACAGCGCTATGGATTGGTGCAGGGCGGCGTACCCAAGCAGCATCTATTGACGCCACTGACCCTTCATGCAGGTTCAGCCCTAGCTGGCGGGGTGGAGCGTTACCTGGATACGCTTGTCGATGTCGGTTTTGAGATCGAACCCTTTGGCAGCGACACCTATCTAATCCGTGCCGTGCCCAGCGTGCTCTCTGGCGATGATCCATTGCGTAGTCTGGAAGAGATTGTGCTAACATTGAGTGATCGGCGCAACGCAGTGGGTGAAGAGCTCGAAGCCCGCCTGGTCAAGATGGTCTGCAAACGGGCTGCGATCAAAGCTGGTCAGCTTCTCAGCGATATCGAAATGCAAGAACTGATCCGCCAACTCGAAGCCTGCCAATCACCCCGTACCTGTCCACACGGGCGCCCTACCATGATCCAACTCTCGGCAGGGGAGTTGGAAAAAGCCTTTGGAAGAACATAAAAGAATTGCGAATTGTTGATTGCGGATTGCGGAATGACGCACCACTCACAATCTGCAATTCGCAATCTGCAATCCGCAATTCATATGACCCTATTCGCCTTCTTACTGATTGTCGCCGCTGCCTTTATCCATGCAAGTTGGAATCTGTTGTACAAACAGGTGGGAGGTGGGGTTCCACTTTTGTGGCTCTTTACTACAATCTCGGTCGTTGCCTATTTCCCCTTAGCCGTGTACATCTTGTGGTCGCAGCGTCCACCGATTGGACCGATGCAAATTCTCTTTTTGGTGGGCACCAGCCTGATCCACATTGTCTACTTTGTCACCCTTCAACGTGGCTATCGGGTCGGCGATCTCTCGGTCGTCTATCCCCTGGCCCGTGGCACCGGACCGACGCTGTCTACGATCATTGCCATTGTCTTTCTCGGAGAACGTCCTTCGCTGCTTGCCCTAATCGGCGCATTGCTTGTGATCGGCGGCGTCTTTGTCATTGCCAGCGGCGGCAATAAAGACAAAGCCAATCAAGGGAATCTGCGTAAAGCTGTCGGCTACGGGCTGTTTATCGGCGTGCTGATTGCCTGTTACACCATTTGGGATCGCACCGCCGTTGCCTACTACGCCATTCCTCCCCTCATCCTCGACTACGGTTCCCAACTGGCGCGCATGGTCTTCCTGGCTCCCGTGGCGCTTCGTCGTTCCTCCGAAGTCACCTATCACTGGCGCACGCATCGTTGGCAATCGATTGGCATCGCTCTGCTCAATCCGCTTTCCTATATTCTCGTTCTGACCGCCATGCAGACGACCCTGGTCAGCCACGTCGCTCCTGCCCGTGAACTGAGTATTTTGATCGGTGCCTTGATGGGCGCACAGTTGTTGAAAGAGGGAAATGTAGGGCGAAGGTTGGCGGCGGCGGCGGCGATTGTGGCAGGCGTAGTAGCGTTGGCGTTGGGATAGATTACTTTACTGCTCGGGGACTACCAAGCAACCCCACCCTAACCCTTCCCTGCTTTGTGGAGGGAACATTGCAGGGACAGATTCGGTATTCACCTCTGTCCACCAAACGAAATTCTTCCTGTAACAATTCCCTCCCTATTTTGGGGATGGTTAGGGTGGGGTTGGTATTTACGTCGTTCGAAGTCGCATCTCTTGGAGGCGGGCGCTGATTTGTTGTGCAGCAGCCATAACACGCTCTGCAACTAGCTCTTGCCGACTTTCTCCCGGAAAACGAAAACTGGGACCAAACACATTCACTGCCGCTACTACTATGTCCGGCCCATCTCGGATTGGCGCAGCCACGGCGCTCAACCCCTCCTCAAATTCTTCAATTACCCAGGCGTAGCCTTGCTCTTTGATCTGGTCTAGCAACGTTCTCAGTTGAATGGGATCACAAATTGTTTTCGTAGTGTAGGGCTGGCGTGGCGTAGCAAAATAGCGATCCAACGCATCTGAAGAGCGTTCGGCCAGAAAGACCCGCCCTGTCGACTGTACATACATGGGAATGCGCATCCCGGTCCAGTCGCGCACCTGGATGGCATGGTTGCTGGTGATTTGATAGGCGACGTAGGCAGAATCACCTTCGGGCAGGGTGATGGCGACAGTCTCGCCGATCTCCTGGTTCAATTGCTGAAGGTAGGGGTGAGCAATTGCTATTAGATTTTCTGAATAAGGCAGATTTGCAACCAATGCAACCAAACCACGCCCAATTTGAAAGCGATTGTTATCAGGCAGGCGAGTCAACGCCTCCAGCCGTTCCAGCGTTGCACAAATGCGCGAAACGGTACTCTTGGCTAGTCCGGTTTGTTGGGCTAAGAGGGTGACACTGGCCCCTTCGGGATGAGCGGAAACCACACGTAGCAGTGCAAACACACGCTCTATAAGCTGCATATTTGACAGGCCGCTGGATTTATTTGATACTATCTGTGCTATAGAATGAATCTGTTCCATGTAGTGGAACTACTATAAGTAACCCACTTCTCATTGTCAAATCTCAAGTAAAACCATATGAAGATCACCGACGTCAAAACCTTTGTGGTTGGCGTACCACCACCGCACTTCGGCGGGCGCTATTGGATCTTCCTTAAGCTGATCACGGACAGCGGCGTGGTCGGCTATGGCGAGGTCTATTCTGTTCCCTTTCATCCTCATGTCGTCGCTACGATGATCGAGGATCTCTGCACTCGCAAAGTCATCGGCAAAGATCCCTTCAAGATCGAACAACTCTGGCGCAACATTTACGGCAGCGGCTACACCCTACGCCCCGACACTTCGATTGTGGGCATTCTCAGCGGCATCGAAATGGCCTGTTGGGACATCATCGGCAAGGAACTCAACAAACCAGCCTACGAATTGCTCGGTGGCCAGGTGCATGAGAAACTGCGCTCCTACACCTATATCTACACCGAAGCGGGTGACAAGACCGATGTCTATCACGACGCCGAGCTTTCTGCTGAGCGGGCCGCCAAGTATGTCCAACAAGGCTTCACCGCCATCAAGTTTGATCCCGTCGGCCCCTACTCTACCTTTGACCCACGCCAACTCTCCCTAGAAGCACTCGATCTCAGCGAGAAATTTGTCAAACTGATCCGTGAGGCGGTCTGCAACAAGTGCGATCTGCTCTTTGGGACGCATGGACAATTGACCCCAGCCGGTGCAATCCGTCTGGCCAAGCGGCTCGAACCCTACGATCCGCTCTGGTTCGAGGAGCCGACCCCACCCGAAATGCCCGAGCAGATGGCCATCGTTGCCCAACAGACCAGCATTCCCATCGCCACAGGCGAACGATTGACCACCAAGTATGAATTTGCCCGTGTGCTGGAATGCAAAGCAGCTTCGATTTTGCAGATGGCGCTAGGCCGCGCCGGTGGTCTACTCGAAGCCAAGAAGATCGCCAGCATGGCCGAAGCCCACTATGCCCAGATCGCGCCACACCTCTACTGCGGGCCAATTGCAGCGGCGGCGGATATTCAGATCAGCGCCTGTAGCCCCAACTTTCTGATTCAGGAGTCGATCCTCACCTGGGGCGGTTTCCATGCTGAGATTCTCAAGCAGCCGCTCCAGTGGCAGGATGGTTATATCATTCCCTCCAAACAACCAGGATTGGGCGTCGAGTTGAACGAAGCCGTGGCGGAAGCGCATCCCTACACCGGCAATCGACTGCACCTGGAAATGACTGAATTTCCAGTAGTGTTTGAGATATTTTAAGAGGGGAAGAGTTGAAAAGTGGAAGAGTAGAAAAGTCGCTCTGCTACTCTTGAACTTTTCAACTCTTCCACTTTCGGAGTACCTATGACTCAACGACTTGGCTTTATTGGTCTTGGCAACCTGGGCTTTCACCTAGCTAATAGTCTGGTGAAAGCTGGCTTTGCCCTGACTGTATATGATTTGAACAAAAATGCGGCGGCTCCTTTGCTGGCTGCCGGTGCGGCCTGGGCCGATTCTGCACAACAGGTGGCAGAGCAGTCTGACAGTGTCTTCACCTGCCTGCCTTCCTCCAAGGTGGTGAGTGCCGTGGTCAGTGGCGAGCATGGCATCCTGGCGGGCTTGCAACCGGGCGGCACCTGGATCGACATGAGCACGAATGATCGCACCGAAACGCTACGCCTAGCCGCACTCGTGACTGAAAAAGGCTGCCATGCGCTCGAATCACCCGTCACGGGCGGCGTACATAAGGCGGCGGCTGGCAACATTACTGTGCTGGTGGGCGGTGACGAGGCGATCTATCAAGCGCATTTACCCATGTTGCAAGCGATGGGTAACCCAGTCCTCTACATGGGCAAGTTGGGCAATGCCGCCATCATCAAGGTGATCACCAACATGCTGGCCTTTATTCATCTTGTGGCGGCGGGCGAAGCGTTAATGTTGTCCAAACGGGGCGGACTGGATCTGGCGCAAGCCTTTGAGGCGATCAAGGCCAGCTCGGGCAACAGCTTCGTCCACGAGACGGAAAGCCAGGTGATCCTCAACGGCAGCTACAATATTAACTTCACCATGGACTTGGCCTGCAAAGACCTCGGTTTTGCCATGCAACTGGGGCGCGACTTTGGCGTGCCGCTCGAACTGGCTGGCCTCACCGAGCAGACCTTTATCCGTGCCCGTTCGCAATATGGCGGCAGCGCCTGGTCGTCGCAGGTGGTCAAGTTGCTGGAGGACGCGCTGGGAACGGATCTGCGTGCGCCGGGTTTTCCCGAAGTGCTTGAAGTGTAATACAGACAAGAAGACAAGAAGAGGGGAAGAGCAAACTAGTTCGCTTGCCCTCTTCTTGTCTTCTTGTCCTCTTGTCTGGAGTAGAAATGACCCAAGAATCCCAACCCCAACGTCGCGGGCGCGCGGCGCGTGTAGCAGAACGCGCCGCGCGTAAGTCTGTCGATCAACGCCCGGTGCGTCCCGGTATGGTCGGTGGCCGTTATCAACCGTTGACCCAGCACGAGCTGGAACGCATTCACCATACTGTGCTCGATTTGATGGAGCAGGTCGGTTTTGCCGATGCCATCCCTTCGATGATTGACCTCGTCACGGCCAAAGGCGGCTGGATCAATGACAAAGGCCGACTCTGTTACCCACGCAGCCTGGTCGAAGATGTGATCGCCAACGCCCCACGCCGCTTTGTCATGCCGGGAATTTCACCGGAGCATGACATGGAGGTAGGCAGTAGCCGCGTCCACATGGGCACGGGTGGCGCATCACCCAACGTGGTTGACTTCGAGACTGGCTTGTATCGCCCCTCCCGCCTGATGGATGTCTACGACCTGGCACGCCTAGTCGATACGCTTGACAATATCCACTATTTCTGGCGCCCCGTGGTGGCGCGCGACACCTACACCACGCTGGATCTCGACCTCAACACCTCCTATGCGTGTATGATGGGCACGACCAAACACATCGGCGTCAGCTACGTCAACGGCAAAAATTGTGAGGCGGCGCTGGCGATGTATGACATGGCGATGGGCGGGGCGGGCAAGTTCCGCGAGCGTCCCTTCTGTTCGATCTCCTGCTGTCATGTCGTGCCGCCGCTGCGCTTTGCTCAGGAATCGTGCGAAGCGTTGGAGGCTGCTGCGCGTGGTGGCATGTGTCTGACCTTGCTCTCGGCAGCCCAGGCAGGGTGCAACCGCACCGGCAGCATTGGCAGGCACGATTGTCAAGCTGTGGCAGAGACGTTAGCTGGGCTGGTCTTTGTTCACTTGATTGATCCACAATGTCGGGCCAATTTGGGCATGTGGCCCTTTGTCTCCGATCTACGTACCGGTGCGATGTGCGCAGGCAGCGCAGAGTTGGCACTGATCGTCGCTGGCTGTGGGCAGATGGCGCGCTTCTACGATCTCCCCAGCAGCACCGCCGCCGGCATGACCGACTCAAAAATTCCCGATGCCCAGGCGGGAGCCGAGAAAGCCTACACGCTTGCCCTCGCCGCCAACGGGCAACACCTGATCATGGAGAGTGCCGGGATGCAGGCCAGTTTGCTCGGTGCCAGCTACGAAGCCTATGTGATCGACAACGATATCCTTGGGGCTGTGCAGCGCACGGTGCGTGGCATCGAGGTCAACGACGAAACGCTCTCCTTCGAGGTGATCAAAAACGTGGTCAACGGCGACGGTCACTTTCTCGGTCAGGCGCAGACCATCGAACGCATGGAAAGCGACTATGTTTATCCGCTCGTTGGTGACCGTGACACGCCCGCCAACTGGGAAGAGCGGGGTGCAAAGGACATTCGAGAACGTGCCCGTGACCGTGTGCGCAAAACACTGGCCGAGCATTACCCTGCTCACATTGATCCAAAACTCGATGAAAAGATCCGCTCCACCTTCAAGATTCTCCTTAGCCAGAGAAGCGATGAAGGCTGGGGACGATGGGGCAAGATGAAGGGATGACAAGATGCCAAGATGAGATAAGAATTCACGCATCTTGTCATCCTGTCTGTTTTTAAAGGGAGTTCTTATGCAAACACATGCACGTGTCGTCATTATCGGCGGCGGGATGATGGGCGTTGGGTTATTGTATCACCTCTTGTTGGAGGGGTGGAACGATTGTGTGCTGATTGAGAAAGCAGCCTTGACTTCCGGTTCTACCTGGCATGCAGCGGGGCAATGTCCCAGCTTTATCGCTAATTACAACATGGCCAAAATCCATCACTATAGCAACACGCTCTATCCCAAACTAGAGGCGATGACCGGGCATCCCACCGGCTGGCATGGCTGCGGCGGCATTCGCCTGGCCACTCGACCGGAGGATATCGATTATTTTCATCTGGTCAAGGGCATTGCCGCCAATGTCGGCTTTCGTATGGAGATCATTGGCCCGGATGAGATTCGCCAGATCAACCCCTTTCTGCAATTGCATGGCGTTTACGCAGGTGCCTGGACGCTGGACGACGGGCACGTCGATCCCTCAAGTTGCTGCAATGCGATGGCGGCGGCGGCGCGCAAACTAGGCGGCACGATCAGCCTCTACAACCGTGTGACGGGTGTACGCCAACTGCCCAATGGCGAATTCGAGGTGCAGAGCGAGAAGGGAAACATTGTCTGTGAACATCTAGTCAATGCGGCAGGTTGTTATGCCGACAAGGTCGGGGCCTGGCTCGGCGTTCATATTCCTTTTGTCAACATGAAGCATCAATATGTGGTGACCGAGGAGATTCCTGAGTTTGCAGCCCGCGCTGTTGAACTGCCGGTGACGCGCGACCCGTCTGCCTCCGCCTATTATCGCCAAGAGCAGAATTCTGGTTTGATCGGCCTCTACGAACGCAGTAACACGCGTGAAGCCTGGCCCGGCAGCGGTCCTGCCTGGGCTTCGGAAAGTGAACTCTTCCCAGCCGAATATGGGCCGATCATGCCCTGGCTGGAGCGGGTGATGGAACGGATGCCGATTTTGGCCGATGCGGGCATTATCCGAGTGGTCAACGGCGCCATCTCGCACACCATCGACTCGAATCCTCTCCTGGGACCTGCTCCGGGTGTGCGCAACTTCTGGCTCTGTACAGGTTCCAGCATCGGCATTGCCCAAGGGGCCGGATCGGGCAAATATCTGGCGCAGTGGATGGTGCATGGTGCGTCGGAGATCAACATGCTCGCCTTCGACCCCCGCCGCTTCGGCTCCTATGCCGACCGTGCCTATACCGAGGCCAAAGCCCATCAGGAATATTGGGACATGTACGACATGCAACTGCCCGGCGAAGAGCGGATGGCAGGCCGCCCCAAACGCATCACGCCGCTCTACGAAACGCTCAAATCCAAAGGCTGCGTGCATGGTGAAGCGGTCGGCTGGGAACGCCCCAAGTGGTTCTCACCCGATGGACGAAAAGAGCAACCTGGTTTTCGCCGTAACAATGTCTTTGACGTGGTAGCCGCTGAATGTCGTGCCATGCGTGAGCGAGTCGGCGTGATCGAGTTGCCCTCCTTCTCGAAATTTGAGGCCACGGGGCCAGACGCAGAAGCGTTTTTGAATCGGATTATCGCCAATCGCCTGCCGAAACCCCTCCAACCCCTCCCTAACCCTCCCCAAACGGGGGAGGGGACCGTCACGGGACAGAAGAATGGAGATTTCGCGTCCACCAAACTGCCCCCTCCCTTACCAGGGGAGGGCCAGGGAGGAGTTGGCGGTGGCATTGTGCTAACCCATGCCCTCAATGACAATGGCCGTATCCAAACCGAATTTACAATTACTCGGTTGGCGGCGGATCGCTTTTATCTACTCTCCGGGGCTTATGCGCATCTACGCGATCTTGATCTACTCAACCAAAGCAAGCTGGCGAGTGAGCAAGTTACAATCACAGATGTCACCAACGACTACAGCGTCTTAATCGTGGCTGGCCCCCGTTCGCGTGACTTACTGGCCCAATTGACCGACCAGGATCTCACCAACGCCTCTTTCCGCTGGCTGACAGGCAAGGAAATCAGGGTGGCGGGGATACTGATACGTGCCTTGCGTGTCAACTACGTCGGCGAATTGGGCTGGGAGTTGCATGTGCCGATGGCTCAGGTAGCAACGCTCTACCAGGCGATCTGGGCGGCAGGCGAGCCATTGGGGATTGCCGATTTCGGCCTTTATGCCATGAACAGCCTGCGTCTGGAAAAAGGGTATGCTGGCTGGGGCGTGGAATTGACCAACGAGATCACGCCAGTCGAGGCGGGCATTGAGCGCTTTGTCAAGCTCGACAAGGAATTTGTGGGCAAAGCAGCAGTGCTCAAGGCGCGACAAGAGGGAGTTGCCATCAAAATTGCCTATGTCGAAGTTGCAGCCGAAGATGCTGATGTCTATGGCGGCGAGCCGGTCTGGGCGGGCGACAAGGTGATTGGTGTCACCACATCGGGTGGCTATGGACATACCGTACAAAAGAGCTTGGCCTTTGTCTACGTCATACCCGAATATGCTAAACCTGGCACTAAGTTCGAGATTGAAATTTTAGGGCAACGTTGTGCTGCACAGGTGTTGGCCGCTCCTGTTTATGATCCGCAGAATGAGCGGTTACGGGCGTAACTAAGAGTCAAAAATCAATTGGGTGAATGGTGGATAGTCAGTCACTATCCACCATTCCACCTTACCGCTTGGCAGGTCGATTGCGGGGTAGGAAGTAAAGTCCCCACGGGCTGGGCATCTCGCCCACGGGAACTTCAATCAGAGTTGGGCGTTGGGCAGCAAAACCGGTTTGAATCGCAGAGTGCAATTCATCCGGTGAATGGGCACGCAGACCCAACACACCAAAAGCCTCGGCCAATTTGACGAAGTCGGGATTTTCCAGGTCGGTGGCAATCACCCGTCCGCCGTAGTCCTGCTTCTGCATGCGTTGCACGTTGCCAAAGGCGCTATCGTTAAAGACGACGGCGACCACGTTGATCCTATGTTTGGCGGCTGTGGCCAGTTCTTGCACGTTGTAGAGGAAGCCGCCATCGCCAGCCACCGAAAGCACCGCCTTATCGGGATGGGCAACCTTGACGCCCAGGGCAGTAGCATAACTCCAGCCCAACGTTCCCTGATAGCCGGGAGAGATATAGGTACGCGGCTGGTAGATGGGAAGCTCGGTGCGGCTGGCGTAACCGACTTGGGTCAAGTCATCGACAAAGTAGCCATCGTCGGGCAGCACAGAACGAATAGCATTGAGAAATGAAATCTGCGGCTCTAGATAGGTAGAACGGGCCTGGACTTCTGCCTTGATCTCCTCCATCTCCTCTGCACGTGAAGGTCGGGAGACGCCTCGTTGTTGGAGAGCAGTAATCAATGCGGGGACAATCTCTTCACAGCGGGCGACAAAGCCAACGTTGGGGGCTTTGATACGGGTATGTTCTTCGGGATCGATGTCGACACGGATGATCTTCAACTTATCATCCATTCCCCAGCCGGTCATGGGACGGACGAGCCGGCTGCCCAGCGTCAAAACGACATCGGCTGTCTCCCAGAGTTGATGACCAGCCGGAGGGCGCAAGGAAAGCGGATGGCGGCTGCTCAAGATGCCGTGACCGCTGCGGTTTGAAATCACAGGTGCTTGCAACAATTCGGCCAATTTTTGTACATCTTCAGCGGCATCCAGCGCCCCGGTGCCGACGAAAATTAGTGGATTCTGGGCCTTGCTCAACAAATCGGCTGCTTCGGCCAACTTGTCAGGATCGACCGCCGGGTGGCGCACAGGATAATCAATTCTTTCCAAATCGACCTCGCTCTTCGTGGCGAGGACATCGGGAGCGAACTCCAGGCCGACTGGGCGGGGGCGGCCAGTGTTCAGTTGGTGAAAGGCTTGGGCAACGAGTGCGGGAGCGTCCGCTGGGCTTTTGACGCGCTCGCTCCATTTGGTCAGTGTTTTGAGGATTTCCAACTGGTTTGGAATCTCGTGCAACATGCCGTGACCACGGTTGATCATGTCCGATTGAATCTGCCCAACTAAGCCGAGAACTTTGGCATTGGTGCTGTAGGCAGTGGCAAGAGCAGCCGTGGCGTTGAGAAAACCGGGGCCTGGCACGACACTGAAAACCCCGACCCGGTCCGAAGAGAGGGCATAGCCCAAGGCCATATAGGCCGCACCCTGTTCGTGGCGGCTGTGGATGACCCTAATTTTGTCACGCTGATCGTAGAGCGCATTGAAGAGTTGATCACTTTGTACACCAGGCAGCGCAAAGACAGTATCGACGCCGTGGGCGATTAAAGAGTGAACGATTGCTGCACCACCAGTTACCTTTGCCATTGCTTCTTCCTTTGCTTTCGTTTATTGGCACGCCTGTCTCAGGCTCGTCATTGGCTTATTGTTCGCACAAAAGTTGTGCATACGATAAGAGATTTTATCATGCAGCAACTTGAGAAATTAAATCACACAAGAAGGATCACCATTCTATGACTCAATCACTCCCCACCCATGCCCACGTTGTGATTATTGGCGGCGGTATTATTGGCTGTAGCCTAGCCTATCATCTCACCAAACTCAACTTGACCGATGTTGTGCTGCTTGAACGCAAGCAGTTGACCTCGGGCACGACTTGGCACGCGGCGGGCTTGGTTGGTCAATTGCGCGCCACGCAGAACATGACCAAACTGGCCCAATATACCTCCAACCTGCTCGCCAACCTCGAAGCCGAGACGGGACAGCCGACCGGTTTTCGTCAGAATGGTTCGATCTCGATTGCCAACAACCCGGAACGTTTTGAAGAGCTAAAACGTGGGGCGTCGATGGCGCGTGTCTTTGGCCTGGAGGTTGAACTAATCACGCCCAGCGAGGCCAAGTCGATCTGGCCGTTGATGAATGCCGACGATCTGGTTGGTGCGGTCTGGCTGCCTAAGGATGGCCGCACCAATCCGGTGGACACGACCCGTTCCTTCGCCAAAGGGGCAACCATGCGTGGCGCACGCATCTTTGAGCAGGTCAAGGTGACGGATATTCTCAAAAAAGATGGCTACGTGACCGGCGTGCGCACCGAGCAGGGCGACATTCAATGTGAAGTGGTGGTCAACTGCGCCGGGATGTGGGCGCGTGAGGTGGGCAAGTGGGCGGGTGTGAACGTGCCACTTCATGCCGCCGAACACTTTTATATTGTCTCCGAGCCGATTGATGGGGTACACAGCAAATTACCCACCTTGCGTGATCCAGGTGGCTATACCTATTATCGTGAAGAGGTCGGTGCTATTCTGGCTGGTTTCTTTGAGCCAATTGCCAAACCGTGGGGCATGAAGGGCATCCCCGAAAATTTTGAATTTGGTACGCTTAAGGAAGATTGGCAACATCTTGACCCGGTCTTCGATGTGATGGCCAAACGCATGCCGGTACTGTCGACGGCTGGAATTCACACCTTCTTCAACGGACCGGAGAGCTTCACGCCTGATGACGCCTACCACCTGGGCGAGTCGCCAGAGTTGAAGAACTTCTACGTGGCGGCTGGCTTCAACTCGATTGGCATTCAATCTTCGGGCGGCGCGGGCAAAGTGCTGGCCGAGTGGATCGTCAACGGCTATCCACCGATTGATCTGTGGGATGTCGATATCCGGCGCAATCAACCCTTTCAAGGCAACCATCGCTATCTGCATGACCGCACAGTGGAGACGCTGGGCTTGCTCTACGACATGCACTGGCCCTTCCGTCAATTCGCCACGGCGCGCGGCGTGCGCAAATCGGCACTGCATGATCGACTGGCGGCGCAAGGTGCCTGTTTTGGCACAGTAGCAGGGTGGGAACGCCCGAATTGGTTTGCACCGCCGGGCGTTGAACCGGTCTACCAATACACCTATGGGCGCCAGAATTGGTTTGACTACTCCGCTGCCGAACATCGTGCGGTGCGCCAGAATGTCGGCCTCTTTGACCAGAGTTCCTTCTCGAAGTTCCTGTTGCAAGGGCGAGATGCCTTACAAGTGCTCAATCGTATCTGTGGTGGGCAGATCGACGTGCCGATTGGCAAGGTTGTCTATACCCAGTTACTCAACGAGCGTGGCGGTATCGAAGCCGATATCACGGTCAATCGGCTGGCAACAGATCGTTTCCTGATCCTGGATGCAGCGGCGCTCCAGAATCGTACCTTCACCTGGCTGCAACGTCAGATCCAGCCCGACGAGTTTGCGGTGGCGACCGATGTCTCCTCGGCCTTTGCTATGTTGGGCGTGATGGGGCCTAATTCACGTGCGCTACTCAATCAGTTGACTGACGCCGATCTCTCCAACGAGCGTTTCCCCTTTGCCACCTCACAGGAGATCGACATCGCCTATGCCAAGGCGCGTGCCACGCGTATGACCTATGTTGGCGAACTGGGCTGGGAGTTGCTGGTGCCGACCGAGTTTGCACAAGGGGTCTTTGATGCACTGATGGATGCGGGCAAACCGTTTGATCTGACCCTGGCAGGCTTTCATGCCCTCAACTCGCTGCGTCAGGAGCGGGGGTATCGCCACTGGGGGCATGACATCGGCATCGAAGATACGCCAATCGAGGCAGGCTTAGGCTTTGCCGTGAAGTTTGACAAGCCAGCCTTCAATGGCCGGGAGCGCCTACTTCAGCAAAAGCAAGAAGGCGTAAAGAAGCGCTTGGTCCAGTTCAAATTGCAAGATGACCAGCACCTGATCTATCACAACGAGCCGATCTGGCGAAATGGTTTGATGGTCGGTCACGTTACTTCTGGCATGTTTGGGCACACCGTAGGTGCGGCGGTGGCGATGGGCTACATCACGCATAGTGAACCTGTAACCGCAGAGTTTATCAACAGCGGCTCATACGAGATCGAGATTGCAACGGTACGGGTGCCAGCGGTGGCGTCGCCGTCGTCATTTTACGATCCAAAGGGGGAGCGGGTGAAGGGATAAGCAAAATTTTGTGATAATAGGCGCTTTGGGTCAGGATGATTGGCTTTCTATGGGCGAGCGCATATATACTTGTTGCCCGAACTTGAGTAGAAGCCAATATATTTCATTACGCAACAAAAGGAATCGTTCATGTTGAAACGTGTAAGTTGGAGTTTAGTGGGAGTATTGATTGCTATCACGTTGCTCTTCGCTGCCTGTGGTGGAGAGCAACCGACGCCGACACCAGAACCACCCGCTGTAGAGGCAACTGCAACGCCAGGTGCGGCTGAGCCAACTGCGACCACGCCTGCCGAACCTGCGGCTATCACCGCTGCCGAACCAGTGACCGATGAGTTGCCCAGTACACTTCCAACCGTAGAAGGAACCTCCACCAAAACAGCCTCTGGTTTAGAAATCATCGAAATTGTGGCTGGGACAGGCGAATCTCCCAAGCCTGGCGAAGTGGTCTCGGTGCATTATACCGGCACGCTAACGAATGGCGCTGTCTTTGACAGCTCCTACTTGCGTGGCGAGCCGATCTCCTTCCCGATTGGACAAGGGGCGGTGATTCCAGGTTGGGATGAAGGCATTTCAAAGCTCAAGGTAGGTGGCAAAGCTCGTTTGATCATTCCGCCCGAACTGGGATACGGAGCGAACGGTGCTGGTGGTGTGATTCCGCCCAATGCCACGCTGGTCTTTGATGTCGAGTTAGTCAAGATCAGCGCAGGCGCACCTGCCGCACCGACCGACGTCAACCCCAGCGATTACATTTCGACGACAACAGGGCTCAAGTACTATGACTTTGTTGTGGGCGATGGTGCTTCGCCGCAAGCTGGGCAGACCGTGACTGTCCAATACACCGGCTGGCTCGAAGATGGCACAAAGTTTGACAGCTCATTTGACCACGGCCAACCGATCCAATTCATCATCGGTCAGGGACAGGTGATTAAAGGCTGGGACGAAGGCGTGCTGAGCATGAAGGTTGGCGGCAAGCGCCAACTGGTCATCCCCGCCGAACTGGGCTACGGGGCGAACGGCGCTGGTGGTGTGATTCCGCCGAATGCCACGTTGATCTTTGAGGTGGAGTTATTGGGAGTACAGTAAAGGACTGTTGTTAGAATTTGCAGTGTAGACACGCCTCATGCGAGCAATTGCACGAGGCGTGTTTTTATCTTTGACAGGCTATCTCGGTCGTCTCTTGTTTACACGTTCGTCACGGCAGCGACCAACTTCTTCGCCTCTGCCGTAATCGCCGCCCAATCACCCTTTGCGACTGCACCTTTATCCACCAATTTCCCACCCACACCCAGGGCCGTTGCCCCTGCTTTGAGAAAGGCGGCTGCATTCTCAGCACTGATGCCACCGGTTGGAGCTAAGCGGATCTGGGGCAGCGGCGCAGTGACCGCCTTGATATAATCGGCCCCGCCCATCGCCGTGATCGGAAAGACTTTGACGAAGTCAGCACCGGCCTCCCAGGCGTTGAGAATTTCGGTCGGCGTCAGCGCACCGGGCATCACCGGTTTGCCATAGCGTTTGCACAGCTTGATTGTCTCGAAGTTGGTGGCGGGCGTAACAATGAATTCGGCTCCTGCCAGGATGGCGGCGCGGGCGGTTTCGGGATCGAGCACGGTCCCGGCACCGAGCAGCACATTCTCGCCAAAAGCGGCACGAGCTTGCGCAATCATTTCCAATGCGCCGGGCGTGGTGAGAGTAAATTCGATGGCACGAATCCCCCCGGCCTTGAGCGCCTCGGTCACCTTCATCAACTCCTCGCCGCTGTCCAAACGCACAATAGCGACGATTTTGTCGTGAATCAATTGGGAAAGAATTTCGAAGTGAGTCATAAGAGTCCTTTGAAATACGAGATACGAAATACGAAATACGAAATGATTGGTTTTGAGTGATTAGGATCGGTTGTGTAGGGTTTTAAGAGATGCTACGATAATGGCAAGAATTTCGTCAAACTCTTTCATCAAGGGATCAAGTAGCGATTTAGACATGATTTCCGCTTCTACTAACAACTCCAACCAATACAGGCTTTCATCTGCTTCTTCTTCCACGATCTTGAGTTTATTAATGTAATCGGCACTCGACTTTGCACGAGTAGCTGCCCGATAATTTGCTCCAACCGAAGTGCTTGCTCGCAAGAGTTGCCGACCGATTACATCTGCTTCCATTGTGCGCGGCAACGCTTGTACTAAACGAATGACACGTACTGCCACCTGTTGTGTTCGTTTTTTGAATTGTTCTTTGTTAAAAGCCATTGTTTGCTCCTTTACATTAAATCTCGTATTTCGTATCTCATATTTCGTATTTACTTTGGTGTTGTCGGGTAGCTAATTGGGTCGATCAAGGCTTCGATTAGGGTAGGTTTACGGTTGGCAAGAGCATTGCGGATGGCGGCAGTCATTTCGCTTTCGTTGCTGACACGATAACCTGGAATATTGTATGCGTTGGCGATCTGCATCCAGTCGGGGTTGACGAACTCGACGCCGTAGGGCTGTTTGCCAACTCGTTTCTGATGCGAGCGGATCAGGTCAAGAGCATTGTCATTCATCACTACGGTGATCACGGGCAGATCAAGTTCGGCAATCATGCCAAATTCGCCGATATTCATGGCTAGCCCGGCGTCACCTGTGATGCAAAGTGTGGGTTCGTTTAGAGTCAAGGCTGCTGCGGCTGCTGCGGGAAGCCCAAAGCCCATCGACGAAAGTCCGTTGGAGAGCATGTAGCGATTGGGCGTATAGGCAGGCCACTCCAGCCCGAAGAAGATTTTGTGGGAACCGACATCGGTGCTGACAAAAATCTCCCTAGGCGTCTCTGCCCGCAAAACCTTGAGGACACTCTGCGGCAACATTCGTCCTGGTTGCGGATTGGGTAAAGAACGTGCGGCCAGCTTTTGACGCCATTGCGCCACCCGTTCTTGGCCCCAGCCAGAGGAAGAGGCTGTTTCTCTAAGATGGTGCAGCACTGGCTCCATTGCGCCCACAAATTCAGCCATTGCTACGATCTTGGGGTCGGCATTCTCCCACGGCGCAATCCAGAGCAGCGGGACATCCTGCTTCCAAGGCTTGACCAACTCCACCACATCAAAGCCGACGGCCAAAATCAAATCGGCCTCGTCGAGAATCTCATAGGCCGGATCAGTGCGGGTTAGCCCAATCACTCCTGCTGCCAGTGGATGATCATCGGCAATCGCCCCCTTGGCCTTGGGCGTGACAATCACTGGCGCATCTAATACTTCGGCCAGTTGACGCAGCGCAGCGTAGGGACGTTCCGGTTCGAGACCGAGACCGACGACGATGATAGGCTGTTTGGCATTAGAGAGTAGAGGCTTATCCTGGAAGGATTGGAGATTGGAGATTGGGAGATTGAGAGATTGAGGAGTAGACGGCGTTTCGCAATTTGTAATTCGTAACTCGTAATGCGTAGCCGCTGTCTCACTGCTCAGACCAAGATGAACGACGCCGGGGCGGCCCGACATGGTCAGTTGTAGGGCATGTTGAACCCGTTCTGCTACATTTTCGGTGGTTAGTTCTTCGCTGTGTTTGGTCACCGGGCGCATGATGGCCTGGGTGTCGATCACTTGGTGAGTGTGATGGTCGAGCAGGCGGCGGGGCGTTTGGGCCGTGATGATGAGCACAGGTGCACGATCCAGCCAGGTGTGGGCGATGCCAGCATAGGCGTTGGCTGCTCCGGGTCCGAGCGTGGTGAGGGCGACGCCTGGTTTGCCCGTCAGCCGAGACTGTACATCGGCCATAAAGAGCGCAGAGCTTTCGTTGCGCACCAGGACAAAATGGATGCCGACGCAGCGCAGGGCATCCATCAGTTCGCTGTTTTCACCGCCAGGCAGGCCAAAGACGGTGTCAATGCCGGAGGATGCGAGGGCCTGGGTGAGGGTTTCGGCTACGGTTGGCATAGAATTTCACCTGTAACGTCACTATGAAACAAGGCCAAGGGCATGATAAGATTCTACCATGAGCGTTCCCATTTTCCTCTCTCAGCAAACCATTTTTGAAAATGCCGCGTATGCTGTTCTGGAGCCTACTAAAGCGCAAGAACTTGCCCGCTTTGCCAATTGGGTTGCGGATAGTGAGTTACTGCGTCTATCAGCCGAAAAACTGCACCTCGAAACCTTCAGCAGCAGCCCGGAATGGGGAAAGACATTTCCTGCGGACGCCTTTGCTGAAGAGTTGAACAAGCTTTACCTTTTAATCGCACTGGATGCGATACGTCAGTTGCGGACGATTCATACAGAACGGGGCATTCCTGAAGCCGTCACCCGGTACACTGCTACTACCCTATCGAATTCCGCTCGTCGTTACGCCGAGTATAACAGCGGCAAGCTAGGACTAGAAGATTGGGTGTTGCGCTACTGGTTCAACGTCGTCGCTTCGGGCAATCTCTATCGCTTGGGGCGGATGGAATTTATCTGGGAGCCATTTGAACCCGCTATTCGAGTCTATCGCCATCGGCAGACAGGCCAGGTGCAGGCATTGGCAGAGGAAGGGGTCAACTTTACGGACGAAGGTTATCAACCCTTTGCCATTCGCGAGGAAGAGATTCGCCATTACGGTTGGAGCTTAGATGAGCGCGAAGTTTGGACCACCCGTCTCCTCACAAATGAAATCCAAGTGACCGGCACGCCAATCTCGCCGTTGGGCTATGCATTACGCCAGGAAATTACCCTGTTCCTTGCCGATTGGGAACTGATCTTTCGCCAGGGCGACTCGGTATTGGAGATGCACATCCCCAACTATGCGCCGCTCACGCTCGATCTGCTCAAAGATTCATTTGCGCAGGCGCTGAATTTTTTCCCGCGCTATCATCCTGAACGCCCTTTTCGAGCTTTCAGTTGCAACTCCTGGATCTTTAATACGCAGTGGGTTGATATGCTTCCACCTACCTCGAATGTGTTGGCATTTCAACGTCAGGGCTATCTCTTTCCCATTCCTTCCGACGGGCTAGAAGGAACTTATTTTTTGTTTGGTACTTGGTTGATTGATCTTGATAAAGCACCGCA
The DNA here is from genome assembly GCA_046328715.1 of Caldilineaceae bacterium. Taxonomy (GTDB): domain Bacteria; phylum Chloroflexota; class Anaerolineae; order Caldilineales; family Caldilineaceae; genus JAXLWB01. The sequence goes on along the minus strand of JAXLWB010000046.1, from coordinate 65,840 downwards.
AGACACGACGCTACGGCGCTCCGTGATTCAGCATTTCAAACGTGGCGGCAAACTACGTACCGGCGGCTTCTTTCTGCTACCCAACGAGGTGGCAAAATTTGGCGAGGAGCCATACCAAAAGTTTCCCTCAAATCCTCAGCAATAGCGTTTTTCTTCAAGCCTTGATTGCTTAGACAGGACAGTCCGAGTTGGAACAAGTCATACAGACATCAGTGTCCCTCGCTTGATATTTCCTATATGAGTTACACGGTTATCTCAGTAAAAGTGCGGCAGGAATGATGAGCAACCAAGAGAACTTGGTCAAGCCAGGGTCGATCCAGGCCAGACCAGTCGATAAAATAAAAATGGTTGGTACGATCAAAATGGAAACGAACGTGTGACGAATGGCCTTGGCATCGAGATGTGCGTCGATTAGCCGATTTTTCCAGGAGGCATGCCACCATAGCAAGGCAGAAAGTAGACCGGTAGCTGCCATACTCAGGGCATAGAAGACCGTTGCAGTCCGATTACCATTCTCACTAATAATGGCGGTGGGAAACGGAATAAAGGCAATCGCCATCAACGAGAGCAAGTTGAGCAACAACAGACGGGTGTCATAGCGGGTGATCAGACGAAAGCGACGATGATGGGCGATCCAGTAGTTGCCGATCACGAGAAAGCTAATGACGTAGCTTAGATATTTAGGCCAGATCGCAATAAGACTGGTCAAAAGTTGTTGGTCGGACAGTTCTGCGGCGTCCACGGGCAGACGGATCTCCAACGCTAGCAACGTAATCGCAATGGCAAAGACTGCATCGCTAAAGAAGACGAGCCGTTCTAGTCCGAGTTCGTCATCGGACTCAGCGTGCTGACCGTGGGTTTTGTGTGCTTTTGAGGTGGAACTCATGGATGCGGCTCCTTGTAATAATGTTGTGTAAAATTTCTGACCAGCACCGCGATGCCCATTGCAATCAGCACAAAGGGGCCAACGATGGGCCAGGGAATATGGGCTGCCACCAATAAGGGAATGGAAGCGAAAAAGGCAAAGGTCAGTGCCGCCGATAGATACTTACCACGCAGAATCAACTCTGCACTACTCGCCAAGCCAATGACCAGCAGAATACCCGGCCACCACCAACCAGAGTAGACGAGAACGCCCAAACCGATCAGAAAAATGCCACCAGAAATACTTGAGTTGCGATTCATATTGTCCATTGTAGTCTCCTTATTTGCTGTAGGTATCGTTCATTTTGTGGTAGCCGCCAGACGAATGGCTTCTACCAAGACAGTATCTGACTCTTGTTTGCTGACAAAGAAGGCTGCACCTGCTTGCAGCGCCCGTGCTCGATTGAAGGCATCGTCGTAAAGGCTCAAGATAACGACTGCACAGTTAGGGAAATCGTGGCGCAGGCGCGCCGTCATGGCGATACCGTCCAACTCTGGGAAACGAATGCCCGTCACAACCACATCTGGTTGGAGTTTCGCTACAAGTTGCAGCGCTTCCGCACTATCTCCAGCTTCCCCGACCACGACGAGATCCGGTTCGAGCGCCAATCGCATTCGTACACCTTGGCGGACGCTGGCAACCTCATCAACGAGCAGAATGTGAATCATGGCTTGAGTTTAGCCTCATTCGCTGGTTTATGCATCGGGCCGAGGGCCGAATGCCATCTCCGACTTAAGGCGGAGACAAACGTGTGGATACATGTATTCTGGCGATTGCCAGTCCGTATCAAAGCACAACGGAGGTACCTATGACAATACAAATTTTGCTGGCCGACGATCACGCAGTGGTTCGCCAGGGCCTAAAAATGTTCTTGGAACTAGACGCCGATTTGCAGATCATCGGGGAAGCGGAAAATGGCGAACAGGCTGTGCAATTAGCTGCTCAGCTTCACCCCGATGTCGTGCTAATGGACCTGCTGATGCCCGTCATGGATGGCATCACTGCCACCGCTGCCATCCGGCGCAATACGCCCGACACCGAAGTGATTGCCTTGACCAGCGTACTGGAAGATGCCTCAGTCATGGCTGCCATGCGGGCGGGAGCGATCGGTTACCTGCTGAAGGATACGCGCGCCGAAGAACTCTGCCGTTCCATCAAAGCAGCGGCAGCAGGACAGGTTCAGCTTTCACCCCAAATTGCGGCTCGGCTGATTCGAGAAGTCCAAGTGCCACAAAGTCCTGAAAAACTGACGGAGCGCGAGACTGAGGTGTTACGTCTGCTTGCCTTAGGCCGCGCCAATAAGGAGATTGCATTGGAATTACAGATCGGTGAAAAGACGGTCAAGACCCATGTCAGCAATATCTTGTCGAAGCTGGGTGTCTTTAGCCGGACGCAGGCGGCGCTCCATGCCGTGCGGATTGGATTAGTTTCAGTCGAAGAAACAGGACAGTAAGGCATGTTCAAGCGTAACCGAGTTGGCATCGGCATCAAGATCACGGCTGGATTGTTGATCTTCCTGGTAATTCTGGCTTTGGCGACTAGTTGGCTGGTGGCGCAAGGTTTTACCCTGGCCGAGCAGACGGCGGTTCAGCGTACTGCCAATAGCCTACAGAATCAAAGCCAGAATTCGTTGATCCAGCTCACTGCCCTGGAAGCCCAACTCTACAATGCAGAATTGCAGAAGGCTGCCAATCTGACCCAAATTGCCGCCCAATATATGGTGGATGCACAGCCAGGGGTGGAACAGCGAAATTGGAACGCTAGTCCTGCCCGTATTGTGTGGTCTAGTTCGCAGCTCACACATAGCGTCGATGGTTTGCTCTACTACGACGCTGATCCAAAGCGACGAACAGAGATATTGCACCCCGGCAACATCCCCCCCGATGCACGTACAGATCGCAGCCTCCGTGACTCGGCTGTGCTGGATGAACTTTTCCCTTCCCTTCTGGCCCAAACCACCACGGCTGTGGGCATTTACTTTCAAGGATCGCAGCTAACTTTTCGCTATTATCCGGTGCGCAATCTGCCCCAACTTGAGCTGGAGAATGGAGCTGCCGAAGCCGCCCAGAAGATGCATATTGAAGAGTTTGCGGTAGCGCCCAAAAACAACCCCGAACGAAAGACCGTCTGGCTTCCTCCTTATGTGGATGATGCTGGACAAGGGTTGTTGGTGAGCGCAAACACACCTATTTACTATGCGGATGAATTTCAAGGCTATATTGGCATCGATGTCTCGCTATCTCGGCTGATTGAGCAACTTAACCATTTGAAACCGACGCCCACCAGTTTTGCCTTTCTCACTTCTGCCGACGGTCACTTGATTGCCGCACCGTCCGAAGATGCAGCGCTGCTGGTTGGCCGCACCTTCTCACAAACACAGAACACACCGACCGGCCTCTTAGGCATCGATCTGGCGAAGGCAAACCCGGAACTCGCCTCTGCTTTGGCGGCGGCTCAGCAGTTGCAGACTGGGGCCACACAGATCGCCCTCGATGATCAGTTGATGCTGGTCACTTATGCGCCGCTCGCTGACGTAGGCTGGCATCTTTCTGTGATTGTCCCAATTGGCGAGGTGACAGCAGAATCGCAGGCAGTCTCGCAATCCATTCGCAAAGATGGCCGTGAGACCGTGCGCAACACCTTGTTGGCCATGATTGCTCTCTTCCTAGTGGCAAGTTGTGCCAGTTTGCTGCTGAGTTATCGTTTCCTAAATCGTCCTTTGCTGCATTTGTTGGGTGGAGTGCGTGCGGTTGCATCGGGCGAGTTGGATGTTACCGTTCCTGTGAACTCCAGGGATGAATTGGGCGAACTGGCCGAATCTTTCAACCAGATGGCGAGCAAACTTCATGATCGCACTCAGCAACTCTCTGCCACCAGTGCCGAGCTTCAGGTCAAAAAAGCAGAGCTCAAAGTTGCGGCCTTGGAAGAGCGACAGCGACTGGCACGTGACCTCCATGATTCGGTTTCGCAGGCGCTCTACGGCATCGCTCTGGGCGCACGCACTGCGCTAACTCAGCTTCAGCGCGATCCGACCAAAGTTGCAGAGCCGCTTGACTACGTGCTTTCGCTGGCCGAAGCGGGACTTTCCGAGATGCGGGCCTTGATCTTTGAGTTGCGGCCCGAGTCGCTTCAGAGTGAAGGGTTGGTGGCTGCGTTGAAAAAACAGTCCGACGCGTTACAAGCCCGCCATAAATTGAAGCTAGTCACTTCCTTCTGTACAGAACCGGATGTTCCCTTGGCGAGCAAAGAGATGCTCTACCGCGTGGCCCAGGAGGCGATGCACAATGTTGCCAAACATGCCAATGCCACCCAAGTCAACCTTTCGCTGCGCTGTGACGAGCAGCAGCTCACCTTAGAAATTGCCGACAACGGCAAGGGCTTTGATCCCAACGGCCAATTCCCTGGTCATCTTGGTCTGCAATCGATGCGCGAACGGGTGGCTAATCTCGGCGGCACATTGCAGATCGCCAGCCAACTCGGTCAGGGCACAACAGTGACAGTGGATTTGCCTTACTGATACACAGTTCAGCTTGTCAGTACTGAGTGCTAGGATGAGGTGTCATACTTCCTGTGACTCGTGACTCGTGATGCGTGAATTGCTATCGAAAATTCACGCATCACGAGTCACGGATTATCTAACAGCGGATGAATCATCAACCTATACATCGATCTCCTGCGAAGAGAGGGGGATCTCCTCCGCCTAAAGACGGATGACGGTCAACACCGAGCCGCCTAGAATGTTTACCAATGACTGTGAAATACATTCGACTTCTAGGAGGCTTTGATGAAAATGCAATCTACCATTCCTGCACCAGTGACTTCGGGCAGTTTACGTTCTGCCCTATACACGTTCTTCACCGAATATCCGATTCTCTCAGCCATGCTGATTGCGTTAGCGCATATCCTTCTTGCCATTGTATTGGGGATTGTTGCCAAAGCGCTCGTGCCTCAATGGCAACCTGATTATGTGGCGACGATCCTCATGTCAGTAGCTGTAGCAGGGGAACTGGCACTGTTAGGCTGGTGGAAGACGGTGGGTTTTAACGCACCAAGTGTCTGGCGTAATCTGCGCTTTTTGTTGATCCCTTGTTTGGTCGTGATCGGTTTGCCCTTTTTGCGAGGCATCCAGACCAGTGATTGGGGCACCTTCCTCTATTTGCTGGTTGGCTATGCGCTCACTGGCTTTATGGAGGAAGGACAAATGCGCGGCGTTGTCTTGCACATTCTCAAGCCACTTGGCGTGACAAAGAGTGTGGTCATTTCCTCTATTCTCTTTGCACTGCTGCACGCCACGAACTTTCTCTTTCGCAACCCGTGGATTGTCCTTGCCCAGATGGTCGGCGCCTTCGTACATGGCATCGGTCTCAGCGCCCTCCGCTTGCGTACCAATACGATTTGGTTTGTCGTCATCTTGCACGGCATACACGACCTCTTTCTGAAATACACCAACTTCCCAGCGATTCCTCTCGATGTGGTCCAGGTTACGCTGCTCATGCTTTACGGCATTTACCTGTTACGCACGTGGCGAGAACCTGAGGTTGTGCAAGCCTGAGAGGTGGTGGATTTGCTGCGCTTCGATTGCGGACAAACTCTATTTAGGGTATGATGGCGAAAACAAGTTGCAATGAAGCGCAGATTTTTCAACGTACGAAAGCAAATCCATGAAAACCTACCCAAATTCCCAAGCGCTCTACGAACGAGCCAAACGTGTGTTGGCAGGCGGGGTTTCGAGCGAATTCCGTAAGTTCAATGCTCCGCACCCGCTTTTCTATACCCAGGCCAAAGGCAGCCGCATCGTCGATGCCGATGAAAACGAATATCTTGATTTCACCCTCAGCCAGGGGCCGTTGATTCTTGGTCACAGTCATCCCGAAGTGCTCAGTGCCGTGGCTGAAGCCTCGCAAGAAGGTCAACTCTTTGCTGGTCAGCATATGCTGGAACTGGAACTGGCCGAAAAGATCCAGCAGATCGTTCCCTGTGCCGAACTGGTGCGCTTTAGCCTTTCTGGATCGGAGGCGGATCATGCGGCACTGCGTGTGGCGCGGGCGGTGACTGGACGCCCGAAGTTTCTCCGTTTCGAAGGACACTATCACGGCTGGCTGGACAATGTCGCCTGGAATGTAGGGGCGGCTTCGGTTGAGGCGTTGGGTGAACGGGAGACGCCCAATCTCATTCCGTGGACGCAAGGATTGCCGCCTGAGGTGAGCGATGAATTTATTGTGCTGCCCTGGAATGATCTGGCGTTGGTCGAGCAAACGCTGGCGAAACGAAGCAGCGAGATTGCCGCCATCATTACCGAGCCGGTGATGTGCAATGCTGGCTGTATTCCGCCTCGCCCTGGCTTTCTCGAAGGGCTGCGTTCGCTGTGCGATCAATACGGGATTGCCCTGATCTTCGACGAAGTGATTACTGGTTTCCGCTTGGGCATGGGTGGCGCACAAGGTTACTTTGGCATCACACCCGACTTGGCTGTCTTTGCTAAGGCAATGGCCAACGGCTATCCAATCAGCGCTTTGGTAGGCAAACAACAATGGATGCAGCCGATTGCCGAGGGCAAAGTTATCCATGCCGGTACCATGAACGCCGGCAACCCGACCATCGCTGCCGCGCTCAAGACCATTGAAATTCTCGAACGAGATCAGGTACATACTCGACTCTTTGCACTAGGACAACGGCTGATGGACGGCCTACGTCTCGCAGCAGCGGAAACCGGTCAAAACCTGCTCGTGCAAGGCATGGGACCGATGTTGAACACCAGCTTTACCTCGCTGCCCGCCGTCTACGACTATCGTGATACCCTCAGCTTTGACCGCCCGAAAATGGGTCAATTCATCCGCCTGATGCAAGATCACGGCGTGCGTGTGATCGGGCGCGGACTCTGGTATCTCTCCGGCGTCCACACCGAGGCCGAGATCGACCACGCCGTGGAGACGGCACGCAGTGTGTTGCGCGAGATGATGTAAAGGAGAGATTGGGAGATTAGGAGATTGAATGAGTCTCGCCTTTTCAATCTCCTAATCTCCCAATCTCCAATCTCTAATCTCCCCATGCTATAATCTCCTCATGCGACGATTCACGACCTTCGTCATCTTCTTGCTCTGCGGTTTGGCGCTCTTCCCACTTTATACACGTTTTAAGGCTTACGCGGCACCGATTCCGCCTGGGGTAACGCTGGCGGGCGTGGATGTGGATGGGATCAAAGATGTCGCCGAGATCCGCAGCCATTTGCAGGAAGTCTACGATGAAGTAGTCGAAGTACGCTTTGGCAAGGAACGAATAGCGCTGCGTCCGCATCTGATCGACTTTCAGATCGATGTCGATCAGATGGTGATGGAGGCTGGGCAGTTTTTACACGGCACCGACTTTATCGACATTGCCCTCCGTTATGGACTCGGCTTTGGACAACGGCGGCGCTCAGTACCGGTTCGATTTACGATCAATCAGAAAAAGCTGCGCTCCTGGCTAGAGCAAGTCGCCGCCGAACATAACTCCACGCCCCAACCTCCACATGCCCTCACTCCCGCCGACCGATGGAGCGAAGGAGCAGAATCGGCGGTCGAGATCCCGCCAGGCTTTGTCGGAGCCTATACCCGCGATTGGACGTGGGTGGTCGGTTCCTCCGGCTACACCCTCGACCTGGAAGCCAGCCTGCCACGCGTCATTGATGCGCTGACCCGTCCCGATCATCGCCAGGTCGACCTGGTGCTTGACGAAACGAAACCACCCACCCCCTCCATGCTCGATCTTTCGGCGGTGTTGAGCGATACACTTAGCAACTTCCCTGGCTTTGCCACAGTTTATGTACGTGATCTCACTACCGATGAAGAAGCAAACGTGGATGTCGATGTCGCTTTTTCGGGCATGTCAACCATGAAAATTGGCATCGCTACGGCGATTATGCGCAAACTACCACATGGTATCGCCGCTGATGATGAGACTGCACAACAAGTCGGCCAGTGGCTCGACTATGCACTAGGTGAAAGCAACAACTTTGCAGCAAACCAACTCTTGACCTTCCTGGGCGATGGCGATATCGGTGCTGGTACACGTTACTTTACGCAGGTGATGCAGGAGCTAGGCTACACCAGTACTTATATGCAGTCGGGCTACGATTCCAATGTCCAATTGCCGCAGATTTCCACACCGGGCAATCAGCAAACTGTCTGGGACACCAACCCCGACAGCAATCTGCAATCAACCCCGCGTGAAATGGGTGAGATTCTCTCTGCCATCTACGAGTGTACACAGGGCAAGGGCCATCTGCTCGAGGTCTTTCCGAATGACATTACGAGCGATGAATGTTGGCAGATTCTCTATTACATGACTCATGATGAGTTTCAGGAGTTGGCTTGGGCGGGTCTGCCCAAGTTCAAGCAGCAGTGGATTGTTCACAAGCATGGCTTTGCTTTCGAGACGCACAGCGATGTCGCTCTCGTCTGGGGACCGACCGGACCCTATGTGATCAGCATCTTTCTCTACCGCAAAAACTGGATGGATTGGGGCACCAGCAACGGCACTATGCAAGATCTGAGCCGTATTACGTGGAATTTCTTTGCGTTTGAAAGCCAACTCACTGGTAAAAATGCATCAGCACCGCCACTTCTCAAACCGCCGCCAGGATATAAAGCGATTAAGGAGTATATTCCAGTGGTGAGTCGTGGAGAGAAGATCGAGTAGGACTAGTTGATATTTCGTTCCAGTTGGCGCGTACTCCAGTTCTGCTCGGCAGCCTCTGAGATGTAGTAGTCACGCGCTGATGGACTTTCCACGCGCATGATGAGTCGATAATGGGACCATGTCAAAAAGCTACGCGCCGCGTAGCTTTTTTCAAATTCTGGAAAGGTCAGATAAAACTGTCGGAAATTTTTAAGATTGGCGATTGCAAACCCTTTGCCAAACTCCTGTGAAAGTTGTTTGGCTAGCTCTTTGATTAAAAACGAACCGTAATCTGCTCGATCTTTGCCGTTCTGTTCTTCCTCGACAATTCGTTTGCCGATCTGCCAATAGGCTTCGACCATCGCAAAGTTGACGGCTGTGTATGCCTTCTGCCGCGCTTGGGCTAGAATGGCTCGGATCTCATCAAAAAAGCTTGAAGGTTGTAGATTGGGGGTCATATTCATAGAATCCATCTGATGTGAAAATAGGTGTGATCGGTACGCGGATCATACGGAAATTGCCAGGATGAATACGGATTAAAAACTGATAAAAGATCAGTGAGAATCCGTGCCATCCGCGTCATCCGTGTACCAGAGCCAACGGAACGGTGTAATAATCATATACATTCGTCTCATGGAAGCCGCACGATTGATAGAGCGAAAGCGCGTTGGTGTTCTGCGTCTCGACATCCAGTGCATATCGTTGATAGCCTTCATCTCGTAGCTTTTGCACGAGTGCCGAGAGAAGTTGTCGTCCATAGCCATGCCCGCGCCACTCCGGCGCAATGCCCACGGCACGAATATAGACAGCTTGGTTTCCTTCGTCCACCATGCCGATCTGACCGATCTGCGTACCAGCTAGTTCGGCCAGATAATATTTGCCATCTTTGCGCTGCTGATCGGCCAGCAGTGCGGCTTCCGAATTCCATTCGCCTGCGCCAAAGCTGCTGCCCAGCGAGGACGAGAGATCTCTAACATTTTCCGCCGTGACCTCAACCAGTTGGATCTGGCTGGCAGGCAGTGACGTGAGTTCGGCGGCGCTGGTTTCCATGTGGTATTCGGAGTTATAGTAGGGCAGACCCAAAGCGCGAACAGTCGCATTGCCACTCTGCGAATTGCGGTAATTGACCAGCAAGAGCCGAGCTGCGTTACGGCGCATCGCCTCCTGGTGAGCTGCGGCAAAGAGTTGCTTGAAGATACCTTGCCGACGATATGCAGGATGCACGATGGCTGTGATCTCAAACTGGTCGCCGAAGCCGTCGAGTGGCATGTAGCCGACCAGTTGTCCTTGCTCATAGAAGCAGAAGTCGCTCGGCTTGTCTGGCTCGCGCATCTTCATCAAGCCCCAGTTGAGCTTGACGTTGATCTTTTCGCTTTGATTGCAGATGGATTCTAGGTCGCGGATTTGGGCGAAGTCGGAGTCGGTTAAATCAGCACTGATATGTAATCCAAGTTTGTTCATGTATGAGTCGTTGTATCCTCTTTTACCCAGATCGCTCCTCCAACCCACACCACTCTGCCACAAACAAGGCGATCACCTTGGTTACGCGGCGCAGGCTTTCCAGATCGGTTGCTTCGTCGAAGCTGTGGATGTTTTTGACGGTAGGTCCGTAGACCAACGCAGGGGTGTTCTGGTAAAGTCCGTAAAAGCGGCTGTCGGTGAGCGCAGTGGCTTTGTGGCGCTGTAGCGGTCGATGGTTGACTGCCTGATGGGCTGTAGCCAATGCTGCTTCGACTGCGCTGCCTTTGGGTAACACATAGCCTGGCGAAAGAAAGCCATGCCAGCGAATGGTCGGTGGATTGTGAGCCAGCACGGGATCTTGCGCCGTAGCCTGGCGGATGGTTGCTTCGATCTCTGCCTGGCAATCGGCGACCTGCCATTCAGGATAAATACCGATGCGCACGTCAAAGCTGCAACGTGAGGGCACGCTCGACGTCCATTCGCCCCCTTGGATTTTGCTCACCACAAATTTTACAGGATAGTCCACATCGGCAAAGGAGGGTTGCTTGTCGGCATTCCACTTTGCTTCCAGTTGGCGCAGCGCCTGCATGATCGGGAAACAGGCTTCGATCAAGTTGAAGGTAGAGGCAGCGTAGCCTGCATGAACTGGCATCACGTTGAGTTCCACCTGTACCCAAAGCACGCCAACTTGGGCATTCATCAACTCTTCGCGGTGCGGCTCGGAAATAAGCACGCCGTCCGCCTGATAGCCGCGCAGCAGGGTTGCCAATGCGCCATTGCCCGTACATTCCTCCTCGACCACCGATTGCTGATAGAGGGTTGCCGCCGGTTGATAGCCCGAGCGTTTGATCGCTTCCACCGCAAAAAGATTGGCCGAGACGCCATTCTTCATGTCGCCTGCGCCTCGTCCGTACATCCAGCCATCTCGGATCGTGGGTGTAAAGGGCGGCGTTGTCCACTTTTCAGCCGGGCCGGTAGGCACAACATCGACATGGCCTTGAAGAATCAGCGATTTGCCCTGACTGCTGCGTGGCCGATGGGTCCCCACCACATCGTAGGCGCGCTCGTAATCGGCGTACATCACAGGCGAGAAGCCGGGGTGATCTTTTAGCGCGTCGATGTTGAGCTTCCACTGGTCTACCTCGTAGCCAAAGCGACGCAGGGTAGCGGCAATCAAGTCTTGTGCTGGGGCTTCCTGCCCACGCAGCGAAGGGATAGCGACGAGTTGTTTGAGAAAGTCGATCTGCTGGTCGAAGAGATCATCGACGGCTTGTAGAATGGCGGATTGGGTAGTAGGTTCAAGCATAGGATGACAAGTGTTTTGGCTGAGAAGTGTTGTTTCGAGCGCAATTTGAGTTACAATGGGATTATAATCTACTTTCATTATCCCATACTCAACCCATTTTAACAACGGGAGTTCTTATGAATCCACCACGAACGCACCTTCCCCGCATCCAGGTTCATCCGAATGGACGCTTTCTGATGACGGCGCAGGGCAAGCCGTTTTTCTGGTTGGCGGACACGGCTTGGGAGCTGTTTCACCGGCTGACACGCGAAGAAGCACGGCGCTATCTGCTCAATCGCAGCCAAAAGGGCTTCACCGTGATCCAGGCGGTCATCCTGGCTGAGTTTGATGGTCTGCGCATTCCTACGCCGGATGGCTTGCTGCCACTCGATGATGCCGATCCCACTCGCCCCAACGAAGCCTATTTTGCCCTGGTCGATGATGTGATCCGCATGGCGGCTGATTATGGACTCTATATCGGTCTGTTGCCGACGTGGGGAGACAAGGTGTCGCCGATGTGGGGTCTTGGCCCAACGGTTTTCGATGAAAGTAACGCCCGTCTCTACGGCGAATGGCTGGGCCAACGCTATGCCCAAGATAGCAACATTCTTTGGATCATCGGCGGGGATCGTCCTCCCGTTCACGAAGGACAGGATTGGCGACCGATCTGGCGGGCGATGGCAGAGGGCATCCGTAGTGGTGTCAATGGCCCCTGCCTGATGACCTATCACCCACCGGGCGGCATTCAGCGCTCGACTTCGCGCCATTTACACCAGGAAACGTGGCTCGATTTCAACATGATTCAATCGGGACATGGCAGCGGACATGATACCCCTTGTTGGGAAGGTGTGGCCTACGACTACAGTTTGACTCCTGTCAAGCCCACTGTGGATGGTGAGCCAAACTACGAGGATCATCCTGTCAGCCCGTGGCCCACCTGGGACCCAGCCAATGGCTACTACCGGGATGATGATGTTCGTCGGCAGAGCTATCGTTCAGTCTTTGCGGGTGGCTGTGGCGTCACCTATGGCCATCATTCGATCTGGCAGTTTTGCAGCCCGCGCAACCCGCCCGTCAATCACCCGGATCGCTACTGGTGGGAGGCGATGGATCGACCGGGTGCAGCACAGATGGTTTATCTGCGCCGGCTGATGGAGAGCCGTCCTTACTTCAACCGCATTCCAGATGACAGCCTGATTGTCTCTGAAAATGGCACGGGTGGCAAACACCTGTGCGCCACCCGCAGTGACGATGGTAGCTATGCCATGATCTACTTCCCAGATGCCATACAAAGCGCGACCATCGACCTAAGCAAACTCAACGGTCCCACGCTCAACGCCTGGTGGTACGACACCCACACCGGGCTCGCCCAACGCATCGGCGAAGTGCCCAATCAAGGCACACGATCTTTCACCGTACCTCTCGAATGGCATGGTTGGGTGCTGGTGTTGGATGATGCGGCGGCGAGTTTTGCGGCACCGGGGGTGAAGTAGTGATTGGGGAGGTTGGAGATTAGGGGTTACATGTCCTTTTACGACTATCTCCAACCTCCAATCTCTAATGCCCTAACCTGGACAAGCCGGAACCCAAAGCCTCTCGCAAAGGCGCAGAGATCGCAAAGAAAACCTATGCGGGCCGGGTACCCTCTGGGTGCGCCTCTGCGAGAAATTTTTCTTGTAGTTTGTTCAAGGATTTTGTGATAAAGGTACTATCTTACCTTCGGAAACACCGCCCGCGCCGTGGTAAAACCTTGATTCGGCTCGCACATTTGGCAAAGTTGCACGTCACCCCAAGCGCTCATCAACATGTAGGCTTCGGCAAAGCTCACGTTGAGGTCGCGTTGCAGCAACGTGGTCATCTCCTCGGCAGCGATGCGACAGGCTTGACCTGGATCGAGATGGTCGCCTGTGGTGATCCATTCGTGCGGGTTTTCTAGCCAGGGACGGCTGCACGCTTGGTTTTTGAGCAAGTTGATGCGCACAGTCACATGGGCTGCTACCTCGGCACCGACCATGGTGATTTCACTGTCGCCCATAGCGGCGTGTAGATCACCGATGCCGAGCAGCGCTCCCGGCACAAAGACAGGCAAGTAGACTGTCGCTCCCGTGGTTACATAACGGTTGTCCATGTTGCCGCCATGCACGCCGACATCGCCAGTTAGAATGCTATCCCCTGCTGGAGCAACGCCAATCACGCCAATCATCGGGCGGACAGGTAGGCGAATTTGCTCGTTGAAATGGATTAGACCCTCCCGGATCGGCATAACCCTTGTGGCTGCCTGTTCGGAAAGGTGCGCCAATAGACCAATACCGGTTTTGCTGGCGACATAACAGCGATCTGCTAACTGAATATCGAGAATTTCGACCGCCAGCGTATCGCCTGGCTCGGCACCGTTGACAAAGATCGGACCGGTGGCTGGGTTGGCACCGATCGGATGGGGCGTGTCGAGCAATTGCTCGTCGGAGGTGATTGTGCCAGTCCGAGCGTCGTGGGTTTCGAGCAAGACTGTTTCACCGGGGTCGATGGTGAGAGCGGGAGGATGGGATTTATCGAGCGAGTAGACGATGTGGTGGCGTGTGAGTGTTTTCATAGGTGGATACAATTTCTGGCATTTTGAAGAACGAGGATCGATTATGGTAACTTGTCCTGCGGTATGGTGAGCTGCACAGAGAAGGTCTTCGGCATTCTCGCCACAAAGTGACAGGTGGCCGTTCCCGTGCAGGAACTACCACAGTGACCGGAGGTTGAACTGCCATCAGCTTCGTCGCTGTCGCGCAGTTGCAACTTGCCCTTGCGCACCCAATAGTCGATCATGCCTTCCAGCGCGCTGCGCTCAATCCGCAAACGCTGACTCAATTCTCCGATATGGACCGCACCATCGGCGCTTTCAATCGCCTGCAACACTTCCCGTAACATTGTTTTACCCCAATCCCAATAACAGCCCACCTTGAAAAACGACAAGTGCCAGCAGCCAGGCCAGCACCAATTGACCAATCACGCTGTGCCACATCCACTTGTTGCCCAATTCCTGCCGTTCGGCAGCCACGGCAACCATACATGGAGTGTAGATCAGCACAAAGACCATAAACGCCAACCCTGCCAGCCCAGGATGTCCTCCACTTGAAGCAGCAAAGCCATCGTGGATCGATTGGCGGAGATCGCTAGCCAGCGGATCATTGCCACTGCCACTCAGGTCCACGCCTACAATCAGCGGAACAGCTTTGACGGTATCGAGCAGCGCCTGGCCAAGACTACGACCGATCTCGGCCAGGTCTTGCAAGGCGCTGGTCGGTTGATCGTCGGTGGGAGGGGTCGTAATGCCGTAGGTCTGTGCGATGGTGCTGACTACCACTTCCTTTGCCACAAAGCCGCTAATCAGAGCGCCACTTGCTTCCCATGTACCAAAGCCAAGCGGAGTCAGCACCGGAGAAATGATGCCTGCGAGCCTGGCAAAGAGGCTCTGATTGACCTCGGTATGGCCAAAATTTCCTGCCTGTGCCCCAATCGGAACCGCCATTAGCAGCCAGAGCACCAAACTCGATATCAGAATCACCGACCAGGCATTTTCTAAGAACGAATAGGTGCGCTCCCAAGTGTGAGCCCAGACGATGCGCCAATTCGGACGATGGTAGGTTGGCAACTCGATGAGCAAGGCAGTGTGCTCGTTGTGATTAAAGATCGTTCTGCGTAATACCATACCCATCAAAACCGCCACCACGATTCCCAACAGATACATACTAAAAATGACGATGCTTGCGTGTTGAGGAAAGAAGACAGCCGCAAAAAGCACATAGACTGGCAAGCGGGCACCACAACTCATAAAAGGGGTGAGGAGGGCAGTCAAGAGGCGATCTTTTTCATTTTCCAGGGTGCGTGTGGCATAGATGGCGGGCACCGTACAGCCAAAGCCAACCAACATGGGCAGGAAGCTCTTGCCTTGCAGCCCAATGCGCGCCATTAGGTGATCCATCACAAAGGCGGCGCGCGCCATGTAGCCACTCTCTTCGAGCAGCGAAAGTGCAATGTACAAGGCCATCAACACAGGCACAAAGACAAGCACACCGCCCACGCCCGCAATCACGCCATCGACAATTAGACTGGCAAACCAACTGTCACTGAGTCCAACGACACTCAGTAGCAACGTTGCCCAGTGGGTAATCGGGCCACTGATCACACCATCAATCCAGTCCACCAACGGAGCAGAGACATCAGCCGTGATTTTGAAGACAGCCCACATCACGGCCAGAAAGATCGGCACACCCAGCAGACGATGGGTAACGAGACGATCCACTTTGTCGCTGAAGGTCTCTTCGCTGCCGGAGCGCTGCACGACTTGACCAACCAAGTCGTGAATCCAGCGGTAGCGTTGGTCGGCGATCAGCACGTCTACCTCTTCGCCGTAGCTCTGTTGCAACTTTGCCAAGCTTTCTTGTGCTTGAGTTAACAGCGCGGCACCGCCGGTTAGGCCGATAATGCGGGTGCGAACTTCACGGTCCTGTTCGAGCAATTTGACGGCTAACCAACGGGTGGGGAAGTGTTGACGAATGGTAGAAGAGGCGCTAATGGCTGTTTCTAAGCATTGGATCTCGGCCTCAAGTGCAGAACCGTAATCGATTGCAAAAGGGGCGGCAAGACTTGGGTTAGACATGGTGGAGTGTTTCCTCCTGACCTCGTACCATCCGAATAATCTGCTTTTTCACTTGTTCTACACCATCCTGTTGGTGCGCAACGGTACAAAGCACGGGGGAATGCAATTGCCGGCTGAGTCGTTTCTCATCGATCGTGATACCGAGTTGCGTGGCGGCGTCTATCATGTTGAGCACCACCAGCAGCGGTGCTCCCATCTCCAACAACTGTACGGTTAAATAGAGATTGCGCTCCAAGTTCGCAGCATCAATTACGTTGACCACGAGGGTAGGTCGTTGTTGAAGCAGAAACTCGCGTGCAATCACCTCTTCGGGCGAATAGGCGGCAAGGCTGTAGGTGCCGGGCAGATCGACCACAGTGATCTCGCATTCATCCAGGTAAAACACGCCTTCTTTTTTGGCAACTGTCTTCCCTGGCCAATTCCCGACATGTTGATTTGAACCGGTCAAGGCGTTGAATAAAGTACTCTTCCCCGCATTGGGATTACCCGCCAGTGCAATCAGCCGCTTTTGCATCCTCTCTCCTTCTTGGAACATCACAAGTTATCGAGTCAACTTTCAGGTGAGCTTCTTCCGGGGATGGTAAATTGCTTTAGCTCTTCTTGCGCCAGTGCCTTCCCGGAAGAGGTTGAATGACAGAATCGATTACCCAAGCGGTGCAATTTCAATCTGTTGCGCCAAGTCGCGACCGACCGCAATGCGCGCACCACGCACGGCTACTAGTAGCGGACCGCCGGCATCTTGTACGATACGTAAGGTCACGCCAGGGGTCAGTCCGAGTTCGGCCAAACGGTGGACCAATTTATGCTCTGCGCGTACTGCAACCAGACGCAGTGGTTGTCCAACGCTAGCCCCAGCCAGTGACAAGGCAAGAGGTACAAGCGATTCACCGTTTTGACCTTTCCGCTTGTTCGCAAGACGGGCGATACCAAAATAGCGCAACAGTTGACTCATCGCAGACATTTTCAAATTTCCTGGATACTACCAAGGCTGTAACGAAACTTGATCGGTACTTCACCGTCAAGGTGGCGCAAATTCGTAGCTGCATTTCCTAAACAATGTCAAACTATTCTAAACAGATGAGGCGCTCCTTACCCTGTCCAGATTGGTAGTTTAGATCCGTGCATACTTGTGAATCCGCCCATTGATCTGCACTTCTGTCACGTATATATCACCTTTGGAATCGACCCAAATGCCGTGCGGACAGCCACCAAAGCTGCCGGGACGGTCGATGCGCTCTCGCTCGCCCCATTGTGCGAGGAGTTGATGATCGGTAGTATAGATGCTCACCTGTTGCTGTAACTCGGCAATATAAACTACCTCTTCGTGTGGGTCAAAGTAGACTTGATCCGGCTCAAGCAAATCCGTCCACTGATCCAGAAAGTTGCCTGCCAAATCGAAGATCTGAACGCGGCTGTTGTTACGGTCGCAGACCCAGAGTCGCTGCTGGTGATCGATACGGACACAGTGCGAAAGGTCAAATTGACCAGGCCCTTTACCCGGCTCGCCCCAGGAGTGGAGTAATTTGCCGTCGGCGGTGAAGTGATGAACACGGGCATTGCCGTAGCCATCGGAAATGTAGAGGTCCCCATTGGGGGCAACGACCAGATCGGTGGGCAGATTGAAGGGATCGCCCGGATTGGCACCTGGCTGATTGGGCGTGCCGAGGGTCATCACCAACTTGCCGTTACGGTCAAACTTGAAGACGCAATGAGTGTTACGCTCGGTACAGAAGACGTTGTCCTCCTCATCGATGAAGATGCCGTGCGCATCCTGCAAAATTCCTTCGCCCCAGGAATCGAGGAAGTTGCCTTCCCGATCAAAGATCACCAGTGGATGCTCGCTGCGCGAGTAGACATAGACATTGTCATGCGAATCACAGGCGATCCCAGGTACCCAACCATACGACCAGCCTGTCGGTAATTTCCCCCACCCTTCAACCAATTCGTATCTGTATTTTCCTGCGCCGAATTGCATAGTATGCTCCTTTGCCAGTGTAAACCTTTATTTTTCTTTGCTTCCTTGCTTCCTTACGACTTTGCGTTAAAACAGCCCGCGTGGAATGTGAGTTGCCTACTTATAGACCAAACAAATAGACATTTCATCTTCGTAGGTGCGGTTTGTAACCCATTGGCATCAAGCTAAAAAAATTTGCGGTAGAGGCGGTTCGCAACCGCCGGTCGGTCGATCCTAGCCTGGCGGTTGCGAACCGCCTCTACACAACTCCGCTGGCATTTTTCGGTTGGAACGTCTTACCTTGATGCGTATGGGTTACAAACCGTTCGGCAGAGCTCACGTCGAAGCCGCACCTACCCTTTGTGCAAAGTTTATCTGCTTTGTCGATTACAACATCAGGCCCACACGAAGATTTCTCTGTCGTCCGGCGAGTAACCAATAAAGGTCGCCAGCACGGCGCGTGGATCGTCGCCATCGAGTGGTGGGATTTCGTGAACACAGCAGGTGTTGAAGAAGTACAGGTCGCCGGGGGACAAGGCAATCTGAACCTGTTCGATGACGTTCTCTTCGGCATATTGATGGAACGTGCGCTCCGCCAGATGCGGTTGGATTTCAGGCGTCCACAGACAGCGATGGATGATGGTTTGTGCGCTGTGTTCACCTTGACGAGCATTCTGCAGACAGAGGATGCCAGCAAACTGATGTTCGAAGCGATAGACGGCGTAGTTGGTACGCTTTTCGCGTAGCCGCACGCTGTCGATATGCGGAATGTAACTGTGTGTCTCATAATGGACACGAAAGATGGCTGGCCCATAACGACGACCATCCGGCTCGTAGGCAGTGGTCACAACTTTGTCGTTGGCCAGAGCGGCAAGCGCGTCGTACATCGTTTTAACCGGGTCATCAAAATCAGCGAAGAGTTTGGGAAAGAGATCGTGAGTGTAGGGGGCGTGGCTGAGAAATGCTTCTTTATCGTGCCCGCGGTTGCCCAAGCTTGTGCCAATATCGATGCGGGTACGTTTGTCCGCGCTGTTGAATGCGAGTCCGTCATGGATCAACCCCCAGCCTTGAAAACGGCGCAAGAGTCCAGCACAATGTTCTGGGTTATAAGCGCCGCGTAGCACAATCGCTGGAATTTCCGCATTCGCCAGCGCTCGTAACGGGTCGGACAATTGGCTGCGGACAGTGGACACATCAGGCTCGGCAGGCTGCCAGGCTGTAGACATGGGTTCGCTCCTTTGCGTCTAGATAGGGGTTGTTGGAAAAAGTGGATTTCAAAATTATAACATATTCCGATTCAAAGGTAGAGAGTGAAAAATCTGTTCACAATCACTTATGTCCGAAGCGTCTCCGTCCCTCCATCAACACTCAATGCCTGACCAGAAATCTTGCTCCCGGTGGGCGAGCAGAGGAATACAATCAAGTTAGCAATGTCCTGCGCCTGGACAAACGTGTGCAGTGAATTTTGGCGCGTGATCTGGCTGCGCACTTCGTCTACTGTGCGTCCTTCCGCTGCAGCCTTAGCGGCAATCACCCGATCCTGGCGCTCGCCTTCGACTATGCCAGGGCAGATGGCGTTGACACGGATTTTGTCGCTGCCCAATTCCATTGCCAACGACTTGGTGAAGCCAATCACGGCCCACTTGGAGGCGGCGTAGGGGGTGCGGTTGGGAAAGCCAAAGAGTCCAGCAGCCGAGGAGAGGTTGACAATCAGTCCGCCGCCAACGGCTTTGAGCAGCGGCACGGCGCGCCGAGTGCAGAGAAACTGGCCAGTGATGTTGACCGCCAGCGTTTGGTTCCACTGCTCCGGCGAGATCGATTCAACCGGTCCGGTTGGGCCAGCGATACCAGCATTGTTGACCAACAGATCGAGTCCACCCAAATGAGCTGTGACCTCAGCAAAAAGTTGATCAACCTGTGCTGGGTCGGCAACATCGGCAATCGTGGTGCCGATGCCGGGCAACGCCTGTGCAGTTGCTGCCAACCGATCGGCAACGACGTCACAAATGTGGACACGTGCTCCCTGTTCCATCAACGTTTCGGCGATGGCACGACCGATGCCTGATGCGCCAGCGGTGACCAGGGCGCGCAATCCGTTACAAGGTGTATTCATCATGGGCTTCCTTTCTGATTTGAGAATAGTAGAGGATCGGTACGCGGATAAAGGGCGGATAAAATCGGTAAAAATCCGTCTTAATCAGCGTCATCAGCGTACCGATCATTTTCATGCTTCGTTGTGCATGATCTGCATGGGTGTCTAATCTGAAAAGGGAAATGCGAGTGGCGGGTTATCCCCACCTGCATTTCCATTGCAACCGCAGTTTAGGTTACAATTCTTTCCGTTATTGGATCGTTACGAGCATTGAATCTCCTTCATTTGCAACATTCTTCGTAAGAACAAGTGGGCTAAAATTGCAGAGATCAAAGAAGCACGTTACGAGCCATGGATACGTCCTCGCCTTTGGTTCAAGATCGCTTCTATAGATACGTTTCGATTTAAACTTGCGGTATAACACGAGCAATTAGCGAACGTAATTAGGCAGACTGTTGCGCTTTCGTTAATGGTTCAATCGCTTTCGCGCCCGTACGCTGCCATGAATTCTCTTGATGCCCCTAAATTTTAGTCATTGAGCTTGACATATGATAGCAGCACTCTGGGCTTTTTGTTGAGAACAAAAAATGGCAGTTTTTAGAGCTCATCTTCTCGATAGATTTTATCTCTCACGTAACGGTGAACCGATCTCTGGATTCCGCTCAGAGAAAGTGCAGGCACTGCTTGCCTATTTGCTATTGGAGGCAGAAAGTCCCGTCTCGCGTACACATTTGGCGCAACTGTTGTGGTGGGGCTATGCCGAAACATCGGCGCGCTTGAGCTTACGCCAAGCGCTCTTTAACCTCAATCAACTCTTTGCACCACATGAAGTACTGCTCACTTCCCGACTCACTGTCCAACTCAAAAGTATCAATGATCTTCTGACCAATGATTTATCGGAAATCCGAGCATTATCGGATCGCGATCCAGCCACACTGAAGCTTTCCGAATGGCAGACGCTCGAAGCGACGCTAGGTTACGAATTCCTGGATGGCTTTGATGTGATTGATAGCGCACCTTTTCTAAGCTGGCTGGAAAAGCAACGTACAGAAGTCAAGAAGTTACAATGCAAAATTGCTGAGCTACTGCCGTACAAGCCCAAACAAAAAAGTGTTACGCCGCTGCTGTCACTTCCCAAACATAACCTGCCACGCCTTTTTACCCCCTTTTATGGTCGCCAACAAGAGATCGAACAAGTTGTTCAGCACATTCTCCATCCTGATCTTCCGCTCCTGGTCCTGCTAGGCGAAGGGGGAATCGGCAAGACTCGTCTGGCATTGTCGGCTGCGCAAGCAATCATCAAACAGCAAGAAGTGCAAGCGGCAACAGCGCAGTCGGTGCCATTCCCCGATGGCGTCTGGTTTGTTCCATTGGCTAACCCGTCTGTGACCGAACCTGCACTGGCCATTGCTTCGGCCCTGATCAAGGAATTGCGACTCCAGTTGGTGGGCAAGGAGTCGTTGGTGGAGCAGACACTCTATTACTTCGAGCGAAAGTCGTTGCTGCTGATCCTGGATAATTTTGAGACGCTGATTGGCGGGGTTGACTTTATTCTGGAATTGCTCAAACGCGCAAAACAGCTAAAGCTGCTTGTTACATCACGGCAACGCCTCCATTTGCAGGCAGAGACAATTCAGCGTGTGGAAGGGCTACCCATCCCCAATTCGGCGGGTGAGTTTGCTGGCGATCTGCATGTAGAGCCATTCCCCAGCATGCAACTCTTTGTGGAACGGGCCATGCGCACATCGGATGGTTTTGTGCTCACCCGATCAAACTATACGACGGTTGCCGCAATCTGCAACGCCCTCCATGGCAATCCATTGGCGATAGAATTGGCGGCTGCGCAGACCGAGCATTACACACCAGTCGAGATTTTGCAGGCTTTGCAAAACACTTCGAACGCACTGGCAACCGACTTACATGATCTGCCACTGGAACATCGCAGCTTGCGCACCGTACTAGATCGCTCATGGCGACTGCTGACGAACACTGAACAGGAGGCTTTGGCGCTTTGTTCGATCTTTCGTCAACATTTTACGGCAGAAGCAGTAGAGATAATCTTGAATCTTGCTGACGAAACGCCGTTGCTGCAAAAAATGATCGATACATCCTGGCTTAATAGTGAGGTCAGAGAGGGCCAAACCGTCTATTTCCTACATGAAATTGTCCGTGACTATGCCGCATATCGAAGGCAAGAGTTGGCTCTTGATCTGTGCTACCAGGTACAAAAACGTCATGCGGACTACTACTTGCAATCTGTCAATGCCTTGGAAAAGGCCAGGCAAAGTACTGTCTTCTACCAGATTATTACGACCATTCAGCACCAGCTTGCTAATGTCCAGGCAGCCTGGCATTGGGCTGTAGACGAGAAGCAGTACGAACTGCTGGAGCAAAGCAGCCAGGCATTGGCGCTCTTTTACCATCTGGCTGGCTTCTTTCGCGAAGGGGAAAAAGAGTTCTTGGCGGCACTGGCAACCATACAAAGCGAGGGCGCTTCCGAAACCAATGAAATCGCACTGCCACGGGAAAGAGCTTACTGTATGTTGTTCTGCTCGTACTCGCAACTGTTAGTCAATCTAGCAGAATATGCGTCAGCCGCTGCGAAAGCGGAAGAGGCAGTTGTGCTTGCGAGTAAGCTGCAATCACCACGCCTAACCGCCATTGCGATGTACCGCCTGGCTGTTTCGCATCTCATGGCGCAAGAACGTGCCAATGCGCATCAGCTTTTGGAACAAGCATTTACACTCGCCCGTCAAACTGATGAAAAACGGATCGAAGTGAGATGCCTGCTCTGGTTGGGAAATCTTGCTTTGCTCGACAACCAGTTTGATGAGGCACAACGGTATGGCGAAGAAGGAATTGGCCTTGCTCGGCACCACCAGTTTCCCGAGATAGAATGTGAGCTGCTAAATTTTCTGGCGCGGATCTTTACCCTCACTGGCAAAATCGTCGAGAGCCGCCCCTTATACGAGCAGGCGTTACGGATCGCTCAAGAGATGGGCTCATTGCGCTTGCAATCGACCAATTTGTCTGGCTTAGGAATTGCCTATGATAGGCTAGGCGATTTTGTCCAAGCGCAGGCCTATTATCAAGAGTCACTCCAGGTTTTTCGCGAAACAGGAGATCGGAACAACCAGGCGCGAGTACTCGGAAATTTGGGGATTTCGTCTGATTATCTCGGTGACTATGCATCGGCCTATCACTATAGTGAGCAATGTTTACAGATCTGGCAAGAATTAGGTGCAAGACCCCAGCAGACTGTCGTACTCGTCAATCTGGCAATGCACACCCAACATATGGGTGACTACGAAGCTGCTTTGGATTATGCTAACCAAGCACTTAGGGTCAGTCAAGATACCCAGAATCTCTCTATGCAACGGTATGCTTGGGTGGCACAAGGCTATGCACTGGCAATGCTGCGCCGCTATGAAGAAGCGAACAGTGCCTATCAGGAAGCATTGCAGATCGCTCAGAAGCTCAAGATGCTATTTATGGAAATTGAACCACTTGCTGGTTTGGTACAGCTCGGTTTGCAAACCGGGCAACTAACCCAATCGGTTGCGGATTATGCAGCCACCATTGCTGCCTTTTTGCAAACAGATGGACTAGAAAGTTTGGAAGAGCCGATGTTGGTCATGGCGACTTATTATCAATATCTTCACGCCACAGAGAATGCGGATGCTTCTTTGTGGTTGGACCAAGCATACCAAATCCTGATGAAGCGCGCCGAAAAGATCCAGAGCGGATTGGCACGAACACGCTTTCTCCAGAATGTGGCCGCGCACAAATTGCTTGTGGATGCCTGGAGCGCGCTTCAGATCACAACGGCACGTTCTACTACTGCCTAAACATCGGTTGCTCGCGTAGTCGTCGTTGATTCGGGATTCGAGGGCGATTGATTGGAGGCGGGTTGGAAAATTGTGATTGGCGATGTCGTCGCTCCAAAATGCGGGCTGCGCGGGCTGCTACTTCTCGCGCATCACACGGTTTGCAGACCACATCGTCCGCTACCAGGTCGAGCAACTTGGCAATCTGGGAAGGTTCAGGGTTGCTGGTTGTAAAAATAATTGGACAAGGGTAAACTTCACAGAGGGTGGTTGCTAATTGCACCCCAGTCATATCTGGGAGTACCAGCTCGATAATTGCCAAGGCTGGCACCTTGAAATGGTCTACCATCTCGAGTGCGTCTTTTGCACATTCGGCAGCCAACACGTGAATGCCTATACTATTAAAGGCCTTGACCAGCTTAGTCCGAGTCGATGTTGTCGGCTCAACAATTAAAACGAATTTGTCCTGGAACACTTCATAAGTGCTGTTGTTCATTATTTATTTCCTCTTACACTTGCATATGCTCTTCTTGTTGCCATTCGCTCTGAATAAGGCTCTGGCAAAAGCGGTGACTTCATTGACAATTCATGACACGCATTTCACGGAATAATTTGGTTGCGTTCGGCCTGTTTGAATCGACAAGTGCACAGCATGTAAAAATTGCACACATACAAAGGTGATATTCTTGCGCAGCAGATGGAGTGCATAAGAAAGCGCCAGCCTTGTATTGTGCCGGGTTTAGGTAATGGATCGATTTGGTTTTGAAACTTGCGTATGCTCTAATTTACTGCTTGAAGAAAGCCCCGAAAAAAATCATACAAACTAAACCATAACCAGTCCATTGCTCAAACATGAGCAGTTGTTCATGCCCCCAACGCAGATACCTGTGGCGCTGGATCGTTTCGTCGTTTAGTGTGCTCGTCCACAGCCAATAATAGACCATCACCCCAAGTCCAAAACTGATCAGGAGTGAGGTATGGAGTAAAGGCGTCGAGATGACCGCATACGAACGAAAATGGTAGAATGTACATCCAATTCTTGCCGCTACTAGCAGGCAGAGGACATGCACACATTGATCGAGAATAAAGGCTCGCACTGCCTCCATCGTAGGCAGACGAGGTTTCGACCAATCAACAAGCCAATGCGCAACACCTAACGTTAGAACGAGAGGCAACAACTCTACTTTCAGACCCAGCAAACTCCACAAAACGATGACATGAACCACTACATGGAGCAACAGCATTGCACTAGATTTACTCTTCCATGCCGCCATTGAATTGGTTTGTAGGGGAAAATCAGCAAGAAAATGGGCGAGGAGTAGTGTAGTCAGCAGTTCCATTTCATAGTAAATCTTGGCAAATATGTTATGAGCTTTTTGAGAAACATTATTAATATACACTAAAAAATTATGTTGATCAATAAGGAATTTGCCTGTTTTCGTTACCACATCGTTACCTAATATGGCTCAATTAGGCCAGGAGACACTCATGACAACTTCGATGCATACCGAGCAATCCCGTTTGCACACAAATGGTCACACCCCGCAGGAAAAGACCGCCACACGTAAAGTGAGTCAGCCGGCCTTAGCCGTGATTGATGTCGATGTTCATCACCAATCCGACAAGCCGGATGTACTCTTCCCCTATCTGCCTCGTCAATATGTCGAATATATCAAAGATTTCGGTAGCATGATGCCAGGCATCGGCTATACCAACATGCCAGGTCACGGGGCACGCCACGACCTGTGGGATGGCAAGGATATCAACCCTGCCACCGATCCCGCTGTCTTGGTCGAACGCCATATCGACAAATATAACCTAACCATTGCGGTGCTGACTGGCGGACCTTATTCTGCCGCCGTCCATCCCGATCCCGACTATGCGGCTGCCTACTGTAGTGCGTTTAACGATTGGACACTTGCTCATTGGGTAAGCCATGACCCACGCATTCGCGCCTCGATCCACATTGCCCCACAGGATCCGCAACTGGCAGTAGCCGAGATTGAACGCCTAGCTGACAATCGGGCCTTTGTGCAAGTCTTAATGCCTGCAGGCGCACGGATGCCCTTTGGCAATCGCTTTTACCATCCGATCTACGCCGCCTGCGAGCGGCATGGCCTGCCGATGTGTGTCCACTTTGGTGCCGAAGGTGCGGGCATCTCCGCTCCGCCGACCGCTGCTGGTTTTCCAACCTATTATCTAGAGATGCGCATGGCGCGCCCGCAGATCGCAATGGCTCACGTTTCCAGCCTGATCTGCGAAGGGGTCTTTGAGAAGTTTCCTACCTTCAAGTTTCTCTTTATCGAGCACGATGTCTTTTGGGTGCCGGGGCTGATGTGGCACATGGATGGCGATTGGAAGGGATTGCGTGATTACACCCCGTGGGTGAAGAAGTTGCCGAGTGAATACCTGCGCCAGAACATCCGCTTTGGTTCGCAGCCACTACCTAATACACCATCCGTAGCCGATCTCAAGACCTTTTTGAAGTGGATGTGGGCCGAGGAGACGTTGCTCTTTGCCAGTGATTATCCACACTGGGATTGGGATGAGCCCAGCACGTTTCTGACCAATATTGAGCCAGCTCTACGCCAGCGGATCATGGTGGAGAATGCACGGACGTTCTATGGGGAGCGATTGAAATAGAAGAGATGGAGCGATTGTTTCTAATCTCCTATTCTCTCAATCTTCAATCTCTGATACAATTATGGACACAACAACATCCTCGCCTCCTCGCCGCCATGTCGTTTCTCCGGTTGCCGACCTACCCGCAGGTCAACGTAAAGTGGTGGTAATCGATGGCCGTGAGATTGGGGTCTTTAATGTCAATGGGCAATTCTATGCGCTGCGTAATCTTTGTCCGCATCGAAGTGGACCACTCTGCAAAGGACGTTTGCGCCCGTTGGTGATCGGTGATACGCCGCTGCACTTAGAGCACGAGCGCGAAGGCGAAATCCTCAAATGCCCCTGGCACCAATGGGAGTTCGACATCCGCACCGGCCAAGCGCTTTATGATGAACGCTTGCGTGTAAAAACCTATCTAGTACAGCAAGAAGGAAATGAGATTATCTTATATGTTTAGCAGCAGGTAACTGGTAATTGGGTAATTACGCAATTACCAGTTACATCCCATACGTAGGTGCATAAACTATCGAGTCTACATCACCCCAATCGTCACCTCATCCGACATATCGTCTAGCTTTTGGCGAATGGCCGGATCGAGTGCCCAGCCAACGCCACCCAATACGTCGTCCAGGTGTTCGCGAGTATCGGCCCCACTGATGGCCAGTGTGATTTCCGGATGAGAAAGTACCCAGGCAATGGCAATTTGAGCGGGCGTTTTGCCCAGTTCGGCTGCACATTGATGTAAGGTGTTCAGTACAGTGGCGACCGGCCCCTGCATCAGCTTGTCATAGTACTCTTTGCGATGGGTTGCCCACAATGAGCCTGCGGGCGGCGGTTGACCAGGTTGATAGGCATTGCTCAACAAGCCAACGGCCAGCGGGCTGTAGGCCATAATCCCCAAGCCCCGATCCTTGACCAAGCCAAACATCTCTCGTTCGAGGTGGCGGTGAAGCATGCTGTAGGGATTTTGTACGCACAGGAAGGGTGCGCTGTTGAGCTTGTCGGCAATCCATAGTCCACGACAGACCTGCCAAGCGGCAAAATTGCAACAACCAACATAACGTGCCTTGCCCGAACGCACGACATCATCCAGCGCCCGCATCGTCTCTTCTAGGGGCGTGGATGAATCGTAGACGTGGACCAGGTAGAGATCAACATGGTCGGTGTTGAGACGCTTGAGCGAACGGTCAATCTCGCGCAGAATGGCATAACGGGAAAGCCCCTGGTCATTTGGACCGGGACCAATGCGCCCGGCGACTTTCGTAGTCAAAAAGAGGTCATCCCGTTTACCTTGAATCGCCCGCCCGACAATCTCCTCGGCCCGTCCCGCATTCCGTTGCTGATCCATCGGTGCATAGACATTGGCGCAATCGATCACGTTGATGCCCTGGTCAATCGCATATTCCACCAATCGTTGGGCCGCCACCTCGTCTGATTGCCCACGCAACCCTAACCCCAATGCCAGACGGCTTACCTTGACCCCCGCGCCGCCGAAATTGATATAATCCATAGCCTCTTCTTTCTTAGAAAGACAAGATGACAGGATGACAGGATGAAGCGATGAAACAATGATTCTTTCATCTTGTCAGTTTCTGTACTCGTCTAAACATCGTTAATGCTACGACCATAAAGAAAACACTCAGCCCAAAGACGCCACTAAAGGGAACTCCGATGTGCAGCAGCCCGACACTGACCAAAGGAATCACGATGCCGCGCAGGCCGATCATAGTGCTTTGTAAGGCAGCATATTCCATCACCTGATTGGGCTTGGCCAGTTGTAGCACGGCGCTGATCGGCCCTAAATCGAAACCGGCATTCACCAAGCCTTGCGCAACATAGGCTGGGATCAACATCCACCCATTGCGGGCAAAGATGTAGGTGGTTGGAATCACAATCGCAATGGCAGTGGTCACTTGCAACGCAGTGATTCCACCATAGCGATCCACAATCTGCCCAAAGAGAATAAAGCCGAGCAGCCAAAAGAGTGAGCTGACCATCTCCAGCCAACCCAATTGTGAATAGGAAAGATGCAGTCGATCCACCTGAACCAGCGGGTAGATTGTCCAGGAGAGCAGCGTGCCAATGCCAAAGATGGTAAAGGTAATCAAAAAGAAAGTATAACGTCGATCCGTGCGTAAAATCTGATCAAGGCGCGGCGCGTTCCGACCTTGTTGCTGTGAGAGTTCTTCTTCTTTGAACTGTACGCGGCTAAAGGTCAAGGTTGAAACAATTCCCATCGCCGCAGCGATGGGAAAGAGTGAACGGTAGCCCCATTGATCAAGCGCCCAACCGGCCAGCGGTGCCAGTAATAACATCAACATGCCACGTCCGACGCGTACCACGCCCATCACTTTGCCACGCACCTCAGTCGGATAGATCAACTGCAAAATGCGTGTGTACCCCGGCCCAGTAAAGGGTTCCAATGTCCAAAAGAAGGCACCAACTGCCAACATCCATAGTGGATTGACAATGAAAGCCCAAAGCGCAAACGAGGCACGCGACAAAAACCAGCAAGTCAATACCACCGGCTTTGTCTTCCAGCGTTGCATCAGGGGAATGCTAAGTGAAGAAAGGAGCGAGCCGATAAACTGTGACGCTACGTAGATCGCCAGCATCGTTTCGCTTGCCCCAGTACGCCGCAACACCACTGGCACAAAGGCGATGCCACTGGTATAGAGCACACCGTAGGCCAGTGAACCGACCAACTCGATGTACATGTTTCGCCGTACGAGTGGTGGCAAAACCCCAACCAGAATCAACTCAAGATGGCTGCTTAACTGACGCAGGCGATGGACGGGCAGCCGATCAAGCATGTTCTACCAGTTTGCGCAGATCGCTGCCATTGTCTTTCCACCATTGGAAGAGGATCCCCAGATCGGTGCCAATGCAAAAGTGACGGACGCCCAGATCCATATAATAACGCGCCTCATCCGGTGTGCTGATCTCGGCCCGGGGTGGAATGCCCATTTTGATCGCAGTCTCGATCACATACTTCTCGGTGGCAACAATCTCTGGCGAGCTACGCCGTCCAGCCATGCCCACACTCATGCTATAGTCGGCACCGCCCCATTGGATCATATCGAGACCGGGCAGGGCCAGGATTTCTTCGAGCTGCTCGACTGCACCTTTCTTTTCAATCATTAACACCACCACTACATCGCGCAGCGCCTGCACATATTCCGGCGTGCCACCATAGCCCATATAGGCAAAACGCCGCCAGCCCACGCCATGACCGCCGCCATCTTCCGTGGTGTCGGGGCGGACGGAGAGAATGCATTGACGGGCTTCTTCGACATTGTGGCAATCGGCAAAGAGCACGCTTTGAAAACCGGAGCCAATCGCCCGTTGTGCTACAAAACGATGCGGCTCTAAGTCCACCTTGATCATCATGCCCAGGTCGTATAGCTCGGCTGCCCGGCAGAGATCATCGAGATCGTGCAGCGTGTAGGGGCCATACTCGGCCACAAACTCCACATAGTCATAGAGTCCAGTGTGCCCGATCGCCTCAATGACCGAGGGCCAGGTGCTGTGAACATGGGTGCTAAAGCTCGGCTTGTTCTGTTGGAGCAGGGTACGTAGTTTATTGGGACGCATGGGAAGCCTTTCCTTGGATAATACACCTACGGTGGAGAGTGGCAGAGCGTGGAGATCGGAGATTAAAAACTCGCTACCCGCCACTCGCCACTCGTTTGTGAAATAGCTATTCGAACCAAATCGGATTTGACCAGGCGCGACGACCATAAGGATCGCGCACAGTCACCCGACAGTAGGGGCTGTTAAATTTTTTGAGGCTCAGCTCATATTCAGTGGCGACATAACCTCCTGCTGCAATGCTTCGGCTGGTTTTGCCTGTAACAAAGACACGGCTGGCAGGCGAGCAACGGACCGTAATCGATTCGCCAGGGCGCACCTGGATGTCATAGATCTCAGGGCCGGTGCTTGAATAGTAATGACCCGCCTTTAGCGCAGCCAAGATCGCTTCGGGTGTGAGTGACTCGCTCTTGACACAGACCCAGCCTAAGGCAAAGTCATGGCGTTCCGCTTTGGCATGAAAGTCATCGGTAGCGCAGATGAGATAGCGCTTGCCTCGCCCGAGCATCACGTCCGTAATCGGCCAACTATCGGAGTGATCGTTGTGATCCACTGCCGTGCCGTTAAAGACTTCAATCGCATCGACGTCGCCCAGGTTCGCCAGATCGACTTCGCTCAGCGCATACCAGGAGGGATGAGCGGCGGCGACATAGGCACCCGCTGCCTTGGCACGCGCCGCAATTTGGGCGGCACTTTCATCGGCAGCGGCTGGTGCAAAGTCGAGCGGCAGGCCGACGGCCAGAACGTGCCAGAGCTCTCCCAGTTCGGTGCGGTCGGTATGCAGCTCGGCACCGATGATCGTGGTAAAGTCCTTGCTGCGAAAAGGGCGAGTATCGACCATTGGCCAATTATAGCGCTCAAGAAAATGATCGGTCAGCGCCAGAAAATCATAGCCAGCCTCGCGATAGCGCTGACAAACCTGTTCAGGAGAAAGTTGCCCATCCGACGCGGTCGAATGAGTGTGCAAATTACCGCGCCAGAAGCGTCCGGGTTTGTTGAAGGGAAGTTGATGCATGAGTGTTCTCTAAGGTACGAGATTAGGAGATTTGACTCATCAATTTTTGAATCTCCCAATCTCCTAATCTCAAAATTATGATGCTCGATGACAGTCTTTCATTTACCATGCCGTCCATCCACCGTCGACCAAAATATTCTGGCCGGTGATGTAGCTGCCTGCATCGCTAGCAAGCAGCACAACCAACCCCTTTAACTCTTCGGGGCGACCCATACGACCGAGTGGTACTTTGGTTTCCAGTCGATCGATAAATTCAGGAAAACGGCCTTGGGTTTTGTCGGTGGGGAAAGGGCCGGGTGCGATGCAGTTGACACGGATATTGTCTTTGGCCCAATAGACAGCGAGATGGCGGCTGAGATGAACCAATCCGCCTTTTAGACCATGATAGTTGGGTGGGCTATTGACTTGCAGTCCTGTATAGGCATCTGGGTAGCTGGCAACGACGCCATACATGCTGGAAATATTAATGATCGATCCCGCTGCGCCCCGGCTGCGTAAATGTTGTGCAACCTCGCGAGCCAACAAAAAGTAGGCGGTCACGCCAGTATGATAGGCTTTGTCGAAATCCTCGGCGGTGGCACTGTCGATGCTGGGTGCCGTGCCGCCATAGGCATTGTTGACCAAGATATCGATCTTGCCGACTTTGGCGAGCACCTCTTGTACAAAGCCTGGAATCGAATCGGTATCGCCCTGGTCGAAGGGCAAGCCAATGTGGCCGCTGCCGGGCAAGCTGGCGGCAAAGGCTTCAATCTTGTCTGCCTCGCGACTGGTAACGACCAGCGTTGCGCCTGCTTCAGCCAATGCTCGGCTCATGGCAGAGCCGAGCCAGCCTGCGGCACCCGTTAAAAGTGCAACTTTGCCCTGTAGATTGAAGAGTTCGTGAATGGATGGTTCTGCCTGACTCATAGTGGCCTTTCTGTTGCTTCCCAGACATCAATTCCAATGAGTAATTTCATATTGCAAACATTCCGTGTTCCTTCTGTCCGTGTTTAGTTTTTGCCTAACAAGACTAAACACAGACAGAAGGAACACGGAATTGAACTTAACCTGATTTGTAACGATTCAGGCAAAATAACAGCGAATGGGAAAGGAGCAAAGAAGTCACAAGATATTTTCGTTCCTTTCTTCATTCATTGTTGTTTTGTTCGGATAGTCGAAC
Organism: Caldilineaceae bacterium; assembly: GCA_046328715.1. Classification (GTDB taxonomy): domain Bacteria; phylum Chloroflexota; class Anaerolineae; order Caldilineales; family Caldilineaceae; genus JAXLWB01. The sequence continues at coordinate 33,605 of JAXLWB010000046.1, read as the reverse complement.
AGTTAACCTGCTTTTTCGGCTTCACGTTTGAGGTCAGCCGCATACTTTTCAAACTCGGGTGCAAAATCGGGTAGGGAGCCGACGATCATCGGTAACATGGCACCGCTGAAGACTTCTACCATCGTAAAATCCGTGGAGCCATCAGATTTGGGGGTCAAGGTGTAGGTACGTACGCCACGAAACATAAAATTACCATCGCTCCAGACCATCGTCTGATTAGGAACAAATTCGCTCACCGTGAGTTTGAAGGCTCGTTGCGGAGCGACTGTGGCGTAGAGTTTAATCGTTTCGCCTGGGGCGATCTTGCCTTCGATGCTCTTTACGGTTGAGTTCCAACGGGGAAAGTCCTGGGCATTGGTCAAAATCGCCCAAATCCGGCTGGCGGAAGCTTTGATATTGATCCCCACCGCACATTCTAAGCGAAAGGTGCTTTTGCTTTTACTGGCGCGGCCATTGATCGAGATGTTTGCAGACATTGTCATTCTCCTGTTTGCTGAATCAGTAGGACAGTGAGTCAGTCACCACTGTTTCACTGTCCTACTTTGCTCGCATCCGATTGTTCTTGGGATTATGTTCAAGTTCCGCCAGACCCAGCCGCTCCATTAACGGCGGTAGATAGACGCCAAATCGTCCACGCAGCCCTTTCTTCAGACCGTACCAGCCTCCAATAGGGTTGCTCTCTGAACGTCCCCAGGCCTCAACCGTACCTTCGGGCGCTGGCTTTTGCTCGTCGCTGCCGCCGAGTGGCATCCAGTCACCGTGGGCTTTGAGCATGGCGTGGAGATCTTCAATACAGCGCAGATGATACCGTAATTCGGTCTTCCCCACCTGACAAACCAGTGTCGGTGGGTTTGCCGCTTCATCACGATACATCGTATATTCCGATCCGCCATTGGCTGTGACAAGTTGCCAAGGCTGCTCCTTTGTTCCGTTTCCTTGATTTGTTGCGTCACTCATGGTTTTGCCTCTCTTGACTAGGTTGGATTGAACGAACAGTAGCGCTTTTTGGCTTATGCATCTCCGTCAAGTCAGAACTGATGTCCGCTTGCGCCGAAGCAGGTTATGCTATACTGTCAGCACAAAAAGGCTCATCCAGATTAGACAATCAAAATGACAAAAAGGGCGCGCAAAGCAGAGATGATTGGCAACCTCTATAATGTATCAGAAGAAGAGTTTGGTATACAAACTGAACCATACCGCAACGAACTGATTGTCCACTGTTACCGCATGGTCGGTTCGCTACAAGATGCGGAAGATTTGGTGCAGGAAACATTCGTGCGGGCCTGGAACGGGCGTAGAGGATTCGAAGGCCGTGCTTCTTTGCGTACTTGGCTCTATAAGATTGCCACTAACCTGTGTCTCAACTGGTTAGAGAAGCGGACGCGGCGCTCCTTGCCGATTGTGCGTCAGTCCGCCGCCAGCCTGGACGAGCCGATTCCCGCCGATATTAACGAACCAATCTGGCTGGAGCCATTTCCCGATAGCCTACTCGCTTCCACTACGCTCGATCCTGCAACTCGCTTCGACCAACTGGAAAACATCCGCTTGGCCTTTTTGATTGCCCTCCAACAACTGCCTCCCCGGCAACGGGCCATTCTCATCTTGCGCGACGTGCTGGAATGGTCCGCAAACGAAGTGGCAGATCTGCTTAATATCAGCGTCACTGCCGTCAAGAGTGCGCTCTTTCGCGCCCGTACGACACTGTCCAAACGGGAAACATCATTTGAAACGCACTCTGCCGATAACCCAACCGATCCAACCCTGGCGGATCGGTTATCCCAGTATGTCTACGCTTGGGAAACTGCCAATGTTGAGGCGTTGGTACAACTGCTCAAAGCCGATGCTACCTTTAGTATGCCGCCGATTCCGTCCTGGTATCAGGGGCGCGGGACAATTACAGGTTTGGTGAGCAAAACGATCTTTCGCGGAGCGGCGCAAGGGCGTTGGCGACTGTTACCCACCCGTGCCAATGGCGAAACTGCCTTTGGATTGTACCGAGTTGGTGAAGAAGCAAACGTGCATCATGCCTATGGCATTCAGGTCGTACGTTTTCAAGGGATTGAAATTGCCGACATCACAACCTTTCGTGTTCCCGCACTGTTTGCCAGCTTTGGCCTGCCGATGAAATTAGTACGAAGTGAATAATATGCGTTACTCATCTTTAAGGAGCTTCCATTGTCCACTGCTATCTTGTCTGAAGTATTGCGCGCCGAACAGCGCATCCGTCCGCACATCCGCGAAACACCGCTTGATCCCTCGCCGATCTTAAGTGAGTTGGGCAGAGCGAACGTCTGGGTCAAACTTGAAAATCTGCAATACACTGGCTCCTTCAAATTGCGCGGTGCCACCAACAAAGTGCTCTCCTTGACCGTTGAAGAGCGTGCCGCCGGAGTCGTGACTGCATCCAGTGGCAATCATGGTGCGGCTGTTGCTTATAGTCTGCAAAAGTTGGGCGCCAGCGGCACGATCTTTGTGCCCGAGATTGTTTCCCCTGCCAAAGAAGCGATGATTCGGCGCTACGGTGCTCAGATCCGCAAGATCGGCAACGACAGCGCCATCAGCGAGGTCGAAGCCCGCAGCTACGCCGAGAAACAAGGTTTGGTCTACATCTCGCCCTACAACGACCCACAGGTGATCGGTGGGCAGGGAACGATTGGGGTGGAGATCGCAAGGCAGCTACCACAACCCCACCCTAACCCTCCCCTGCTAGGGGAGGGAATTGTCACGGGAAGTTCGACACTCGTAACATCTCCTGAGACTGTCCCCTCCCCTAGCATGGGAGTGCCAGGGAGGGGTCCCGCTGTTTTCGTCTCACTTGGCGGCGGCGGGCTGATCAGCGGGATTGCTTCCTATCTTAAGACGCTCGACCCAACAGTGCAGATCATTGCCTGTTCGCCAACCAACTCGGCAGTGATGCAACACTCCGTGGTGGCAGGGCAGATTATCGATGAGGAATCGTTCGATACCTTGTCGGATGGGACAGCGGGTGGGGTTGAACCGGGGGCGATCACCTTTGAACTGGTGCGCGATCTGGTGGATGATTATATCGACGTCTCGGAAGAGGAGATTGCGTTCGCCATGCGCCTCTTTATGGAGCATCACCACATGATGATCGAGGGTTCGGCGGGCGTGGCAATCGCTGGTTACCTGCGCCTGAAAGAGCAGTTTGTGGGTCGAGACGTGGTAATCGTGATCTGTGGGGCGAACATCAGTTTGTCGAAGCTGACGACGGTATTGACGAAATAAACATCCGATTGAAGAGGATGCCTGCCAGCAAGACCCAGAAGGCAGCTCCAATTCCGAAGACGTGAATATCGGTGGCAGTGACCAAAAAAGCCAACATCGCCGCTTCGCGCTGTTCGATGTCGGCCATTGCTCCTGCGACACAGTTGACTAAGGTGTTGAGTAGCCCCAAGCCAGCCGCCGCGGCAATAAACGGCTTGGGCATGCCAGCAAAAAGTGCGACGACGGTCATGCCAAAGGTGCCAACAAGCATCTTGACCAACCCGGCAGCCACACCCGCGGCATAGCGGCGATTGGGGTCGGGGTGCGCTTCCGGCGAGTTGCAGACCGCTGCAGTGATAGCGGCCAGGTTTAGCCCATGATTGAGCGCCGGCGCCGAGAGCAGGGTGGCGATCCCGGTGACAATCAGCGCACTGTTGACCGGCGGTCGATAGTGAAATGCCTTCATCAAGGCTACACCGGGCGCATTCTGGGAGGCCATCGCCAAGGCAAAAAGTGGGACACCGAGGTTGATCATGGGCGAGATGCGGAAGCTTGGCCAAATCCAGACCGGTTTGACCACCTCGAACTGTAGGTTATCTAGATGTACTTCGCGGAAGACAAAGGCAACGGCCACGCCTGCAATCAAGACAAAGGCCATCGTCGTGCGGAAATGCCAACTGCGCAGGATCAGGAAAACTGCGATCATGGTCATGACAATGTAGGGCTGCTGCGGAATGGCAGAAAATAGCCCCAAACCATAGCGCAACAAAATGCCACCCAAGATTGCCAGTGCGATCGGCGGTGGGATCAACGCAAGCAACTTGTCAAAGAGCCCTGAGAAGCCCAAAAGCAGGGTTGCCAAGCCAACAAAGAGATAGGCACCTACCACTTCAGGCAGCGGATAATTGGCTAAACTGGTCGCCAACAGCGCTAGCCCTGGCGTCGACCAAGCGGTGATCACGGGTTGGCGATGCCAAAGCGACAAGCCTAACGTGGCGATGCCGCTGACAAAGGTGATTGCCCAAATCCAGGAGGCCAGTTGCTGCTGTGTGAGTTTGGCCTTTTCGGCAGCTTCAAAGGCCAGCACCAGCGGACCACTGTACGAGATGACCACGACCAACAACCCCGCCAACCAAACCGAACCGATCATCGATCGAGGGAGGTCAAGCAGATTGCGCCAAAGCGTCGGAGGGGTGGATTGGAGTGGATCGATGTTGGGTGCCATAAAAGTGAAGAGGTGAAGGGATGACAAGATGAGGGGATGAAATGTGTTAGAAATTCCGTCATCCTGTCATGTCCGACTTAGGGTCGGCATTATCTTGTCTGATGTTCCATTTCGAGTAACTTCTGTTTCCGGTCTACTCCCCAGCGATAGCCACCCAGATCACCATCCCCCCGCACCACACGATGACAGGGGACAACCAAGGCGACCGAGTTGGAAGCACAGGCCCGAGCTACAGCCCGTACAGCTCTAGGCTGCTCGATCGACTGAGCGACCTGCCCATACGAGCGAGTTTCGCCGTAGGGAATCGACTGTAATTCTTTCCAAACACGCTGCTGAAATGCAGTTGCCCGCACATCGACTGGTAAGTCAAGATGGGGTTGGTGGCCATGCAGATAGTCCACGATCCTGTCTACCCAGGATGCAAGTCCTTCTTCTTGCGGTTGGAGGATCGCCGCGTTGAATTCATTGCGCAGCGTTGTTTCCAATGACTCCGGGCTGTCACCCAAACGAACGGCGCAGAGGCCTCGTTCTGTGCGAGCGGCCAAGAGCCAGCCGAGTGGACAGGGGCGAATCGTATACTGGATCTCGGTTGCTTGTCCACTTTTCTGATAGATTGATGGCGTCATCCCCAACAGGTGATTCGTCTGCCCCGCCAAGGTGCTGTTCGATTCGAAGCCTGCATTGTAGGTGGCCGTTGTTACGCTGCTTCCCTGCTTGAGTTCGTGTTTCAGCCGTTTGGTGCGATGTGCCGCAGCATATTGCTTGGGCGAAACGCCAATAATGCGCTTGAAGGTTCGTTGCAAATGATAAGGACTCAGCGCAAAGTGGTCGGCCAACTGATTGAGGGAAAGCTCTTCCTCGCTGCTCTCAATCATGCGACAGACCTGCTCCATTAAGGCCAGGTTCGGCTCGGGCAGCACTTCGGTGCGGGGATGGCAGCGCTGACAAGGTCGATAACCTGCGGCTTCTGCCTCATCCTGGGTCGCAAAGAAGGCAACATTCTCGCGCTTGGGACGCCGTGCCGCACAGGATGGCTTGCAATAGATGCCAGTCGTGCGTACTGCAAAGAAAAAGGTCCCGTCTTGGGTTGCATCTCGTTCGCAGACAGCTTGCCAAAGTTGATTTTCGTTCATCATTGCACCTCTCGTTGCTAGTGAATCTGAACTCGGTCGATTGATTTCTTCACTCACTATAGCGGAAAGAGGCTCCTCATTCACTCGAAATCTTGCGCTTCAAATTTTTGTAGTACAAGAATATATTCTTGTGCTACGACTGCAGTGCCACCGCAATCTGCGCAGCCACCTTGGCGTTGTTTTTGAGCAGCACGAGGTTGGCGCGCAACGAGTTTTCTCCGGTCAATTGGGCAATGCGACTCAACAGGAAGGGTGTCACCGCAGCCGAACGTAACCCTTGCTGCGCTGCCTCGGCGACCGCCTGTTCGATCACTGGCTCAATTTCGCTGGCAGGAACCTCCTCTTCGGCAGGGACAGGAACTGTTACCAGCAAGCCGCCGGGCAGCCCAAGCGAACGTTTGGCATGCCAGATGTCGGCTACCTCTTCGGGTGTATCGCAGCGTACATCAATAGGCAAGCCACTGCTGCGGCTATAAAAGGCAGGCAATTCATCGGTGCCGTAGCCAATGACAGTAACACCGTGCGTTTCGAGATATTCTAATGTGGCTGGGAGATCGAGGATCGCCTTGGCTCCCGCACAAACGACAATAACGGGCGTCTGCGCTAGTTCTTGCAGGTCGGCACTGACATCGGTGCCATCCCCGCGGTGGATGCCGCCGATGCCGCCGGTGGCAAAGACCTCAATGCCAAAGCGCTGCGCAATCCACATCGTGGTAGCTACGGTAGTGCCACCGGTCAGCTTGCGTGCGACCATCAGCGGTAGATCACGACGGCTCACCTTACGCAGATGTTGCATAGTGCAAAGTGACGCCAATTCTTCATCATTGAGTCCAGCCCGCAATTCGCCGGACAAAATCGCAATGGTGTGTGGTTCTGCGCCATAATTACGTATGATCGCCTCCATCTCGCGTGCCAGTTGAAGGTTTTGAGGATAGGGAAGACCGTGGGTCAGTACGGTCGATTCAAGTGCCACGGGTGCTAGTGATTTTGTATTCATGAGATATGACAATTGGTGTATCTTTTCACCGTAAGGTGGAAAATGGTGGGGAACATTAAACTGAGATTAAAATTGGACTTGACCAATCAGAAAATACTATGGTATCCTTGCCAATTAGAAAGTTTTTGTTTAGCTAGTGTACCTGCTCGTCTGCATTACGCTAAACAAAAGTATAGGTGAAACAGAAACTCATAGAGATGACACGCAAATATTGTACTATCTCCGAGAGTTGAGTTCCACTACAAATCGTGCAATATTTAGATAGAGTGTCTCTTATAAGCCTGAAACAGTTCATTAGAAGAATTTGCTTTGTAGCTTCAGTTACTGGAAAACTCAACTGTTTTCCAAACCTCATCCAAATCCTACAGTAAAGCATTCAGTAAGGCAGCATCAGGTAGTCAGTTAAATCAATTGCGCCTGCAAACATCATAAATTTTACCAGGTAATATGGCTGAAATTTGTGACGGTTTAAAGCACACTTGGTAATAGTTCGTCACAATGCTAGGACCTTTGCCTCTCATTGCGCAAGTTTGTCGGCCTCATTCAAGCCAAGGAGCGGCGCCAAGGTCCCCACTACAAAAGGATTGAAGCAAGCATGGAACTGCTCACCCAACTCTTACACCGCCCTACGGCAGAATTAGTTGCAATTCTTACGCTGGCACATTTGCTCGCTGATTTCCCCCTCCAAACTAACACTATCGCGAAGATGAAGGTCGAGTCCCTTCGTGGTTTGCTCGCTCATGTCGCCATTCACATGGCAACCTGTTGGGCTCTGCTGGGCTTTGAGCTTCGCTTCTGGATACTGGTAAGCTGGCTCGGTCTTGCGCACTTCATGGTTGATTATATCAAGGTGAAAAGCGGCACAGATCGATCCGTCCTCTTCTTTGTGTTAGATCAACTGGCTCACCTGGCTTGTATTTTTATCATTAGTATCAACGTTGCAACCACCTTAGGTGAAATGCAACATGCCATCTCAACGACTATCCTCTACCCATCGTTGTTTGTTGCCACCTCATTTGTGCTCATGGTTTTGGGCTGGATCTGGGCGAACAATCTGCACGATGAAATGGTCAATCGCTACATTTCCTTGCGTTGGGGGCGTGAACGATTGCTAGAACTGGAGCAGCGCGCCGGCTTTGGACTGATCTGTATCATTGGCGTCGGTGTGATGTTGATTCGCTGAGATGCAAGATGCAGGGAGCAAGATATACTTCGCATCTTGCTCCCTCGTAACTACTTCCAGTCATACAATCTCTGCGTCCTTGCTCCTTTGCTCCGTTGCGTTAAAATCGTGTTGCTGTGCCGTTATAATCGTTATAATAATGTCTGTGCAAAGTCGAGCATCGCCTGGGCTTTGCTCCACGCTCCGCCACCTCCTTGCGCAAATTCAGGGCGGCCGCCACCATTGCCACCAAAAGCCTGCAACGTCTGCTTGAGCAGATTGCCCATATGCAGCGCCTGCAAATTTGCACTGCGCCCAAAGAGGAGTGTCGCTTTATCCCCACTGGCACAGGCAACCAGACAAACCACATTCGGTTGCTCGGTTAAGAGACTAGTCAGGATTTTCAGCGACTGTAGATCGCGCTGTGCTTCCACCAGCGACACAATGTGCAATTCCCCTTTGCTTTGTGCCTGTTCAAGTAACCCCTCTGCCTCATAGCGGAGCAGTTGTTTAGTCAGCGTTTCAACAGTTGCTTGTAGCTCCTTGTTCTGTGCCCCTAATCGCTCGACCATCGCCACCGATTGACCGATCTCAGTGCTAAAGTAGCCAGCAACCGAGGTAAGAAGCCGATGCTTTTCAGTGTAATCACGCATGGCTCGTTTGCCGCAGAGAAAAGTCAGCCGAGTCTGACCACGCCGCCGTTCCTGTTTGATCAGCTTGATAGGGGCGATCTCGGCGGTGGTGTGCGTATGAGTGCCGCCACACGCCGAAAAGTCGTAGGCATCGATCTCCACGATGCGGATCTTGCCACTCACCTTGGGTGGTCGACGCAATGGGACACTGCTCAGATCTGCTTCGTCGACAATATAAGCACGAATCGGCAGAGCCTGGTAAGCAAGGTCGTTGGCGACTCGTTCTGCTTCGTCGATCTGGGTCGGGTCCAATGTTTCGACATCCAGGTCGAGTGTACTCTCCTTGTCACCAAAGTGGACTGAGACAGTTTCGATGCCAAAGAGGCGGAAGAAGACTTGCGAAAGCAGGTGCTGCCCTGAATGTTGCTGCATGTGGTCGTAGCGTCGCGCCCAATCGATGATGCATTGCACCCGTTCGCCGATTTGCGGCAAGCTAGTGCCCTCGGCCAGCAGGTGACGCACCTCACCAGCTTCGTCCACCATCACATCGACCACAGACAAGCCTGCAATCTGTCCTGTGTCATTCGGTTGCCCGCCCGATGTAGGATAAAATAGTGTTTGATCCAAAATCAACGCACTGCGATTATTAGCATTGTGAATTTCTGTCACAATGGCTTCGCAGGAGGTTTGATAGGAAGTATCGTAATAGAGACGTTTTGTCATAGATTGAACTTAATTGCGTACGACAAGTGCGTAACATGTGTGAACAGAAAGGAACTCTATGCACTTATATTTAATTCGCCACGGTCAGAGTTTTGTCAATCTTGTGGAATGGGATAAAAATTCAACAGAAGTAGGGCTGACCGATTTAGGAAAACAACAGGCACAAACGCTTGCTGCCTGGCTCCCAACCTACTTGCCCCAATTCGATGTCATGTATTGCAGCACAATGAAGCGTGCCAGGCAAACTGCGGAGATCGTTGCCGCTTCCTATGGTTGCGAGATTTTCCACGACGACCGTGTCCGCGAAATTGGCAACAATCGCGCCGATCACATTCCCTGGCCAGATGAGATGTTGCCGCACGAGTATGCTGACTTCTGGGCCAGCACACGCCCATTTGCCGCCGTGAGCAGTAAGGAGGCAAATGGCGAAAGTTTTATGCACTTCCGCGCTCGCGTCGGCCACTTTGTCGAAGAGTTGATCGAAAAACATCGGGGGCAGCGTATTGTGACTGTCTGTCATGGCGGCGTAATTGAAAGCATCTTTCATCATATCTACAACTTAGGCCCTTGGGTGCGCTGCGAAGTATGGACGCACAACACAGGTCTTACCCATTTCGAGTTGGTCGATCACCCTGGCCGTGAACAGTGGCGACTTCACTTTCACAGCCGCATCGAGCACTTAGGCGACGTGCAAGCGACATAAATCGCCTTAGTCTACAATGGCGGCAGGGTGACGTCAATTGGATGGCGTGCCTATGTGCCACTGCGAGCTCATCGTCGGCGCACGTAAATCATGGAGGCGGATGTGAACGCTTGGTAGGTCTTTTGCCAGGTTGAGAAACACTCGCCGGATAAGGTATAATGGGTTGGACATGGGACAACTAGGTTTTGAGCAGCCCACGAAGGGGCAACTCTTCGATGAAATCGTACACGGTCGCCGTTCAATCCGTCGTTACTCGTCACGCCCAATCGAAAAAGCGATTCTAGATCGTTTATTAGAAGCAGCGAGATGGGCTCCTTCTGCACATAACCGTCAACCTTGGCGTTTTTGTATGGTGACGAGTGTGGCAAACAAGCAAGCGTTGAGTGAAGCGATGGGACAACAGTGGGAACGTGACTTGACCACCGATGGTGCTGATCGAGAAACGGTTGAGCGCCGCGTCGCCATTAGTCGCATGCGGGTTACCGGCGCTGCGGCATTGCTGATAGCGGCCCTCAGCATGGAAGAGATGGATATCTACCCGGATGACAAACGCAACCAGGCCGAGTGGGTGATGGCCGTCCAAAGCACAGCATTGGCCTGCGAAAATCTGTTGTTAGCTGCTCACAGTTATGGATTGGGTGCTTGTTGGATGTGCGCGCCGCTCTTCGTGCCAGACCTTGTTCGGAGCGTCCTCAACCTACCGGAAAGTTGGCAGCCACAGGCTCTTATTACCTTGGGATACCCAAGCGAAGAAAAAGTAAAAACACGTGAACCGATTGAGTCACGCGTGATGTGGAGATAAATGAACCAAGCTATGATCCATTCCTCATTCTCCCACGTAGTTGCCATCGCAGGCGGTGTTGGCGGTGCCAAGCTCGCTTCAGGCTTGCAGATGGCGCTGCCCTCAGGGGCCTTGACCGTTATCGTCAATACAGGCGATGACTTTGAACATTGGGGGCTCAACGTCTGCCCCGACATTGATACAGTGCTCTATAACCTGGCAGGGATCAACAATCCTGAATATGGCTGGGGACGCAACGAGGAGAGTTTTAACGTATTACAAAGCATTGGTACATTGGGGGGAGAAGATTGGTTTCGCCTGGGCGACAAAGATCTGGCACTCAATCTGCGCCGGACTGAGTGGTTGCGTCAAGGCTATTCGCTGACTGAAGTAACCGAGCGGCTGCGTCTCACCCTGGGCATTCCCTCACAGGTTGTCCCAATGAGCGATGATCCAGTACGCACCCTGGTGCATACAGATGAAGGGGATCTGCCTTTTCAGCACTATTTTGTACGCCGTCGTTGCGAACCGATCCTGATCGATCTCAGCTATGTCGGAGCAGACCGCGCCCGCATTAGCAACGAGGTACGCGCTGCGATCGAACAGGCTGAGCTGATCGTCTTCTGCCCCAGTAACCCGTACCTTAGCATCGATCCAATTCTCAGCGTGGCGGGTTTACGCAGGCTGGTGCGCAAAGTCGCTGCTCCCAAGATTGCCGTTTCGCCGATTATCGGCGGACAAGCAGTCAAAGGCCCCGCCGCCAAGATCATGCGTGAACTCGGCCAACCGATCAACCCGATGACCATCGCCGAACATTACGATGGTCTCCTCAGCGGCTTTGTGCTTGACCAGCAAGATAGTGGTCTGGAGCAGGCACTCGGCATCCCGGCGAAGGTAACCGATACACTGATGACCGACGCTACAAAGCGATCGAAATTGGCGCAGGAAGTATTGGAATTTGCCATGGAGTTGGTGAAAATCCCGGTAGAAGTGAAGTGATTTACTGCAACAGCGCCTCGGTTACAAACTGCATCGGGTCGACCGCCACACCGTAGATGTGTAGTTCCCAATGCAAATGTGCCCCCGTGCTGAGCCCGGTATTGCCCACTAGGCCAAGCACATCGCCCGTATTAACCTGTTGTCCTGGGGTGACACGCAGTTCGCTCATATGCCAATAGCCGCTGTAGACGCCGCCGCCATGGTCGATCACCACAGCGTTGCCACGCACTTGCAATGGTTCCGCCAAAACAACCACGCCATTGCCTGGTGCTAAGATGGGAATCCCAACAGGTGCGCCATAATCCTGCCCAGCATGAATGGTCTTTAAGAGGCCGCCGTTGTAGTCGCGCCGTGTGCCGAAGGGGCTGGTGGTCTCATATTCGGGTCCAATCGGACGGGAGAAGGTGCTGGTCCAATAGAGCTGCGGGGTGACTGGTGCCCAAATTTGGCCGAGCTTTTGTAGTTCACTTTGGACAACATCTGGATCGAGCAAGCCTACCTTTTCGGGAGGAACCGTGATCTCTTGGAAGAAATAGCCGCCATCGGTCACGGCCACAGGCCAGGTATGCGACACGGGCACGCCATCTGCCGTCACATAGCCAATGGTCAAAGGATAATCGCCCGGATCCAAAAGTGAATCGACGGGCAAGTAGGAAAAATGGCGCAACTGGTCGGTCGAGAACGATTGAATCGGCAATTGGAGGTCCCCGAATGATGCACTCAGTGTCAGCGGGCGGCTGGTTGTGACGAGTAGTCGGCCCGTGTGTCCCTGAATGATCGAATCGGGGAAGGAGACGGCAGTGACTGCGCCAAAATAGAGTGGATTGGGCGGCGCACTCTCTTGCGCAATCGCGATGGGTTGGCCGGGAAAGAGTCGACTGGTTGTGGTGAGCGGATTGATCGATGCGAGCAAGTCAACGCTTTGATTGTAGCGTGTGGCTAGTGAAGCGAGGGTATCGCCAGGATGGGCGTAAATCAAGGCCGTGGCAATCGCCGCTGAGGGGAGGTTGCCCGCCGCGTCAGGGATAATTAGAACTTGGCCGACCTGGAGCAATGAAGGATCGGCGATGTTGTTGGCGACAGAGAGCGCTTCCACAGAGGTGCCAAAGCGGCCAGCAATCGCAAAGAGCGAATCGCCGCTGACCACGGTGTAGGTAACGGGCGTAGTCGCAGGTGGTACAGTGGTTGTATCCTGCGCCGCTACGGGGTGCATGGTGACCAGCAAACTGAGAATGACCGCGCTCGAAATTAACCCAAGAGCACGTAAGGCTCTCGTCCACCTATGCCCTAACCCGAACACTCGCGCCCAAAGGGCACCCGCACCACTCGCCACTTGCCACTTGCCTCTCTATTTCGTCGTATAAACCACTTCTTTCAAGACCCCGATGTAGGGCAAGTTACGGTACAACTCCCCATAGTCTAGCCCATAGCCCACTACAAATTCATTTGGAATCGAAAAGCCGATCCAGTCCACCTGCACATTGATCTCGCGGCGTTCGGGCTTGTCGAGCAAGGTCATCACACGCAGCGAGGCTGGCTGTCGCTCTTGGAGAATGCGCAAGAGGTAGTTCAAGGTATGGCCGCTGTCGATGATATCTTCCACCACAACCAGATTGCGCCCCGTGATCGAGACATTGAGATCCTTAAGGATGCGCACCACGCCTGTGGTCTGGGTGCCTGCTCCATAGCTGCTGGTGGCCATAAAGTCGATTTCGTGCGGAATTTCAATCGCCCGTACCAGGTCAGCCATAAAGACGATGCTGCCTTTGAGCACTGATACCAACAGCAGATCCTGACCGCTATACTCCTGGCTAATGAGGGCACCGAGTTCTTTGACACGTTCACGGATCTGTTCTTCACTGATCAAAATATGGTCGATATCGGGATTCAGTGAGCGTTTCTTGCGGGCAATTTCAGCAAGTTTCAAAGGCATGGATGATTCCTTTCATTGATTCCATTTATTGATTCCAATGTAAATATGGATTATTCAACCAATCGTTTGAAGAAACCGGTGTGGATGCTGCCAGGGTACGACTAGTTTCGTCACTTTCGACAGCCGTGGCAGTTGGCGTGGGCAACAAGATAATCGTTGGAGCGAAGCTGACCGTCGCCACATTCTCCATAGGCCCCTCCGTTTGAATCAATCCGGCATTCACCCAACCTGTCTGTCCGTTGTCTTCGACCTCCCACCAATCCGTAAACGCTGGATCGTGCCCTGTGATAGGCAGGCTAGCACCGCTGGGCAATACGGTCAGGATCTCATAATCGGTGCCAGGGCCACTGCGTAAATTCAGCCCTGCCGAACTGGTCACAAAGGCGGTTGGCGCCGTAGGTGTGGGGCGTGGCGTAGGCGTTGGGGCAGGGGTTGGCGTATCGACTGGCGGCGGTAGCTGTACGGCAGCAGCCTGGATCGGTGCGCCGCCGCCTGACTTAAATTGGCCCGAACCAGCAGCCGTTAATCCGATATATTGATCGCCGTAGGCCGCACTCGGCTCGATGTAAGTTCCCTCGGGCCATTCGTTGAAACTGGTGATCACAATCCAATTTGGCTTGCTCGCAATCGCCGCACTCCACGCTTGCTGATAATAACTCCCACCCGCCCGGTCGGTGGCAAAGCCCGCACCGGGCCGAATGCGTACATCGTTGTAGCCTGGCATCACCGTTGCCACCCAGAGTTTGCCGCTGCCAAAATTCTGGGTCGCAGCCGCTACCCGTGTCGCAAACTTTTGATTGGTGTAGGTGAGGTCGTTTGGTGGATTCCAGGTGTTGCTGTAGAGGTAATGCCCATCAAAGACCGCCAGGAACGAAGTGTCAACCCCTTCATTGATCCAGAGGCTGCTGTAGCCAGGATCAACCGCGGCACGGACGTTTTGCCAAGTTCCCAATCCGTAGATCGAATTGCGCCAGAAAAAGATGACAGGCTTGCCATCAGCGCGCAAATAGGCAGGCTGGTTGGCGTGGACGCTCAGGGCGTGACTCAATGCGCCGGTCAAGTCGCCACCCAGAAAGGGCGAATCGCTTTCGAACAAGATGGCAATCTTGAAGTTGCGCGCCGCTGCTTCTTCGAGCAGGGCGGCCAGGTTACTTTCGGTCTGATTGCCATTTGGCCCATACCAGGCGACAACAAAGGCGTCAATGCCGGCGGCTTGAGCTTGGGCAATGTGGCGATCCATCACTCCTCGGTCGCTGCTGACATAAGGCTCAGTTGGCAGATCGCTGAGCTTGTCGTAGCTCCAGGTGTTGTTATCGTACCAGGTGTAGTAGAACGCCAGAACCAGGGGATCACCCGTGCTTTGGGCGCGTGCAACTGGTGCGGGGAAGCAAGAAAGTAGGATGATTGCCCACAACAAAACTGCTGCGAGCAGATGTAGAGAAGGTCGGGCCATACTGACGCGATAGTAACATGAGTGGTTATGGAGGACAAAAATGGAGGCGTGAAATGCGAATGCGGAATATGAAGTGAGCAAAATGTCCGCAGCACCTAGTAGTTACATGAGTTCAGGTTGTAGCCTTACAGGCTACCCTACGCTAACTCATAGGTAGCGTCCTGGGATAGAGAAGATGTCCTCTCATCCTTAGGGCGCTGCCCACGAGTTATCCTGTACCAACTTGGTGGGGGCTAAGGGGCGTCTGGACTGTCAGACCTGCCAGTTGTATGTGGTCGGCCAACTTTTCAGGCGGTCTCTCAGGTGATTTGTAGCAGCGCAGAATCCAATTTGTGACGCGCTTGCTCCTTTTGCTGGAGCCACAGTTCATGAACTTGGCAATGGGCTGGGGCCTGCCAAAAGGTATGCCGCAACTGTCGATCGGTGATTTTGCTGGCATGTGACTGTAATTGGGCGTGGGCGGTGGCAAGTAGTTTGGCTGCACGTTCGTCTTGCAGAGCGGTCAGGATTCGATAGCAAGTGAGGACCATTTCGTAAGGCTCATCGACGTTATCGGGTACACATTCCAAGAGTATAGGCACAATCGGCCTGATTAGATCGGCAGCCTGTTGCAATTGATCTTGTCTGTAGGCCACAGCCGCTACCCCCACGAGCGATTCTCTTTGCAGATTGGTACTTTGTTGCGTCTGCCAACCGTCGGCAGCAAGCTGGAAGGACAACGCTGCTTCTTCCAGATCCCCTTTCGCTAACCAGACATAGCCTAGATGGAGTCGGGCATAGTTGACCGCATCGGGCAGATCATAGACGAGCGCTAGTCGCAACGCTTCCTGCCCGTATTCTTCGGCCAATTCTAAATTTCCCCTTTTGCGCTCAACGGTGCACAGATTATGCAGGGCATGGCTCTCTTGTACTGGCTGCTGAATTTCTCGACTGATGCGGCGGGATGTATGGTGACGTTCAAGGGCTGCTGTATAGTTGCCCAACATGGCGTCGGTATAGCCCAGTGCGTTAACAATCCGTGCCTCCGTAGGACGGTTGCCGGTCAACTGTAGGTAGTGCAGTGCTTCCATTAGATCGCGTTGCCCGGCCTGGTACTCACCATTTTCGATTTTGATGAGACTAAGATAGAGCAAGAGGCGTTGTTCTGCCATTCGATTGCCTTGCTCACGTTGGATCTGTAAACCCTCCTGCAGATAGGCTTCTGCCTGGCGACGTTGCCCCATGCCAGCCACTGTATTTCCCAAATTATTTAGAATATCACCGAGCAAGGCTGGCTGTGCAACCTGACGAGCAATAACCAGGGCTTCTTCAAATCTCTGCTGAGCTGAGTTGACTTGGCCTTGCTCACGCAGCACTTTGCCCCAATGGTTAAGACCGCGCGCTTCAAATTCATGCTGCGCTTCTTGCCGTGCCAATGCAACCATTTTTTTTGTATAAGTCAAAGCGTTGGGGATTTTGCTTTGCCAGATTAAGTTGCGGCAAAGTTCATCCAGCAGATGCAAACAAAGTTGCTTGCTTGTTTCATCGCAGCGCTCAAAGTTTGCAAGCAATTTCCGGGCCAGCGGCAAAACCAGCGCCTCGCCCTCTGCACTACGTCCCGTAGCGACATAGAACTCGCCTAACCCTTCGATGCTTTTGAGCAGAAGATCAAAACGCCCTTGCGCTTCGGCCCATTGCCAGGCTTGTTGCATATTGTCTAACTCGCGACCGATCAATTGAAGCGCACTTTGTGGCGCACTGCCGTGGAGCGCTGCCGTCTGGTTGATTACGGTCTGCAAATAAGTTTCGGCCATGCGCGCTTCGGCAGCGCAGCGCGTTGCCTGATCCAGCATGGACAGTGCAAAGCTGCGAATCAGTGGATGAAATTCGTAGTAGCCAGAGCCGCCACTGCGCAACAACGATTTGTGACGCAAGCGGGTCAGATCGATCAGCGATGCTCCGGTCATGGCGGCGGCAACTGCAGATGAAAAGGTACCCGGGCAGACGGCAAGTTGGCTGAGAATGCGTTGCTCCGCACTGTTCAACAATTGCCATGAATGGCTAAAGACTGCCTGCATGCTGCGATGACGGACTGGCAGGTCTTGCTGCGTTGTGGCCAAAAGCGCTTGACCTTTGGCAAGCATTGTCGCCAGATCGGCACAATCGTAATCGTGTAGCCAGGTCGTGGCCAACTCAATCGCTAGCGGCATCCCTTCAACCTGTTGACAGATTTTTACGACGGCAGATGCATTAGCTGGGGTCAGTTTGAAATGTTTGGTCAAACGATAAGCACGATCGCAGAAGAGGCGCACCGACGCATAGTCGCTGGCATGGACCAGATTCGCTTGGCTGGGCGTGGCTAAGCCGTGCAGCGCAAAGAGATCCTCTGCCTGACAGTTCAATTGTTCACGACTTGTCACCAGTATGGTGACATCGGGTGCCGCCTGTAGCAGATCCAACAACAGCGGCACACCCTCGATCAGGTGTTCAAAATTGTCGATCACCAGCAGCATCTGGCGCTTGGCGAGATAGTTAAAAAGTTGTTGGCTAGGCGAAGTGGCACCCTGCACAAGACTGACACCCAATGCCTCCATCATTGCCGTTGGAATGGTAGAGACACTTTGTACGCTCGCTAAAGGTACAAAGCAAACGCCATTCGCAAAACGATTCAGTTGTTCGAGCGCAATCTGTAGGGCCAAGCGCGTCTTGCCCATGCCTCCCGGCCCCACGATCGTATACAAACGGGAGGCAGCCGCTAACAAGCGCTGCCGAAATTGTGCCAGCTCCTCTTCGCGCCCGATAAATGCGGTCAACTGCTGCGGGAAATTATAGCGAAGCGCCCCACCTGGCGCTGACGCATCTGTGGCCAGTGACTGCGAGGCCGTTGCATCGTCCGCAACGTCGCCCTCCAGCAGTTGACCAAAGAGTGAACGCGTCTCTAGTTCAGGGTCCAGTCCCAATTCCTCGCGTAAAACTTTGCGGCAACGCTCAAACATGGCCAAGGCAGCACTGCGCTCGCCCAACCGAGCAAGAATACGCATCTGCTGCCGATAGGCGGGTTCGCGCAGCGGGTCTAGTTCAATTTGACGCTGTGCAAAGCTACGGGCTGCGCGCAGATCGCCCTTATTTTCGGCATAGATGGCTAAGTCACTGTATGCTTCGAGAATCAGCACATGCAGCCGTTCGCGTTGCATAAAGAGCCATTCCTCATAGGCTGGACAATCATTCAGTGCAAAACCGGCCAGAAATTCAGCCGTATAGAGATCGACCGCGGCTAGCAACACCTGTTGACATTCGCTACAATTGCTGCGGCTGGCATGATCGTGCCGCTGTGTCTTCTCAATCAGCCGTTGGAATTCTAACGCATCGACCCACAACGCAACTTCAGGGTTGATGGTCACCTCGTTGCGGTTGGCAAGCAGTAATTTGTGATCGTTTTTTTCGGCAGGCAGTAATGCCTGTAGGTGCGAAAGCACCACGCGTAGGTTGTTGCGTGCGCTTTGGTTGTCAAAGTCCTGCCAAAAGAGGGCTTGTAACGATTCGCGGCTGTGTGGCTGTGATTGCTCAAGGAGTAGATAGACCAAAACTGCAAGCTCTTTGCGAGCGCGCACCGTGAGCGCCGTCCCGTTGTCGGTGCAAATGGTACCAGTACTCAAAAGACGAATCTGAAGCGTAGCCATAGGATCATTGTATAAGAATGTTCTATACTCGGGGTATACTTTTTGCTGTTAAAAAGTGTACCCCTAGAAACCTTCTGAAAGCCTTTTTTGACTATACAATACACAAAAACACGAAAAGAGAATGGGAAATGAAACAAGTATTTGCAATTTTTCGTGTGATTCGTGCCTTTCGTGGTTCTACTTTTTAAAATGAGACGAATCAATCGTGACTGCACAGCTCGCGAATTTTTCGATGGGCAGGCACTTGCCAGAAACAGTGCAGCAGATGTCGATCAGTCAATTTGCTGGCGTTCTGTTGGAGCTTGGTGTGAGCCGTGGTGAGTAGCATACAGGCGCGTCGATCCCCAGTGGCCGCGAGGATGGCATAACAGGCGAGAACCATCTCGTAGACCTCCTCGCCCTGAGGCACTTGTTTGATCAAGCTGGGGACAATCGGCTCGATCAGTGTGGCTGCCTCTGTAGCCTGCCCCTGTTGGAAGAGTGCTGCTGCTATCCCCGCTGTTGCCCAACCTGCCTGTTTTAGCCGACCCGCTGTCTGCCAGCTAGCGTACGCCTGTTGGAATGTTTGACCGGCTTGCGCCAGGTCACCGCGCGCCAAGAGAGCATAGCCGAGATGGAAACGGGCCCAGTTTGCGGCATCTTCTGAATCTTGTTGGAGTGCAACACGTAAGGATTCCTTGCCATATTCTACGGCGAGGTCGAAATTTCCCTGTTTGCGTTGCAGACAGCATAGATTGTGTAATGCGTAACTCTCCTGCAATCGCCACCCAATCTCCTGGCTGATACGACGGGCGCGCACAAGGTGTTCCAGTGCAGCCGGATAATCACCCA
This sequence comes from Caldilineaceae bacterium, assembly GCA_046328715.1. Classification (GTDB taxonomy): domain Bacteria; phylum Chloroflexota; class Anaerolineae; order Caldilineales; family Caldilineaceae; genus JAXLWB01. The sequence continues at coordinate 14,149 of JAXLWB010000046.1, read as the reverse complement.
ACATCGACAGCGTATAGCCCAAACCACCGACGATGCGCATCTCCAAGGGGCGGTTGCCGGTCACGTTGAGCAAATTCAACGCCTCCAACTGATAGGTGCGACCTGCCTGGTACTCTTCCATCTGTGTGCAGTTGATCCCAAGATAGAGCAGAATGCGCTGTTCAGCCGTGCGATTGCCTAGCCCTCGTTCGAGGGTCAATGCCTCTTGCAGGTAGGTGGTAACGTGGCTGTTCGAATCCCCCAAATAGGTGATACCCAAATCTTGTAAAATGGAAGCGAGTAGGCGGGGTTGTTCCACCTGGCGGGCAAGGAACAAAGCCTCTTCAAATTTTTGGCGGGCGGCGACCTTTTTGCCATCTGCATCCAGGGCGGATCCCCATTGCTGTATGCCACGCGCTTCAAATTCACGGTTGACGAACCTCTGGGCGAGCGCAATTAGTCTTTGCGCCCACTGTTGCGCATCGGTGAGTTTGGTTTGCAAGGTAAGTGCACGACAGAGCCTATCGAGCAAATGCAAACAAAGCAAGGCGCAGCTTTCATCAACCGCTGGCTGCCTCAACAGTTGCTGCAACAAGGGCAAAAAGCTGGTTTCACATTCGCCATTCCGTCCACTGGCGGCATAATACTCGCCCAACGCATCGACGCTTTGCAGCAGCAGATCGCTACACACTTTTGTCGCTGCCCAACGCCAGGCTTGCTGCACATTATCCAATTCGCGTTCGATCTTGTTGAGCGCCTCTTGTGGGGTAGCGCCAATCAGGGTCACAGCCTGCGCAGCCACATGCTGGAGATAGAGCGTAGCCAATCGTTCCTCGGCTTGTGCTTGTGTTGCCGAATCCAACATTGCCACTGCAAAACCACGAATCAACGGGTGAAAATCGTAATAGCCAGCATCCGTAACACGCAAAAGGGATTTATAGCGTAACCCAGCTAAATCGATCAGCGAAGCGCCTGTGAGCGAACTGGCGATCCGCTGCGAAAAGCGCCCCTGACAGAGGGCTAGCTGACTGAGAATGCGTTGCTCACGCCCAGTAAGCAACTGCCACGAGTAGTCAAAGACTGCCTGCATACTGCGATGGCGGGCTGGGATATCCCGTTGTGTCGTTGCCAGGATCGACTGATTCTGGGCGATGGCAACCGCTAGATCGGCGCAATCAAAGTCCTCGATCCAGGTCGCCGCCAACTCAATCGCCAAAGGCATCCCTTCCACCAATTGGCAGATCCGTACTACAGCCGGACAATTTTCCGCATTGAGCTTGAAATGCTTGTTCAAGCGATAGGCCCGCTCACAAAAAAGGCGCACCGCGGCATAATTTCCAGCGTCAGCGAAATCAACCTGGGCGAGAGCAACTTGGGAAGGTGTGGCTAATCCATCCAGCGTAAATCGATCCTCCGCTTGACAGTTCAGTTGCTCGCGCGTGGTCACCAACAGCGTGACATTCGGTGCCGCCTGCAAGATTGCCAGTAGCAGGTCAACCCCCTCGATCAAATGCTCAAAATTGTCGATGACTACGAGCATTTTTTGGCGGGAAAGCAATTGCAGAAGTTGGCTGGTTGGCGATTCGCCACCAGTTGCGAAGCTAGCACCCAGCGCGTCCATGATCGCACCTGGTATGGTAGTGACATTTTGTACACCTGCCAGCGGCACAAAACAGACCCCATCCGCAAAGAGATGTTGATTGGCAGTCGCAACTTGTAGCGCCAATCGTGATTTGCCCATACCACCCGGCCCAATAATGCTCAACAGTCGATACGTTGGATTGAGCAGTCGTTGTTGAAGCTGCGCCATCTCCTCCTCGCGCCCGACAAAAGGTGTCAATTGTTGTGGGAAATTATAGCGAGGTGGGACGCTTGGTGCGGCGGCGTCTGTGATTAGCGGCAGTGACACCGTTGCATTGGTTGCAACGTCGCCCTCCAGCAGTTGACCAAAGAGTGAACGTGTCTCTGGCTCGGGATCCAGCCCTAACTCTTCACGTAAGACTGTGCGGCATCGCTCAAACATCGCCAAAGCCGCGCTGCGTTCGCCCAACCGGGTTAGGACGCGCATCTGTTGCCGGTAGGCAGGTTCACGCAGTGGGTCCAATTCAATTTGACACTGTGCAAAGCCACGAGCTGCCAGCAGGTCACCGTTATTTTCGGCATAGATGGCTAAGTCGCTGTACGCTTCCAGCACCAACACATGCAGCCGTTCGCGCTGCATAAAGAGCCATTCCTCAAAGGCTGGACAATCTTCCAGTCCAAACCCCTCCATAAATTCACCCTGATAAAGCTGAACTGCTTGCAATAAGTAGTCCTGACAAGATTCACACTGGCTGCGGCTGCTGTGGCTATGCTGTCGTGTCCAATCTAATAGCTGCTGAAAGTGATTGACATCCGCCTGCCCGACCCATGTAGGATCAAGCTGAACTGTGTGACGATCGCTTTGGAGCATCTCAGCGAGCGCAGAGCCCGGTCTGGTGCCTTTTTCACCCAGTGCGCGGAGTTGCGAGAGCGTAAAGCGCAAATTGTTCTGAGCGCTCTCTTTGGACGCATCTGGCCAAAGCAGCAACATCAACGTATCACGACTGTGGCATGCCTGGTGTTCACAAATGAGATAGGCAAGCAACGCAAGCAGTTTGCGCGAACGCATTGTCACAGGCGCTCCATCCTGATCCACAAACAAGCCTGCTCCCAAAAGGCGCAACGGATAGTTATTCATAACAAATGAAGAATCTCACACGGATAGCGTAGAGTTACGGATCAAATCGGCTCTGTTTTGTAGTAGTCGCTGACACTCCGCCTTCTCTGCACACCGCTTCCAAAGCCCTAAAGATTACTAATGATTTACTAATGATAGCCCCTATGATGAATATATCAGGCACTGGTCAATGCATAAAGAGTAAGCAAATTCAAATTATGGATGACTGTAAAGCAAGTTATAAATCATACATATTACGTTTTTGGCAGGATAGCCCACAATCCCCTTGGCGTGCAACCGCACAATCGATTCAGAGCCAAGAAACGACGCACTTTGCCAATTTGGATGCTCTTTTCGCCTACTTGGCGACACAAACTGCCTGGTTGCAAATCGTGGATAGCCTGCCAAGCGTCGAGGAAAACAAATGCAAACGAACCTCGACTTAGGCGATTTCAGGATAAAACGATTCCCACGAAATCGCTTGAGCCACTGTTGTACACTTTGGAACCAGGCTATTTGTTTTTTGTAAGGGCCTTTTACAAGTAGGGGAAGAGCGATTTCGTATGTCGCGCGTTAGTAGATGTTGAGCGTAGAATGCGATTGCGCACCATAAGTCTTCAGGTTAAGTATACTCCGTAGCTACGGTAGCCGCAATAGAGAAAAAGTCGTTATGTAGAGCTGTTTTTATTTAAGGAAACTTCAGATGAGCAACAAACGGACTTCCAAATTTGGGCGAAAGAGTGTGATTTGCGCGTTCATGTTGTTGCTGGGCTTGTTGGTCTCTCAGCAATGGTGGGGAGCCATCGCAATGGCAACCAGTGCAGGACGACCGATGCAAGCTGCCGCACAGGTGGCACAGGTTTGGGACAACGTCCGTAACAGCAAACAGTACGACTTCTCTGCCGATGTCACGGTCAAGACGATTCCTCTGGCGACGGCTGGCAATATCGGGCGCTTCAGCAAAACCGACAGCCTCTATCTGGAAGGCAGCAACAATCTGCGCAAACAGAACTTGCAAATGGCGATGTGGGGCGGCGGCATCAGTGTGGCCGACCGTTCGGCTGCCTACCAAGTGCGTGTGCTGGATGGTAGCGTGCAAACCCGTACCGGTGATGGCGAGTGGCAGTCATCCAACGAAGACGCTGCCGTCGCCTTTGCACCGGGCGGGGACTTTTTGTCGTTTATCGACATGGCGAAGAATATCGTCCTAGCAGACAAATCGTCCGCTGGCAAGAGCGACGACGGTTGTACAGGCACAGAGTGCCTCCACCTGACTGCCTACACCTTTGACCTCGACAGCCATGCCTACGCCCAGAAAATGGTCAACCTCTATCAGGAGCAACTATCGCGCAGTGGCAAATTACCGCTTGGGGCAACGCTCCAGCTTCCAGATCACTTGGTCCAAACCACTGGCTCGGGTGAACTGTGGGTCGATGAGCGAGGGTTGCCGGTACGCCAAAAGGTAAATCTTTCCATCCCGCCTGCCGCTGGAGCCGACAACCGCTCCGAGGCCGTGATGGATATTCACTTCACCAATTACCAAAGCGATCCACCGTTGCTGGCTGCCATCCCGGGCGCACAGTCGCTGGTCAAGGCTTTGGCCAGTACGCAACTCCCGTCCCCTTCTGGGCTTGCTACGAGCATGGGGCTTTTCTCGCTGACGCTGTTGGGTATGGCTCTCGTGGTCCGCCCTGGCAACCGTACGCGCTTTGGTGTCACGGTTGCGACGCTAATCGCCATCGTGGTGACACCCACGCTACAAGCCCAGGCGGCGACTGTTGCGCTGGATCGTTTGAGTGTGGCACAGACGCAACAGAAGGAACTGGCCAAGGGGACAGAGCTTGAGAAAACCGCCCAGGATATTCAGGCTTCGATGCGTGCCGCTGGCCCCTATCGCCCCCCTGAAGCTGCGCTCAACCTGGCGGATGCCGTTCCTGCGCTCCAATCGACCACCCTCGACTCCGACGGCGACGGGTTGACGGATCAGGTAGAAGCACTGATTGGCAGCAATCCCTATTCTGTCGACACTGACTTCGACACCATCTCCGATCGCGACGAGGTAGTCGGCTTCAGCTACAACGGAAAGACCTGGTACGGCAATCCCTTGTGGGCTGACAGCAATAATGACGGTGCGATTGATAGCATGGAGTGGAATCCCAGCGCTCCCGACAGCGACGGCGACGGCACGCCTGACCTCTACGATTTCGACGATGACGGCGATAATGTACCGGATAATATTGATATTTCACGCCTCGTCGCCAGCAAGGACAATGGCGGCAACCTGATCGCCTTTAGCCAGAGCAACCCGCTGACGCTCACCGTCGATGGTCTGCAAGCCAACCGCTACACCTACGTCAACCTGCAACTGCGCCCCACCAACCCCAACCAACTCTGGTATGCCTTCAATGTCCTCAACTGGCCGCATGACGAGAAGGGCAACATGCAGGACTGGGACAACAAAACCTTCTTTGACTATTGCAAAAAGAGCGGCGGCAGCAACTGCAATATGAGTCCCGACGACAACGGCGATATCAAGATCGTGCCCATGCTCGAAGTGACGCTGCCCGATCAGAGCAGTTTGCCACGCACAAGCAATGGTGCCATCGACACTGATCTACTGAATAAATATGGCATCAACGTGCGCCCAGCAGGCAATGGCGGCTATCTACTCTATGCGCCGCTTACCCTTGTCGAAGATAGCATCACCGGCAACAAAGTCGCCTTTAGCACCCAACTCATCTACCAGAACGCCGCCACCTGGAAACCCGAACAGATTCGGCTCAGTTGGTTGGTGCAGACCCTCAACGAGACCTACAACTCTCCCGAAGCTGCCGATAAGGCACTCAAGGATGGCAACGGCATGGGTCAGGATCAAGCCACCGTCCTCTACGCCTATTACACCGATTTTTACCTCACCGGCCTCAATGTTCGCGAGGATCGAGGCATGGACATGGCTATCGTCTACGAAGACCCAGCCACTGACAACAATGTCAACGAAGACGACGCCCTGCTGCAGATGACCTTGGGGCTTGATGCGAGCTTTATGCTCAACCGCGACTGTGATCTCACCGACAACGCCGGCAACTGCATCGGCGACGGTCAGCGCGACATCACCATCCCTGTCATCAAGCAACGCTGGGACAGCCAGAGCAACATTGGCCTCACCGACGGTCAACGCTGGGGGATTGCGGCCAACCGTCTGCGTGTGGAAACTCACAGCTTTGCCCACGAAGACGAAGCCATCATGATTACAGGCAGTCAGTACGCACCTGCGATCCTTGACGCCCATTTCCGCAACACTGCGGCGACCAAACCTTCGCTTCTCTTTGTGCGCGAACAACACTTCCGCGCTAGCAACGTCGATGTGCGCGCTGCTGGCAACAACAGCGTCGTCTGGAATGGTCGCAATCTGACGCTCAATCTAGGTGCTGTAGCCGAGACCATTACTGGAGGCTACACCCTCTCTCCCTACCAGTTCGACAGCGCGGGAAACCGTTGGACACGCCAGACCCCAGAAGACCATCTCAAAGAACTAGAAACGCGCTACCCCCAAACCAACGTTGGCGCATCGACAGCACCCACGGTTACAGTAGGCGAACAGTCAGCCGTTGTGTTCATCACCATGAATGCTGTCCAGGGTAAAGACAACGTCCTCTCTCAAAATGGATCTACAGGGCTGACCAGCGCCCTCACCAACAGTGGCGTTATTGGGGGGCTCAAAGGCATCGACGTTAGCGACGAAAGCATGCGCCAGACTTACATTCAGGCCTTTTCTTCGAGTGCGAAGATGGTACCCTATCTAGCTTTAGATAACATGGTCAAGAGCACGGGTCTCACTGAGAAGCTCTGGAGTGAATTGTGTGCCGAGGTATTTACCGCCAAGGTAAGCGGTTCGGAGAATGTAGACGTAACGACGTTGCTTGAAGATGTATACGGAAGTTTAGGATCTGTCTCGACTACTGGTAAGGCGTATAAATATAATATTGAAACACAGATTACCAATGATATCGCTCGTTATCGCCAGGTGCTGGTCGTGCCAATGCTGATAGGGTTTACAATTGGCCTCATCCTGAGCAATATCAAGGGAACCGAAACGGCTGGACAGATCCTTTTGGCAACCATGAAAGCCGCGAACGACACGCTCAATGCTGTCTTCACCTTCCGAAACGTTCTCACGACTTTCCGTACGCTGCCTTCAATCGGTGCCGATCCGGTAGCGTTAACCTTAGGTTTCAGCCACTCGCTTAGTTCAAGTACGGCCAAGGCCAGTGCTGTTGGCGCAGTCATCGGCATTGTTGTCACCTGGGCACTCTTTTTTGCCGCTTGGGGCAAGGGCGGACTATCGACCGACAGTATCGAGTTCAACAATCTGCTGGCCGGAGCGATTGCCAGCACTGTGATGATTATCATCACCTTCTTTTTGTCGCTTACCGTTGTCGGGGCCATTATTCAGGCCGTCTTTGCAGTGTTTGACCTCATTGCGTTGATCATCTGTAAAGCAGGCGTGAAGCTCGCCTGTAGCCTGGGCATCTCCGAATCGATGACCAAACTGCTCACCGAGTGGATCTACACCGGTGCTGTCATGATCGACACCAAAGCCGATCCCTCCATCACCAACATTAAGGACGCTCAGATTCGCCTGACTCAGCCGGAGCGTGGGCTGGTGGCAGGCAACAGCACCCGCTTCCAGGTCGATCTCTACACCTACATCCGCCATGCCGAGCCGGAACCAGGCGTCATCTACCATTGGCCCAGCTTCTTTACCCCCGAAGATCTGCGCTCGACCACGGTGAAATACTCGCTTGACAACGCTGAACGTAAGATCGCCACCGAGCTCAACCAGAGCCAGTGGCCCTATGTCAGCAACTATGGCCGGGTCGATGCAAGTGTGCCCTCGCCGGTGGTTGGTTGGCTAGTGCCTACCAGTCAATCCAAGTTGATCTACCAAGGGGAGCGCTACGACAGTCTCACCTCGGGCCTTTATTCGTTCAATAAAGCCGGGATCAATCAGCAGTTTTCGCTCTACCTCAATACGGGTCTGGCCCTGCCCCGCTACGACTGCTGGTTCGGTGTCTGTGTCCACAAGGTGGCCAAGTCGACTAACAGCAGCGATCTGGGTCAATCGTTTATCCTCGACATCCTGCCCGCTACACTGGACGAATTCGTCACCTGGGGCGAACTGGGCGAGCAGATCGACCCCGACGGCGACGGGCTGGGCAAGACCATCGACCCCGATCAAAGCAGGTGGGACACTGACGGCGACGGCGTGCCCGACAGCATCGAATACGAGTACGGCATCAAGCGCGGCTACGGCTTCAATCCGAGTATCGCCGACGCCGATAACGACAACCTCAATGACGCCCTCGAAATGCGCTATCAGACTGACCCGCGCAAAGCCGACAGTGATGGCGACGGCATTGCGGATTTTGACGAGGTCAATGGCTATACGCTGAGACTTAGTAACCTGACGGTCTTCGTCACCAGCAATCCGCTCGACCGCGACAGCGATCATGATGGCATGAGCGACGGCGTGGAACGCCGCCTCAATACCCTCGATCCTGTGCGTTATCCCTTTAGCCCACGGGCTTTCAATGATGCGCCGGCCCGCCTCTATACCACTGTCGATGATGCTGACCGCGTCTTCGCTGTCAACCAAAACACTACCGTCACTACAACAGTCCTCAACGGCTCGGATGCAACCAAGGCATTGCTGGCCGTGGGTACTTTCACATCAACGTTGCCCGCCCAATTGGGTGGCGCAGCGCAAACTCGCAACTTCACCCTGCTGCCCACCACGCAAAGTAACATCGTTCTCACGGGGCGGGCTGCTGCTGCCAACGGCACCTTCAACATCAATACCGCCCTGGCTGCGGATCTCGTTGCTGTGGGCCAGACAGCCAGCGGCCCTGCTGATGATCTTATTCTCGATCAGCCAGTGCAGGTGATCATTGATAGCGACTCGCCCAACATCCCGGCGCTGACGCAGGGCGCCTTCGTGCAGCCAGGACGCACCGTCATCATCGGCGGCACCGCCAGCGATCCCACTTCGGCCATCTCCAAGGTGGAGGTAGCTGTCAACGGTGGTGGACTTACTACTGCCACCGGGACTAACCTGTGGGCCTTGGCCGTGGATACGCCTAACAACGTTCGCTCTTTTCCCATTGATGTGCGCGCTTTTGACGCCGTCAATAACAGCAGTTCGGCCAACCTTAGCCTGAACGTTGACGGCATCGCTCCCAGCTTGAATGTGAGCCTAAATTCAGGCGAGCTGCGCCGCTTACAGCGTAATGCCCAAAATCAGTGGACGATCCAACTCAGCGGCAGTGCTACAGACGATGGCGCTGGCATCCAATCGGTGAACTTGCAGATTGGCGGCAATTCCAATCAGGTTATCACCCCTACTCAGATCGCCGGAAACGGTGCGTGGAATGTGATCTACGCCTTCGATGATAGCAGCATCAACGCTGATCCTAGCCCTTCGGGTCTCTATACACTCACTGTCACCGCCCGCGACAACGCCTTGCCCGACGGCAACCCCACGGTAAAGGTAATCCCCTTCGTTATCGATATGTCGCCGCCTGTGGTGACCCTGCGCTCACACCGCGACGATGATCGGGTCAACGATAGCACTGTCTTTACCGGTACGGTGCAGGATACCTACTCCTCGGTTGCTGGCGTTGAGTATGCCTTTGTTGACGCTTCTACCGTCTTCTCGACCGAAGAGACCTTGTTGCAATTGCCGCTCAACGATCTGCCGTCGACTGTACTCTTCCGCAACAACGCAACCAACGCAGCCCGCATCTTCTGTCTTGACCAAAGCTGTCCCACGAGCGGCGTTTCAGGCACTGATGGCACGGCAGTTAGCTTCGACGGCAACGATCTGCTGCGCACGTTCGAGACGTTGGATCTGCCTGAAAGCGGCTTGACCACTGCCTTCTGGTTCAAGACAAGCTGTGCCAACTGCGGCCTCTTCAGCGCCATTGCCGGACAATACCCATCACAGACTGGCCATGACCGCGATCTCTTCCTCGCCAGCGGCAATGTCTGTTCCGCAGTGCAAGTAGGCGCTAGCCCGGAAACGCGCTGTTCCGGCGGCAAGAACTACGCTGACAATAACTGGCATCAGGTGGTTCACACGTTGGGCGCAGGCGGCAACAGACTTTATCTCGACGGCACCCTGGCCGTGAGCAGTCCCACTACCGCCTCGACCTTCAGCGCACAGGATCGCGTCCTCGTCGGCCATGCCGCCGCTGCGACGACGCCCTTCTTCACGGGCGCGCTGGACGACTTTGTCATCTATAACAGCGAGCTGTCTACGGCATCGGTGACCACCCTTTATCGACGCTGGCAACCGGCAACCCTGATTGGCAACTCCTGGGCGTTCACGGTTCCGAGTGGGCTAGAAGGCTACTATCAGATCGACATGCGTGCGGTAGATAGCCTGGGTAACCGCGGCGAAAGTCGTGGCGACTGGCCGCAACTGCGCACCACCATCGACACGAAGCTCCCCACCTTCGATCTGAGTGTGGTCTACACAGGCACAGGCAGTGCCGCCACCACGATCTACAGCGCCACGGTACGTGACGATAATCTGAGCGCTGACAACTACCAATTTGTCTGCCAATTAAAGCCTGATCAGTTGCGCTACGCCGTCGACCCGACCCTGTTGAGTTTTGCTGGCACAAACGCCGGCACCTACACCAATACAAAAGACCTGGCCGAGATTGTGGCCCAATGTACGCGCCCTGGCTTCCAGACCAGTCTTGTCTCCGCTACTGCCTGCGACGAGTATGGTCACTGTGCGGCGGCGCTTCCGTCGCAGGCGGTGGCTTACCTTGGTACCAGCCAGAATACGCTCAGCCCCTTTGGCACGCTACCCAATGCCATCGAACGCGCCAACCTGAGCGATCCCAAGAACCGCGTCCGACTGATTGAGCGCGAAGGCAAGCAGATTCTCGACATTGTGGTGGACGAAAGCTACAGCAAGCTCTACTGGGCCGAAAAGACGGAAGGCGACAGCCAAAGCGCAGGCATCTGGCGCGCCAATCTCGACGGCAACGGTGTGGAACAGGTGATCGGCGGTCTCAATGCCTACGCCGCCGAAGCCTTACAGATCGCGATTGACCCGACCGGCAACAAACTCTACTGGACGCAGGGCTATCAACTCTGGTGGGCCAACCTCGACGGCACGCTCAAACAGGTGGTCTACTCGATGCCGCCCGACACACGCTTTATCGGCGGTGCGCTGGATGTGATGCAGATCGGCGATGTGGTGGTGGACAGTGCCAATGGTCGCCTCTACTTGAGCGAACGACGCCAACGCCTGACGCTAGCCGAATTCAATGCTGGCCTGCGCGTTGGACAGAAATTCAAACATACACTGATCGTCACCACCGATCTCAATGGTGCCAATCCGTCATTCTTTGCTGGGGTGGGTAACGGCTGCGCCTACGCCAACTTCTACAACAACCTGGGCGCTGGCGTGGGCAACGGGCAAGATCCCACAACTTGTCTTTCATCGGGCAGCGATGGCTTCGACGTCGAATCCATGGCTGTGCGCAACGGCGTCCTCTACTGGACGGCTGTCAATGCCGACGGGGTAAACTCAGGTGTTTACGGTCGTGCGCCCGTTTCCACTACCTTCACCGTGGCCCCGCTTGCATTGACAGGTGGCAACCTCAACGGTCTGCGTACCACGCCGCTGCCGCAACTCTACGTCGATAAAGCCGCTGCGGGGCTCTTCGTAACGCTGGATACGCAGATTGTGCGCGGCGAGAAAGATGACCAATTCAGCCGCTTTACCACCTTTGTGGACGATACGCCCGCCGCTGGTGGAAGCAGCCGTCGCAGCAGCAGCACCATCACTGCGATGGCGGTGGTGGAGACGACCCAGACCGTGGAACAGAGCGCCGATCTAGCCGTGGGTATCACCTCGCCCTCAACCGTGGTGGTCAACGGCGGCAGCGTGCGCTACGACGTCAGCCTGCGCAACGATGCTGCCCTGTCCGCCGACAATACGGTACTGACCGTGACGTTGCCCAGCGGCGCAACCTACAGTGGATCGAACGGCTCTTGTACGAACAGTGGCGCATCCATCACCTGCAATCTGGATCGCTTTGTCGGTCTGACACAACGCTCGCTCTCGATCAGCGCCACCATTAACACCACGACGGCACACCCGCTGACGACCACAGTGAGTGTCGCCTCTAACACGCCTGAACGCAACCCGATCAACAATAGTGCCACTCACAGCCGTGTCACCGCCGCACCTACGCTGAGTGCGCTATCGGGTCTGCCCTATGTCTATTACGGCAGCAACAACTTCCTACTGCGCCTGCCACTCTTCGGCGACTACAGCCTGGAACCGATCTTCCTCAACGGCAATGGCGGTACAGTCATGGCGGCGGACCCGACGCGTGGCAAAATGTTCCTGGTCGATATGCTGGACAACGTGGTTGCCATGAATAGCGATGGCACAGGTCGCGTCCAGATCGCCAATGCCAATCCGAACACGAGCTCTCGACAGGATCGCTTGCAACTGGCTGTGGACGAAAGCACGGGGCGTATCTACTGGTCGGAGATCAACAACTTTGTACTCACCAACATCAAAAGCGCCAAGGCCGACGGCAGCGACGCCCGTACGATTGTATCGGGAATTGTTGGCCAACGCGGGCTGCTGGTCGATCCGATACGACGTAAGCTGCTTTGGGTGGGAGGCGACGTCTGGCAGCGCCAGGAGTTCATCTTTCGCAGCGATCTCGACGGCAGCAACCGTGAAACCGTCTACGCCGCGCAGCCGGGATCGCTGATTCGCTACCTGGCGCTCGATCCCTATGCTCAGAAGATCTACTGGATTGACCCCACCGTGGATGGAGGCACCCTCTTCTGGGCCAACGCTGACGGCACCCAGGTGCTTGCCCTCACCAGTTTCCTGGGCGTCGACGCGCGCGGCCTCATCGTGCAACCGTTCGAGAACGCTGTCTACTACGTCAGCTACGACAATCTCATACGCACTGATCTGGATGGCAACAATGCGAGCTATCCAGCCAATCTCAGCCGCCGCACTTACGATGGTCTGCGCCTGCCGATCAATCCGACCGTGTTCGCGCCGGCTATCCTGGAGCGGCCAGAGGGCAACATCGTCCTTATGACCGGGACGCCCTTTGCAGCGCCGCCTTGTCTGCTCAACGACCTCAACGAGCCGAACAACAGCGCATCTGCGGCCAAGGAGATCGGCGTCGGTGTCACTACCGGCGCGCTGTGTACGACCCAGGCGTCGCTGCCTACGGATCGCGACTTCTACACCGTCACCGTACCGAACGGCAAGACGCTAAACGTCACCCTGAGCAACCTGCCCGCCGACTACGATCTCTATGTCCAACGCAGCGGCGTCACCCTGGCCACCAGCCGCAACGTTGGCCTGGTCAACGACTCCATCAGCGTAGGCAACTACGAAGGCGATGGAACCTATGTCATCGCTGTCTTCAGCAACATGCCGGTGAACAATGCCAATCCGTATTCGTTGACCGTCGCCCTGAGCGATGCGCCGGCGGTGCCGCTCAACAGCCAATGTCTGACCGTGGATCCCAACGACGGGTTTGATCTGGCTGGCAACTACGACCAGGCTCACGCCACGCCTTTGACCGTGGGCGTTCCCATCACTGGCGCGCTTTGTTACGATAACGATGTCGACTTCTATAAATTCAGTGCTGCTGCGGGGAAAGCGTACACCTTCGATCTGCCGGTGCGCCCTGCCGCCTATGATCTTCACCTCTACCGCCCTGACGGTTCGTTCTTCAACGCCTGGTCGCCCAGTGGCTTCAAACAACCGATCGTGCTGGACGCCAGTGGCGAGTGGAAGGTGATGGTCAACGATCTCAACGGCCCGCTAGTGCGCACAACCCAGACCTATCAACTGCTTGTCTCCGACGGCACTTGTAGCCTCAACGACCCCTGGGAGCCGAACAACACGGCACCCCAGGCTGCAATGCTGAACAGCAATCTGGTCAACGCCACGCTGTGCAATACCAGCGATGTCGACTTCTATCACTTTAGCGCCACGGCGGGCCAGCGTCTGACCGTCAACTATTGGGACAATACCGCTGGCGGCGTGCTGCGCCTGCTTGATGCCGATGGTGTCGAACGCGGCCAAGTCCAACCGGGTCGCCAAGGCAACTTTGTCCTGACCGCAGGTGGGGACTATACCCTGGCCACGAACAATAGTGGGCTAACCAGCAATGATGCGCCGTACACCTTCTACTGGCAGTTGGACGCGCCGCAAGCCACCGGGACCGACTATCTCTACTTCGCCAACCTGGGGCAACTGGTGCGCGTGGCGTTGACCGAGGACCATGCCGTCGAAGTACTCTCCATCGCCCGTGCCGAGGCTGGGACATTGCGCAGCCCTGGCAATCCACTGGTCACCAATGCGGCGCGCAACAAGCTCTATATGGTCGATTCCGCAGTTCCCTT
>JAXLWB010000045.1:0-85106 GCA_046328715.1 Caldilineaceae bacterium | reverse complement strand
GCCGAGATCGGTCGTTCACTCGCGGATATGGCAGTGGCACCGAGCCAAGCAACCAATCTGACCGACCGCCATCACATCTTGAGCCATGTCTTTGAATATTCGTGGCAGTTGCTTAGCCTGCAACAGCAGCAGATCCTGGCCCGCCTCTCTGCCTTTCGTGGTGGTTTTGATCGGGCGGCTGCCAGCAGCATCGCCCAGAGCAATTTGAGCGACCTCTCGATGCTGATTGCACATTCGCTGGTACAACGACTGGCTGCCGGCCGCTACGATCTTCATCCGCTGGTGCAAGAATTTGCCGCCAGTAAGGTGATGGCAAACGAGGTGTCCCAACTTTTGGGGGCTCACAGTTACTACTATCTGACGGCACTGACTGAACGCACATTGCCGAGTCTATTGCCAGAATTTGGCAATCTACGCTTCGCCTGGCAACGGGCCATTGAACTGACCGAGTCTGCCGAAGTGGTTGCTGCACTGAGACGGTCAGTCCTTCTTTTCGGTAAATTTATGCTCCAGTTTGGCACGATGGCCGATGGTCACCTGCTCTTTCAGCGTGCAGCCAATCACTTTGAAACTGTCCCCGAACAACGGGAGATTTTGGCGCAATTGTTGGAGCAACAGTCGCTGTTTGCCGTTGCGATTCATGGACCACCAGCGGCGATTCTTGTCGCACAGCGCGTTTTGACCTTGAGCGAGGATCTACAATTACGCTTGCGTATGCACATGGACTTGGGCAATTATCATGCGGAATTGGGCCAATGGGAGGCAGCTGATGCTCATTTTGATCAAAGCGAGCAACTGGCAGGGGCAAGTGCTGATCTAGCGCTTTATATTGGGGCGGTCGAGGCCCGTATCCATATCAACGCCGTGCATTTTCGAGGTGATTTTGCTCGCGCCATTCAACAGCTAGAAGAGGCGATCAGACTGTTGGATAGCGCCACTCCAGCCCTTGCCGATGCTGATGAATTGTACATGCGACTCTATCAGTCGCTCGTTCTGCCTGCCGTTCGCCATCGCGATTATACCGCTGCAATACACTATACACAGCGTGCGCTTGCCCTGGTTGATCAGCAAATTGATCGGCGACGACGCTGTTATGTGTTACGCGATCTGGCACTTGCTGAACAATTTGCTGGGTTCTACGAAGCTGCACTTGCTCACTTACAGGAGGCACTCGCACTCGCTGAAGAGATAGGCGATGTCAACGAAATGGGTTTGCTGAATGCTAATCACTGTCTGACACTGCGCCAAACGGGAGCATTGGATGCAGCGCTGGACTATGGCCGAAAGGCGATTGACATTCTGGGTTCGATGAAACAACCACGGATCGAAGGCCAGGCGCGCAACCGCATCGGTCACACCCTGTTGGAACTGGAGCAATGGGCAGCGGCAGAGACAGCCTACTGCGAGGCATTGGTCGTGTGGGATCCGTTGCACCATCCCAATCGCTACGAAGCCGTGGCCGGTCGGGCGGTGGCACTCTATCAATTGGGGCGACAGGCAGAAGCGCTGGCCGCAGTCGATGAGGTGCTAAATTTTGTAGACCATGCGGGCTTGGTGGGGATTGTTGAACCGGTCTTGCTTCTGCTCAATTGTGAAACTGTCCTGGCGGGCAACGGTGCGCTGGAGCGCGCTGAGCAGACATTGAATCTGGCCCAGCAGTGGGTACAAACCGTGGTTGAACGCAACAAAGATGCCAGTATACGGGCGGCCTTCCTGGCTCGCCCCAACAATCTGCAATTGGCGCAACGCTGTAAAAACTACCAAAACAAAGCGGAATGAGTCGCCGAGAGCGAGGTTGCCAGCCCCAACATAATGCAGCCACTAATCACATCCAAGGTACGCCATGCTGCGGGTCGACGAAAAAGCGGTGTTAAATGACCTGCGCCATAGGTCAAAGCGAAGAACCAAAGGCACGAGGCAGTCACTGCGCCGGATCCAAAAAGGATGCGCTGGTCAAAGGGATAACGACCACTGGTTGCACCAATCATCAGTAAGGTATCGACATAGGCGGCCGGGTTCAGCAGTGAAAAACTCAACGCTGCGAGCACGCTGCCCTGCAAGCTATAAGACGAATTGTGAGCATCAGCATGCTCGGCTGCCGAACCGCCAACCCAAGCGCAACGCAAGGAACGTACCCCATAGCCCAGCAGAAAGGCCGCACCGCTGATCGTCGTGATCCACAGCACAGGTCGGCTAGCGGAGATCATGCTGCCCAAACCACCCACTCCCAGACCAATCAATAAAAGGTCAACCAGCGTACATGTCAAGGCTGTCACAAAGAGGTTGTCCTTGCGCAGCCCTTGGCGTAGCAAAAATAAGTTCTGTGGACCAAAGACGATCAGCAAACCGGCACACAGCATGAATCCTTGAACAAAGGGCAGAATGGGTGTAGGCTGTAACCAGACAGGCATGGGTGGCTCTCCTCACTGAGTTTGAGTTTCTTCGTCGAACAGTAAACTACGCTCTGAATGAAAAGCGGGGTTTTGCTGCTCGAAATGGCTGGAAGAACCCCGCTTTTCATTACAACCACGATTTAGAAGCTGCTTCGCCATCCAAGACTCTAGATGCAAAACAACACCTTCCGGACTGGTAAAGATCCGGATTTCCTCTTGGTTGGCGCTTCGTAACAGAATTTGCCAGTTCAGCGTATTCGCATCCCAAGTTAGGCGAAGGACAAAGGCTGCACTGATCTCTGCTCTGTTGCCTATGCTTATTGGTGCGATTGATTGAGTCTGCGAATTCTGTGACATGGCCGAAGCATAACCAACGAACGTAGCGAAAACGTAGCGGGCTTGTTACGGTTGTCTGGCCTATCGTAGCAATTACACTGTTTATGGATCGTTTGAGGAGCGTTTCGAGAGGAAACTACATTGTTTTGTTCAACTTGGTTCTGATCGTGCCGAAAAATTCAACAAGGCACCATGTGGGGTAGTCTGTCATTCCGAAGGAATCCTTCGTTGGTCAAGCCGACCGCTTTGTAGAGAACTGACAGCGTACTCTGCGCTGGATTTACATCATGGTCAGATTGGCTAGGATTCCTACAGAATGACAAGTTTATCTTGCAGGGTTAGTTGCCACTGTTACCCTAACGCGTATCTGCTGCCTGTAACACCTGATCCAATTGGGTTGCGCTCAGTGCAGGCGCTTGTTCGTAGAGAAAGCAGGCAGCGGCGCGTTGCGCATCATTTTGATAGAGTTGGGGCTGTTGTTGCAGACATTTCGCCATCGCCGACGGACAGCGTTCGGCAAACTTGCAGGCGTTTTCACTGCGGGGTTGACTGGCGAGGGCGGGCGCTGCCTCAGCTGCCCATTGCAAATTGGGATTGGGCACCGGGATCGAGCCGACCAGCAAGCGCGTGTAGGGATGGCTTGGGTTGCGCACCACCAAATCGACGCTACCTGCCTCAGCCACACCGCCGCGGTAGAGCACGATGATGTTGTCAGCAATCTGGTAGGCCGTGGTAAGGTCGTGGGTGATGTAGAGGATTGAGATGCCAAACTCTTGTTTGAAACGTTGCAGGCTACCGAGCACGGTAGCGCGCAGCGAGGCATCGATCATCGAAACCGGTTCGTCGGCGAGGATAATGCGTGGCTTGAGAATGAGCGCACGCGCTACCATCACGCGCTGTCGCTGACCGCCGCTGAGTTGATGCGGGTAACGCCCCAACGTCTCCTCGGGGCGCAGGCCGACGGTTTCCAACGCCTGTTCGATCAAGCCCCACTTTTGCTCGTTGGAGTTGGCCAACTTCATGTAGTCGATTGGCGTGGTCAGCACATGGTCAACGCGGTAGAAGGGGTTGTAGACCTCGAAGGGATCTTGGAAGATCACTTGTACATCGTTGAGGAAGGTCTTCGACTCGGCACTGGTGAATTGACGCAGGTCCTTACCTTTGTAGAGCACGCTGCCGCTGGTTGGTTCGGTGATGCCCAGTAGCAGACGCGCTAAGGTCGTCTTGCCGCTACCGCTCTCGCCGACAATGGCGGTGATCGTTGGCTTATCATCGCCGATCGTCATCGAGAAATTTTCCAGCGCAACGGTGCGCGTGCGGTCAAAGAGTCCGCCGCCAAAGACTTTGGTAACATTGCGTGCTTCGAGTAACGCAGTCATCGATCTTCCTCGTTATGGTTCAAAAGACAGGACACAGAGTCCACAGAGTAGGCACAGAGAGCAGAGAGAAAATACCTTTTGTGCTTTGAGTTCTCTGTGTTCTCTGTGAGCAACTCCCTGCGCTCTGTGTCCCGCATGATTGCAGTTTGTCCTACGTCGCAAAGTGGCAAGCCGCCCACACATCCTTCTGCAACTCGCGCAGTTTGGGCACTTCGGTGCGGCAGCGGTCGGCGGCGAGCGGACAGCGCGGATGAAAGACGCAGCCCGGCGGCACATCGAGCAGCGAAGGTGGCAGACCAGGGATGCCGGTAAATTGTCCCTTGCTCTCGGTCGATGGCAGGCTGGAGATCAGCAGTTGCGTATAGGGATGGCGTGGCTTGGCAAAGATTTCTTTGACGGGCGAAACTTCCATCAAGTGACCGGCGTACATCACGCCTAAACGCTGCACAAATTGCGCCATCAAGCCCATGTCGTGGCCAACCAGAATCACCGAGGCCCCGATCTCCGCCTGCACCGTTTTGAGCGTTTCCATCACCTGTCGTTGCACAACCACATCGAGCGCACTGGTCGGCTCGTCGGCGATGATCACCTTGGGGCGCAGGCTGATGGCAATGGCAATCACCACGCGCTGTTTCATGCCACCGCTCAACTCGTGCGGGAACATGTCGGCTACCTTGGCGGGCAACCCGACCTTGGCGAGCAGGCTGGTCACGCGCTCTTCG
Source organism: Caldilineaceae bacterium (assembly GCA_046328715.1). Taxonomy (GTDB): domain Bacteria; phylum Chloroflexota; class Anaerolineae; order Caldilineales; family Caldilineaceae; genus JAXLWB01. Next base: position 80,276 of record JAXLWB010000045.1, on the reverse strand, counting down.
AGTTCGGCCTTGGTTAGCTTGATGCCGTGATCTGCCAACCCTGCACCAATCTGGTCGCGCACTCGCATCACCGGGTTGAGCGAATTCATCGAACCCTGGGCGATCAGCGCGATCTGGGCCAGGCGCAACTCTTTCATCTGCGCTTCGGAGAGAGACAGCAAATTGGTCTCGCCAAACCAGATGTTGCCAGCTACCACGCGGGCGGGCGGCTTGATCAGCCGCATGATGGTAAGCGCCATGCTCGACTTGCCTGAGCCCGATTCACCGACCAGGCCAAAGCGCTCATGCGGACGGAGCGAAAAGGTGACATCTTCAACAGCATGAACCGGCCCGCGGGCAGTCTCGTAGTAGACAGTCAGCCCTTCCAACTCTAGCACGCCTGGTTCAGAGCCATTGGCAGTGCGATTGGGTTTGGTCTGCGCCGGTTTATCGGGCAGGATGCTTTTGAACTTTTGTTTGCGGATGCGCGGGTTAGCGATCTCATCCAGGCCGACACTGATCTGGAAGAGGCTGATAAAGAGCAGACCAATGACGATGATCGGCGGTAGCCACCACCACCACCAGCCGTTGATCACAGCGGCGTTGTAGTTGATCCAGAAGAGGGTCATGCCAATCGTCGGTGCATCCATCGGTCCTAGACCGAGCACCTCTAGGCCCACCGATGCCAACACGGCAGCCGAGATCGAGCCCACCAATGATGCCGCCAAATAGGGCAGCAGGTTGGGCAGAATCTCCATCAAAATCACCATGCGCCCTGGCACGCCCGAAAAGCGCGCCATTTGCACGTAATTACGCTCGCGCAAGGTCAGCACCTGAGCGCGAATCGTGCGCGCTGGATAGAGCCAGGCGAGTGAGGCGACGACCAACGCCATCTGCTCCACGCTCAGCCCGGAGCGCACCATCATCGCCACGATGATCAGCACCATCAAACCAGGCACGGTCAAGCCGACATCGACGATGCCGCGTAAAACGGCGTCGAGCCAGCCGCCGTAATAGGCGCTAACAAAGGCGATAAATGCGCCAAAGCCAACCCCAATAAAACCAGCGATCAGGCCGATGCGCAGCGTCAGTGGCGTGCCCGAGATCATCACAGCAAAGAGGTCTCGTCCCTGTTTGTCGCTGCCAAAGGGTAGCTCCCACGAAGGATGTTGCAATGGCAGCACTGAGATGGGGCGCGCATTCTCAAGGTTGACGAAGAATCTGCCGATCAATGAGGAGAGTAACAGCAGAAAAAAGAGCACCAGTCCAATGATCAGCGATGGGTTGCGTCGGCAATAATCGATGGCATGAGCCAAACGGCTGCCCAGACTCACCGATTCTTTTGCGCGTGCCCCACGCACGCTGCTCTGCATCGTTGTCGCCATGTCATGCCTTCTTGTAGGTAATCCGCGGGTCGAGCAGCGGATAAATAATGTCGAGGATGAAAGTGGCCAGACCAATCGAGACGATGACCACAAAGACGATGCCCTGCACTAGGTAGTAGTCGGAGCCACGAATCGCTTGGTAGAGCATGGTGCCGATGCCGGGGTAGCCAAAGATCACTTCGACCAACACCGCACCCGAGACGATCTGCCCTAAGGCCAGCGCCAGCGCCGTGACCTGTGGCAGCAGTGCATTGCGGATGGCGTAGCGGGTAAAGATCGTGCGGTCGCGCAGTCCCATGGCATCGGCAAAGACGACATAATCTTCGCCCTGGGTCATCACCATCAGCGAACGCATGCCTAATGCCCAGCCGCCAATCGAGACTAGGATGATGGAAAGCGCTGGCAACATCGTGTGCCAAAGTACATCCCAGATAAACTTAGGTGTGAGCGACGGGATAGTGCCGGTGGTATAGCCGCCGTACATCGGGAAGAGTCCGAGGAAGAAGCCAAAGACATAGACCAGGATCAGCCCCAACAAGAAGTAGGGAATCGCCCCCATCATCAGGATCGGCGGCATGACATATTTCAAGAAGCCAGGCGCATTGGGCCAGGCCAGGAGCGCACCAAGCACATTGCCGATCACAAAGGCCAGCAAGGTCGTCACCAACAGCAACGTCACCGACCAGGGAATGGCATCCTCGATCATGTTGATGACTTTGCGCGGGTAGTTGGCAATTGAATAGTTGAAGTCAAAACGTGCCATGTCGGAGAGATAGGTGAGATATTGCTGCCAAAGTGGCCGATCAAGACCAAACTTCGTCTCAAACTCTTTGATCATCTCCTCCAGCCCAGCTTGCACCGCACCGCTGAGCGCCGACTGCGAGACCAGCTTTTCGCGGATCGGATTTTGTCCCCCCAAGCGCGGCAAAATAAAGTTAAAGGTCGCTGCCGCCCAGACAATGGCGATAAAAATGAAAAATCGTCGAACGATGTAACCGACACTCACGGTTGACTCCTGGAAAGGGGCAAGGTGCAGGTTGCAAGGTGCAGGTTGCAAGTGGCAAGGAAACACATAGGCTACTTGCCACTTGCAACCTGCCACCTGCCACTCTTTTACGCCTGCGACGGCTTGACATTGTGCAGCACCAACGGGAAGGTCAGATGCCACTGGGCCGAGTTGGTGTAGGGATTATCCTGATCGGGCATGTTGGTCCAGTTCTCGGTCGTCCACGGCAGGCGGTGCAGACCGTGGGTGAGTTGGATATCGGGCAATTCGGGTAGCCAGATTTCCATCGCTTTGGTCCAAATGTCGATCAACGCCTGGGTATCGGTCGGTGGCGTGGTGTAGGCGAGGTCGGCCAGTTTGTCGAACTCGTCGTGATGCCAACGCGAGAAGTTGACGGCGTGACCGCCTGGGATCGCTTCAGAACTGCTCTGGTAGAGGGCCAGGGTTTCCTGTGGCTCGCGGCAACTGCCACCGTGACCAAAAAGACAGCCTGTGAATTTACCCGCTGAGAAGTTGTCGAAGAAATCCGGTGGTTCCGAGTAGCTGGCGTCAATCCCGCCGCGCTTGAGCATTTCGACCAACACGGGTCCGACGCTGGTGAAGTCGAAGAAGCTGACAATGTCGAGTTTGACTGGTTGGCCCGCCTCGTCCTGCCACATACCATTGGCGTCTTTCTTCCAGCCCTTGGCGGTGAGCAATTCGTCACCCTTGGCCGGGTTGTATTCCAAGGTGTTGTACTTTTCGAGCAATGGCTTGGTTGCGTCAAAGTAGGGTTGGAGCGGTGGATAATCGGGCAAGGGCAGCGGTGTCACCTTCGAGGCGCCTGACCAGGAGATCTGTACGATCTTGTCGCGGTCGATGTAGTAGCTGAGCGCCCAACGCACATTCTTGTCGCTCCAGGGTGCAACTTCGTTGTTGACATAGAGCGAGTGCGGCCACCAGTCCACATAGCCATAGGGTGCTTCTCGACCCGTCCACGACAAGGCTTTGGGGTTGCCATCAAAGACGGTGGGGAAGCTGGAGGGCTGGATGCCGGTAGTAAAGTCGACTTCGTTCTTGATGATCGACTGCACCAGTTGTTGTTCGCCTTGGTCGGGCAACAGGATAAAGCGTTCGACGGCGGGCAGCGGTGCTACGCCAGCGGCTACGCCCCACCAATCATCGGCACGATCGAGGATCTTCTGCTGCGGCGAAGAATGGACCACACGCCATGGACCTGTGGTCACTGGCAAGCCCTTTTCGATATCAAAATGGGTGTAGGTCGAAATGTCTTGCCCTTCGAAGATATGTTTGGGCAGCATGTAGACGCCGATGTCGAAGTGATAGGTCAACAACCAGAAGAAGCGTGGCGCAGGCACCGTCAAGGTGACTTTACAGGTTGTCTCATCCACGGTTTCGGCCTTGTCCATCACCTGGGCGACGTTGGTGCCCCAGCGAATCTTGGCTCCATATTCTTTACAGGCATTGAGGGTAAAGGTCACATCATCAGCGGTGAAATCTTTGCCATCACTCCACTTGATGCCTTGACGGGTCTTGATGGTCAATTCTTTGTAATCTTCGGAGAATTGATAGCTCTCTGCCAACCACATGTACTCCTTGTCGGCAAAGGCGCTATAGAAAGCCAGTGGTTCGTACATGAGGCCGACGGCGAACTGGTGATTGGCCACTGGCACGAAGGGATTCCACTGATCCCACTCGACAAACTTGCCTTGACTGCCGCCGCGCACGGCGATGAAGGTACGATTGCGGGCTACATCTTTAATGCCACCCGCGACTGTTGCCCCTTCCGCAGGTGCTTCGGCGGCGGCGGGCGCTGCGGTATCCGCGGCGGTGCCTGCCGGTTGCGCTCCTGTGGCACACGCTGCCATCCAGGGTGCGGCCAAAGCGGCCATACCCACGATCTCGGCATAGCGCAAAAAGTCGCGCCGAGTGACCTTGCGATCGCTAAACGAGTCTGCCATGAGTTGTCTCCTCTATTGTGTGAATGATTTGGGGACCTACGACTGATATCTAGATTAATAGTTCATAAAACTGGGAGTGAAGCGTGATGCGTGAAATTGGGCTAACACTTGACGTTTCGCGCATCACGTTTCATGCAACTTATATGAATGCATCTAGAGAGCAGTAGCTTGCATTTTCAGTCTATCACGGAGAACATAACTACGCAAATGTTCGAGAAATGGTATACATTTGCCTTCTACTTGACCGTTATGGCGTATAAGCTGGCTTCCCCCGGTTCAGCAGAGATGACCAACAGCCATTTGCCGTCCATGCTAAAGCTGACTTGATTGGCGACGACATCGTTCTCCCCACTGGTGATAGGCAGATTACCCAGCCAGTCGCCAGTTTCGCTATCGTAAAAGCTGAGTTCATCACCCGCCAATAGAAGCAGCGAAGCATCCGGACTGAAGGCGGCATCGTGAAGTGCCATCTCTTCGCCTGCGGCAGGGATTTGACCTAGATCCTCGATCCGTTTGCCTCGGTAGCGCAACAAACGTACATGATCCTCGGCCTGAATCAAAAGAACACCTTGCCGTCGATTGGCATCTGGGCGGAATCGGATCTGGGGATTTTGTTCATTCAATTCGTATTGCACTTGGACATCACCCTTCTCGTTCAGAAGCATCAGGGTGCCATTCGCGAGTGCCAGCGCACCAATCTGTCCATCGGCTGCGATGGCGGTGTCACTGATGGCGGCAGGCTGATCATCCAACCAGATGGGTGTCGAGGTTGCATTGAGTGCCTGAATCTGCCATTGGCGCAGTGTGCCATCCTGGGCGGCGCTGTACAGAGTCGACGCGTCATCGGCAAAGCGCAAGTTCACAATTGTTCCGATATGTCCTAGCAAATCAGCTTGCCAACTCCAGATGGCGTCCCAATTGTGCCAGAGTTGAATATAGTCTCCATGTTCGCTTTCAACGATCAGCGCCAGCCATTGACTATCGTTGCTAAAGATCGGCGCTCGGTAGCGGGTGTGGGTCAGCGGCGGCAGTGGTTGGGAACGAACCATGTCCAAGGTGTGGGCATCAAAGAGATAGAGTTGCCCTTCGCTGGTCACTAAGGCGACCCAATCCCCATCTGGCGAGAGCGCGCCCTCATCAAAATGTACGTCAGAGAAGCCCCACGTCACCAGCGGCGCGAGACGCTTTACCGTAGCGGCGCTGATTGGTTCGTCGGCTGGCAAGGCACTGAGAAATTCACTGTTGGCTGGTTCCACTTCAAGCAGGTAGATCGGCTTGTTGTCGCTGTCGCTCTCCTCGGTTAGTTGCAGCACGATCTGAGAATCGCCTACGCGCCAGCGGCGCTGCTGACCGTTGAACTGGGCTGCCCAACTGGCGGGTTGGATGCGGGTGGCACCAAAGGTGGTCAACATCCGTCCAAAACGGTCAAAGACCTCTTGGCTGAGTGCGGCAGTGCTAAAGGCAGCATCGGCGCTTTCGCTCTCGATCGCAGTCAAATCTTCAGGCAGACTGAATAAGGTGTCACCCTCGGCAGCTAAGGTATCAACCAGGTCGCTCGCCCACTGTGGCTGGTCGATGTCGGCAAAAAACTCAGTGCTATCGGCAAAGGCGTCAGCCACTTCGCAGTGGATGATCTGGCTCCATACCTCCAAGCCATTGACCGTGAGATAGAAGCGGTGATCGCCCACGGGCAATTGATAGGGGCCAAAGTAGCGAAAATCGAAGGCATTACGCAGATCGCTCTCAGGTCGCCAGGTTTCAACCTGTGCTGTGGCCAGATCCAGCAAGCCTTCCTCGCGGAAGAGGCGGACCTGACTACCGGCGGGCAGATTGCCAGTGAAGTTGAGCCACACCTGTTGGTTGTCTTTGACAAAGTTCACAATAGGCTGTGGTGGGTCAAGTGGATGACCACTTTCGGCATCTACTGCTGCGGCTACGACGGAAAAGTTCAAATCGCTGAGGGTTACTGGCTCTGGGTATTGCACTGCAAAGGCCACCTCACCTAGCCATTGATCGTTGTAACGAAACTCAGCGCGTAGGTCGGGGAGGGTCGCCTGCGGCAGATCACTCTGATAGTGGAGGGTGGCACGCAACCCATCGTCGCCGCGCTCGACGGTGTAAAACTCACTTTGATCCGCCGCGCCGTTGTGCAGACTGACGTTGAGCAGTGCCAGCATTGCCAGCGGGTCACTACGCTCGAAGGCTGGGTTGTAGACGAGCACTTCCAGTTCGCCTTCTGCCTGGTTATCGGGCAGTTGCACAAAAAAGTTGATTGGCTCGTCAGGGGAAAAGTGGAAACCGCCGGCGCTGGGGTCATCGCCACGGAACACGGTGAAGGTGGCAGTGGATGCGCTCTTGTGGTCGGCGATGGCCTGGCGCACGATATCTGGCTCAAAGCCAGGCGGATTGATCAGCGCTGCCTGGAGAGATGCGATGTTGGCTTGCCACTGTTCCGCTGGCAAAAAGAGCGTCACCGTGGCCAGAACGCCGTCAAGCTCATGTAACATCACGGCTCCCTCGAATTTCTTGCTGTGGGCGCGCACCAGCGCAATCTGCCCCTCCTCCACGGTCGGCACTGCCCATTCTGGCTCGATCAACTTGGCGGAGCGATCTCGTTTGTTTTCCTTCACCCCTTCCAATAATGATTCTTCGGCGGCGGCCACAATCTCTGCCATCTCCTTTGTTTTGAGCGAACGTTTAGCAACAGATGTTAGCTGAATGGTGATGACTCCCTGGGCTGGGTCGCTGCCGAAGCCGTAATCAACCGTCTCATCGATGACCTGTACGCGACGGAATGGATAGGCACTCGGCGGGTAAAAGGTGAGCAATGACAAGGGATCGTAAAAGCCATAATTGGTGGGCAGATAGCCAGCCTGAGCCAATAAATGTGCGCGTGCGGCTTTTGGCTGCCAGGAAAAGGTGCGTACGACACGATCGAAATTGGGATCAGTCGAAGTCATGCTGCGATCCTTCCCTTCCGTCCACAAGATGACCGCAGCCACGCCCTCCTCTTCTTCGACCCACAATAGACTGTTGCCACTCCCTTCGTCTTGGTTGGCCACCACTTGAAGCAGTGCATGGTGCTGCGCCGGATCGGTTGCCGCCAGTGTTACTGTACCGAGGGGTTCAAATCGACTCTGTAGCGTAGCCAGGGCTTGCTGCCACTCTTCCTCGTCGAGAGTCTGTAACACCAGGCTTTGCCAGTTGGGGTCAACCAACTTGTAGGCATCGATCAGCGAGATCGACAGCGGCGATATCGTGTCGCCAGCCTCACCACTGCGTTCAGGGTCGGCAAAGGAGAAGCCATAGCTGCCCTGATCCGGCTCGCTAATCGTTGTAGACGGCCAGTTCGGGATTTCAACCGAAAAGAGTCCTTCGGTGTCAGCGAACTTTTGGAAGGAAATTTCGGAGACGCCCGTTGCCGCTGGTTCTTCGACCGTTGGCTCGTTGTTGGCAGGTGTCTCGCTGCTTGGCTCCGCGGCAGGGGTTGGTTCCTCTGCGGCAGCCGCCTGATTGGACGTGTTTGCAGCGCGTTGGAAGAGCAGCGATTCGTAGCCAATCGTCCACGGTTCGAAGCGATCCAGCGCGCCCAACAGATCGGAACGATGTTCGCTCCAGGTCGTGAGTGGCGCGGTGGCAAGCATGGCGATCAGGTTGTTGCCAGTGGCATGGAGCCGCATCAGCACATGGGCTTCGTCGGTCTCTTTTTCGATCTCAACACTAGGTTCGCCGCGCGCCCAAACTGTTGCCAGTGGCAGGTTTGCCAGTTTATCGCCGCCAAAGGATTGCGTAAAGCTCGGCAAAAATTCTGCCCAGGCGGCTTCGCTGCTGATCTCGTGTTCCATTTTTAGAAAGAAGACCATCAGCGCACCATCGTTCGGCTCGTCGCTGTGAAAGAAATAGCCATAGTCAGCCTGTAATCCAGGTAGCGGATTGAATGCCACATCGCCATAGCCCAGTTCACTGTTCTGGGTAAAGTAGAGAGGCAGATCAATCGTAAATGCGCCGTTTAGGTCTTCAAAAATCACCAGATCGGGGTAGGGGTCGGCATCGGCAGGCATCTGTTCTGGGGCAAGGATGCGGGTCTTGATCTCCTTGCCGCCAAAACGTTCGATGGGCGCACCTTTGTAATTGACGCTGTAGATCGAGTTGACGATCTTCTCGGTGGCGTCGTCTTGCACGCGAACGACCAGTTGCAACAAAAGAACTTCACCATCGTCGAGGTCGGGCAGCTTTTGCCAGTGAACGGTGTCATATTCGCCCAGTTCTCCACCATCACTGGCGGTGACAAAAGTGGTCATAGCAGGCAAGGTATCTTTGACCTCGATTTGTGTGAGCTTTTTGCCAGTGTGATTGGTCACTGTGAGCGTGTAGGTAAACTCTTCACCAGGCGTCGCTCGCACTGGCGCAGAAAGGCTGATCTCCACATCGACCTGGGCAAAGAGGGGTGTAGTTGGCAAAAGCAGAGCGAACAACAATAGAGTCGGCACAACGATTGGATAAAACCATCTGATTGGATTGCGTGAAAATGTACGGTCCATATGAGAGTCCTTTGGGTAAGAAGATTGACATAAACTTGTGATGTAAGTTCACAAGCAACGATGGTTTCATCTTAGCCACCGATCATTTGGAGATCGTTTGCCGGAATGGAATTTGGATCTGCCTTATACAGTCGCAGCCCTCTCTGCCGATTTTCCTTTGTGGGGCTAAACAAGTATGATCAGTGCCACCTGACGAACATGTGCATAGTGAGCTTCTTCCATACGGACGTGAAATGTGATACGCCCCCGGTGGCATCAACGCTTGTTTGAGTTTGCAAGAGTTTTTGTAACTGTTCATGTGAAACACATTCCAGTAATCTCCATTAATTTTATGAATCCCACACCCACCCTAGAAAAAATTCCCCCACTTTCCCCCTCCGTCCGCCAATCGATCGTGAGCATGTGCGGCATTTGCCCGGAAGGTTGCGGGGCGGAAATTCAACTGGTTGATGGCGTGATCGAGCGGCTCATGCCGATCAAGGGCCATCCACACAGTGTGCTTTGTACGCGCGGTATGAAGACCCACGAAATTGTCTATTCACCAGATCGCCTGCTCTATCCGCAACGTCGGATTGGGGAAAAGAGAGAGGGCGCACCTGGCGCGGGCGAATTTGCGCGCATCAGTTGGGATGAAGCCTATCAGGATATGGTACGTAATCTGCGCTGGGTCGCTGACCAATATGGGCCAGAGTCCGTCGGCATCTATACCGGACGCGGCAACTTTGAATACGGTTTGAACGAGATGTTTGCCCCGGCTGGCACGGCAGAATCTTCCGCCAATGCCGTGTTGTTTCCCTTTGGATCGCCCAATACTACAGGTGTCGGTGCGCTTTGCTATGTCTCCTATGGCATGATTGCCCCGCGTGCCACCTTTGGCGAGTACATGATGAACATGAGCGAAGATATGGACCGCGCCGATTTGATCCTGGTCTGGGGCGAGAACCCGGCAACCGATTCCTCGCCGATCAATTTGCCGCGCTTACGCCAGGCGCAGAATCGTGGCGCACGCATCATCGTCATCGACCATCGCCGGAGTGAGACGGCCCTGGCCTTACGCTGCGAGTGGTTTGGCGTACGTCCCGGCACGGATGGCGCGCTGGCACTGGGCGCGATCCAGGTCCTATTGGCCGAGGATCTCTATGACCACGATTTTGCGCACAACTGGACGCATGGGTTTGACGAACTGCGTGCCTATGTCCAGACCTTTACGCCCGAACGAGTAGCGCAGATCACGGGTCTCGCTGCCGAACAGGTGCGTGAATTGGCCCGCGCAATGGCGCGGGCAAAAGGCTGTTCAATCCTCAGCTATACCGGTTTGGAATATTCCAACAGTGGCGTACAGGCCATTCGCGCTATGCTGTCGTTGCAGGCAGTGGCTGGTCATTTGGATGTGCCGGGTGGCAAACTCTTCCAAATGAAGGGACGATTGACCTTGAATCGCAATTTGACCGAGCCACCCGTCAACGCCCGCAAACCGATTGGAGCGGAGGAGTATCCCATCTACTACGAGGTGCGCAAAGAAGGCCATGCCGCTCTCTTCCCGCGTGCCATTTTGGAGGGCAAACCCTATCCGCTGCGCGCCTTGATTGTCAGCGGTACCTCGCTCATTACCGCCTGGCCGAACCCTGAGCAATGGCGGCGAGCCCTGGCCGCGCTCGATTATTTGGTGGTGATCAACCGCTTCCCCACCGCCGATGCTCAATATGCTGACCTTGTGTTGCCCGCCGCCACCCAGTTTGAGATCGAATCCTACGGCATTCACGGCGGCTATGTACAGCATCGAAGCAAGGTGATCGAACCGTTGGGCGAAGCGCGCAACGATTATCTGATCTTTGCCGAATTGGCCGAACGTTTGGGCTATGGTCATCTGTGGCCACAAAGCGAACGAGCGATGGTGGAATTTGCCTTGCGCGATACGGGTCTTTCGCTGGATGAGTTTCTGGCGCATCCAGAAGGAATGCAAATGCCAGAGCCAGCGATGCGCTATCGCAAATACGAAACGGGTGAGCTGCGTGAGGATGGCAAACCCGGCTTTAACACCCCCACTGGCAAGTTTGAATTTACTTCTGAATGGCTGCGCAGCTATGGCTACGAGCCCTTACCGGTCTACACCGAGCCAATCGAAGGGCCGCTCGCCAGTCCTGAGGTGGCGGCCAAGTATCCGTTAGTCTTTAACTCTGGTGCCCGCACCAACTTTGATTTCCGATCACAACATCACAACATCAACGGCTTGCTCAACAAATTGCCCAAACCACTGGTTCATCTCCATGTTGACGATGCCGCAGCGCGTGGCATTGTCGAGGGCGATGAAGTGCTGGTCACCTCACCACGCGGTGAACAAATTTTTTACGCCCGCGTCAGCAGCGATATTGTACGGGGCGCGGTCGAGGTCAACATGGGCGGTGGTGGGGCACTCGGCCCACTGGTGTGGCAACGTGCCAATGCCAACGCCCTGACCGATTTTGAGAATCGCGATCCAATTTCGGGCTTTCCAGTCTATAAGGCGCTGTTGTGTGAGGTGGTGAAGAAGAGGTAGCAGGTGGCAGGTGGCGAGTTGCGAGTCAAACTCGCCACCCAGCGCTAAGTCAGTATTCCTCACACTTACGATTCATACAAACTTAGCCATGCACCCCATGCGGCAGCCGGACGTCGGACAGGCATCAAACTTTCGATCAAACGATAGGCAGGTACACTTAATGCCCCGCTTTGGCCCAAAGCCTGGCTGACCACAAAGGCCGCTGCCACATCGGCATAACAATTGCCCCGCCCGCAAAAACCGGCTGCGCCATAAATTTGTCGTTCTGCATCAAAGAGTCCTACCTCGGGGAAATCATCGGCGGTGAAGGATTGCAGGCCACCCCAGCGATGAGTGATTGACACACCCACCAAGCGGGGAAAGATCTTGGCAAATTCGGTGTCAAGCCGATGTTGATGGGCAAAAGAGGGGCTGAAACCTTCGCTTTCCAACAGGGGATGGGGGTGACCCTCCGCTGTGAATTGAGGAAAGAGACTGTCCGGCTCATCCCGTTTGCGGCCACCGCCAAAGAGCAGGCGGAAACGTCCATCCGGCTCGATGATTTCACGCCACCAAGCCATCGCCGTGCCAAAGCCACCGACACAGGGACGGCTGGCAAGCGGCTCGGTGACCATCACCTGGCCACGTTCGGCGCGCAAGGCAGGCTCCAGTTCGGGCACCTGCTGGGGTGCTAGTGCATTGAGCGCCAGGAAAACGAGCGGTGTGCTCACTGTACCCTGTGCGGTCATCACCTGGGTGGTTGTGCCCTGCCGTACGATTTGTTGTACACGCGTCCCTTCATAGAGCGTAACTCCAGGTTGACGGGCCACGCCTTGTGCTAGCCCAATCACATATTTGCCTGAGTGAAACTGGGCGTCGCTGCGATAGCGCATGCCGCCGGCGAAGAGCGCACTGCCAGTGACTGCTTGGGCCGTCGCTTCGTCCAGCATATCCACAGCAAAGCCATCTTCGTGCAGCAGTCCATATTCCCGCCGATAGGTTGCCAATGTCTTTTCCCAATCAGGCATGTCGTAGCGGGCGAGGAAGGTATAGCCTGTCTCTTGATAGTCACAGTCGATGGCGTACTCGTCCAGTTGTTGACGGGTTAGGCGGTGGTTCTCCAAGCCCAGGTGCCAGATGGCTTTGGCTTGCTCATGGCCATAGCGCTGGATACAGTCGGCGTAATTGGCCGCAGCACCGTGGTTGATGCTGCCCTGATTGCGCGACGAGGCGCCGTCGCCCACTTGCCCGCCTTCGAGGATCACACATTGGATTCCCTGCTGGTGTAGATAGTGGGCAATTTTGAGACCGCAGATGCCAGCACCAATCACCACCGCATCGGCGCTGATGTCATGCTCCAGGCGCGGATAGCGTGGACGTGGCAAGTCCAGCCAGTACGGTAGGCCATAGCCATCCAGGGAAGCCAAAGGCGAGGTTATTCCACTCATGCGTTACTCCTTGAAGTTCTGTGTGATCATTTTTGTGGGTGTGACGACAATCAGCACCGCCTCCCAATCCTGGCTGGAGTCGGCATACTGGCGCGCCTCGGCGGGGTCGGCGATGTAGTGTGAAATTAGCCGCCAACGCATGGGAGCTTGCAGTGGATGGTCTTTTTCATAGAGTTCTGCTGTGCCTGTCACCATCACCGTGCGCACATCCTCCCGCCCGCCATCAATACAGAGGCTAATGCGCGGGTCGCGGCGCAGATTGCGATATTTGGCCGTGTCAGCAGTGATGCCGATATAGAAGCGCCCCTCTGCGTAGATATACCAGACTGGGCTCAGTTGCGGCGCGCCATCGCGGCCAATCGTGCCGACAATGGCGTGGCGTGGTGCGTGTAGAAAGTCGTCGATTTCAGTTTGATTCATAGTTGACATGGTTGATCGTCTATTTCTGAGAAGCCGTCCCCGGCACGGCGCAAACGATTTTTGTAATGCCTATAACTTTCTGCGCCGTGCCGGGGACGTACATTCGTCGTGACTCCATTTCAGCGTGTCACAACCGGTAAAAAGACACTGGATGTCGATGTCGGGTTTTGCTGGCTTTGCCATTCTTGCAGCAACCCTAACAACGCTTGTGGTGCATTGGTCGCTGCTGTACTATTGCCCATCTGATCCTTTTCACTCGGCCCATGACAGGCTGGGCAGGTGCGAATTTCACCCGCTTGGAAGGTGACCCAATAGCGTTCACGGACAAGACCAGCGTTTGCTGCGTTGGTCAATTGCCAGGTAAGTGCCCGCCCCGCTGGGACAAAGGCAGCCACCGAACCATCTGCTGCGACCTGCATCTGCCCAGTGGCTGCGTTGGCGGGCAGGGTGGCGTTGGCTTTGACTGCGGCTGGATCGTGCAAGTATTGGGCGAGCACACGTCTGCCAGCCATCGGCAGCGTGTCGCAACAGCCAGTCAAGCCGCGCAACTGATCGCCCTGAAAAAATTGTAGCGTGGTGACAGAGTAGGTCGTGCCCGGGCGAGACGGATTCACGCTTTCCACACCGCCAGGCACACGCAGATTGAATGGCTGTTGGAAGTCAAAATCATCGTTTTCGGTAACATTGCGCACCACGGCATGGCGAGGTTGCTCTGCACAAGATAACTTTGCAACGGCGCCAGATTGACTCCTTCCGGCCTGGGCGATGATTTGTTGTTCGGGCGTTAACGGGCGGTGCTTTGCTCGTTGTGGGCACTGTGCGTAAGCACTTCTACAGGATTCAATTCCAGCAGCCCGTAAAGCTCACCAGCACATCGGGTGACCAGTAGCTCACGCTCTTGGTGATGCCGGTGGTCAACGGTGTGCCCGCACTAGCCACTGAGCCTTTCGTTAAGACTTTGATGCGGAACTCGTAGCTTGAATCGGACCCACCACTTCCTTCTTCGATGCTGGCATCGGCGGTGTGGACGGCGAGTAACGTGCCGTCACTCAGCGGAACTGGCTCGCGAAATTGGCCGGGCTGGTTCGGATCGTTGGCATCGGCGCGCCGGGTGACGTAGGTGACCTGAATGTGATCGGCATTCACGGTGGGTGGCGCATCCAGACTGACGATTGAGCCGGCAGAATGGGTGTCAAATTCGGGCGCATCGACACCAAAATAACGTCCAGGGACTGTTGGATCCTCTTTGATGTGGAAGAGATTGAGAATCGGGTTGGCATTAAAGCGTGCAAGTTGCCCGGAATACTCGATTATATTCGGATCATTATCGTAGGCGCTGGGGACAAAGGCGTGTAATTCATGGCGACCGAGATGGTTGAGAATTTCTCCTTCACTTCCATCTTGGTTGATCATCCAAGGGAAGAATTGATTGAAATCGTGCCCTATTAAACCCGTGCCCGGTAAGAGATCCTGGCGGCAGCTCCGTGGCTCGGGGAAAACTTCACTGCGCACACCGAGGGTATAGGTTGCTGATGCACTTTCGTTGCTATAGTTAAAGGTGCCATAGCGGTTGCCGGGGTTGTTGCACTGATTGTCGCCCAGGCTGTCATCCTCGTCGGCATCCGCCTGCTGGTCACGCTGGAGGTGATCCCACTGGGTGAAGATCAGCCGTCCGTAGCTATCGACGATTGGCGTAAAGTCACCGGATGGGGCGTGATTGAGCAGTTGCAGATTGCCTGTGGCGGGGTTGAGGCTCCATACTCCGGTGACGGTGGCTGCCATATCGTACTCATCCAGTTGTGGATAAAGATGCGCAGATCCGTCGCGTGGGCGATCCGTGGTGAAGATGATGCGCTCGTCGCTGCCATAGATCGGGCTAATGTTGTTGAAAGCCGTAGGCTGATTGGGCACTTTGCTGATCACCGGTGTGTCGTTTTTGCCCAGCCCTGTAATTTCATAGATCTGCCAGCGGCTACTCTGATCTCTGCCATCAAACTGTTCGGTTGGCCCACCCATCACCATGCTGAAAAGTGCCTTTGTCCCGCTCCAATGCACAGCGGGGTCGCGCACGGCGATGGCATTTTCTCCACCCTGTAAACCCGAGGCAATGCCAAAACCCGCCGCCGCCGTGAGGTTTTTGAGACTACCATCCGGGTAGCGAATCCACAGATCACCGCCGCGCGCCACTGCGTTCATCAGCGGCAGATGATTGCCAAAGGTGGAGCCAATCGTCGTGAAATCAGCCGCAATTGGCACCTGGGTGACAAAAAGAATCGGATTGACGATGGCGGATGGCCCTTGGACAGGGGCCGCCTGTACGATCTTGTCATGCGGGAAACCGGAAAGCACGAGACAAACGATACAGCAAATGATGGTGGCGCGAAGCCGGTTGGATTGCGGATTCATCTTCCTCTCCTCTTGGAACTGAAACGTGGATACTCTCTTCCCTCTCGGTGAACGAAGCATAAGACCAATGAGAGGTGTGCGCAACGGTAGTGTACTTCAATCTGTCTAGTAAAGGAAGTGTTCTTTTTTGACAAGAAGATGACAGTGTTTCTAGTTGCCATAGACTTGCGGCGAAGAGCTTCACTTGAGCAAAAAGTGAACATGAAATGGACTAGTAACGAAGCGCCCTTTTGAGGTCAAATGCAACAAACAAACTTTTTCGGTGTTGTAGGTGCACTGATTTTGGCTGGCTGCCTGATTGGCTATGCCATCTACGAATTGATCCTCTACCCAAACGCCGATTTTTCCACCGCTGATGTTACCGTGATCGCCGCTGGGGCGGACACGTTGCGCGTCGGTCATTGGCTCAAATAAGGAGAACTATGTTTACCGAGAGTGTATCACCAGAGTTTGCCGCACAAATTGAGACAGGTGAAGTAAATGCCTGGCTCGACATGTACGCTGCGCTTCCGAGCGACTTTGCCCGCCAGTTCGGCTTTACGATCACACAAGTGCAAGATGTTGTGCTGACATGTTGCAAACCAATCCCGTTTGTTCACTTCAACTGTGTTAAAAATCTGGGGATCAACGCCCCAGCCAGCGAGGCACTGGTGGATGAATTGATCGCTACCTATCGTGCCGCAGACATACAAAACTTTACGATCTACCACATTCCCCATTCGCAGCCGCCCGCCCTGAGCGAATGGCTCACGCAGCGCGGTTTTCAGCCGCAAGGTAGCTGGGATCGTATCTATCGCAACAACGCCGCGCTGGCGATGCCGCTGGTTGCGTCAAACGGAAATTTCAAAGTGGAAAAGGTCACACGGGCAACGGCTACACAGTGGGCGGAGTATATTGATGCAATCTATGGTTTGCCAACCTCTCCGTGGTTGCTGGCGCTGGTGGGACGACCGGGTTGGCATCATTATCTGTTGCGCAACGGGGGTGAAATTGTGGCCGTGCGCACCATGTACATTCACCCCGACGGCCTGGCTTGGCTGGGCATTGATGCCCCAGTTCCGGGTATCATGGCTCCCTCGTATGATCTAGACTTGCAACTCTGCCAGGCAATCGTGCAGGATGGTATCAACTTGGGTGTCCGCTATTTTGTTGCAGACATCGAAGCACCAAGCCCGCAACTGGACACCCCAGCCTATCGCAATTTTGAAGCGCTGGGCTTTAAGCGACTCTATTCCCGCAGCCATTATTGCAACTAGCACCGGAACCCCGCACGTCAGTAAGGGGCTCGCCGTCCCCTTACTGACGTGCGGGGTTCCGATATACACTCGTATCCAAAAATCAGGTGGACAAAGTGGCCTAGATCCAATATGATAGTCGCTAAGCCGCTGCATTCGCATGCGCAGCCATATCCATTCCATAAACTTAGAAAAGGCTACAATGACGACTCAATATGTGTGTCATAAGATCGGTGAAAAGATTCCACTGGATGGTACGTTAGCGCATCCAGTGTGGCAGAAGGCAGTAAAAACAAAACGGTTTGTTGATGTGATCGGTGGGAATCCTGGCTTTTACGACACGCGTGCTGCGCTGTTGTACGACGAGGACAATCTTTATATTGGCTTTTGGTGTGAAGAACCGTTCCCTTATGCAACCATCACCCAGCGCGACGGTCTGTTGTGGTTTGAAAATGACCTTGAAGTCTTTATTGATGGCGGCGACTGTTACTACGAGTTTCAGTTGAGCGCTTTAAATACGGTGTATGAGGTGTTTTATATCTGGCAAGATGTGTATGAAAAAAATGGCTGGGACAAAAAAGCGGGATTTGATATTCTGCGCAATGGTGCCATCACCTTTGGCGGCAATCATGATCGCACAGGTCACTATTTCTGGCGCGGTTCTCACCCGCGCGGCAATCGCTGGGCCTATCTAAAGTGGGACTTTCCAGGGTTGCAAACCTTTGTGCATATTGACGGCGTGCTCAACGATTCTACGCAAGTGAGTAAGGGCTGGACAGCGTTGGTGGTTTTGCCCTGGTCTGGCATGAAGGAACTGGCTGGGTCGCGTGCTCTCCCGCCGGAGGAAGGCGATAGCTGGCGCTTTTTTCTGGGACGCTATGAAACGCTATCGATGAATGGTGAAAAAGTCAGCGTCGGCTGGGCGCTGGATCCAATTGGGAGTAATGATAATCATTACCCAGAGAAATTCAGTACGATTCAGTTTACGCAGACTACCCAACCCAGGTAAGAATAACCTGCGTGGCAAAGTGGAAAGCGGAGGCTCTTCATAATTTTTTAGAGTAGAACGCAAAATTACAGGCCGTCCGAAAGCCGAGCGAGGTATACAAGGCTCGGGCTGGTGCGTTGTTAGGGTCAAAGCCGAGAATGGCACGTTCCATGCCGGCAGCCTTCATGCGACGCATCCCTTCCGCCATCACTGCCTTGCCCAGACCCAGGCGTTGAAAGTCGGGATGGGTGGCGACCGGTTCAAACAATCCGACTTTGTTCACCGGGTCGAACCAGATGGTACAGGCAGCCGCGCCACGACCGTCGGGCGAACGGACGAAGAGATC
Organism: Caldilineaceae bacterium; assembly: GCA_046328715.1. Classification (GTDB taxonomy): domain Bacteria; phylum Chloroflexota; class Anaerolineae; order Caldilineales; family Caldilineaceae; genus JAXLWB01. The sequence continues at coordinate 62,046 of JAXLWB010000045.1, read as the reverse complement.
CCGTTCGCCTTCGTAGGCCGCCGAGCCGACAAATTGTGCGTACTCAGCCCAGTAATGCTCCCAGTCATCTTGGCGGCGGAAAGCCCCGTGAGTCACCGCGGCCCGCAGACGGCCATCATCCAAGCTCTTGACACCCTGTATGGTAAAACCTGCTGGTAAAGGCATTGTCGGCAACTCTTCCAGGGAGCGTTCAAAGAGCGGGGCAGGCGGATCGGCGGGAATGGGCACGAAGCCATACGTTTGCAGCAGGCGATCCGTTACTTTGTCATAATCATAGACCCAGAAGGGCGAAAGCTGCGAGAGTCCAGCTTCTTGGGCTCGCCCTTTTGCCCAGGTTACGTACTCATCCATCACGCGCTCATGAATGGGCGTGTCGTAGATCGAGGGATGGACAAAAAGGTCAAAGGTATCTTCGTGGGTAAAGAAGATTGCCCAGGCCAGCAACGTGGGTGGCGTGGTATCCTGATCTTGCCACAGGCGTAGATTGCGCCGATTGGCTACCTCGTCGGGCGGGTAGTAGATGGCCCAATCGAGGATGCCGGGATGCATGTAGGAGGCGGGAGTTTGCGATCGGCTGCCGATTATAAGTAACTGCTTCATCGGTACGACATCGGCGGGATCTTGGTAAGGGCGGGCTTGTAGGTTCATGGTAGTTCGACTTCACGATGCCACTCTCTCGTTGTCAGATCAAGCTTGTAGCTCTTGTCATTGTCTTCGAGTTGCTGGGAGCCATCACGCTCTACATACAACTTACCACCACTGATCTGAATGGTCTGCTCTTGTTCGTTGTACTCGGCGCAGTGTCTGTGAATCCAACCTGGTTTTTCGCCAAACGTTTCTATGCGTTCAATTTGAAAATTTTGACAATTGAGCTTGTAGACGGGCGTTTCAGTGACGGTACGTGCACCCATGTAACTCAAGCTACCAATAATGTAAATGCTCTCATCCACGAGTGTTGCTGAGTGAAAATCGGTAGGCGGGAAAACATAGGTTGGATAGGCATAGATCGTGATTTGTAGATCCGGGTGAATGACGATTACATCATTGTAGATAAAGAAATCGGGGTCATACGAGTCCTCATGTTCTCCGGCGATATAAACGACACGGCCATCGGCTAGACGCGTGTGCGACATGCCAAAACGCTCAAAACACCAGCCGGGCCCTTCCTGTTGCCATTGGGGTCCTTTCGTTTCAGCAAAGGGATCATCGATATCTTCACGAGTAAACAAACGATCTAAATGGCGGCGGTATCGCTGGTAGGCTCTATCGAACTTACTTCTGGCCTCCCATGCCCCAAAGCCGCGTTGAACCATAAACTTCCAAAAGGCAAAGTCCATCACCTGCGGATTACTGTCACCGCGAATCGCACTCTTTTGAGCTTGATATAGCTCCGGCGAAATGGTTCTGGCAATGGCTCTATCCTGGCGTTGATTGGCTGCTCTGGCAACCGCCCTGAGCCAATCTCGCTCGTGATCGAGTAGCCAATCTGCCAAGCTTTCCCGTAGCGGATCAAAGTTGGAACTCCCAGCAATCTGCGCCAGAATTCTTGCTACCTCGACTGTATCATGTTGACTAGGGTTGTCGTAGTTACGCAAAAAGTCAATGACTGCTTCAAAAGTTAATGGTTGACCCATAAAGCTCCGAATCGCTGCTCTTATTTTGCTCGCCGCATTCGCCTTGATCCAACCCACTCATCCCAGGTCTCCTTGTAACCGACATAGTGGATCAAGTGCAGGTTGCCCTGAACGCCTTCGATAAGGGCAGGATACCACTCATCGTGCCATTTCACCTCAACCGATTCCCCGACCGTGTATTCAGTGACAGAGGCTGTGCGCATCTGGCTCGGTTTGACCCACTCATCATAGCTTGCCTCCCAGCCATAGTAGTGCACTTTGTAAGTTGCACTTTTGGCGTCGGCATCAATGATACGGGCCTTGTACCACTTGTTTTCGGTGTAGACTTCCACTCGTTCGCCAATTCGAGCATCCTTTTTGCGCAAAGCCGGGGCCAGTACCATGTTGGGGTTAAAGCTCCCAGTCGTCATAAACGAGGTGCGTTGCTCTTCGGCAAAGGCCATGTCGGCAATGATCTGGTTAGCCAGTTCGGCCAGGGTAATGCCTTGGCTGTTGTCGGCATCGCTGTAGGCTTCGCCACGTAGACCATCCAACAACGCCTCGCTAAAGGTCCAGTTGCCAGTGGAGGATTCGTTGGCCGAGGACGAAGTGAGACAGGCATAGGCAATCCGATCTGCCTGCGCTTCGACACTTTTGGTCAAGCCGCCCGAGCAGCAACAATCGGCTGCCAGGACTGCCCGCTTGCCTGGAAAGTGCTTCTCGATCGCTGCGGGAATGGTTGCCGCATCCCAGCCATCGATCCCCTTGTCGCCCGCATCGTAACAGGCAAAACAGGTGCTGCCCGAGTCGAGCTTGTAGCCGTGTCCGCAATAGTAGAGAAAGAGCAGATCCTCCTTTTGCGCCTTCGTAAGATGAGTAGCTAGGGAACGCTCGATCTGGGCCAAGGTTGCTTGTTTGTCTTGCAGATAAAGAATTCGTTCACTCGGTACTCCCTGCTCGCTGAAGAAGCGGACCAGTGCCGCATCGCGCCGATTCTCCTGGGGAAAAGAGGCAAACTCATCCGAGTGTTTCCACTCCAAGGTGCCGACGACAAAGACCCAAGTTTGCTGGGGATGCCAGTCGCGTGTCACTGTTATTGTCATAAACGCAAATTCTCGCTATTTTCACTTAAGTTGGTCCGTCGATATTTGCGTTTTAGAATACCCTAAGAAAGCGTAAATTTCAATGTCAAATTGCTGAGTCTTACGTAAATTTGGTGTTCGGCCCTATGTTATCATCCTGAATTGGAGGGGAAAAATATCTATAAAGGATGCCAGAATGCAACATTAGTATCAGCTTATGCCAGTTCGAACTTCAATTCACCAGGCGTGGCGCGTGCGGGCTGTGATCGGTGAACTACTGAACTTGGCAGTTTACACCGTCAATTGCGTAGGCACATTGACCGCTATGTTCGCCACTGCCTTGAAACAAGCAATTGAGTTCGCCCCACGGCAGGGAAGTGGTGGTTGGTACATTGTTGGATGGAATGGTCGTCCTATGCAAGCGCATCACAATCGTCTCCTCTACGGTTAAGCAAAAATCGAAACGGGGTAGCTTTGTTTGAGAACCATCTGACCTTGAGCATAACGGGATACCTATCCCGCTGTCATGAGTCCATCTTAGGCAGTGGCGAGGAACTTTTCCTGCGACGACGGGAACGAGTTTGGGATAGCGTGCGGGCAGGTCGCCGTGAGTTGCCTATTTGCTGCCGACTGTTTGTGGGCTCTTTCTGCATCTCTTCATCCTCTATCCCTACGGGTAGATGTGGATTGATGGAACGATTAGAGGCAACATCATCCGCGGCGACAGCAGGTTCGTTCACCCCGCCCAAACTAAAGGTAAAACTTTCTGTGAGGGTGATCGTGATCGTTCGCCGAATGATCTTGCTCATGGGAAAGACTTTAGCAGATGAGTGGACGGACTGGAAGCGATTTTTACACAAAAATTGCACAAAATTGTGGAGAATGGGTTGATTGTAGCTTGGCAGAGCAGAGGAGGCGCTACCCTGCTCATACGTCTCAGCGCAACCTAGACGTTAGGCCAGTCAAAAATGATCGCAACAAAGTCGCAGTGACATTTGACTGGACAAAAGTGATCTCGACCCAAGTCATGCTCTCGTTAGACCAGTCAAAAATGATCGCAACAAAGTCGCAGTGACATTTGACTGGGCAAAAGTGATCTCGACCCAAGTCATGCCAACGTTAGACCAGTCAAAAATGATCGTAACAAAGTCGCGGCGACATTTGACTGGGCAAAAGTGATCTCGACCCAAGTCATGCCAACGTTAAACCAGTCAAAAATGATCATAACAAAGTCGCGGTGACATTTGACTGGACAAAAGTGATCTCGACCCAAGTCATGCCAACGTTAGACCAGTCAAAAATGATCGTAACAAAGTCGCGGTGATATTTGACTGGACAAAAGTGATCTCGACTCAAGTCATGCTCTCGTTAGACCAGTCAAAAATGATCGTAACAAAGTCGCGGCGACATTTGACTGGACAAAAGTGATCTTGACTTGGGGCATGCTGGCGTTTGACCAGTCAAAAATAATTGTAACAGAGTCGTGCTCCGCTTAGCGTGCTATATAGGGTAATGAGACTTGACAACAAACCACGTTGACTGTCATCGTCGCGCTATCAACACTACCAGATGTACTGCTGGCACGAACCCAATAGTTGCTTGTTCGCTCCAATGGTGGAGTGGTATAACTAGGTCCTGTTGCGCTAGGGATAGGCGAGTCTGTGTTGCCGGTGATTCCCTGGTACCATTGATACGCCACGTCGCTCTCATCCGCTACCGAAAGCGTCAGCGTGGCGGATTTTCCCGCAGTGATAATCGGATCGTCGGGTAGTGCTGTAATTTGTGGGACATTCCCTTTAAATAGTTCTTGAATCCATTGAAATGCTGCATCTCCGAATTCAAGTGTTGGGACTGCCGCATAGCCTTCTGTATAGCCATTCCAAGTATTGAAGGTGATCCCTTTCACCTGTTGCGTACGAAATCCACTCAAGGCGAACCGCCAGAGCGCATCATTGCCATACCGCTTCGCACCAGGGAAAATGATATGGGCATCATAGCCTGGAGATAGGTCTAGAATCACAGGCACACCTTGTGCAATCCATCTATGAAGATAATCATATTTGTAAGCGATTAACCCAAATTCGTTGCTGATGTCAGGCCAGATTTCGGGGATGAATGCTTGAACGGCTAAGAACGATGCTTGTTGTCGTAGATATGGCCCAGTTTTTTCAGGTGAGGGTGTGAATGTATCTTGAATCTCTCGTTTTGCGCCACAGTCGCCCATATCGACAGTGTGTTTTTCTGGCAGTAAATCAAGCGTAAATCCGACAAGGACACCAGTATCCTGAAAAACCTTATCGGCTACACGGTCAAAACCTTGGGCAAAGCGCTCGTGTTCATCCGCCGCCAATTGGTTTGATGCTACATGTAGAATGTTAATTGCATAGCGGCTAGTCCCTGCCCGATCATACATCTTCACCCACTTGGTCGGCCACGCTGGATCGGCAGGCTCTTTCAGGTATCGATGAATCAAATCTTCAATCTGTGTAACAAGTTGCGGTGCCGGAAGCTCCTCGCTGCCGGGGAAATCTGATGCAAAATGATAGGCCGGGGAATGGCCCCCACAGCCAATCGTGGCATTACCAGATTCAATCGCTGGTAAAATCAGGATAGGTTTGCCCACCGCTGCTGTGAAGAGTTGATCGTGGGCGTAGGTAGAGGTGTGCATAGGTGCCCAATACGCCCATCGATCACTTCCTCGTTTCCCCCAATAGGACATTGTTACCACATTGGCACCAGCATTAACCATCGTATCGACTGCAAAGTTTTGATTCTCCAGTCGTTCCGACCATCCAAGATGTTGAGGGTTAGATGGGTGAATGGTATAAAGCGATTCGTTGGGGCCAACTGGATATTCGTAAAACTGGACAGGTGGCAAACTAGGATAGAAACTGCTCCAGACCGCCCCATCGCTGCCAGTAACAAACAGATCAAGATGGCTGCTATTCGCCCACAACGCTGTGACTGTTGCACCGGCTTGAAACTTGACTTCAGGGTAAATTGGAAACCAGGAATGCCAGCCTTTGTCATTCTCGAACCAATTGCTCCGCACTGCCCCATCGCTGTCGGTGACGAACAGATCAAGATGGCTGCTGTTCGCCCAGACTGCTGTGACCGTTGCCCCCGGTTGCAACTTGACTTCGGGATAAATCAAGAACCAGGGCTGCCAGCCTTTATCACTCTCGAACCAAGTGCTCGAAACCGCGCCATCGCTGCCAGTGAGGAACAGGTCCAGATGGCTGCTGTTCGCCCAGACCGCTGTGACGGTTGCCCCAGGTTGAAACTTAACCTCAGGATGAATCAGGAACCAGGGCTGCCAGCCTTTATCACTCTCGAACCAAGTACTCCAAACTGCGCCGTCGCTACCGGTAAGGAACAAGTCAAGATGACTGCCATTCGCCCAGACCGCTGTGACCGTTGTACCGGGTTGAAACTTGGCTTCATGATAGATCGAAAACCAAGACTGCCAGCCTTTGTCATTTTCGTACCAAGTACTCCACACGATTCCATCGTTGTTCGTGATGAACAAATCCAGATGGCTGCTGTTCGCCCACACTGCGGTGACGGTTGCCCCAGGCGCAAACTTGACTTCAGGATGAATCGTAAACCAGGGCTGCCAGCCTTTGTCACTCTCGAACCAAGTACTCCAGACCGCCCCATCGCTGCCGGTGATGAACAAATCAAGATGACTGCTGTTCGCCCAGACTGCTGTAACCCTTGCCCCAGGCTGAAACTTGATTTCAGGATGGATGGGAAACCAGGATTGCCAGCCTTTGCCATCCTCGAACCAGGTACTCCAGACCGCCCCATCACTGCCGGTCGTGAACAGGTCAAGATGGCTGCTATTGGCCCACAGCGCTGTGACCGTTGCCCCAGGTGCAAACTTGACTTCAGGATGGATCGTAAACCAGAACTGCCAAAATTTACAGCAGCGCCAATTGCCAGCAAAAAAGTAGACGCTTTTCATTTCTTGGCCAGCAAAACCTTCATTTGCGAGCAGACCCCACTTCGGTGAAGTCGTATCCGCGTAAAAACTGCTCCAGACCGAGCCATTACTGTCAGTGACGAATAGATCCAGATGGCTGCTGTTCGCCCACACCGCTGTGACCGTTGTCCCGGGTTGAAACTTAACTTCGGGATGAATCGTAAACCAGGGCTGCCAACCTTTGTCATTCTCGAACCAAGTGCTCCAGACCGCGCCATCGCTGCCAGTGAGGAACAGGTCCAGATGGCTGCCATTCGCCCAAACTGCTGTGACCGTTGCACCGGGTTGGAACTTAACTTCGGGATGAATCGCAAACCAGGGCTGCCAGCCTTTGTCATTCTCGAACCAGGTGCTCGAAACTGCCCCATCGCTGCCAGTGATAAACAGATCCAGATGGCTGTCGTTCGCCCAGACTGCTGTGACCGTTGCCCCAGGCTGAAACTTGGCTTCCGGATGAATCGTAAACCAAGGTTGCCAACCTTTGTCATTCTCGTACCAAGTGCTCGAAACTGCCCCGTCGCTGCCAGTGAGGAAAAGGTCAAGATGACTACCGTTCGCCCAGACTGCTGTGACGGTTGCCCCAGGCGTAAACTTGACTTCGGGATGAATCGTAAACCAGGGCTGCCAGCCTTTGTCACTCTCGAACCAAGTACCCCAAACCGCGCCATCACTGCCAGTGACGAACAGATCCAGATGGCTGCTATTCGCCCAAACCGCTGTGACCGTTGCCCCAGGTTGAAACTTGACTTCAGGATGAATCAGGAACCAAGGTTGCCAGCCTTGCTCACTCTCGAACCAAGTACTCCAAACTGCCCCATCGCTGCCAGTGATGAACAGATCCAGATGGCTGCTGTTCGCCCAGACCGCTGTAACCGTTGCCCCAGGCTGAAACTTGACTTCGGGGTAGATCGGAAACCAGGACTGCCAGCCTTTGCTATCCTCGAACCAGGTACTCCAGACTGCCCCATCGCCACTGGTCGCAAACAGGTCCAGATGGCTGCTATTTGCCCAGACTGCTGTAACCGTTGCCCCAGGCTGAAACTTGACTTCAGGGTGGATCGGAAACCATTGATTCCACTGACCTGAAGCCGCAGCGTTGGTAGGTGATTTTAGGATCAGTAACACAAGACTTATGAAGAAAACCCGCATAACTATAAGAATCCGTCGCATCTCAGTCTCTTGCTTGGTCTGTTGGCCAATGATTTGCCAAAGCACGCTTACTCGTAGACCTGTGAAGACTCTGCTGACCGATGACTTTATTTTTAAGGGTTTTTCGCTGTACATTCCCTTGCCTTTCATTTTGGGGTGATCAAGGTGTTGCGTTGACTATGTTTGCTTAGGCTCAACCTTAGCTGATTCGAAGGAAAGATAGAAGCGATTTTTATACAAAAATTGCACAAAATTGTGGAGAGTAGACCCATCTAAGGTGATCGTAACCAAGTCGAGTTGACGCTAGACTGGACATACGAAGTCTCAATACAGTGTCACTGCGAATGCTGATCCTTAAAGACAAGACCTATCGGGTCGGCTGTGGCAGCCTCAGCCGTATAGTCGCCACAGACGGTAATATCATGAAAACCCGCAACTTTAATCAAGAGCAGCAACTCGTTTTTGAAACAGATGTTTTCTCGTACTGTATATTCCTCAGCTTTAGCCAGGTTCATCAATTAGCGCCGAGAGGGTGCGGCTTTGCGTAGTGTGCACCTGTGGCCCGTGGAAGATATGATCTGCCGTCTCTTGGCCGAGGATGTTGGTCAGGTGTCGTTTGAGTGCATCTTTATTTCTGGGTAGGCAGTGGTAATGTCGGCGGCGTTAGGAAAGTAGGTCAACGTACTCGTTGCGCCCTCGATGTTCGCCAACGCCCAATTATGCGGATAGACATTGTTCAGTCCTGTCGTTCGATATTTTTCACCAATACATCATAGGTCGCCTTGATCGGTTCAAAGGCATGAATGACTAGCGCCAGATTACGCAATTTGGCAAAGCGGGTGAACATACCGATGTTGGCACCTATATTGACCACGTAGCGACAATCCTTCAGTGCGAGAATATTGCCCAGATATTCCTGCTTGAGAAAGACTTCGTTGTAGATAAGATCAGATATTTGTAACTTGTTCCAGAAGAGATGCAGCAATTTTTTGCTTAGCAGCCAATACCTCTGCCCTATCAAGATCGGTCCGTTGCAACCAGCGCTGCATCAATTCAGCGCCTGTCGCACGTTCTACAGGATCGTTGCGTGCAATACAGGCTTGGGCAACACCGCCTCCCATCTGTAACCACATGGCATGTAATGCTTCCTGATGCTGGCCTTGTTGTGCCATCCAGCGTGTTTTTTGGATGAAATAAATGGGTAACTGACCAAGCGCAGCATCGGCTAGGGGTAGTCCTTCTTGTAAAAGTGGCTCAAGCGCCAGCACATCGGTTGCGCTCATTTTTGTTGAGCCTTCTAGTTCGGCCAATTGTACTTTGATCGCAGGCGCTATTGGGCCAAGTAGAGCAAGTCCGCGCGAGCTACTCGGCGTAACACCAGCACGCAAGAGCGGAATCGAGGCGCAGCCAAAGGTGAATAAACCGAGTGCCGCGCAGATTTCTAAAGGTTCATCTGTATTGATTGCATCGGTGAAGCGCTGATAGTTTGAGCGTGTCTGCTCCAGCCAAAAAGCTAGGCGTTTGTCCAACCACTGCGGTTGCATAAAAACGGCGCGTACGTCGTGTTGGCGTTGCGTCACAAAACCAGTCGGGTCGTAGAGAATAAGGGCATCGTTTATCTGGGTGGCACTGAATGGGTTATTGAGTACCGTTTCCAGATCGCTGAAATCTTGCTGAAAGACGAGACCAGCCTCGATATAAATCCCTTCGCGCCATGTGTCGAGACCGGCACGGTTTATTTCACCAGTACCTGCGGCCATCAACACAAGGTCAATGTCCGAAAAGGCTGTCTCCTCCCCGCGCGCCACTGAACCAGCTACCCACGCTGCTACAATATCTTGCCGTTGGCGCAGTAATTCGTCCAGGTATTGTTTAGCGATTTCTATGTGATTCATCTTTTGTTGTTCCTTTGGTGTCTTCTCAACAATTCGTGCTATGGGAGTGAGGTTGGCGGCATAGAGCATAGTCTTCGTGAATGACAGTGGCTTTTGCAAATACAGTCGAAGGAGTGGAGAAGCTTACAGTAATCAGGAGTAACAAAATAACAACTATTCGCCGGACGAATGGATCGTGATATTGCTGAGTCTTCATATGGATTTTCCTTTGTGTGTCCCCTCTTTACAGAAAGGGTTTGGATATGGGTAGGGCGCCTGCAATGTGTGGATAAATGAGATAAACGTAAATAAAAGCGAAATTTGGGTAATGCGACAAAAGAGAGCGCTATGGTCAGCATAGCAGTTGGCGGAAGTCAACGCAAGTGATTTTTTCACAAAAATTCCACAAAATGTGTAGTTGTTCGTTTCATAGGAATAGAGTAAGATTCCAAAAGCTCTGACAGTTCGTTGCATCCTATCGTTTGCAATGGAGACAGACCCCAATGTCCGTGATGCAGACCGTGCCCTTTAGCACACTCCTCAAACAACTGCGCAAACGCGCCGGCATGACCCAGCGCGATCTGGCCGCCGCGCTCGGTTATAGCGATTCGCTCATCTCGGGCCTGGAGAAAGCCCAACGTCAGCCGGATCTCGACGCCGTGTTGCATCGCTTTATCTCCGCATTAGGCCTCCAGGGTGATCCCAGAACCGCCACAAAATTGATAGAGGCAGCCGCCTTTGCTCTTGATCAGGCGTTGTCGCCAGAAACCCAGGCGTCGTATGTATACAAAGCGCCCAATACCAACGGCAACAATGCCACGGCACATGGCTTACCCGCGTTGGACAGTGCGCTGATCGGTCATGATGAACTGGTGGAACAGATCGCCAATCGGCTGCGCGGCCATCAAGGGTGGCTGCTGACGCTGATGGTGCCGCCGGGGGTGGGCAAGACGACCCTGACATTGGCGTCTCAGCCCGGAACGACGACATCAGGGGACTGACGAGTACAAGAATAATGAATCAGGGATTGCTGGGATTTCCCAACAACCCCTTGCTGAGGGACAAGCTTAGGCCTGATGCGATTGACATCGCGCCTTGCCAAAGGAGAATCTATGGTTCAACAGGAACTCAGGGGGTTGACAAATCAAAAGAGAGTGAGCGGTAGGCAAGTAGGCCGATGAACAACGTATTTGGGCTACAAAGTTACCGGGTAATTTGCTACCGCTTGGTCTTATGTATTTTGTCAACCCCCTGAGTTCCCAATGAGCCGAATCTATTTGTTGCCGACACGCTGATCAACGCCCGACACATAATTGCCAGACGGTTCGGTCGCAATCATGACAAACGTGTCGCCTTTGGGAGCAAGGAAGAGATTGAAGGCTGGACCGTTGTCAATTTGTACCCGATACTCGCCTGTACAATCGGCGTTGACAGTATAGGTGATGGGTACCGTAACATTATCCAAAACGATCTGGCTGCCGACGCGCACAGTTACAAGATCGCTCCCTGTGCCGTCGCCGTTGAAGGTATGGATGCCAGCGTCGGCTCCCGGCGTTGGTTCGGTTACCCCGAAAGCAGGGGGTAGAATCGTACCGGAATGGGCAAAGAGATAGCGCCCTTTGAGCGTGGCCAGCGTGCATGGCCCTGGGTTAGCCGCCGCTTTCAATTTTCCTCGAATTCAGTGTATCTGGCAGCCGTTTTTAGGCATTGTCACTCTTTACGGCGGCGACGCAGCGGAAGCGCGACATCGGTTGGATGAGAGTCGACAACTCTGTCTACAACGCAAAGAGAGAGTCCGCCTGACGAAAATCTACACTTATCTGGCCGAGGTTGACCTATGGGAAGGAGCCATTGACCAGGCTGGATATTGGCTGGCGCAAAGTCTGACCGATGGCATCCAATCAGCGCGAGTCACCTTTGATGAGGTGCAACAGTGTTGGGTTGCCGCCCGTCTCGCCACTGCACAGCACCAATATCAGCGCTCTGCCACGCTCTTTGGCTTGGCGGAACAAGCGCACAGCCATATCCAACATTGTATCAACGGTCCCCTGCGCGCCCTGGCGGATGAGGCGTTGGCAATCGTGCAAGCCACGTTGGAACCAGCAGTCTTTGCCAAAGCATTCGCCGCTGGACAGCAGATGACTCTCGAAGATGCGTTTGCGACGATATTGACCGAGTGCTAGGCCCGGACCACAACTGCGTGCTGGATCTGCTCAACCATTTCGCTCAATGTGATAAAATGGACAAAGACAAGACCAAGTTTCGCCAACGTCGCCTTTTGAAACTCGGCATTGGTACCATCACCCATGCCGAAGATGGTCGTGCCATCTCTAGGAAAGAAGACGCGAAAATCACGCACCCTGGCTTCTCGCGCCGTGGTCTCGCAGCAGACGTTGATGGCAATATCGGCAATGATGACGGTATCAATGCGGCATCTGGCAGCTAGGTGCTAAATTCAAAAGGGCCACGCAATGCAGCGAGCGATGCTCTGCCGGTTGTACGCAAAGCGGCTGCGGCTCGTAGCCTCAAGTTTGGACTTGTTTTAAGATTTTTATGCCTGCTTTCTTTCCTACTCTTGCCTCAAATACTACCTTCGGCGATCTGCTCAAGCAGCTCCGCAAACGTGCTGGTATGTCGCAGAGCGACCTGGCGGCCGCGTTAGGGTACAGTTTCTCCTTCATCTCTGCCTTAGAGCAGAACCGCCGTCTGCCTGATCTGCAAGCAGTGGTGCAAAGCTTCTTGCCTGCACTCGGTTTGCAAGATGAGCCCAAACTGGCGGCGCAACTGGTTGAACTGGCGGCGTTGGCACGTGGGGAAAAGCCGCCGACCTCATTTACTATCAAACGGGAACGCCAACTGGTAGTGCACGAGGAAGTCGAGGAGGTAAGCCAATCGCTGCCTATCCCACCCACGCCGCTCTTTGGGCGTGAGTCAGAGGTCAAGCAACTCTGCAATCGTCTGTACGCGCATAGCGGACGGTTGTTGACACTGGTTGGTCCGCCAGGCGTAGGTAAGACGCGTTTGGCCTTGGCCGTAGCCAGCGAGATGCAAGCGCTCTATCGAGATGGTATCTGTTTTGTGTCGTTGGCCGCGGTAAGCGCTCCCAATCTAGTGGCAAGCACCTTGCTCAGCGCATTCAACCTGCATGAGGCTTCTAGTAAGCCACCGCAGACCCGGTTGATTGAGTATTTGCGGCATAAAGAGTTGTTGTTGGTGCTCGATAACTTCGAGCAAATCCTCGCCTCTGCAACCTTATTGGCAGAGTTATTGGAACAGTGCCGAGGACTGTATATTCTCGTCACCAGCCGTGAAAGGCTGCATCTGCGTGCTGAGCAACGCTATAAAGTGTCACCACTTGATTTGACAGACGCCGTTGCCCTTTTCGTTGCTCGCATCCAGACCTTTGACCTCAGCTTTGCCCCTACAGAACAGAACCAGAGCATCATCGAAGCCATTTGTCGCAAACTGGATTGTCTCCCCTTGGCCATTGAATTGAGTGCAGTTCAGGGCGAGTTTTTCTCCTTATCACAACTGTTGAACCATATTTCGGCGCATCCGCTTGATTTTCTAAATAGCGGCATGCAAGATTTGCCGGAACAACAGCAAACGTTACGTCAAGCGATTCTTCGTAGCTACGACACTTTAGCGATCGATGCCCAACAACTCTTTCGCCTACTGGGTCTTTTTAGCGGCGGCTTTGATGCAAACATCGTTGCCCACTTTGGCTTTCAAGATGCGCTTCTCCAATTATTGATTCATAAGAGCCTGGTGTCAGTCGTGGCCTCGAGCGCTGGCCCAAGTGAGGATCGCCGGTTTTTCCTACTGGAGACGTTGCGCATCTTTGCGTTGGAACAACTTCACATCGCTGGCGAAGCAGCTTCGGTCCGACAAAGATTTATCGAATATTTCCTTGCACTCGCTGAGCAGGCAGCACAACAGCAGGAGACCCCAGAACGTAAACGCTGGTTGGCCCGGCTCCGTCAGGAAAGTGATAATCTACGGATGGCGTTGCAAATCGCTGTTGAAGAGCATGCGATTGAAATTGCCGCAAAGTTAGTGACTCAGCTTTATTGGTTTTGGTATCACTCAGGAATGATCGAAGAGGGACGCCGTTGGCTAGACCGTATTTTGGCAGAATTTTCGGCGAGGATCTCACCAATTTTGTATGCGCTAACGTTACAAACGGCTGGCTATCTGGCCGAAATTCAGGGCGACTGGAAAAATGCACTTGATTACTTTCAAGCCAGTATGGAGGGATACCAATCTGTGCATGATGAGCAAAATTTTATAAAGGCGCAGGCCCACTTTGCTGAAGCATTGTTGGATAGGGGTCAAGTTTCATTGGCTCTTCTCCGTATTCAGGATTGTGTCGAACGAATTGAGGCCGGACCGCATGCAAATGTGCATCAGCCTTTTCTTGGCACAGTTTATTATGTTTACGGGCGCATCTTGACTCGAATGGAGCAGCTTACAGCGGCTAGAGTTCAACTCGATAAGAGCTTGGTATATTATCAGCAAACGCATGATCAATCAGGGTATGCCTACGCCTTGTATATGCTTGCCCAAGTCGATATGCGTGAGGGGCTACTCAAGGAGGCGCGCACAAATTTTACCGAAAGCCTGGAGATATTTTTGGAGTATGAGAGCCATTTGTTAGCTGCAAGTGCCTATTATTTCCTGGGTTATTTGGATCGTATCGCACAGAGTTACAGCACTGCTTTGCAGAATCTTTTGAATGGACTAAAGCTCTATATTCGTATGGGGAATGTCGGTAGCATCGTGGGTAGCGTAACCGAAATCGCTAAAGTAGCAATGCTGCAAGAGCAATATGGCGAAGCCTGTCGTCTCTTTGGAATCGCAGATTTTCTGCGAGAGTCGATTGGTGAAAAACAGTGGAAAGCCTTACCAAGTGAGCGTGCCGAGTATGAAGCGCATCTCGCCCTTCTCCAGCACCACCTTGGAATTGCCTCGTTTGAAGCGCTGTGGAACGAAGGTCATCAGATTGCAACCAACGACATCCTGGGCTATGTCTCCATGGCTGTCGGGCAAATGATTCATGTAATACCAATTGTCCTCTGAAAAGCTATGAATGTCTGCCATATTTACGAGGAAATTCATGAATTTTGCAACCGCAAGTGGTATAACCTAAATCCTTTCCCTGTACTGGAGCCCAGCCTCGCGTGCCCGTACGATTGCCGCCGCACGATCTGCCACTATAGGCTAGAGAGCTTGGCGCCGTCTTTGCGCAATCAGTTGTGCAATAGCGATACAAACCACAACGGCGACCGTGGACACAAAAATTTGCTTGGCACCGGAGAGGGACCATTGCGATTTGATTATTTCAGCAATGGCCATACCCACCGGCCACCCCAGGATTAATGGCCACCCCACTGAACGTGAAGACTGCACAAGCCGAAGTAGTAACACGACCACCAAAATTCCTGCCAAAGCAGAGGCAAACGTTATGACAACCATGAACCAGTCTATCACTCATCCCTCCTTGTATGGCAACCCGTAGATTGCTAACTCTTCGACCCGTTCCCGCATTGAATGCGCCCCGATCCTAACCGGTTGATCAGCCGGTAAACCCTACTCCATTATCGCAGATTTCGGCAGTGAGGGAAAGAGACACATACGGTTCATGTCGAAGCGATCTCCTGTTGCTTCCCTTCTGCGCCTGCTCCTCGACCATTATCAGTAGACCGCAGTGGAGGAGGCGTTCTCTAACACCGAGCCGTTCGCATTCGAGAATGCTTACGCCGCGTTGCGATCTACTGATTTTACAATCCACTCTACGATGCAGCTCTGGCCGCTACCTTTCTTGCTTAGCGCTCGACCAGCGGTAGAAAGAGCTTGGCAGCAGGTCCAGTACTCTCAGTTGGGGCCACCCGCGCCCCACCACCCAAGATGCCACCTCCTAAGCTATAGGCACCACCGCTCGCTTCGTCAGCTTGCGGATCGCCCACGGAGAATGTCATCGTATAAGCACCGCCGCTGGTTACGTCGCCACTCCCCAGCAGTGACTGACTCAACTCGTAGAGAGGGCCTTGGGCCATAACGAGAGCATAGGTGAAGAGCAGCGTACAGGCGAGGCTCCCCAGAACGCAGGCAAAAAATGGAATTGACTTCATAGCTGTTTTCTCCTTTGCTAGGGCCTGCTGCCTAAGACGGCTGTGCCATCGGGACTTGTCAAGACCATGCGACGAATGATAGTGACTGGGCCGGGATAATTGCCCGCAGCGAAGATCACCGTCCCTCCATTGGATACGGCATTGACGCCTTCCTCAGCTGTGTTGAATGGATAGAGCCCACTGCCGTCTTCATAACTGGTATTGTTGGCATTGACAAAGGTGACAGAATTATCACGAATCTGCCAACCCAGGTCGCGCAAGATGCCTAGTGCCACTTCACCAGGATGGTGAATGGCTTCTTGAAAACCCAGAATCGGTGTCATCAGGGCATTGGTCGTGCCATTAAAAGTCTCCTCATCCAAGTGGGAATAGCTGCTGCCGGGCTGCCAGGGGCCAGGTATAAAGAGGCGAGGTGCAACATTGCCGTTGGTCGCCATTGCGTTGGGCCCCCCAAAGCGCAGCGTATTGTTGATCAACTGGTTGCCCAATTCAATCGAGTTGTTGTTAAAGCTGTCCACCAAAACTTGTAAATGAGCATTTTGCACGAAGCGATCATAGATAAAAGGGGGAACATTGTAGCAGCCTACGCCCATCGTCCCATTACATTCTGCATCGCCAGTGCCATCGTCCCATTTCATGCTGCCTTGGAAGCCGAGTGCATGGCCCACCTCGTGCAGGGCAACGCTGACAAGATCATACTGTCCGGCGGGTACGCGTCCGTCTGTGCCCAAATACCAGGGCTGATTGGCGTTAAACTCGATCCGAATCTCCGCAGCGGCACCATTGAGATCACTGTTGCTCAGTTGGTTCGCCAGCGTAACGGGGTAGAAGGTTTCCTTTACAGGGGCGTTGGCGAAATTTTTCCGACTCTCGGTGGATGAAGCCTGTGCCAGCAATATAGCATCCCGATCACCCTTCGGATCGTTTGTCCAGCAAGCATCGACGGCCAGCGGCTGGTATCCGCCCAATAACGAGGACCAGATGCGCAGGGCATATTCCAGGGCGGTTCTGGCCTGAGATGGCCAGTCGACCAGCGGAACATCGCAGCGACCCATTTGGGTCGGATTGTAATTGACGTTGATCGTCAGTGCTTGCACGGCACTAGCGTCAACGCTACCTGGATCGATCAGTGGCGGCGGCGGTATGAAGAGGGGATGGGGGTGTGGATCGGCTACGAGTATCCCCCCTTGTGTGGTCTGGCGGGTGGAGTCAGGTTCAGCTTGCGCATAGGCGACTTGCAAAGAGAATCCCAAGCTCAGACAAAGGAGCCAAAGCATCCGTACGATGGTTTTCATACCTCTCTCCTTGTCTGCTCACTGTAAGTTGACCAGAATTAACACCTGTCCCGTGCCGGCGTCTAACCCGGTCAGCGCCTTGCCGATGATCGCACCATAAGCGCGCTCCCGATCCGTGGCCTTCATGCAATAGCCAGGTTGGCTGGAAGTGGTGAGCAGATCGCCTGGGGCAATGGGCGCGCTGACAGCCTCGGCATTGCAGTAGACACGACCGGTGATTGCCACAACGAGATCGCCTTCCAACACACCGGTCTGATGCAAAATCAAGCCTGGCTCGACACCGCCAGCACCGCTGATTACACCCATGACCTTATGATCATAGGCCGTGTTGCTCAGTTTCAGTTGACCGGGATGGGCTTCATCGACCACGACCAAACTGCCTGGTGCGAATCGCTGTCCATCAGCATTGGCAAAGCGTTCCGCCACATCGCCCCCGCCAGTGATCGAGAGTTTGCCATCGGCCACTATAGCAAAACCGTTACCATCACTCTTGCCATAGATACCCGGCCCCCCCTTATCATTGTAGCCCACGACGCCGCCAAAGCCGCTGCTGTGCGAAACTCCGCGTACTCCTTCATTCTGTGTACTTTCACCATAGACGCCGATCCAGCTCGTACTCGTTCCCACTACACCAGCACCCGTATCGCTTTTGCCCTGCGCACCAAAGGCACTCTGGCTCTCGCCATAGATGCCAACCCAGCTTGTGCTCTTTCCTACTACGCCCGCACCCTGATCACTTGTTCCAAAGACCCCAAAGCCGCCGCCGTCGTGTATTCCGACCACGGCACCATGATTGGGGTCGTGCGCCAGACCACGCACACCTTCAAAGAGCATACTCTCACCAAAGACGCCGATACCCGTGTCGTTGGCCAGACCACGAATCGCCGTGCCGCCGTTTTCGGTGTATCCGCTTACTGCGATCCCACCAGGCGAAAATGCATTGCCCAGTACACCATAGGTTGCTCCCGTGGTAGGTGCAGCTAATCCGAGAATGGCGGCCCCCTCAGCTTGGTTAACTACCCGTAAGACCCCGGATGTACTTGCGATAGCACCGTTGATTTCCGCCCCTGGTACCAGGCTCATGGCGTAGGGTGTTGCCGTGAGCAGGACGCGCGGTGTCAACGTGGTGTAATCGTCATCGCCTTCGCACTTGACCTGAACTTCCAGCCAACGGGCATCACCAGTGAATTGGCTGCCAAAATCCAATTGCGCTGTGAAAAGGCCATCGGCGACCGCCACGCCAGTGACATTCTGTGTTTCACCTTGCTGGGCACCTGCTGCATCGGCATCCCACAGGCCAAATTGGAAGTCGCATGTGCCACTGAAGGGTGTTCCATCCCGCTTGAGTTGGCCTTGATAGGTGAAGGCAGTTGTCAACTGGCTGGTTACCGCCTGCACCGTCGCCGCTTGGGCGACCGTGCTGCCCCGGGCAATATTCAGGGGCAATAAAAGCGTCAAGAACAGGGGGATAAGTTGGCGTAGCCGTTGTTTGCCGCTTGTTTGCCTTCGGTTATGCATAGTATGGTCTCCTCGTTAGATTACCAATCTCAAAAGTCCACAGCTGCTTGTGATAGTGCAAACACCGTTGCAACCACAAGCAACAGGGCAGCCGCGGGTAACACCCAGCCTATCTGCACCTGTCCCCGCCACCACCACCGCCACAACGTCCAGATCGCAACTGCTGGCGCCACGAGGCCCAGCACAATGCTCCCAACGTGCCCGACATCACTTAGCGGCGCAGCAAACGGGCAGAGCGGCATGTGCAGGGTACTCGTCGCCATCGCCATCAGGCTGAGCCAGAGCCACGACGGCAGCCGCCATGACTGGCCCGACCACACGATGTCATTGCTTTCCATAATCCTCCATTCAGTTACACGATATTTCTACCACCAAATAATGATCGTACTCTCCTCAGCACCGCTCTATCGCCCAGGCGCAAAGCCGATGCCTCGGTATTCATAGACCACCTTGCGGCAGCGCTGGCAGCGAATGCAGATAGAGCCACAATGCCTTGAGTTCGTCGTCAGTCATCTGGCCGAAGTAGGTCCACGGCATGTCGACACTCATCGCTTTGCCGGTGAGCGTCACCCCAGAACGCAAGGTTTGGATGAACGAAGCTTCGGACCAGGTCGCTAATTCGCCACCTGGAGTCAAATTGGGCGAGGGGACTTCCTCACCGGGTGGGCCAAAGGGCTTGCCGTTGAGTTGCTCCCCATGACATTCAGTGCTGATATGGGCGATGTATTCACCATAGGCAAGCGTGACGCCCGCAGTGGGAGCAGCCGGGGCCGCCAAGGTGTGGTCGATCTCGTCAAACGTCGAGGGTGGAAACATACCAGGTTGTCAGCGTGACAGTTCTTGCACATGGCAAAGGTCGTCGCCAGGTGTTGACCCCGTTGGATGGATGCCGCATCGCTGGGGATGGGCGGCACCGTCACGGAAATGTACAAACTAGCATGTCTCCTTCGCTCTCGGCTGGGTGCTCCCGACCTGGCGCCACTGCCTGTCCGATGAGGCTGAAGACCTCGGTCAACGAGGAGACCTCGTACACAGCGCCGCTTTGGATGTGCTCGACCTCGCCGCGCCAGCGCGCTACGCCGTCTCTGCGTTCACACCACCACCTCACCAGGAACGAGCAGTAGGATGGATCTTCGATCATGCGCTGGCCGTTGTTTCCCGGAACGATGGCGCTGCTCCTTGTTGATAGAGCGCCAGGCCGAGCAACAAGAAACGTGTATTGTCTTGAATTTTGTTCATTTGGTTTTTCCTCCATCTTTTGCTGCCCTGTCCGCACGGTGCGCCAGGTTTATCGGATGGGAGGAGTATAGCGGTAGGGTGCCTACAAAGTGCCTACAGGCTGCCTACAAGGGCAACACATCGGTAAGAATTTAGGCAATGATCTGGGCGATGATCGAGACAAAGTCGAGGTTCTTGCCTTCGGCATAGGCGGCTTCAAAGGTGAGATCGCCGATGGTGGTGCGGGCGAGTGCTTGATAGCGGCTGATTTCCATGCGATTGGCCGGCCAGATGGGTGTTCCTTCAGCGGTATAGAAGGTGGCGATTGCCCCCCACCAGCGTACGGCCAGCAGGGTAGTGGATGGCACGCGCGCTTGGGTTGCAACGGCAGCCAACCCGGCAAGCGCCTCGGCCTGCCCGCGCAGTTGACCGACGGCGCGATAGGTTTGCAGGCTTTCGCTGAAGCGCGTGCGCGCCAACGCCATGTCGCCAGCGTGCAGCGCAACATAAGCAAAGTTATGCAGTAGACGAGCGATGTCCAAGCGGTTGTCCAGGTCGCGGTAGATGCGCAGGCCGGCTGTGTAGTATTCTGCCGCCGTCAGATCGTCACCCGCCAGGCGCGCCAAATCTCCGAGTTTGTCGAGCGAAAACGCTTCGAGTGAACGCTCTTTCAACTTGCGGGCGGTGGTAAGCGCCTTTTCGTACCAACTGCCTGCTTCCGCTGCCTTGTCTTGCAGCATCGTAAGCAGCCCCAGAAACGTGAAGAGATAGGTCAAGTGATAGACATCGCCTAGCTCGCTAAAGAGCTGCTGCGCCTTGTGCAACTGCGTTTGGGCAAAGGCAATATCGCCCCAATGCTCCAGCCGCGCAGCACCATGATTGAAGGCTGCCCACGCCACAAACCAGGGATCCGCCAAGGCAGTGATGCGTGCGCGGATCTCAGCGTCGAACGCCGCTGACAGGGAATGGTCATCCTGTTGTCCACGCGCCTGCAACACGCGGCCCATCGCCAAAATCAGCGGCCCCTGCACTCGATGACGGTATTGCGGATCAGCCTCCAACTGCTGCCACAAGGTCACACTCGTCTCGCAATGGCGCTGCGCCACGACTGCATCTTGCTGATCCACGGCGAGTTGGCCCACGGCAAAGTGGGCGTGCGCCACCAACATCAGCGGAACTGCGTCTGTGGATGACGGCACAGCGGCGAGGGCGCGCTCCAGCCAAGTGCGCCCCTCCGCGAAATGGCCGCGTATATGCCAGAACCAGTAGAGCGCCCCGCCCAGGCGTAATGCTCCGGCGCTGTCACCTGTAGTCAACAGCCAGGTCAACGCCACACGCAGATTGGCGTGTTCCTCATCCAGCCGGTCGAACCACCGGATCTGCTCGGGACCATGTAAGGCGGGCGCGGCCGCTTCCGCCAAGGCCAGATAGGATTGGGCATGAGCCTGTTGCGCGGCCTGCGCTTCTCCGCGCTCGGCCAACCGCTCCAGCGCATATTCGCGCAGGGTCTCCAACATGGCAAAGCGGGCTTCGCCATCACTGCCCTCTACCCGCTGGATCAAGTGCTTATCGAGCAATGCCTGCAACCCATCCAGCGTGCTGACGGAGAGCGAACCGACTGCGCCAACCACCGCTTCCGCCAGGGCCAATCCCCAACTGCCGGCAAAGACCGCTAGCCGGCCAAACAAGAGTTGCTCACCCAGATCCAGCAGGTGATAACTCCAATCAATCGTTGTGCGCAGCGTGCGCTGGCGCTCTGGCAGGTCGCGCGGGCCATCGGTTAAGAGCGCCAGCCGCCGGTCTAGCCGCGCCAGCAACATACGGGGGGAGAGCAACGCCGCCCGCGCCGCTGCCAGTTCGATCGCCAGCGGCAACCCATCCAACCGGGCGCAAATCGCTGCCACATAGTGTGCATTCGCTTCGGTAAGGCGGAACGTGGGCAAGCGCGCCCGCACGCGGGCCAGGAACAGAGCAATCGCTGCCACCTGCGCCAGCGCATCGAGCGTGGGGAGTTGTGCCGGATCGGCCAGTGCTAGAGGTGGGACGGGATAGCTATGCTCGCCAGCAATGTGCAAGAGGGCGCGGCTGGTGGCGAGGATGGTCAGCTTTGGTGCCGCCATCAACAGCGCGGCGATCTCGACAGCCGCATCCGACACATGTTCAAAATTATCCAGCACTAGCAATAAGTCACGGGTACGCAGCACCGCTTGCAGACGAACGAGTGGCGACTGATCGCCTTGGTCGGGCAGGCGTAGGGCATTCATGATCGCTGGCAGGACATAGCTGGCCGCACGCAGAGGTGCCAACGGCACAAAGACAGCGCCGTCGGCAAAGTCAGCGGCTACGGCATGAGCGACCGCAAGCGCAAGCCGTGTTTTCCCCGATCCGCCTGGGCCACTTAGCGTCAGCAATCGCACATCGCCTGTCCGCAGCAACGCTATCACTTCGCTCAGTTCGTGCGTGCGCCCGATCAGTGGATTGGTCGGTGCTGGCAGGCCATCGTCGGGCTGCACTGGCTCGTCGTGCATAGACGTAGCGGCGACAACCGTTGTCGGGGTGTCAGTGATTGGATGAGTCGGCAAGAGCAATGTGCCATCACGCACCGCCTCGAAGACAGCGCGCGTTTCCGGCAGCGGTGAAACGTTTAACTCGCGCTCCAGGACCACCGTACACTGTTCAAATTGGCGCAACGCCGCGGCGCGATCCCCGGTGGCTGCATAAAGGGCGATCAGGCGGCGATGAACATCCTCAGCCAGGTCATCGGCCTGGAGATAGCGGTGGGCTACGCTGATCGCGGCAGCGTAGTCACGGGCAGCGGTGTGCGCTTCAATCAACGTGGCCAGGGCATCGAACAGACGCCGTTCCCAAGTACGACGTTCACTCTCGATCCACGCCTCGAACTCTGGGCAATCGGGCAGGGTAAAGCCATCTAAAAAGGGGGTGTGGTAGAGAGCAACCGCTTGTTGAAGTGCCTCCGTCCGATCGGTGGGCGCAGTCGTCGCCAGTAGCCGGGCAAATTCGACTGTATCAGACCAAACATGGGAACGAGCCAGGCTAACGCTCTCGTCTTCGGTCTGGAGCAACTCTGGTTGGGGTAGTGCGCCACGCAACAGCACCAGCAGGCGCGTTAGGTTGCGACGGGCGGTGGTATCGGGAACATCCGGCCAAAAGAGGTAACAAAGTTGTGAGCGAGCGACAGGACGTAGCTCAGTAGCAAGCCGATAGAGCAAGGCGCGCGGTTGCCGACGGGCGATTGGCACAGGCTGACCGTCCCAAACTGCTTCAGGCGTACCTAAAAGTGTACAGTCCAGTCGTTTCAAGCCCATGCCAGAATGATAGTCCAAAATGTGGCGTAAAACAAGGAGTCTGCCAACCTCCTCTTGCTGATGTTTGAGACATAATTGCGTACAGTTTTCAAACCAATTGAAAGGCGATCGCTTGGTTGGTGAGATGATGGGTGAGCAATTGTAGAATCTCAACATCGCGCCATATACATAGCCGCTAATCCCGCCTAAGATTTCCGGCACTAGATTGCTCTTTGCCGTGCCTTGCGCTTGTACCCAATGAGAACTAGGCGCAAAAGCAACAATGTTCCACTCGTCAATAATGCCAGATAACCTATCCTCCACCATTTCGTCGAAGTTGGCATAATTGGCAAGAGATTTCGATCCGCGCGGTTTGTTTGCGTGGTGTAAGATCGAGATTGTAGGTTCATCGTGCGATCTTCTTGTCATTTTCCTGCGAATGGCAAGAACTGTTGATTGGCAAAATAGAGCATTGACAGGGATTGCGACCCGATCATTTTGCCAAGTTGTAATAGCGCATAGATATTAACGATATTTCCGGAGAATATAGGGCATTAAATACAACCGAGAAAGATAGCCAGCCACTTCCGGGAAGGGTCTGTCTACAAAGAAAGTTGATCGGTAGAGCCTACCCGGAAGTCGTTCGTTCAGTTTGTCTTTCTCTACTTATTTTCTTGGTTGTACTTAACCAGTTGCGTTGACTTTTGACTTGACAAAAGTGATCCTGACTTGAGTCGAGGTGACGTTAGACCAGTCAAAAGTGATCGTAACCAAGTCGTGTTGGTATTAGGCCGGACATACGAGGTAGCAGTACAGTGTCGCAGCGAAAGTTGATCTTTATTTAATAGCAGTGAAGATTAGGTCGTTATGGTCGGCCGTTGCCATCTCTTCTGTGTAATCACCGCAGACAGTGATATTGTGAAAACCGGCGACTTGCAACATAAGCAGCAACTCGTTTTTGAAGTATACATTACCCCGCAATGTATATTCCTCAGCTTTCGCGAGTTTGCCTGCCACCCACTTTTCCAGGCGCACTTCACGGATATAACTCTGCTCCAGCGGATCAAAGGCAACAAGACGGAACTGACCGAAGTGTTCACTTCCATCGGACGCAATGCGACCTTGGCCTTTTTCGGGCCAGGGCTCCGGCAGCGACTTACGCTTTTCACTCAGCCAGAGGCTCCATCCATCCGGGTCAGCATATTCTGCTTGAGTGTTGACGACCAGTGCGCCGCCCTCTGCCAAATGGGCGTGGCAACGTTTGAGCGTTTCGAGATCATTCTTTCGGCTCCCGCTCAGCCCAAACGAATCACAAATATAGATGAGTTTGTATTGACGCGGAAGATCGAGAAGGTGCATAGAGGATTGGTAAAGGTTTGGGTTAAAACCAGCTTGGTTTGCCTTTTGAAGGCAGAATTTCAGCATATCTTCCGAGAAGTCACAGCCATCGATGTCGATGCCTGCGCCTAACAAGGGTAAGAGGACACGTCCAACGCCACAGGCTAAATCAAGCACAGGTTGCCCATATTGCTCGATTTTGCTGAGGAAATAGGGGATTTCACGGGCTTCGTTGATAAATTCGGCCCAGCGTTCTGCCATCAAACCGTAGTGCCAAACGAGAGGAGTGTCTGTCATGTTTCGATTCCCTCCAAATTCTTCGTAATGCTGAATCTGAATTTGTTCCTCGCTATGGTTCCCTTTACTGTAGCCCTGCCTCGCGTGCCCGTACGATCGCCGCCGCCCGATCGGCCACTTGTAGTTTGTTTAGGATATTCGACACATGATTGCGCGCCGTTTTGAGACTGATCGAAAGGCGGTCGGCGATCTCTTGGTTGGTGAGGTGGTGGGAAAGCAGTTGCAGAATCTCGACCTCGCGTTCGGTCAGTTCGGGGAAGGCGTCGGCGGGGGAAGCAGGTTTGCGTTCGGCAAAGAATTTGATCATGCGCCGCGCCAGCCCAGAGCCAAAGATTGCTTCCCCGGCAGCCACGCCGCGCACGGCGTGTAAAACCTCGGCTTTGAGCGCTCCTTTGAGCAGATAACCGCGCGCTCCTGCCCGCATGGCGCTAAAAACTGAATCATCATCCTCAAACATGGTCAGCATGATCACGCCAATGTGTGGACTACTATAGATGATGCGCCGCGTGGCATCGACTCCGTTCATGCCCGGCATCTGAATGTCCATGAGAATGATGTCGGGTTGCAACGACAAGGCCATCTCCACGGCTTGGGTGCCGCTATTCGCCTCACCCACAATTTCCAGATCGGGCGCCGAATTGAGCATGGCGCGCAAGCCATCGAGAAAAGCTTTGTGATCATCGACCACTAGGATGCGGAACCGATCGTTCATAAGGACTTCTTCCCCTATACTGTGATCGAATTCACCTATATTGTATGGGTCAACTACATCGTGAAAAGAAAATCTCACGCAAAGGCACAAAGTCCACAAAGAAAAAGAAAAACTTTGCGTTCTGGGTACCCATTGGGTGCGTCTTTGCGAGATTCTTCTTTTCAGTAAGTCATTGACCACTACATATATACATAAATTCAGAGTTTTTTAGTGGTACACGGATAACGTATGGACAGCCTATGCAGTCGCTCACTGAACTGGCAACTGCGCTATGACTCGTGCGCCGCCTTCGGCAAGGTTTGTGATCGCCCAGTGTCCTCCTAATTCTTCGGCCCGTTCGCGCATTGAGTGTAGACCGATGCCGACCGGGTGATCCTGCGCCAGGCCAACTCCATTATCACAGATTTCCACTTGCACGGAAAGCGGTTTTTCTGCTTCGCCATGCAGCGTCAATGTCACCGTGATCACACTGGCCTGGGCGTGTTTGACAGCGTTGTTGACTGCCTCCTGCACAATGCGATAGGCTGCCACTTCGACCGCAGCAGGCAAACTGGGCAGCGTATCGGGGGCGTGCAGGGTTAGGGTCGTACCTCTGGGCTTCCGTTTGTGCAAGTATTCCCGTAGTGCCGAAACCAGCCCATATTCATCGAGATCGGGCGGGCGCAATTCATAAACCAGGCGGCGAATATCGAGGATCGCCTGTTGTGCTTCCCCAGTCAAGGATGACAACAGGGCATCACTTTCTGCTGCATCGGAAGGCAGGCTTTCGCGGGCTTGCTCCAACCGCATAGCAAAGTTGGCGAGCGTCGGCCCCAGCCCATCGTGTAGGTCGCGACGGATACGGCGGCGCTCTTCCTCGCGGGCGGTGACCAATCGAGTGCGCGAACGTTGCAGATCAGCGGTCAGTTGAGCTGCGTAGA
Organism: Caldilineaceae bacterium; assembly: GCA_046328715.1. Classification (GTDB taxonomy): domain Bacteria; phylum Chloroflexota; class Anaerolineae; order Caldilineales; family Caldilineaceae; genus JAXLWB01. Next base: position 35,609 of record JAXLWB010000045.1, on the reverse strand, counting down.
GGGCGATGCCCACCTGGCGCGCCAGATCGCTGAGAACTTTGAGATCAGATTGGGAAAGTGGCTCATCCGCCCGTCGTGCAGTCACGGCGAGTTCGCCAATCGGGGTGCCCAGATAATGCAAGGGCAACTGTTCAATGCTCGTTCCGCGCGGGGCAACGCCAAAAACTGCTTCCAAAGGCGTATCGCCTTCCTGTGCTGCAATCGCAACATAGGGTAACTTGAGCGTTTGGGCAATCGACGCCGCAATGGTCGGCAGCAGGGTTTGTGGTGCACTCATGGTTTCTAAATGGGGACGCACATTGGCCAGTAAGCTAAAGGCATCGTCGTGTTGCGCGTCGATCAGGTCATTAATCCCAATGCGCAGCCATCGATAGACGCGCGGCGTCGTTAGAAGCACCAGCACAGCGGCGACCAGTGTAATGCCGATGGCGGGACCAAAAAGAATGCTAAGCAACGCATTGAGCAAATCGAAGTGACCCATCAGCGGCTGCACCCACACCGGTACGTTCAATAACGCCGTGCGCGCTTCAGCAAAGGGCATGATCACCACCGCATCGACAATGGTAAAGACGACGAATACGTAAGCCGTGGTCAAGGTGAAGAGCAGACCCCGTTTCAAAAGAGTATCGGTATCAACGGCAAAATGTCTAGACATCAGAATCGCTTGAAGGTCTCCTGGCTCGGCAGGCGTTGCCGCCATAAACAAAGAATGATCACGACGATACTACAAAGCGTTGTTAGGATCGAGCCGAGCCGCAATGAAAAAGTCGGCGCAAACAGCATGCCGGGTACAGCATCGGCAATATCCAATAGATCGGCAAAGAGTGTCCAAAGGATGCCAGCGCGCCAGCCGTGCCAGACCAGATAGGCGGTGGACATACGAATAGTGGATTGGACAAAGACCAATATTACCACATAATAGGGTAACCACCCTTCAGCTTGCCGGAGCGCTGCATCACCGCGCGCCATCAGGGGCATGAAGAGCACGAAGCCATAAACCCCAACGACAAAAGAAAGAATTGCGGCAATTTTCAGCGCTGTCGAGCGGGGTAAGCGATGCATGAACGCCTTCCTTTTTGCCTTGTTTCAAGGTCGCGTTGTTTGAGACTGGTCATTTTGAACCTCATAAACTGCCATGCTCAAAGCAAACGCGGTTTAGGTTGTAGCCAGTTTGCGTTCGCGCCACAAGCAGAGAACAATGACAATCATTGACAAAATAACGGTAGAGATTGCCGTTAGCCACAAAGCTGGCGTTCTCGCATAGAGAACCCCCGGCACAGCCGTCACACTATCGAATCCATTCGCCAGGATGGTAAACACAATTCCCCAGCGTTGACTTTGCCACGCGCCGTAGGCAGCAATGATGCGCACCAACGCCAAAGCCAAGGCGATCACGACGACAGGATAAGGTGGGATATCGGGCTGGCCGTAGAGCGCAATGGCGCCGCGGGACAAAGAGGGCAGGAAAAGATAGATGGCACCAAGCCCCAGCACAAACGAAAGTACAGCGGCGATTTTGAGGGCGGTAGAACGCGCTAAGCGATTCATCGTGTCATTTCTCCTAATGCTCGACTATATCAGCGTCGGTTTACGTTCGCGCCACAGACACAAAATGATGACAGCAAGGCCAAAGAGTGTAATCGTCGCTGAAGACAATTGCCAATACCAGATTGGAGCAAAGAAGATCCCCGGCATGGCCGCGAGCACATTCAACAGGGCAACCAGAATGGTCAACAGGAGCGCCCAACGATGACCGTGCCATACGCCATAGACCGCCAAAAGTCCCATGACTGATAGCCCGAACAGGATTACGATGACAGAATAAGGCGTGCGCTGGGCTTCAATCGCCCCACTGCCTTGGGCTAGAAGCGGAATATTGACCATAACGCCGTAGAGACTGATCAGGAAAGAGAGGCTTGCCGCTACTTTTAGCGCCTTCGCGCGGGATAAACGGTTCATCGGAAGGATTCTCCTTGCATAGTTTCCCCCTTACTGGGGGGCTACCAGTTACGTTTGTGCGCTTGGCGTACGATCCCGCCATAGACACAACACGATCACTAACGTGTCGAGTAGAATGCCGGAAGCAGCCAGCAAGCGTAGAGCTGCCGTTGGTGCAACAAGAAGTCCCGGGGCCGCGCCAAACAGATCAACAACACTCGCTACTATCAACAAAACGATGCCCCACCGTTGATTGCGCCAGGCCCCATAGGCCCCCATGATTTGGAGCGGTGCCAGCATGAGACTCACAAAAAAGATAGAGAACGGTGCTGTGTCACCAGAGCGATTGAGCGCTTCTGCGCCTTGCGCCAGAAATGGGATGCTGGTGAAAAAGCCGAGAATACCGGTCAAAAAATTATAGACAGCAGCAATCTTGAGTGCCGTCGAACGAGATAAACGCTTCATCGGCTCTGCTCCTTTTGAAGATGACGTACAGGTCTAGAGTTAGTGTATCACGGTGGCTATCCCGTTGTCATGGGGCGCTTTCCCAAACAAGGCGGGAAGAATGGCCTATGACTGATCGGAGTGGACGAACCTTATGCCAGTTCCAACAGCAAGGCTGTCAATTCATCGGGCATGCTACGGTGCGGGCTGTGATCGGTGGGGAGAGTGCGAAACCACCAGCCTTGGCTCTGTGCTTCGGCGGCAGATTGGTCGATGGCGGGCCAAGCTAAGGCGACTGGACTATTCGGATCTTTGGCTATGCAATGAATATAAGCGCGTGGGATTTTGGCCGCTTGGGGATTGTTGATGGCCAGCCGATCGGTCACTGTCTTCAGCGGGTGGGGTTGATACCGGGGCGGCCCAGGCACGAGTGGAATTCGCCAGCCATCACCTTCCTGCTCGGCCAGATCCCATAGTTTGCGTGTCATGGCGGGACCCAATAGGTCAAGCCAGGATAGTCCATCTTTGGGGATAGCGGTGTCAAGATAAACTAACCGCCCCAACCGTTCGGGCACACGTTCTGCTACCCCCGCCATCACCATCACCCCCGAACTGTGGCCGAGAAGAATCACATTCCACAAATCCTCGCATTCCAACACTCCAACCACGTCCTGGATATGGGTTTCGAGGTTGACCCCTGGTGTGGCTAGATGCGCACGTTCCCCCAAGCCGGTCAACGTCGGTGTAAAGACTTCGTGACCCACCGATCGTAGCCGATTGGCGACTTCGCGCCAGACCCAGCCGCCAGAAAAACCACCATGAATGAGAAGATAGGTTGCCATTGATTGCTTCCTTTGTGGCTAGCGCTTCCTGATAAAGTAGTGAATGACTTCTTGGTAGTCCATGCCTTATGGGTAGCTGGACGAATTGGTAGATAAGGGCAACAAGTTCGCGCGACAGTTTATGAGATGATATTTGACTCAGACACAGGTTTAGTGCGCTGAGCGTAATCTGGATAGAGGGTTACGCAGAAAGAAGCGCCCCAAGCAGCTATGCGCGCTATCACTTCGCTGCGCACCCCTTGTGTGAAACTCTGCGGTGTTGTGCCACACTGGTAGCCGATATTGAACTCTTTCTTGGTACAGCGCGACCAAATTGTTTGGTATTCCGGTGCCAGCGATTCAACCACGTCCAGTAGTCGGGTGATAGTTTGGTTGGGATCAGCAGCGCATTCCCCTGTTTCGAAGATCGCAAACCAGTTTCCATCTTCCTCTTGGATCAGATGGTTTTGCCACATCCCACAGGATCGTAAGACAGCAGCGAGCGTTGTCAGATCTTCCGCCGACCGTAGATCAAGATCGGTATTCAGATAGCGAATGACACCATCCAGCATCGGTTGCGTCACTACGGGTTCGCCGCAGCATGATTGATTTTCCATTTTTTCTACTCCATCCCTTCATGGATACTATAAGACAGCGCGCAAGAGTCTAGCCATCTCAGGCGGAAGTTGCGCGACCCATCCCATTGCTTGCAACGCAACACTTTGCATCAGTCCATCGCCCCGGTAATATTGCCGGACAAGCCGCGTGTTGAGTACCTCATCGTGATAACCCAGCTTTAGCAAGCTGTGGACTGCGCTGATCACGGCATAGGAATCCTTGCTGCGATGTGAAAAGTACAACAAGCCACTGATAGTACCTTGAACATTCAGGCGATCCGCTTCCGGGAAGGCTCTTGAGCAAGACAAACTATAGTAATATGCTCTTCCCGGAAGATACTTACGAAGGGGCTGAACAAATACAAAAGTCTATCGACTAACAATCGGCAAATATTGACGATGAAGAAAAGCTTGAGCATCGATGTTTGTGATTTTTCCTGCCTCGACTATGATGTCTTTCGCCTTTGAGAAAGAGTTCACCCCACCATAATAGGTATCTACGCAGGAGTCTCGTGTGGGGAAACACAATTGAGAGAAACCTAAGCGATAGATACCAATTGGCAAACCATCAAACGCAAAATTGCCCTGTTCGTCTACACTTTGGATTAGTCCCGTCCAACGCCAATAGAGTCCCATATCTGGATCCTTGACCTGCCAATAGAGATATGCAAAATCTAATCTAAATTCTGTATCCTCATGCAGATAGGGTACCTTCCCATGCAACGATCCTGCTTCGTTCAATTCCCATGAAATATCGGTAATCCTCGGTAATTCAGTGAGATCAATCGGGTCTGCCTCAAATATATCCAATGCGTCCGGACTCATAAAGCCTAAGTAGATGGGTGCATAGATTCCTTGTGGATCCCTAGCACCCAAAGTGTATTGACCTGGTGGCAGCCCAGCAAAGCTAAATTGACCATCGTTGCCCGTAAACTGGTGGAGTATCTCATCGCCGTCTGGATCCAATGAAATTTCGATGTTAGGTAGTGGCTCGCCAAGATGACTCACAACACCCGTGATCAGACGATCATAGGATTCGATGTTCACTGGAAAATCGATTCCTGTCAAGGTGGTTGCGGAGGATCGTGTGACGGTCAGCGCATTCCAAACAGAGTTTCCGCCATAGCAGCCATGCGTTTTTGGATGATCCACACTTGCACAAATTCGATACTCTCCCAAAGCTAGTTCATGTGTGTGATATTTGCCGGTCGGAGCAATGGAGACATCATCAACTGCATCCCAAGAGTCGTTATTTTGCCCGTATACAGTAACCGTACCGTCATGCGCAGGAATCTCATCCTCCAGGAAAACCGTGCCGGCAATGCAAGACCCACGGGTCATGGTGACAGTTACATCCGTGAGAAAATTGGCATTCACAAGCAACTCATCCGATTCTTCTGCACTTTTACCATTTTGATACCAGTGGGTTGGGTAGCATTGAGTGGGTACATCAAAGCGCGCCAAGTAAACTCCAGTTGGAATGCCGACAAATTGATAAGCACCAGTGCTATTCGTGGTTGTGATAGCATATTGTTCGTTCTCTATTCTACTCTTAAGCAATAGCGTTACCTCTGCACCGGAGATCGGGGCACCAGCATTATCGTATACGTAGCCGCTAACTCCTCCCAAAATTTCTGGCACTAGCTCAGTCTTTGCAACGCGTTGCGCTTGTCCCTGATGCGTGATGAGTAGCAAAAGCAACAATGTCCCACTCGCCAATAATGCCAGATAACCAAGCTTCCACCATTTTGTCGAGGTTGACATTATTGGCGATCGATATTGTTCAATGGGGGATGTTTGCATAGCGTGTGATAGAGATTTCGAGTTCATAGGGTGATTTATTTGCCGTTTCCCACGGTGGCAAAAATTTTGAATTTTGATGATTACCCAGGTATCACAACAACGACGTCTACTGTGTGTCGTTGTTGTGATACTTCCAGGTTGAGTTTACCGATTGACGAGTGGCAAGAAAATCCGATAATCGGCTACGGTCAAACATTCCGAGGGCGACTGTGGCGACAACATTCCAGCTCGATCATAGACTTGTGCGGTGTAACAATAGGTTGCACCTGCACTCAGCCCTCGGTCGAGATAAAGTGAGTTTGTGGTTTCTGCGATGAGCTGGAAAGGACCGTTGGGCGATGGGCCACGTAACAGTCGAAAACCAGCCAAGGCTTCGCCGGCTGGCAGTTGCAGTGAAACAAACAGCCCATCTGTAGGTGTACTGTTGGCATTCACGGTGAGCGATGGCGCAGGAATCGCTGCCAAATTGCCAGTGGCATCGTCATTCGCCAAAGCAGCGTTCTCATCGCCGATGACGTGGGCAAAGATCGGTTGAGTACCCTGTCCTACCACGAACTTGAGTGTGGCTGAAAATGGTTCGCCCCCCGCTACGTTACCCACAAGCACTTCCCCTGCCATCGGGCCATTGCTGGATGTACCTTGATAGAAGCGGACCTTGATCGAGATGGTTTTGCGTCCCAAGTTGCGTCCCTGTGCGGTTACAGAAACAGTTTTTCCAACTGCCGCATGGATTTGCCCCAGTACTAGTTTGGGATTCAGCGCTGGATCGCCCTTTTCACTCATTACAAAATTAATGATCGGGTCACTTCCTGCACTCAATATGCTGCTTTGTGTAGCGGCCATCGTAACTGTATTCTCTGAAACTTGGGTTTGGGCATGGCTTGGACTGACAGCGCGCTGCACGCTGGCAAATTGTAGGTTGTGATTGAGCGGATTCAGGGTTACGGCGGGCATCCATTGTTGTGCAGCAGGTGTGTTTGTCAGGTAGATCGGGTCACCGTACTGGGTGCGCCCACCATTGATAATAATCGCGTTTGCCACTGCAATTTGCCCTAAAGCGGCTGGCGTCCCTGCTGCACCAAAGCGGCGAAAAGCAATCAGCGATTGCCCACTATTGTCTGTAAGAATGGTCGGTTCTTCTGCTCGCACTGGCTCGATTCCATCCAACAAGGGCGCTGCCTGGATCTCCCAACCATTGGCGGATAACTGTACACTTGCACTCCACAGCGTTGCCTCTCCGCCAAGCATTGCTACCCCTTCCTGATTATCGGTTGCATCGCGCTGTAGAAAAGCAAGTTTCAGGTTGTTGAGATTTGTAGGATCCAGTGCTACACTGGGCGACTCAACTCGTGGCGGCAACGGTTGCGGATCGAGCAGCGACCATGTTTTGGGTGGCAAGGGTTGTGGATCTAGTTTTACCGCATCAAAGTTTCGGCGGAAGAGTTGAATCCTGCGATCCCCACCTGTGTTTACGTCTCCATCTCGATCCAGGGTAAAGGCCAGCACTGTGTTGGAGCGGTCAAGCAATGCATCATACTTACGATCCAGGCTGACATCGAAGTTCATACCCGTTGCGAGCAGGGTGTGATCTGCTCGGTTGTCTGTCGATGAGATTGTTACGCCTCCATCGCTGGCACTGAGCAGAGTTGGCGAATCGAAAGTATGGGCATCGACATTCCAGTCGCTGACCGCAATCACTGAATCCAGGGTTGTCAGCATGTCACCATCGAGGTCGCGCGTCCAGGCCAACGTGGCACCACTTTCGTCACCGGCCAGGGCTGCCATACCATCTGCCAACAAATCGCTTGTCAATCGGGTTGCCGAACTCCATTCTTCGCCATTCCAGAAAGCATAATAAATTTCTTGATGTGCAGCCAGCATATTGAGATTGTTCCCAGCCGACTCGCGCTCAGCCGCGCTCATGTCTACCTGCGACCAGGCGACAAGGGCATGGGTGCCATCATGACCATAGAAGGCAGCGACAGGGTTGTTGACGAGTTTGTCACTGGCAGAAAGTGCGGTCGGCTCGCCCCAACTTTGCGTAGCTGGATTCCAGAAACGGGCAAAGACGGCAGGCGCTGCGAGCGGCGCAGTGGGTGCAGTATCTTCGACATAGACACTGAGCATAGTTCCGTCTGGTGCACTGGCAAGGGCAGGGGCTGCCCATACTCGCGGCCCTGGATCGACGGCACCTTCTTCGGCTTTGGTCACAGTGAGGGATTGCTCGTTATGATTGAAGCATTCTGAAAAGTCGGTCAATTTGAAGGATTCAGAATCAATCCCTTCCACCCACAACCCAAGGAGAAGTTGTGCAGCGGCACAACCGCTATAGTGGGCATCCAGCCCTGCTTTTGTCAGGTCGAGGGTTGGTTGGATAAAGGCGGTGCCATTGGCCGTCAACTGTGCTCCGGCGTTAAAGACTCGCAAGAAGCTGAGTCTCACTGAGCCATACACTTCCGGTTCGCCTTTCCCCATCAGGTTGCCATAGAGTCGCGGGTCAAAGGGGCGTAATTGACTGGTAACGGAGAGTGAGGCATCGAGGTGGAAGCCAACCTTTAAGCGGACACGGATGATGTCGAGAAAGTTGAAGAGATCATTATCAAAGCGTGGCGCTGGATTGATAAATTTGCTGCAAACGAGTTTGTTGAATTGGGTGAACTCGAGCTTTTTTGGATTCAAGGGGTCGATCACACAGCTTTGATTGCCGCCTGTCAGATCATAATGGGGGCTACAGGCATATTCGCCAGCCAGGAACAAGCTGCCGTCCAGAGCTGCCTGTTCAATTCGACAGGCTCCACTGAGCGAAGCATGCCCTTGAATGGTAACGCTTGCGCTAGCTGTGTTTTGGATGTTGCCAAGATAGGGAAGATTGGTAGGTTGTTTGGGGACCGAAACCGGTAAGCCAAGAGCGGCTGGCTTCAAGGTAAGGTCAAAAAAGTAAGTGCCTGAGGCTGGATCGAAGCCGACACCCACATCGGCAGGCTCCGCGCCGGCGGCATTCGCTGCACCTACGCCTTGCTGCAGATTGACCGGGCTGTCGGCAACAAGAATCTCCTTTTGATAGGGGCATTGTCGAACTGGATTCTTAAATGGCTCTTTGACCATAGGCGCAACATAGAGCATATGTTTGCCGGCAGGCAATTGCCCCATGTCAAACCTAAAGAGATAGGGAGCTGTTGCGAGGGTCTGGCTCACAACCACTTGCCCATTGACGACAATGCGGTAATTCATGCCAACCAATGTGGCCAATTGGGGCGGGATGGAATGAATGATCTGTGCCTCGGACCTAAACTCGTTGAGCACGGGAATTCCGCTCAGGTAGATGCCAAAGGTTTGTGCAAATTGTAACTTCTGTTGGGTGTACGCCAGCAACTCATTATGGAGAAGGATCGGCAATTCGCCAGTTGCAGGGCTATCCATCTGCGCAGCTACAGTTGTCTGCACTGGCGCAACGGAGTAGGCATACTTTGCCTGCACAAAGGCGGCTGAAGCAACGTTGTTGTTGCATTCGAGCCCATCCACCGGATCGTGTTTGATCATAATCAGAGTTGGCCATTCTGGTTTCACTGTTCTACCGGCCACCACATTGAGTGGCAATGGCTGTAAAGGCGCATTGATATCGCCAGTCGCCACCAGATTGTAGTTGCCAACCGGAACATTCTTGAAGGTGAATGCGCCATTCACGTTGACGGGCGCTACCGCAATCACTGTCCCTGCCTGGTTGAGTAGCTTCATTGTGGTGACTGTGTGGGGGCCGTCTACATCGCTTGCCATTTGCACGGCTGGCAGCAGTGCAGGTGGTAGCACCCCTTCGATGGCACCATCTGGCGCAGCAACCATTGTAAAGTTGGCGCATGTAAAAGCTGGATTTGGAGCATCTAGCGGGGCGACACAAAGTTGGACTCCTCCTGTAAAGTCACTATCGGGCACAACAATCGAGCCTGCATAGACGCCCTCCGCATCCAGTGTAAAGTTGCCAGCAAAAAGCATTGTCCCCGCAATCACCCACTGTACAGTGACTGCATTGCTCCCGGCAGGGCCTTGCCCGCTGATGCCGACTTCTTGTGTGGCATACCCAGTGGTTGTCGCCAGTTGTAACGTGGCAGTTGCCGCCCCATCGGGCTGAGTTGGGTGAAATAGATCGCCTAAAGGTTCTGGCGTGGCGGTTTCTGTTGCTGTCGGAGTTGGCGGGATAGGTGTAAAGGTTGGCGTAGGGGTTGCTGTGGCGGTGGCAGTAGGCGGTATTTCTACACGCAGACCACGGACTTCCACCGGCGTTGTCCGAGGGGTCTCAGTCGTATCGCCCAAATCGCCAAAAACATTGTCTCCCCAACAGAACACCTTGCTATTGCTAAGCAAGGCACAGCTATGGGAAGCTCCCGTTGCGACTTCGAGGACATTCGTAGACAGGTTGGCGACAGAAACCGCCGTGGTGCGATATTGATTGCTCCCATCCCCTAGTTGCCCAACGGAATTGTAGCCCCAGCATTTGGCACTTCCATCCGCAAGCGCAGCACAGGTATGATATTGCCCTGCGGCGACATTTGCTACGCCGCCCTGAAGTCCTGCGACGTTGACAGGCGAAAGGCGATTGGTTAATGTCCCATCTCCAAGTTGTCCAACGCCATTATATCCCCAGCAACGAATGCCTCCGTCGTGCAAGGCAATACAGCTATGGCTTTCACCCAGTGCCAGGTTGATGGCACTGTTGTTGATGCCAAGTACATCGGTTGGAGTGGCACGACTGATGGTGGTCCCGTCGCCCAAAGCACCCATGTTATTATTGCCCCAACACTTCACGTTACCGTTGTTTAAAAGGACACAGGTGTGAAAAGCCCCAGCCGCAACCAATACACCATTGTTTTGCATGTTGACATTCAGCGGGAGCGAACTGTTCGTGTTCTTGCCATTGCCCAGTTGCCCAAAGTTGTTGTAGCCCCAACATTGGATGATACCTGTAGCAAGTAAGGCGCAACTATGATATCCACCAGTTGTAATCCCAACGACTTTTCCCCCCAAACCTTGAACATCCACCGGGATGAGACGATTTTGGGTAGAGCCGTCGCCTAACTGTCCCTGGTGGTTGCCTCCCCAGCATTTCACGCTGCCGCTGAGCAATAAGGCACAAGTATGTTCCTTCCCTGCCGCTAATGCGACGACGCCTTCTGCTAAACCTGTGACAGCCACGGCGCTTGCATGTTTGCTGGTTGTACCATCGCCGAGTTCGCCGGATTCGTTATGCCCCCAACATTTCACACCGCCACCGTCGCCAATTACACAACTATGATATTCCCCTAGGGCAAGGCGTGCTGCTTGCGGATTGGGCACAGGAACAGCACCTGTTTCAACCGCACCACTATCACAGCCGGCACCAACTGGGCGCGCATAATTGCGTTGATCCAGGTTCAGACATTTCACAATCGGCACTCGATCAATCGCCGGGCTGCCTGTCTGCGGCAAGTGCGTCAGTGTAGGACCCCCGTTATCGGCCAGTGGACCTAGCTTGGGATCGACGTTGCTCTGATCGCCTAAGCCGCTTAAGCCGCAACTGCCATCGCTGTCGAAATTGTAACCTGCGGATTGGATGGGTTGTGCGCTGCCCTCGGAGCCACAATTGGTTCCACCGCTAGCAGGCACTGCAAAAAGCACGCCAGTCATGGTCAATGTGGTGCGGACAACGTAGAGATTAGCTCCAAGCGGTGCGCTGTTGCCATAAATTGTGGCAAAATTGAGTGCTGTAGGAACGTCCAATGCATAGATACCGCCACCCCAATCGCCGGCTGAGTTGCCACTGATGGTTACATTGCTCAAGGTGTGACCTTGCGCGCCATTCAACCAAAGTCCGCCTGCTACATGAACGGCCTGGTTGTTGCTCAAGGTTGAATTACGGATGGTGAGGTTGCCGTTGCTACCATATTGATAGATTCCAGCAGAGTGATAGGAACGGTTGTTATCTACCGTTACCTGGTCGAGGGTAAGTGCACTGCCGCTGTAGATGCCGCCACCTTGTGTCCCATCCAAGGTGATATCGGCCTGGTTGTGCAAAATGCGGCTGCCCCGGATGGTGACGGTGGCCTGATAATTGGGGCTGATATAAATGCCACCGCCACCCGATCCGGCTTGATTCTCTTCGATCAAACTATCTTCAATCAGGGCGTTGCCATCTTGAATGCCAATGCCACCCCCATACCCACCCTCGGCCAAATTTCCGCGCACGGTGCTGGCGCGCATCACCAACTGACCGACACTATCTACGCCAGCAAAATTGACAGCGCGGTTTCCTTCGATCAGGCTATTAAAGATGCTGACTGTGCCATTTTGATTACTCATAGCACCGCCCGACGCTGTGGCCTGATTGTTGAGCAATTGGCTGTTGCGCACGACAACTGTGCCGTCCTGTGTATGAATGGCTGCGCCGCCGCTGCCCTTACTGTCGCGCACCGTAGTGTGATCCAGCGTCAGTGTCCCTTCATTCAGGATTGCGCCCCCTGCCTCGCTGCCGCTGTTGCCATTGCTGATCGTGATGTTATTGAGCGCTAAACTTCCCCCTGGCCCAATCTGAAAAAGCCGATTTGTATCACCACCGCTTAGTGTAACTAGATTGCCACCCTCAATCGTAACAATCTGATCGGCGGCAATTGTGATTTCATTCAAGGGGATCGTGACAGGATTTGCGCCACAGTCGAAGGTAATGGCACCACCTCGCGCAACGGCTGTCGTGACTCCATTGGCGCTACAATCGCTGATGACATTCGCCTGAGATTGGGGTGCGGCGAAGCCTTTTACACTGCTCAGCAGCCTTATTACGGTAAATAGAAATAGGCAAGATAGAGAGATACGTCGTAACATGACAATTCCCCTGTTGTTTTGATGTGCCTGCAATGGTGAGTCTGTCGTTCGTTGTCCGGTTGTTATGGAATCGCTTAGGGAACTCAACAAGCGACGTAACCGGCATGATTCACATGAATCACGCCGGTTACGTCGCTCCGCACTACTTACCGCTTCACCACATACAACCACTTCTGCGTCCCCGGCTGATAGTCCGTGCCGAAGCCGTCGCTGATGGCGGCGGTATAGCTGATGTCTATCGCAATGTTGGTTTCGCCCTGGGGCCAGTTGGAGAAACGCGCTTGCCAGGAATGACAGATGTGATTCGGGCTGCCGCTCTCCAGCACACGCAGTTGTGCCATCGGAATCTCCTTATCATCAACGCTGAATTTCAGTTGCTGCGTGGGCAGCGTTTCCTTCATCCGTTCCGGCGTGTCGGTACACCAGCCCATCACAAAGACTAGGCTGCGTTCGCCACTCAGGGTGATGGTGTTGGTAAAGGTGCGGTTCATCTGCCCCCAATCATCAGGGCCATAGGATTCTGCGGCAAAGCCATCCAACATGTCGCCAGAATCGGTGACCCCGACCGCTCGATCCATCAGTAGACCGTTGTCAAAGGTGAGCACCTGCGGTTCATAGGCGGGTGGCAGATTTTCCGTGGTTGTTTGGAAGCTCACTAGCGACAACATGTCGTTGCGCCCGACACAGAGATCGACGATCTTCTGCAACTTCAGCACATCGCCCTCTAGCGTCCAGGTGTATTTGCCCGGATCGCTGTATTTGGCGCTGCAATCTTCGTCGCTGATCACAAGCGTATTGCCAGCAACCTGATAGTCTCCGTGAATCGGTGCATCGTTGCCCATCACATAGGTCAAGTGGCCGTTCTGTTCGCCACTGCCTTGAAAGTGGAGATAGAGATCGCCCAAAGGCAGGGACGTGGTGGTGGGTACGTCGCTGGTTTGGATGGTCGCTATAAAGACTCCTTCGGGTACGGCAACTGTGGTTTCAGTGGCGTCGGCTACATGGGCCTGCATCTGCAAGGTGTGATTCAACACCAATTTGCGGGCCGCACACGCATCTTCCACGGCGGTGAGTGTCAAGTTTTCTCCGGCCAGACTCCAGGTATAGGTGGCATCAGGATTGTCCAGACAGTTGGGCGAAAGATCGTGCAGCAGCAGTTGGTCGCCACTAATGCTAAAGTCACCCTTACTAGTGATATAGGGACCCATTGCCTGATTAAAGACGCCGCTGGTGGCATCTTTGTGGGCAAAGGAAACTTGCCAATCACCCACGTTGCCCTGCAGCGACTCATCGCTGACCTCGGTCGAGAGCACACTGGTGGCAAAAATGCCTTCTGGGAAAGCCGCCTGCTCACTAGCGCTGGCATTGGCTCCACCTTTTACGGTAAAGGTCTTCGCCAGTCCAGTGTAGGGAAAACCTTGGGCGTTGATGCTGGTAATCACGGCGTAGTTGCCGGGTGCAAAGTCAACTGTGGTATAGAACGACTTGCTCAAGTTATAGCCCATCAGCCCACCGACTGGCGTGAATTCGGCCATCTTTGCTGGTTGTTTGCCCGAGAACAAGGCATCGAACATGGGCAGGATATCTTCCACTTTAGTGTCGCCTTCCAGCCGGATAAAGAAGGCCCAGCCATCGGCTTTGTCGCTGCCATTGACGACCTGAATCGTGTGTTGCCCCGCGCTGACTTCGGCTGGCATGTCTGCATCGTCGTTGCCAATGGTGAGAACCAGATCGGCCTGGGGTGCGGCTGCGCTGTTGCTGCTTTCAGTCACTGTGAAGGGCTGAAGGCTACCGTGTACCCAGTCGGGTGCATGGTCGGGCGAATCGAGCGAGACCGACAAGATCACCCAATTCCCCTGTGCAAGTTCCACCGTAGCCTGGTTGCTAAGGCCGGGGCCAGTGTCGGGTAGAAAGAAGCTGAGGTCGCTGACAGTGGTAAAGTCGCCTTGAGGTGCTTGCAATACGCTTTTTAACTGATCCTGCGTGATGCCATCCTTCAATCGCATCACGATCCCGTGGTGATTGACTTGACCCTCGTTCTTCAAGGTAAGTGAGATCAAACCGGATGGCAGTTCAGCGGGCAGGTCAAAGGCGTAATCGCTGGCTGTGATGGTGATTTGCGGGGTACTGGTATCACTAAGGCCAGGGGTAATCTCTGCAGTGGGCGGTTGAATGGGGTGGCAGGCTGTGAGGACAAACAAGAAAATCAATAGCACACTGGTGATCATTCGATGATGCTTAGACAGACTGTAAGTGGGTTGTTGCATAGTATCGTCTCCTGTTGAAAGGTAAGTCTCAGAGAGGGTGAATCGGCTCTGCATTGGAAAGTTTGTTGCTTTGCTCCAAGTGGTAAATTATTTCTGCCACTTGGAGCAAGCGATTGAGGAGATTAGGGTTTACGAATTTCCCATAATTGATTGCTTTGGCTACTGCCCAAGCAACTCCATTGCTGTACATTGGTGCCATCGGCTGTAGCGCCGGTACCACCGCTCACGTCTAGACATTTGCCACTGTGGCTAGCAATCAACTGGAACCGACCGCCATTGGGTACAAGCCGCCAGATTTGATTGGTTTGGGCGCTACCCAGACAACTCCATTGCTGCACGTTGGCCCCATCGGCTGTCGAAGGGATACCACCATTCACATCTAGGCATTTTTCACTTTGACTGGCAATCACTTGGAATCGGTTGTTGCTCACTTTGACGAAGCGCCAGAGTTGATTGTTTTGATTGGCACCTAAACAGCTCCACTGCTCTACATTGGCACCGTTATTGATTGCGCCGGTTCCGCCCGTGACATCCAGACATTTGCCACTGTGTTGCGCCACCAGTTGGAAAAGCCCTACGGGGACCACTTGCCAGAGTTGATTGGTTTGAGTAGCACCTAAACAAGTCCATTGTTCCACGTTGGCACCGTTACTCGTTGCGCTGGTACCTCCAGCTACATCGAGACATTTGCCACTATGTACAGCTACGATTTGAAATACATTGCCAACCGGGACAAGCCGCCAGAGTTGATTGGTCTGGCTGGCACCGAGACATGCCCATTGTTCGACATTAGCGCCATTAGCAGTGGCTGTGGTACCACCCGTTACGTCAAGACATTTGCCACTGTGCGCCGCTACGAGTTGAAATGCATTTCCAACAGGGACAAGCCGCCAGAGTTGATTGGCTTGGCTGGCTCCAAGACATGCCCACTGCTGCACATTTGCGCCATTCGCTGTACCGCTTAGGCCACCATTTACATCCAGACAATTATTGCTATGTACAGCGATGATCTGAAAGCCACTCTGTTTGGTGCTCTCAGCCGGTGGATTGTAAAGCAAACGATTGGGTGAGCCCGTGCCGGGATTGGTGACAGCATTGATCGTTGCATTATTCAGGATCGCATTAGTTACCTGAGCAGGTGTTGCAGCAGGATTGCTCTGCAAGTAAAGCGCCGCAACCCCAGCCACATGCGGCGTAGCCATGGATGTGCCATCTTTAGAAATGGATGCGCTATCACTTGTATAGTTTGCTGACAAAACTCCTACACCGGGGCCAAATAAATCTACGCAACTACCGAAATTTGAGAAACTGGCTCGTGCATCTGCAGAGCCTGTTGCGCCGACTGTAATCGCCGCTGGCAGGCGAGCTGGGCTAAGGTTACATGCGTTTTGATTATCATTGCCAGCCGAAACTACATAGGTAACGCCCGCGTTGATGGAGGCTTGTACTGCCGTATCGAACGCAGCCGATGCAACGCTACTTAGACTCATATTGGCAACCATTGGGATTGTGCGATTGTTGTTGCGTTGTGTAGTGACCCAGTTTACGCCCGCAATTGCACCAGAAGTAGTACCGTTGCCATTACAATCGAAGACCCGCACAGCAATTAGGCGCACAGATTTCGCCACACCATAGGTTTGTCCACCAAGTGTCCCTGCCACATGTGTCCCGTGCCCCAAGCAGTCTGCGGCGGGCAACGTGCCATCAATGGCATCAAATCCATCCACAGCCCGACCTTGAAATTCGCTGTGTGAAAGCCGGATACCGGAATCAATCACATAAGCCCATACGCCTGACCCGTTCGCTGGATAGTTATATCGTTGGTTCAAAGGCAATGTGCGCTGATCAATGCGATCCAGTCCCCAGGGTGGATTGGTTTGTACCGCTTCAATCGCATCAACACCAGCCGCTTGCATCAATGAATCGTCTTCGCTACTCGTTGTCGCTTGTGTGGTTTCTTGCGGGTCGAGCCGCACGAGCCGATCGGGTTCTACATAACTGACGCGTGGGTCACTCTGTAGCATAGCCAGTGCATTGGGAATGGTTTCAGTTGGCAACTTCACCGCAAAACCTTGCAATGCTGAATCGTAGGTTTGCAACAACTCGCCACTGAGGTTGGCTGCTAATTCGGATGCAGTTGCTGTTGTACCAGCGGCGGATACCGCTTCCTCTTTAAAGACGACGATGTACTGGCCTGGAATGGTCGCTGCTTCCTCCGCACCTTGATTGGATTGTCCACCGCCTGTAATCAATGGCAGATACACTTGTTTGGGTTGATCCGTACCATCCACACTCTGGGCATTCACAGCGCCGGGTAACCACAGACTGTTCAGTGTCATCAGGCCAGCCAGTATTGTTTGTACAAGACGAATTTTGAAACGGTTCTTCATATTTGCCTCCTTGACTTGAAATGTTTGAGCGATGCGCCTATTTTTGCATTGTTGGCGTCCTGCTGTCATGAGGCGGATGGAGACAGTGTCTAGGAACTTTTCCTGAGTAGAGCAGGAAAATCATGGGATGCAATTCAAACTCACTCAGCCAAGTCATTGTCCAACTCTCGACTAGTGTGAGTGTGATGGTACAGCGAATGATCTTGTTCATGGGCAAAACAGTAGCGGAGGGGTGGGTGAACTAGAAGCAATTTTTGTACAAAAATTGCACAAAATAGACGCTTTTCATCTTGTTTTGTTGAAAAATCGTTGTGTTGTATACTGGTGCCTTCTGTGTTGGGCTGACAACCTATAAGCCCAACAGGTGCAACATCTACCGTGCTGTGCATAAAAAATGTAATCCTTTCAAAGTTTGTCATGCCTGCTACCTCTCCTACTCTTTCATCAACTACACGCTTCGGCGATTTTCTCAAGCAACTCCGCAAACGTGCTGGCATGTCACAGAGTGATCTGGCCGCAGCGCTGGGCTATAGCTTCTCTTTCATCTCTGCTCTGGAACAGAACCGCCGCTTGCCCGATCTACAGGCGGTTGTTCAGAGTTACCTGCCTGCGCTCGGTTTGCAGGACGAGCCCAAACTGGCGGCGCAATTGGTAGAATTGGCAGCATTGGCGCGTGGTGAAAAGCCGCCAGCGTCGTTTACCATCAAACGTGAACGCCAACTGGTGATCCGTGAGGAAATTGAGGAAACAAGCCACTCCCTGCCCATCCCTCCCATGCCGCTATTGGGACGCGAGCAGGAGGTAAAGCAACTCTGCAATCGCCTACACGGTCATAGCGAGCGACTCCTGACCTTGATCGGGCCGCCTGGTGTGGGGAAGACGCGCTTGGCTTTGGCGGTTACCAGTGAGATGCAGTCGCTCTATCGGGATGGTGCCTGTTTTGTGCCGCTGGCCGCTGTCAGCGATCCCAACCTGGTGGCTATGACCTTAGTGAGCGCGCTCAATCTGCACGAAGGTTCAAGCAAACCGCCGCAAGCCCGCCTGATCGAGTATCTGCGCCGCAAAGAGCTGTTGCTGGTGTTGGATAATTTTGAGCAGATTACTGCTGCTGCGCCGTTGGTGGCGGAATTGCTGGCCCAATGTGGCGGCCTGCGCATTCTCGTTACGAGCCGAGAGCGGTTGCATCTGCGCGCCGAACAGCGCTTCAAGGTGCAACCATTAGCGTTAGACCCGGCAGTTGAACTATTTGTACAGCGTGTACAGGCAACCGAGGAAACGTTCCTACTCACCGCGCAGAATCGATCCATTCTCGAAGCGATCTGTCGAAAATTGGACTGCCTGCCCTTGGCGATTGAGTTGAGCGCACCACGTTGTGAAGTGCTGAGTCCGCAACAACTGCTGGACAGTTTACAGAGACAACCCTTAGCGCTACTTAGCGATGGCGCAGTTGATTTGCCCGAACATCAGCGCTCCTTGCGTCTGGCAATTCAGCATAGCTACATCAATCTCCCCAGCCATGCCCAGCTACTCTTCCGTACCTTGGGTGTCTTTGTCGGCGGTTTTGACCTGTTGGCGCTTGGCGATTTTGGCTTCGAGGTGATGGAAGTACAAGCCTTGCTCCACAAGAGTCTGCTCTCTAGCGTCGCTTCCCAAACACGCAGCGATGCGAACCACCGGTTCTACTTGCTGGAGACTTTGCGTACCTATGCCCTGGAGCAGATCCAGTTGCATGGCGAACAAACACTCTTTGCGCATCATGCCAACTATTTTCTGAAACTGGCTGAGCGTGCTGCGTCAAAGATGCAAGGCCAAGAGCAAGTAGAGTGGTTGAAACGTTTGGACCTTGATCTAGGCAATCTGCGAGCGGCGTTCCAGTGGTTTCGTCAACATGAACCGGCTCAGGCAATTGCGTTGGCAGGTGCATTGAAGGAGTTTTGGCTGCTACGCGGCTATTATCAAGAAGGGCGGCAGTGGCTGATAGAGGCACTCGACTACCAAGCGGCTCCTGCCCACCTACGGGCACGGGCACTGCTTTCGGCTGGACAACTCATCAATCACCTTGGCGAACCAGCACTTGGTTTGACTCTGGTGGAGGAGAGCATCGCCTTGTATCGACAGACAGGTGAACCTTGGGCACTAGCGGATGCACTGCGCGTCTCTGGCTGGGTCTATGATGAGTTGCACCAGCGTGAGCCAAAAATTGCTGCTTTTGAAGAAAGTCTACAACTCTTTCGCCAACTTGGTGATGGGGCCAAGACGGCTGCGCTCTTGGTTTCATTGGTTTATGCCTATGGTTCCCAACAGATGGGGTATACGAAAGCAAGCGGTTATTTACGGGAGAGCGTTGAGCTATTAAAAACCACGGGCGATATTGATGCGCTGCTTTTTGCATTGAGCATGCAGGGAGATCTGGAAATTCAGTTTGGCAACTATCAAGCTGCCGCAGTTGCCTGTGCAGAAACGTTGAAACTCGCACGTAAATCCGACTTCAAACGCCATGTTGCTTGGAACTTGATTCGAGCCGGAGAAATTAAGCGCCATTTGGGGGAAGCTACTGCTGCCATTGGTGATCTCCAAGAAGCCCTAAAACTGAGCATCGAATTAGGCGACAAAGATGCGCTCAAAGGTACCTGGCGAACCTTAGGCGATGTTCAGCGTACCGTTGGCGACGCAGTCGCAGCATGCCATGCCTATCAGCAAACCTTGAGCCTCTGCTTGGAAACCAACGACCGTCATCAGGCGATTCACTCGCTCATCGGCTGTGCTATACTCGCCATTGCGCAAAATAAAAATACAGGGGCTGCACACTTTTTGAGCAAGGCGCAGCAATGGGTGGACAATTTGCCGCCATTCCTGGCCATTGCCGACCGCACCGAACTGGCCGATATGCTTGCCTATATTCAACGCACCCTAGATGAGCGTGCATGGGCCGAAGTCGTCGCCACCACACAATCTTGGACATTAGCGGAGGTTGTACCGGTAGTTCAACTGTTTTGTGAAGAGAATTGTTAAATTTACATTGGTTGTTCGAGTATTAAAGAAGGAAATCGCATGAAAAAGTTCAGTTTGTCCTTCGCTCTCACACTGCTTTTAGGGTCATTTTTCACTGTTCAGCCTATTCAAGCAGAGTCAACTCCTGTGTCTACCCTCATTCCCATCGGTAGCGATTACCTACCACCTACGTTACAACGCTTTGCCCAGGCAGCGGTCCAGCGCGATACCAATGGCATCGTCGATCTGTTGGTACTGCCCATTACCTATGCCTCCGATTCGCAGGAGATACCCGAAAGTGAACGAACCGAGAATATGACGCTGGCCGATGAGCGCCGTGTGCAAATCGAAGATGCCTGCAACGCAGTCAAACAAGCAAAACAAAGTTGCCGTGTGGTATTGGCACCGGTGTTGACGCATCCAGATGCGCTGCTGCAGAGCAATCTTGATCTCTTTGTCAAGGATCTGGATGGCATGTATATCCTCGGCGGCGACCAGACGATCGCCATGCAGGTAGTTGCCAACACGCCGTTTGAAGAGCGGATGGCAGCCGCCTTCAAACAAGGGGCTGTGGTGGGCGGAAATAGCGCCGGTGCCGCCGTCCAATCACGTAGTATGATCAACGGCTATGTGGGCGACTTTGGACCTGAAAATGGCTTCCAAAAAGGTATTGTCGATCTTTGGCTCTATGAAGGGCCAAGCGATGCCACCCGTGGTTTAAGTTTTGGTATCAAAAACGCCATCTTCGAGCAACATACCTTCCAGCGTGGAAGAATTGCGCGGCTGCTCAACGCTAGTTTCAGCAGCCGACTACTGGGAATTGGTCTGGATGCCGAAACCGGGGCTATTGTGACCAACGAATCGATGCTGACCGACGTCACTGGTACGACTGCGGCTGTGGTGGTCGATCTGCAAAGTTATGCTGCCAGTGGCCGCTTCGCTGGCCCCACCAGTAGTCTTTCCTTACACAAAGTGGCGACGCACCTGATTCCACCAGGCAATTTTGGCTACGATCTGCAACAGCGACGACCCTTGGTGAATGGGAAGGGTTTGCCAGCGCCGAATATCAGCAAGCGTAATTTTAACGCTCTACGTGTCCCATCCGGCTATGGACCATTGTTGCTGGGCGGCGATCTCAGTGCTGATCGTGCTGGGGCTGTCACACAACGCTTTGTAACTGTAAGCGGCGGCAAGAAGGCCCAACTGGTAGTACTGACGTTGGGCTACGCCAAGAGTAGTGATGCACAAGCGGAGGCCAAAGCCTGGGCCACAGCCTTGCAGGGCGTTAAATCGGTACAGTGGTTTGTGCTGGATGCAAAAGTCGATCAAAATGCTGTCAAGAAAGCCATTGCCAGCGCAAGTGGGGTACTGATTACAGCCCCCGACCAGTCGTTGGTATTGGATGCGCTCAACGGAGCCAACAGCGCGATCACTGCCCTCCGCAATGGCTGGGCGCAGGGAAAGGCTGTGCTGGCCGATAATGCCGTCGCTGCTGCGCTGGGTGCGACCCTCACGCTTGATCCACCCTCGACCGAGGATTCACTGGAGACTGATGCAATGGGTGACTTTCTGGCTGATGGCGTTACTGTTCAACCTGGATTAAAGTGGCTCCCTGGTGTTGCAATTGAGCCGCGTATGGTACTGGAGCGTCACTGGGGCCGCCTCTACAGCCAACTCGCCCACACCTCGACACTGCTCGGGCTAGGAGTAGATGTTAACACAGCACTTGAGATCACGACCACTGGTGCCAGCGTGGTAGGTAGCAACACTGTCGTGGTGTTGGATGGCCGCTTGTCCAGCTTTGCAACCGGCACAAATGGTGCCCTCAGTGCCCTCTATGTGATGTTGGACAGTTATGTGCAGGGTGACACGGTGCTTCCTTGACAGAGCGCCTGTAAAGTCTATCGAATAATGCAGACGTGGCAGGTTATACCGAACCTGCCACGTCTGCGTTTCAAACCACTTCTTATAGACAAAGCAAATCAAAGATGCACTTTTGTAGGGGCATCCGCTTGCCGGTGCCCTGGTTGCGTCCCCGGTTGGGCAACCGCAAGGGTGTGCCCCTACGCATCTTGATCGTGCAATGTCTATCTGCGTTGTCTATTAGTTGAGCAAATGGCGTTGTTAGATTTGCATCTAGCGCGCTACAATCGGCAAGAAGATTCTTGGCGAGGGCGCTGCTTCGATGATCACATGACCGTTGGCTGAGCTTTGTGTGCTCTGCTCATTCTGGTTGCCATTGACCGTTACAACAAAGTTGACCGTCTGTCCTGTGCTTCCGGTTGCTGTCCAAGTGAGGCTGCATTGGTGAACTTCTGCCACGGCCAGGGTGAGTGGCGTGGTACAAGCGGCACTGGTTGCCTGTAGGCTAGCAGCCTCGCCACCTAGCTGGATGGTTGGTGGCCCACCATGAATGTCGGTTAGCTCGACCGGAACTGAACCGACATTGGTGATGGTGACTTGATAGGACACGACCGTGCCCGATATGACACGTTCTGCCCCTTCTCGTTCTACGGTCACACTAATTTTCGGCGCAGGCAGCAGTGCAAAGCTAGCCGTAATTGCTTTGTTTGCACCGATCGTTAGTGTACATAACCCCGTACCTGTGCAATCACCGCTCCAACCAGCAAAGCTTGAAGCAGATGTTGGAGTCGCTGTTGCCGTGACAACAGTCCCATAGGGATAACTACCGCCTGCTGGCTCCAGGCTGACTGAACCGTTGCCGTCACCAATTTTTGCAACCGTAACCTCGTAAACATTGAGTTCAAAGGTCGCCGTAACCGCTTTGTCTCCATCAATCGTAATTACACATTCGGCAGTGCCAGTACATTCCCCGTTCCAGCCAACAAAATGCGAGCCAGTACTCGGGATTGCCGTAGCTGTGACGACTGTTCCATAATCGTAGTTGCCCCCAACTGGGTTGAGATTGACAGAGCCACTGCCTGGACCATCCGTAGCGACACTAATGGTATGTACGTCCAGCGTGAAATTGGCGGTTACTTGTTTGATTGCGTCTACCGTAAGTACACACGTTGCTATTCCAGTGCAATCGCCGCTCCAACCAGCAAAGTGTGAGCCAGTGGTCGGGGTTGCCGTAGCCGTAACAACTGTTCCGTAATCGTAGCTGCCGCCAGTCGGGTTGAGATTGACGGAGCCATTGCCTGTACCATCCATCGCAACGCTAATGGTGTACACATTTAGTGTAAATGTGGCGGTAACTCGTTTGATTGCATCCATCGTCAGCGCGCAGGGGGCTGTACCGGTGCAATCGCCACTCCAGGCAACAAAGTGTGAGCCAGTGGCAGGCACGGCGGTCACGGTTACCACGTCGCTGATAAACTGATAGCCACCCCTGGGTTCGTTCATGATGACGCCGCTACCGGTACCGATGGTGGCGGTGATTAATTGCGTGCGTGCATCTGTAGTTTCGTAGGCACCCATGTCCACGATCCCACCCTGAATACGGGTGTTGCCATCCAGGTCGGTCGGGACGGTGACAGAGAGATTGTTGCCAGCATTGATGGTAGGCGAACTGGCGAGTAGATGGACATTGCCTGGCGTCGGTGGATCGCTAGAAACATCGCCATCTTGGACAAAGTATGGATCTGCATCGATGTTGCCTCCCCCATCAATGCCAAAGCCGCTGTTCCACTGGCTGCTGCCACCCGACTCGGCGATCAGACTATTACTGATGATTGGCGTGGAATCGTTATTTTTAAGCTGTCCATCTGCATTTAACTTATTTCCCCAGAGAATGACGTTGGTGAGTACTGGATTACTCGAATCGTTGTAGATCGCGCTGGCAATAATTGCCGAGTTGGCTGCGAATGTGACATTTGTGAAGCTTGCATCACTGCTGGTATTGAATACTGCGCCACCATAGGTTGCAGAATTGGCTTCGAAGACGACATTGGTTAAGCTGGGAGTGCTGGCAGCGTTTTCCATGGCACCACCATATCCTCCTAGATTGCCACGAAAGATGACGTTGGTTAATACTGGAGAGCCACCGGAGTTGTAGATACCAGCGCCGTGGAATGCCGAGTTGACCGTGAAGGTGACGTTTGTCAAGACAGGACTGCTATTGGCGCTGTTGGTCATGCCGCCGCCAGTACCGGCGTTGTTGGCGTAAAAGGTGACATCGGTCAATGTCGGGTTGCTGCCGCCGTTATTGAGCATGCCACCGCCCATGGTATCTGCCGTGTTGGTATCGAAGATAACATCGGTCAGCACTGGACTACTAGCCGATTCGTTGCCCAAACCACCGCCGTATTTTGTGTGGTTTTTCTTGAAGATAATATGTTGCAGTGTTGGGTTACTGGTACCAAGATTGCATAAACCGCCACCCATATATCCTGACGAATTGGCTTCAAAGGTAACATTGGTTAATGTAGGGCTGCTGCTACCAATGTTACCCATCCCACCACCGCCAAAATCTGCCGAGTTGCCTTGGAAGAGGAGGTTGTTCAAAGTTGGGGTGCTGGAGTTCAGATTGTACATTCCGCCGCCATTGTCGCCAGGTTGATTTGCCCAACCCGCAGTAATGGTAAAGCCATTGAGCACAGCGGTGTTGTTGACACCATTACTGCTGACTACGTGCATCGCATTCGTCCCAGTAAGGTAGTCTGTACTGGTGACGACTCCATTGCTATCCACCGCATCATTGCCGTCGAGATCGCCACTCAGAACCGTGAGGTTGGCTTGCCAGTTGCGTTGGCTGCGCAGAGTTTCTGTCGCAACAAAGCCACCGTAGAGCGCAACATTATTCTGAAGCTGGAAGCTGCTATTGGGGTCATTGTCTAGCTGTCCCTGACCTCGATCCGGGAAATAGAGCCCCGTCGCTACCCAGATTTCACAGGGTGCTGGCAGGCGTAGCGCGTCCTGTAACGTGGCAAAGGCGTTCCCCCAACTTGAACCATCCTGGTTGCCGCCTATCACATTGGCATCAACATAAGCAACGCCACCGACTGGGCAAGCAAGGAAGGTCGCGGTGACGGTCTTATTGGCATCCATAGTCACGTTGCAATCGCCCATACCCGTGCAAGCTCCGCTCCATCCACCAAAAGTTGAAGTGACACCTGCGCTGGCCGTGACAGTGACGAGTGTACCCGAATCATAGCTTCCACTTGGTGGGTTGAGGTCGATGGAACCGCTGCCGGTGCCAGTCGTCGCGGTAATTAGGCTGTAGGCAGCAATCCCTTGAAGGTCAAAGGTATACGGGTTCTCAGCAAAATCATTATTTGCCACGAATAGTGTGGTCGTGTGCGTGCCAGCCGCCGTTGGGGCAAAGGTTACTGTAAAGGTGGTAGCGGTATGATTGGCAATGGCAAGATTGATAGGTTGGGTTACAGTAAAGTAGGTGGCATCGCTGAGCGTGATCGCTGGCGAACCATTGAGGAGAAGTGCGGACGTGCCAGCGTTGGTGATGGTGAAGGTCTGTTCAACACTACTGCCATTTACGGTCAGCCGGCCAAAATCTCGTCCATCAGCAAGGGTCGGGCTGCTATCGCCACTGGCAATCGAGATGCCGTTGCCCTGAATGTCGATCTCCGGTGCACCTCCAGACGGACTGGTGATTTCGTAGAGACCCACTGCTCGCACTGGCTGCCAACTGATAACTACTACGCCTCCCGTGAATAACAAGAAGGCGACTACGATATACCAATTTCTGAGAGAGGATAAAATAGGATGAGACGAATGATTCATACCTTGCGCTCCTTACGTAGTAACAACTGCTAGAAAACAGACATCGTATCTACTAGGCCAGCTGAGCTTCCGCAAAGGGCTTTTTGAAGTAAGAAAATAAGAAGATAGCCCCTTTGGGAAAGAGGATTGCAGGTAACGTTGGGAGTACCCTGCAATCCTCTTTTTAAAACTTTTGAGGACGAACTACATACCAAAATGGTGCGGTTGGGGTAAGGAGCGTATTGTAAACTGTTTGTCTTATAAAGGAAATATTAAGTTGTCTTGAAAAACGTTTTGTTGGATGTGCTTTGTCAAATGAGAGATTGCTCGATCTTGTTCAGATTAGCTCAAATAGGCAATCGTCATTGGCCCTTCGGGCATGGCACAGATGCGGGCGTTCGTGCCATATCTTTCCAGAAGGCAATCCACCATCGCTTCAATGTTGCGGCAAGGGGTAAAGAGCGCCCGTTCGATCTGCGTATCGCTCAAACCGCCGCTGTAGACATAGACATCGGCGTGCTGCTGAACCAATGCCTGGATCTGCACCTGCCATTGATCCTGTTCGCTAAAACCGGGGCGAGCGATGAGGTCGAGCACGCCTTGTGGTGATCCGCCTTCTTGCAACAGTGCTGCATAGCGACCGTGATCGGGTAAACCATCCGCACAGGCACCCGCCAAAATGATCGCTCCGCCTTGGCGTACGATCTGGCGTGCCGCACTCATCCCTTTGACACATTGATAGAGATTCTGATCGAGTGGGTAGCCAGCATTGGTCGTGATCACGATGTCGTAGGGCGCATCGACTGCAACCATCGCACTCTGACGTACAAATTCACAGCCTTGGCGATGGGCCTCGATCAAGTCGCCTGCAAAGACGCCCGTGATCTGTTTCTGAGAGTTCATGGCCACGTTGAGGAGCAAGGTTGGATTGGTTAGGAGCGCGACTTCGCGCATCTCTTCCCACAACGGATTGCCAAAAGTACTGCCCCAAGTGGCCTTGGGATGGGCGATCATCTCGCGCCCGTGGTTGCTCAGTACACTTTCCTGACCGGCTAGGGCAGGTAAAACTGCCTTGGGACCACCGCTAAAGCCCGCAAAAAAGTGCGGCTCAATGAATCCTGTGTAGATTCGTACATCTGACTCGACCAGTAGACGGTTGACCCGTACCGGATTGCCAAAAGAAGTGGTGCCCAACGAGACAAGGTTGCTGTCTTCAAAGGCGTTGTGTTGCAGGCAGCGATAGTTGTCCACCACAAAATCGCCCAACATGGCGCGCAATTCGGCTGCGGTCTGTGGACGATGGGTGCCCAGCGCGTTGAGCAGCGTGATATCCTCCCGTCGAACCCCGACGGACTCTAGTTCGGCCAGCAGGACAGGCAGAATCCGATCGTTGGGTGTGGCGCGGGTGATGTCACTGTGCGAGATCACCACTTTGTCGCCTGGCTTTACCTTGCTAGCCAGCGGTGCTGAGGCAATCGGGTTGTGCAGGGCGTTGCGGATCGCTGTGGCTTCGTCGGGCAGGCCGGGCGTAAAGCGGGAGGTAATTACGTCCGTACGATCAGGCAGATCGACAGTCACTCCCGTGCGTCCATAGGCAAGTTCAATCTTCATGGCAAACATTCCTTCTCACGTTCGTAGTTACCAATTGTTCGATCCATTCAAAGCGATAGGGTGGTTTTTGTTCTTATACCGCCAGGGCTCGCCCCTGTTCGTATATTGGCTGGCAATCTGCAGAACGCTCTTTCATTTGTTGCCATAAGTCATCATAGACAAGTTATTTGCTCATCTGCCACACTATCAAGATTTGGGTGATTATAAACCATGCACCTAGCCCAGACAAGCAACTTGTCGTATCGATTCAGCCCCTTCTGTACCAGTTTCCGGGAAGGGTAAGTTGTTATAGATTCACTTGCGCAAGAGCCTTCCCGGAAGAGGATCGCCTGAATACTGTAACTTGTCTACTTATCTGTACCTCTTTTTGTCTCGCTTGCTGTCTCACTTGCTACTGTTGCGCGCTGCCCTTTTTTGGTTGAATAGTGCCAGTAGCAGGTTGCGTGTAACTGTTCAGCCTGAGTCCATTTGACCATCACTTCACGCTTCAAACGATTGGCTAGAAGAGATGAAACGTACATGCACGAAAAGTGCTGGTCAAGCTTTCAGCGTCTGAATAATAGTTTTCAACACACTGTTGAAAAGGAAACCTACCCATGAACTCGCTTTTTGCCATTCAACGATCTCCCCTGCCATTCACCCCATTCCTATCGATCATGTCTCTGGGACGTTTGTTGAATGTAGTGGCTGTCCTGGTTGCGTGGCTGCTGCCACAGCAGCCACAAACGCTACGCTCTCTCATGTTGCCGCCTGCTCCGCCGTCTACGGTGACCAATTCCAATTTTGCCGAGCTGCCGCTTGCGTTTATTCCCAACCAAGGACAATCCCCAACCGAGGTGCAGATGCAAGCCGATGCTCTCGGTGGCACACTTAGTTTTGCAGCGACTCGTGTTACGTTGACATTACCTGCCCATCAAGCGGATGCACCGACCTCGTTACATCTGATGTGGGAAGGTGCCAACCCGCAAACGTCGATTCAAGGGGTTGAACGTTTGCCTGGTCTTTATCATTCATACGTGGGCGCACCTACGCAGTGGCGCAGTAATCTCCCTACCTTTGCGGCCCTACTGTATCATAATCTCTATCCCGGCATCAACCTGCGTTATGACGGTCAAAATGGTGCGTTGAAAGGAACGTACTTCGTAGCGCCCAATGCGAACCCTGCCCTCATTCGCTGGCGCTATCAGGAGGCCCAATCGGTGACGCTGGATTCTGTTACGGGTGATCTACTGATCCAACTCGGTGATGGCAGCACGCTGCGCGAAGAGGCACCGATCGCCTGGCAAGATGGACTTGGTGGACGCAACCCAGTCACCGCTCGCTTTGTGCTGGAAGATGCAAGTGTCCGCTTTGCACTGGCTAATTACGATCCACAACTTCCGCTCATCATCGACCCGACCTTCCGCTACAGCACCTATTTGGGCGGCAATAGTACCGATTATGGCAAAGCGATTGCTGTCGCCAAGGATGGCAGTGTAGTTGTGACAGGCCAAACCTACTCAACCAACTTCCCTAATGCCAGTGGCCCCGCCAAAGGGAATACCAATCTCTATGTTAGCAAATTGAATTTGGAAGGCACTGCCGTACTTTACACCACCCTACTCGGTGGAAGCGCAGATGAAGCGAGTTTTGGGGTGGCGCTGGACAGCCAGGGCAATGCTTGGGTGACAGGGGAGACACGCTCATCCAATTTTCCGGCAGATGTTCTCTCGTCTACCTACGAGGGCAACAGTGATGCCTTTATTGCGAAATTGAGTGCGACGGGTGCGCTGCTGCACAGCGGATATTTGGGCGTACCTTCTTACGATGTGGGCTATGCGATTGCGATTGACGGGCAAGACAACGCCTATGTGACGGGCGAGGCTGCTGCCACCTATGGTCCTGAATCCTTTGTCAAAAAAATCAAGGCAGACATGAGCACCCTTGTCTATGAAGCCTTCTTCGGTTTAGCTAAACGGGGTTTTGACAATGGCACCAGCGCACGCGCCATTGCCGTTGATGGGGCAGGCAATGCCTATGTCAGCGGACGCACCAACGCCGTCCTCTCCGAAGCGGATGATGGTGGCTATCAGCCATTTTGTGTCGAGTTCGACGGGATTGATTGCACCTATGATGATGCAGTGGTGATCAAACTGGCGGCTGATGGCAAGTCGATTCCCTATTACACTTATTTGGGTGGCAAGGGCAATGACATCGCTAACGGCATTGCGCTAGACAAAGATGGCAATATTTGGGTAACTGGCTACACCTTTGCGGCCAATTTCCCGGTGAAAAATGCGCTACAAGCTCAAAAGCAAGGGATGGACAATTTCACCGATGCCTTTGTCAGCAAACTCAACCCACAGCTTAGCGATCTGCTCTATTCGACTTATCTGGGGGGCGAGAATTGGGAGGAAGCGCATGGAATAACCGTGGATCAGCATGGTGCCATCTATGTGGTCGGTATGACGAATTCGCCAGACGATTTCCCGAGCAGCAGCGATGCGCCGCAACCAACCTTGGGCAATGGCATCTGCAATGTGGGTAGTAACGAACGGTATTGTTACGATGGGTTTGCCACCAAACTCACCGCTACGGGTGCCCTGGCGTGGAGCACCTTTGTGGGTGGCAGTAACGACGACCTGGCAAATGGTATCGTAGTCGATGGCGACGGCAATGCGTATGTGGTGGGGGATACTGAATCAAACAGTTTTCCGACTACGACCAATGCATTCCAGAAAACCAAAGCGCTAGAGGATGATGCCTTCCTTGTCAAGATCACGCTCGCTACCCCAACACCAAGCAACTCACAGATCTACCTGCCGCTTCTACAACGGTGAGTTGACATTCGGTTTGGATAGGGGGAATGAACCACAAAAGGCACGAAATACACGAAATGGTACAGCAATGTAGCGAAACGATGACTTGAACCAATAATTGAAGATTCTGTGTTCCCTGATTTCCGTGTTTATAAAGCCTTTTTTATAAACACGGAAATCAGGGAACACGGAATGCCTTATCTATTTGCCGTGTTGCGATATTTCATTTCGTGTATTGCATACCTTTCAGCGTCATCCTCGGTTTAGTAACGTAGTCGGGCCCGAATAGCTGCGCAGGCTGAGCGTGAAGTCCACGGGGGTGAAGAAGGTGAGCAGGACCCGGACGTGGTCGGGCGCACTTTCGGCCTCGCGCATCTGCCACATACCGTGGGTGAGGTGACCAGGGCTGAGCTCGATCACGTCCGGCCCGAAGCGCATCGTTCCTACCCCTTGTTTGAGAAAGATCACCTGACCGGCTTGGGGCATGGTACGGGTATCGGCTGTCTCCCAAATGCCGCCGGGCGGAAAGTCGAGTGCAATTTGCAACGCCACCTGATCGGCCCCTTCCAGCGTTTGCAGACGCAGATCGAAGCCACTTTCGACTTCGCCAACTGTGAGTGTATTGACCGCATGAGGTAACCAGCGCAACTCTCGCTCACTCATCGTACTTTGCCACTGATCGGGCAGCACCGGGCGACCGAGCGGCAACTCGTAGGCCGGACGGCGGGGATTGCTGCGCCCTTCCGAACGCAAGATGAGTTGATTGCCCTCCAGCGTCATCTGATTACCCACAAAACGACCAATATATTGACCAAAGTAAGTTTGACTAATCTTGAGGCTACTTAGTTCGGCTTGACCGTGGCTCAGGGTGAGGATGCGTGTGGTGTCGCGGAAAAAGGTGGCACAGCGCAGACCGCGACGGACTCGATGAATGCCGTTGATCGGCAGGTGGCGCACAAAGTTGTCGGGAATGCCGTTCTCTGTTGCCGTCAGCTTGCTCTCTTGGGGTAGCGCACTGGAATCCCCATATTTCATCAACACATAGGCCAGCCAGTGGATGTGAGTTTCGTGATCCACACTGGGCGTCTTGCGGTCGAGCATGGCCTGTTGCCAAAGCCAATGCGCCGCCTGCAGAAAACGTGAATCGGCTTGAAAGTGGTGATGCCAGAGCAAATAGGGCACCAATCCCAGCGCCACCTGACGAGTACCATAATCCTGGCGGCGTGACAGGCCAGTTTCGGCGCTGCCATCGGCATGAAGCAGGTGCAGATCGGTTTCGAGATTACGTTGTACCGCAGGCAGCGCAGCAGGACAATCCCAATTCTCATGAATCAGCAGCAGCGAACGGTCGTTGACTGCATCGTAGACGCCAATGCTGCGTTCGATGAAAAGCCCCTCGGCGTCGATGTCGATCCCTTCCGCTAGGTAACGTTCAACTGCTTCCTGCACCTCTAAATCGGGGAAAAGTCGATGTGCCTGGGTCAAGGCTCCTACGATCACCCAACGATGATTCGGTGTGTGAAAGCCGCCGCTGGCCATCGCTGACACCGATTGGCGCACAAACTGGGTTACTTTTTGAATAAACACTTCCCAGGCTGGATGCTGCACAACACGCTGGCGGGCCAATTCGAGGATCGTACAAAGCTCCTGTACCGTAAATGCTGTGTCTGGCCCCGAATCAATATTGACCGAGATGAGGTCGATCAAGCCACTGGGGCGACGGGATCGCAACAGGTAATCCGCCGCTAAGGCAGCCTGTTCCAGAAGATGAGTATCGGGTAAGGCATCATTCAAAGCCAGATAGCCACAGTTGATCAGGAACTTTCCTGTTACCTTAGGCTCGGCAGTGCCCCAATCTTGGTTATAGATAGCGCCGTGGTGTGGATGATCGGGAAGATCAATTTGCCACATCCGCTGACCTGCGACAAAAGTCGTAATCAGTGATAGAACATTTCTTAAAGTTAGATCGTTCATAATAGTAGAGTCCTAAGTTGAAGAGTTGAAAAGCGGCAGAGTTGCAAAGTGGCAAAGTAGTCTAGTCGTATTTACTTTGCCACTCTGCAACTTTTATGCTTTTCTTTAGTATCGCTTTGAATCTCTGCTGTATGCAAAATGTTCTTTCCAAGGCAGCATCGGTATAATAAAACCTATGAGTACAGCACAACCCAACGAGCCCATTGCGAAACATGACACCCCGAAACATGGCGTGCCGTTGATTCAAGATGGACGATTGCTTGAGAATCCGCTTAGCGAGCGTGAGATGGAAGTGGCTCGGCTGCTTTCTACCGGAGCAAGCAACGGCGAAATTGCTCATACACTGATTATCAGCCCGCATACGGTTAAGGTTCATCTGCGCAATATCTTTGAAAAGCTGCAGGTGAGTAGTCGTACTGAGGCTTCGATGTTGCTGGTGCAGCGCGGCTGGCTCACGGTACCTGGGGTCGAGATTCCACCAGCCCCCGAGGCAACGCCGATAGAGTCAACCCCCATAATCGAAAGTGAAATTCCTCCCTCGCCCGACCCGCAGCCGTTGGTCGCCGTGCCTTTTGCGTTGAGTAACTTTCAGCGTTTCTATTTTGTTACTGCGTTGTTCGGCGCACTAATCGCCTTCTTTCTGCCATCCCTGCGCGGACGTGCCACGGCATCGCCCAGCTTGCTTACAGATGCAGGGCAGGTCAGTTCTGCGGTGGCTGAGGTGCAGCCGTTGTCGCGTTGGCAATTTTTGACTGCTTTGCCTGAACCGCGTAGCCGAATGGCATTGGCACTGCTCGGCGAACAATTGGTGACCATCGGCGGCGAAACGACGGGTGGCCGCCTTGTCTCAACGGTGGACGCTTACGACATGCGTCTCAATGATTGGCGCAAGCAGATTGATCTGCCTGTGCCGCTGAGTAACAGTGCTGCCACGGTGATCAGCGAGACGATTTTTGTAGCTGGTGGCACAGAACAGCCAATACAAGGGGGAGACCCGCAGGTAAGTAATCAGCTTTTGCGCTGGCACAAAGGCGACGCTGCCTGGTCGACCTTGGGTGAATTACCAAACCGCTTGGTGGGAGCGTCCTTGGTTGCGGATAGCAACTCGCTTTACCTGATCGGCGGCTGGGATGGCGATCAAATGCATAGTGAAGTTTGGCGTCTGGCGGTTGACGGACAATCGAAGAGTATTCCAAACTGGCAGTTGGTAACCAAACTAGATGTTCCGCGTGCGTTTTTGGGGGCTGCCATCATCGATAACAAACTGTATGTGATCGGCGGCAGCGATGGTCAACATAACTCGAATCTCACCAAAGTGTACGATCTGACCAGCAATCAGTGGAAAGCGTTAGCGCCGTTGCCGACACCACGCCACGGCTTCAGTCTGGTATACGATGGCTCTGCACTTTATGTGATGGGCGGCGATGAAACCAATCCTTCACCGATTCATCAGCGCTACGATATCAGCACCAACGAGTGGACGAATATTCCTTCGCCCGTCCAAGGGGTGTGGCGGCATTTGGGCGCAGTCAGTACCAACGGTCGAATCTATGTGATCGGTGGCTGGAGCGGCGATTATCTGGATGTTGCGCTGGAGTATCAAAGCTCCTATCGTCTTTTGCTACCTGTGATCAGTAAAGATCAGTAGCCTTTCTATGTAATACCAATTGCGGCTGCAAAAGCCATGAATTTTCGTCGTAACTATAGCTGAAATTCATGGCTTTTCAGCGGGCAATTGGTATAACGTAACGTAGCAGTCTCGCTCCACGCGCAACTTGTGACGATCTTTGGTGTATCAACTCAATATATAGCAATCAAATTACAGAACGCGTTCGTTTGTCTTTAGTGGAAGTAGCTCTATGAATATTGCTTTAGACGTAATGGGGGGCGATCATGCTCCTCACGAAATTGTTGCTGGCGCAGTAGAGGCTGCACGAGCCTACAACATTACTGTTTCGCTGGTGGGAAAACCGGAAGTTATCGAGCCGGAATTGGCTAAACATTCGACCAAAGGCTTACAGTTGCCCATTGTGGCGGCTACCGAAGTGATCGAGATGGATGACAAGCCAGCCAATGCCGTGCGCAATAAACCCAATAATTCGATGTCTGTCGCCTGCAAGATGGTGCGCAGCGGTGAAGCCCAGGCCTTTGTGACCGCTGGCAACACCGGAGCCGCGTTGGCGGCAGGTATTTTTAACGTGGGGCGCATGAAGGGAATTCTGCGTCCTGCGCTGATTGCGCCCTTCCCAACGCACAAGGGCTTCTGCCTGATCCTTGACATTGGGGCTAATGCCGACG
Source organism: Caldilineaceae bacterium (assembly GCA_046328715.1). GTDB lineage: Bacteria > Chloroflexota > Anaerolineae > Caldilineales > Caldilineaceae > JAXLWB01. Next base: position 1,126 of record JAXLWB010000045.1, on the reverse strand, counting down.
TGCGCCCTGAACATTTGCAGCAATTTGCCTTGATGGGCAGTCTGTACTCTGAACATGTCTTTGGGGTTTCTTCGCCTTCGGTGCGCATTTTGAGCAACGGTGAAGAAGACGGCAAGGGCAATCAACTGGTGTTGGCCAGTTCGCAATTGTTGGCCAACACTCCTGGAATTCGTTTTTTGGGCAATGTGGAGAGCAAGGAAATCGTTGAAGGCATGGTCGATGTGGTGGTGACCGACGGCTTTACCGGCAACATTTTTATTAAGACGGCGGAAGCCACAGCCCGACTGTTGCAAAATGTGATGCGCGAAGAGTTTATGCGCAACCCGCTCACGCAGGTCAGCGCGCTCGTTTCACGCAGTGTTCTCAACCGCTTGCGTGTGCGCATGGATGACAGCGAGTACGGTGGGGCCGTCTTGTTGGGGCTTTCAGGATTGGTGATTGTCACCCACGGTCGCAGCAAAGCGCCTTCGATCCGTCATGCCATTCGTGTAGCCAAACAAGCAATCGAACATGATGTACTTGGCAAAATTGAGCGGTCAATGGAAAAATATCATATGGCTGCTGTGCCAGCGCGCGTTCCAGCAGGTGAATGAGTAACGACCAAGCGCTACCAACTTGATCGGCACTTTAAAGTGCCGATCAAGTTTGATTGTTGGCTGGGTCATTTTGGCGAATGATATGCAATTCAGACAAGGAAAGTGAATGAAAGTTTATCGCAATTCAAAAGATATTTTGCGCAAAGATAAGTGGGGAAAGCGCTTTAGTATGGCAGGGCTTGGGATATTGTTTGTGGGGATGATCGCCAGTTTTGTTCCAACCTGGTATCCTCCCGATCAACCTGCGCCGGATGGACTCATTGCACCCTTTCTTTATCATTATTGGACGTTGATTAGTTTTCTGGCCTTGCCCCTCGGTTTTTTGACCGCTAGTATTGGCAGCTACTTTATCAACCGTTTTGCTCGACGTACCTGGCCCGGCAGCAAAATGATTGCCCGCCCCGACGAATTATTGGAGCGCAGCCTCAAGGGTTTGGATGACAAACACGCCTATTATGCCTACAGCTTACCTGTGCCCTATGCGCTGTCAGGACCGTTTGGTCTGATCAACCTTGCCATTCGTAGTGATA
>JAXLWB010000044.1:0-85350 GCA_046328715.1 Caldilineaceae bacterium | reverse complement strand
GTCTTTAGGATAGCTGGGAAACCGAGCTTGGGCAGCGCCTGTTCGAGCGCATCCAGCGAATGAATGGCAACGAATGGGGTTGTAGGCAGACCCTGTGAACGAAGAAATTCCTTCTCGCGCAGACGCTGCTGTGTGGTATGCAGGACCCGACCGCCGGGTCGCACGGGGATGCCTTCTTCCTCGGCAATTTGTGCCACCTGCGAAGTGACATTTTCAAACTCGAAGGTCACCACATCCACTGAACGGACAAAACTGCGCACCGCCGCAGCATCATCATAATTTGCGCAGAACTCTTGATCGGCCACCTGACCTGTTGGTGAATCAGACTCCGGCGAAAAGGTGTGGATGCGATAGCCTAGGCTACGGGCGGCGAGAGCCATCATCCGCCCCAACTGTCCACTGCCAAAGACTCCTATTATCGCCCCCGGGAGGAGTGGTTTATTGGTTGAATATTTTTTGAGATTCATGTTTTATTGCGGATTGTGGATTGCAGATTGATGCATCATCTACTGCTAGATTTTTGATCGTTGTCGGTTTGGCATGGTCAATCCACAATCCACAATCTGCAATCCGCAATTTATATGTTACTCCAAAACCTCATTCATCACTTGTTGTGCACGTTCCTGGCGGTAGTGCTGTAGTTTGTCGCGCAGGTCAGGGCGGGTGACACTTAAGATGGCAATGGCCAACAGTGCACCATTGATCGCCCCTGCCTTGCCGATCGCCATGGTCGCCACCGGAACACCGGCTGGCATCTGCACAATGGACAGCAAGGAGTCCATCCCGTTGAGCGCACGGCTCTGGATCGGGACGCCGATCACTGGCAGCAAGGTATGGCCCGCAGTCATTCCCGGCAGATGGGCCGCGCCACCTGCACCGGCAATAACCACTTCCAGCCCGCGTGCTTCGGCCTGCGTGGCATACTCGACCATCCAATCCGGCGTGCGATGGGCCGAAACCACCCGACATTCATGCTCGACAGCAAACTCGGTCAAGGTCAGCGAAGCGTGTTGCATCGTTTCCCAGTCCGACTTGCTTCCCATAATTACGCCCACGAGCGGTTGAGCCATTGTGTCACCTTTCTAAATGGATTCAGCTGCTGAAAACTTGACCGGCACTTTTCAGATGATGCGTGTACATAGGTGCTATCGCCGATAATGCGAACCGTGAAGTGCCGGTCAAGCTGTTGCAGGCTGAATCACCCGATTGTTCTAACTTTTCGGACAGGGGTCTGGATAGGCACGAAATGCGCATTGCAACGGTTTGGGCGTCACTTTGTCGCCGCGATATAGGCCATACCAGGCATCATAGACCCGCTCGGGCGACGACCATTTGCAAAGTCCCGTCATGCCCACATCCATAAACTGATACCAAAAGACCTTTTCAACCGCATGGTTGAGCACATCTCGAAAGAGCACATTAAAGCCGGAGGTTAGATACTCGGCCTGCTCGCGCTCGCTCACAACCACCTGTTGCAGACACCAGGGGCTATTGATGGCCCCACGTGAGCTATTCCAACCGATCTCGGTCACCCAAATCTTTTTGTCCCCATCTCCCTGCTCATCCATCAGGCGTACAAAACGATCCAGAATCGTCGGATCGTTGGCGTTACGGTCGCGGGCCTTCAGGTAATTCTCCGGACGGGGTCCGCCATGACGCCAACCATCGGCATAGGGGTGAACTGCCAGAATGTCAAAGGGCGCTTCACTCTCGCCATTCGCTGTCCAGGTAGCGTAGACATCCTCTAAATACTGATACGAATCCAACCAGGCACTCGCCAAACCGCCAAAGACAATCTTGGCCCGTGGGTTGACGCGCCGGATCATCTGTGCTGTAGATTGCAATAGGTCGGCATAGAGATCGGGCGGAAGATAGGAACCTTCGCGGTAATTTGGCTCATTCCATACTTCCCAAACATTGACTCGGCCACGAAAGTGCTCGGCCAAAAAGGCAGCTTGACGAACAAACTCCTGCCGATAGGCACTGGCGCTATTCGCTTTAGCATAATCGCGGCGGGCGAGCATCTGGTCGTTGATCAGCCCTAACACGTTGATCCCGTTGGCACAAAGGGTGTCAATGATGCGGTCATAGGCAACAAAGTCAACCACGCCCTGCTGCTGGCTAAAATCAAGACGCACCCAATTGGCACCGCTCGCCAGCAAGGCATCCAGCGCAACCACATCCCCAGAACGTAGGATCGGCGAATTGCCTCCAGTGGTCGGATCATAGGCGGGCAGCATTACACCTTTGTTGCCACTGTCTTGTTTGGTGCAAGTATCAACAATTGGTTCTGACGCCTCGTAGGCCAGCAATTGCGGTGTGTTGATCCACGCCCCGCTTCCGGCAGATAATCCCTGTTTACTGCGTAGATTCCAGGCCAGCCACACTTCAGCACCCTTTGGAATGCCGCTCAGTAAAATCTGCTGTCGATTCCATCCAGCGCTGTTGCCGCGTTGCACCATTCCGGTAAAATGGCGTCCATCCTGCGAAACACCCCAAAACAGACTGTCTTCCACGCTGGTAAACTGAAGCCACTCGTCAAATTGAAGTAGGACATGCTGGGCACTCCCGATATTGAAAGGGCCACAGAGCAACCAGGAATCGAATGGCAGCGTGTACTGCACTTCGTTGAACAAGTGGCGTTGTTGCTGCGACTGGCTGAGCCAGTTGCCAAAATGACGCGCTCGCTGTTCCTGCGCACCGTCCAGATCATAGGTGGAGCGGCTCAACTCTGAGAGCGTACAGTGTGACGTCGTAGCTGTGGCCAGGGCACTGGTTGAAGAAAAATCCGCCAGGAAAAGCGTGTGCCAATGATCTACCAAGCGCAGATCGGCGGGTTCGTGATTCAGCGCCGGTTGTAGCCAATCGGGGTTGATGGGGGCGAGCTGCGAACGGGGCAACTCCCCGGCAAAGGTGCGTTCTTCCAGTTGCAAATCCACGCTTTGCGTAAGCGGGTTACTCGCCACAAGCCAGGAATAGGAAGGGCTACGGTTGGGCGTCAAACGCAATAGGAGTTGGGTTGTACTACTTTGGCTTGTCTCGGCGGCATAGAGGGCTGGAGCCGCTTGACTAACGTCAAGCACTAGCTGCCATACTAACAGCTTACCAAGCAGTAAAAATAACCATCCCCATTTGCCGATTCGCCCGAACACGCTGCAAGCTCCTTGTTACTCTATTTCACTTGTTAATGTACTGGCGCAGGTTGTGCGCAATGCGCTCCCCGGCAGGGATCGCACCGGGGGAAAATGTTTGACCAGTCAGCAGTTCAAAGGTGCGGATGTAGCGTTGACTGGCCTGAACTGCCAGCTCAGCCGGCATCGCAGGCGGCTCACCGTCTCCCCGATAGCCCAAGGATGCATAATGAAGGCGGATGAACTCTTTGTCGAAATTCTCAGGCTCTAGCCCAGCACCGCGACGTTCCTCGTAGCTATCAGCGATCCAATAGCGGCTGGAGTCAGGCGTATGCACCTCATCGATCAGCACGAGACGTCCCTGCTCATCGATGCCAAACTCGTATTTGGTATCGACCAGGATCAGACCGGCACGGCGGGCAATCTCCTGTCCACGCTTAAAGATGGCAATGGCGGCCTGACAGACTTGCTGCCAAAGCGCCGCCTCGACCAACCCCAACGAAACGACTTCATCACTCGTAATCCGTTCATCATGCGCACCGGCACTACCCTTGGTGGTGGGGGTAATAATTGGCTCGGCCAACGGATCGTTCTTCTGCAAACCATCAGCAAAATCGATTCCGTAAATCGATCGTTCACCCAAGCTGTAACGATACCACAGTGCAGTACTCGTCACCCCTGTGATATAGCCACGGACGACAACTTCAACGGGCAGCGCAGTACACCGTTTGGCGATGGTGACATTCGGGTCGGGCATCGCGATAAGGTGATTGGGAACGATGGATTGCGTTTGTTCAAACCAGAATGCGGAAAGCTGATTGAGCACCTGCCCCTTAAATGGCACCAACCCCAAAATGCGGTCAAAGGCCGAAAGGCGGTCAGTTGTCACAATGATCAACTGATCTTGCCAACGATAGATGTCGCGCACTTTGCCGCTGGTCTTGTCGCCAAGAAAAGGGAGATCAACGCCGGCCAGCGCTTGGGGGAGTGCCGTGTAAAGTTCAGATGTGGTGATCATACAGAAATTCTGGTCAGATACTGGTACTGTAACGATAAATGCCAACCCCAACCTAACCCTCCCCTGTTAAGGGAGGGAACTGTCACGGGAAGGATTCAGAGTTGTGGACAGAAGAGAAAACATAATCAGCCCCTTCTCTGTTCCCTCACCTATCAGGGGAGGGTTAGGGTGGGGTTTACCTACAGCGAACTAATAATGGCTTGAAAAAGAGCCAATCCTAAGCGATCCTTGCGTCCCAGTGGATTTTGAATCGGCAAAATGTGATCCTCTGGGTGGGGCATCAGGCCGATCACATTGCCCCGCTCGTTGCAAATCCCGGCAATATCCGCCACCGAACCGTTGGGGTTAAGCGGGTAGCGTCCAGCAACTGGATCACCGTCGCCATCCACATAGCGAAATGCAACCTGCTGCCTCTGCTCAATTTGTGCGAGCGTTGTTTCATCACGTACCTGAAAGTTACCTTCACCATGGGCAATCGGACAAAAAATCAGTTCGTCGATGGTCTGTAGGCAGGTAGCTTTGGCGTTACGATTGACCTGCAAATGGACCCAGCGACACTCAAAGTGACCGGATGCGTTGTGGGTGAGTGTGGCGGAACGGGTGGGGATTACGGATTGTGAGAGATTCTCCCCTGGCAGGAGGCCAGCTTTGACAAGAGTTTGGAAGCCATTGCAGATGCCCAGAACTGGTTTGCCACTCTCGACGAAGGTGTACAGTTGCTCGTCAAAATAGACTTGGAGATCGAGTGCGAGACGCCCGCCTGCCCCCAAGGCATCACCGTAAGAAAAACCGCCGGGTATCAGCAACATTTCATAGTCGGAAAAACGGCGCTCGCTCCGTCGCATCTGGTTGATGTGCACGATTTCTGGAACACCGCCAGCCAGTTCACAGGCCCGGGCTGCTTCCGTGTCACGATTGGTGCCCGAGGCGTGCAGGATCAAAATCGTTGGTTTCATATTATTTCCACGCCGCCACTAATGCTTCAACGGGCAGCTCGATCAGTGACGTCGCCGCCATCTGGACTGTGAGCTTTTCTTCTGCGCTCACTTGACCAATCCTCAACAACATCTGTCCAGCCATGAGTTGCTCTAGCGCTACGCCATCAGCAGGAGCTACTTCGAGCAGTAGGCGACCATTGCTTTCGCTGAAGAGGGCGATTTCGGCGTTGCGATCGGCACTATGAAATGCCCATGTCTCATTGACCATGGCTCTCAGATCCACACTTGCTCCTAGTCGTCCAGCCAGCGCCATTTCGGCCAGGGCGACCGCTAATCCACCCTCGCTCAGATCATGGCACGACTGCACCAATCCCTGGCGAATGGCTTGATGAAGCAGACGATAGCGGGCCAGCGGGGCGTTCGGCAAAGAAGGGGCAACACCATTGGTTGCGCCCACCAGTTGCTGGAGGAGCGAACCACCCAATTCGGCTTTGGTCTCGCCCAGTAAATAAAGCCAATTACCTGCCTGTTTCAAATGCGAGGTCACAGCCCGCTCCATCTCTGGCACCAGCCCAATCGCCGAAATCAATAAGGTTCCAGGAATCGGTTTGCCGTTAAATTCGTTGTAGAGGCTATCCTTGCCTGAGATAAACGGGGCACGGTAGGCCAGCGCGCCATCATAACAACCCTGACAGCAGCGTACCAGGGCACCCAGGCGGTCGGGATAGGTGGGATTGCCCCAGCAGAAGTTATCGAGAATGGCGATGCGGTCGGGATCAGCGCCGACAGCAACGGCGTTACGAAATGCTTCGTCGATGGTGCTGATCGCCATGGCGTAGGGATCAACCAGGCCGATGTGGGGATTGATGCCAACGCTCAAGGCAAAGGCGGCGCTGTGCTGCCAGGTGCCTAACGGCTTGAGCACAGCAGCGTCGCTTGGACCATCCATCTGTGGCCCACAGAAGGGGCGCACCAACGTTCCGCCGCGCACCTCATGGTCATACTTGCGCACAATTGCTTCTTTACTCGCAACAGTGGGGTGTGAAAGCATCTTCAGGAGTAAAGAATGATAATCCCTCGCTCCACCATTCTCCTTATCTGCCCATCTCCCCATCCTTGTGGTGGAACCATCCTCATCTGCTTTCCGCTCCTGCCACACCGCCTGCATCGTCTGCCGAGGCAGCCCATCATGCAGGAACTCCATCGGCATGTCGGCGACCACCTTGCCCCGATAATGAACGCGCAGATCACCATCACCGGTGAAGGTACCCAGGACGGAAAGCTCGACATCCCACAGATCGCAAACTTCACGCAGTTCGCTCAATTTTGCAGGCGGCACCGCGATCACAATTCGTTCCTGCGCCTCTGAGATCCAGATCTCCCAAGGGGCCAGGCCAGGATATTTGAGCGGAGCATTGGTCAATTCCACTTCCACGCCCAGTTCTTTGCCCATTTCACCCACGGCAGAGGAGAAACCTCCAGCACCACAATCGGTGATGGCGCTGTACAACCGCCGCTCACGGGCGATTTCGATCACTTCGATCAGCCCCTTCTCTGTGATTGGATCGCCGATCTGCACGGCACTGCCTGCGGTTTCGACTGTGTCGTGCGCCAACTCGGCAGAGGAAAAGGTTGCACCGTGGATACCATCGCGCCCGGTGCGTCCTCCCAAGGCGACCACCAGATCGCCAGCGCTGGCCTCAGTGACATGGCTGCCGATGGGTAAGAGTCCGACACAGCCACAAAAGACGAGTGGGTTGCCCAGATAACCTTGATCGTAAATCACTGCACCGTTGACCGTAGGCAGGCCCAATTTGTTTCCGTAGTCACCGATGCCAGCGACCACCCCGTCGGCAATGCGCGCCGGATGAAGCACGCCCGTCGGCAACTGATCATGCGGCACGTCGGGTGGGCCAAAACAGAGCACGTCCGTCGTGGCGATCGGACGAGCAGAGACGCCTATAATGTCGCGCACGACGCCACCTGTACCCGTATTGGCGCCACCGAACGGCTCCAAGGCAGAGGGATGGTTGTGCGTCTCTACCTTGAAGGCCAGATCAAATTGATCGTCAAAGGCGATGATACCGGCGTTGTCGACAAAGGCCGACTTAAGCCAGGACGGATAGACCGCATCGGTTGCTGCACGGATATATTGGCGCAACAGACCGTCAACCCGCTCTTGCGTTCGCAGAGAACCATCCGCATTGAGCCAGCGAAAATCGATCTGCGCACGGAAGGTCTTATGGACACAGTGTTCTGACCAAGTCTGCGCCAGCGTTTCCAATTCGACATCGGTTGGCTCCCGACCGAGTTGCTGATAAAACGCCTGTACAGTCTTCATCTCGTCCAAATCAAGTGAAAGCAAGCGCCGTTTGCTCAGCACTAGCAGGTCAGCATCGTTGAGACTCAAAACCGACACGTTTTCCACCCGGTCGCTAGCGGTGATTTCGCTACCAAAGTGAGGAATCATCTCGCCCAACGTGAAATGTTCGATGGTCTCGTTGCAGAGCAGGCCACGCGCCAAGCGGCGCAGTTCAGAGTCGCTCAGGTCGCCGCTGAGTTCATAACGTGTGGCTGTAACCACTTCACACTCGGGCAAACCAATTTCGACCATACCACGCACAAGTTCACGCGCTGCTACATCAGTCACCCCTGGGCGCAGTGAGACTTCAAGTATGTGGCTTGCGGATTGCAGCGGGTGACCACTTGGGGTGCGGGTTGCGGAAGCGAGCAGGTCGAACTCGGCAACTTCGGTCACTGGGTCGCACAAAAGAGAAGCGCAGAGCCGATGGATCGACTCTGCGCCTGGATTAGAGGATAGGAAGTATAGACGAGTGCTGGTGCAGTCCGTCAGTCCCGGAAGTCCCAGGGCCACGGCGCCCCGCATAATATCACTACGAACGGCGCGATCACGCCGTCTGATCTGAATGCGTATGCTCATTGTAAGCTAAGTGCCTTCTGCACTTTCGTTGTTGTATGATGTTTGCTGGTGTGAAAAATATCACAAGATTGGATAGGATTCAAACTATCAGTGATCTCAGGTTGATTTGTCGTATTTTAGATGAAACGTGAAACGTAATGCGTGATCCGTGAATTCTCGATAGCGTTTCACGGATCACGCATCACGTTTCAGTTCAAGCAAGGGCTTACACCTTGTTTACCGGTTTATAGCAGTTCTTTGGTACAATAAGAACTATGATGCAAAGTAGCGATCAAAGACGACGATTTCGTCGCATCTCCGGGCCACAACGCAACGATCATTCCGCTGGCGGAATTGCGTATCGTTGCGCGCCGGATGGTGAGTATGAGATCGCGCTGATCGCCACCCAGCGTGGAACGCGTTGGCAATTGCCCAAAGGAACCTGCGAAGAGGGTGAAACGTCAGAGCAGACTGCAATTCGCGAGGTAGAAGAAGAAACCGGCTTGCAAACCAAAAATGAGGGCTTGCTCAAAACGATTTCGTACACCTATTACGACACCTACCGCAAAGAACGCCCTGTGCTGGTCGACAAAAAGGTTGATCTTTATTTACTGCAGATCGTAGGCGGCGAACTGAGTGATGCCAGCCACGAGGTCGATGCTGTGGCCTGGTTTACTCCACAGCAGGCGTTGACGGTGCTCGCCTTTGCAGCCGAGAAAGAAGTGGTCCACTTGGCGATCCAGCGGCTTGGGAAAGGTGAGGAATCCAAGAGGTGAAGGGATGCAAGGTGGAAGGGTGAAGTCCATCCCTCTTTCACCTTGCACCCCTTCACCGTTGATACTCGGTGTTACTTTTTCCATAGCCAGTTAGCTCAACGTAGCCATTTCCCGCTACCGAAGCCCCTTCCACAGTTCCCGAAACTTTCACCGCACCTTCCCAGTAAACAAAGCTGACATTCATTTCCTGATCTTGAATCAGCGGTTGAATTGAAAGTTCGACTGCTTGATTAGGAAGGGAGACTTGCCAGCCCGATGGATAGACAAAACCAGTTCGTGGGCTGGTCCACTGGTCCGTCGGCTGAATGGTGAGATCCGTTGCCTTGATCAACGCCTGTCGGCCATCGGGCCAGGCAATAGTACCGTCAAAGACTGGCTCGATGCCGCCGCCCTGTGTACGAATTTGGGCGAACATCAACACCACGCCATTTTCCAGTTGCACACTAAACCAATCCCAACCAATATCATTTTTGCCAAGCGCAGTCGTGCCAAACTCATGATCCATCCAACTGACACCCTGGACCTGGGTTGCTTTGCCAGCATTCGTAATCGTGCCACTTGTTTCAATTTGTACCAGTGAGTAATAGTAGCTGGCATTGCCGACTTCGCCGCTCTTTTGGCTGAAACCCTGATTGCCATGCAACAAGGGCGTACGCCGTTCACGCAAGGTCAGGTCCACAGCGGCTACCCCGGCTGCATTTTGCTCCTGAGCTCGTAACTGCATCACCCCAGGCTCAACATAGCGGACCGACCAATCGTCTAGCCAGAGTTGATTACAATTTGCAGCCTGTGTATCACACCCTCCATCGGTTCCAAGCATTGCGCCAGCAAGACCGGCGGCACCGCGTGAAAAGCGCTCAAAGCTCACATGTTGATTGGCGCTGCCATCGGTTAGTGCAAAATGCGCCATGTAGATCTGGTTACTGGCCCAATCGGACGAGCGATTCGCCAGTGCAGGTGTAAGTCCACTGCGGAAAAAGGTCAACTGGTAGCCAAATGGAGAACCATCCTCGGCCTGTAGGTTTCCCGTATAGTACCACCATTCGGTGCGGTAGTTGGGATGAGCGCCATGATCTTTAGGGAATTCGAAGTGCATCGGTTCGGTAGCACGAGCAAAGCCAGCGGTCGCGGGACCACTCATCGCCTCCACGACACTGGCGCTGACTGCGGCGCTAGAACGATTTGTGCAACTGGTGAATAACAAAGAAACAAGTACAATCCAACTGATAACGTAAACTTTTCTCATGCTTACACTATGCGTCAAGTTTGTTTTGCCGTCTGTATTCTTCTAGACAAGTCAAAGAGCTAGTGGAATGTCCGGTTAATTTTTAGAAATAGAATCAGCCTGCTTCTTCGAGAATAGTCACAATCTATTTCTAAAAATTAAGTAGGCGGACGACTAGGGCTTCATGTTACACAGATCAATAATCCGGCGAACGTAAATCTGTGCAACCAAAATCCATGGTTCTCTATCCTACAACGTATCTTCTCGACTCACCCCTTCGATGTCGAGGATAAAGTCTGCGCCTAACAGCGTTGCTGGGGTTTGGAACCCACTGCGCACCTTGCCATCTAAGGCGTGTTCGACGATGGCCAATGCAGTCAATACGGTCAATGTATAGGCTTCAGGTGTATGCAGGCGACATTCTGCAGCAGCCCCTGCGCTGTCATCCACCCGGCCCCAGATCACACTGGTGCCTTGCGTACGCTGCTCATGGGTCGGTCCTGGTGCCGCAGCTTCGATCCGGCGGCGAAGGTAGCGCAATAGCTGGGGTCGTCGCAACAGCCACGAGGTAAAGCGCGGTGCGTTGAAAAAGAGGGCCGACCATCCCGGAATGGCGAAATAGACCTCAATGTTGGGGATGGAAGTGCTGTAGTAGGCGCTTGCGACATCGCCCCAAGGAATAGAGATACACGGCTGGGGTCCCCGGCCAAAGTCAACCTGGCGGGTCCTCCAGGCCAAGGGTACAGGAACAATGCGACCATTGCGCCGCACCATACCGAAGCTTTCTTGTTCTACACCGTCCAACAGGGTCAGGGCCGTGCCATGTGATACACTCCCACTCCCATGAATAGCCATCGTGAGGTGGTTGGCAGATGGCAAACGGCGTTTCAGATGCGCCGCCAGACAATCAGTGGGCACAACGTCGAAGCCCACACCGGGCAGCAACATTACACCGCTAGCACGGGCATCGGCGTCGTAGGCAAAGAGCATCTGGAAGACCGCAATTTCACCAGTAATGTCACAATAGTGAACGCCCATGCGCAGGCAGGCTTCCATCATCGGCGCGGCGGTGTAAGCAAAGGGACCAGCACAATGAAGCACCAACGGTGCCATGCCCAAGGCCGCCCGAGTCGCCGCCCCATCTTCAAGTGGAAAGACCCGATACTCTAGACCAAGTTCATGGGCCAGGGTAGAAATGGCGGATGCATTACGCCCTGCTAAGATGGGTTGAAGGCCACGCGCAACCGCAGCGCGGGCAATGAGTTCGCCGGTATAGCCGTTGGCACCGTAAAGTAAAAAGGGATCTTTCATAGCGGTGACACTATAGCGCAAGGTTCGATTGCAGCAAAGAGACGAAGCATCCAGTTTAGTGTAATACCAATTGTGGTTACAAAAGCCATGAATTTTCCCATAAAGATGGCTGAGATTCATGGCTTTTCAGCGTACGATTGGAATTACAAGGACAGGTCTCGATCTTTACCAGTCACAAGCACAGTATGATCAAAGACCCACTGGCCAGCGATCATCTGGCAGAGGCGTGTGCGCAACGTTGGGAGCACCCGTTCGGGCTTATCAAAACCTTCCTTGTTGAACCAAGTGGCGAACTCTTTTTCGTCGATGCCTAATGCGTCTGCGCTGTTCACCAGGAGATCCACACAGAATTGCAACAGTGCTTCGCGTTGTGGATGGGCTGTACTCAGACGATTGACCAGATAGCTGGCCGTTACGGCCAAGAGCGGTGCAACCGTCCGTTCGACACAGGAAGTGAGCTTTGCAGCCAGGAAGAGCGCCTGCTCAATCGGCACGGGCGTATGCAGTGCCAGCCAGTAGGCTTGTGCATAAAAGCGCAACGATTGTTCAGGCACAGCAGTCCCCAAGTTATCGAGAACCGTGAGCAGGTCGGGCCAGGCTTGGAGCGTGGCAAAGTAGGTGGCCGCCTCCATATAAAGTCGATAGGCCTCGTTGGCCTGCGCTTCTTGTTGCGCCAGCCAGGCTAAATTGGCTAATGTCGCTGCTCGCCCGCGTGCATCGCCACTCTGCTCCACCAAGGTCAATGATTGTTCCCACCAATGGCGTGCTTGTGCGTAATCGCCCTGTTCAGCAGTGACCTTGGCCATCTTGGAAAGCGTGGCCGCCCGCCCCTGAATGTCACCAATCTGCTCTTTCAGTTGCAAGGATTCATGCCACAGTTCGAAGGCACGGCGCGTGTTGCCCTGTTTGGCGATTTCGCCCGCCATCATTGAGAGCACCGTGGCACGGCCATGCACGTCATCGAGCTGTTCGTAGATCAACAGTGCCCCTTGCCAAAGATCAATTGTACTGCGCGTGTCACCCTGCTTGGCCATAACGCCGGCCATCATCGAGAGCGTGGCGGCCTTGCCGGGAATATCGCCGATCTGCTGCTTGATGGTCAGCGACTGTTTCCAGAGCTCAATCGCACGTTGGACATCCCCCTGCTCGGCGAGGACCGAGGCCATGTTGTGCAGGGTACCTGCCTTGCTGCGCACATCGCCCACCTGCTCCGACAAGCTTAATGACTGTTGCCAGAGTTCCAAGGCACGAGTCACTTCGCCCTGCTGCGCCGTAATGTGAGCAATCAGGGAGATTGTGGTCGCCTCACCCTGAGCATCCTCACACTGTTTGTAGTGGGTTAAGGCTTGTTGCAACAAAGCGAGCGCACGCTGTGCATCGCCCTGTTGTGCAATCACACCGGCCATTTTGTAGAGAACAGCCGCCTTGCCTTGTAGATCGCCTTTGCGCTCGTTAAACTCGATCGCCTCCTGCCAGAGCGTCAAGGCGCCTTTGATATTGCCGGTTTGGGCATAGAGCCCGGCCAAACTATGTTGGATCGAAGCCTTACCGCGGATGTCACCAATCTTTTCTAACAGTTCCAGCGACTCGTGCAACAGCGTCAGGGCCCGTTGATTGTCGCCTTGTTGAGCAACCAGGGCACCGAGGTTATGCAAAATGGCAGCGCGCAAGGCTGCGGTCACTGTACCATCTCGGTCGTCGTGTTCAGGCAAAGCCAGCAATGCTCGTTCATAGTTTTGGCGAGCCAGATCGGTTTCGCCCAGTTCTTTCTGGGTGCGAGCCAAATTGTGTAGAACCCGGAAATCCTCACCCAGGTTCGAAATCGTACCCCGGCAGAGCGTCTCGGCTCCTCGATAGTTGGAGCGGATCGTCATGTAATTGGAGAGGATGTTGCAAGTGGCCAAACCCACCTGCCGTTCACCGCCGATCAGGGCCAGACGATGAATCTCACTGAGCAGATCGATATCATGTGGTATTTCGCGCGGGTTGTGCTGCCATCCTTCAAAAAGCAATGAAGCAGCATAGTTGGCGATCTGTCGCTTCTCGGCGGCTGTCAACTCCTCGATCACCAGCGGGTGTAACAGGCTGGAGACAAAATAGCGAGACTCATCGTTGTGCAAATCACGGCTCTGTTCGATCAGTCCATGGGCTACCAGACGATCAATCTGGGCATCGATGCCAAACTGCCGGGTCAATTGGTGTAAAACAGGGCTTTCAAGCGGTATATGAAACAATGAGAGCAGGGCCAGCAAGCGGCGTCCGGCTGTCGGTACAAGTTCCAATAGATTGGGTAAATAGCTTTCTTGCCGGAAATCCTGGACTGCTTGAAAAAGTGTCTCGGCAAACTGCTCCATCATAACCTGAGGGTCGGCCAACATACGGTCTAGTTGGCTCAACAGACGGGGGTTCCCACCAGCCATCTCCACAGCCTGGACATAGAGATTCTGCATGTTGCTTTCAACCTGTTTCAGGTTGCGCAGATTATCCATCAGCTTGGTCAGATCAACGCCACGCAACGATTCGACACTTTCGGTGTAGAGTTCAATCGGTGAGGGCAAGCTAAACTGGTAGCGCGAGGTCACGATTACGCGGCTTTCCGAGCCTGTCTCACGAATCGCATGTAATATGGCAGTCAGAATGGTCAGCGCCGCCGGCTTGACAATCGGACGTCCTGATTGATCCAGTTCAAGGTTGTGTTCAAAATCATCAAAGACGATCAGAGTTGAGTGCAGCCGCAGTACGGTTTGAAAGAGGCGGCGCATCCGTTGGCGCAGGTCGAGACGGTTATCAAAGAGCAAATCGAGCGAGCCGAGGTCGCCCAGGCGGTCATAGAAGGTGCGGATCAGTTCGGCTTCGCTGATGGCACCGACCAGCACCACACGTCGATGTCCTGGCATTCGTTCGCAGAGGCGGGCAGCCAAACTGCTTTTGCCCATGCCAGCGATGCTGTGAATCAGAATTCCTTCGTAATAATGTTCATCACCTTCCACGCTGTGGAGTACACGCAGGCAGCGTTGGATGGTGCGGCGACGCCCGACGAACTTCGTGCGCGGGCAGACTTCGACCTTGGCACCCGCATCCAGGAATTCGGCATCGGCGGTGCGCACACTCAGGCGCTCGCGTTGGGGCGTGGTGGTGGGTGTAACCAACTCGGCCAGGGGTGTGGCATTGCTGTAGAGACGCAGATAATGCCAATCGGGGAACTCGTTTTCAAACAGGTGAATGCGAGTGCGCGCAACCGAGTCATCGATGCGCTTGCCCAAGGCTAGCTCGCGGTAGAGTGCGGCGGTGGCGGCGGTGGCCGAAGTATCGTAGACGGGCAGTGCCCAGCCCAGGACCACAGGCAAACCAGCCTGCACCAACGCTTCGCTCAGAGAGGGTAAGGCGCCCCGATTCGGTGACTGTCCGGTGAGGCAGCTTGAGAAAAAAACCAAGGCTGGCGCATGCGGAACCAGAGCACGGGCAAGTTCGTTGCTACCCACGGGTTGAGTCTGGCCAAAGTCGTCCTCCATCAGAAAACGCGGTTGACCATCACGCAATTCGGTATGTCCACTGAGGTGGACCACATCAAAGTGGCCGACCTCGTGTGATTCGAGCACCTGCTTGAGTCCAGCCAAGCTACCAGTCTCGACCACGACGAACTCGATCTGCTTGCCACGGACTTTTTCCAAAATCTCTCGTTCCTCGGCCTCGAAGTTGAGAACGGGATGTAGATTTTCCGGCGAACTGGCCATAAAGAGCACACGCAGCGGGCGATTGGCTCTGACCAACGGGCGGCGCTCGTGGCAGACAAAACGCACGGGCGTGATTGGGCGCACTGGATTGACACACAGAAACTGCCCATGAACGGCCAAAAGCTCCCAAGGTAGATGGCGTAGTTGCTCAGTAACATCAATGTACAGAGCACAGCCTTCGGAGCCGGTTTGACTCAGCAGATTGGTCAACCAGCGTTGATTGTTTCCATCCAACCAATCGTAGAGTCGCTGCCCCAAATCGGTGAGCGAGGGCGAATAGGCATGGTAGGTTTGTTCCACCTCTTCGACAAAACGTTGAACTTCGCTTTTAAGCAGTTCACGTTGTCCAAGCAGATGGCCGTCCGCATCAGCAAGCTGAAGCAGGAATAGTTGATCGCTTTTGGCAAAGACGCTAAAAAGAAAATGTTTCATGAAAGCTTCTCCCGCTCACGTCCACCTGGTTCATCGTGTAGGCTGTGGTGTTAACTGTTGTGAGCAATAAAGTCCTGGTATTGACAGGCTGAGACCGGGAGATCTCGTAAATTATGTTTACTACCGTTGCCTATTGAGCTAAATTGTCGCCCTTTTCCTTACACTACTGTATGTAATGCATATAATATTAACCAACAGCCCTGATTATAACGACATTTTGTTAAGAAATAAATTACGATACACTTAATTACATATACTTGACATAGTTTATTATTACAGGGGATTACAGAAAATTAATAAATATGGTTTTATACCGAGAGTGCCAACTTCACCACTGCACATCAATCTGTCATTCTGAAGAAATCCGAGCCAACGCCACCTCACAAGCCTACGAAATCATCGGAGAATTCATTGCCTGTTGGTTGGCAACGACGGATTCCTTCGGAATGACAAAGCGGCTCACGCAGTTGTGAGAGCGTAGGGCGGGTGGCTTAGTTGCGACGAAGATCCATGTGAATTACGGGATGGAGTCGTTCGAGGAAGAGAAGAAAGTTGAAAAGGAGAGAAGAAATCTCACTAGCTCTACAGCCAATGACGTCTGCGAAAATAGGCGAGCATGCTGACCGCAATACCAATAAAGATAAGCCAAACCAACGGATAGGCCCAGCGGCTTGATAACTCGGGCATGAACTGGAAGTTCATCCCATAGATTCCAGCAACAAAGCTTAGCGGCATAAAGATGGTCGAGATCACGGTGAGTACCTTCATGATCTCGTTCATGCGGTTGCTGGCGATCGCTAGATGGGTTTCGATCGTGCTGGTCGCCAGGTCACGCATCGATTGGGCGAGTTCGGAGAGATGGAGATGATGGTCGTAGAGGTCGCGAAAGTAAATGCGCGATTCATTCGGAATTTGAGTATAGGTACCAGAAGCCAGGCGCAGCAACAATTCTCGCTGCGGAAAGAATACGCGATAAAGGCGCAATGCGCTACTTTTGGCCGTCAACAGATCGTCCAGCGCCACACGTTGATTGTCACCGTTGTTGCGGAAAATTACATCGCCCAGATACTCCAGAGTCTCTTCGAAGTTTTGGATTAATGGAGCATAGCTATCAATCTGGCGATCCAACAGTTCGTAGAGCAGCATCACCGGCCCGCGCGCCAACCCAGTGCGCTGATGGCTCTCTAAATTCCAGATCTTGTCGATGCTGGTACAGGGTTCATCGTGCATCGTCAAAAGATAGTTTGTGCCCAGAAAACAGTCGATCTCATCCGTATGCAGGTCCATGCGTGTTCCGCCAGCGGTGATAGTGTGAAAGACGATGTAGAGATAGTTACTGTAATCATCAATTTTAGGGACATTACTGTCCTTCACGGCGTCTTCGATGGCCAACGGGTGAAAGTGAAAGATCTTTTCCAGCACCCGATGTGCTTCGTCTTCCGTTGGAGCTTGCATATCGATCCACAAGGAGAGTTGTTTGTCGGTGATGGCATTGCTGAGCTGCTCGACTGGCAATTCGGCCAGAGCAGAACCGGTACGGTGACGATAGAGGATACGAATCATGGGGGAAGTATACATCGGAGAGGAAAGAGGGACAAGGTGACAGGGTGACAAGGTGACAGGTGAAATTACGCTTGCCCTGTCACCTTGTCACCCGGTCACCTCTTCATCATTTAGCGGGTCACAATCGGGAGGTAATTCCGACTGGCGGGCGTCGTAGGCACGGGGGTTTGCGTCGCTCCCTTGTCGATCAGCTTATAGACAGTGCCGTTGAAGTCAGCAAGATAGAGGTTACCAGCATCATCTTCGCCAAAGCTGGAGATGTTGTAATTGGTATCTAACAGCTCTTGGACTTGCCAACTGTTGCCGTCTGCCTTCGCAGCCCACAATCGGCCCATGATAAAGTCGCCGAAGAAATAGACGGCCTTCATCCGTTCAAATTCAGCCGCCCGGTAGATGTACCCACCGGTGACCGATTGTCCTAGATCGCGACCATAGTCAAAGATGGGGGCTGTGATTCCGGTGCGGTCACAGGAATTGCCGCCACCCTGGTAACATAAGTTGCCCTCGGTACGGTTCCAACCATAGTTTTTACCGCCTTGGCCAACCGGCTCATAGTCAATCTCTTCGCGGGCACCCTGACCGACATCGCCGATCCAGAGGTCACCGGTACTGCGATCAAAGGAAAAGCGCCAGGGGTTGCGCAGTCCGTAATCCCAAATCTCCTTCTTGACAGCAGGATCGGTAACATTGGCAAATGGATTGTCGCTTGGGATCGAGTAGGTTCCGCTCGCCCCCACGGAAAGGCGCAGAATCTTGCCGAGCAGCGTCGTAGTACTCTGGCCATAGCCATGCGGATCACCACCGTCGCCGCCATCGCCGAGGCCAATGTAAAGGTAGCCATCGTGGCCAAATGCCAATTGCCCGCCATTGTGGTTGGTAAAGGGTTGGTTTACCAACAGCACCTGTTCTTCGCTGTTCGGATTGGCCTGGTCGGCATTCGCCGAAAGTTTGAAGCGCGCAATCACGGAGTCGTTGCCATTGGCCGGATCTTCTTCGCCACTGCCAGCGGGAGGTGAAATCGGATTGCCTTTGGCATTGTAGTAGACGAAAAAGTAGCGTTTGCTGGCAAAGTCAGGCGGAAAGGCGAGTCCTAACAGTCCGCATTCGTTGCAGCTACTGTTGACACGTTCATGGATATCCAGAAAAGGGGTGGCTTCGACTGCACCGTTGCGGACAATCTTGATCAGCCCGCCTTTTTCGACCACAAAGAGTCGCCCTGTGCCATCGCCTGCGTTGGTCACCTGGACCGGTTGGCTCAAGCCAGTTGCGATCGGCACGAAGTCTATCTCCGGCCAATCCACGGCGTTGGGTTGGGTTGCAAACACATTCATTGAAACGGTCAGTACGGTGACAAGCAGCAGACTCAGGTAAAACAGAATGCGCTTACCGTAAACAATTTGTTGCATGGTTTACTTCTCCTCTTATTGATTATCCTTTGCGAGAGGAAACCTGTGAGCATGGGTACTTCGTCATCCTATCGTTTCCACTTGGAAAGGGGAAGATGGATTATGTCATAGTATACGGATTGGAACTGCCATAAAGATTCCAACGCAAACCAATATCCGGTTGACAAGATCGGTGCGCTCTCCCTACAAAGAAAATACGGACGTCCTATCCAAGCGACGTCCGTATTTTCTTTGTGGATCTGGCATTCTGTTCACGAAGCGGTCGACACGACGAAGTAACTACTGCTTCTGAAGTGTTGCATCGAGTGCGTAGGGATCATCTGCATCGGCGGGGATCTCGTAATCATCATTGGTGACGGTTTCGTAGCCATCACGATAGACTACGATGCTGTAGGCGCTGCCGCGTTCCACCCGTTTGTCGAGCTGATATTCACCGTTGCGGTCGGTTGTGCCCTGTGCATAAATCATCGTTTCATCGTAATTAGCATCGACCCATTGGTTGATCGAAATGCCAGGATTGAGGAAGATGACCAGTGCGCCGCTGATGGTCAGCCGTTTGTTATCGGCATCGGTCACCTGGCCTACCACTGTAACTTGATTGCGCTGCTGGCGTTGTGAACGCGCACCGACTTGGAATTCCCCGCTCTGTGACAACTTGCCTTCTATGTACAACTCAAGTTTGTAAGTGCCATTGGGCAAGCCATCGGGATGTTCGAGCCATACATAGTGGCTGCGCTCTTTACCGAATTCCCAGACGTTCTCTTCACTGGCGACTTCTTCATCTTGATAATACCAGCGCGTCGTCCAAACTGTACCATCTTCCATGCCGGCCACATCAAAGACGGCATAGACTGCGGTCACGCCGCTGAAGCTGCTGGCGGGATTGATCGCCTGTCCCTTGTCATCGACATTTTCGGCGAAAACGATGCGCCCAAAGCGCGCATTTGCACCAGCCTGTTGTGCACCAATGGCCACACTGCCTCGGAAGAGTTCGGCACCATCTACCTGGATAATCAGTTCGTACTTGCCATCATCCAGCCCACGGTCATTATTCAGGCTCACCCAGTTCGACCCTTGGCGGCCTTCACTCCAATCCACATTGTCCGAAGCGATCTCCTCGCCATTGTGCGTCCATGAGTAGCTAAAATTGCTGCCATCTTGGAAGTTTTCGTAGCTAAAGGCTGCATAAAGATCGGTCGTGCCGCTGGCAAACCGTACGCCAGGACGGGTGATTTCGCCGCTGCGGTTGATAGCTGCGCCAAATTCCACTTTGGTTATGATCGGACTTCCCGGCACTTCTACTTTTGGCCCCGACCGAGGACCACTGCCGCGCTGTTGAGTTGTACCCATCAGCGCCCGCTCCATAAAGTTGATGGCGATGTTGCCATTGCGGATGCGGGTCAGATTGGCGGCTGTATCCGCTTCCGAAGCCACCTGGGTCGGGACACCGATAAATTCGCCGTTGGCATTGGTGGCAAGCCCGCCGGAGTTACCATGGCTGGCCGAAGCATCAGTTTTGGCCCATTCATAGTCGCCGTTTTGGTCATCGTCGTTAAAACCGGAAATCTTGCCTTCGGTATAAGTGACGGTCGAACCGCCAATGCCAGGGTAGCCAAAGATGGCAACATCGTCGCCGATCTGTAGATCATCGAAGTTGCCACGTGGAATCTCGGTGAGTCCCAAGTTATTCGGCAAGGGGGCACGCTGATTGTCATAGAGGGCGACAATTTTGAGCAGCGAGAGATCGAGTTCTGGATCGGCAGTGACCACCTGAGCCAAATACTTGAGGGTTGGCGCGCCTTTGAGGTCATTGGGCATGATGCCGATCACGGTCATACCCTCTTTGTTATAATATTTTCCCTTCTCAACGTCGCCAATCACATGGTAATTAGAGAGAATGTAGCCATTCTCAGCATCCATGATCGTGCCACTGCCACTGGAATAGGGACGCCCCGAGTTATCGGGCACGACAATCAACACCGTAGCCATCAGTGCCCGAGCACGCGCCTCGCGGGTCATGGCATAGGCAGGCTGTATATTGACCAAGACGCTGCTCGCCAACAACAAGAGCAGGGCACACACCGCCAGCAGCCTGGTGTGTGCGGCCCGTTTGGGCGTAAATCTCAGCAATTTCATGGTTGCACACTCCCTTCTGCTGCGTTCTGCTCAACCGGTTTCATGCCCAGGCTGTCCAACAGCAATGAAAAGTGCTTTGCTTCTTGCGCCCATTGGGTAGCGTCTGCCATCAAGGTGACCGTGTAGAGATTTTTGTCAAGGATAAAGAGCAGATCCTGTGCCTCCACGACGACGGGCAAGCCATTTGCGTTGCCATTAAGCGAGGGATCAGCAATGTAGGCATAGGTGGCAAGTACGCCGGGAATTTCATCACTGCGCGTCCGCCCGATGGTTGGCCTCACAACCACTTGATCGACTGAGAACTCGCGGTAGTTTTGCAGGTCTTTGCTTCGTTGCATCGATTGGGCAAAACGTGCCATTTCTAACGTTTCGTCCGCTTCGAGCGGGCGGACGTTGATGTCCACTTCGCTGGCAAAGGTGCTGGCCGTCGCAGGGTTGCGCACCTGAAAGATGCCACTATCTGCACGTTTGGTGAGCCAGCCAGCCGGAGCCGAAAGGCGCGGTTGGTTGTCACCCAGCTCAACATATTGGCTGGCATTTAAGATTTGGTTGCGCACCCCAATCCCAAGAAAGAGGGCAAAAAGTACGGTGACCAGCACCGCCAAATCATTGCGCCAAGATTGTGATAGCGGGGGCGCGGCATTAGTCGGGCTTGGTTTGGTTAACTGCTGTAAAAAGCTGGTCATTGCGCGCCTCCGGGTTGGGTAGGTTCGCTGTTGGCGGTGCGCAGGAGCGACTCACCTGCTTCTGTGGCTCCGGCCGGGGCATGGCTGGTAGATTCGGCGGGGGGCATTGCTGTGGATGGCATCACAGGGTGATCCGCCAGCGATGCGCCGCTGCGGGCAATACGCAAAGTTTCTTCATTAGCGCGCCCCACCAACCAAAAGACAAGCAACAAAAGCAACACAGCCAGGAAGGTAGCCATCCAGAGATCGCCCCAGGGATGCACATTCAATCCACGCGAGGTGCGGTTGAGCAATCCGAAGAAGATGCCATGCAGCAGCGCTGAGAAAGCGATGCCTGCGGGCATATACCAGATCGGCGTAGTTTCAAATTTCGCCTGACCAATAAAATAGCCCAACACCCCAGAGAGACTGGCATAGGCCAGCGTGTTAACCACCATGCGAATTGACCCGATATCGAGATCCACGCCGCCACGCTCCCAGACGTAGATGAAGTTCACCACCGTAGCCACGCCTAAGCCAGCCGCCACCGCATAGATGACGCCATCGACCCGTTCGTCAAACTCAGCATTATCAAAGATGCCATAGCGCACGGCAAGATAGACCACAAACTGCTCGACAAAGCCGACAACCAGCACACCGCCGAAAAATCGGCTAGCAGCGGATTGGTAAAGCCAATCATCGACAGCGAAGATGCCTTTCAGCACCGGTTGGTAAAGTGCACTCATAAAGAGCGCCCCCAGTACAAAGACATTGATCACCATCTGCTTGGGCTCAGGCTCGCGCCGATCCAATTGATAGAAGAAGGTCAGCCAAATGGCAGCCGGGATCACACTAAAAATGATACCTAGCACGATCCGTCCAGCCGTACCGAACGCATCCCCCACAGTAGGGAGCAGAAAATTGAAAACGCCGACAAAGATCAGTAGTCCAAGCAGTTCCAGCGCAATCGATTCCCAAAGTCCACCTCGATTGCGTGTTAACCGCTCCAGACGGCTGGCTTCGTCGCCTGTCTGAGTTAAATGCACAAGTCCTCCATTGAATTTAGGCAATATTTCATTTAGTTGCCACAAACTTTTTGCATCCAGCGCTGAACGGGATAGAGTATCAGGTTATGATATCTGATCTTGATAAAGAACTGGTTGGCGACCGTCCTGTACTGGTGTATAACGAACGTCTTTTGGAACAGATGTTATCACATCTGAGTCAGCAATCGATTGTTGCCATTGACACAGAAAGCAATAGCCTCTTTGCCTATTATCCACGCGTCTGCCTCATTCAGCTTTCTACACCTATCGAGCGAGAGCAGTCCAAGCGTCATCCATTGCGTGTCCTCGATTTTCTGATTGATCCATTGCGGCTATCGCTTGAACAAGTCGCGCTGATCGGCAGAATTCTGGCTGAGCGCAAAACGGAAGTCGTGATGCATGCCGCTGAAAATGACATCATTCTTTTGCAGCGCGAATTTGGCTTTCAATTTCCCAGTGTCTTCGACACCCAACTTGCAGCCCGTTTTCTGGGTTGGAAACAAATTGGATTAGCTGCACTGCTTGAGACGCATTTTAACGTAATCTCGGACAAACGCATGCAGCGTACCAATTGGGGAGAGCGCCCCCTCAATCCGCAGCAGATTGCCTATGCACAGATGGATACGCACTATCTGTTGGCCTTACGTGCCATGCAGATCGAGCAGCTGCAGAATGTCAATCGCTGGCAGGCAGCTCAAGATGCTTTTCAACGCCTGAGCCGCCTGCGGGCGCAAGATTATGTCAACAATGAACGCAACTTCTGGCAGATGCGCGTCAGCCGTGAGATTGACAGAGCATGTACTGGAGTCTTGCAGGCACTGTGGGAATGGCGTGAAGGTGAAGCGCAACGTACCAATCGCCCGCCTTTCAAGATCATGAACGACGAGGTGCTCTTCCAACTGGCCAGCCGCCAACCCGCCACGCCGCAAGGCTTGAATGACATTTCCGGACTAAGTGGCCATCAAGCCCAACGCTATGGGTCAGTTTTGCTGCAAGTGATCCGCACCGGTCAAAAACAACCTATTCCCCAAGAGCCAGAACCGGCATTGAGCCCGGAACAGATGCTTGACAAATCTGCACGCCGCCGTTTTGACAAACTTCGTACTTGGCGCAACGAACAAGCCCTACAATCGGATCTCGCCCCCGAGCTCATCTTCACTAACCAAACGCTAATCGAAATCGCCCAAGCCGATCCCAAAAATGAGCGAGATCTGCAACAGATTCCCGATGTCGGCGCTTGGAAAAGCCAAACCTACGGACAATCGCTGCTTACGGTGCTGAATAAGTAACTATTATATGCGTTGCCTTAAACGCTGACAAGGTGGCAAGGGGAAGGGATGACAAGAAGACAGGAAGGCCGTATAAAATGCTAAAAGTCATCTTGTCATTGTGTCTTCTTGTCACCTTATCAGCAATGCCCGCTGGAGTGCTTCAACCAAATGCACTGCCTGTCGTTCGGTGAAATGTTCGATTTGGTGGCGGCAACTTGTGCCACTTGCCACAATTACCGCTTTATCATCTGCCGCCCGCACTGCTGGGAAGAGTCGATCTTCGCCGATCTTGCGGCTGACCTCGTAGTGATCGCATTCGTAGCCAAAATCGCCCGCCATGCCACAGCAGCCGGAAGGGATCACTTCAACCACATAACCTGCCAGTTTCAAAGCGGCTACCGTCGATTCGTTGCCCACCAACGCTTTGTGATGACAGTGCCCATGTAAGAGCGCCTTGCCAGCATTTGTTTTGAAGACGGCTTGAAATCTGCCCTGAACTGATTCCTGCTCCACAAATTCCTCAAAGGTAAAAGCATGGCTGGCCAACAATTTGGCCCGTCTCTTGTCGCTGGCCAGACTCAAATATTCATCGCGTAAAGTCAGAATACAGCTTGGCTCAATGCCGACAATCGGCACACCTTGCGCCGCAAAGGGTGCGAGCAAGGCCACATTGTGATCGATCCAGGCTTTGGCCTGATCAGCCTGCCCACCAGTGATCAACGGTCGCCCACAACACTTCTTTCCTTCCGCCAAGCGTACAGTATAACCCGCAGTTTCCAATACCTGTACCGCCGCCTGGCCGACATGCGGTTCGTTAAAGTTGGTCCAGGTGTCGTGGAAGAGGATGATTTCGGATTGCGGATTGCGCGGGAGCCCTCCGGGCGCGGATTGCGAATTCCGAGTGGATCTAAACCAGCGTTGTAAAGTTTGTTTAGCGTACGTGGGCAAGGTGCGCTCTGGATGGACACCGATTTTGGCTTGGATCGGTTTGAACCAGGAGGAGGTCAAGAGATGATTGGCCATCGAAACGGCTTTGTCTCGCAATTGCTCACCAATCTCCCAATCTCCAATCTCATAGATCACTGGCAACCAGCCCATCAACCGATTAAAAAGTGGCAAGCCGTGCCGTTGGTAGTAATGAGGCAAGTACTCAGCCTTGATCTTGGCCATATCGACCGAAGAGGGGCACTCACTTTTGCATGCCTTGCAGCCAAGACAGAGATCGAGGATGTCGTACATCTCTTCGGAGTAGAGCATTGGATGGGAGGGGTGAGTGGTGAGGGATGAATCCCATTTCCCAGCCAATGCGTTGCGCAGACCATTGGCTCGGGCACGTGTGGTGTCCTTTTCATCTTTGGTCGCCATGTAGCTCGGACACATGGTTCCTGCGCCCACCTTGCGGCAAACCCCAGCCCCATTGCACATTTCAATTGCGCCGGCAAAGCCGTTATCCTCACTCCAATCGAA
The DNA here is from genome assembly GCA_046328715.1 of Caldilineaceae bacterium. Taxonomy (GTDB): domain Bacteria; phylum Chloroflexota; class Anaerolineae; order Caldilineales; family Caldilineaceae; genus JAXLWB01. The sequence goes on along the minus strand of JAXLWB010000044.1, from coordinate 60,311 downwards.
GATCGTCTGCAACTCGATCGTTTGGTAGCTACTACCCATGCGCAGATTCTGGGTAAGTGGCGGGGCATCGACGATCTTACCGGGGTTCATGATCCCTTGCGGATCAAAAACATGTTTTACCTGGCGCAGTGCTTCGTAGAGGGTAGATCCAAAAAGCTGCGGGTTGAGTGAACTGCGCGCGTAGCCGTCGCCATGTTCACCGCTCATCACGCCACCGTATTGTAGACAGAGGTTGACAGCAAAATCGGCCATCGCCTGTAGTTCAGCGACCCCCTCTTTCGATTTGACGTTGATCATTGGACGTGTGTGTAGACAGCCTGCCGAAGCGTGGGCATAGACGCCCATGCCCAACATCGCTTCCCGTCCATCGCACCAGTGTAAAAGCTTGCCGATATAATCGGCCAACGACTCGGCAGGCACGGCGACATCCTCGATGCCAGGTATGCCCTTGTAGTCGCCACGCATCGAGGTCAACAGATTCAGCCCTGCCTTGCGCACCTCCCAAATGTCAGATTGGCCTTTTTTGTCGAGGGCACGGCGGATGACTCCCTTCCAACCACGGGCACGCAGATGACTTTCCAGACGGTCCATCTGCTGCACAAGTTCTTTCTCAGACTCGCCATAGAACTCGGTGAGCAAGACCGCCTCCGGATCGCCTTCGACAAAGCCCATCTTCTTGGCCCATTGTGGCTGGGCCCGGGCCAGATCCATTACCTGTTTGTCGAGCAGTTCAGAAGCGCTTGGCTCGCACTCCAAAATGTCGGTGATGGCAGCGCAAGCGTCCAGCGTCCGCTCAAAATGAATCACGGAAACGGCGGTCATTTTGGGTTTTGCTACCAAACGCAAAGTTGCTTCGGTGATCGTCGCCAACGTTCCTTCACTGCCAGTGATTAATTGGGCCAGATTGAAACGATCAATCCGGGTCGGATCGCAGGCTGGTGGGCGGAAGCGGCTGTCGAAGCTCAGTTTGCCACGCTCTTCGGCTGGCATCAATGCCGCCGCCAGCCGATCCAGGTTGTAACCGGAGGCGCGCCGCCAATGTTTGGGCCAACGCGAGACAATTTCACTTATGTTACTTGCCACCAAAGTGGGAATTTCACGGTAAAGCCGTCCTTCCAACGAATCGAGCTTGGCCTTGACAGCAACGCCCTCTGCATCAAGCCCCTCGAATCTACTATGCGAACCATCCGCCAAGATCACAGTGGTGGATACCACATGATCAGCCATCATGCCGTAGAGGATACTATGCGCACCAGTGGCATTGTTACCCACCGAACCGCCAATCGTTGCCCGCTCAGCACTGGCCGGGTCCGGGCCGATCATCCAACCCAGTGCGGCCAATTGACGGTTGAGGGCACCGAGATTGACCCCTGCCTCGGCGGTCACTATTTGTGCCTCAGGATCGATGCCGAGAACCTTGTCCATGTGCTTGGAGAAATCCATCACCAAAGATGCCCCTACCGCTTGCCCAGCCAGCGAACTGCCTCCGCCACGCGGTAGGATCGGCACACCGCGCTTGGCAGCCAATTCGACGACCGCCTGAACATCGTCGCGATCCTTGGGCAACACTACACCAATCGGAGTGACTTGATAAAGGCTGGCATCCGTGCTGTAGAGCATACGGGAGGTGCCGTCAAAACGTACTTCGCCACGAATCAAGCGCTGCAACTCGGCAGCCAGATCGGACGCGACTTCGGTCGATGGATAAGTTTTTTGAGTTGGAGTCATAGTGGGAATGTTACCGTGAGCAGAGTCTCTAGGCAAGTCTAGGCAGTAGGTTTGAATGAAGATTTGAGTCTTTATTTAAACTTCGTTTAAATTCACTCTTACTTTTCTATACGATAGTACTACAATGCAAAAAAGCATTGCAGGTGACCTTGTGTCATAACATTCTAAGTGAATACTTCTCTTTCCGAGGATACGAACATGATCAGAAAACAGTGGGTTGTTTTACTGCTTTTACTATCGCTGGTTCTCAATGGCTGTCAACCGATCCAGCCGCAGAGTGACAGCGCAACTACGCCATCGACGCCAGTAGCTACGCCCGCCAATCCCGAAGTGAGTTCAGATCTCGCGGCACCGTTGCCCTTTGACGCTAGTGTGCGTACCGGAGTCTTGGAGAATGGCCTCACCTACTTTATCCGCCAGAACGCTGAGCCGAAGGATCGTGCCGAACTGTGGCTGGCGGTAAACGCCGGCTCGGTACTGGAGGATGACGACCAAAAAGGGTTGGCCCATTTGCTGGAGCACATGCTCTTCAATGGCACAAAACGCTTTCCCAAACATGAGCTGATCAACTTTTTGGAAAGCATCGGCATGAAATTTGGGGCAGATGTCAACGCCTCGACCTCGTTTGACGAGACAGTCTACACGATCCAGGTACCTACCGACAATGCCGACAATCTGGGCAAGTCGCTCGATGTGCTGCAAGATTGGGCGAGCGCGGCCTTGATTGAGCCCAGCGAAGTCGATGCAGAACGGGGTGTCGTGATCGAAGAGTGGCGTTTGCGTGACCAGGGGGCCAGCGGGCGTATTCTCAATCAATGGTTGCCCTTGGTGCTGGCGGATTCGCGCTATGCTGAACGCCTGCCAATTGGCGATGTTGATATCATCAAGAATGCACCTGCCGAAACCGTGCGCCGCTTCTACGAAAAATGGTATCGCCCTGATCTCATGTCGGTGATTGCGGTCGGTGACTTTGATCCCGACCAGATGGAGAGCATGATCAAGGAGCGCTTTGGCGCAATTGCCAAACCCACCGCGCCACTGGATCACCCCAGCTTTGAAGTGCCCTTTGGCAAGGACAATCGCTTCAAAGTGATCAGCGACCCCGAATATCCCTACGCTCAAATCGACCTCTCGTATCGCAAGAACTACGACCCGCTGGTGACCGGGAACGATTACCGTCGCATGCTGATCCAACAGCTCTCGAATCAGATGCTCAACGCCCGCTTCGATGAGATTGCCCACCAGAGCAACGCGCCGTTCGTAGACGCAGGCAGCTACAGCGACGAATTGGTACGCGCAACCTCGATCAATGGCGTCCAAGCGCAGGTGAATGAAGATAAAATCACAACCGGGCTAGAAGCGCTAATCACCGAGCTAGAGCGGGTGCATCAACATGGTTTCACCGCCAGCGAGTTGGAACGTGCCCGCAGCGCAATATTGCGGCGCTACGAGTCGGCCTACAACGAGCGCGAAAAGAGCAACAGCAACAGCTACGCTCGTGAATACTTGAACTACTTCCTGACCAAAGAAGCGACGCCAGGCATTGCCTACGAGTATGATCTGGTGCAGAAGCTCTTACCAGGCATCCAGCTTGACGAAATCAACAAACAGGCCACCTCGCTGCTCGACGCCAGTGGCCGCGATGTATTGGTGATTGCGCCCGAGAAACAGGGTTTGACCTTACCCACCGAACAAGAGTTGGCTGCCGTGGTCGATCAGGCAATGGCCAAAGAGGTCGAACCCTATGTCGATCAGAGCGCTGGCACGGTGCTGCTGAAGGAAATTCCACAGCCAACCGAGATTATCAGCGAGACGACCGATGCGCAGTTGGGCACAACCACGCTCAAGCTGGCAAATGGCGTTACCGTGGTGCTCAAGCCTACTGACTTCAAGAACGACGAGGTCCTCTTCAATGCCACCAGTTTTGGCGGCTCCTCGCAGGTGAGCGATGAGGATGCACGTGAGGCACAGTACATCCCTTCGATTGTCAGCAGCAGCGGGGTTGGTGACCTAACCTACGATGCGCTTTCTCGCTTCCTGACGGGCAAATTAGTACGCGTCAACCCCTACATTCGCATCCTCACCGAAGGCATGAACGGGCAAGCCTCGCCCAAAGATTTGGAAACGCTCTTCCAGTTGATCTATCTTTATGCCACCCAGCCACGGGCCGACGCTTCCGCCTTTGATGCCTTTAAGGCGCAGATGCGCAGCGAACTGGAAAACCGCCAGCTTGCTCCCACCTCCGATCTGGTGGATGCCTATAACAAAGCGCGCTACGGCGATTCGGTGCGCTTCCAACAGATGACGTTGGACGAGTTGGAGCGCTTTGACCTGGAGCGTGGCCTGGCGATCTACAAGGATCGTTTTGCCGACATGAGTGACTTTACCTTCCTCTTTGTCGGCAGTTTTACCGTTGATTCGATTAAGCCGTTAATTCAGACCTACCTCGGCACCCTGCCCAGCACAGGGCGCAAGGAGATGTGGAAAGATGTAGTTCCCGATCCGCCGACCGCAGCGCAAGAGGAAACGATCTATCGCGGCAAGGATGAACAATCGACCACGCTGCTCGAATTCAATGGCGTCATCTCCCCCACGCTCCAGAATCAGGTTGAGCTTGACATGCTGGAAAACGTGGTCGATCTGCGCCTGATCGACGAACTGCGCGAACGGCTGGGTGGCACCTACTCTCCCAGTGTTTCGAGCAGCGTCAACAAGTTGCCGGATCAGACTTACACCTTCCGCATCACCTATGGCGCTGATCCCAAACGGGTGGATGAACTGGAACAGGCGACATGGGACAATCTGACCCAAATTGCCCAAAATGGTCCCAGCGAAGCAGAATTTTCCAAGACGGTCGAACAACTTCACCGCACTCAAGAAGAGAGCCTGCGCCAGAACAGCTACTGGCTGAGCGAGTTGACCTACTACGTCCAGAACCCTGAACTCGACGAACATGAGATCTTGCAATACGACGATGTCGTAAACACGGTCAAAGCAGGCGATCTGCAAACTTTGGCCCAGGAAACGCTCAAGAAGGACGATGCGATCACGCTGAAGTTGCTGCCGGAAGCCTATAAGACGAAGTAAAAAATTCACTTCATAGAAGCAAGAGTTTTCTATAAAAAGGGGAGAAGAGGTCGTGTAGCGGCCTCTTCTCCCCTTTTTTATACAACCTAGAGTTGCTTAAATGAAACTGAGGAGATAGTCAGAATTCGTTTAGCCAGCACGCCCCGTGCGACTTGATTCGGCACGCGGCATGCCTACTTAACATTCGTCTAAAAACTCTACCGAACTCACCCAACAAAGTAGCTTGGTAACGTCCTCGTTAATTTCCACATATTTAACCAACCATTACTACCTATGGGGCGTTAGCTGAGCTTACCACGGCCTCTGGTCAGAATTCTTTTTACCTTGACTTGCAAACGTTAGGTAATAGCACTTAACTGTTATCAACTAACGCTTTGCTAACGCTGATGGTATAGATTTCGAGAATCGAATTGTGTGCCACTCATTCTATCGAACCAAGGAGAGTCTCATGATCTACCACTTTTTCACTGGTCACACCCGCCTGCGCCCCGCCTTTTGGCTGGTAGCCATCTCAGTTCTGCTCTGGGCGCACCCAGCTTGGGCTGCCACGCGCACAGTAGACACGCTGACTGACGATGCCAACCTGACCGCCTGCACCCAGGCGGCCAACGATTGTAGTTTGCGTGGCGCACTCAGTGGAGCAGATGCCAACGACACTATCAATTTCGACCCCAACCTGGCCAACCAAACGGTCACCCTCAGCCTGGGTCAACTGGCGATCAGCCAACCTATAACCCTGGATGGTTCGACCGCCCCCACCGTCACCGTGAACGGTGATAATCTCAGCCGGGTGATCACCAGCACCCAACCGCTGACCATCACGCACCTGATCATCGAGAACGGTCGGGTTACGAATGGCAACGGTGGCGGCCTCTATGTCGGCAGTGATCTCCGGTTGATCAGCAGTGTGATCCGCAACAGTACAACAATCGGGGACGGTACAAGGTTGAATGGTCATGGGGGCGGGGTCTATGTCGCTGGAGATGCAACCCTCACGGATGCGACTATCCTGAACAATTATTCGGATTTTTATGGCGGCGGGGCGTTTGTGGGTGGGGATATGGTACTTACGGGTACGACCATCTTTAGCAATACGACGGGCGGTGCGAATGGCGGAGGGATCTATCTGATTGGTAATGCAACGATCATGGACAGCACCGTCCATAATAACAAAGGCGCAAAGGGGGGCGGTATGTTTGTGGGGAGTGCCGCCACGATCACCGGGGCGACTTTTCACGATAACTCAGGTTACGAGGGGGGTGGGGCCTATGTACAGGATGACGCAACCCTCACGGGGGCAAGCTTCCTCAACAATACGGCGTTCACCGGTGGTGGGGTGTATGTGAGTGGTACGGTCAGCATCACCGACACGAATTTTCTTAGCAACGCAGCCAGTAGCGATCGGGGGGGCGGGGCGTATGTGGGTGGGAATGCGACCCTCACACATATCAGTTTCCTCGCCAACACGGCAAGTCGCGAGGGCGGCGGGGCGCATGTGGGTGGCAATGTCACCATCGTCGATGTAACCGTCCTCAGCAACACGGCACAAAGCGATGGTGGCGGGTTGTGGATGGGTGGGAATGCAACGATTCTAAACACAACCTTCCGCAACAACATGGGCATGGTGGGCGGCGGAGCGTATGTGAGTGGTACGGTCACGATTACAGCCACAACTTTCCTCAGCAACCTGACTAGTTTCAATGGCGCCGGGGTGTATGTAGACGGCTCCGCCAGCATCGTTGGTACGACCTTCCTCAGCAATACGGCGATGGTTTTTAGTGGCGGCGGGTTAAATGTGGATGGTGACGCCACCATCCTGGACACGACCTTCCGCAACAATATGGCACTCGCCCGGGGCGGCGGTGGAGCGGCAGTGGATGGCAACGCCATCATCAGCAATACAACTTTTCTCAGCAACACTGCGAAACTCTGGGGCGGCGGCTTGGAGGTGGGAGGGAATGCCACCATCCTGGGAGCTACCTTCCTCAGCAACACAGTAGGAGCTTGGGGCGGCGGGGCATGGATAGGTAAAGGCGCAACGATCACAGATACAAGCTGGATCAGCAATACGGCGCAGCAAAGCGGTGGCGCGCTCTACCTCTATAGCGGTAGCAACACACCGATGTTGGTGGTCAATAACCTCTTTGCCCGCAATCGTTCGTTCTACAATGAAGGGGATGCGCTCTACCTGTTTGGTTCAAAGCCAGACAGCCGCTTGACGCTCCTGCACAACACATTGGCTAACCCAGCCGTGGAAGATGGCACAGCGATCTATGTACGAGCAGGGACGTTGGCGATCACCAACACCCTGATCGCCAACCACGCTACCGCCATCGAACAAGTGGGCGGGACAGTGAGCGAGGATTACACCCTCTTTGATAACGTCACGATGCCTTATAGCGGTACGATAAGCAGTGGGGGTCACTCGATCACAGGCACAGCCGCCTTTGCTGACCCTGCCCAGGATGACTACCATCTCACAGCAGCCAGCGCCGCACTAAACGCCGGCACCGATGTCGGCATCAGCACAGACTTCGACGGTGACGCTCGTCCACAATATGCGCTCCCCGACATCGGCTATGACGAGGCAGCCGCTCTTGCGGCGCGAATTGCAATCAGCGATGCCAGTGGCAACGAAGGCAACAGCGGCAGCAGCACCATCCTCTTCAATGTGACGCTGGACATGACGAGTGCTACCCCGATCACGGTCAAGTACACCACCAGCGACGGCAGCGCCACGGCGGGCAGTGACTATAGCAGCAGCAGCGGTACGCTCACCTTTGCCCCAGGAGTTACCAGTCAGACCATCAGCGTGACTGTGAATGGCGACACCCAGGTAGAAAACGATGAAACCTTCAGCGTGAGCCTAAGCGCACCCACCAATGCCATCATCCAGGATGGGCAAGCGACAGGTACGATTCTGAACGACGACGTGGAAAACAGCACGAACCAGATCTACCTGCCGGCGATCATGCGTTAAGGCGGGTGATGTTGCAAGAGCGACCATCCCTGCAAGATGGACTTGGTATTCTTGCAGGGATGGTCGCTCTTGCTTTATTTTGTCTATCCCTGCTTTTCTCAGTTGATGAATCAAAACCACAAAAGTAAATAAGCCAATATTAATGCTCCATAACATAACTTTATTGACATTATTCCACAATTGTATTACATTTTTCCAAATTACTTAAGGTAACACACTCTACTGTAAACTTTTTCGTTGCCATCTCGCCCCTGATGCTGCGACAAGTAGGATTTCTCGTGACTCAAAATGAACACGATAAGATCATCACTTCAGCGCTCGAACGTAAGTAATCTTCCTAGCCTTTAGATATACTTGGGTTTTCTTAATTCTCTCATCTACAGGACTTTTCAACCATGCCACCTTTTGCGATGATCCGTAAATATTTGTTTGCTCTGACCTTATCGCTTGCCCTACCTTTTTCGACCTTGTTGGTGCAGCCAGTCTATGCCGCCACCATCACGGTGACCAACCTCAACGACAGTGGTAGTGGTTCGTTGAGGGCTGCGATCACATCAGCCAACAGTGGTGCTGGGGCTGACACGATTAACTTTCAAAGCGGCCTCAGCGGAACAATCAACCTTAGTAGTAGCCTGCCCGCTATCACAGGAGACACGACCATCACGGGTCCTGGGGCAACCACACTTACTATTAACGGTGGCAACTTTCAGATCTTTGTTATAACGGGAGGTACCTTCCAGATGAGCGGACTGCGTGTCACTGGAGGTAGTACATCCAATGGCGGATTAGGCAGTGCAGTCGAGACCTCAGCAAGCACGACAAGCATTACAAACTGCGAGTTCGATGCAAATGGAGGCCCCTATTATGCAGTGGTGGCGTGGAGTACGACATTCAATATGACAAACTCCTCTATCATTAATGCTGCCAACGGTGGCTTTTATACCGGTGCTACCACAGCCACATTAACCAATGTAACTATCAGCAATGCAGTTGGGAGATCAATTGAATCATCTGGGACCAATATCACTTTGGTTCTAGTTAATAGCACAATTGCTAATAATGGAACGGGCCTTAGCGCAGCAATTCGAACCGGTGACACTCATAGATGGAACTTTAAAAACACAATTATCGCCAACAATGGGGGAAACCAGATTGATCCAACCTTAATGGGTGGAAACTTTACATTGACATCACAGGGTAACAACCTCATCAGTGACAGCAGCCTTACTCCATCACAAGCATCAGATCTTCTTAACACCAATCCCCTCCTGGCTCCTTTAGCAATTAATGGTGGCACTACACAAACTCGTGCGTTGTTGCCAGGTAGCCCAGCCATCAATGCAGGCACAAGCACGGGTGCCCCCACCAGTGACCAGCGTGGGGTTGCTCGCGTTGGCGTAACTGACATCGGAGCATTTGAGTCGCGGGGCTTTACGATGGCGCTTTCCAGTGGTAACAATCAAAGTACGGCAGTCAATAGTTCATTTCCCAATCCACTGGCTGTGACGGTGAGTAGCGCCAATGGTGAACCAGTAAACGGTGGCAAGGTGACTTTTACCCCACCCGGCAGCGGCGCCAGCAGCACCATCGCTGGCAACCCAGCAACGATCTCTGGCGGTACCGCCACCAGTGGTATTGTAACTGCTAATGGCACAGTCGGTGGACCTTACACGGTGGCTGCGAGTACGCGTGGGGTCACAACGGGTGTCAACTTTAGTTTGACCAACAATCCCGCCAACACGATTCCAACGATCAGCAATATTTCCAATCAGACGATCAATGAAGACGCCAACACAGGAACCATTAATTTTACAATTGGCGATACTGAAACTGCCGCCTCTTCTTTGGTGTTGAGCAAATCATCCAGCAACACAACCCTTGTCCCCAACGCCAACATCGTCTTTGGCGGCAGCGGCACCGCCCGCACAGTCACAGTTACGCCCGCAGCCAATCAATTTGGCAGTGCAACGATCACAGTTACAGTAACGGACGGCGGCGGACTGACCGCCAGTGACAGTTTTGTGCTCACTGTCAACTCTGTGGCTGACACCCCTAGTGTGACCAACGCCACCACCAACGAAGACACCCAAACGACCAGCGGCTTGGTCATTAGCCGTAACGCCGCCGATGGTGCCGAGGTGACGCACTTCAAAATCACGGGCATCACCAATGGCACGCTCTATCAAAATAACGGCACCACCGCCATCACCAACAATAGCTTCATCACTTTTGCCCAAGCCAACGCCGGATTGAAGTTTACACCGAGCGCCAACTTCTTCGGCACTGGCAGCTTTACGATCCAAGCCTCGACCAGTGCCAGCGACGCTGGACTTGGCGGCAGTACCGTCAATGCTACGATCACCGTCAACTCGGTGGCCGACACCCCGAGTGTGACCAATGCCACCACCAATGAAGATACGCAAACGACCAGCGGCTTGGTCATTAGCCGTAATGTAGCCGATGGTGCCGAGGTGACGCACTTCAAAATCACGGGCATCACTAATGGCACGCTCTATCAAAACGATGGCACCACCGCCATCACCAACAACAGCTTCATCACCTTTGCCCAAGCCAACGCCGGATTGAAGTTCACACCGAGCGCCAACTTCTTCGGCACTGGCAGCTTTACGATCCAAGCATCAAAGAGCAACAGTGATACCGGACTGGGCGGCAGCACCGTCAATGCCACAATCACCGTCAACTCGGTGGCCGACACCCCGAGTGTGACCAATGCCACCACCAATGAAGATACGCAAACGACCAGCGGCTTGGTCATCAGCCGTAACGTAGCCGATGGCAGTGAAGTGACCCATTTCAAGATCACAGGCATCACCAATGGCACGTTATTCCAAAACGATGGCACCACTGCCATTGCCAACAACGCTTTCATCACCTTTGCCCAAGCCAATGCTGGGTTGAAGTTCACGCCAAGCGCCAACTTCTTCGGCATTGGCAGCTTTACCATTCAAGCCTCGACCAGTGCCAGCGATGCCGGACTCGGTGGCAGCACCGTCAATGCCACGATCACCGTCAACTCGGTGATCGATGCCGATCTGGCACTCACACTAACCGATGGGGTAAGTACCAAAGTGCCTGGTACTAGTAACTCTTACACTCTGGTTGTCAGCAATAATGGCCCCGAAGCGGTAACTGGAGCGACTGTTTCTGACACCTTCCCTGTCAACTTCACAGGTGTTACCTGGACTGGTATCGGATCAGGGGGTGCTACAGGTCCCGCCAGTGGCTCTGGCAACATCAATACATCCATCAATCTATCCAGTGGCAGCAGCTTTACCTTTACCATCAACGGCACCGTCTCGCCAGCAGCACGCGGTACGCTTACCAATAGTGCCACGATTGTAGTGCCTGGTGGAGCGATTGATCCAAACACAGCCAATAATAGTGCCACGGATAGCGACACGCTTACGCCCCAGGCCGACCTAGCGATCACGGTCACCGATGGCGCAACTTCGGAAACTCCCGGCACCAGCATCGCTTACACGATTGTGACGAGTAACAGTGGTCCGAGCAATGTCCTCAGTGCGACAATCACCGATACCTTCCCCGCCACGCTCACAGGCATTACCTGGAGCGGTGTCGGCGCAGGTGGGGCCACTGGTCCGGCCAATGGCTCTGGCAACATCAGCACAACGATCAATTTGACCAGTGGAAGCACCTTCACCTTTACTGTCAATGCAACCATCGCCCCGACTGCTACAGGCACCCTGGTCAATGTTGCTACCATCGCAACACCCACTGGAGTCACCGATCCAAATCTAGGCAATAATAGTGCAACGGATAGCGACACACTCTCTGGGCCTGAAATTGCAATTACCGGCAACGGTGTGGACATTGTTGACGGCGATAGCACACCTTCCAGCGGCGACTATACCGACTTTGGCAATATCGCAACGGACGGCGGTAGCATCACACGCACCTTTACGATCAGTAACACTGGCACAAGCACACTTACGCTCTCTGGTTCGCCAATCGTTGTAATCAGCGGTGCCAATGCGGCTGATTTTACAGTGACAAGCCAGCCTGGCTCATCCCTAGTAGCAAATGGTTCAACCACTTTTTCAATCAGGTTCGACCCCAGTGCGGATGGGTTACGCAGCGCAACGGTAAACATCGCCAATAACGACGCCAACGAAAATCCCTTTAATTTTACGATTCAAGGTACAGGGACGAATACACCTCCGACCATCAGCAACATCGCTGATCAGACAATCAGTGAAGACAGCAATAGTGGGGCGCTCAGCTTTACCATTAGTGATACTGAAACTGCACTGGCTTCGCTGGTGTTAAGCAAATCCTCTAGTAATATCACCCTGGTTCCGAATGCCAACATTGCCTTTAGTGGAAGTGGTGCATCCCGCACAGTCACAATCACTCCGACAGCCAATCTATTTGGCAGTGCAACGATCACAGTCACAGTGACTGACAGCGGCGGCCTGACCGCCAGCGACAGTTTTGTGCTCACCGTCAACTCAGTGGCCGACACACCAAGTGTGACCAATGCCACCACCAACGAAGATGCGCAAACGACCAGCGGCTTGGTCATCAGTCGCAACGCTGCCGATGGCAATGAGGTGACCCACTTTAAAGTCACGGGCATCACCAATGGTACGCTCTATCAGAACGATGGTACCACTGCCATCACCAACAACAGCTTCATCACCTTTGCCCAAGCCAATGCTGGGTTGAAGTTCACACCGAGCACCAACTTCTTCGGCACTGGCAGCTTTACGATCCAAGCCTCGACCAGTGCCAGCGACGCTGGGCTTGGGGGCAGTACCATCAATGCCTCGATCACTGTCAATCCAATCAATGACATACCGAGCTTCAATGTGGGAAGCAATCAGATGCATCCTGCTGGAACCAATACAGCACAGAGTGTTTCAGGCTGGGCAACTGCAATCAGTGACGGCGACGCAGGTATCACACAAACGCTGACGTTCAGTGTCACTAATGACAACAACGCGCTCTTTAGCATTCAACCGAGTATCAATAGCAGCAATGGCACGCTTAGCTATAGGCCCAACGGTACAGGCGGGGTCGCCATCGTTAGTGTCAGTCTAACCGACGATGCAACTGCTGGTGGTGCAGCCTTAACCAGTGCAGTGCAGACCTTTACGATTGAGATTGCCAACGTTTCAACCTGTTTTACTTCGATTAATGGTGTCACTAATTTTGCCGACAGTGACGATAGCCAGGCGCTAGAGGATGCCCTGGCGGCTGTCAGCCCTGGCGCCACAGTGTGGGTGGCAGGAAGTTGTCCAGGCAACTTACCCCTAACCATCAGCGCACCAGTTACGATCCGCGGTGGCTATACCCCAGGCAACTGGAATACGCCTAACCCTGATTTGAATCCTACTGTCCTCGACGGGAACGGCAGCACGCGTATCCTAAGCATCACTGGGACGATATTCGTAACCTTACAAGACCTGATCCTGCGCAACGGCAACGCGGAACAGGGCGATGGCGGCTGTCTCTATATCAACCAGAGCTATGTCACGCTCAACAACACGCAAATCTACGGCTGCCGGGCGCAGAATGGTGGCGGTGTGCGGGTGGGTAGTACCTTGGTTCTCAACGCTGGCACGGTGATTAGTGGCAACAGCGCGGATGGCAATGGCGGTGGCGTGCTGGTCAGTGGAACGCCCACGGCGACCGTGATCTTGCAAGGCGGGCAGATTTTGTCCAACACTGCGATCAATGGTGGCGGTGTGGCCGTGATCGGCAGTGGCAATGTTCTGACCATGACCAGTGGAGCCATTAGCGGTAATCTTGCGCTCGGTCCGGATGGCAATGGCGACGATGGGTTCGATGGCTCAGGAGGCGGCATCTACAATACGGGCGAAGTCTGGATCTCGGGTGGCACACTGCAAAACAACCGGGCGCAGGGCGGTTTGGGCGGCGATTTGGATATTGATGGCGGAGCGAATGGCGGCAGCGGCAGTGGCGGCGCCATTCGCAACGACCCATCTGCACTCTTGATCATCGAGAATGCGCTGATTCAGGGGAACAGTGCGATAGGTGGAGATGGCCATGGCAATCGTTCAAATAATCCAGGCGGCAATGGTGGCGACGGCTGGGGCGGTGCGATTGACAATTCGGGAACGTTACAGATCAGCAACACCCAACTAAGCAACAACCTGGCACAAGGCGGGCTTGGAGGCGAGGCAGCGAACGATGGCGGTTGGGGCGGAATGGGCATTGGCGGTGCATTGAGCCTAGTCGGTAGCGCGCCCGTCGAGCTCGTTAACTTGCAAGTGCTGACCAACACAGTTCAGGGCGGAGATGGGGCTTATGGCGGCAGCATCGCAGGCGATGGCGGTGCTAGCAGTGGCGGTGGCATCTACAGCGAACAAGCGCAGACCATTTCTGCCAGCCTCTTTCAAGACAATCAAACGATCGCTGGGCAAGGCGGCCTTGCCGATGGCGGCAGTGATGGCTTTGCTGGTCGCAATGAGGGTGGTGCAATCTCTGCCTTTGAAAGCCTGATCATCACAGCAACCAAATTTCTATCCAACAGTGCGGGTAGTGGTGGTGCCATCTACCAAGAAAACAGTGATTTCGCAGTCGATCAACAGATTGTGAACAGTATTTTTGCACATAACAAAGCTGAGAATTCCGAGTCTGCTTCCGACATCTATCACAACGCCGATGGCGTCGTAGAATTACTCCATCTGACCCTTGGTGAAGTTGGAAGTAATAGCCCTTCGGGTGTGGCTGCGATCCTGATCGATAAGGCCACCAGCACAGCCATCAGCAATACGATTATCGTCTCACACGAAACCGGCATTCAAAACAATGATAGTACGTTGACAGTTGCGGGCGCTGGCAATCTTTTCTTTGACAATACAAACGCCAATACCCAGGGGATTGGCAGCTTTGCAGGTGGTTTTGCCTTGCCGGACGGCGATCCAGCCTTTGTGGATGTGACGAACGACGACTATCACTTGTCGGCGCTCAGTCCGGCGATTGATCAGGGGGTTGTGACTGATGTAAATGACGATTTCGAGGGCACGCCACGCGATACCAAGCCTGACAGCGGCGCATTTGAGTTTGTGCATACGCCAATCTGTTTCACTTCACTAAATGGTGCAACCACCTACGCTGGCAGCGCTGATAGTCAGGCAGTACGCGACGCCATCGCGGCCGCAGCCGATGGCGACACAATCTATATTGCTGGCTACTGTGCAGGTGTGGTCACGGCTGATGGTAGCGATCAATTGGCGTTGATCGACAAGGCACTCACAATGATCGGTGGCTATACCGATACGAATTGGCTAGTCTCTTTTCCAATCACCCAACCAACAACGCTTGATGCTTTAGGCGACGGACGGGTTCTTTCGACTACCTCAGCTTTAACCGTAACCAACTTGACCATCATCAGTGGTTTCACATCGCTCAACGGGGGCGCTGGCATCCGCAGCTTGGGCGCACTCGATTTGACAAACGTTAACATTCTCAGCAACACAGCCGATGTGGGCGCAGGCGTTTGGGTCAGCGGAAGCATGACAATCAGTGCAACCCAATTTCTGAGTAATACTGCTTCTACCACAGGAAGTGGGGCTTACGCCTTGGGCAGCGCTGGTGTAAGTACTTCGCTGTTCACTGGCAACCAAAGTGGCATTTCCGGGGCGACGCTTTACGCAAAAACGGGTGCGACAATTGCGAATTCGCAATTCTTCGCTAATGTGGGGACAGGTGCTTCTACAGATGGAAGTGCAACAGTCAGTGACAGTGATTTCCTGGTGAACAGCGGGCGTGGGCTCTATGCCAATCAGAGTATCACAGTCACGCACTCCAACTTCAATCGCAATAGTGGCGACGGGGCCTTTAGCAATCAAGGCGGCGCATGGATCAGCAACAGCCACTTCCTGACCAACACGGAGCGCGGCCTGTATGCTGGACTCAGTGTCACGGTCACGAACTCAAGCTTCAATAACAATAACAGCGATGGCCTCTTTAGCACCCAGGGTGGAGCGCAGGTAAGCAGTAGTGACTTTATGACCAACGGTCAGCGCGGCATCTATGCAAGCTTGAGCGTGGTGATTAGTGATTCAAACTTCATCAATAATCGAGGCGGTTCTGGCGCAGGTGTCTTTGTCAATATCGGCGGGGCCACCATTACGGGCAGCAATTTTATCAGCAATGGCGTTGGCACAGGTGCGGGGCTTTTCTCCAGGCAACTCGCCACCATCCGTAATACGCGCTTTATCAGCAATCGTGGTGGCGTGAGTAGTGCTGGCGCAGCGATCTACAGCGATCAAGGGGCACAGATCAGCGGCAGCTACTTTGAAGATAATCTTGGCGGTACCGGCGGAGCAGTCTTTACGCAGCAATCAGCTAACATCACCAATACGCAGTTTATTAGCAATAGCAGCACAGCCGGCGGAAGTAATCCTGGCGGGGCGCTCTTTGTTAATAATGGCTTACTGGTCGTCGTAGATAGTAGCTTTACCCAAAATCAAGCCAGCAATGATGGCGGGGCACTCTTTGCTCGCCAAGTGACGATTACCAATACCGATTTCCTGAGTAATACTTCGACCCACAACGGCGGCGCAGTCTACTCAGGAGGAACAACACGGGTTACAGATAGTCTGTTTGAAAATAATCTAGCTTATGTGAATGGCGGATCTAGCATCAATGGCGGGGCGCTTTTTATCAATGGTGCTTTGTCAACCATCAATAGCGACTATATCAGCAACACAGTGCTCAACTTGGGCGGTGCTATCTTTGCCCAGAGCGCCACAGTGCAGGGCGGTCAATTTATTCACAATCGCTCGCTTACCGACCATGCGGGTGCGGTTTGGATCGATGGAGGGAATCCGATCATCGACTCGGCCCAATTTATCAGTAACACGGCGGTTAAGGGAGGCGGCGCAGTTTGGTCCAACCCTCCGGTTGTGGTCAGCAACACCAGCTTTGTGAGCAATACGGCGCAATTCGGTGGTGCGCTCTTTGCCAACAGCACGTTGCAAATGACCAACAGCCAACTCCGTCTCAACGCCGCAACCGGCGGTAGTGGTGGTGGTGCTGTCAGCAACGGCGCAACGCAGATTACAAATACGCTCTTTGCAAGCAATACCACCAGCAGCCAGGGTGGTGGCCTTTATGTGCAAAACACAACCTCGCTTGCCAACGTGCAGTTCACCAACAACTCGGCAACGGATGGCGGCGGTGCCTACGTCAAGGGAAAAGGCACAGTCTTGAATAGTGCCTTTACTGGCAACAGTGTACTGGGCAGCGATGGCGGTGCGCTCTACCTGGTAAGCGGTGCACAGACTATTTCCAACACCAGTTTTACTGGTAACCGTGCAACTGGCAGCAGTGGCATCACCGGCACGGATGGGCGGGGTGGTGCGATCTTTATCAGCACTACGGCCACACTCGCCCTCTTGGATAGCAACTTCAACAACAATGAGGCCCGTGGCGGCACTGGCAGCCACGGCTTCGGCGGCGCACTCTTCAGCGGCGGTACTACGAACATCACGCAGACTCGTTTTGTCAGCAACAGCGTCTCGTCAGGGGTGATGCGGGGGACCCCAGCCAGTAAGGGCGGTGCGATCTACATCGACCAAACGGCAGTCAACGTGATCAGCAGCACACTCACCGGTAATTTGGCGAATGAAGGTGGTGCGATCTACAACAGCAACCTGCTCACCGTCACAGCCTCGCTCTTGAATGGCAATCGCAGCACAGGGGAAGGGGGCGGTGCGATCTTCGTCCATGGGATCACCACCACGATCTCAGCGACCAGCTTTATCACAAATAGCGCAACACCTGCCGATCGTGGTGGCGGCGCAATCTATGAGGATGCGGGGGCACTTCGTATTGCCAGCAGCTACTTCGATTCCAACACCACAGACGGCAATGGGGGCGCAGTCTCGCTCGATAATGAGGGTTCTAAATCGATTACAGTAACCAATTCGCTCTTTGCTAACAATCAGGCCGATGGTTCCGAAGGTGGCGGTGCAATCTACCTCGCCAGCGACAGCAGCACTATTCTCGGCACAACTTTTACGAACAACCGGGCAACCATGAATGGTGGTGCAATCAATAACTGGTTTGGTCTGCTCGAGGTGCGCAACAGTACCCTTTCTAGCAATTTGGCAGGCAACTGGGGCGGTGCGCTCTATACAGGAGCCGATCCAGTTCACATCAACAACGTAACCATCTACAGCAATACTGCCCAAGCCGCCGGTGGCTACTATCTGGATGACTCTGATCATACAGCACAGAGTACCATCACCAACACCATCATCGCCGGCAACACGGATGTGGATGGCTCGCCCGATCTCACTGGAACCTTCACGTCTGGTGGCAACAACTTGATCGGCGTCAGCGATGGCAACAGTGGCTTTAGCGACGGCAGCAATGGCGATCAGGTGGGCAACAGTGGCACCCTGCTCGACCCACGGCTGGCTGCGTTGGCCAACAACAGCGGCCGCTTTGCGGGCATTTCTGGCGGTGTAGGCGCAACTGTCACGACCCATCAACCACTCACTGGCAGTCCAGTCTTGGGCGCTGGTAACAACGCCACCTGCGAAGCAACCGATCAGCGTGGTATCTCCCGTCCGCAACCGCTGGCTGGCAACTGTGAGATAGGTGCCTACGAGGCATATTCGTTCATCGACCTGACGCTGACCAAGTCAGATCTGCCTGACCCAGTCAACACGGGCAGCCTGTTGACCTATACTCTGCTCATCACCAACCAGGGGAATGCCAACGCACAGGCACTCACCGTAACCGACAATCTGCCCACGACTCTATCAGGTGTGAATTGTGCGGCTCCAGGCGGTAGTTGCAGCGTGAGTGGCAACAGTGTAACCGTCACCTGGTCAAGTTTGGGCGCAAATCAATCAACAACTGTCACTGTTGCAGCAATTGCGCCGCTGGTAGGGGGCGTGATCACCAACACAGCGACGTTGACCACGAGCGAAGACCTGACCAGCACCAATAACAGCGCTACGGTCACGACGACGGTCATCCTGACAGGGAGCTGCTTTGCCACCGCCAACGATGGAGCAACCATCTATGGCTCAGCAGATTCGGCGGCAGTGCGGGCGGCGATTGCCCAGGCGGTGAATGAGACGCGCGACACTGTGCGCATTGCTGGCAACTGTGCGGGCGTGGTCACGGCGGATGGTAGCGATCAACTGGCACTGATTACCCAAACGCTCACCTTGATCGGGGGCTATAGCAAGACCAACTGGAACAACTCCTATCCAATCACGCAGCCGACAACCTTGGACGCCCTGCACAGCGGTCGCGTCATCTCCGCCAGCGAGCCGATTACGGTCGAAAACCTGATCGTGCAAAATGGCTATATCAGCGAAGGCGTTGGTGGCGGCATTCTTGCCTTGAGCAATCTGGATCTGATTGGCAGCCAGATCCGCTACAATGTCGCAGCTGAGCCTGCCTATTTTGGCTCCGGCGGCGGCGCATTTGTCGGGGGAAGTGCCAATGTCACAGGAACTCTCTTCTTCAGCAACACGGCAACCGGCAATGGCGGCGGGTTGGCTGCCAATGGTGCGATCATTCAAGCAACTACCTTCCAGGCGAACCGCAGCTTGAGCGACGGCGGCGGCTTGTCTGCCGGAGACTTTGTCACGGTTAGCGGTTCAAGCTTCCTGAGCAATACTTCGGGCTATTATGGTGGCGGCGCCCGCTTGGGAAGTTCTGCCTGCGGCTATTTGGCGACAGTGTCCGATACAATCTTCCAAGGCAATCAGTCTGTACGCAGCGGAGGCGGGCTCTATGTCTGCGGCTCCGCAGTGATGACAGATGGCGGCTTTGAATCCAACCTGGCGGGTAGTGATCCATCCGACCCGGATGTCAACGACACCGGTGGTGGCATGTGGGTAACTGGTGACGCAACCCTCACTGGTACATCCTTCCTCAATAACCACTCGCCAGGAAACACGGGTGGTTTGCGTGTCAATGGTGACGCCAATCTAATCGGAACCAGTTTCCTCAATAACAGTGCTCAGGACTTTGGTGGCGGCCTCACTGTCAATGGCGTTGCCTTCCTAACAGCTTCAACGCTGCGCAACAATCAGGCCGATGGCGACGGCGGCGGCGCTTACCTACTTGGAGAGGCGTGGATTGATACAACTGACTTCCTCAGCAACACATCTGGTGCCGGTTTCGGCGGTGGACTGTTCAGTGCAAACCCATTAACCGTCACAAGTTCTAGCTTTGCCGACAACGTGGCGGTGGACGGTGCGGGCTTAAACGGAGAGAGCAATGTCAACGTGAGCAAGAGCACCTTCATTCATAACCAGGCAACTAGAGTAGGCGGTGGGTTCTATGTAGACAATGGCAGCGCGCAGGTGATGAACTCGCTCTTTGCACGCAACAGTGCGGGGAGATCTGGCGCTGCGATCTATGTCGATAGTGCAACCAAACAGGTGGACTTGATCCACAACACGATTGCGAGTACGTCACTGATCACTCGCTCAGCCGTGGCGGTTACAGGCGGTACTGTTACGATTACCAACACCATTGTCACCAGTCACACGGTAGCGATTAGCCGTACGGCGGGAAGTGTCAGCGAAAATGCCAATCTCTTCTTTGCCAACGGTACCAACCTCGCCGGCACGATCAGCAGCGGCGGAGCAAGCTTTGTAGGCAATCCAGCCTTTGTCGATCCATCACATGATAACTACCATCTGACCAATGCCAGCGCCGCAGTGAATATGGCAGTAGAGATAGGCGTCAGTGACGACTTCGACGGCGAAGCACGTCCGCAACAGACTCTCCCCGACATCGGCTATGATGAATCGCCCTACGCCTTGCCCGATATTGGGCTCAGCGATGCCGGTGTAACCGAAGGCGACAGCGGTACGGTGACGATGACCTTCCCGATTACCCTGAGCTTTGCCAGAGCAGTCACTGTGACGGTCGCCTATACAATCAGCGGCGGTTCGGCGACGAACGGCGTGGATTATACGGCAGCCACCACTGGCACGATCACGTTTGCGCCGGGTATGATCAGCCAAGCGCTGAATATCGCAGTCAACGGAGATCGCTTGGTGGAGTCAGATGAAAGTTTCTTGGTGCAGTTGGGCAATCCACGTTTCGCCACGTTGGCACATAACAGTGCTACCGGCACAATCCTCAATGACGATTCGACGTTGATCACGCTGAGCAATGGCCGAGTGTTGGAAGGCAACAGTGGCACAAGTAATCTGGTCTTTACCGTCACGCTGAGCAATCCGGTGGCAAGTAGTCTGACCATCTTCTACAGCAGTGATGATGGCACCGCAACAACGGCGGACAATGACTACAACGCAGCCGATAGCTTGATAATCTTGGCCGCAGGCGAAACCAGTCGGCCAATCACGATCACGGTCAACGGTGACAGTAAAGTGGAGAACGATGAAACTCTGACGGTCACCCTGCGTGGTGAATTCCCGCTGGGAGTGAACTTACCACGTACAGGGGCATTCGGCATCGGCACGATTCTCAATGATGACTCGCCCACGCCTACGCCGACAAACACACCAACCAGCACGGCCACCAACACACCTGTGCCACCAACGAGTACAGCAACGCACACACCAACTAGTACGGCAACGAATACGCCAACCCGCACGCCGGTACCACCCACATTGACAAGCACGGCCACTCATATACCAGTACCGCCAACGAGTACGGCAACCCATACGCCGGTGCCACCGACCTCAACACCTACTGCAACCGAGGCACCCGACTTGCATCTGATGGTTTCGTCCGATCCACCAGCGAGTACTCAGGTCCATGAAGGAGACGAGATCACCTACTTTGTAAGCTTGAGCAACACGGGGAGCATTGCCAGCGATCTCGTCATCAGCGGCTTCCTGCCCAGTGGCGTAACGCTGGTCAACGATTCGGTTACACCGCCAACTTCAACAGTGGTTACGGAGCTCGTCGCTGCGCAGGTGGAGAGATCATTGGCAGCAGAAACGTTGCAATGGGCCATTCCCGCACTGGCTCGCAACCAAAGCTTCCAGGCACGCTTTACCGTTGTGGTAAACCAGGCAACAATCATCCAGATGCATATTCAGGGTGGTGTGGTCGGTGATCCGCCAATCAGTGTTAACTTGGAACATCAGGTTGCACCGACCGGCTCGGATGAAGAGGAGGAGCCTTCGGCCTTGAAGAAGGTCTATCTGCCACTGATCGGTAGGTAAAGTACCAGCTTTGAGCCATCAGCGTCAGCGCACGATTCAACCCGTACACTGACGCTGATGGCTCAGTTGATCGAGCGCAGTTACAGGCTGATTGTTCGCATTCAAGATCCATGCTACCATTGCACCATGAACTTTCCTTCAGTGATCGACCCAAACGATTCTTTTATGCAGCATGTGATGCGGCGTCTTCAGGATGAACAGGTAATCTGGCTGACGACCCTTGGTCATGATGGTCTGCCCCAGCCTCGCCCAGTCTGGTTCTGGTGGGATGGGGAGACTTTGATCATTTACACGATGGCGAACGCGGCCAAAGTGAAACACATTCAGCGTGACCCACGTGTGGCGCTCAACTTTGAAAGCGGGCATGATGGCGAGGATGTGGTCGTCTTCCACGGCCATGCCTGGCTCGATGCCAATCCCGTGCCGAGTGCCATTCGCCAAGCATATCTGGCCAAGTATGAGGCGGGTATTGCCTACATCAACATGACTCCAGAGAGTTTGACAGCAACCTTCAACACGGTGATTCGAGTGAAACCAGAAAAGGTGCGAGGCGGGGGATGATGGTTAACTGTGAATGGCAAATGGTGAATGAATGATCTGATTGCTTTGGATTATGATTCTGATTGTGTCTCAAGCCTCCAGAGCTGCTGGGTGACAAACTCGATGCCAGAGCGCAGATGGCGGCGATAGGTACTAAAGGGAAGATCGAGCAGTTCGGCGGCGGCTTCCTGCGTGGGTGCAGGCTGAAAGTAGGTGTGATGCAGCGTGCGGAAGAAGCTCACCTGCTTGGGGGACTGTTGGAGGAAAGCTGCGGTCTCCTGCAGCAGTTGACGTAAGGCTTGGATGCGTTCGCTATCGTTGGCAGTCGCTTCAACACGATGCTGGAGCAGCCTACTGTGGAGCAGTGGGTTGTTGCGTAGTTGCGTGGCAAGACTGTAATCACGCAGTGCGTTGCGCACTGCCTCGCCAAATTCCTCTTCACTTAAGACTGTGGTTTGCTCAGTTTGGACTGTACCTGTTGCCGTCCCCTTGAAACGGCGATCTCCTAACAACGTCAGCCAACTCAGCGGCGACAGGGTGCGCCAATCCTGGCCGTAGACGCCATACTCACGTCCGTCCACCGTAAAATCGAGCTGCGCCAGCCGTTGCAAACTGGCATAGACAAAGCTCGCTGCCCAGAAATTCGGGTTAGCGCAGGGAATAAAACTATAGGCCAGCCCCGGCGTCCCCACGTAATGTTGCATCATCAGTAAAAATAGCCGACTTTGTACCGGCGACACCGACTGATAGTCATCGGCGGAGAGCCAGAAGCGAAAGAAGGTGGCTCGTTCGCCACTACGCAGCCGCACCTGCCGTTCGAGATAACGCCATGCTCCCTGGATCGCTGGATCGAAATTGCGACTGGCTTCATCGGTTTCTTCTAGTGCCACTCGTTGTAGAATGCCCTGGATGCCACCACCAATATCGCGCACCACGGTCACGCTGAGTGGTTGGCGCTGTAGCCAATGGCAAAAGATCTGCGCAGCATGCCTGCCTTCGTAGCGTTCGATAATGGCAGCAGCTTTTTCACACTCCTCGACGCCCAGCGTGTCGGCAACCATCGCCCCGGTCTCTTGCCATTCAAAAAAGGAACGCACGCTGTCACTGCCACGGAACAGAAATAAATAGTCGGAAAGGGCGCGCTGGTGGTTTCCTTCAGCACGAAGTTCAAGCGGAGCGGCACCACCTCGCCGTTCAAACAAGGTGATGTAGTAGCGAGACGCCCGATCCTGAAGCTGCTGATAACGATCAGGGTTACGCCATTGTAGATCGGCACTGATTGCCTCGCGCGCCAAATCGTGCAAAAAGAGCCCGCGCTGCGAGAGATCAACAAAGGAGAGCCCTTGCAGCCAATCGAAGAGCGTGTGAATGTCACTTTGCAGTTCGTCGGCAATCATGGCATTGAGGAGCGGTTCGCTGACCACGCGCAACAACGAACAGGCTTCCAACACCGCTCGATGGGCTGGTGTCGGCGTTTCCTGTACAAAGCGCTCCACCAAGATGCGGATCACATCCGGGGCATCAGCGGGGCGCATCTCCCCTTCCGGGCGTTGAGCAAAGGCATCTGCCACCAGCGAGAGCGCCAAGGGATGGCCACGGGTGAAGTTGATCATCTGTTGATGTTGGGTCGCAGGTGTCTTACGCCGTTCGAGATAGATCTCACTCTCGCTCGGGCTGAAGTTGCGCAGGGGGCGAATGCAGGTTAGCTCTTTCCAGCCTGGGTCACTGCGCCATTCCAAGGCAGGCGGCGTGCGACCAGCAATTACGATCAGGGTCGATTCCGGCAAGTTAGGCAGAAAACTGTTACGCAGCCAGCCGTCGAGGGCAACAATCGTCTCATAGGTATCGATGGCGATCACCTGTTTGCGAGTTTTGTCGTTTTCTGACTTTTCATGTAGGTAATCGAGTGGGGCCAGGATGGTAAAAGGATCCAACGCAGTTTGCAGTGCACGATCAAAGGCGGCTGGGGTCGGTTCCAGATCACGAGCATCGAGGTAGGAAAAGTCCTGTTGGAGTTGACGCGCAATTGCGGCAAATTCGTGCAAAAGCGTTGTTTTACCGACGCCGCCCTGGCCAAAGAGATGAAGAACCTGAAACGGCAACGGTGCCTGCGTCAGTGCCTTGGTAAAGAGTTCACACTCAGTCGCACGACCCACGAATCGATGTCTGCGTGCTGCTGCCAAACGAGCACCTAATTGTGTTTGCATCTCGCTCCTATTCCAAAATAGCGAATTGCGAGCTAATTCACCACCGTCGCTCACGAACTTTGATACAAATTACACGGTTTACCTGAGCAATTTGATCCTGATTATGTCTCGAACGTTTTCCCAAATTTTTGTCGATACATTGGCCGTTCTGCTTCACTGTATCATGAACGATTCTGCCTACCCGCTTCCAATGGCTAATTCAATCGCCGCTTCTAGGCTAAGCATAGCACCCTGTTCCCAATACGTTTCAAATTTAGGTGCAGGTACTTTTGTGTGAAGAACGGCAACGGATGCCTCAAACCGTTGCAATGTGTCGCGCTCCATGACAAGATTGTGATGCTGTGCAATCGATTTGGCGGCGGCGGCAAGTTGGATCGCACGATCCGTTTGTTCGGTTAACAGAGCAACTTCAGCTAGTCCGGCCAGGCAATACATCACCTTTTGTTTGTCGCCAAACTCACGTAGCAGACGTAAGCTTTCACTGAAATAACGGTTGGCGTCATCAAGATGGTTTTGTGCAGTTGCCACATTGCCAAGATGACTCAGAGTACTGGCAATTCCCCAGCGGTCACCGATGGCACGGCGAATGGCCAAGGTTTCTTCGTAAAGTCGCTGAGCCTCACTTACATTCCCTGATTCCGAGTGTAATGCAGCAATGTTTGAATAAACATAACTGATTCCTGTCTTATTGCCCAGTAAACGATGAATCTCCAGCGCTGCCTCGTAGTCGGCCAGTGCTGCCGCTGCGTCGCCTTTTTCTTTATAGATGATCCCTCGATTGTTGAGTACAATCGCCAGATTTGCCCGGTCACCGGTCTGCTCGCGCAATTGACGGGCCTCTTCGTAATAGTCCAGAGCCTGGTCGAGTTGCCCTTGATACCAGCTCAGAATGCCCAAATTGGCAATGGTCGCTGCGAGATCGGCCTGATCGCCCAAACGTCGGCGGATGAGAAGAGCGCGCTCATAGTAGTCGCGCGTCTGTACGTAATCCCCCGTGTCGAAAGCAACATTGCCAAGTGCATGCAGTGCAAGACCGATAATTCTCTCATCCTGGCGATGCTGCCCGATGTGCATCGCTTCCTCCAGCCGCGCCGCCGCTTCACGGTAGTTGCCGAGTTGGTAGTGAACATTGCCCAGTTCGAGCAAAACAGTTGCGAACTGCTCTTGCAATTCAGCTTGGTCGCAGAGGGCGCGCGCCTTTTCCAGCCAAGTCACCGCTTCCTGATTGTCACCTCGACTGCGGGCGAGTCCGCCGATCGCCTGGTAGCTGGCAATCAACAGGGCACGATCGGGGTCCTTTTCAGACAACGCAAGCGCCTGGTGAAATAGATTCTCCGAATCGGACCAACGCCCCACCAACTTAAAGACCTGACCCAACCGCAACAAGAGGTCGCCCCGCTCATGCTCACTTTCGACTAAGTTCAACAGACGCTCGTAATAGCTGATGGCACTGTTGTTCGCATAAAGGCGCTGCGCCTGCTCGGCTGCCAATAATAGATAACGACGTTCGGCAGCGGTAGCGCCCGCTTGGCCATAGTGATAAGCTAGATCCCCGTAAAAGCTGGCTAGTTGACTGGCGTAGAGCACTTCGATACGCAGTGCAATCGCCTGATGGGTTTGCGCACGATCCGCGGGGTGAAGTTCATTCAGAATTCCCTCGCGCAGCTTGTCGTGGTTGAAACGCCAACGTCCTTCCTGTGCTTCGAGCAATGCAGCATTGGCGCAGCGCACAAGCCAGCCATCGAACTCCAGATCGGCTGGCGCAAAGGAGCGTAACAACGGCAGATCAAGCTGGCGACCGGCCACTGCCGCATAGCGCAACAAGGGTTGATCGTCGGTGCCTACCCGTTGCAAGCGCCGTTGTAGCAACTGACGAATGCCTCCCGGAAAGATCTGGCCCGGCAGTGGAATAGAGGTCACACGGTCCAGCAATCCAGCTTCTTCGGCCAGGCTACGCAAGACTTCGACCATAAAGAAAGTGTTGCCTTCACTCTCCTGTTGCAAGAAAGTGAGTAGATGAGGTTGTTGACCGGCATGTCCCAGGATTGCCTGGCTCAACTCGCCCACTGCCTCCGAGTTCAGTCGCTGTAGCGAAAGAGAATGCATACCTGGCAAACTCGCCAGCAAATCAGGCATTTCATCGCTGCGGTAGTCCGCAATCAGAAGGAGACGACTGGGTTGGACAGATTGGGCCGTCATTCGCTCTAGTAGCCAACGTAGCAGATCCAGGCTGTTCTGATCGGCCCAGTGTAGATCTGCGAGCAAAAGCACGATTGGTTGCAGTTGAGCAGTGCGCTGAAAGAGTTCAAACAGAGTATTACGCAGACGAGTCAGGGCGGCATTTGCTTCAAGCACTGGCGCATCGACAATGGACTGTTCCAGGAAAGTTTCTAATGTGGGTAATAGCGGCTTGAATATGGCCGCTTCCACCAGAGTCGGTTGTCCACTTAGAAGAAGCCAGCGCAATGCCTCCAACCAGAGATGATAGGCACTTCCACCCTCTTGTGCCTGGCCCCGCAGCACCAGTCCGCCCTTGACCAGCGCCTGCGTCCGTATCTGATCGATCAGGCGCGATTTACCCACGCCGCTTTCGCCACCGATCAACCAGCCGCGGCTCTGCCCTTGCCACGCCTGCTCCAACGCAGTGCTCAGTTGTGCCAGCTCTGCTTGGCGACCGACAAAGGGAGCTGACTGCAAAAAACTTTCACGGGTGGCGACTGTCTCCAGCAGAATCGGCTGGGTACTAACAGCAGCCAATGCCTCAATCGCAGCGGCAGCATCGGGATAACGATCCTGCGGTGCTTTGGCGAGCAAACGCTGCAACACAGCCAGCAACTGTGGAGGAAGATCGAGGTATTGCCAGTCGGCCTCTGCCTGCAACAGCTCCTCGACCGTGAATTTGCGCAGATAGGCAAAGGGATGCCAACCGGCAAAAAGTTCATAGGCCAGGATGCCAACGGCATAAAGGTCTGCGGATGGCGTGCTCTGTTCGCCACGCAGTGTTTCTGGTGCCATGTAATTCAAGGTACCACTTTGGCTGGTTACACCGCCGATCGCTGCCAGGCCGAAGTCCAGCACCTTCACTTGCTGCTCCTTCACCAGCACATTGCCTGGCTTGAGGTCGCGGTGAACGAGTTGCCGGCGGTGGAGATAGCTTAAGGCACGCAACAATTGAGCCAACAGGTCGATCTTTTCATCGTCGTTGCGCCACTGACCCGATTCGATCAAGGTTTGTGGGCGCTCCAACAACTCCATCGTAAAGAAGGGCTGACCACCGCTATCGAAGCCATAGTCGTTCACGGAAATGATGTTTGGGTGGTGCAGTGCCGTCAAGGTCTGGAACTCTGTGCTGAGGGCGGTGCGCAGTTGCAGACTTAAACGCGTTGCGTCCACTGGCACCCGTTTGAGTGCCACGGTTTCACCGCTCAGCCGATCATAGGCGCGGTAGACATCGCCCATACCACCTGCCCCTAAGCGGTTCAGCAAGCGATAGCGGGGAGTGAGTTCTACAGCAGCGAGCTTTCCAGCGAGAGTTTGTGCAGCACACATAGCGTTAAGTATAGGATTGTCAAGCAGCACTGTCAATCAAGTTGTGGATACTCCATGAGTTCAGAGCCGTTAGCATCAGCGTACTTCCCCGTACGAACGCGTGGGGCTCTGAAGTTGAAAGTATATTGCTTTGCGATTGACAGCGATTTCAGAGCAGCATATACTCAGACCAGAACCAACGATATGCAAGTCGCTTTCACTAGGTGCTTGCCAAGATGGTTCGACAAATCATCATTTTCTAGTAACGATCAACCACTCCCTTCCTGGCCGTCTTGATACAAAAGGAACTGTTACAAGGCATAAAGTGCTTTCTGCAAGGCCGGAGAAGGGTCCGTAGGTACAAATTCAAAAAGAGACAAAACATGAAAACACGAACTGGCGGTTATCCGATTGGTCTGCGCCGTGGCTGGAGCGATTGGCAAAAGGATCTGGCAAGCTTGATCCAATGGACAAAAAGCAACGGTCTAGAAGTGATCGACCTGGGACGAGACGGGGATGTCGCAGGCAAAGCCGTGATCGACGCAGGGCTGCGTATCGGCTCGGTCGACTTCAAAGAGTGGCAGCCGATGATCTCGGCGGACAAGGGTAAACGCCAAGAGGCTGTGGCCGCCAACGTCGAATACATCAAACGCTGCGCTGCCTACGGTTCAATCAACCACTTTTTGGTGATGCTGCCCGAGAAGCCTGAGTTGCCACGCAATGAAAATTTCGGCTATATGGTCGAAAGCTTTGGGCAACTCACATCCACGCTGGAAGCAAGCAACGCCCACATTGTGCTTGAAGGCTGGCCCGGTCCAGGGGCGCTCTGCTGCACGCCCGAAACGTTGCGTGCCTTTTTCAAAGAGATGGGCTCGATGGCCTTTGGCGTCAATTACGACCCATCCCACCTGATGCGTATGAACATCGATCCGCTGCGCTTCCTCTACGAATTTGGCCACCGGGTCTATCACGTTCATGGCAAGGACACCGAATGGCTCAGCGAGAATCTCTATGACTACGGCAGCGAACAACCTTCCACCTTTGCCAAACCGCCGGCCTTCGGTGCGATGAGTTGGCGCTACACGATTCCGGGGCAAGGGCAGGCACGCTGGGTCGAGATTCTCAAGCTGCTGCAACAGAACGATTATCAAGGCTGTGTCTCAATCGAATTGGAAGATGCCAACTTCAATGGCACCCAAGATGGCGAGCAACTGGGCATTCTGCAAGGGGCCAAGTTCTTGGCAGGCGCGTAGACTGATCGAACTCAGTTCCCACAAACTATGGCCCGGATGTGACCTGCTTTCGCAGGTCACATCCGGGCTTTTATTTTCCACAAAATTGCTTCTTGACAACTAGCGAAATTTATTCTATATTGCAATTATGCAAATATACGAATAATTACAATAAAGGATAAATAATGAGAACCTCACCATTTACTCAACCACCAGCCCCTACTGTTCAGGTGACCGCCACACTAGAGCCAGTACGCAATCTATTACTTACGCTGTGGGCATTGACTGCTCAGGAACCGGGAGTCGGCGATGCCTGGTTGAGCAAGGCCAATGAACAACTATCAGCAGAGACTGAGCAGTTCAATCGCCTATTAGTTGATGCATTTGGAAGTCTATTGCTTGCCCAAGAGAGTTATATCGATTTTCCGAGTTACCTAGCGGCATTATCGCGTTTGCCTACGGAGCGCTTTCAAGTCCACGTTGCAGAGGCATTGTCAGAGATCGAAAATAGCCAACTGCGCAGCGAAGCAGAAACAGCCGCCAGCGACCCAGCCTTTTTGCAACAACGGCTTGTCGACCACCTACGCTCGCTATGGGAGAACCAACTTGCTGCAGAATGGAAACGGCAAACACTTATGATGAACGGCATGACGCGCACCCTCAATGAGACCATCTTTAGCCAACCACGCTGGCAACAGATGAGCGGCGCTTCGGCCTTACGTTTTCTGTTACAAACCGAGCCAACCGAGGGTCAGCTTGCCCTCCTCCACGGTGTGCGGCGCATCGTTTTAGTGATTTCACCCCATTTGGTTGGCTATTGCAACCGCTTTGCCAGCCCGGATACGCTTTGGGTCTTCACCAAGTTCGATCCGCAATGGATGCGGCGAGACCCGCTGACGCGTGCCGAAGTGCTTGCCCCGCTCTCGGCACTGGCGGACGAAAGCCGGCTGCGCGTTCTAGAGCTATTGACCGAGCAGGGTGAGTTGCGGGCACAGGAGATCATCCCGCAGTTGGAGAGCAGCCAGGGCAATGTCTCGCGCCATCTCAAACAACTGGTCGGCGCAGGGTATGTACAGGAGCGCCGCGCTGATGGCGCCAATAAGGTCTATGCCTACGATGAAACAGGTTTACAACGCTTGATCTTCAAACTGCGCCAGTTGCTTTCCAGCCACAACGCGCAATCGGTGGCGCAGCAGGTGCAGTTAGAGACGCAACGAGAGCAGGTGCGTTCTACCGTGTCGCCCACACTGCAAAAGTTTCTCGACGCACAGGGGCGTATTACTCACTGGTCGAGCAAACTCAATGAACAACAGGTGATGATGGAGTATTTGATTGATAAGTTTGAGCCAGAGAGAGGTTATAACGAAAAAGAAGTCAATGAACTTCTGCAACAATGGTACCTGCACCCCGATTTCGTCCTGATGCGTCGTAGTATGGTGGATGCGGGGATTCTCAAGCGCACGAAGGATGGTTCGAGATATTGGCGGGAAGCGAATGCGCAATGATGCTTTCCAATTCAGAGTTGGGAAACAAAAATGTGACCAACACTTTCGTAAAAGTGTTGGTCACATTTCTCAACCTCTCAATCTCGAATCTCCGCTACTTCTACCGACTCACCACTGGCAGATACACTACCTTCACAGTCGGCGCACCCACAACGACAGTGTAGGGGATGTACTCGGTCGTTGTTTTGCCGCCAAAGGTAGATTGGATCGTAATGGCACCGGTGTATTCACCAGCGGCCAACGCTTTGGCATCGACGGTTACCAGGGTCGAGTCAGGTGTCTGACCGCTGTTCTTGCTCACCTTCATCCAGGTGGGCAGCGATGCACTTTGGATGCTCCAGCCGACGGCACCGCCATCACCGCTGTGATTGATCGCAAAGCTGGTGCTGGCGGTTTTGCCTGTTTCGACACCCACCCAAAGATCGAGCAACGCTAGTTGCGATTTTTGATAGGGTGCGCTACGCAGGATTTCCATGGCGGCAAAGCTGGAAGTACTGGAACCAAGTGTGGCCTGGGTTGCTGCCGGGTGCACGGTTGCCGCAGTTGCCATACCGGGTGAGCGGCTGAAGATGCTGCTCTGTTCCTGGCTATCGATCGCTTCCAGGCTAAAGACATGGCGTCCTTGGCTCAGGCTGTCGGCAGGGATGACGAGAGTATTGCCTGTGCCCAATACGCCATCACGGTCGGAATGCCAGATCAATTGTTCGCCACTCAGGATGCCATCTTCCAAGTCCTGTCCATAGCCGCTGAGGTAGATGTTTTGTCCACCCAGCGCATCGGATTCGGTCGATTCGCTGGTGATGTAGGCAATGGGTGCCTTATTTTCAATCGTCAATGCGGTAGAAAGCTGAGCAACCGAGGTGTAGAAACCATCGCTCACCAGCAAACGCCATTGTTGCGCATCCGATCCGGGAACCAGATTGGCGTCGACCACACCACTCAGCGCACCAGCCGCCATAGGTCCATCGGCAGCCACTTGCATCCAAGTGGATCCGCCATCAACACTCACTTCCAATCGATAGCTGACCTTAGCGCTGCTCGCCACCGTCGCCGCCAGATCCAGTCCGGTGTCGCCCTGAACAATGCTAAGGTTGCTGATCTGTGGTGCGCCGCTTGCGGGAGCATTGACGGTTGCCAGCACACTTTCGCCGCGCCGCAACTGAATCCGTTTGATGTCTGTCGTAAGCCGCTGACCAACTAATGCAGTGAAGCTCGTGATCGCATCAGCCTCACTCTGCTGGAACGTTGCTTCTTCGTAGGGTTGTAAGACCGCTGGCAAGACCGACAATATCGCCCCATTGGCACCTTCCAGCCGAATGTTGTATTCACCTATTGCCGGTTGTGTCACAGGCCCTGGCAGTGTCAACTGCGTGATCGAATCAATACTGCCCGCCATAGTGCTGCTGATCTGTCCGCTGATCAACGTGCCTGTGACAATGGCAGTCATTTCAGCAGTCTGGGCACCTGGTTGATACTTTGTCTTAGTTTGGTCGAGCATCAGCTTGTAGGCATAGGCCGAGATGAACTTGGGTAGACCCTGATAGCCACGGAACAGGGCATCGGACGAAGTAGTTGCACCATAGATGTCAATGCGCAGGGTGCCAGGAATGAGCGGACCCCCTAAAGGTCGGAAATCTTTGTCATCTTCTTTGTAGCGACGGATGCCAAAGTAGGCATTAGGCCCATCGGTTGCTTCGCTGATGCGGCCTTCACGCACATATTGCGGCATGTCGCTGTAGGCAATCGAGCAGCCGGATTCGTTGGCATCGAAGTGATTCAAGCCTGAATTGTGTTCAAATTCGTGTACACCGACATATTGCAAACCGGTCGAGTAGTTGTCGTGAGCCGAGCTAAAGCCAGGGCAGTTGGCGATGCCGCCACCAGCGCCGGGCACGATGCCGTAATATTGCACTTTGGCACTACCACGCTTGGCATCGATCTCACTCAGATAGGTGCGATGGCTGGTGCTACCGGCAAAGGAGATGGGCGGGGCCTGCTCTGCCATTTGACCGATGGGCATAAAGTCCATCAACAGCTTGCGGGCACGCTCGACCATTTCATCGGTGGCTTCACCTTTACTGCCCGTGCCTTTGAAGAACTGGATGGGCATGGCAGGCAGGTCGGTGAACGTGACGGTGGCTTTACAGTCGTTAGGGGTGTTGTTAATGTCGGCACAGCCAATCGTGCGGCTGTCGCTGCCAAATTCGAGGGTGAGTGTGCCATTCAGCCAACTGGGATCAAGTTCAAAGAGGAAGGCATCGTCCAGATTTTTGCGGTCGGGGCTGTTTTTCACCGTGATCGACTTGCCTTCGTTGATCGGTGCTAGTGTGCCGAGTACATTATTGTCGCGGCTCACCACCAACTTGGCGGAGACATTTGAGATATCACTGCCCGTTGTGCTTTTGACATGGGCACGTACAAAGGTGAGTCGTTTGGCAACCAAGTCCATCTGGTTGAGCAGGTTTTGAATGCCTTGCGTCACTTCAATGGCGGTCACTTGAACATCGCCGCTGGGCGGGTTGCCCTGAG
Organism: Caldilineaceae bacterium; assembly: GCA_046328715.1. Lineage (GTDB taxonomy): Bacteria > Chloroflexota > Anaerolineae > Caldilineales > Caldilineaceae > JAXLWB01. The sequence goes on along the minus strand of JAXLWB010000044.1, from coordinate 26,786 downwards.
CGGGTGCAGGGGAAAGGCGCAAGATCACGGTCACATCGACGCCAGCGTTGTTGCTGTCGCGGAAGCTGATCTTGGAGCTTTGCTCGCCTGCAGAAAGAGCCGCAGCATTGATGGTTACATTGATGGTTTGAGGGGTTGTCCCGCTGTAGCTGCTCAAACTCAGCCAACTGCTATGATCACGCGTGGCTGTCCAGTTGAGTGCTGAGCCAGTGCTGTTGAGGGTTAACGATTGAGCGGTGATAGATTGTCCAACTACACCGGCAAATTCCAACTGGGTACGGCTCACTTGCAAGGCACCGGCAGGTGGCGGCGGTACAGGGTTATTCGGCGTAGTAGTGGGTGCCGGGGTGGGCGCAAGTTGGACTGCACCAGTGGTGCAATCGGTACCCACGACGATGGCAACCGGCACATTATAAGTGACACCACGCAATTTGAAGGTAACCTTTTTGCTATTCAATCCGGCAGCCAATCCGGTTCCTAACGGTGTCACCTTGATTGCACTGCTACTACCATTGTAGTCATTATTCACCGAGGCGTTAAAGTCCCGAGAAGTACTGCCATAGATCTCATCATCCTCGGCCAATGAGGTGCCAGGAATGAGGATGGTCTGGGCAGTGAAGGCAGCACCTTGAGGGGCGCAGAAACTGAGACTGCTGGGACTGTAGGGCAGGTTGGGGTTGTTGACAGCAATGTTGACCGTCTGTGAAGTGCTGTTGACCACTGTGTCGAGCGTCGCATCGGTGCCACTACTTGTCACACTGCTCTTTTCAGTGGCAATGATGATGACGCCGATGACTGTCCCTACATCGCCCGTAGCAGGCGTACCGCTGATGATGCCTGTCACTGGGTCGATCTTGAGCCAGGCAGGCAGATTGCGTGCGCTAAAGGTGAGGTGCTCGTTTTCAGGGTCATAGACGCCAGGGTCCCAGTAGTAGAGTTCGCCGACATTGACGGCGGGCGGGGCTTGTGGAAACTCAAAGATGGGTGAATCGTCAAAGGCAGCTTCGTTGGCTACCACGGTCAAGTTGAAGGGCGGCAGCGTGGCGGTTTGATTGCCATCGGTGACGTTGATGACAATGTTGCTGGTGGTGCCAACATTGGCGGCGGTAGGTGTACCACTCAATTTGCCACTGTTGACATCAAAGCTTGCCCAGCTCGGTTTGTTGGTGATGGTGAAAAAGTACTCACTGGTGGGGGGACCCGAAACGCGTGCCTCGAAGAGATAAGGTTGATTGACGATTGCCTGGTCGGGTGGCTCCCCATAAATGAAGACGTTTTGTGTTGGTGGAAGCGAGCCGGCAGCAGCCGGTAGGGAAGGGCGCAGGGCGGCAAATACGCTTAACAAAAGCATTGCCAGACCCACTCCCCCGTACAGCAGGTAAGAATGGCGATTTGGGTACAACATTGAATCTCCTTTTTGTCACTAGATTATGCTCTGTTTGAAAACGAACGATTTCAAAACAACTGCACTTGAAGGGTTGATCTCTCGCAATCTGCGAACAAACAGGAGTGTAGCGGGCAAGCGTGAGTAACGCGTGAGTGGAGATAGAGAGTAGAGACTAGAGATTGGGAGATTGTCTGGTGCTCTCTCAATCTCCCAATCTCAACTAATCTCCAATCTCTTCATCCCAATGATTTGGTGCGTTTTGATCTGGGTTAAAAAACTCTGGCGCACATCGGGGTCACTGAGCCGATTGACGCGAGTTTGCAGAATCTGTTGGGCCGTAGCGAGCAAGGAGTCGGCTCGTGAATCATAGTTGGCGCGCAGGGCTTGATAGAGAGTGAGATAGATGCGCAACGGCTCATCGGTACCTTCAGCTTCGGGATATTCTTGCAGATAACGAAGAATCTCCTCGCACTCGGGGAGGGCTCGCTTGGACTGTTTTTTGGCCAAAAGCACACGCACGCAGCCTGCCAGCGATTCGATGCGCAAGTTTTCTGCTCCCATTTCGCTGCGCAGTTTGCCGGCTTCTAGATAGTGTTCCCAGGCATCGTTGAGCGCTCCCAATTCTACCTCGGCGTGGGCCAGGAAAGTGAGTGCATAGGATTTGAGAAAGAGCGATCCTGAACTTTCAGCCAGGCGCAGCGTCTCAAGGCTGTACTGCTTGGCGGCCAGTTGATCACCGGTTTGATGCGCCAACAATGCCAGATTGGCCAGCAACAACCCCTCTTGATAATGTCCTGGCGTTGCACGCAGGGCATAAAGTACCCGCTGATAGTGCTCTCGGGCCTTGTCGAAATTGCCGACCAGTTGTGCAGCCAATCCAGCGTTGGTCAGTGCAGCATGAATGTACTCATGGCTGCCGATCTCCTCAGCAAGCTGCTGGGCCTCTTCAAAGAGCGCACGGCTGCGGTCATATTCGCCGAAAAAATCGTGAATGATACCGAGATTAAGCAACGAACTGGTCTCCAGCGTACGTTCGCCCATCTGCTTTGCCAACGCCAGACACTCCTGAAATATCTGCCGCGCCGGAGGCAGTTGGTTGGAATCCATCCAGGTCAAGCCCAACTGATGTTGGCAATCGAGTATGTTGACGCGATCCTCCTCGGCTTGGAAGATGTGCAGGGCTTGCTCAAAGAGCAGGGCGGCCGCCGGGTGGTTGCCCCGCCGCCGATTGATCTCACCCAAGGCGTGGTATGCCTTCGCCAGTTGACGTTGATGATCGGCATGCTGGGCTAGTTGGGCGGACTTTTCTGCTGCGACTGCGGCATGATCATAGTTTCCCTGCATGGCAAGAACCATGCTCTGGATGTGGCAGGCTTGCGCTTCCCACAAGGGGTCGCCCGATTGTTGTGCCAATGTGATTGTTTGCGTCAACACATTGTCGAGCTTTTCGTTATGCCCCAGCTTACACTGTAATTCGGCATGACAGAGCAGAAGGTGGATGAGCAGAGCAGGCTGTTGTTGGGCGAATGAGACATCTCGTTGGAGTCGTTCGATGGCGGGCGACAACAATTGCAGTGCCCGTTCGAAAGGGCCGCACTGAAGAAAATAGGCACTCATGGCTGGCAGTGCCAAGTTTAACTCACGCAGATCGCCCGCCTCTGCCATCCAGCGCCAAGCTGCCTGCCAATTGCCTGTTTCGCCCGTATACCAATGCAGGCCGTGTTCCACGTCGCCCTCTTGCAAGGCAGAGTAACGTTGGCCCATCTCTGCCAAAAACCAATGGCTATGTCGCTGCAAAGCGGTCACTTCTTCGTTTGCCATCTCGGCCAGCCGACTACGCGCAAACTGGCGCACCATTTCGTGCAGTGTGTAGCGATCCTCGCTGTTGCGGTGAACGAGCGAGTGGGCGCTGAGCACGGCGAGCAGATCGGGCGTAGCAGCGGCAATGGCCTGGGCAGCGACAAAGGTGAAGCCATCATGAAAGACAGCCAGTTTGCTCAACAGTTGCTGGGCGGCCGTGGGAAGTAGGCTAAACGAGTAGTCAAAGGTGGCGCGCAGGCTGCGTTGACGAGCAGGCAGATCACGCCAGCGCACCCGCAATGTCTCGAAGCTTTGTGCCAGGGCAGCAGCGATGGTAGCGCAGGGTTGGGTTTGTACCAATGCTGCCGCCAATTCCACGGCCAGTGGAACGCCTTCTAGCAGTTGGCAGATCTCCGCTACGGGGCGCAGTTCTGCCTCTAGCCTAAATTCATGCCAAACGCGCTGTGCGACCTGGGCAAAGAGTTGCACTGCGGGCAGATCGCGATTGGCAGGGTGGTCGATTTGGCTAGGGAAGGGTAACGGCGCAAGCTGAAAGATGCGTTCGTGGCGCAGATCAAGCTGAATACGCGAGGTCACAAGCAGTGAGAGGCCGGGCGAGCGTTCAAGCAACTGCTGAAGCAGATCAAGCGAGCTAGCTTCAGTCTCAGTTGGTGCAGCTTCTTCCAATAGTTGTTCAAAATTGTCGAGGACGAGCAAAAGTTCCTTATCTTGCAAAAAGTCGAGCAACTGTTGCTGCGGCGTAAGTTTGGAAAGCAGTGGCAATTGCAGCGCAGAGCAGAGTCGGGCAATGAGCGCATCGGTTGTGGTAGTGTCCGCCAAATCAACCCAGAAGACACCTTCGAGAAAGACGCGTGTCAGTTGATGGGCTACTGCCAGCGCTAGCCGAGTTTTGCCCATGCCACCAGCAGCGACGATGCTTACCAGCCGTTCCCCGCGCTGCAACCACTGGCTGAGTGTCGCCACCTCTTCGCTGCGTCCGATCAGCGTTGACGGTTCCGGGTTGAGGTTCGAGCGACGGGTGCGGCGGATCCGTTCGATGCGGTGGCGCAGATTCTCCGTTTCTGGAGCAGGAGGGACATCCAACTCCTTTTCTAGTAAGGCTTCACAGCGGTCATATTGGGCGAGGGCGGCGCTGAATTGACCGTCCCAGGCCAACAGGCGCATGAGTTGTTGATGGGTTTCCTCGCGCCACGGTTCGAGTGCAAGCAGACGCTGAGTGTAGAGCAGACCAGGACCGACCTCTCGGCGTTGAATACAGTGCACGGAAAGCTGATGCAACACCTGTAACGCCAGCGTGTGTAATTGTTCGCGGCGCACCAACACCCAATCTTGAAATTCGGCGGCGTCTTCTACAAAAAAACCGCTGAGAAATTCACCCGTATAGCCATCAGCGGCACGACGCAAGGCGACGAGATCGCCTGCCAGGCCGCGCTGTGCGTCCGCTTCAAAGTCACGTACATCGATGCGCACGTTAGCGCTTCGGTTCAGTCCCAGGCTGTCATTGTCGCTGTCGAGCAGGTCGGGTAGGGCTTTGGTGATGGTGCGCAGCGCCTGGCGCAGGGTCGTGCGAGCGTCTTCATCACTTTTGTCGGGCCAGAGCAACCCTGCCAGAGTAAGGCGAGATTTGGGATCTTTGCTCAGCGCCACGTAAAAGAGCAAGGCTTGACTTTTGGTCCAGGAAATTGTGGTGACAGGTTGACTGTTGAACAGGATTTGAGGATTGCCTAAAAGGCGTATTTCCAGCATCAGGTAGCAAATATTATCAATGGTTCAGAAATTGGCCAATTCACTTGTACGACTCACGGTTGGCTCACGCCTGTCCCAGTATAATACAAAAGCAAGATCTTTCAGGAATGATAGCGCTGGCGGTTTTACCTTTCAGCAACGGTTTCGTACAACAGGAGTTTCTCTTGAATTCTTCACTACCTCAACCTCAATCGTTTATTCTACGTATGTGGCTGGAAAGCAATGATCGATCCTCAGCACGGCCAATTTGGCGTTGCATGCTACACGATCTGCAACAGGATCGCCAGATTGGCTTTTCACTCAGTGAAGAGTTGCTTGCCTATTTGCGCCGCCGAATTGAGGAGCAACAAGAGGGGGAGGCTGAATGAAGGGGTGATTCTTATCACTCACAGATGCTTGCATCGTTGTGGCTTGGCGATAGAATTGACGCGGTGGTGGGGAATCCATATACTTGACGAAAAGCTAAGCACCTTCTACTCGATCAAATCATTCGATCTTGCTCCGGCCATGACCTGATGATGATAAAAAACAGGGCAATCTTCAAATATATCGCCGCTTTGCTGCTCTTTGGTTCCATACAAACCGTGGCGATTGTCGGTTACCTCAAACCGCTCGCTGCGCTACTCTTTTCCTCTCTGTTTCTGAGAAGCGTTAAGCGTTGTGCAGTTCATCGGCGCTGGGCTGATTTTAGGAGGTGCGGCCTATGGAGAATTGTTTTCAACTAAAGGATAAAATATGAAAGGGCTAGCGGTTGCGAAAGAGTTTTACGACGAATGGGGCAAAGAGTATTTACAGAAATCGTTCCCGGAACTGGTGGCCCGAGTCGCCATCGGTAGAGTATTTGGCTCAGACGTCATCGGGGCAGATGACGAAATATCAAAAGATCATAATTGGGGGCCGCAATTCACCATATTTCTCTCAGCGGAAGATTATGCGGAGTACGGCGAGAAGTTATCAGCGGTCATGAATGCGGCAGCGCCCAATCCGTGGAAGGGGTTCCGGCTGGATGGTGCGGGTGACCAGAGTGTCGAGGTTGAATCGATCCCCAACATGATGGAAACCTGGATTGGCTTTCGTGAAAAACCAGGTAGCGATGAAGCTTGGGCGATCATCGTCAAAGAACGGATCGATGGCGGCGTCAATCAAGCGCGTGAGTCGATCTTATATTTTCTGCGCCATGCGGCGATCTGGTATGACGGCAGCGGAGAGTTGAGCAGTTGGCGAGAAGCGCTTCATACCTACCCGGAGAAAATCTGGTATATTCGTCTGGCCGAGGAAATATTCCGAGTCTGGCAGCACGGCGAGTATAACTTTGTACAGCGGGTGGCGAAACGTAACGATCCGTTGGCCAAGGCTGTTTGTATCGGTGAATTCGTTTCCGCCGTAATGAGTACGTTGTTGTTGATCCATCGAGATTATGTCCCCTACTGGAAGTGGTTGGCGCACGAATTTCGCAAGCTAGAAGCTGCCCAGAGCTATGCGCCCCTCTTGGAGGAATTAGTCACTACGAACGCCTCGGAAAGACAGGTAGAACTTGTGCTCAAGATTTGCAGTGAAATTCATCAAATGCTGAAAACTCGTGGCATCATTTCAGATGAGAGTAACAACCATCCTTTGCCGCTCTTGCGCGCCTATTCGGAACTGTTGGCCAAGGGAAAAAGCAGTTAAGGACTATGAGCAGACACCGCTTTCATGGCGATCCGGAGCGTTTTACCGTTTTGGCTGATTTCGTGGCAGATCGCTATTGGCATACGATTACCTATATTGCTGATGTGGCTGGAGGTCAAGGCATGTTGACGCGGCTACTGACCAAAAAGTACAACTATGATTGCGAAGTCATTGATCCACGAATCCACGTTCTCAAAGGGGTCAAGGGCCAGGCGCGTGAATTTGATGCAACGATTGCGACTTACTATGACTTGATCATCGGCCTCCATCCCGATGAGGCCACACGGGCCGTTGCCGAAGCCGCACTGATTCGGCCAACAATTCTCGTCCCCTGCTGCAACTTTTGGTCGGAAGAGAAGCTCGGTCAGGAGGAACTACTTGAGGCGATTGAAACCTATTACCAGGAGCATGGCGTGCTCTTCGAACGGGTGAAGTTTGAATTTAAAGGGCCAAAAAATGTCGGTCTTGTCTCTGAACCTCCATCGGGCGGTTCGACCGCTTGAGTTTTAGAATTTGTACACGGATTCTCAGGATAAACACAGATAAGGGATAGGAAAAACCGTGTTCATCCCTAAAGTCTGTGTACAAAGAGCAAACGGTTGGGCTATCGGATACAAAGGTGAAACACAAAGCTGCGTAGAGTCGTAGTGCCATCGGCGATATCGCCACCAGCTTTTGCCCTGTTTATGGCTATCATGCAGGAGTGACACAGATGATACTACCAGACTATTGGCTAACCCGCCCCAACACACACTTGGACCCAGAAACTCAGACGGCTTTTGAAGAGTTGTATCAGACCGGGCTCAGCAGCGGCGGCTGCCCGACCATACAGTTCAATTTACCGTGGCCCAAGTGGCAGTTTCTCTGCTATCTCGCTGATCATTATGATGTTGCTGTACACGGTTCGGGGAATTCGAACATTGAGCTGTTTGAGCCCCGCCAGTCGAATGATCTCGGTGAATTTGGCAACCAGAAGGCCGTCTATGCCGCGTCGGATGCACTCTGGGCCATGTTCTTTGCCATCGTCGATCGGGAGCGGGTGCCGTCCATCACCAATGCCTGCGTTCGAGTTGCTGACGAAACAGGTACCATCCATGGGCCATTCTACTTTTTCTCCGTCAGCCAGTCGGCGCTTCCCACCCAGCCATGGCGAACGGGTACTGTCTATCTTCTACCACGGAGTACTTTTACGACACAGCGGTCTGAGTCATTTGGCCCCAACCAAGTACACATTGCGCAGTTAGCGAGTTTTGTCCATGTTCAGCCGCTGGCAAAACTCACCGTCACGCCAGAGGATTTTCCTTTCTTGCGGCAAATCCGTGGCCATGATGATGAGCGACTTCAGGAGTATGCCACCGCCTTGCAAACGGGAGCCCCTTGGCCGGACGATCCCTAAATGCTAAGGCATGCATAGATTGATTGGCAGATTGATTCATCATATTTTGCATGATACGTGAGACATGATGCGTGAATTTTTCTCTAGCACTTCACGCATCATGTCTCACTTCAACTCATATGAGCCATCAATTATAACCACTTGTTCAGGCGAAACATGAGTTTTCCACATCTCTCAGATAATCAATACGATTTTCGGCACCCGGTGAAGCCTGCCGATTCCCATGTTCGGCACGTTGGTTGCTGCTGCGCTGCTCGTTGGCACTTGGATTACCCAGAAAGAGGTCGAACGCAAGGAATTGGATGGCGTACTCTCGGCGCTACCTAGGTATCAGTAGTTCCTCAAACACCCCTATTTCCACGAAACGTCCATGCGTGTCCTAGGACACAGACAAATCGCAGCAAATTGCTATAGTGAATCAAATCCATTGTCGATTATCAGGATGAACAATACAAGCAACAACGAATCGTCAAACACTTTATTCGTTAATTTCTTCATTCGTTGTTGGGTATTCTTTGATAATTACGATCCACTACCTGAAGGAGACGCTATGCACTGGTCTGGTCTTGCCAATCGTCGGCTTTTGCTGATCTTTTTGCTTGCTTTACTCGCACTTTCGGTGCCGCAGGTTGTTTTTGCGCATGACATCAACAAGGGCATGGTCGGCATTTCGCTGACCGCCTACGCCAACGGAGCCAACGAGGTAGCACTGACCGCGGAGGCGACGCCAGGGATCGCTGCACCTGTGTTGCGCATCGAATGGACACTGGTCGATGGCGGCGAATTGCTCGACGGGCCAGCCGAAACCAGTTGGAGCAATGTACCAGCACAGACGCCCATGATCCAGTCACGCCGATTGCACTTGCCAGGGCCAGGAATCTACGAAGTCGCAGCCACTGCCATTTTGCCGCTAGGAAGCGAGGCACAGTTTACCGACGCTGCGATCCTCTACCTGATCGTCGATCAGAATGGGACCGTTGCCTTCTCGCGTAAGGATCCCCAGGCAGTAAACCCGATGGGTTCGACCCTGCCCGAAGTGCAAGATGCATCGTCACAACCTGAGGTAACAGCCGCCGCAACCACAGCCCCCAACGGCGATCCGTGCTTTAGTGTCCACGGCGTGATGCAGCGCATCGAACGCGCGCCGACCAAGAATGGCTATGCGGCAGATAGTATTGTGCCGGTTCGTTCGGCTCTGGTCGAGATGCGCGAAGAAGATACGCTCTTTGACGACTCCTACGGCGAAACCATCACCGATGACCAGGGACGTTACTCCTTCAGCTTTTGCGATGACGATGGCATCTTTGACGATACCCTCGAACTTTATGTTCGTCTCCATGCGGTGATTCAGGACAATGCAGGCCATGATATTGCCGAAATTCAGGAAGATGGTTTGATTCCACCTGAAGATGTCTACGAGTTTGACAGCAACACCTGGGACTCGGATGGTGGCGATTATACACGCAATTACACACTCACCGAAGAGCAGAGCGGCATCATGAACATCGGCGATGCGATCTTGGATGCCTGGCGCTTCTGGAACAACAATGGCGGCGCCGTGGGCGACGATGCGATCTTTGACTATCAGGCAGAGGTCAACTGGGAAGCAGGCGATGACGACGACCAATCCCACTATAACGGCTATGTGTTTGACGAAATCACGATTGCCGATGCCGCCTCCGACCCCGACCAGTGGGACGATAGTGTGATCATCCACGAATGGAACCACCAGGCCGATGACAACTATGGCTGCGACGACACACCGGGCGGCGATCACTCCTCGGATCAGAATCTGGGCGACCCTGAGTTGGCCTGGTCTGAGGGCTACGCCAATTACTACCAAAGTGCGGTACGCAGCGCCTTTGGTCGCACCGATGGCAATTACTATATTGACGTACGTGGTCCAGGCAAAAATTCGAGCTTCTTCAACCTGGAGACACGCGACACCTATTCGGCCACACTCAACACGCCCAACAACGAAATGGCAATTGCCGCCATGCTTTGGGACCTGGAAGACAGTGCGAATGACAACCAGGATCGCACTGGCTTTGGCTCCACTCCGCTGCAACAGGTCTTCACTGACCCGATCTTCTCCGAAAATGGTGACATCTTTGACGACACCTGCACCGCCTTTGTCTATCTCTGGTCGTGGGTGAAAAGTGGCAAACCTACCAATGGCGATGTGGGGGCCATTGTCCAGCAGAACATTGGCATTCGCCCTGGTTTTCTCAGTGCTGCGGCAACTGCGGCAACCAACTCTGTTACGGCCAGCGCGGTGCAGGCAACCAACGATCTGCCAGTAGGCGGCGCACCCGAGGACTTCAAGTGGTGGAAGAACCTGACTTGGGTGGTCGATAACAGCGCCAGCATGGCCGACAGCGGAAAGATCGACGCCGTCAAAACCGTGATGAAGGAGCAGGTCAACGATCTGGCTCCTGCGCCCAAGGGGACTGAGTTCAATCTCTACACCTTCAACAACGCCAATCCCGGCTTGCAACAGCCTGTCGGGCAAAAGTTCTATGCCGACCTCGTCAATCCTGCCATCGACTCCTTGACAACGATCGGTGCAGCCGATGGCGACTGTTCGGTCAATGCCTTGAGCGCCATGGCCCAGGCTGCACAACAACAAAGAGGAGGCGACATCTGGCTCTACACCGACCGGGCCAGCACGCTTTCCCCGTCGATTGAAAACAGCAGGCGGCTGCTCAATCAGCAACAGATTCGTGGCTCGTTTGCCATGCTGGGCGGCTGTGCTGGCGTGTTGCCGACCAAGATGAGCGATGTAACGGGCGGTGAGATCGATTATTTGGGCAAGGCAGCCAATGGTAGCCAATCGACCGGCATTGTGCCTTATCTGCTCACGGCGCTCGGTTCGGGCGGTCAGTTTATCTACGTGCGCGAGGATCAGTTGGGCAGTGCGGCAGATATTCTGCGTGCCCAAGTTGCCAACAGTGCCGGCGCAGGCAAATGGAGTGACTACGTCAGCGATAATTTCACCTATCGCTGGGATCGGCTGGAGGCGGGCGAGTATCAATGGTTCCCAGCCGAGTCGTTGGGTCAGGGCGAAGGGCAGTTACCTGACACGGGTTATATGGTCTACACCTTGCCCGAAGCCTTTCCTTACTATGGCAGCGATCAGACCTCGGTCGGTGTTAGCCAGGATGGTTTTCTCGAATTCGCCCCCTGTGCTTCTCCTTGTCCGATCATCAGGTTCTTCCGCGAATACCTGGATGTCTTGAACAACGACATGCAGTGGTCCTATGACATCAAACCGCCCTCCTTGGCCAGTGTGGCAGATGCAACCAACAGCGCTACGCTCCAACAAACTGACGATGGCGTCGTCCTCGTTCCAGCCCAAGTCGATGCCGATGAGAGTTGCAAGTACATCCTGGATGGCAATCCAAATACTCACTATTACGGCCCGCAGGTCTGTGTCTTTAGTGCCAACTTCGATTTTCAATGGCACATCATCTCGACCCAAGGCTACGACCAAAATGGTCGCTACCGAGCTTACCAAATCTGGCTCAATACCGAGACCGGCGAAATTCGTTATCAATATGGCAGCTTGCATGGCGAAGCGGCCAATGCCGAGATCGGACTGCGCGAACGCCACATCGACCTGATCGGTGGCGGTAGCACCACGACCAAATTCCTGGTGAGCAACAAGGACGCCGCCGGTGCGGTCAATGGCATGGGTTACAAGTTTGTTCCCGCGCCACCGCAGCCAACACGGACGTATACGGTGGCCGTGGACAGTTTGATGGAGAGCGTGGGCTTCCTGCAAACCGGCTACAGCGGGCGTTTCGAGCCAATGATCGTCGAAGATCCGGCGGGAAACCCAGTCGATTGCAACGACACGGCTAACGTACTCTGTATCACCATGAACAACGTGGGCGATGACCGCATGGTGCAATATGTGCAAGTCAATGTCAACACTTCGGCTAGGCTCAATGCAAGTGTCGGTGAGTGGAGCGCCACCATCGACGCCCAAAGCAATTCCGAAGGTACTTTCACCTTTAGCGCACTGGCGGCCAGTTCGATCCAGGCCAGCACGGTGGGCGAGCGGATGTTGCCATCCCTGGGGAAGGTGCGTATTTCCACCCGACTGGGTTCCACGGTCGATGGCAATTCACTCTCGGCCTGGCTGCAACGACCGAATGGCGAACGTTTTGGCAGCCCATTTGTCCTCTACGATGATGGTCAACATGGAGATGGGCGCTCCGGCGACGGGATTTTCAGCTTACCTGATTTGGATGCGCCGGGCAAAGGCGTGGGCTATCTCTGGATCCAGGGTGCGATCAACGGAGTGAACTTTGTGCGCAACGACTCGATTCCCTACGACTTCCAGCCGATTGAAGTGACGATGCTCAATAAGCAGGTCAGCTATGTGGGTGGAACGCTTTCGCTTCCGGTGCGCATCACCAATCTGGGCAATGTCCAACAGTGCTTTGCTGGCTACGCCGATAGTGTGACCCTCCCCGAAGGCTGGAGCTACACGTGGAGCCTTCCGCAGGGCGACGATGGCAGCGAGCAACTCTTCGGCGTCTGTATTGCGGCTGGCGCGTCAATCGAGCGCGAGTTGCTGGTCACTCCCAGTCAGGCGTTTTTCGATGGCCCTTCGCTGGCGCATGGAGAGGTTGCAGTAACCTTTGTCGAGCGCGAGCGCGGTTCGATCACAGACAGTGACAGCGCTACCGTCACTCGTTACCGCGAAGCAAGCCAGATTGTGTTGCTCAACCCGCTGGGTGAAGCGGCGATTCGCCCCAATGGCGTCGATACTGCAACCTTAACATTGATCGCCTACGATGATTCCGATCTACCAGTTGTCGATGGCACGCCGATCAACCTGACGACGGATCGCGGTACGCTTGAGGCAAGTGGCAACAACGGTCAAACCATCACCGGCTATACCAAGAATGGCCGTATCACAATTACCTTTACGGCGGATACTTCACCAGGCAAAGCAACGGTCAGCGGCGATCTAGGCGGGGTAACCGCAACCGCTTTTGTCAATATCGCTGAACCTGGCGTTCATGCCATCCATTTGCAAGCAAGCCCAACCGACCTGACAGGAAGCAGCAACAGTTCAAATCTGATGGCTACCGTTACTGATGTTTGGGGCAATCCAGTACCCAACGTCTCGCTGCGCATCGGCGTCAGCGACGACAGCGGAAGCCAAGGCACGATTGACGGTGCCGAAGTGATCACAGGAACGAGCGACAGCAATGGTCAGCTTATCGCCAACTTCACCAAGGCAGATGGCGCAAGCGGCAAGGTCAATGTACGTGCCGAATACTTCATCGACAACGGTGGTTCGATCCATGTCGTGGACGATGCAGAGGTCATGCTCACGCTCGGCGAGGATAGCGCTGGAATTCGGGTCTATTTGCCGTTAGTTGTACGATAATCGGCTTCTTGTATAATCATGTATCGGGTCGGCTCGTAGCCGACCCGATACATTCAAAAAATCAACCATTATGAGCTTTGGTTCTTCACCAGATACAGTAGGCACAATCATCATTTTTGGCCTTGGCCTGCTGCTTTCCTTGCCCATTGTTGCGCTCGTGACCCGCTTGTTGCAATGGGTGCTGCGCATCAAGAATGGCTGGTTTACCTTGCTTGCGATTGTATTGGTCTATGTCGGCGGACTGGTAGGCACATCACTCTATCTCGATTCGGCGGGTATACCGATTACGGCGAAGGTGATTGAGAAAAAGGAAATGATCCGCTATCGCAAGGAAGGTGACTGGCAAGAAGAGTTTCGCATCCAGGTCAGTTATCCAGGTTCGAACGGCGCAGAGACGACATCGGGCTTCCGCACCGACGCGCGCTATTTTGATTCCCTGCATCAAGGTCAACAGGTTACGGTGCGCCGCCTTTCGATCAACGGTTGGTTTGACATTACGCGTTTTGCCGATCAATCCACTTGGACGTGGATCCCGTGGAGGTGGATTGGTTGGGGATTGGGCGTGATTGGCCTGGGCTGGCTGGGTTGGAAGTCGCTGCGAAATCGTATGGGTTGTCTGTTGCTGAGTGTGTTGTGTGTGGTGCTTTTTTGCGTACCTTTTGCGCTCAAGTATGTGGATTGGCGCAACGCCGAAGATCCCAGCCGCACGCCACTTCAGGCCACCGGCACAGTGGAAGAGGTTCATCGGGTGACAACGGTCGATCCCTTGCCCAGTGACCACGGCGACGGCGAATGGGAGACCAAAATCAACGTGGCGCAGTTGTATGACATTGTGGTTGTGCGCTATACGCCACAAGGCTACAAGGAGTCGATCCTGGGTGTGGATGCCATCGATGTAGAAACAATTGGATTGAAAACAGGCGATCAGGTCGAATTCTCTTATGCCGCCGACCAGCCACGAGCTGTTCGATTAGCCAAGCAGACACGGTTTCACTATATTCGCAATCCACTGGAATGGCTGAAACAACAGATGTTTGCGGTCGCGCTGATCGTACTTTTGCTGCTGGGGGTGAATATGATCGGCAACAACTTGCCTCGCTGGTTGAATAAAAAGCTAACGTCGTGATAGGATGACGGAATTGTAAATTATTTGAATATGAATCAGGAGAACTCATGAACAAGTTTCGCAAGTTTGGACTCTTCGTCTTGGTATTATTTTTACTTTTGACGCTGGCTGCCTGTGGCGGGGACGACGAAAAGAATGAATCGACAAGTAGCGATGCTTCGGCTGCTACGACCAACACGCAGACAGGGGCGAATAACCCTGCATTGCCCGATGATCCGTTGGCAGCCGTTACCCAGGCACTCAAGAATCAACAGGCAGCTGGTGCCTATCGAGTCAAGACTACGATTGATTCTGCACAAGGCAAAATGGAGATGACCGCCGAAGTCAAGCCGCCCGATCAATTGCGTATGGTCACCGATACGGGTGGGCAGAAGATGGAGATGGTCTTTGTCGATGGCAAGGGCTGGATGAAGATGGGTGATACATGGAGTGAGTCTCCGATGAAGCTTGGCGATATGCTAGCCCAAATGAACGCCATGAGCGGAGAGATGTTGGCCGAAACAGCCAGCAATGCAACCAAAGTGGGCAACGAAACGATCAACGGCCAAGACACCGTGGTCTATAGCTACGACATGGACATGAACAAGAGCAGCACCATGAAGATGGATGTGAAGAGCGCAGTCAAAATCTGGGTCCGCACGTCCGATGGACTGCCTATCAAACAAGAAATTTCCGGTGATGCCCTGGGTGTCAAGTCGGTCAGTACTCAGGAGATCGAGTACGATCCCAACATCAAGATCGAGCCGCCAGTACAGTAAACCATTGGTACCGATTGGACTCTGAAAAGCCATGAATTTCACCCATAGTTACGGCTAAATTCATGGCTTTTGCAACCGCAATCAGTATAACGTAAAATCCTCCGCATGGGCCTGAACATCTCACTGCACACGCTGTCTACTGAACAAAATCTACCGGTGTTGCAGCTTTCCAATGCTGAAATTCAGATCTGGCAGACGTCACTGGAAGCGACATCGGCAACGGTAACACGGCTAACTCAGCTTTTGAGCTTGGACGAACAAGAGCGCGCCCGCCGTTTTTATTTTGAGCGAGATCGCAGACGCTACATCGTGGCACGTGGCACGCTAAGGCAGTTACTGGGTGGCTATCTCCACTGTGCGCCATCGATCGTCCGATTCACGTACGCGGCTCAGGGTAAACCATCGCTAGCGAGCCAACTGCCTGAACAGCATCTCCACTTCAATGTCAGTCACAGCCATGAAAGTGCCCTTTTTGCCTTTGCCTGGAATCGAGAAGTTGGGGTTGATATTGAAGCAATACGCAGCGAGGTGGAGATCGAGGGTATCTTCCCCACTATTTCATCACCTGAGGAACAGGCCGATTGGAAAAATGTCCCTGCTTCCACAAAACGTCCCGCCTTTTTCTCACTTTGGTCGCGCAAGGAAGCGTTGGTCAAGGCCATCGGTCAGGGCATTGGTTATCCACTACAAGAAGTCACAGTCGGCTTTTCAGAGAATCTACCCCAACAAATTCGCCTCGCTCGCACCCTCTATGCGCAATCTCAGCAATGGCAGATCTGGGAGTTGCCCGTCGAAAGCAATTTAAGAGCCGCACTAGCGATTTAGTCGACTTGATTCTTCCAGCAACAACCAGTCCTGAAAGGCGAGGTTTGCTTCGTTTATTTCTTCGTTCGTTGTCGTACCCAATTGAGTCAGGTTGAGTATTGAAGTAGATGAGTTGACACAATACCATAATTTGAAGGTCTAGGAGAGCGCTATGTTTAGAAAAATGGTCGGATTGCCTATATTGGTAGTCGGTCTGTTGTTACAGACCGCAAGCGCAGCCTTCGCACTACCTACAAGAGCGGATGACACTGTCATCACCAACTGTAGCGATGACATTCAACTGCGCAATGCGATCGCCGAGGGAGG
This sequence comes from Caldilineaceae bacterium, assembly GCA_046328715.1. Taxonomy (GTDB): domain Bacteria; phylum Chloroflexota; class Anaerolineae; order Caldilineales; family Caldilineaceae; genus JAXLWB01. The sequence goes on along the minus strand of JAXLWB010000044.1, from coordinate 10,346 downwards.
AACGATCAGCTTCAACTGTGGCGTCGCAACCGTGCTTTTGAATGGTCGCATCGAAGTTGCCAAAGAGGTTGTGATCGATGGCGGCGGTAAGATTACGATTAGCGGTGGCAATACCTCTGCCTTTTTTCAAGTCTTTTCCAATCAAAAACTGACCTTGCGTGGGTTGACGCTGAGCGATGGTAAATTTGCAGGTGGCTATCCGCTGGAGATCTTTGGCGAGGCAACGCTAGATGGGGTAACGATGCGCAACAATCAGACCGACAGCAGCGGGGGTGCAGTTGCTGTGTTCAATCGCCTGATCGTTCAAAATTCAACCTTTCAGTCGAATAGCGCAACTAGCACACCTTCGACTGCGGCTAAAGGTGCGGCAATCTTGATTGATGGGGGTACGGCTGAGGTCTACAATAGCGTCTTTAGCGAAAACACCATTACTGGTGGTTCGAGTACTGGCGGAGCCATCAGCGTCAACAGTGGCTCTCTCGTTGTCAGCGAAAGCGAATTTCATTCCAATAGCGCGCTGGATGGAGCAGCAATCTATCTTGCTGAGAATACGCAAGTGACCGTCACGCATACTCTCTTTGATAATAACAGTGGTGGCTATGGTGGAGCGATTGAAAGTTGGGGAACGCTAAACCTAGAATACAGTACACTTTCCAACAACGAGGCCACGATTGGCGATGGCGGCGGACTGTGGATGGTAAAGGGCGTTGCGGATATCAGCCACTCCACCTTTAGCCACAATCAAGCCATGACGACAGGGGGTGGCATCAGTTGTTATGCGGACACGATCAGCATCACCCATTCGACGCTTAATAGCAACACAGCCACTACCAATGGAGCGGCGATCTACAGTACTTGCACCCTGCAATTGGTCAATAGCACGTTAAGCGGCAACACAGCAACGAGCGGCGGCGGTGGTGTTTATCAACAGCAATCGGGGACAGCCACACTTGGTTATGTGACCATCGCCAATAATAGCGCAGCCTTCGGTGCAGGTGTCTACAATGATGGGAGTGGCAGCAGCACTTTGACTATCGAAAAAAGTCTTTTAGCCAACAACACCACTGGCGATTGCGACGGCGTTGTTACTTCACTTGGGTACAACCTGTCTAGCGACACCCATTGTGCCGACTTCACAAAAACGGGCGATCAGAAAAATGTGGCATTGCCGCTGGGACCGTTGACCACTAATGGTGGCTTCACTGCGACCCATCTGCCATCGAACGGCAACCCAGCCATCGATCATGTGCCAGCCAACGAGTGTAATAGCCCAACCGATCAGCGGGACTTGGCCCGCCCACAAAACTCGCCCTGTGACAGCGGTGCAGTGGAGGTGGAAGGAGTGGGTAACCTGTTTCTGCCGTTGCTGAGTCGGTAAGTACAACTGTTCGTTACGTTTTTCAGTAGCAGGTGGACTTGTCATTCTGAGGAGCGGCTGTTTGCGACGAAGAATCTTGGTTGGACCACGCAGGATTCTTCGCTCAAAAAAGCCTTCGCTCAGAATGACAGTTCGTTCTTTCAGGACAGTTGCTACGGTTGGTTTATTAGTAGGACAGGCTCCGCAAACAGCCGCTCCTCGAAATGGCAAGACTTACTATACTATCAGCGCTTTACTCATCAATCTCTTCGTCAGTTTCGATCAACCGCTTCAGCGCCGTAACCAATAGTCGATGCTCCACGTTGTGCATGCGTGTGGTGAGCAGTTCCAATGTATCCGACGAATAGATCGGCACGGCTTCGCTTTCAATCACTGGGCCAGCATCCACAGCTTCATCCGGTACCAGATGCACCATGACGCCAGTCTTTTTGATTTCCTTGCGCTGAAAGGCTTCAAAGGCCCGTTCAATCGCATTGGTGCCAGGAAAGGTTCCGGGCAGCGCCGGGTGAAGATTGATCACCCGGTAGGAGAAGTGTTGCAGGAAGGCGTTGCTGAGGATGTGCATCCAGCCTGCGAGGACAATGTAATCCGGTTTGTACTCTTTAACCAGTTTGGCCAGATCGGCATCGTAGTCAGATCGACTCTTCTCTGCTTCTTTGTAGGGCTTGAGTGGATGATAGCGGGTGGGGATGCCAGCCTGCGTCGCACGTTGCAGGCCAAAGGCATCCTTTTTGTTAGAAACCACCACACAGATTTCGGCCTTGAGGTAGCGGTTATGGATGGCGTCGATCATTGCCTGTAAGTTGCTACCGTTGCCCGAGATCAGTACGGCGATACGAGCAGAGGCTGACGGCGTTTCTGTAGGGGGAGTCGTTGTTTTTTTGATACTCTTAGTTTTCATTCTTTTACGAGATCGCAACAATTTCCGCGTTATCAGCCAATGGAATAAGTTCCCCCAGAAAGGACGCTTCAGGTAACTGTTTAAGTACCTGCTTTTGCTCAGATGCGGGCACGATCAGCACCATACCAATCCCCATATTAAGCACGCGAAAGGCTTCCTGCAAATCCAGCCCGCTCCATTCGACCAACTTCTGAAAGAGCGGTGGAATCTCCCAACTATGCATGTCAACTTGGACCCCAATCGCTTCCGGTAGCACACGGGGAATATTCTCAATGAATCCACCACCTGTGATATGTGCCATCCCCAACACATGGATGCCCGCCTGTTGCAAGCGATTCACCTCACCTACATAACTGCGGTGTGGAGCAAGCAGTGCGTTCGCCAAAGTGACCCCGCTTTCGATCTCTTGGCTGAGATTACGGCCAGCAATTGCTTTGCGGATCAGCGAGTAGCCATTGGTGTGTGGGCCGTTACTCGGTAGGCCGATCAAGAGATCGCCTGCTTGCATCTTGTCTGTTTGGGGCAACAATTGGCTGCGATCCACCAACCCTACAATTGTCCCAGCTAGGTCGAAGGCACCTTCGGCATAGACGCCAGGCATTTCGGCTGTTTCGCCACCCAACAAGGCACAGCCAACCGCTTTACAAGCTTCGGCAATCCCAGTCACTACGTCGGCCACTGCTTCGGGAACAAGTTTACTAGTGGCCACATAATCCAAGAAGAAGAGCGGGCGCGCATTCTGCACCAGGATATCGTTGACACAGTGATTGACAATGTCGTGACCGATCCCTTGCCAGCGCCCCAACTCGGCAGCCAACTTGACCTTGGTACCGACGCCATCGGTCGATGCGACTAGCACGGGATTAGCAGGCAGCTGGGTCAAGGCAAAAAGACCGCCAAAGCTGCCAATATCAGCCAACACATTGGCGGTATAGGTCGAACGCACAGCCGCTTTCATCAATGCTACGGCCCGATTGCCAGCATCAATATCAACACCTGCAGATTTGTATTGAGACATGATTATTTTGAATTCATGACAAACGCCGCCAGATCTTTCTTCAGTTGAATCAACGACGGCTCATGTACATACATCATGTGACCGGCCTGAAAGTAGGAGACTGAGACATTCTTGCACAGGTTAGGATCAACGCCGAGATGGTTGAGCGTGTAATCAGTGGCGAAGAACGGAGTCGCTAGATCGTAAAAGCCGCTTGCCACATAGACCTTGAGATAAGGATTCTGGTTCATGGCTTTGCGCAAGGTATCGGCCACATGAAGGTACCTGTTAGCAAATTTGCTGTAATCCCACTTCTCGTAGAGCGAGGCGAGCAGTTCATAGGGCAGATCGCTGACGAAGTTGAGTTCGTCGCGCAGGTAAGCATTGAGCGCACCACCATAGGGACCTTGGATCGCAGAGTAGCTGGGATCCTGCTCAAAGAACTCGCCCGCCGCATCTTTATCGTAGCCAGTGAAACGTGTGTCAAGCCGTCCTACAGTGCGTTCCTGGCTGCGCAGCAGTTGTTTGGCAAAACGCACATGCTCCATACGCAAGCGAGTCTGCAACACATAATCGACCGAAAGTCCAGTATAGTTGGCGATACGCTTGGCCATCTGTCGCAACGCCTCACCCTCTAGGCGATCCCCTTCCATCAAAGCCAGCAGATACTCGTGGGTGGCAAAGTGCTCCACTTCGTTCAAATAGTCAACCAGTGGACGCGCTTGCAGTTCCTCGGTCAGTTTGCCATGATACCAGGCGGTTGCGGCATAACTGGGCAGGTAGAGCGCATAGACCAGATCGTTACCGAGTTCGAAGGCACCGGTCTGAAAGTCGAGCACTGCCGAGATGAGCATAATACCATTGAGGTACATGCCATGCCGCTCTTGCAGATAGCCGCTCAGTCCCGCGGCTCGCGTGGTGCCATAGCTTTCGCCAATCAAGAATTTGGGCGAAGACCAGCGCTGATAACGGGTGACAAAGAGGCGGATGAAGTTGCCCACTGACTCAATATCTTGATCATAGCCATGAAACTGTTTAGCCTCTTCGCCATTGGCCGGACGGCTGAAGCCAGTACTGACTGGGTCGATGAAGACCAGATCGCTCACATCGAGTAGTGAGTAGTCGTTATCTACCAGCTTATAGGGCGGCTTGGCCAGCGCTCCCACATCACCGGAAAGCACACGACGCGGCCCAAGCACGCCCAAATGCAACCACACCGAGGAAGAGCCAGGCCCGCCGTTGAAGGAGATGGTCAGTGGACGAGTCGATGGATCTTCCACGCCCTGCTTGAAGTAGGCCATAAAGAAGATCGACGCTTTAGCTTTGCCCGCCTCATCCTTGATCGCCAGCGTACCAGCGATTGCCTTGTAGTTGATGCGTGTGCTTCCAATCGTGATCGAATGATGCGTTTCGACAATCTCGTCTTTCAGTTCGACTTTGGGTGTTGTATCGGCCTTATTTGAGTCTTGTTTTTCTTCTGCCATTGCGTTGTCTATCCTCGTGTTATTTTGGAACGTTTGCGGAAGGGATACACTAGATAGATACGGCGCTCGACTTTGACATTTCGCGCACTTCTTCGGCAGTGACTTCTCGACCAAGCGTCGTGGAGAGATAGATACCTTCCGAGATCAGCATTGTGTTGAGCGCAATTTCGGCGGTCGGGATCATTTCGACACGCCCTTGCAGAGAGGCGATCCAATGTTCCTGTGGGCTGTCGAAGGCGTCGCCGTTCTCGCGCACGGCGTGGAGGCGCCACTTAAGCGCATCCATGTTGACAGTGCCGTTGACGTCAAGATCGCCAATGTTGCGGAAGTAGCCGAAGGGTTTGAGGCGAATGCCGCCTTCGCTACCAAAGATGCTGGAGCCTTCAAAATTGTCCATATGAACAGCCCAGGACTCGATGATGTCGAGCGTGATGTTCTTGTCCATGCGAATGAAACCAAGCCCCAACTCCTCGACGTTATAGCCGCTCTTGGCAAAACGTTCGGGGTCAATGGCTGTTTCCTGGTAGGTCTTGCCTGAAATGCGTTGGATGTCGGGATTGCCCAACAGGAAAAGAATCGTAGAAATGTGATAGACGCCCATATCATAAAGCGCGCCACCGGCTGAGTTCTGCTTCTGCACAAAGGTTGGCGTGCCGTAACCATCGACATACGGTCGTCCACGGCGGCGGAAACCAGTCGAGCGGGCGTGATAGAGGTTGCCCAGGTGACCGCCGTCGATCAACAATTTGGCCGCTTTGGTTTCAATATCGAAGATGTTACGTACCTGAATGTTAAGTCGGTAGCCGGTTGCTTTGGCAGTGGCCAACATTTTGGCGGCATCGACATACGAGCCAGCCATCGGCTTCTCGCAAAAGACATTTTTGCCCGCTTCCAATGCGGCCACCGTTGCTGGCATGTGAAAGTTGTTGTGCATGCAGACATCTACCGCCTGAATGTCGTCGCGCTTGAGCATCTCGCGAAAGCTGGTATAGACACTGGGGATGTTGTTAGCCGCTGCGACGCGGCTGGCCTCTGCTTCATTGATGTCGGCCACAGCCACGATTTCAGCCCCGGGAATGGCCTGATATTCCCGTACATGAGCCTTACCAATTTGCCCGACACCAATAATACCGACTCGAATTTTTTCTGTTGACATAAGTGCTCCGTGTAAAGATTACGATGCGTGAAACGTGATGCGTGAATTGACACCTCTCTGGCTTCTATGGTCGAGAGGAGAAGGATAGAGCCAATCCGTTTCTCACGCATCACGCATCACGTTTCATTCAAGAATTTCCTTCAACCAGGCCAGCGTTTTCTCCGCAGCGCCGATCTCATCGCCATCCGTTGGCGTACTTTCAATGCCCCAGCAGCCGTTGTAGCCCGCCGCTTTGAGCAAGCCGATGACCTTGGGGATATCCTGATCGGGATCGTGCCCCTGGTCATCAAACTTAAAAGTCTTGAAGTGTGTAGCACTGGCGTATTTGACATATTCCACCCAGGCCCATTGTTGGGTTCCAGCCGGCCAATTGTAGGAATCGAAGAGCAATCCCAGCCCTGGCACGGCATCGAGCAATTTGTGCAAATTGTCGGGGTGTTGGTAAGGGCCCCAATGGTTCTCGATGATCACTTGTAGACCGAGCGGCTGGGCACGTGCGATGATATCCTTGTAGCCATCGACCACGATATCAAAGATCGACTCGGCACTGATATCGCGTCCACCGGCATCGATGCGCACCTGTTTCGCGCCTAGATAATGCGACACTTCCAGCCAGCGATAGGCACGTTTGCGGTTTTCGACACGGGCTTCGACGGTTGGCTCGTAGATGTGGGCACCATCGACCGCCACGCAGCCAAAGGGCAGGTTAACGTCCTTGGCAGCAGCTTTCACCTCGTCGAGAAAGCCATTGTCATCATAGCCTCGTTCGATATGTTTCATCCATGGATCGAGCAGGGTGAAACCGGCTTTTTTGTTGAAGGTGATGTAACTGAAGACATCCATCTTGCCCGCAGCAACCGTGCGGTGAACGCTGTAAGAGCAAAGACTGTACTCCATCCATATTCTCCTTTGAATTGTAGAGTTGACCCGAAGGCGCAGGATATCAGTAAGACAGTCATTCAGTGGGATAGTAGTCAACCCGTGGGGCAGTTGAGCCTGCATACTGATTTACTATCAGGCTGATTCATTAGCTTATTGTTCTACTTGACTAGTAGCATACTTGGTAAAGAGCTTCCTCTGCAAAAGACAGGCAATCTACGTTTCTATCTTTGACAAGCGATCGTCATTTTCTTGCCGTTGTTGGCGAGATGACAAGGCTGGCGAGGATTGATTACCCTCGCATGTCGTACAGGCGGACCGAAGTGAGCGCATAAGGACGCGGCTTACGCTTCTTCGCTCTGCAAACAAAGCGCTGTCGTCCTGCACAAACCGTTTTGCAGGTTTAGAAACGGCACTTCACTGTTACTGAATTGGCGAAGTCAGAATTGCACGGCATGGCGTAGTGCTGCACGAAGCGTGACGGTTACCCTCTCAGCGCCTCGGTCGTATTACTGCCTCAATCCAGCCGGTTGCGTACGAGTTTTGCAGCCGTACACGAGCCCCTTCTTATGGAGCACAGCAAAGTCGATCTCGTGTTCCGCAACGAGTTCGGTCGGAGTGCTGAATTGCGGGGAAATTTTCCGATCGGCACTTTGCAGTGCTGCACGACCGATCCGGTACGGTGGATCAAATCCTGTAGTACTACGGATAGGTACACCCCGCTCGATTTCTCTTCTTGCATCGAACGAATACTCAATCTATACTGTGAAGCGGTATTTATTTTTCTATTTTGTAACGAGCTAGTGTTCGGTGTGACGCACCTGCACAGTTACTCCGTATTCGCCGATTTCCTTCTCGTATCCTATGCAAACTGCTGGTGATCTGCTGAACGTCGAGCGTCTGGGAAAATCTTTTGGCAGCCTTGCTGCCTTGCAAGAGTTTTCCTGTTCTCTTCAAGCGGGTGAAATTGTCGGCCTGATCGGTCCGAATGGCGCTGGAAAGACAACCTGCTTCAACTTACTCACCGGCTTTCTAATTCCCACGGCTGGCACGATTTCTTTTCGTGGCACAAAGATTACCGGTGCCCCACCTGCGCGTGTGGCCCACTTAGGGATCGCCCGCACCTTTCAGAATATCCGTCTTTTTTCGTCGTTAACGGTGGCAGAAAATGTGCAATGTGCGGCGCAGTTGCGTACCCCAAGCGGTCTTTGGGAAACCCTGACCAGTGCAACCAGTTTTGCCCAGAAAGAAAAAACGATCCGCAATAAGGCATTGGAACTGCTCGAATTGTTCAATCTGGCCCAATTTGCTGACCAGCCAGCCAGTAGCTTGCCTTATGGCAACCAACGCCGCTTAGAGATCGCCCGTGCGCTGGCCACGGAGCCGTCACTGCTCCTACTCGATGAACCAGCAGCAGGCATGAACCCAGCCGAAAGTGAAGCACTCCATCAGTTGATCCTGGAGATTCGCAACCGTTTTCATCTGGCAATCCTATTGGTGGAGCACGATATGAAACTGGTGATGAATCTCTGCGAACGGATCATCGTCCTCAACTATGGCAAAGTCATCGCCCAAGGCAAACCGGAAGAGGTGCGACGGAACCCAGAGGTTGTTGAGGCGTATTTGGGAAGTTCAGTAAATCAGTAGGACAGTATCACTGATTCACTGTCTCACTGACTTACTGTCCCACTGACAAAAGAAGGCAACATGCTCGAACTACGCGACCTGGAAGTCTACTACGGCAATATCCGAGCGCTGCAGGGCGTCTCGTTGACCGTACGCGAGGGCGAGTTGGTGACGTTGATTGGCTCGAACGGAGCGGGCAAATCGACTACCTTGAAGACGATTTCCGGGCTGTTACGGCCCAAACAAGGCAGTCTGATCTATCACGGTCAACGGCTGGATGCGCTGACGCCGCACAAGATTGTTCACCTCGGCATTTCGCACTGTCCCGAGGGGCGGCGGGTCTTTGGCGGGCTAACCGTGGAAGAAAATCTGCGTTTAGGGGCAGTCCAGCGCAACGATGGCGAGATCCGCAACGATAGGGATCGTATGTACGATCTCTTTCCTCGTCTCAAGGATCGGCGTACCCAAGCAGCAGGCACCCTCTCCGGCGGCGAACAACAGATGTTAGCCATCAGTCGGGCCTTGATGAGTCGTCCCAAGATGCTCCTTCTGGATGAGCCATCGCTTGGTTTGGCCCCCTTGCTGGTCGAGACGATCTTCAATACCATCCGCCGGCTCAAGACCGAGAAGACCACGATTCTCCTCGTTGAGCAAAATGCGCGCCTGGCGCTCGATGTTGCCGACCGTGCTTACGTGATGGAGACGGGGCGCATCACGCTCTTTGGCGAAGCCGCCGAGTTGAAGCATAATCCAGAGGTAGAACGAACGTATTTGGGAACATAAAGCCGAATTTATGAGTCTGGTCTACTACGCAATTCAACAGATCGTCAATGCCTTGAGTATTGGCAGCCTCTACGCCCTGATGGCGGTCGGGCTGGCGATGGTCTTTGGCATTTTGCGGCTGATCAACTTTGCCCACGGTGACATGATCATGGTGGCGGCCTATTTTGCTGCCTTTTCACTTTTTGCAGGGTTGCCGCTGCCAGTGGCGCTGTTGATCATGATCCTCGGCACGGTGATTATCGGCTTGCTGATGGAGCGCATCGCTTATCGCCCGATTCGGGGAGCGCCGGATGTGGCGGCGTTGCTCAGTTCGTTTGCGGTGGGGCAAATTCTACAAAATGGCACCTTGCTCATCACACGTTTTTTGCAGCGACCCACCCAGATTGCCTTTCCTTCGCCTGAGATCCTCAACGGGGTGCTGACCTTTGGGGCAATCACAGTGCCGCGGGTGAATGTTGTTGCGCTGGTGGCAGGCATTCTGTTGCTGATCGGGCTCTCCTTCTTTGTCACGCGCACGACGATGGGTCTGTCGATGCGTGCTGCGGCTGAGGACTTGACGGCAGCCCGGCTGGTGGGCATCGATCTCAACCGCGTGGTGGCGATGGCTTTCGCCATCGGTTCGGGATTGGCGGCAGTTGCCGGATTGCTCTTTTCGGTGCAGGCCGGGCAGATTAATCCCTACATGGGTTTTACACCGGTACTGAAAGCCTTTATCGCCGCTGTAATTGGCGGATTTGGTTCGATTGCGGGAGCCGTGGTCGGAGGTTATGCGCTGGGGGCGCTCGAAGTGCTACTCACGGCCATCCCTGGCATCGGCGATATTTTGCCGCCCGGATTGGTTTCTCCTGGCGTGCAGGATTTTCTCAAACAGTGGCTACCCAGTTCGCTAACCAGCTATCGTGATGCCTTTGTCTTTGTTGCACTAATTCTCATGCTGCTCTTCCGCCCAAACGGCATTCTGGGTAGACGGGAGCGCGAGGAGATGCGGTAGGTCAGTGGGTCAGTAAGTAGGACAGTAGGACAGTGAGACAGTGACAGTAAGTTAATGGAAGAGTGTAGGGTGAGCAAGAGTTGTCAGCCAGTTTGACAGAGAGTTTTTTTTCGATTTATCCCTGAAAGATAGACCTGTCATTCCTGCAGGA
>JAXLWB010000043.1:0-85819 GCA_046328715.1 Caldilineaceae bacterium | reverse complement strand
TACACAAAAAATTTGCGAATGAACCTGTCCTGTATCTAGATGCTGATGCAGAATTGTTACCACCGCTGATTATCCACAGTCCGAAGTTAGGCTAAGCTGGTATGTCGTTGTATTTCAAATTTGGCAAAAGTTCTGGTGGTGAGCCGCTACCAACACTTCCCCTTCGGCTACTCGATGAAGATGGCAAGGTTTTGAGCGAAGAAAAGATTGCCATCGTTGATACAGGAGCGGATGGCACGATTATTCCACTTTCAATTCTGAAGGCAGCGGGTCTTCGCCCTAATCGTCAGCGACGAAATCTTTTCACTGTTCAACATTCTACTCCTGAAGAGACGCTCTTTGGTTACTCAATAGCAGTTCAAATCGGAGAGTTACAACTGTTTGACGTTGATGTTTTTGGAAGTCGTACAGTAAACGACGCCATTATCGGACGTAACATCCTCAATCGAATGATCTTTACCTATCACGGTTCTCAGCATCTGCTCGAAATCTTGGATGCCGAGTAACTTCTTTGGCTGGCTCAGAAGCATACCGAGAGTAGAGATTGTCGTTGCCAATCTCTACTCTCCAAATCTCTATAACGCCGGTTCCTTAAACTGATCGTAGATCTTATGCACCTCGTCTCCGTGGAAACGGGCCACGTAGTCCGTGGGCGGCAGTTTTTCCTTGTAGAAGAACTCTGGCAACTCATCGTCCTTGGAAGTAAAACCCGCCTGACGATTGAACTCTTTCTCCAGCCGCAGCGCTTCTTTGCCCAGGTTGTCAAAGAATTCCTTGGTCAGGCTGGTGCCGTGGGCATTGTTGATCGCCTCCACCAGCCATTCGGCGTTGACATTGGTCACCGTTTGCCCAAAGATGCAGAAGCCGAGCGAGTCGTTAGCCGCCACCTTGATCTGCTGGTTGAGGCTGCGCGTCATCAACTCTTCAACCGGCATTTCCTTAGTCTTGAGGCGAGCTAGGTTGCCAGCCGTGTGATCGGCTCCCTGTGCTGTGGTCATCATCGTGATGCCGGTGCCTTCTACCACGCGCGGGTCGTAGGCGCTGATCGCCTGTTTCTTGATCACTGGCACGCGCTTGACTCCATAATGTTCACCGACACGCGCTGTTCCTTGTGACCAGAGTTTGCCCTTTTCCGTCCCCTTGGCAATTTCGGCCAGGGCTTCAATCATCCACTGGACATCGCCAAATTTGGCCAATCCGGCTTCCATCAACACTGCCAACATCGCACCTGTCTCAATTGTGTCAATGCCCAGGTCGTTGGCAATGTAGTTGAGTGCCGCCAGCTCATCCGGATCGCTGATGCCGCAATTGGTGCCGAGCAGCCCCAACGTCTCGTACTCCACTGGCGAGACCATCTCTTTACGTTCGGCGTTGTGATAGACGTTACTACATTGGATCACGCAGCCGGGCATACAGGCGTGGGTCTGTTCGCCGCCGCGACCGGTGTTGAGCTCACCGATATAGTCGCCGCCCATCTTAAAATCACTGGATTCTGCTTGGCGTCCCACACTGAAATTATTGACAGGCAAACCGCCAAACATGTTCTGAAAATCAGCCATGCCCATCGTCCCGACGCGGTTGTAAAAGTCCATCACCACCGAGTCGGCACGCAACATCTTGGCGTAATCTTTGATGTTGGTCGTTGTCTTCTTGACATCGTGCAGTTGCGGAATACGGTCCAGGTCAATCACGATGGCCTTGACTTTCTTGTTACCCATCACTGCACCAACGCCGCCGCGTGCTGCCAAACGGGCCGGACGTCCATCTTTGTCGCTAAAGGCGATGCCAGCCAGCATGCCCTCATATTCGCCGACGGGTCCGCAGATGCCAATCGCAATCTTTTTGCCATAGTGCGCATAAAGCATCTCGGCAACTTCGTAGTTGCCTCTTTGCAGATAGGCCGAACCATCCTCGAAATGGATCGTCCCATCCTTCTTGAAGTGGATCACAACCCAATCAGGCGACGCACCATGCAGGGTAAAGCCCGCAATGCCAAGCTGACCGAGGCCGTAGCTAAAGGTGCCGCCCCCATTCGCCTCTTTGATGCCGCCGGTCAACGGACTTTTGCAGCCGACACTGGTGCGGTTGGCGTTGGAAAAGGTGGTGCCCGCAAAGGGTCCAGCGGAGAAGATCAACGGATTCTTCGGTGACAGCGGGTCAACAGTGGCCGCACCCATTTCTAGCAATATCTTGGCGATTAGGTATCGCCCTGCCTTGACGATCTCTTCGCCGTGAAGTTCTTTGGACTCAACTGTATGATTGTCGAGTTGAATGTCGTAGTATTTGCGCATGAAGCTCCTCAAAGTATAGTGGACAGAAGCCATTGCTGCCGCTGCCGAACTTGAAGACTGATTGTTGAACCGATTAGGTTGCATTATAATACACGAAAAGTAATTCTACTGGAAGTACGGAGGTATTGATGTTATGTTGAGGTTTACTCACCTGACCATGAAATAGAGATTCTGTTTGGCAGCGATTCTCTGACGGGTGGAGAGGTGCTGCCGGGTTTTGCAATGCCGATTGAAGAAGTCTTTGCTGATTTGTAGAGGAACCAATGAAGTTAACTGACAATGTACATATCGTCGGCGGGGGTAGGATGGGCTTTGGCATTTCAGGGGCGCTCGACTGCCATGTCTATCTGATTGACGGCGGCTCGGAACTGGCGCTCGTCGACCCAGGCTTGGGCCTGGGCCGTGACTTCGACCTGATCCTGGAGAATATCCGCAACGACGGCGTCGATCCACAGCGCATCCGCAAGTTGATCCTCACCCACTATCACGCCGACCATGTTGGGGCTGCCCACGAAGCCCAACGTCGTCTCGACCTGGAGGTGATCGCCTCGCCCTTGACCGGTCGAGTTTTGGTCGAACGGGATGAAGTGGCAATTGCATTGGACGTAGCCAAGGCGGCCGGTTTCTATCCGCAGGATTTCTACCTACAGGCTTGTCCCGTGCATCAGCAAGTGGTCGAAGGCGACACGGTGCAGGTCGGCGAACTGACGTTACAGGTGTGGGAGACGCCAGGCCACTGCGATGGACATCTCAGCTTCCGCTTTCAGGGCAGTGACCGTATTTACTTGCTAGGTGGCGATCTGGTCTTTCATTTCGGACGAGTGGTCTTGCAGAACATTCATGACTGCCGCATCGACGCCTACAACCGCAGCGTACAAAAGATCGCCGGGCTCGACTTTGATGCACTGCTACCCGGTCATGTACAAATTTCACTGCGCCACGGCAAAGACCATGTCGAAATGGCCGCCAAAGCCTTCAGACAACTCGGTGTCCCGCCCAATCTGATTTAACCATACATGCTATACAAAGAACCAGAAAGGAATAAACGCAAAGGGGCAAAGACGCAAAGAACTATCTTGCTAAATCGCTCGATTTGCGTCCTTGTATTCTTGCGCTTTTGCGTTAAAACACTCAGCGTTTACTACGAATGTATCACTCCGAGTAAACCCCTTTTGCCTTTGCATCGTCCTGAGCTTTCTGCAAATCCTCGATAAAGCGTGAAGTATCGTACTCTTTTTTGCTCAGAAAATGGCTATACCCCGTATTAAAACCGAAGAACATCTCGCGTGGCATCCAGATATAGGCCTGTGGTGCCAGTTGCGGGATGCCGTGCAGATACTCAGTGGCGCGGGCGAGTTGTGGATCGGTGTTTGGAGTCGACACGTCGTTGCGGGCGGGAACAAAGGCGGCACTGCCGATTGTATTGGGCAGGAGTAACCACCCCTGTGCTTCCGCTGAATTCATGTAGGTGAGGAAATCCACTGCCTGGGCAGTGTGTTCGGCGGCCCGTGGAATCACATAGCCAATCACGGTTGCCGATTCGGCGGCGGGTACGGCTGGATCAATGGTAGGAAAGGGAAAGAAGTCGAGTTCCTGGCGAAACTTGGGTGGCATATCGGCGACCGTGCGCGCATCCAGCAACATCATCGCCGCTTTGGGGCCGCGCAACATGCCATTGTCGTTGCGGATCAACGAGTTGCTGGCCGCCAGGTCACTCAGATACTCTGGGTTGTCAACAAAGTAACCTCGCTCAAAAAGAGATTGCCAACGATCAAAGACGTCGACGAGACGAGCATCGTCAAAGCGCTCCTTGCCATCCAATAGGTCACGGTGAAACTGCGCCCCATTGATGCGCAGGTCGAGCATGTCGAACCAGAGCAGAAACGAATAGCTGCGTGTGCCCGTGATCACCAGCGGAATTTCGCCGCTGAGGATCAGTCGCTCACAGACATCGACAAACTCGTCCCAGGTTTTGGGTGGCTCGACTCCGGCCTGAGCAAAGGCTGCTTTGTTGTAGTAAATGGCACTCCAATTGATGGCCAGGGGCGTCATGAACGGTTTGCCATCCACCTCCACCAAAGAGCGAACATTGGCTGGAATCTTGTCGGTCAGTTCTGCCCCATCCCACAACTCGCTCAGATCGGCCACCTGCTCCTGGCGAATGGCTTGCAAGTAATCGAAATCGGCTGTGGCGGTCAAAAGGTCAGGTGCAGGGTCGGGCAAAAAGCCACCGAAGAAACCACCTCGAAATCGACCGTTGCGCTTGAAGGTGATCTGCGCATGGGTCTCCTGATATTTCTTGATGACCGTGACCTCGGCCTGGTTGTTTTCATCGAAGGTAACCCATTGCAACTCCGCCGCTTCCAAGGGCGCAGCGCTTTCTTTGGAACCGCAAGCGGCGAGGATCAACGTTGCAATGCACAGCAATAACAATGTCTGACGTGGGAACTTTCGCATCATGTGACTTTCATTCTACAACCCCACCCTAACCCTCACCTGCTAAGGGAGGGGACAATCACGGAAAGGATAAAGATTGGTAGACAGAACGAGATACTTTATCCGTCCCGTTACAGTTCCCTCCCTGAAGTCGGGGAGGGCTAGGGTGGGGTTCTTTACTCCTGCGTAAACAGCCCACTTTCCAACGCAGATTGGCGAGCCTCTTCGAGAAGCTCTACAAAGCCGATGAAGTCCCAATCGTTGTCGAGCAACTTGCGGTAGGCCAGTTCGGTGCGTCCGATCATCTCGGTCGGCATCCAGACAAAGGAGAGCGGTGCTACACTTTCGCTCTCGTTGACCAACTGTACTGCCTGCTTCATATCTTCGCTCATCTTATCGGCGGCGATATCGTTGCGCACGGGAGCCAGCAGAGCGGAACTGACGAAGGCTTCTTGCAGAAAAGCCTCCTGTGACTCCTGGGTCGCCATAAACTTGAGGAAGTCGAGCGCCTGGCTGCTGTTGACCGACTTGGTCGGAATCGCATAGCCCGTGATTGCCACGATCTCAGCCTGCGGTACGTCGGGCATGATCTGTGGAAAGCGGAAGAAGTCGATTCCTTGGCGCAGTTTCTCCGGCAACTGGGTGAAGGTAAAGGCATCGACCAGCATCATGGCCGCTTTGGTAGAGCCCAACATCCCTTTGTCATCGCGCACCAACATCTTGATCGCACTTTGATCGTCGTACCGTTTGGCATCTTCGACAAAACAACCTTGATTGAGCAATGTTTGCCAGCGGTCAATTGCATCCTGGACGCGAATATCCTGATAGCTGACCTTGCCATCGATCAGGTCGCGGTAAAATTGCATGCCACCCACCCGCAGCAGCAAATAATCAAACCAGAGGCGGATGGTAAAGCCATCTCCCGCCAGTGCAAAAGGAATTTCATTGTTGAGCAGCAACTGATCACACAAGCGGGCCAGGTCGTCCCAGGATTGTGGCGGTTGGAGTTGATATTGTTCGAAGACTGCCTTGTTGTAGTAGATGCCGCTCCAATCAAAGGCGGCAGGCACCAAGAACTGCTTATTTTCCTGCTCGGTCAACTGTTGAAAACTGTGCGGGATCGCTGTGTTGAGTCCACCATCGTTCCACAGCTCCGTCAGATCCACATAGCTTCCCGCTTTGCTGGCGCGCAAGAAGTCATAGTTGACCAATACATTGACCAGATCGAGCGCTGGTTCCCGATCTGCCATGTTTTCGCCCAACTGCATGCCCTGCCGCTGAAAGGTGATGTTGGGAAACTGCTCGCGATAGCGTTTCATCAACTCGACCTCGACTGCACTGTTCTCCTGCCAGGTCGCCCAACTCAGCGTAACCGGGGCTGGCGTCGGTTCGGCACGGCCAAAGCCACATTGGGTGAGCAGCAAAGAAGCAAGGGTAAGTACAATCAGAAGCCATCGCGCATGAATGATGTTTGACATAGAAATGCTTTGAATAACGGTTTGTTATGATATTTGTGAATATTATAACAAGTAAGAGGGCTTTCTTCAAGCGTATTTCTATCTTTTAAAACACCGAGAAGTAATGCGCAAAGAACTTGCTTGCATCCACCTGCAACGCTACCTCATGCGGCCCCGTCCCGGCCGTCCACTTGGTCTGCCCGAGCAGCAACTTGTCGTCCAACTCAACCGTCACCGAACCCCGTTCAAAGCGACAGATTGACTCGTCAAAGAGCAGGGTTGCTGCCAGCGGGTCGTGGAAAGTGATCTCCGGGCGCTTTTCAAACCAGACATCGGCAAAGTCGAGCACTGGTTGCAGGTAGGGCGTCTGGAAGCGCTGGCGTACCTGCTCGCGGTTCATCACCACCTTGGTCGTCACATCCAGCCCCACCGAACGATGGACCGGTGGCTGGGCACGATAGACGATCTCGGTGGCGTGTGGGTCGAGGATGGCGTTCCACTCCAGCGGTTTGCCCTCCCAATTGCTCTCAGCAAAGACGCCACACATCATCACCAACCCTTTGAGCAAACTGGGAATCTCCGGGTCGCTGTGGAAAAGCAGGGCAATGTTGGTCAGTGGCCCAATCGTAAAGAGCGTGATCTCGCCAGGGTGGGCACGGATCGTGTGACGCAGAAATTCGACCGCTTCGCCCGTCGGGAACTGGGTCTCATGTTCCCAGCGCTCCAACTTGGCGGCCTGTGGTGCCTGCGGTTGGCGCTGTTGAATGATCAACGGCTCTGCTGCGCCAGGATAGATCGGGATATTTCTGCCTGCCAGCTTGCACTGCGCACTCGCCATCATCGCCCGTTTTACCGGCTCCCCGGTCACCGTGGTGATGCCGAGCAGTTCGCACTGCGGCTGGGCGAGCAGATAGGCGAGGGCAATGGCGTCGTCAATGTCCGAACCGATGTCGGTGTCGAGTAGGATTTTGTGAGTCATTTAGAATTCCTTTGATAAAAAGCCAGATAGTGTTTTCGCATTTTGTTGCCACATTGCAAAACCACTGTGAAAGATTCGTATCTGATTCGCAAAGGGCAATCTTTCGAGATTTTGCAGACTCAGCAATGAGCTATTGTGATTATAATCGACCAAGATGATGAGGAATTGAAATTGCTCAATCGTGCGCGCAAATTTGAGGGTTGCCATTGCGGCAAGACGATCTTGGGGTTGTTGGTATAAGCCCAATTCTAGTTTTTGGCGGAAAATTGTCTGCAATTCATCTGCAATTTCGGCACACTTCGGTTTGATAGCAGCGTAGTAACGTTCTACCTGTTCATGGAGGCTCTGAATCTCGGAATTCAGCGCAAACTTGATTTCTATCAAGCTAATGGGCACTTCCTGATAGCGCTTACGTCCTTTGGTTGCCCAGCAAAAGCCTAGCAAATCAAATCGACCATCGGCGACTGTGTATTGCCTATCGACTATAAAGTAATCCGTGTTGTTGTGAATTTCGAGATTATTTGCGCGAATAATCAATTGTTCATATTCAATCTCAAGAGACCGTTTGCCAAAGCCGACGATGTTTTGTTTGAGTTGAGGAATTGTTTGCAGAAAAAGGGGCACCGTTTCTTCTGTAAATGTCACTGGCGGAGCGATCCCCGTTAAGAACTTTGGGTGTATCTGTGCTCTGTAGAGACCGCCGCTACTTTCTGATAGTTGGAGAAGCGAATTGCCTTTGTAATAGATGTTGATGTAATTTTCTCTAATATCAAGACTCAAATCCAGGTCGCTTCGCACTGTCTCTATCATCGGGGACAAGAAACCTGTTTTTAAACATTCAAGGAAATTATCAGATAGTTTGCGCATGTGATGCCGTGTTATGAAGGTAAGTTGGTAACCTGATTGTACCACAAAGACCAAGGAATGTTATGCACCGATCATTATTCCCATCTCATCTAGCTGGCAACCAGATTGCTACCACCATCGGCCTCATCTCCGACACGCACATGCCCGATCGTTGTGAATCCTTGCCTGCCTCGCTTGCTGCCGTCTTCGAGGGCGTCGACCTGATCCTGCACGCTGGCGACGTGGGCGAACTTTGGGTGCTGGATCAATTGAGCCAGATCGCACCGGTGATTGCCGTGCACGGCAACGATGACAGCCAGGATGCCCAGCGCGAACTGCCTTACCAACAGGTCGTTGCTGTCGGCGGACAACGTATCCTGCTCTGGCACAGCCACTTTCCTGACCGCATCGACGAGATCGATTCCCGCCGCTCGGATGAGTTGCCACCGAAATTTGCCCGTTCAGTGCAACGAGCCCAGCGTTGTGGCGCGCAGACCGTGGTCTTTGGCCACTGGCATATTCCACTGCTCTATGAGGAAGCCGGCATTCGCATCATTAACCTTGGTGCTAGTTGATCACAGACTAAACTCAGCGATGGAAAGGGGCACGCCAGTTTCATCGGGTTGAAAGCCATGCCATTGCACCAAAATGTTGAATAGAGCCATGGTGAAAGCGAGCTTGGCTTCCAAAGTACTCCCAGACTTTGTGTCTGGAATGCTTGAAATCACAGACATAGGTGAGCATGGAAAGCACGGTTTCGACGACCATACGAACGTTCCACACGCTGCGCCAAAGGCGCAAGTTGGTGGGATGCCAATCGTTTTTTTCAAAGCCGGTATCGGAAAAGACAACCATCCAGTCAGCTAGGTCGTCAACCAGTTGCTGGAAGCTGCTGCCATCATAGACATTAGCCGTATCACAATCCCAACTGACAATCAGACCGAGATGATTTAGCACATAGCAGAGTTTGCCCCCAACAATCCAGCGATGATTGGATTTTCCCTTGCGTCCGATTTGTTGCTCACTACGTCCTTCTCGCACCGGATGCAACAATTCGATGCCATAGCTGTCAATCACACCGATCAACGACGGTTCTGCCATGAACTTGACACCAACGCTCGATGACTGACGAACAAGCGGAACAGTCGAGTTCGACTCGGCAGTTGGGGGAACAACGCACGATAATCTCGTTAGCCAGCGCCAGAACGCTCGGCTGCCGCTCCCTTTCAACGCATACAACAAGGCAATCGTCACGACTTCGCTTGATACAGTTTCGCTTGACTGTGCTTATCATGTTGATCCAACTGTTCTGCCACCACACAGAACAACTCTGTGATAAAATCAACTGTGGTCATGAGTCTCTCCTTGGCTATTCCACATACTTTGATCGGTATCTGCTTATAGCTTAGTCGTTTCTCATGACCTTTTCAAACTAGCACCAAAGGTTCATTAACCCTGGGGCGATTGCATCTGGCAATGCTGTCACCCGCCAACTGCGCCAGACCGTGGCGCAGCTCTTTCTGGGCAAAGATGGCAGCAGTGGAGTGAGCCACGTTGATCTGGCCGATCCCGAACGAATCTACTACCCCGAGCATGATTTTAGCCACGGTTTTGCAAGTGCGATGAAGCCATACAGCGCGTCAATTTTAGCTCCCGAACTGCGCAGCCGTGAAGGAGAATTGTTTCATTGTCTGCATGCCGTTGGCATCGAGGACGCCTTGCCCGTGTGAGTTTGATAAAATAAAAGAGATCCACTTTGGCACAGAAGTGATATTTGAAAAGTGAGCCATCGTAAGCGAACCTCTATAGTAGGGAGAACCCTAGAATGGAGGTGAAAGGAATGCGAACGATGGACGAGAAAGCCAGGATCAGGCAAGAAGTATTGGTGGAAGGAAAAAGCCAGAGACAAGTGGCGCGCGAGAGCGGGTACTCGCGAAACACAGTGAAACGGATGCTGGAAGATAGCGGGCGACCGAAGTATGAGTTGAAGGAGCCGCGAGCGAGTCGAGTGCTGGGAGAGTACAAGGAGTTGCTAGCGAAGTGGGTAGAGGAAGATAGTGAGAAGGGGAAGAAAGGACGGAGAACGGCGCGCAGAATGTATACGCTGTTGCAAAAAGAGCATGGCTATGCAGGAGCAGAAGCGACGATTCGAGGGTATGTGGGGAAGTTGCGCAAACGAGAGCGGCACAAAGTCTATGTGACCCTAACCTATGCGCCTGGTGAATGTGGCCAGGTAGACTTTGGCGAAGCCGAGGTAAAGATTGCAGGAAAAACAGAGAAGGTTCATCTGTTTGTGATGTGGTTGGGTTATTCGGGAGCGACCTTTGTGCAAGCCTACCCCGGAGAAACGCAGGAGGTGTTTTTTGCGGGACATGTCGCCGCCTTCGAGTTTTTTGGCGGGGTGCCGCAAGCCCTCTGGTATGACAACCTGAGCAACGCCGTGCAGAAAGTATTGACGGGATGGGAGCGTGAGGAACAGGAGAGCTTTATCAGTTTTCGCAGCCACTATCTCTTCAAAGCCGAATTCTGCAATGTGGCATCCGGGTGGGAGAAAGGGGGTGTCGAAGGGCGAGTCGGCTATATACGCCGCAACTGGCTGATCGGCGCTGGCGAGTTTGCCAGTTGGCAGGCACTGAATGAAGCATTGCGAGAGCAGTGCCAAAGCGAGCTAATGCGCTGCTTGCCGCGGCGCACCGAGAGCATCGGCGCACGCTTGCAAGTCGAACAGTGCGCCTTACGCAGCCTGCCAGCACGTCCCTACCTCTGCCGCAAAACGCTGGCAGTCAAAGCCAATCACCTTTCACTGGTCAGCTATCGCAGCAATCGTTACTCGGTCCCCGTGGAAAAAGCACAGGAAGCCCTGACCCTGCACGTCTATGTGGAGCGCATCGAAATTGTCTGTGGTGGGGAAGTGGTGGCAAGCCATAGGCGCAGTTGGGCTCGTGAACAAGACCTGCTCAACCCGTATCATTATCTGCCGCTGCTAGCACAGAAACCACGCGCCTTTAGCCAAGCGCAAGTGATCCGTCAGTGGCGTAGCATCTGGCCAGCACTCTTTGACGATTACTTCGAGCAACTCAAAAAGCGTTTGCCGAGCACCGAGGCCACTCGTCGTTTTATCGAAATTCTGAAACTAGGTGAAACGCACGGCGAAAGCAAGTTGGCAATGGTGTTAGAAGAAGCACTGCAGCGTGGCTGTTGGGAAGTGGCTGGCATTGGCGAACTGTTGCGTCGCACCAGCGAAGGTGCCGCACCGCCCGCCGCTCGCCTGCTTGACCATCCCCGTTTGGCAGCCGTGCAGGTCAAAGTGCCCGACCTCGCTTGCTTCAACCAATTGCTGACTTGGCAAGGAGGAATCGCCCAATGAGCAGCGCAACCCAAACTGTGCCCCAGATTGTCGATGCCCGCTTGCAGGGGTTGTGTAAAGCCCTACTCTTGCCCACCGTCTCCAAGAATTATGCACCGCTGGCTCGCCAAGCGGCCGAACAAGGCCAAGCCTATCCCGATTATCTACTTGCCTTGTTGGAACAGGAATTGTCACAGCGCGAAGTCAACCGTCGTCGTCGCTTGGTGCAACAGGCCAAGTTTCCCATCGCCTATACCTTGGAAAGCTATGACTTCAACGTAGTGCCTTCGCTTTCCAAACAAAAGGTACTCGAACTGGCACGCGGCGAGTTTATCCGCAAAGCCGAAAATGTCGTCTTGGTCGGTGAAATTGGCACGGGCAAAACCCATCTCGCCACGGCGTTAGGCTATGCCGCCTGTGACCTCGGCTATGCCGTGCGTTTCTTCACGGCTGCCGCACTGATTACACAGTTGATTGAGGCCCAGCAAGCCCAACAACTCAGTCGCTTTGAAAACTCACTGCTCAAACAGCAGTTGATTGTCATCGACGAACTCGGCTTTGTCCCCTTTTCGCAACAGGGGGCACAATTGTTGTTTGGCTTTCTCAGTCAGCGCTATCGTCGGGGTTCCTTGCTGATTACCACCAATCTGCCCTTCAGCGAGTGGACTCAGGTCTTTCAGGACCCCAGACTTTTGGGTGCCTTGCTCGACCGTCTCACCCATACCTGCCATATTCTTGAATTCGCAGGCGAAAGTTATCGTTTTCGGCAAAGCCAGGCCAAGCACGCTCGCAACAGGCCAACCACCGAGCCTAACGCCTTAAGACCCGCTCAGGGTTGACAAGCGGGCACCCAGCCGTGCTGTCTCGAAGTCGGCGACGGCGAAGGCTGACGGGAAGAGGACATTTCTTGCTCGCCTCGCCTTTCTAAGTCTAGCACGGCAGCCCACTTGTCAACCCATTCGCTCTCCTTTCACCGTTTACTCTATGCGCTAGCTCTGGCTCATGCCTCTAGGAAGGAGGAAAACTAACTCTAAGACTGGATCTCTTTTCGATGATCATTACCACTGTTTTTCAACACTTTATCCACCCAGATGGCTCACTTTTCATTGATCATCTGGATCACTTTTCATTTGTCATTATCACATCACGAGGATTCTTAATCTGTGCTGCCCAAGACTCGACAGTGTATGTTGCTTGAAATAGATAGAGAGCCATTACCTTTTTCCTTTTTGTATTTTGCTGATGATTACAATCTGTGCCTACGAAGATACCACGCAACAGCGCTCAATTCGTGCGTCAGATGCGCGCAATGGATGCGCAATTTTCTCGATCAGGCTGGTCTATAAAAGCAGTGCAGTAAAGACATTATGGAACTGGGTTTGACTCCATGCACTGATCCTCTCCCAATGCCCCCCAAAACTTCAGACTTCTCCCTCTGCCCAGGTATACTATCTCCCATGCATGAACAACAGACGTTTCCTACCCCGATCCCCAGCGGGGTAGCTGATTATTTTGGCGAAGATGCGCGTCGTCGTCGCCAGTTGGAGAGTACGCTCCTCGATTCGTTTCGCAGTTGGGGCTATCAGGATGTGATTCCTCCCACCTTTGAATTTGCTGATACTTTAGCCAGCCGCACCAGTGAACAGTTGCGCGCCGAGACCTATCGCTTTCTTGACCGCGATGGCAGCACGTTGGCCTTGCGTCCAGAGATGACCGTGGCCGTCGCCCGCCTGGTGGGCACACGGCTGCACGATTGGCCCATGCCCCTCCGTTTTTGTTATGCGGGTAGTGTGTATCGCTACGCGCAATTGCAGGGAGGTCGCCAACGAGAATTTTGGCAGGCAGGCGTCGAACTGATCGGGCAATGTACGCCCAAGGCTGATGCCGAAGTGCTGGCATTGACCTGTCAAGCGCTGCAGGCGGCAGGACTGACCCAATTTCGCCTGGCGCTGGGACAGATGGCCTACTTTGATGGGTTATTGGAGGCACTGCAACTTGACCAGGTAACCAGTACAGCTCTACATCAGGCGATCGACCGCAACAGTGAAGCTGAACTACTTGATTTTCTGCGCAAAAACGAGTTAACCACCGAACAACGTCGAGCCGTGGAAACATTGCCAACCCTCAGCGGCGACCATGCTGAAGTCATCCTGGAACGTGCCGCTGCAGTGGCGCTGAACAAGCGCATGAAGGACGCAATCGATGAATTACACGCCCTCTTAGCTGAACTAAGCGAGCGGGGTGTCCAGGACTACATCCAGCTTGACCTCACCGAAATCCACAATTTAGGCTACTATACCGGCATCACTTTTGAGGCGCTAGCCCCACAACTTGGTTTTCCTTTGGCCAGCGGGGGTCGCTATGACAATCTTGTTGGAACTTTTGGCAAAGCACAGCCTGCGGTGGGTGTTGCGATCACGTTGGATTGGCTGTTAATGGCGCTGAAAAACAAGCAGAGTGCGGACAACGAAGCACGCAGCACTGATTTTGTGACCATCGCCTTGCCCAAAGGCAGAATGGCCGATCAGTCGCTCCACCTGTTGACCCAGGCTGGAATCTCGCCGCCTGCCGCAGTCAACGATCGGCAACTGGTGGTGAGCAGCGCCGACGGCAGCGTCAGCTACATCATGGCCAAACCAAGCGATGTGCCAACTTTCGTCGAATATGGGGCTGCCGATATAGGGATCTGTGGTCTGGATGTGCTGCGTGAAAGTGGGCGTACACTCTACGAGCCGTTGCTTTTGCCCTTTGGGCAATGTCGGTTAAGTTTGGCGGGGCCAGATGAGCGGCCAGATAGACCCTTGCGCCATCTCACTCAGGCCAAAGTTGCTACCAAATATCCACGCTTAGCAGGCGAATTTTTCCGCCAGCGCGGCATCAACGCCGAGATTATCTATCTCAACGGGTCAGTCGAATTAGCGCCGTTGGTGGGTTTGGCAGATTTCATCGTAGATATGGTCGAAACTGGCGAAACACTACGCGCCAATGGACTGGCCGAGTTTCGCACCCTGCTCGAAAGCCAGGCGGTTCTGATCACCAATCGTGCCGCACAACGGCTAAAGTGGAACAAAATGCAAACCATTATTGACAAAGTGCGACAGATCATCTGACATCTTTGAGTCTGTGAGAATAGGCGATTAAGGGGAGTGTCTGACCAGTCACAAATTGCCTAATCTCACAAACTCCAATCTCTAATTTCATCATACGCATGTCACAAATTATCGAATCCTCCCAAATCCAAGGTGTAAAGTTCGTCCAGTTGCGCGCCTTTAGCGACGAACGAGGCCGTTTTATGGAGACCTTTCGCAAGGAATGGTTCCCGGAACGCTCGTGGCAGATCTTCCAAACCAATCGTAGTGACAGCAAGGCAGGGGTGTTGCGCGGGCTGCACTATCATTTCAAGCAGGTTGACTACTGGTATGTGCCGAATGGCCGCATTCGGGTAGGTCTGGCTGATCTGCGCCAGTCATCGCCCACGGTGGGCAAATCTGAAGTGGTCGAGATTGGTGATGACAATCAGATGGGTATCTTTATCCCAGTGGGCGTGGCGCATGGTTTTGTGGCGCTCACAGCGGCGACGCTGACCTATTTGGTGGACAATTACTACGATGGTGGCGACGAACTCGGCGTTGCATGGAATGATCCTGATTTGGCCGTGCCTTGGGGGATCAACGATCCGATTCTATCCGCTCGCGATGTACAGAACCCACGCTGGAAGGAGATTCCAGCAGAGAAGAGGCCCAAGTAAAGTATTTCTTTGAAATCAGAAATTTTGTGTGTAATCTCTAGCATGAAAATAGCATTTCAGACCCAGATGTTTCAATTCGGATCACTATTTTCACAGCTATAGTAAGCTCTGTTTGAAACCACGAGTTTTCTTTTCGCATTTTGATGGAAAAACTCGTGATTTCAAAGCAACCGCACTGTAGTTGAGCAGGTTTTCATTGATATCTAGTCTCTAGTCTCTCCAAATTGCGGAGTTTCCATGTCAGATCCAGTTCGTTTCGGTGTGATTGGCGGCAGCGGGGTTTACAGTATCGAAGCCTTGACCAACGTCGAAGAAGTAACGCTCAACACCCCATTTGGTTCGCCTTCCGACAACTACATCGTTGGCACCTTGCATGGTCAACGGGTAGCGTTTTTGCCACGTCATGGACGTGGTCATCGCATCAGTCCGACGCGCTTGAATCAGCGGGCCAATATCTATGGCTTTAAAATGTTGGGCGTGGAATATCTGATTGGTGTCAGCGCCTGCGGCAGTTTGCAAGAGCACATCGCCCCTGGCCATATTGTCATTCCCGATCAATTACTTGACCGCACGACAGGCCGTTCGCTCTCATTTTTCGACGATCCGGCGGTTGGCACGGACGGGCTTGTTGTCCATATTTCGGTGGCAGATCCCTTCTGTCCCAGGCTAAGCCAGATCTGTTATGAAGCAGTGCAGCAGGCGGGGGCACACGTGCACATGGGGGGCAATTTTGTAACCATCGAAGGTCCACGTTTTAGCACCAAGGCGGAAAGTCGTGTCTTTCGCACATGGGGCATGGACATTATCGGGATGACAACCACGCCCGAAGCACAACTGGCACGCGAGGCCGAGATGAGCTACGCTGTGATGGCCCACGTCACCGATTACGACGTTTGGCACGAAAGCGAAGAGCCAGTAACGGTCGAGATGGTCGTGCAGACCTTGATGCGCAATGCTGACATCGCCAAACAGGCAGTCGCCAACGCCATTGCCTTGCTCGCCAATGCTGGACCCACGCCGCAAGCCAACGCGCTACGCGATGCCATCATGACTAACAAGAAACTTGTACGCCCTGACGTCGTTGAGAAGCTCAAGTTAATCGTTGGCCGCTACTTTGAATAATACCAATTGCGGTTGCAAAAGCCATGAATTTTCCCCGTAACTATCGCTGAAATTCATGGCTTTTCAGAGGACAATTGGCTTAGTAAAGTTGCGGATTGCAGATTATGAGTAGTTCATGACGCTGACAATCCGCAATTCACATTTCGCAACCCCATGCCCAGAACACTTTTTCGCCGTATCTTACTTTCGCTCGTTTTTGCGCTGATCGTCTATATCGGCTTTGTGCTGTGGAGCGATTGGCGTGCCCTGCGTGCCGCACTCAGTGACTTTCCCTGGCTTTTGATCCCCGTTGCGTTGCTCCTGACCCTGGCCAACTATGCGGGTCGTACCCTAAAGTGGCAATGGTATCTACGCATTCTCAAGGTGCCAATTTCACGGAGCGAGAGCACGCGCATCTTTGCGATTGCAATGTTAATGGTGATGACCCCAGGCAAGGCAGGCGAGTTCTTGAAGAGCTACATGGTCAAGAATGCAGTTGGCACGCCAATTCCTGTCACAGCACCAATTGTTCTGGCCGAGCGGTTAACGGATGGGATCGCCATGATCCTGTTGGCAAGTGCCGGTCTCTTTGCCTTTGCCGATGTGCGTGCGCGTCTGGCGGCAGGTATTGTGCTGGTGGGCTTTCTGATTGGGGTGACCATTATCCAGATACGTCCGTTGGCGCTTTGGTTTCTCGACCTGGCCGAAAAGCTGTCTTTCGTCAGCCGTTTCGCCCACCATCTGCGTGAGCTGTACGAAAGCAGCTATATTCTCTTCGGTCCCAAACGGCTGGTAATCTCGATCCTGTGGGGTATGCTTAGTTGGGTAGCGGAGACGCTGGCCTATTCGATTATTCTTGCGGGCTTTGGCGTTACACTTTCGTTGCAGAACCTGTTGATCGGTACCTTCATCTTTAGCATTAGCTCCGTCTTCGGTGCACTGCTGGCGACACCAGGCGGGCTGGGTGCGGCCGAAGGAAGTTTGGTTGCCCTGTCCGAACAGTTACTCCATCTAGGCGCAGCACCAGCTACAGCAGCCGCCCTACTGGTACGCTTTTGCACACTCTGGTTTGGGGTTGCAATCGGCGTTGTCAGCTTTTTCCTCTGGCCGCAACTGCTAGCTGGCAGCGACAAGGAAAACCTGTAACTGGTCATTGGGTAATTGCGTTACCAGCAACAAACGCATACCTTTTAGCATCTCGCCTTCTGCCTATGCCTCAACCACCCACGATTCAAGAAGATGGCACAATCACAGCCGTGGTAGCTGAATCTGCGGAGACTGTTGGTAATGGCTCCCTGCTGCGGCTCCATCTGCCGATCACAACTGCAAGTGCGCTGATTTCGGGGCGTTACTTTCTGGCTCGTTGTGGCGGAGAAAGCCAGGCAGAACGTTTCGAACAATGGCAATTCTACCTGCGTAAGCCGCTCTTTGCAGTCGCACATCGCCCCACCAGCCAGGATGACGGTATGCCTGTGGCTGAATGGTCGTTTTATCTTACACAAAACGCCGATGTCAGCTCCACTTGGCTACACGAAGTCACAAAGGCAAATCCAATCAATCTACTCGGCCCGTTTGGTAACGGCTTTCAATTGCATCCACTGGCCCAACGGATGTTGATTTTATTTGATTCCGAGCGTTCGCTGACGATGCTCGCCTTCATCGAACAGGCGTTGGATGCAGGAAAGAAGGTGGCTGTACTGATCAAGGGCGATGCACTTAAAAACATGCTGATCAGTCGCTTGTCACTTGCTGTGGAAGTACACTACGCTGCCGATGCGATGGAATGGGAAACACAGTTGATGCCGCTGCTACGCTGGGCCGATCAGCTCTGTACAACCCTGCCCCAAAACGAATGGCTACCGCTAGCACGTCTGATCCGTCAACATCGTAGCCGCTTTGATAGCAACTTTGCGCAAGTCTTGGTCGAGGCTGACCTGGTTTGCGCAGTGGGGGCTTGTCTGGCTTGTGTTGTGCCGCTTGCGGATGAAGGACTGACGCGCGCCTGTATCCACGGTCCAGTAATGGATTTGGCAAAGTTGGTCAAGGTATAGCCGTCTCAGAGCCGCTAGCGCAAGCGTACGATATTGCCCGCACGCTTGCGCTAGCGGCTCTGACGTTGCTATCCTTCCCGCGTTCCAATCAACTGGGATCGCTCCAAAGGACCAAAACCGACATTCCAGGCCGAATCGTAATAGAGATGGTTGCCAGCAAAGCGGCAGAGAACCGTAACAGTAAAGGGCGTTTCATAGAAACAGAGCTTGATGGCATAGGTATCCGGGCTGCTCCAGCCACCGCTCACCGCAACCGCCAAGTCTTGATTTCGTTCCAGATGCGTTCGCCCCAGTTGCCAACCACCTTGACCACAGACAAGGCGCTCCACACCGTTCTTAGTCTGAAGGATGAGGGTGCTACGTGTATCGGCAAAGTCAAAACGAAGCGACTCAATCTGTTGCTCATTGGCAGGCAAGGTAAAAGTGCGTCCGCTTTGTTGGGCGGCGACTGGCGAAGATTTTGCACCCTCAACTGGCGGAATAGACAATTGGGCGAGATGTTCGCGCAGTCTTGCTTGCGCCGACGCATCTGCAGCCAGGGATCCTGGTTTCATCACCGGTAGTAAGTGCTTCCAGACCAAGTTAAGCACCGCCTGCATATCACCCAGGCCACTGGTGATTGCCAATACTGCATCTAGCTCGGGCATCACGATGCAATACTGACCAAAGGCTCCATCGCCACGGTAAGCATTATGACGGCAGCGCCAGAATTGATAGCCGTAACCTTGTTGCCAGTCGGGGTTCTTCTCACGTGAGTTGTCCGAATGTGCGGCAGTCGCTTCTTCGACCCACGCCTGCGGGATAAGTTGTTGATCGCCCCAGCGCCCTTTTTGCAAATAGAGTTGACCAAAGCGTGCGATCGAATCAGTCGTAATACTCAAGCCCCAGCCACCCACATTGATTCCACGTGGACAATTTTCCCAAGTCGCTTTCTCGATGCCGAGAGGCGTGAAGAGGCGCGGTCGCAAATACTCAAGCACAGTCATCCCCGTCAGCTTCTGCACAATGGCAGAGAGCATATAGGTTGCCCCACTGTTGTAGAGGAAGTAGGTTCCCGGTGGATAGACCACGGGTTGCGCCAGGAAAGCGGCCACCCAATTGCCATCCTGCCGCTGGTGGAGATGACCTGTAGTATCTTCAGCGTGACCAGTCGCCATTGCCAGCAGGTCGCGCACGCGCATGGCGGCAAGATTGGCACTGGGTTGTGCCGGTGCGTCTTCCGGGAAGAAGCCCAGCACCAGGTCATCCACGGTGAGTAGACCTTCATGCACGGCCAGGCCAATCGCGGTCGAAGTAAAACTTTTGCTTAGCGAAAAGAGCATATGCGGAGACTCGGGAGCGTAGGGTGCCCACCAGCCTTCAGCGACTACCGAGCCGTGACGCAACAACATAAAACTGTTGAGATATTGGATACTTTCGTTTACTTCATTGACAAAGGCCGAGATTGCGGATGAAGAAATCCCCTGCGCTTCGGGTGTGCTGCGGGGGAGCGTTGTGATAGAACTCATGCTGTGTCCTTTCTATCCCAGGGCAATGCCCATGGGCAATTGTAAGGGAGTT
Source organism: Caldilineaceae bacterium (assembly GCA_046328715.1). GTDB lineage: Bacteria > Chloroflexota > Anaerolineae > Caldilineales > Caldilineaceae > JAXLWB01. The sequence continues at coordinate 66,004 of JAXLWB010000043.1, read as the reverse complement.
TGTCAAACTAAAATCTAAACTTATATTCTTGCTCTTACCCCACTGCCTCCTCACCCTCGTGCGCGGGCGTATTGGCGGCTCACTTGATGCTGTAAGGGTTGACCTGCTAGCCAGCGCTCCAGTTCTTCGACCATCATCCGCCCCATACGCCGACATTCATCGTTCATGGTGCCTGCCACATGCGGGGTAAGAATGACATTGGGCAGGGTGTAAAGCGGTGAGCCGAGCACAGGGGGTTCCGGCCAGGTGACATCTAGCACAGCGAAGAGGTCGGGGCGTTCACCCAACACCTCGATCAACTCAGGCTCGTTGACCACGGCACCACGTGCGGTGTTGATGAAATTCGCTCCTGGTTTCATTAGCCGAAACAGCCGTCCATTCAACATCCCTTCTGTCTCTGGCAGCCAAGGGGTGTGACAGGTAATCACGTCTGCTCGCTGAAAAAGCACCTCAAGTGTAGTCAATTCGACATTGAGTGCGGCTGCTTGTTCGGGCGTCATGAAGGGATCGTAGGCAATCAGATGTATATCAGTGCCACGCAGCCGTTCAGCGACCATGCGACCAATCGCGCCCAACGAAATGATGCCAACGGTGCTGCCATAGGCACCAGCAACATGCGGCGGCTTATGATAGTGCCCCTCACGTTTGATGCGCAACGCAGCCTGCCAGACTTGTTTCAGGCAAAGGTAGATTTGTGCCACCGTGTACTCGGCCACAGCGATCCCGTTGGCCACATTAGCATTGCTAATCACGATTCCTCGCTGCCAAACCTCCTCAGTCACAAAGCCACTCACAGCACCGGCACCGTAAAAGAGAACTTTGAGTTTGGGAAAGCGAGCAAAAAAGTCGGCGTCCATCTTGGCCATGCCCCAGCCCGAGAAGATCACTTCAACTTCGTCAAATGTGCCCGGGGGTTGCAGCAAGACGCTCTGCGCATCCTGGCGCGGCGCGATAAGCTCTACCCGACTGGCGATGTCGCGCTGTTCATCCGGGCCATAGATGAGGGAATGGTTGTGCTCTGGAAGTAGATAAATTGCTTTCATAATGGGAGAGGCTTGATTATTCAGCTATACTGTATCATTTGCTGGTTCTTTCAGGAAAAGCATGAAGATTAGTTCATAATTGACAAAACTTTCTTCTCTCTCTATCATATATCATATATTCCTGATCGCTCCAGTTCAGACAACTCAGTTGGAATCCATGCTCTCAAAAAAAGCCGTTGTAGCGCTCCCTGCTGGTGGTTTCCGCAGCAAAAAAGATGCCATTACCGACGCATTGCGCACTGCCATTACCAAGGGTAATTTCATACCTGGCCAGCGTCTGGTGATCGATGATCTGGCTGAACAATTCGGCTCCAGTGCGATCCCGGTTCGCGAAGCGCTGCAACAGTTGCAAGCCGAAGGGCTGGTCACGATCCAACCCTACATTGGGGTCACAGTCACGCCAATTGAGGAAGGACTGATCGTTGAAATTTTCGAGTTACTGGAAGCACTGGAACTGATCAGCGGGCGGTCGGCTTGCCGACGAATGAGCAAAGAGGAATTCGCGCAACTAGAAGTGCTCCTGCACGAAATGGATGGTCTCACGAGCGATCTGGATGCGTGGTCTGCGGCCAATGCCCAATTGCACCAGTTTATCTGTGATTGCGCTGCCATGCCCTTGGTCAAAAGCACGCTCAACCGTGTGTTGGATCAATGGAATCGCCTGCGCAGCTACTATCTCAACGACGTCTTTAGCCACCGTGTCAGCACCGCCCAAGACGAACATTGGCAGATGTTCAAAGCGATGAAGGCGCGCGATGAAGCCTGGCTGGAACGTGTGATCCGTGAGCATAATCGCACGGCCAATGCAGCTTACTCGGAACATTTACAACAGGCGTTAGCCCAGAAAGCAAATCACTCATGACAACATACAAACGGGTTGCAACCCTGCGCAACGCAGAAAGCTTTCAATCTCACCTGCATTCACTCGGCTTGGATCTCGGCTTTGATCCAACCGTGGAACATGGGCCAGAATCAGTTTTGGCGCAGCCGCTCGACACCAAGATGAAGCGGATTGGCAATCGCTTTGCAGTGCTGCCGATGGAGGGATGGGATGGGGAGTTGGACGGCAACCCATCACCGCTGACAGTGCGTCGTTGGCAGCGCTTTGGGCAGAGTGGGGCCAAGTTGATCGCAGGGGGTGAGGCAGTCGCAGTGCGACCGGATGCGCGCGCCAACCCGAATCAGCTCATCGCCAGCGAAGCGACCCTGGCCGGTCTGGTCAAACTACGCGAGACATTAATCGACGAACATGCCAGCCGTTTTGGCAACACCAGTGATCTGCTGATTGGTTTACAACTCACCCACTCCGGGCGCTTCTGCCGTCCTACTCAGGGTAAGCCAATTCAGCCTGCTACGCTCTATCGCCATCCGCTGCTCGACCGCAAGTTCAACGTCAAAGAAAGCGACATCCTCAGCGATGATGACATTGACCGGCTGATCGAAGATTTTGCCCGTGCTGCAGTGCTGGTGCAGCGAGCAGGTTATGAGTTCGTCGATCTCAAACATTGTCACGGTTACCTGGGACATGAATTTCTCAGCGCCCACGAGCGACCTGGGCGCTATGGCGGCAGCTTTGAAAATCGCACTCGCTTCTTGCGCAACGCCGTGGCGGCGGTGCGAGCAGCGGCTCCCGGCTTGGGCATTGGCGTACGCCTCAGCGCCTTCGACTTTATGCCCTTCAAGCCTGGCACCGAGAAGACGGGGGAGCCAGAAGCCTGGAGCGAGTCCACCTACCCCTACGCCTTTGGCGGCGACGGTACCGGCACGGGCATCGACCTGCGCGAACCGAAACAGTTTCTCGATCTGCTCGCCGAGCTCGATGTCCAACTCGTCTGTATCACAGCAGGCAGCCCTTACTACACGCCGCACATTCAGCGCCCGGCGCTCTTTCCACCATCCGATGGCTATCAGCCGCCGGAAGATCCATTAGTTGGTGTGGCACGCCAAATCAAAGTCACAGCCGAACTCAAGCGACATCGCCCCGATCTGATCTTTGTCGGAACCGGTTACTCTTATCTGCAAGAATGGTTGCCCAACGTGGCGCAATACGCAGTTCGCACCGGTATGGTCGATTCGGTTGGGGTCGGGCGTATGGTGCTCTCCTATCCAGAACTTCCCGCCGATGTTCTGGCGGGTCGGCCCTATCAGCGCAAACTCTACTGCCGCACCTTTAGTGACTGCACCACTGGTCCACGCAATGGCCTGGTCAGCGGCTGTTATCCCTTGGATGACTTTTACAAGCAACATCCCGATCACGAGAAACTAGAAGCAGCAAAAGAAAAGATGAAGTGATATTTAGTGATATTTATCGCCATTGGTAACTGGCAATTATGTAATTGCCAGTTACCAATCATATTTTCTCTCCTCAAATCACCCGATCATTCCCGCCATCGATCGGGATCTGAGCGCCGGTAGTCTTGGCGAAGAGCGGGCCACAGAGTTCTGCGGCGAGCTCACCGACATCGCGACTGGTGACTTCGACGTGTAGGATGTTGTTCGTCTTGTACTCTTCTACACTCATCTTGTAGCCAGCAGCACGCGCCTTGAGCAGATCTTCGGTCCAGAGGGCAGTGTCAAAGACCGCATTGGGGTGAAGCACATTGATGCGGATGCGATCATTGCCCCATTCCATGGCCGCCACACGAGCCAATTGGGTCAGTGCTGCTTTGGAAGCCGAGTACGCTGCCGCACCAGGGCCAGGCGCAGGGACATTCTTTGAAGCAATTACGACCACTCGTCCACCACGCGGCGCAAGCTTGAGCAACGGATGGGCATCGCGCATCAGTGCCAGGTTGGCATCGAGATTGATGCGCAATACTTTTTCCCATTCGGCATCGGGCAACGAATCGATTCGTTTGCTGTTGGGGAAGATGCCAGCGTTGAGAACAAGCAGATCAAGCCCGCCGAAGTGTTGAACTGCCTGATCGAGGGCACGGCTAAGATGGTCGGGATTGCTGACATCGCCCTCGACACCGAGATAATCGCTGCGTTTAAAGCTGTCGCGAATGCCGGGGTTGAGATCGAAACCGACGACCGCTGCGCCACGAGCCAATAAAGATTCGGCGCAAGCCTTACCGATACCTGAATAGGAACCAGTGACCAGTGCCACTTCACCTGCAAAGGGTTTGGATGCGCCGCCCCGTTTGAGTTTGGCCTGTTCCAGTTCCCAATACTCCATCTCAAAGAGATCGCCCGCTGAGAGTGCCTCGTAGCCCCCCAACATCTCTGCCCGCTGGATGATCTGCATTGTATGTTGGTAGATGTCGCGTACAATCCCGGCGTCACTTGCGCTGCGACCAATGGAGATCATGCCCAGTTGTGGATCGAGCAGGACGCGCGGTGCCGGGTCGAGCATGGTCAGTGATTGCTCATTATGGGGGGCAAACTGGGCAAAGTAGGCTTCGTAGGACTGTTGATATGCTGTCACATCGCGGCCGGCCAAGGGCAGACGCTTTGTCCGGATCACATGGTCGGGCGTGGCAGGGCCTTGTTGTGAGATCTTTACCAGATCGGCACGCTGGACAAAGTTCAATGTCTCAGCATCTTGCTGCGAGGAGAGGATCAACGGCGCCTTGGCGACTTGTGAGAGTTGTTTACGCAAAGATGCCACTTCACCCCGCATGAAAGTTGGCGCAGACAGATCGGGAACAGCAATTTGCCAGGCATGTTTTTCTTGCAGATAGGCTTCCGCCTGCGAGACCAGCTCGATCATGCGGTCATAGGATTGCTTGGCGGTAGCTCCAAAGCTGAAGATGCCATGTTTGAGCAGCACCATGCCGATTGTCTGCGGCCCCGCCTGTTGCGGAAAGAGTTGGGCGCAGAGCCGTGCCAACTTGAAGCCAGGCATGACATAAGGGATGACCACCACCCGATCACCGTAAAGTTCACGGATGCGCGCTTCGCCATTGACGCTGTTGGTCAGGGTGACCACAGCATCGGCATGGGTGTGATCGACGAATTTATGGGGCAGGATAGCATGAAGGATGGCCTCGACCGAAGGATCAGGGGCAGAGGGGTTGGTCAGACCTATGCGCAGTTCACGCGCCATTTGCGTGTCGCTCAGCCGCTCTAATTTGGATAATTTCAGCAGGTGGTTCATACGCACCGGTGAAAAGCCAGGCGCTTCGATGGTCTCTAAATTCCAGCCGCTGCCTTTGACGTAGAGAATCTCGTCTTCTTCGCCAAAGAGATTCTGTTCGCAGCACTTCACCGAGGTGTTGCCGCCGCCGTGGAGTACCAAGTCGGGGTTACGTCCTAATAGGCGCGAGGTGTAGACGCGCAAAGGCAGATCACCATCAAATTGGCTCGCCTCGGCATCATTCCATAAGTTTTTCATAGTGCTTCTTTCTGGGTATACTAAAATGCGGTTGCAATGATAGCGGAGTTTTGCTTCTCGAAAACAAGCATGAAAAACTCCACTTATCATTCAGAGCAAGGTATAATGATGTAAATCAATCTCTAAGAGCATTATAGCGTCAACTCTTCTCGAAATAAAAGCGAACACCCTATAAATAAGGACGGAGAAGTGAAAACAGACTTTGAGACGATTGTCCTTGGACTGGGAGGGATCGGCGCAGCAGCGGCCTATTGGTTGGCGCGTCGCTATGGAAACAACGTGCTGGGTCTCGAACAGTTTGAGATTGGACATGTACGTGGCGGTTCACAGGATCATTCGCGGATCATTCGCCTCTCCTACCACACACCTGGTTATGTGGAATTGGCCAAGTTGGCTTATCAAGCCTGGGCCAGCTTGGAGCAAGATGCCGACGAAGCATTGATCATCAAAACCGGGGGTCTCGACCTCTGGCCAGCCAACCCGGCGATTCCCATGCGCGATTACAGCGAAAGTCTGCGTGCCTGCAACGTTCCCTACGAGATGCTCGATGCCAGGGAGATCATGCGGCGTTGGCCGCAATGGAAACTCACCCAGGATGTAGTCGGTATCTTTCAAGCCGAAAGCGGCATTGCCCCGGCGGCGCGCTGCAATGCGGCCCACCTGCGCATGGCAAGGGCACATGGCGCAACGCTGATCGACCAGCAACCGATCGTGAACATTCGCTCCGTCGCTGGCGAGTATGAGGTTGTCACCGCCCAAGGCACTTACCGTTGCGCCAGGCTAGTGATGGCGGCAGGGGCGTGGTCGAATCAGGCCTATCGTTCGTTCGGGGTACAATTGCCGCTTACCGTTACGCAGGAACAGGTTACCTACTTTACCCCCTTGGCACCTAACCACTTCACCCCAGAACGCTTCCCCATTTGGATTTGGATGGATGAACCCTCGTTTTATGGCTTTCCCATCTATGGTGAGCAGGCGATCAAGGTGGCACAGGATGTGGGCGGACAGGAAGTGACAGGGCACACGCGCAGCTTTGAGCCCGATGAGGCCAACCTACAACGGGTGATGAACTTTATGCGCAAGTATTTGCCCAGCGGGATAGGTCCGATTGCCTATACGAAGACTTGTTTGTACACCTTGACGCCTGACCGCGACTTTGTCATCGATTCATTGCCTGAGCATTCGCATGTCGCCACTGCGATTGGGGCGGGTCATGCCTTCAAGTTTGCATCCTTGATCGGCAAGCTTTTGGCTGAAATTGTGAGCGATCAGCCGATCAGTGCTGATCTCACGCCATTTCGCTTTAATCGGCCAATCCTTTTGGAAAAGGAGCCGCAGAAGCACTTTTTGGTGTAGGCTCAGGCACTGACCGTTTAGAACACCACACGTAAGTAAGGGGCCTGTACGCTGACGCTGACGGTTCTGCAAAAATAGAACGCTTGCATTCTCGAAGATAGCTTGTATAATAACGCCCACGATCCACATTCATTCGCCCCGAATCAAGGGAGAACAAAAATGAAACGCCAATCTTGGCTCATGACCCTTCTCGCCACCGTTCTCATCCTGGCAGGCTGCGCTGGCTCTGTCCCTTCCTCTACAAGTGGAGAAGGACAAACTGCTGTACCTACTAGAAGTGAGCCTGCGGTTTTGCGGGTTGGCTGGCCGGGCAGCCCAGATAATCTCAATCCTGGCATGGGTGAGCTGTATGAGGCCTACGTGATCTACTCGTTGGTCTACGACACGATCTATGAATTGGGTCTCGATGGCAAATTCAGACTCAATCTGGCGGAGAGTATGACGACCTCGGACGATGGCAAGGTCCACACCTTCAAGATTCGCCAGGGGGTCAAGTTCAGCGACGGGCAGCCATTGACAGCCCATGATGTGGCTTTTTCGCTCAACCTCTACAAAGATCATGCTGACTTTCCCTTTCTCAACAGTTATACCCAAAAATTCGATTCAATCAGCGCTCCTGATGAGACAACCGTTGTCTTGACGCTGACTGCGGCGATCCCAAACCTGGATAGCCAACTGCTAGCGCTGTACATCCTGCCAGAACATATTTGGAAGGATCAGAGTGAAGGGACCAAGGCGTCGGAGTTTCAAAACCTGGAAATGATCGGCTCCGGCCCCTTTATCTTGAAGGAGTATAAGCAGGGTGAATTTGTGCGGGTGGTGGTCAACAAAGAGCACTACAAATACAAGCCCCAGGTGGATGAAATTGTCTTCCAAACCTTTGGCAACGAAGACGCATTGGTGCAGGCGTTGGTGACAGGTCAGGTAGACATGATTACACGCATGCCTAACACTGCTGTACCTGTGCTCAAACGCACCAAGAATGTCGAAGTCGTGGCTAAGCCTGGTCTCTCGCCGCAGTTGCGCGATGTTGTTTTCAACCAAGCTACGCCCGAAAATTGCCCGAAAGAAGGCGGCAAATGCACCGGCCATCCTGCGCTGCGTGACCGCAACGTGCGTCTGGCGCTGGCCTATGCCACCGACAAACAGTCGATCATCGACACGGCTATGCTTGGTTTGGCCAAACCTGGCTTGACACTGGTGGCATCAGGGCAGGCCAACTGGTACAACAGCCAGATCAAGGATTATGAGTTTGATATTGCCAAGGCCAACAAAATCTTGGATGATGCTGGCTACAAGGACACAAATGGGGATGGCGTGCGTGAAATGCCCGACGGCAGCCAACCGCTCGAATTTCGACTGCAATGGCCGAACAATATTCCCGAAGCGCCGCGTGTGGCTGAGTTGCTCGGTCAAACCTGGAGTCAGATTGGAGTCAAGACACAGCCTCAGTCGGTTGATTCTGCCGCCCTGGTCGATCTCTGCTGTCCAGCCTTTGATTACGACATCATGATATGGGGCTGGTACTGGGGACCCGATCCGAATGATCCGTTGGGTGTGATGAGCAGCGCCCAGATCGATGGAGGCGGCAATGAAACTGGCTACTCGAATCCCGAGTACGACAAATTGTATGAAGCCCAGTCGGTCGAACTCGATCCGGTCAAACGCCAAGAGATTGTGTATAAGATGCAGCAGATGGTCTTTGACGATGTGGTCTACATCATTCCCTACTATCCCGACAACGTTCAAGCCTATCGTGCGGACCGCTTTAGCGGCTGGCCCACCGATACACCAACCATCGAGTTGGGCGACGTGAGTGTGTTGACCAGTTTGGTACCGATCCAGTAAAAACAGACAAAAAGACTGGAAGACAAGAAGATCAACATATACATCCTGTCTTCCTTTCATCCTAGCTCATGAGCCTCTTTCTTCTACGCAAAATAAGCTGGGCGCTGCTGACGATTGTCTTCGTGGTGACGCTCAACTTCTTTCTTTTTCGTATTCTTCCCGGCGATCCAGCGCGCATGGTTAAAGATCCACGGCTCACCAAAGAGGCGATCGAGGCGTTACAGCATCGCTTTGGGTTGGATCAGCCATTATCCACCCAATTTATCCTCTATGTCCGCAACTTGCTGCAAGGGGATCTCGGTGTCAGTTTTCATCAACAGCGCCCGGTGGCAACCATTTTGGCTGAAAATTTGTGGAACACCTTGCTCCTGATTGGCTTGGGAACGTTACTCTCGATCGTATTTGGAATTTTGCTCGGTGTGTTGGCGGCCTGGAGATCGCGCACTAGCATCGATTATGGCATTCTCTTTTCGAGTTTGGTGGCGTGGGCGATGCCGACCTTTTGGTTTGGCATGATTCTGCTCTTTCTCGGCACTTCGTATCTGGGGTTGCCGATTGCAGGCAAACTAACAGCAGGTGCCTCCTACTCCTCGCTTTGGGAACGCTGGCTGGATATCGGCAAACATCTGTTGCTACCGACCATTACCTATACCGTGGTCTATGCGGGGCAATATACACTTTTTATGCGCAGCGCCGTGCTGGAAATCTTCTCCGAAGATTTTATCCTCACTGCCAAGGCCAAGGGGCTTTCCTCCTTTCAAATTTTGCGCGACCATGCCCTGCGTAATGCCATGTTGCCGACTGTAACCATTGTGGCCCTAAACCTGGGCTTCACCGTGGCGGGAGCGATTGAGATCGAGACTGTCTTCTCCTGGCCAGGGCTTGGCGGTGCGATTGTCTCAGCGGTCGAGCGGCAGGATTACCCGGTGTTGCAAGGAGCGTTTCTCCTGTTGGCGTTCAGTGTCATCTTTGCCAACTTGGGGGCGGATCTGTTGTATGTGTACCTCGACCCTAGAGTGAGAGTGACAAGATGACAAGATGAAGGGATGACAGGATGAATCCACGAAGCTCATCTTCTCATTTCTGCAAGGCAGTTGCCCATGACTGCCGGTCGTAAAAGGCAATGCCCCCTTACTGACGTGCGGGGTTCTGATATTTTCAGGGTTGATATGATTGAAACTGGCTTTTGGCAAGCATTTCTTCGCAATCGGACGGCGTTGGTGGGTGCGGGCATGTTGCTCGTGACCGTTCTGGTGGCGATCTTTGCGCCATACATTGCACCCTACGATCCGAATGCACCGGTCAAGGGCAATATCCTCGACCTCATTTATGCCCCGCCAACTGCTGACCATCTGCTTGGTACGGATGATGTGGGCAAGGATGTTTTGACCAACCTGATCTATGGGGCGCGGGTTTCATTGATTGTTGGCTTTTTCGCTTCGTTTATTGCGCTGGTGATCGGTGGGCTAGTGGGGCTGGTGGCTGGCTTTTACGGCGGCAAGACTGAGATCGCCCTGATGAGTTTGACCGATATTCTGCTTGTGATTCCCGACCTGCCACTGATGATCGTGCTGATTGCGATTCTGGGGCGAGGTCTGTGGTTGCTGATCTTGGTGCTGGGCATTCTGAGTTGGACAGGAACCGCACGAGTTGTACGTTCACAGACGCTTTCAGTGCGTGAGCGCAAGTTTGTGCAGCGTGCGCGGGCGATTGGCGGTGGCAATTTTTACATAGTTCGTCGCCACATCTTTCCGCTCGTCTTCCCGCTAATGATGGTCAATGGCGTGCTGGTGATCTCAGCGGCGATTCTCAACGAAAGTACGCTCTCTTTTCTCGGCCTCGGCGACCCAACCCGCTTGAGTTGGGGGCAGATGCTCAACTTTGCCTTTACCCGAGGTGCCATGAGTGCCGGAGCATGGTGGGCACTGGTTGCCCCAGGCGTGGCGATCATTTGGGTCGTGCTTGGCCTTACCTACTTGGGCAACGGGCTTGAACGCATCTTCAACCCCAAATTGGAGACGCACCATTTGCAGGTGGGCGACGAAATGGTCGACCGCAAGGTCAAGAAAGTCGCCGTCGCTGAAATTGGCGACTAAATTCCTATCAAGGGACTGTAGACAGTGGACAGCAGTTTAGTGTAAAACTGCCCCACTGTCTTACTGTGTCCACTGCCTTACTTCCTAATCAACTCCCACATACACCACTCGATAGATATTCCCATTCTCATCGTCACTGATGAAAAGTTCACCCTTGGGGCTGACGGCAACGCCGGCGGGTCGACCCCAGGCCCCGGCGCAGGATTGTGAATCACTGTTGCGGAAGCCTGTGACAAAGGGTTGGCTCTCCACCGGTTGACCATCCTGTACCACGATCATCTGCACTTTGCAGTCACGTGGCGTGGAGCTGTTCCATGATCCGTGATAGGCGACAAAGAGGTTGTTGCGATAGCCCTCCGGAAAGCCGATGACATCGTAATAGGCAATGCCGAGGGGTGCCTGGTGAGCAAGATCTGTAAAGAGGGCAGGCGTCGCTTGTGCGCAACTTGTAAAGACATCACTCATTTTAACCCGCTTGTCGCGTACTTCCTGCGTATTGGGAGGCGTGGCACCGAGGGTAGGCGTGTAACAGAAGGGCCAACCATAATGTTTGCCCTTTTCGACCTGGATGACAATCTCTTCGGGTGGAACATCGTTGCCGAGATCGTCACTGCCATTATGGTCGGCCCACAGACGGCCATCGGGTAGGAAGAGAAAGTCCACGCTGTTGCGTAACCCTTCTGCCCAGACAACATGGCGTCGCTCATCGATGTCATTTACATAAGGATTATCCTCGGGAACCGTGCCATCCAGGTTGAAGCGGCTGATCGCAGCACGCCGTGGATCGCTTTCAGGGTTGTTGTTCGTCGAAGATCCGGCGGCAGTATAAAGCTTTCCATCCGGCCCGACATGGGCTGTACGCGATGAATGGCCACCGCCTGTGGGAATTTGCTCCGTAATCACCTGCTGTTCACCCTCGTCCAGCATATCGCCATCACCATTGGTATCAGTGAAGCGCTCAACTTTATCATTCTCGGCTACGATCAGCGAGTTTTGAAACCACTCAACACTGTGAGGTTCATTTAGCCCCTGCGCCACTACCTGTCGCTCGTCGGCCAGGCCGTCGCCATTGGCGTCGGGTAGACGCACAATCGAATTGGCACCCCGTTCGGCGACATAGAGGCTGCCATCGTCGCCCACATCCATCAAGCGCGGGTCTTTCAGGTCCTGAGCAAAAATGCGGATCGCAAAGCCAGCGGGAACCTTCAGTTGCTTGCTCGCTTCGTCCTCGGCTGGAACGGCAAGCGCCTGTACTTCGCTTGCAGCAGTTGCGGTTATAACGGTTTGGGCTGGCGCTTGACCCTCTGCGGTTGGGGTGGCCGTCGGTAAGAGTGAAGCGTCATCGCCCTGGCTCGGCGTAGATTGGGCGGCTGCTTGCGTGGTCGCAGTTGGCGGAAGATCGATGGCGGGTGTTGGCTGAGCAGAGGTTGATTGGCCTTGCTGCCCTTGCAACAGGGGAGCAGCACAGGCACTCAGCATGATTAGGGTACAGAGCGAGGGAAGCAAGGGGAAGGATAGACGCTTTTGCATATTATTTTTCCTCTCGACAGGTGAAAAATGACAAGTTGGCGCTTGTGCATTTCACATCACTGGTAGTTACGTAACTTCTTCACGTACAAAATTACCAGCTTCGAGAGGAAAGTACTATAGGTAGCATTCCTGAAAGGTAGAACCAAATTAACAGGATGGCAGGATGACAGGATTGCAAGATGAAGCGCGAGGCGGCTCAACCGACTTGTCATGCGTAAGGAAGGTGACTCACATCCGCTTCCTGACCGGTAGCAAGCTTATAAACGGCGCAGGCGGCCTGTTCGCCAGAGAGAAGTGCGGCATGAACGGTACCAAATTCATCTGGATCAGTTGCCTCGCCTGCGAAGAAGAGGCGGTCGGCAACTGGGGCAGCGTAGGCAGCGCGTGCTGCAACATCGTCAACGCCGACACGTGCATATGAGTAGCTGCCGCGTGACCAAGGATCGCTTAGCCAGCGCGTGACAACATAGGCTTCTGCCTCTGGAATCTCCTCGCCAAAGATGCGGCGCAGACTCTTCATCGCCTCAGCATAGACCTCAGCGTCGCTGCTCGTTCGATCAATTTGGGCACCATTCGCACCGGTGCTAAAGCTGAGCAGGATCGGTTGACCGTGCAGGGGTTCGGTGTTGATCCAGTTGGCAAAGAGTCCGCGTTCTTCGACACGGGCAGGCAGCGCAATAAAGCGATCCTGGAGGTCGGGCCAGAAACGATAGGGGAAACGGATGAAGATCTTGTTCAATACACCACCGCCAAAACCGATCTGCTGGATAGCGGCTTGTTTTGCTGCAGGTAGCGGCGGGGAAAACTCGATCTGGCCTGCCTGTAACACGCCAACCGGCACGGTAATCACCCCATAGTCGGCCCGTTCGCTCTGTTCGCCACAATGGACGAGCACGCCATCTTCCAGCAGCTCAATTTTGCTGACCGGGGAGTTCAGCCGAACGTTGACGCCTTGCGCCACCTCTTCCACCAGGCGACGATAGCCGCCAAGGGGCATGGCATTGACGATGGTAAGTTCCTTGGGTTGCCACCAACGCACATCGAGATCTTCAGCCAATCCCGCTTGTACACCTTCGGCCAACCCTGTCATCCACGCCAGCAGTTGCCGATCCAACAAGGGCAGCGTTGGGTCCTGCAACAGCGGCTCAACCAACTCGGCGATGGTGTGCGGTGCAGCCTTCCCCTGTAGACGCTGATCGACTGAGGCGAGCCCAGCGGTGGCAAGATTGTTTAACTCTTCCCACTCGACCAGACGATTTTGCACAGCAAAATGGCGCTTATCACTTGGTGTGATTACAGTTTCAATCCCCAAACGATCACACCAGTTGCTCAACGGATTGTGATCCGCACCATGAATCCAACTTGCACCGAGGTCGGTATAGGCACCGAGTTGCTGGCTTGTCCAGAGTCGCCCACCGATACGATCGCGCGCTTCAATGATCGTGACATCAAATCCAGAGTCGTGCAACATACGGGCTGCGGCTAAACCCGCCATTCCTGCCCCGATCACAAGAATCGAAGGTGCTTTGGCATTTTCTGTTTCTAGGCGGCCTGTGAGTGACCAGTGATGCATGGAGTTCATATTTCGTTGGCTGTAATTGACTTAAATGATAGCAGAATCAAACGGTAGAGCAGATAAGGTACTTTCACTTTATCAAAAAGTGTAGATCGAAGCAACTTGACATTTGCAGCGAACTGTAACCTTTGGTAGGATTGCCGAGGTTATGCAAACGGTTGCACAACCGACTTATCTGACACAAGAAATTTGTTCATTGTTTATGATTCAAGGCACGCAGCGCACTGAGCCATTGGGGCAAGTTTGGATGGTCTGAACCGGCGCGTATGTGGCCAGATCTTGTAATGTTCAACTGAAGGAGATCGACCATGATCAAGCGAGAAAAAACCAAAGATGGCAAGATCAAATTAACTTTTGTTCAACAATATAGCGAGCAGGCACCAGTCTTTGTCCTCGGTGACTTCAATAGTTGGGACCCCAGCGCGACCAAGCTGCTCAAGCGCACCAACGGCACTGCCAGCGCAACCGTCACCGTAGACCCCAATCAGAAGATCCGTTTTCGCTATCGCAGCGCTGAAGGCATCTGGTTTAATGACGAGGCAGCCGACACCTACGAGAAGGGCGAAGCTGGCGATCCTAACTCGATCATCAATGTCTAGGCGATTTCTAGATTGACGATGACTCGATAGCACTCAAATTCGTTAATCGAAAGTCCAAACGAGCCGTTAGCACAACCGTGAGGCAGTAGAATCGCGGTTATGTTAACGGCTCGTTTGCTGTCATTAGCGGAAACTTGTACGACTGCCGCAAAGCCTCTTTCCATAGATCAAAAAAACATGATATGCTATGTTTACAAAAGGAAGCCTGTACCGGTGAAGGAGATACCCCATGCATTTATCGCCACCCACCGACCTACGTGTCTATCATGGTTCGATTGAGGCTGCGCTCGAGAAACTGCGCAGCCAGCGGGTAATTGAGCGCATTTGGCAACGCGATGAAACGCTCTGGCAACATTCGACCACCAAACCAGCCTTTGGCTGGCTCACCATCATGGACGAGACGCTGGCCGAGATTGAGCGCATCAAAAAGTTGGTTATCGAAATTCGAGAAGCTGGCCTCACCCAGGCGGTCCTCTTGGGTATGGGCGGAGCAAGCACGACATCGGTTGTGTTGCGAACGATTTTTGGCGTAAAGGTCGATTATTTGGACCTGACCATTCTCAACACCACTGTCCCTAGCGCCGTCCTAAGCGTTGCCGAACAGCTTGAGCCTCAACGGACTCTCTTCATTCTCTGCACCAAATCGGGCCAGACAGTCGAGACGATGGCCCTCCTCCAATACTTTTATCAATGGATGGTCGGTAGTGTAGGAGAAGACCAGGCTGGCTCCCACTTTATCGCGATTACGGATCGTGATACGGAAAGTGAAAGCTTCGCTCGCAGCCATGGCTTTCGTTCCATCTTAATTGACAATCCTGAAGTTGTGGGCGTCTTCTCAGCGCTTTCCTATTTTGGCATGGTACCTGCGGCGCTGGCTGGAATCGATGTGATTAAATTGCTACAAAGCGGCAGCCGCGCTGCCGCAGAGGCTCGTCGCCTGGGGGTTGATGATCAATCAGCGTGGTTGGGTGCCGTCTTGGGAGCACTAGCACTTGCTGGGCGGGACAAACTCACATTCATCGCATCTGCCGCCTTGGGTGATTTGGGGATTTGGCTGGAGCAGTTGATCGCCACCAGTACCGGGAAAAACGGAGTTGGGATCGTCCCTGTCGAAGGGGAAGCATTGCTCAAGCCGCGCTACTACCGCCAGGACCGCATCTTTGTCTACCTGCGCATGGTTGGTGACAGTGCGCTTGACACTGCGGTCGAGCAGTTGCGAGAGGCAGGTCAGACGGTGCTACAGTTTGATATTACATTCCTCAATGATCTGGGCGCAGAGTTTTTCCGCTGGCAGATGGCAGCCAGCGTGGCCAGTTACTTGCTTGGCGTGAACCCGTGCGAATTCCCCAAATTGTATGCAACCAAAGCCGCCGTGCTAGCCCTAACCGGCTCGGGCCAAACTACAAGTGAGGCGATCGATCCGCAGCCGCTGGCTGAATCTGACGGAATGACCTTACTCACGACGCCAAACCCTTCGGCAGCGGCGGAAGAGAAAAGTGACTTTGAGGAGACGATTGGCGCTTTTCTCAATGCGGCGGTGGCGCAGAGCAGTTCGCAAACGGGAAACTCCTATTTTGCGCTATTGGCTTTCCTGGCACCAACGCCAGAGATCGACGACGAACTGCATCGTTTGCGGACGCAGATCCAGCGGCGAACGCAGTTAGCCACAAACATTGACTATGGTCCTCATTTACTCCACTCAACTGCTGGTTTACATTTGGAAGATAGCGGCAAGGGTTACTTTATCCAATTCACCGCCAACAGCCTGGTCGACGCCCCCATTCCCGACGCGCTTGATCCTGCTCACTCCTCGCTCAGTTTTGATCAGCTGACCCAGATTGAAGCGTTGGTCAACTGGCGGCTTTTGGTCAACCACCAGCGCAATGTCATTCGTATCCACCTGGGCGATGATCCTGTGGCCAGCCTCGCTGCCTTGACTTCGTTGTTACACGAATAGAAACTCCCAATGATGTGTGATGTGTGATGTGTGAAGTGCTATCGCAAATTCACGCATTGCATATCACGCATCTTGCTTCACGAACCATGCTTCACAGCCCGCGTCAAATCGCCTACGCTTCCTCTACAGTAGCACTACTACTTTGAACACAAAGTGAATAAAAAGTGAACTAGAATTCGGCTTTTTGCGTTGTATATACTATAGATACAACAAAGGAAACCGTGGGGGTATCATTACGATTGTTTGGAGAAGCTATGAACATCTCATCCCGATCAGCCTACAGGCCTAAAAACCTCTCTCTAAAGGCAGAATGGCGACGCGTTCAATTTGATGTGGCAGGGACACGCTTGCTTCGGCAGCGACTCTTGGAAATCGGTCAAGCGATGGTGGATTCAGGTCTGTTGGAGCATGCCGCAGAGATCTTCTTTCTCTCCCCAGAAGAGGTGCAAGAAGCTCGCAAGCATTTTGCCGACGTGCAGCAACCAGCGCCTATACTGCCGCCGCCACATACACAAGCGGTTCAGGTCTACCGGTAAAGCCCCTCCTAGCCCGCCCAAACAGGGAGGAAAACAGTGAAGGGGCGAATGAGGTCTTTTCTTCTGTCAAACAAACAACATCCTTCCTGTAACAATTCCTTCCCTAGAGCAGGTTTGAGGGCTAGGGAGGGATGCTTAACGATATAAGGAACTTTATGAACACACCGAATCACTCTTTTCAACGCGCCATTGTGATCGGCGGCAGCATGACGGGTCTTTTCGCTGCACGCATTCTGAGCGATTTCTTTGAAGAAGTTACGATCTTGGAGCGAGATTTGCTGCCAACGGCACCGGTTGCACGACGAGGTATCCCGCAGGCAAAACACGCGCATGTTCTGCTCACCCGTGGTCAACAGATTCTCGATCAACTTTTTCCAGGTATAGAAGATACATTACGCGCCAAGGGTGCCGTTTTGATAGATTGGTCCCAGGAAGGTCGCCTCTACAGTGCAGCAGGCTGGGCCGCACCTCAACATTCTAACTTACAGAGCTATGGCTGTAGCCGCGAGTTGCTAGAGTGGTTAGTGCGCAGTCGAGTACAGCAGATTGCGAATGTACGCTTTCAAAGTGAATGTCGAGTCGAGGAGCTGATCTTGTCGCCCGAACGTGACCGAGTGATCGGAGCCAACGTTACCTACCTCAACATCCCCGAAGTAGGAACCAAGTCAGACATGCTTGAGGCCGATTTGATTGTGGATGCCAGTGGACGCACCTCGCGCTTGCCACAGTGGTTAGAGGAATTGGGCTTCCCCCAGATTCAAGAATCGACTGTATCGAGCAGCCTGGGCTATGCCACGCGTTGGTACGAGAAACCAACAGGCTTCAAAGCGGATTGGAAAGGAGTCCTGGTTGCGGCGCGTCCGCCCCATCTTCCACGGGGTGGTGTGGTGTTGGCCACCGAGGGCAACCGTTGGGTCGTTACTCTCTCTGGCTACAATAGCGACTATCCGCCAACCGATGAAGCCGGCTTTACGGAGTTTATGAAAAGCCTAGCCACGCCCTATCTATACGAAGTTGTAAAAGATGCACGTCCACTGACTTCGATCTACGGCTACCAGCGCACAGACAACTGCTGGCACCATTATGAAACGGCCAAGCTACCCGATGGTGTCGTGGCGTTGGGTGATGCAGTCTGCGCCTTCAATCCAGTTTATGGTCAAGGGATGACGATGGGTGCATTGGGCGCACTGACCTTGCAGCATACTTTACAGAGCTATCGTAACCGCCAAACATTGCAGGGTATGACCTCGCACTTTCAGAAGCAGTTGGCAAAGAACAATCAGATCGCCTGGGCACTGGCAACCGGCGAAGATTTTCGCTGGCCGGGAACCACGGGGCAACGGAGCGGTTCTTTGCGGGTGATGCATGCCTACGTCGGCCAGTTGCAGCAACTGCTGGCCACTGACCCGGAAGTTGCGCAGCTTTTCTGGTCAGTCGCCCATCTGGTTACACCACCGACTGCCATGTTTTCACCCAAGATGATCTTCAAGGTGCTCAGTCACAAGTTCACCTCGCGCTTCAATAATAACCCCAGCACACACACCTCACCACCCTTGCACGAATTAGCCTCTGCACCTCAGGGATAAGTCTGACAGGATGACAAGATCAAGGGATGACAGGATGCAGATTTCATGTCATCCCTTTCGTTTTATTCTCCTTGCAGGCAAAAGTTTCTCCCGTGGAACAAAATATATGCTATAATCGTTGCTTACAAATATGATCGGACAACAATCATCACAACCACGGCGGCCAGTCCCGGTACTGACCCGACAACCATCCACTCCTCCACCGCAACAGCGCTTTGCTGTGCGAGTTGTCATTCTCTATTCAGTCCTTATCCTACTTGTCGCTGCCTGGAGTAGCTATGCTGGTTACAACTGGGCGCGCCATCGTGTTCTACAGTCGATGGTTCTTCCGTCGATCACCCTGCTGGGCAATCATACCTTGGGAAGCCAGACTACCAGCCAGGTTGGGGATGTGCCAGTCGCAGAAAGCGCCGACCCAAACGAAGTTTCAACCGTGGCATTGCAGCCGATCAATGTGCTGCTGATGGGTACGGACGAACGCCCTCAGGAATACGGCTCAGCCAACACCGATACCTTGATTTTGTTGACGCTCGATCCAGCTACCCAGCAGGCAGGGATGCTCTCCTTTTCACGCGATCTTTGGGTCAACGTGCCAGCCTTGGGTGAAAAGGAAAAAATCAATACGATTTACGGTATGGGCGAACGGAACGGCTATTCCGGCGGGGGTCCGCAACTCTTGATGGATACGATCAGCAGCATGATCGGGCAGTCGATTCCCTATTACATCCGCATCAACTTTGACAGCTTCGTACAAATTGTTGACATGATCGGCGGCATTGACATCAACGTGCCCAAAACCATTCACGACGAAGAATATCCAACCGCAGATTACGGCATTGAGACCTTTCATCTTGATGCTGGCTCTCAACACCTGGATGGAGAGACAGCGTTGAAGTACGCCCGCACCCGCCACGTAGACGATGATTATGGCCGTCAACGCCGCCAACAGGATGTGATCCGGGCAGTCTTTGACAAGATCCGCCGACGTGACATGTTCCCGACCTTAATCAGCAACCTGCCTTCAATGTTGAGCACCCTTGGTAAAAGTGTACAGACCAATCTTTGGGGTGAATTGCCTATGATGGTCAGCTATGCCAACTATTTACGGCAGAACAACCTTCAGGGCATTCAACAAGAGGTGATCGACAAGCGTTACGGCACTGAGGACTACAATTCGATCGGTCAGTGGATTTTGATCCCCAAGCCAAGTGAGGTACGCGTCGCAGTCAATCGTTACTTTGCAAAGCTGACCACGGAAAGCAGTGCCGATGGCAATGTAGACTCTAGCTGGGTACGAGTTGAGGTGCTAAACGGGACAGACCAAGCTGGCGTTGCAGCAGCGACTCGTGATCTCCTACGACAACGAGGTTGGAATGTAGTTTCGATCAACGACGCAGATCGTGATGATTATGCCGAGACGCTGGTTGTAAACTACGGCGCACCGGATACGATCCTCAAAAAGATGAACTCGGATCTGAAGCTGCAACCGAATTTGAACAATTTCCCCGGCCTTTCTCAAAAAGAAGCCGTGGATGTCAAGGTCATTGTAGGGCGAGACTTGCTCGCACAACTAGGAATTGCGGGACAGTAGGTCTATGGCAAGGATGCTCCGTAACGTACTTCTGGCCACCGGTGTCGCTACGCTGGGCGCATACCAGTTGACCCGTGCCTACCCGCTGCGCACGATCCCGAATGCGCAACCGGCAAAGAACTACGACGAAGCCCTCAATCGTTTTGATGCGCTAGCCCGGCATGACGACGCCCTGCACGACCGCTGTCATCCACGCCTGCTTACCCATGGGGAGCAAACCGAACGGGCAATTGCCTTTATTCATGGCTACACGAATTGTCCCTATCAATTTAGTCAACTGGCACCGCACTTTTTCGAGCGCGGCTACAATGTCTATCTTCCGCGGTTACCCAAACATGGGTTTGCCGATCGGCTTTCGCCCAAGCAGGGCAAACTCGGTGTCGCCGAATTGATTCAACATACCAGTCAAGTGGTTGATATTCTGTGTGGTCTTGGCAAAGAGATAACGCTTTTTGGCTTCTCTCTGGGTGGAGTGTTGACTGCCTGGGCGGCACAGCATCGTAGCGAGTTGGACCATGCAGTACTAGTCTCACCAGCGCTGGCAGTGAAAGCAGTGCCTTTGACACGTCAAATCGTCTACGCCAATTCACTTTCCCTATTGCCAGACAAGTTTCTTTGGTGGGATCCGCAACTCAAGGATGCCAAGCTCGAACCGTTGCATGCCTCGCCTCGCTGGTCAACACGGAGCGTGGCAGCAATGTTGCGGCTTGCCAGTTTAGTACTTAGAGAGGCAGAAAAGGCTGCGCCCGCAGCCAAAGCCGTGACCTTTATCACCAATCCCTGCGACGAGACGGTGAATAACCGGGGTGCAGAATTGCTGGCAGCCGCTTGGCGCGGTCACGGGGCAAAGCTGGAGTGCCTCGCCTTCCCTGAGCAATGGAAGTTGATCCACGATCTGATCGATCCAGAACAGCCTGAGCAACAGGTAGACCGCGTCTATGCACAGTTGCTTGAATGGATGTGAGGAGGCAGGATGCAAATTTTGTGTTACATCCTGCCTCCTTGCGCTTAGTTGCCGCTCGTAACAAAGGGCAAGAAGACGTTGAAGTCGGTGCGAACCGGTGGCAACGTTGATCGAGGTACCGCTTGCCAAACGGCAAAGGTCGAGATGTGATTCTTGAGCGGAAGTCCCCCGCCACAGACCACATCAGCCGCGCCTTTGGGCATCCAGCACCAGGGCCCTTGTTCAAGGCGATCGGGTGCATAGGAGCTACTTTCGGCGAGCACAACATTGGCCCAGCCAGAACGTTCCTTAGTGAAGGCAGAGGCAAAGTCGGTATATTCTTCATCGCCCAGCTTCAGGTACCCATCTGACCAGAAGATGATCTCTGTATTGCGCAGCAATTGACCATCTAGCCCAATAACCGCCGCAAAGAGATGATGATCAGCCCCTGCGTCATCAAAGTAGTCAGGCGCGCCCAGTTCCTTCAGGTAAGCGTCGCGTGCCCACATGTCGATGGATCCCATCTGGTCACTAGGTTCCCAACTTCCATTGTGGGTCGTAAAAAGATCCTTCAACAGGTAGACCGTCTCCTCTTGCTCAGGCGCTTGCGATCGGTATCGGGCCGTTCCGCAAGTGGTTTAATCTCCAGGCGTAGCGCATCGACCCATGTCCCCAGCCGCCGGGTAATAGGCAAAGTAGGGGTGATCTTGGGCGTGGGTGTCACTTCAGGGGTGGGGGTGGGTGGATCAGTAGGCGATGTCGGCGGAGCGGGATCAGTGGGGGTACCGATCACAACATCTCCCTGTACAGCTTGCCAAACAACAAAGGTAGAGAGATCCGCACCATTTGGCAAGCCACCGCCACAAACCACATCCGATGCACCATCCGGTGCCCAACACCATGGACCAGTGATGCCTTGGGCAGGATCAAAGGCACTGCTACTCCACAATGGGTTGTTGGCCCAACCGGAGCTCTCCTTTGTCACCTCGTTGATATAGCCCGCATAAGTGGGATCACCCAATTTGTCAAAACCATCTGACCAAAAGCGAACCGGATGGTTTTTCACCAATTTGCCATCCAAGCCGATCACAGCCGCGAAGAGGTGATGATTGGAGCCAGCTTCTAGGAAATTCTCCGACCAATAGGTGTCATGGGCCCATTGAGGAATCGAACCTTCGTCACTAGAGGGGTCAAAGGAGCCATTGATGGTAGTAAATAGATCCTTAACGATATAATGGGTTTCACCAGGTGGTTGGTCAGGTCGATCGGCAATCGGCTTGATCTCCAGCTTATATTGCACAAACGCATTACTGAGACGGCGCTCAATTACTATACTATCGGACATGCTATTCTCCTTTGCCGAGACAAAAAGTGCTGTAAGTAGGAGCAGCAGAAGTGACATTACAACTGCCCAACTGGCAACTGCCAATCTGGCAACTACCGGATCGGCAGCGCGGTAAGTATGGTCACTCATTCTAAACGTAGAGGACAGATGATTTTCAGGATGCGTTGTGCGAGTAGGGTTATTAGCGCTGGGTTTCATGGTATTTAAACCTCGTTTTAACAACATTAACAAAACTTACGAAACAAAATCCAAAACAGTGACAAGTCTGACTTTATAAAACTGCGGACTCAATAGGATATGGTAATAGTGGCTGCCTTGCGGGAATTGGGCTAAATTATGAGTAGTTGGAACGGATTGACCCGGAATTGGGCAGTAGTGAATGAAATACGATGATGAGCATGACCCGGCTCCTCTCATTGTAGTGAATAACTTAACGTTGTAATCTGACAATCGTCTTGCTGAATATCCAGCAATTGAACTATTATTATTGCTATGAGTTCATCTGGTCCCGATTCCGAAGAATCTGAGTCAATACTCCGACGCCTTCAAGAAACCGTGCGCCGCATGAGCGGCGAGCCGCGCCGTGTGCTTGAAGTCGTCGATGAGACAACTGACAAGACGCGCACAGCAGTCCGTCAGCTTGCACGCAGTCGCGTGGCTCAAACATTGCGCCAACTTCGCTCGGCCAATGGCCTCAGCTACGAAGAGGTTCATTACCAAACAGGGCTGTCACGCCAACTGCTCTTCGATGTTGAATTTAAAGAGCAACGACTCACACTAGACGAACTACGCAAATTGGCGGCATGTTATGGGGTCAGTGTTGGCGATATTTTGGGGATTGAGTTAGATTAGCCATGGAAGTCCAAGTTGCAGTAGCGAAGATTAATAAATACGCCAGCAGTGAGAGCGGCGATACGGTCGAGGTGGTCGAGCGACCACACGGAGGGCTGAGTATTGTCGTTGCTGACGGGCAACGCAGTGGGCGCAGCGCCAAACTAATCAGCAACATGGTCGTCCGCAAGGCGATCAGTCTCCTGGCCGAAGGAGTACGAGATGGCGCTGTTGCACGCGCCACCCATGATTACTTAGTCACTGAACGGGGTGGCAAGGTAAGTGCCGAACTCTTTATTGTCAGCATCGATCTGGTAACGAAAACATTAGTGCTGAGTCGGAACGCACGTGCTCCGGGATTCGTTCATCATACAGAAGGGGTTCAGTGGATCAACAGTGAGAGCGAGGCGGTTGGTATTCATCGCAATACCAAACCTGCCATCCACGAAATCGCACTTGAAGCGGGACTAACAGTTGTTATCGCAACCGATGGTGTCTGGTCAGCAGGCGAGCGCAGCGGCAAGCTGCTTGATATGGTTGAGTTGGTCTGCACATCGCACAATCTGTCGGCAGATAGTGCTCAGAGGTTGGCAGATACGATTCTTGAGGAGACCATGCGTCTCGAACAAAATCGCCCCCACGACGATGCGACGGTGGTTGTAGTAAAGATTTCACCTGCCGATAGCGAAGATAAGACTCGGCGAATGTCCATTCGTTTTCCAATATAGCAAAGTTACAAAGTAGTAGGGTTGAAAAGTCATTCCTTTGTTGAATCTGCCACTCTGCAACTTTGCAACTTTTCCACTGTTCTCTATGCCAAACAAACTTCCAATAATTAAAGTCGTTGGTGTGAGCGGCGGCGGGAAATCCACGCTCGTCAAGGCGCTGCGCAATGCCGGTTATGACGCACGGCCAGTGAGCCAGGAACACAGCAACGTCCCTGACCTGTGGAAGCAGTTTGAATTCCCCAAAGTGCTGATCTTTCTCGACGTCAGCCTCGCTGCTCAAAAAGAACGCCGTCCTGACAACGATTGGACGGAAGCAGCCCGCCAGGAGGAATTACAACGTCTGGCTCATGCCATCTCTCACTCCGATTTGCGCATCGACACCTCGCAATTGGCGCCCGCTCAAGTTGCTCAGGTCGCGCTGGCCTTCCTCAACGCACAAAACATCAGCCAAGCCAAAGAACCTCTGCCACCGGTTAAGGCAACCGGTTCCGCGTCACAGACCTCGTACTGAGTCATGGTGAGCAGAATTGTCTAACGCCAGGACACCCAAGAAAAGGGACAAATAAATTTGTCATTCCGAAGGAACCCTAGCCAGATCGACAGCCTATGTCTGCCAAGTCACATGTGAATTGGCTGGCCATTGGTTGGCAGCAAAGGATTCCTTCGGGATGACAAGTTGACTTGCAGTGGTGAGTCTGCCTAACGGAACTGATACTCCTCGCTTTGGCAACAGGAACGTATCACAGCGTAATTTCCATTTTGACAGAAATAATAAGTTCTGTTTTAATGGGACGAATTATTAAGTTCACTGGACTTATTAAATTTCCTTCATCAACGAATCGAATACACTGCACAGATTAACATTTTTCATAAAGTAACAGTGTTAATTCAGAGCAACCGCTTGTAGTTTCTGTTTTTTGCTGAACCTAAGTTTCGCATGATTGCCACCAGCCAGAAGGCAACTCGGGAGCAGACCAAGTTACATAACAAACGGCTCATTCTCAAGATTGTTTACAATCAGGGGTTGATTAGTCGTGCTGATTTGGCTCGCATGACGAGCTTGACGGCAACAACTGTTTCGGCCGCGGTTGGTGAGTTGCTGGCAGAGGGATTGGTTGAGGAAGTGGGTTCGATTTCAACTGAGCGGGGCAAACCGCCGACGTTGATTCAGCTCGTCAAGGACGCCAATTTTGCTTTAGCATTGGATCTGTCGCGCAAAGTCATTCGGGGTGGTATCTTGAATTTGCGGGGCGAAAGCAAAAGGCAACACAACATCTCGCTGCATGACCGTATGGGCGACCAGGCTGTCGAAGTAATTTACGAGATGATTGATGCGCTGTTGGTAGATGCGCCCCAACCGATTCTAGGCATCGGCATCGGAGCGCCGGGTATCATTGATAGCCAGCGTGGCTATGTGCAACGAGCCGTCAATCTTAGCTGGCTCAACCTTCCATTACGAGATCTGCTTAAAAAACGGTATAATTTAGCTGCCTCTGTTGTCAATGATAATCAAGCAGCACTGTTAGCTGAATATCACTTTGGCCGCTATCGCAACCAGGAGCATCTGGTTGTCATTCGTCTCGGCAATGGCATTGGGGCGGGCATGGTGTTGAACCGCCAATTGCTGCACAGCTACGGCGTAGGCGAGATTGGGCACGTCACTGTTGTAGAAAATGGCAGTGTCTGTAGCTGTGGCAATGTGGGGTGTTTGGAGACGGTTGCAAGCAGCCGGGCAATTGTAAAACAGGCGCAGAGTATTGCACTGCACAACTCGAATTCGACATTAGCGCCAATGCTTCACGAGCCTGGCGGCATTACGATGGAGGCGGTACTGGAAGCATTTGCAGCGGGCGATCCAACGCTTAGACCGCTGGTAGAGAATGTAGGGCATTATCTAGGGATTGCCATCGCCAACCTAATCGGCGTCCTGGGCTTAACAAAGATTCTTTTGGCGGGCAGCGTTGCCCAAATTGGGCAACCGCTGCTTGAGATTGTCAGGCAAGAAGTTTGCCAGCGATCCCTGACAGCCCGTCTCAATCCACCCACTATCGACCTGGTAGATGTGCGGCCTGATATTTCCGACACGATTCTACTAGGGGCCGCAACTGCGCTGTTTGCGGATGAGCTAGGATTATTTTAACGAGGAGACCAAGCGACTGTGACAACTTTGACAACAGCTTCTACAGTTGAAAAGCTTCCAACTGCCGAACGACCTAGCTTGTGGCTAACGATTTCCCGCAATTATTTTGTTCGCAAGCTCCTAAAAACATTGCTCACCATCTTCGCAGTAACCACTTTTATCTTCTTCTTGATTCGGCTTCTTCCTGGCAACCCAATTGAGGTCTACGTCAATCAACTTGTCATTCAACAGGGGATGCCGATTGAACAAGCACGTACACAGGCAGCATCCCTATTTGCAATTGACCTGAACGAATCGATTTTTACCCAATATATGCGGTTCTTGACCAATCTAGTGCGCGGCGACTTTGGGTTATCGATCATGTCGCCAGGTACGTCTGTATCAAGCATTATAACGAAATATCTTCCTTGGACGATCTTCTGGGTGGGCACGGCGCTGATTGTCAGCTTCATTCTAGGAATCCTGCTCGGCTTACTGATGGCACTACGTCGCGATAGCTTTTTGGATCACGCGCTTACCATCTTTGCTTCGATTATGAGTGCCATTCCCAGCTATATCATTGCGATTTTGTTGGTGGTATGGATGGGCGTGCAGTGGAAGCTGGTTTCGATTGCCAAAATGCGTGGCATCTTGTCGCCAGGAGTACAGCCTGGGCTCAACGTGCGATTTTTTGCTGATATTTTCTACCATGCGTCACTACCGATTTTTACTTATATCATTGCCACTGTGGGTGGGTGGATGTTGAGCATGAAGAGCAGTACCCTAGGAACGCTAGGCGAAGACTATGTCACTGTCGCTAAAGCACGCGGCCTCACCGATTGGCGTATTACCACAGCCTATGTGGGGCGGAATGCAGCGTTACCACTTTTTACTCAACTTGCAATCAGCATTGGCTTTGTCGTGGGTGGTGCATTCTTGATCGAAAGCATCTTTCAATACACTGGAATTGGTTCGATTCTGGTGGGTAGCATCGGGAAGCGCGATTATACCGTGATGCAGGGAGTTTTCTTAATCATCACTTTGTCCGTTGTACTGGCGAACTTTTTCGCCGATATGCTCTACAGTTGGCTCGACCCAAGAATCCGCAGCGAGTCTTAATTTCAGGAAAATATCCAATGCGTACATTGCGACTCTTAACTTATAACAAAGTTGGTTTTGTTGGCTTTGTGGTGGTGATTCTCTTCATTCTCGTCTCCATCTTTGGGCCCTATATCATCCCGGTCGATACTACGGTCAAGGTGCAAGATGTCTATCTAAAACCCTCAGCTCAATATTGGCTTGGCACCGATCACCAGGGACGCGATGTCTTTTCGCAAATCATCAACGGAGGTCGCGATCTACTCTATGTGGCCTTTGTCGCAGCGCTACTTTCCACAGTGATTGCTGTCGCTTTTGGTACACTTTCTGGCTTTGTCGGCGGGTGGACAGATACGATCATTGTCGCCATCACCGATTTTTTCCTGACAATCCCGCAGTTACCGCTTTTTGCGGTGCTGGCAGCATTTATCCAACTCAATAGTCTGACGCTTCTCGGCTTGTTGATTGGAGGGCTGAGTTGGCCAGCATTGCTGCGTGCCGTGCGGGCTCAGGCGCTTTCGCTCAAGGAACGAGATTTCGTAGAAGCAGCACGGGCACTCGACTTGGGCACATGGCACATCGTATTTCGTGAGATGGTGCCTAACATGATGACCTATATTGTCATTAGCTTTAGTTTGGCGCTCACCGGTGCGATTTATGCGCAGGTTGGATTGGTCTTTCTGGGCCTAGTTCCCTTCTCGTCCAATAACTGGGGTCAAATGATCGCCTATGGTTGGAACCGAGGGGCTATCTTCTTTGAAGGCAGCATTTGGTACATCATGTCGCCGATTGTCACGATTGCAATCTTCCAACTCGCAGTGATCTCGATGACCCGTTCATTGGAAATGGTTTTTAATCCACGGTTACGCACAAATGAATAATTCGAATCATTCAAGTCCACCTTTAAGCCTCAAAAATGTCTATGTCAACTATGCCACACGGCGTGGATCGGTGCAGGCAGTACGCGGGGTATCGCTGGATCTGAATTCGGGCGAAAGTCTTGCCCTGATCGGTGAAAGCGGCTCCGGCAAGAGCACACTGGGCCTCGCCATTGTGCGGCTACTGGCCAGCACTGCCAAGGTGGAGCCTGGCGAAGTGATCTATCGCCGCAACGGACACGAAGTCGATGTTTTGCGGCTCAACGCCCGAGAATTACGTGAGTTTCGCTGGCGTGACTGTGCCATGGTATTTCAGTCGGCACTGAATTCCTTTAATCCTGTGCTACGGATTTGGGAACAAGCTTGGGATACAGCACAAGCTCACGGCATGAATGATCGACAAGCGGTTCGTCAACGTTTTAAGGATATTCTGAGATTTGTTCAGCTTGACCCCAATCGTGTTATCGACTCCTATCCCCATGAATTGAGTGGTGGCATGCGACAGCGCACTCTGCTGGCGCTTTCACTCTTGCTCGATCCACAGATTCTCATTCTGGACGAACCCACCACAGCACTCGATATCATCACGCAGCGCACGATCATTCAATTATTGCGCCGCCTGAAGGAAGAGCAACATTTCACCATGATCTTCATTTCGCATGATTTGGCGATCGCCGCTGAATTGGCCGATCGCATTGCCACGATGTATGCAGGTGCGATTGTTGAGATTGGAAGTTCAGACGACATTTTCTACCAGCCACGCCACGCCTACACCCTCGGCCTGATTCGAGCAGTACCCACGGTGACAGGAGGCTTTGAAGAACTCTCGTCAATTCCGGGTTCGCCACCGGATCTGATCAATTTGCCAAGTGGCTGCAAGTTTCATCCGCGCTGTCCCTTTGCAACGGAACGGTGCAAACAGCAAGAACCAGCATTAGAACTGGTCAGCCCTGGTCACCATGCGGCTTGCTGGAATTGGCGTGACGTTGAAAAAGAGGTGATGACACATCCGCTTCACAAACATACGATTACAGTTGCGGAGGCTTCTGCATGACACCACTGATCGAACTTCGCAACATCACAAAAAAATTCGGCAAGGGAAACCAGGAGGTCACGGCTGTCGATTCAATTTCGCTAGCAATTGCTCCAGGCGAAACGGTTTGTTTGGTCGGTGAAAGTGGTTGTGGCAAAAGCACCACGGGGCGTATTGTGGCGGGCTTGCTGCCACCGACCAGCGGTCAAATTATATTTAAAGGAACCGATCTTACACAGGCTGGAAAGGATGCATATAGCGACTATCGCCGATCGGTGCAAATTGTTCATCAGGATCCCTATGCATCGCTCAATCCCACGCAGACAATTCGCCAGATCATTACGACACCGCTGCTGATTCACCATAAAGTCAAAGATCGCAATCATGCCGAGCGCCGGGCGACTGAATTGCTTGAGATCGTCGATTTGACCCCTGCCAAAGATTTTCTCGACAAATACCCGCATCAGTTGAGCGGTGGTCAGCGCCAACGTGTTTCGGTGGCAAGGTCTCTAACCGTTGAACCACAATTTATCGTAGCTGACGAAGCCGTCTCCATGGTCGATGTATCGATTCGGGTGAGCCTGTTGAGCATGTTGTCGCGGCTCAAGAAAGAGTTCAGCGTCACCTTTTTGTTCATCACCCATGACTTAGCGCTTGCCAAATACTTCGCTTGGGATGGGCGGATTACGGTGATGTATCTGGGTCGCATCGTCGAAGATGGACCCACGCCACGTGTGATTGCAGATTCGCGGCACCCTTATACGCAGGCTTTACTTGCCGCTGTGCCCGAAGCCGATCCCGAACTGACGCGACGCAAACGGCAGATTGAATTACGCGGGGCTGACATTCCGAGTTTGCTCAATTTGCCACCAGGCTGCACCTTTCATCCACGCTGCCCTTACTTTATCCCGGGGCAATGTGATGTCCAACGACCACCACTCGACACCATTCCTGAAGGTGGCCGTGTCGCCTGTCCGGTGCGCAAGTCGGAACAGATTGACCTGTCGGTGTAGGACTATGAGTCCACAACTAGGACGCGCTGGGCTCAATCTGGGTGTTTGGGTGACACTGGTATCAGGAGTCCTGCTATTTTTCAATGAGCGGGGAAGCGCCGAATTTTATATCTCGCTGTTTACATTTCTGCTTGGAGCGCTATTTACGATTGGTATCGTAATTGCCATCAAGCTGGGACAAAAGTAGTTTGCTCATCTGCGCAAAGTGTGAGGCAAACATCCCCGGCACAGCGCAGAAAGTCTTCGATCTAGCGGAGATCGTGTACGCTGTGCCAGGGAAGTAACTGGCGATCCTGGGATTTACAGAGCCTTGAGCCTGTTTCCATAAATGTATTTCAATTCAAGTTGTCGTTTTGCAAGATCAAAGGAGATTCTAGTATGAAGCTACGTCTATCAACGTTGCTACTCGTGCTGGCATTGCTGGTTACCGCTTGTGTGGCACCTGCCGCACCTGCTGGCAACTCAGCACCGGCCGCTGGTGAAGCTGCGGCACCCGCTGCAACCGGTGGTGGCGAAATGCACACAGCCTGGCCTTATGAAAAAGCACCGAATGGACATTTCAATACGTTCGTAACCGGTGGCTACGACATGGCCATCTATCACTGGTTCCTTGAACCCGCTCTGTTCATGTATATGTGGGCCGATCAAACCTGGATGCCCTTCGCTGGCAAGGAATGGAAGTGGGAAAATGACACCACCATTCGCGTCACGCTGCAATCTGGCAACTGGAGCGACGGTAGCAAGTTTACATCGCAGGATGTTGTCGATACCTTCACTATCACCCACTTGCTCAATGCTTCAGAATGGCGCTATCTGACCGATGTCAAGGCAGTGGATGAAAGCACTGTCGATTTCGTCTTCAAGGAGCCTTCCACTACCGCACCACGCCGTGTCTTGCGCCAAGTTTGGATTCGTGCATCATCCACCTACAGTGATTGGGCCAAGAAGACCAACGATTTGATCGCCGCTGGCAAAACTCCGGATGACCAAGAGTGGAAAGATCTGGTCACTGCCTTTACCGCTTTCCGCCCCGATGACATGGTCGTGCTTGGCCCCTACAAAATCGACAAGGCAAGCATCACCGATGCCCAGATGACGCTCAACAAGGTACCAACCTCCTTCATGGCCGATTGGGTCAAGTTTGATCGCTTGGTCAACTACAACGGTGAAACACCCGATGTCACACCGTTGATCCTGGCTGGCGATGTTGATTATGCCACCCACGGCTTCCCAGTTGCAACCGAGAAGGAATACATTGCCCAGGGCATTCGCATCATCCGCGCCCCGGTCTACAGTGGTCCCGCACTCTATTTCAACTACACCGTCCATCCCTTCGAAATGAAGGAAGTTCGTCAGGCTATTGCCTACGCCGTGAACCGCGAGGAAAATGGCGCTGTCTCGCTCGGTGATTCGGGCAAGGCACAGAAATACATGGCAGGCACTGGTGATGAACTGGTAGAGACCTGGGTTGATGCCGACACCAAGGCTAAACTCAATTCCTATGCCTTTGATACCGCCAAGGCAGAATCAATCCTGACCGGACTCGGCTTCAAGAAAGACAGCGATGGCGTCTGGTTGGATGACAAGGGTACCCGCATGGAGTACGAACTGGTTGCTCCAGCCGAATTTGCCGACTGGTCGGCTGCTGCCGAAAACCTGGCCGAACAACTGACCAAGTTTGGCATTAAGACCACCTTCAAGGGTGTTCCGTTCCAACAACATGGTCCAAACATGCTGGATGGCAAGTTTACCCTTGCTATCAACAGTTGGGGCGCAGGCAATCCACATCCGCAATTCTCGTATGAGCAAGATTTGCGTGCACTCAACCCCGCCAAGAGTGGCACAGGCGATCCAACCAAACCAGGTATGTCCTTCGAGATGGTGCAGGGTGATATTGATTTCAGCGCCTTGATCGACGCCGCTGGTAAGGGTGCCGACCTGGACGCACAGAAAGTGGCTGTTGCTCAATTGGCAGCCGCCTACAATGATGTCCTGCCAGAGATTCCACTGTGGCAGCGCTATGGCAACAATGCCGCTCCAGACATTCGTGTCACAGGCTGGCCGGCTGATGGCGATCCCGTCTATCAGAATGGCACCTATGCCGATCCATTTGTGGCAGTTCTGTTGGCCAAGGGCATCTTGCAGCCCAAATAACGGTTAATGGTTAATGGTTAATGGTTAATGGTTAGTGAAGCTCCTGTACGCACATCTCATTAACCATTAACCATTAAAGTATTAACCATTAACCATTTCTTATGTTCAACATTCGTCTTCTCACCCTAATCTCCGCGTTAACCTATGTCGCAGTAGGCATTACGGCTCCCCTCGTCAGTCTCTATCTACAGTCTTTAGGCGCCGATTTACAGCAGATCTCGTTGATTCTAACCTCGGTAGTTGCAACGTCTTTGATCGCCAGTACACTTTGGGGACGTTTATCGGATCGACTCAAGCGCCGCAAACCTTTGTTGATTACTGGGCTGTTCATTCTTGCGCTGGCCTTTTTCTTTCTCAGCCGTGCTGCCAATCCATCTTATGCCTGGGCCTCCCGCATTTTCGAAGGGACAGGATCGGCTGCAGTCTCGACCTTGAGTTTGGCCATGATGGGCGATCTCCTGCAAAACAGCCCAAACCGAGGGCGCCAGATGGGTCTGTTTCGAGGATTGGCGTCAGCGGCTTTTGCACTCGGCTCTGTAAGCGGCGGTTGGTTAGCAGATCATATGGGAACGCCGGTGTCGCTCGTGCTTTGTGCCAGTATCTACTTGGTGGCAGCACTTGTCGCCTTTGCTTTACAAGAACAGCCAATCTCAGCTACCGCTGCTGCCCCGTCCGGCACTTCAGCTTCGGCCCAAACAACACCAACCATAGAAAAGTCCGCACGCTTATCGACAAAAAGTCAATACAAAGGTGCCCCAAATTTCATGAACTTGACTCAGGGGCTGCCCTTGCTCTTTATGGTTGGCATCATATTGTGGATTGCCGCCCACACAGCTTCAGCTTCCATGTGGCCCAACTACATGACTACTCTTGGCTACACGAAGACTCAGAATGGGCTACTCTGGGGTTTTGCAGCACTGATCGAATTTCCTGCCATGTGGTTTTCTGGTATGTTGTCTGATCGCTGGGGGCGGCCTGCGCTTTTGACAGTCGGTGGCCTCGGCATCAGTTTAACAAATTTCGGCTACTTTGCACTGGCAGGTTTCTTTCCTGTATTGCTTGTGATTCAAATCATGCGTGGCATCGGCTTTGGTAGCTACACCAGTAATGCCATGACCTTTGCAGCCGAATTGGGCGATCCCGAACAACGAGGCAGTCGCAGTGGGTTGTATAATTCTGTTTCCAGTGCGGGCTCATTGATTGGATCTCTACTCGGCGGTACGCTGGCACAACGGCTCGGCTTTGGACCGCTCTATGCATTGTGTGCAACCAGTGCCTTGCTGGCTGGCATCTGTTTTCTCTCACTTCATCGTCGCAGAAAAGCAATGGTATAATACCATCCAACGACACTTGGAAAGACAGAAAATTTAAACTGAGGTATTTCATGAAAAAGGTTGGAATTTTAGGCACTGGTTCGATTGCCAACGTCCATCTCGACGGCTGGAAGATGTTACCAGTGGAGATTGCCGCCCATTATGATATTCGCCCGGAAGCAGCACAACGCGCGGCTTCCCTCTATGGTGGAGTGGCATGTACTGATCTTGAAGATTTCTATCAGCGAGTCGATCTGGTTGACATCTGTACTCCTGCTGCGGTCCACAAAGACAATGTACTGACCACGGCTGCGGCTGGCAAGTCGATGGTCTGCGAAAAGCCGCTGGCACGCCATCTCGCCGATGCCCAGGCAATTGTCGATGCGGTGGAAGCCAATGGTGTGCGGCTCTTTGTGGCGCAGGTGGTCCGCTTCTTTCCACAGTTTGCAAGGACCAAGCAAGTAATTGACGGCGGTTCGATTGGCAAACCCGGGGTCATTCGCACGATTCGTGCAGGTTCTTTTCCGCGCATGGGCGGCACCTTTACCAGCAACTTCTACGCCGATTTCAACAAGAGCGGTGGCGTTATTCTTGATGTGGGCATTCACGATATCGACTTTCAGCGCTGGTGTTGTGGCGAGGTTGAGCGGGTCTTTGCCCGTGGACTTACCTTTGCCGGACTCAATGAATGTGACCATGCATTGATCACGCTGAAGTTTGCCAGCGGGACGATTGGACATGTCGAATGCAGTTGGGCACATCCACCACGCAACTGGCGTACGCGGATCGAGATCGCCGGGGATGGCGGACTGATCGAGTGGGATGCCTTCGAGGATATGCCGTTGCTGGCGCTGATGAATACCAACGACGAAATTGGTTTCTCCCGCACTACTGGCAGCCCCACCGCAGCCCAAGATAACCCCTATTATCTCGAACTGAAACACTTCCTCGAATGTGTTGAAGAAGACAAACCTTTCTTGGTCACGCCGCAGGATGGGCTGATGGCAGTGAAGATTTCATTGGCGGCAATTGAGTCACTACGCACTGGCAAACCGGTTGAGTTGCATAGTTTCAAGGGATAGCACCATTATGAACAGTATAATCAAAATCGGCATGATCAGCTTTGCCCATATGCATGCCTTTAGCTATGCCACCAATCTCAAACAGATCAGCGGCGTCGAAATTGTCGGCATTTGGGATGCCGACGCCAAC
The DNA here is from genome assembly GCA_046328715.1 of Caldilineaceae bacterium. GTDB lineage: Bacteria > Chloroflexota > Anaerolineae > Caldilineales > Caldilineaceae > JAXLWB01. The sequence goes on along the minus strand of JAXLWB010000043.1, from coordinate 31,283 downwards.
CGGGGGCAAACCCAGGCGCGTCACTTTGACACACACTATTTTGACACCATTGACGCTTTGCTTGGTCAAGGCCTGGACGCGGTTGTGATTTGCAGCGAAAACGCCAATCATCGCCAACATGTCGAGGCAGCAGCAGGCAAAGTTAAGGCCATCCTCTGTGAGAAGCCCATCTCGACCAATGTTGCCGATGCCCTGGCCATGATCGACCGCTGTCAGGCCACCAATACCCGCTTGCAGATTGCCTTCCCCGTTCGTTTTTCAGCACCTGTTCAGGATCTAAAACGACGCATCGAACGAGGCGACCTTGGAAGAGTCTTCAGCGTCAAATGTACCAACCACGGGCGCAATCCGGGCGGCTGGTTCGTCGATCCAACCCTGTCCGGTGGCGGTGCCGTGCTCGACCATACAGTTCATGTCATCGATCTGCTGCGTTGGTTCTGGGGGACGGAGGTGAGTGAGGTCTTTGCCGAGATCGGACGAAATTCCTTTAGCAATGTTTCACCCATTGATGATGCTGGCCTGCTCTCCTTCAAATTAGCGAACGGCGTCTATGGCACGCTCGACACCAGTTGGTCCCGCCCGAGCAGCTATCCCACCTGGGGCGATGTCAAAATTGAAGTATTGGGCGAAAAGGGACTTGTCTGCGTTGATGCCTTTGCACAGAAGTTGAGTGTCAGCTCCAATCAAAAGGGCAATACACAGTGGGTCGGTTGGGGCAGCGACATCGACTATGGGCTAGTCAATGACTTTGTCGATATGGTACGCAGTGGACGGGAGCCATCGATTACTGGTATGGACGGCTTGCGAGCGATGGAAGTGGCATTAGCCGCCTATCAAGCAGAAAAGCAAGGAGAACCAGTAAAACTGGGCGCTTGATTTCAAAGGAGCTTATGATGCAACCACCCATGCTGCGACTCGGCACCTCTACCTATTCGTATTGGCACTTCACTCCACAGAAAGTGCCAATCGAGTTGGTGATGGATGAGGCAGCCAAGTTAGGACTGCACGGTGTTGAGATTCTGCACCAGCAGATGGAAAGCGAAGAGAACAGCTATTTGCAGCGGTTAAAGCGCCATGCCTTTCACCTGGGATTGGCGGTCTACAATCTGAGCATCCACCAGGATTTTGTGCTGGATGATCCAACCGAACGGCAGAAGCAGATTGATCATACGCTGCACTGCATTGATCTCGCGCACGAAATGGGGATTGCTTCGATTCGAGTCAACTCTGGCGGTTGGCGTAAAGGTGGCAGCTTTGATGATTTGATCCAGGCCAAAGGTTGGGTCGATCCTTGGCCTGGATTTACTCAAGATGATGGTTTCAAGTGGGCAATTGATGCCTTTGCTGATTGCGTGGCACATGCCGAGAAACGTGGCGTGCTGCTGCTGCTAGAGAATCATTGGGGACTGACCACAACGGCAGCCGGCATGGTACGCATCATCGAGAGTGTCAACTCACTTTGGCTACGCGCAATTTTAGATATGGGCAACTTCCTCTTCGAACCGGATATGTATGCAGCGATCGAGACGATTGCCCCTCATGTCTGGCTGGCGCACGCCAAAACCTATCCCGGTGGCGGCAGTTGGTACACGCTCGATTTGGACTACACCCGCATCTTCCGCACCTTGCTCAACGCTGGATTTGCTGGCTTTGTCTCGATCGAGATGGAAGGCGGCGAGACGGCCGAAACCGCCATGCCCAAGAGTATTGAGTTGTTGCGCAACGCCTGGAAAGTTGCGGCAGCAGGTTAAGTTTAGTATCAAATTGGCAGCAGATTGGAGATTAGGAGATGAAGAGATTAATATTACGATCTCTTCATCTCCTAATCTTATTCATTTTTCTTTATGATATCGAATTCAGATTTGCAATCCATTTTACAAACGATTTACGGAGGCAATAGTGCCTCACAGGTGCAGCGCTATAGGGCTGCGTTGCAGAAGTTCAACCAACAATTTGGTGAGAGCGACGGGGTTTACATTTTTCGCGCTCCGGGACGGGTGAACCTGATCGGTGAACATACCGACTACAATCACGGTTTTGTTTTGCCAGCTGCGCTCGATAAGGACATTGTCATTGTCGCCCGCCCTCGCCAGGACAGCCTGGTTCGATTAGCGAACGTTGAGTCACAGTTTGAGATGTTGGAGTTCAACGCCGAGGCACCGGTGCCCAAAGCGCCTGCGGGGGATTGGAGCAATTACGTGCGCGGGGCCGCCCATGTCTTATCCGAACACCTGGGGCGGACATTGGTTGGATTTGAAGGTGTGGTCGTCGGTGCACCAGAACAGGGCGTACCACGTGGGGCAGGGCTCAGTTCTTCGACAGCGTTTACCGTGGTTTCCATGTTGACGCTCGCCCACTTCAACCAGCCAAGCCCATCGCAGTTGCGATTGGTGCAGCTTTGCTCGGATGCAGAGTGGTATGTCGGCACGCGCGGCGGCATTATGGACCAGATGGCAGCCTTCTTCAGCGAACGCAACCGGGCGCTCTTTCTTGACTGTCGCCCCAACGGTTCGGGCGAGTATGCAATGGATCGTCTGCCCTTGCCCGATGACTATCGCATTTTGGTCGTGGACAGCGGTGTCAAACATTCAAACACGCGCGGGGAATTCAACCAGCGTGTGGCAGCGTGTCGTACAGGTGTAGCCTTATTACGCCGCGACCGTCCGCACATCACTCATTTGCGTGATGTGCAGGAGGTGCCGTGGGCGGAGCTTGAAGTTCAACTACCCGAAGCGCTTTCGATCAACGAACTCAAGAGTCGTCACCTGGATATTGGGGATGTGCCTGGACTCCATCATGACCTGCCATTGCGGGTCCAAGCTTGCTGCCGTCATGTTTGGAGCGAAAATCGCCGCGTGCTCGATGCGCTTGATGCCATGCGCAAACATGAGATTGAGCGCCTGGGTACATTGATGAACGAAGCCCATCGCTCGGCCCGCGATGACTATCGTATCAGTTGCCCGGAGATCGAGGTACTGGTCGAGGCGGCGCGCCAGGTGGAAGGTGTGGCTGGCGCAAGATTGACTGGGGCGGGCTGGGGTGGTTGTGTGGTCGCGTTGGTTCACAATGAAGCGGTGAATGATTTCATCCAACATGTGATTAACGCCTATCAGCAGCAGACCAATCGACTCGCCAATGTCTTTCCCTGTTCCGCGGGACCCGGCGCAGGGCTTGTGTATACTGGGTAAACGCAATCCCACCAACCCCTCCCTAACCCTCCCCTGTTAAGGGAGGGTTAGGGAGGGGTTAGTCACTGTCTGACTGTCTCACTTATCAACTATGCCAAGACCCCTATTCGACACACCGTACATCTTTGGATTCCACGATCCGGGAGGCGAATCACTCTTACTCACGGCGGGGCGACCGGGTTGGATCGTATTTCCAGAGTCGATTGGCAGTGATCCAAGCAACATCTCTGGATTTGACTACACCCCGTGGAGCAGCCAGGATTTAGGCGTCATGGTGCGGCTCAACTATGGCTACGAACCAGACGGCACGATTCCCGTGAGCAGTCAATATGAGAACTTTGCCAAGCGCTGTGCCAATTTCGTTGCGAATAGCGCTGGTTGCAAGATCTGGATCATCGGCAACGAGCCCAATCTGCATACGGAACGCCCGGTCTTTGATGGCGGTCGAGCAGCACCCCGTCAGCCCAAACCACCGATATCGAAGCGCCAATTGCGCGGGGCAGAGGATCGTCGCCAGCAACTCCAACCCCAATCCACACGCAATCGTTCAGCCCTAGACTCATTGCGTGCCTTTGTTGACGGGCGCGAGGTGATCACGCCCAGCCTGTATGCGCGCTGCTACCAGCTTTGCCGAGCGGCGATCAGGGCGGTCCCCGGCCACGCCAACGACCAAGTGTTGATCGCAGGTATTGCCCCCTGGAATAATCAGACGAGCTATCCGGGCAACGAGTTGGGCGATTGGGTGGTCTACTTTCAGGACATTCTGAACACGCTCGGCCCTGGCAATGTCGATGGGGTCGCGCTGCATGTCTATAGTCATGGCCCCGATCCAAACCTGATCACCGCCTCAGTCCCGATGGATTATCCGTTCCAGCAGCGGCAATACAACTTTCTGGTCTACCGTGATTGGATGAATGCCATCCCGATCACCATGCGGTCGCTGCCTGTCTACATCAGCGAGACGGACCAGATTGACCCGTGGGTAAATGTTAACAGCGGTTGGGTGCAGTCGGCCTATGCTGAGATCAACTGGTGGAACACGCAGCCTGGTCGGCAACAGATTCGCGCCCTCTGCCTTTACCGCTGGCCGAATTATGATCCATGGGGCATCGATGGTAAGAGTGCGTTGCTGGAAGATGTCCGGGCGGCGCTGCAAACGCCCTATCGCTGGTTTGAAGCGAGCAGTCCTGGAACGGGCAGCTTTCAAGTGGGCGATACCGTGCGAACCCGGGTCATCACCAACATGCGACGAACTCCCGGGTATCTAAACAAGTCGCCCAGTGACATCGTCGTGCAATTGGCAGCCAACACACGCTTGGCGGTGTTGAACAGCACTCCCGTCTCGCGTGATACATTGCTCTGGTGGAATCTGCGCAGCACTCTAGGCAACAGAGTGGTTGAAGGATGGGTGGCGCAGAGCACCTCGCAATCGACTTCCTTACTTGAGAAAGTCGCCAGTGCCCCCAATCCCTCGCAGCCGACGGGCATCACCATTGGTGGCACCGTTCGCACCTTGACGATCGTGCGCATGCGGCGTACCCCCGGTTATCTGAACAAAAGCGCCGATGACGTTTTGCGAGATGTGCCCTCTGGAACAAGCGGTACAGTCTACAATGGCCCAGTGCTCGCCGACAAGTTAATCTGGTGGCTGGTCCGCACTGCCGATGGTGCAACGACAGGTTGGATGGCGGAAGTGCTGGCCGATGGCTCCCGTCTGCTGGAGGCCACGGCACCGCCAGCCGGCCTGCCAACGCTCGCCAGAGGCGATCTTGCCCAGACAACCGATGTCTTGCGCGTGCGGCAAAGCCCTGGTTATGTCAACAAACCGGCCAACGATAGCCTCGGTGCCTTTTATATCAAGAGTAGTCTATATATCAACGATGGCCCACAAAGTGCCGACGGATTGAATTGGTGGCGGGTCGGCGGCATCATGAGTAATGGCGTCGATGTGATTGGCTGGGTCGCTCAAACTACCGCCACAGGCTCCCCACTGCTCCAATTTGCGGCAAAGTTACCCGCCACGTCGATTCCCGACAAGCTCAATCGCGCTTATCTCGGTACGCCCTACCAAGGGCAGTTTGCGATTGCGCAGATGTGGGGTGAGAACACAGCCCTTTATTCGCAGATTAGTTATGACGGCGTAGCGCTGCTTGGCCATAATGGCGTCGATTTTCTGACGCCGACCGGCACGCAACTGTTAGCGGTCGACAACGGCATTGCCATCGAGGTGGTACCCAACGATCCAACAGGCTACGGCAATTATGTAAAATTGCAACACAGTTGGGGCGAAACGATCTATGGCCATATGCTCGACTTTGCAGTGACCCAAGGACAAGCAGTGCAACGAGGGCAAACCATTGGGCGCTCGGGCCAAAGTGGCAATGTTACAGGTCCACATCTGCACCTAGCCATCCGTATCAACCCCTATGATCGGCGCAACGGTTGGGGTGGCTACAGCGATCCATTGCCCTATCTCAACCCAGCCGACTACCAACTACCCTTCTATGTCTTGACGGCACAACAACGCAGCGCTGCCAAGATTACATCGACTAAGCGAGTCTTCCCTGGCCTTGGCTATGCGCTAGACAAGCCAAACCTGCGTAGGCCGTAAATCGGTAAGCCAGTAGGACAGTAAATCACACTGTCTCACTGTTCTACTGTCTTACAGCCCTTACTAACCTACAAACAATGAAAGGAAATTATGTCTCAACCTCTTGAAGTTGTTTTGATCGGTGCTGGGCAGCGAGGTGCGCTGGCCTATGGACCGTATGCGCACAAACATCCCGAACAGGTGCGTTTTGTGGCCGTAGCCGAGCCGAATCCGATTCGCCGCCAGAAATTCGCCGAAGAGCACGATATTGACGATAGTCGCTGCTTTGCCAGTTGGCAGGAACTGACCGCCAAAGGCAAACTGGGCCAGGCGGCAATTGTGACGACCATGGATCAGATGCATGTCGAACCGACAGTCGCTGCGCTCGAAGCTGGCTACAATGTCTTATTGGAAAAACCAATGGCACATAACCTGGAAGGCTGTGTCCGACTGGTGCAGGCGGCGGAACGGACGGGGCGCATCTTGCAGATCTGCCACGTATTACGCTATTCGCCCTTTTGGATGAAGCTCAACGAAGTCGTTGCGTCGGGGCGATTGGGCAAAATCATTACCGTTGAACATCGTGAGAATGTCTCGTTTTGGCACATGGCACACAGCTTTGTGCGCGGCAATTGGGGCAACGAAGCCGCCTCTAATCCGATGATCCTGGCCAAGTGTTGTCACGATCTCGACATCCTTTATTGGAACTATGGCAAGGTCAAGCAGTTGCACTCATTCGGCTCTTTGCTGCACTATGCGGCTGAGAGTGTAGGCCCGGAAATCCCCTTGCGTTGCACGGATGGCTGTCCGATTGAGTCGAGTTGCCCTTTTTCTGCGCCAGCCACCTACCTCGACTTCAAGCCATTCAAACAGCTCGCCGCCAATCGGGGCAAGAGCTACGACGTCGATCCAAACTATCCAAACTTCTGGCCTTTTACCGCTATCACGGAAGATGTCAGCTATGCAGGTCGCCTTAAGGCAATCCAGGAGGGACCCTATGGCCGCTGTGTCTACCGCTGTGACAACGATGTAGTGGATAATCAGGTGGTTTCGATGCAGATGGAAAGCGGAGCTACGGTGACACTGATCATGCACGGGCATTCACACATTGAAGGGCGTACCCTGCGCATCGACGGCACCAAGGCAACGTTGCGGGCAACCTTTACCCAGTTGGATGAAGAGATTACAGTACACGACCATCTTACTGGTCAGTCCGAGCGGGTGACTTATGAAGAGCCTGTCAGCGGTCACGGCGGAGGCGACTACGGCATCATGCGTGACTTTATACGCGCCCTCAACGGTGAAATCACCCCCTTGACTACCGCTCGCGAGTCATTGGAGAGCCATCTGATGGCCTTTGCTGCCGAGGAATCGCGCCATGCCAGCAAGGTCATTACGATGGACGAATATCGCGCCCGTGCAGAAAGTCTGGGGAAATAGGAGCGCAAAGATTGACTGCAGGCGAAGAGTTGCTCGATTTTTCCATCATCGCAGGCATCAACCTGCTCTTTTTGGGGTTGATCGCCTTGGCGCTGTGGCCGCTTGGCTGGTTGGCCCTTGTTGGGCAATTGGCGTGGGGCTTCCTTGGGCTGTGGATTCTGCTTTTTCTATCGGCTACGTTGTTGGGCTGGGTAGAACGCTGGCTGCGCATCAATATGTATGACCGTTACAATCTTTACTTCCTGCTCAATCTGTTGACCAGTTTATGCCTAATTCTCGGCTGGTCGAGCGTGGCTGCCCAGCTAGTCAGCCACGCAGCGGCCACCGAGTCGGGTTGGCACGTCGCTATATTGATTGGCGTGGGCCTGCTCTCATCCTACGTGGGATCGCTTGTGGTCACCCTAATCTTTCGAGGTACCCTCTATCAGCTTGCCAGCATTCCTGCCGCCCTGCTCGGATACATTCTTTTTTCACTTTGGCCGGCTGGTGGTCAATTCATGTACGGTTGGTTTTTCGATCTCATTTCCACTGGTGCACCCTTGTCCTAGTGGAATGTCCGTTTAATTTTTAGAAATAGAATCAGTCTGCTTCTTCGAGAATGGTGACAATCTATTTCTAAAATTTAAGTAGGCGGACGACTAGCGGCGAGGATCATCTATGACACAACAGTTTACCCTTTCAGCAATTCCTGCACCGTTGTCGTGGCGCAATCTACCTGAGGAATGGTCAAGCAATGGCCATACACAGCTATCGATTCGTGCTGGCAAATTGACCGATCTCTTCATCGATCCGGCTGGTGCGGTCAATATCGACAATGTGCCTGTGGCGCTTTTCTCGCCACCAGATGCCAGCTTTCTCCTGAGTGCCAAGGTCAAAGTTGAATTTGCGGCAACCTTTGATGCAGGCGTATTACAACTGCGTGTCGATCAAGAACGCTGGGCGAAACTCTGCTTTGAGTTTTCCCCCCAGCGTCAGCCGACCATTGTCTCGGTGGTCAACCGCGGCGTCTCCGATGATTGTAATTCCGTGGCGATTGGCGGCAACGAGGTCTACCTACGCATCGCCCATACGCCCAAGGCGACTGCCTTCCACTATTCGCTGGACAACCAGTTCTGGCATCTAGTGCGCTATTTTTCGCTAGGCGAAGCTACGACCGTCCAGGCTGGTTTCTCTTCACAATCACCCACGGGGGATGGCTGTCTCGCCATCTTGTCCGAGATCCGCTATGTGGCTGGTGTACTCAAGGACTTACGCAGCGGCGAATAGACTACGAATGCTCGGCGTAATATTGCTTGGCCACCTGGACAAAAAGATCGCCGTGGTCAAGGTTGACCAGATCGGCACCCCATTCTAAAACGCGGCGAAAGGCTGCCGGATCTTTGCGTTTCTCATAAATCATGACCTTGATACTTCGTTTGTGGCATTCGTCCAACAAAATCTGGCTCATGTTTTCGGGGTCAACTTCGACGATGGTGGCAGCATAGGTTTGCTGGGCTGCAATCACACCAGCGACATTTTTCACGTTGATCTTGAGAGATAGGTCAGGAGCAAGTTGGCGAAATTTGCGCGCCCAGTTGTTGTTGCCACACCAGAAGAAACAGTCGTTCTCAAAGCCGTGTGCACGGATCAGGTCGATCAATGGCTGCGGTTCACCGGCCTTCACGTCTATAAAAAGCTTCGCCTTGCCCTTGATCCAGCGTAGAAAGGGTTCGAGCCGTGGAATGCGTTCGCCAGCAAATTTGGGATCAAACCAACTACCAGCGTCGAGTTGATCGATTTCACTAGAAGTAAACCTGGAGAACTTGCCACGTCCATTACTGCTCTTCTCCAGTTCGGGGCCATGAAAGAGATAGTAGACGCCATCTTTGCTCAGACTGACATCGATTTCTACATAGTCCATGCCCCAATCCAGGCAGAGCTGCGCTGCGGCATAGGTGTTCTCCGGTGCATATTCGTTGGCACCTTTGTGACAGACAATTTCGATTTTGGGTTTTGAATTCATAATGGTGATAGGTGGGATCGGTACACGGATGACGCGGATTTTACGGATGAATGCGGATTCATATGAATTGTGAATTATCGGCCCTAATCCGCTTAATCCGTGTCATCCGTGTACTGATCCAAGTTTGGCTTCGATTTGTTCGATCACGTCCAACAGTTCGAGCGGTGTCTTGATCGTATATTGCGGCACTTCGGATGCGTCGGCGGGAATCTTGGAGCGACGAGGCGCCCAGTCGATCCAGACGCTGATGATGTCGAGCGCATTAGCCCCTTTGATGTCCCGTTCGAGGTTGTTGCCAACCATCAGTGTATGCGTATATTGCCTGCGTGGAATGCCAAGCGCCTCCAACGCAGCATGGAACATCCTGGCATCCGGCTTTTCGACACCCAGTTTGCCCGAGATCGCCATCACATCAAACAGGTGAAGCAGATCGTGTTGGCTGTAGATGTTCTGAAAACTGCCTACCGGTCCGTCGGCTACTAGCGCCAACGGATAACCGAGCCGTTTGATTGCATATAAGAGTTCGCTTGCCCCTGGAATCAACTCAGCGCGCTGGACGACGAGATCGGCATCTTTCACCTCGGTTCCTTCATCGACCAGCGTGTCGCCAGAATCGATACAGACAGCCAACAAATGGCGAGAAGTTAGGTTCTGTTTCATAATATAGGGAATTGGTACTGATTCACGTTTGGTAAGTGAGTCTATTATACTGCGACCCATTCTATTCAATGATTTTTAGCAGGTGGCAAGTTGCAGGTTGCAAGTCTGCTGGGACTTTGCCTGGTCATGCTGCAACTTGCCACCTGCCACCCGCACCCATCAACTTATGAATCATCTTGAGCGCTCATTGCGCAACTTTTTGGCCAATAACCCGCTTGATCGTCAAGGGGTAAAACGGCGTGACAACACCTGGCTCGAAGAGCAACTCCACAATCCAGCCACTCGGATTGTGCCCATGTGGCAAAGCAAGAATCTCTTTGTAAGTGAACATTCTCCCACTCCCATCTTTGTTACGCCAGACATTGTTGCCGATCTGCTGCCAACCGGCGAACCGATCTTCCTTGGCACCTGGCAAAACACAAGCTACTTTGCACTAGACATTGTGAGCGAAACGCCGCCAGAGGCGATCACCGCCCTTGGTAGCTTCCAAGACTTGCGTTTCCGACCTGGTATCGACCCACAACTCGCCGCCATTCTTGGCTATGCGAAGGGACTGATTTACTGGCATTCACGCCATCGTTATTGTAGCGATTGTGGCAGCCCTAGCGCCAGCCGCGATGGCGGATTTGTACGCATTTGTATGAGCTCGACCTGCGGCAAGAGTCACTTTCCGCGCACGGACATGGCGATTATCGTGGTTGTGCATGGCGTCGATGAAGCAGGCAATGAACGTTGCTTGCTCGCCCGCCAGCCGACCTGGCCGCCAGGACGATATTCAGTCATCGCTGGTTTTGTCGAACCAGGAGAAAGTTTGGAGGCAGCCGTAGCGCGCGAGGTCAAAGAAGAGACCGACATTGATGTGCAAAGCATCGAGTATCACTCTTCGCAACCCTGGCCCTTCCCCGGCTCGCTGATGTTAGGGTTCATGGCTCAGGCCAGCAGCCATGAGATCACGACCGTCGATCAGGAGTTGGAACATGCCCGCTGGTTTACACGCCAAGAGCTCAAAGATTCAATCGTCAGTGGTCAACTGAAGCTGCCACCGATGACTGCCATCTCCTACCGCCTGATTGAGAGTTGGTTTGATGGCCCGGAGGGGAAGTTGAGTGACCTCACCGACGGCGGAGACTTTCTTAGAACAAGGTAAAGAGGGAAAGAGTTGAAGAGTTGAAGAGTAACTTTTCCACTCTTCAACTTTGCCACTTTTCATTCAAATCGCCAACAAAAAACTTTTCCATCTCTAACAGAGTTGTGCTATACTACATCATACATGGGGATGTACCGGCTTCGACGGGGCAGGCTGTTCTTTGGCTGCAGGTCGTAGAGGGTCGGCTACGTTAAAATAGGCTCAACACTATAAATGCCAACACTGGCAAACTCTTCAACTTCGGTTTCGCAAAAGCCCCAATGGCCGCTGCTGCCTAAGATGAAGGCGACTCTTAACTGAGTCACGGCCCGGCAACTGGCGCTGCCAGGGTTGCCGGGAGCCGTCATAAACTGGTGGGCTACAGCAGCAGGATGCCGATAGTGCTGCCGAAGGACTTTCGGATGGTTGGGTAGCGAATCCGGTTACGTGGAGTCCGCCCGACGACACTCAAAAATGTAACTAAACTTGTAGATGCCTCTGGACGAATGTTTCGGACGTGGGTTCAACTCCCACCATCTCCACCTTGTAGAAGCAGCTCAGTCGATGACTGAGCTGCTTTTTTTCATATAAATAAGAGAGGTTACATAATCGGTAACTGGGCGAATTACCCAGTGATTAAGCACAAGTAGCTATCTCGTCCTTTATGCTTGTGACAGAACATCCGCCATACTCTCTACCTGACGCACCTGTTGTTGCACGATCAACATGGCGAGGGCAATTGCCATCCCACCCAGCAAGTAAAGAAACGCAGGGCCGAGCAATACATAGACCTGTCCACCGATCAAAGGGCCAAGCACCTTTGCCAACGCTTGAATCGATTGGTTGCCGCCTTGCACGCGTCCCTGATTTTGTGGGCCAGCTTTACGTGAGATCAGGCCGTTGAGTGCTGGGGTTGAAAATGCATCGCCAAAGCCAAAAGCTGCCATCCCAATCGGCAAGAAGACAGGAAGATGCATTATCACCGACAATGCAATCAGCAAATAACCGGTCAAAAGCAGGGAAAGTCCCCCGATCGAGACCACCACATCGCCAAATTTTGGCAAGATCCACTTTAGAAAAAGTCCCTGCACCAAAACTGATTCGAGGCCAATCAGCAGAAAGAGCCAACTGATCGACTGCGGTGCCCAACCGTGAACTTCCTTTGAGAACACGGCAATGTTGGATTGCAAAGCAGCGAAGGGCAGAAAGTAAAGAAACATGATCAGCAAGAGCCAACGAAGATCAATGACAGCTATTACCTTGTTCAACTGTACCAGGGGGTTGAGTTGCGCAAGCTTCACTGCTGTGGAGCGCCGTGCCAGCACGAGGCTTTCTGGCATAAAGAAGTAGCCCCAGAGTACGTTGGCTAAGGTCAAAGCGGCTGCAATGTAGAGAGGTGCGCTGTAGCCCAGGTTGGCAGTAAAGCCGCCGATCACAGGGCCGAAGATAAAACCAAGTCCAGCGGCTGCGCCCAAACGACCAAAATAGAGACCACGCTCTTCAGGCGCGGTCACATCGGCAACATAGGCAAAGATGGTACTAATATTGCCACCGGTGATGCCGTCGATGATTCGCCCCAGAAACAGAATCCAAAGTGCGCCACCAATGCCAAAGAGCAGATAGCCAATCGCTGAGCCGATCAGGCAGATCAGCAAAATCGGACGTCGCCCCAGGCGGTCACTCAGCGCGCCCAGGCCAGGTGCCGCCAGGAATTGACAAAACGCATAGGCCGAGTTTAGTGCGCCCGCCACAAACGCCAATGTTTTTGTCTGCCCAATTAGCGGTGCGATCAGTTCAGGCAGCACAGGCGTGATGATGCCAATGCCCATGGTCGCTAAAAAGACTGTCGTATAGGCGAAAAAAAGTGCTTTGGGATGAAGGGTTGTAGGGAGTGCTGAGTCACTTGAAGTGGGGGTTGCCATGGTTGATTCCAATGCGTCGTGCGGTTTGGGAGATCAAAGCTCCAAAAGATACAAGTATACGAACTATTGTAATCGAGCCAGGCCGACAGGAGCTTTACTTTTACTTACAATTGTGGAGCTTGGGTACTTGACTTTATCTGATTCATTGATTGCCAAACTCGCTGAGTGAACTTGTTACCCTCGACAGGACAAGCTTCGTCGGTGCTTGTCCTGTCGAGGGTAACAAGTCTGCGTTATTCCATGATCGGTGGACTGGCAACGGTGCTTTCGATTTTTATATGTTGACCAGAATTGGAGGCACGCTCGAAGGCAGCCATCACCTCAAGCACATGATAGGCAACATCGCCGCTGGCACGATGCACTGTGCCATTTTGGATTGCCTGTGCCATGTCGGCCACGCCCAAGCCGCGACTGTTCTCGATAAAGCCAAAGGCGAGCGGTACCTCTTCCCAGGTGCGGGTCGAGGAGCGCAATAGCTTGATCGGGCCGCCAAAGGTATTTGGATCCGGCACGGAGAGTGTACCTTCGCTGCCGTAGACCTCAATACGTGGCAAATTAGCTCCCCACACATCAAAGGTTTGCAGAATCATGCCGACCGCACCATTAGCAAAGTCCATCACGCCAGCATAGGTCGTCGGCACATCGACCGTAATTGTCTGTCCTGCTTTCGGTTGGCTGCGAATCGTGCGGGTCGGATGCGTGATTCGAGTAGAGCCGGTGACGCGTGCCACAGGGCCTAGCAGTTGGACCAGAGCGCTCAGATAGTAAGGCCCCATATCAAACATAGGACCGCCTCCGGCCTTATAGTAGAACTCGGGATCAGGATGCCAGAGTTCATGGCCCGGGGTGGTCATGAAGGCAGTGGCCCCGATCGGCGTGCCGATGACGCCCTCGTCGATCAGCTTGCGGCAGGTTTGAATGCCGCCACCGAGTACTGTGTCAGGAGCACAACCCACGCGCACGCCTTTGGCCTTGGCCGCCTCCAGCGTCTTGCGACCATCCTCCACAGTCACGGCCAACGGTTTTTCACAGTAGGCATGTTTGCCAGCAGCAATGGCGCGCATATTCACTTCGGCGTGGGCTTTGGGAATGGTCAGATTGACGATCAGGTCGATCCCTGGATCGGCCAGCATTTGCTCAACGGTAAGGGCACGCAGATTGTGCTCCGCCGCCTTGGCCTGGGCCCGACTCATGTCGAGGTCGGCGACCGCTACCAGCTTAAGATGGCCGTGAGTAGGAAGATTCTTTAGATAGATGGCGCTAATATTGCCGCAGCCGATAATTCCAACGTTGGTAGGCATAATTCCTCGATTCTATGAAGGGATGAAAAGTAGCAAAGTTGCAAAGTCGCAGAGTTGAAGTATTACACGCGTTACTTTGCCACTCTGCAACTCTGCAACTTTGCAAAACTACCGGCTGCACCAGAGTAGGCCGCGGCGCACGATCTCTTTTGCCTCGGGGACGTTGAAGTCGCGTGCGACATGGCCGAGCGATGAATAGAAGACTTTGCCTTGACCCCAGCGCTTCTTCCACACCACGGGAACCACGGCACCCGCAATCCAGGGGGCGTATTGACCGCCGAAGGTCGTGGTGGCCAACACTTCGTTGATTGGATCAACATGCATGTAATATTGTTCTGAGTGCATGGCAAAGTCGGAGAGGCCAGCCACGATTGGATCGTCGTGTTTGGTGATGTTGACGGTGTAGTCGATGATATTGCCAGGATGAGCTACCCACTGTCCGCCTGTCATAAATTGATATTCAGTATTGTTGCGGAAGGCGTCACACATGCCTCCGTGCCAACCACCGTAACCCACGCCGCTGGCGATGGCATCCAACAAGCCCTTCTCCTGCTCACGTGTGATGGTGCTCATGGTAACGACCTGGCTAATCAGGTCATAGCTCATCATTTTTTCCTTATCGAGATAGGAGTCGAGTGTATCCGAAACGGTCACCTCGTAGCCAGCGTCGCGCATCAACGGTGCAAAGATATCGACGCACTGTTTTGGCTCGTGTCCTTCCCAACCACCCCATACAAAGAGTGCTTTTTTCATAGTTTTGATCTCGCTTTTTTAAAAATTATCAGCCCCACCCTAGCCCTCACTGCCATTAAGCTAGCATTTTTGGTCTTCGTAGGTGCGGTTTGTAACCGCAAAGTCTCGGTATAACCCACGTCGTGCGGCTAAAAGCACGCACCTACGAAAGCTCTTAACTTAATGACAGCGACCCTAGCCTTCCCTCAAAGGTAGGGAAGAGTGAAGGGACGGATTTTGTTCTATCTACTGTTCTCCAGACGGAATCCTTCCCGTGACAGTTCCCTCCCTTAGCAGGGGAGGGTTAGGGTGGGGTCGCTTTAATTTAACGCTTCAAATTCAACCAATCCGCCTCGGACTGCGTCAACTGCATATCGCGGGCGGCAATGCTTGCTTCGAACTCCTGCTGGTTGCGGGCCTGGGTCAGGGCAAAAAGGTTGATACCTTGATTGGCGATAAAGGCCATGGCAATCTGGGTCACGGTCACGCCCTTTTCAGCAGCCATCTTTTCGGCGCGATCCAGACGTTCAAAGTTCTCCTCCGAGCAGTAGCATTCCACACAAAGTTTGTCGAGGTACTCGGTAAAGGTGTCCAGATTGTCGCGACGGAAGCGGCCCGAGAAGAAGCCGCCAGCCAGACTCGACCAGGGCAACAACGGCAACTGTGTCTTGCGATAAAAGGCCAATTCAGCCTCGTTATTGCTGATCGAGACGCAGCGCGCCCATGGCTCCTTGATCTGCGGGGCAAGACTAAAGTTATTACTGCCAATGACGAAGGGCAAGAGTCCGTTCGCCTTAGCATAATCATTGGCGGCTTGGATGCGCGCCGCACTCCAGTTCGAACCGCCAAAAGCACCGATCTTGCCTGCTTGGTTATGTTGGTTCAGCACTTCAACAATCGGCCCTACCGGCTGCGATTCATCATCGCGGTGGAGGATGTAGAGATCGATGTGTTCGACCTTGAGACGAGCCAGCGAATCGTGAATGTCAGCGGTGATGTCAAAGGGCGTCACACGCTGGCGGTCGGCGTTGTGATGGGCACCTTTGGTTTGTACAATAATCTGGTCACGGTTGCCACGCTCTTTCAGCCAGAGGCCAAAGGCACGTTCGCATTCGCCGTTGCCATAGACATGCCCTAGGTCGAACATGTTACCACCCAGTTCGACCACTGAATCCATCACCGGAAACCAAAAATCAGTGTTCTGAGTTGTGAGCCCAGCCAATCCTTGAACGACCCGCGCCACCGGTTTGTCGATACCGGGAATTGTTCCATATTGCATGTGTTTGTTTCTTTCTCTAAAGGATGTAGAACCTACGCAAGACACCTCGCCACCACCCAATAGGCTGTCATCCGCTTTCCGAACAGCATCGTCTGCGCAGAACCATGTTGCGTAAGTCCTGGATTTATGTAATAGCGCATGAGTGGGGTTATTCATTGTCTTCTCGATCTGATATTATATATCGTAGTCAACGCAATCGAAAGAATTGGCAACGATTCTGCTGAATGTCACTTGCAACTTGATCAAACTTCTCGGTGACAGGCGTAACATAAATGAGTAACTCTCCAAAACCTATGAAACTTCCAATTCTTGCCATTACCTTAGGCGATCCGGCGGGTGTCGGGCCGGAGATCATTGTCAAGGCGCTGGCCCATCCGCAGGTATACGAACAGTGTCGTCCCCTTGTCCTGGGCGACAAACGTATTCTCGAGCGCGCCGCAGTTTGGTGTGGCTTACCGACATCCAAATTTGAAATTGTCCAGAATGTGATAGCCGCCAGCTACCAACCCACGGGCATTCATTTGCTGGATCTGCACAACGCTGATCCAGCCGAGATTGCTCCCGGACAACTGAGTGCCGCAGCCGGACGTGCAGCAGTCGAGTATGTCTTCCGCGCTTGCGACATGGCGATGGCAGGCGAGGTCGAGGCAGTTGTCACCGCACCGCTCAACAAGGAGGCAATGAATCTGGCAGGCTTTAACTATGCAGGTCACACCGAACTGCTCGCCGAACGCACCAAGGCCGAACGGGTCTCCATGCTGCTCACCGGTCCGAAGTTGCGCGTGGTGCATGTTTCGACCCACGTTTCGCTGCAAGAGGCAATCCGCCGTGTCACTAAGAAACGTGTGGAAGAGGTGATTGACCTGGCGCAGCGCTCCTGTCAGGCGTTGGGCATCGCCAATCCGCGCATCGCTGTGGCTGGGCTCAATCCCCATGCCAGCGAAGGCGGGCTCTTTGGCGACGAAGAAGCACGTGAAGTTGTCCCGGCGATTGCGGCAGCGCGCGCCCGTGGACTCAATGTCTCCGACCCGCTGCCTGGTGATACAGTCTTTTTACGGGCGGTTAAGGGGCAGTTTGATATCGTGGTCGCCATGTATCATGACCAGGGGCATATCCCCATGAAGCTGTTGGCCTTTGATAACGGCGTCAATGTGAGTATTGGCTTGCCGATTCTGCGTACCTCGGTCGATCATGGCACAGCCTTTGACATTGCTGGCAGCGGCAAAGCCAACGAAGAAAGTATGTTGGCGGCCATTGAGGTGGCGGTACAGATGGCTTTAGCGAAACGAAGCGAGTAACGGGCGGCAAGCGGCGTAATCCTGATATTTTCCTATGCAACTCTCCATCATTGCCGACGACCTAACCGGTGCGGCAGATTGTGCGGCGCGCTGCCATACTGCAGGGCTGAGCGCAACCATTCGGGTTAACTGTGAAGCCTCCACTCAGGTTGGCGAGCAAAAAGCAGACGTACTTTCCGTGAACTTCGATTCACGCCATTTGCCTCCTGTCGCAGCCGCCGAACGAGTGCAGCAAGGGCTCAGCGCTATGCTTGACCCAACCCAGCCCGCCATTTGGTACAAAAAGATCGACTCAACCCTACGTGGCAATATCGGCGCAGAACTCGCCGCCATGTTACCGTTGATCACACCCGTTGGCAAACGTCCTTGTGCCGTCATTTCACCCGCCTTTCCGGCCCAGCAGCGCGGGCTACAACATGGCTCGCTAGTCTACGAACTAAGTAACGCCCCTCGTCACCTTCCCTCTATGCTCGCCGAACAAACCACCTTGCCAATTGCGTTGATCGAGCTGGCAGACGTCCGACTCGGGCGCAAGCATCTTGCCGACCTGCTTTGCCAGCATTATGCAGCAGGGGCTCAGCTACTCGTGATCGATGGTATAAGCGATGACGACCTGACAGCCATTGTCACTGCCACCCGTCAGGCACTACCTGATGCCCTGCTCTGTGGTAGCGCCGGTATGATCTTGCCCTTGGCGGCGATCTGTCAACAGGATTTGCAATACCAAAGCAAGCACGTTGAGCAAACAAGAAGTACAAACAATAGCGCCATGATCATTGTCGGCAGCGCTAGCGAAATGGCGCACCGTCAGATTGCCACGGTTGAACGCCAGCAAGCGGCACAGATCGTCACAATGCGGCCAGACATGACGGATGCTGAACTTGCCTCATGGGCAAGGATTGAAAAAGAAGCGAATTTGCTGTTGCACCTACCTAAGCCAGACCGAACAATTGCAGTCGAAGGCCAAATCGCACGGCAAATGGCCAATTTGTTAGTCAGTGCTGCCTACCGCCTGATTGAGCAGCGCCAGCCGCAAACCTTGATTCTGGTCGGCGGTGACACGGCACAATTGACAATGGCGCAGTTGGGCATCCAGCAGTTGGATGTGATCGACGAGTGTCAGCCGGGCATGCCACTCAGCGTTGGCGTCGATGCACAGGGTACCGCTCGTCAGTTCATCCTCAAGGCAGGCAATCATGGAGATGAGGAGTCGTTGCTAAAGTTAATAACGTACGTTACACGATAAACCAATCAATCCTTGGGGCATGAAGGGTACATGCACCCCGCCCCCTTTTCATAGGAGTTTCTATGTCTCAACCTTTTACACTCGGCGTGAATTATTGGCCACGACGCAAGGCCATGTATTGGTGGTCGGATTTTGACGCAACTGAAGTCGACGAAGAGTTCGCTCTGCTCAGCGAACTGGGACTCCACCTGGTGCGGGTCTTCTTGCTCTGGGATGACTGGCAACCGGCACCAGATCAGGTTTCACCCGCTTGCATGCGCAATTTTGAAACGGTTTGTGAAACTGCGCAGAAATATGGCTTGAAGTTGGATGTCACCTTCTTCACCGGGCATATGAGCGGTCCCAACTGGTCACCTAGCTGGCTCTTGAGTGGCAACCAACTCAACAAGCGGGTGCAGCAGTTGGTCAGCGGTGGGCAGATCGTCACACGCGGCTACCGCAATCCCTTCAGCGATGCCGAGGCGATTGCCGCAGAACAACTGCTGTTGCGCACAGTCGTCAGCACTTTTCGCTCGCACCCGGCCATCGGCATGTGGAATTTGGGCAACGAGCCTGACCTTTTTGCCTGGCCCGATACAGCAAGCGAAGGTCGTGCTTGGGTGCGCAATCACACTCAGTTGATCAAGGCGATCGATGCGCAGCACCCAGTTACTTGCGGTCTGCATGTGGCCAGCCTGCTCGAAAACAACAACCTGCGCGTCCATGATGTCTACGGCGAAACCGATGTTGCTGTGATGCACGCCTACCCAATGTATTTGCCTTGGTCGCGCCATCCGCTTGACCCGGATCTGGTTCCCTACACCTGCGCCCTGGTCACTGCATTGAGCGGCAAACCCACACTGATGGAAGAATTTGGAGGCTGCACCGCCGCACCAGGAGAGAAATCTTACACCTGGGAGTGGACAGCCTACGGGCGACCACGTACACAGTTTATGGCCAGCGAAGAGGATTTTGCCGAGTACATCGCCGCCGTGTTGCCCAAACTGGTAGAAGTGGGCGCTACCGGTGCCATGACCTGGTGCTTCGCTGACTATGTCGAGGCACTGTGGGACAAACCACCATGCAGCGAATCGAAGCACGAACGATTCTTTGGCCTGGTACGTCCCGATGGTTCGTTGAAGCCCCATGCCGATGTGATCAAGAAGTTTGCCGCCAGCAAGCCCACGGTTTTGGAATCACCTAAACGGAGCGTAACCTTGCCCTACAGCCCAGACGACTACTATCTCGACCCGGCAGGCAATGCGGTCAAGCTCTACCACGAATATTTAGCAAGTGACGGGTAGTGGAAGGCGGGTGGCGAGTGGCGAGTCAATTCGCAATTCGTCACTCGCAATTCTTTCACTGATTCAGAAAATTGACACCGAGGTAGGTCAAGGTGGAGAGCGTCATATTGTAGAGGGCGTGGACGATCATGGAAGTGCTGGTGTTTTCGCGCTGGCGGATGATGCCCAGGATCAGGCCGACAATGAAGACGATCAAGGTTGAAAGGCTTAGCCCGTACTGACTGTGCAATAAGGCGAAGACGATCGTCGCCAGTAGGATACCAAAACGTGGCTGGAGTGCACCGCGAATCAGGATTTCCTCGCCCAGAGCTGCCGACAACCCAGCGGTGAGAATGCCCCACGGCGATTCAAAGAGGGCCCCCATCAACTGCTCGGTCAATTTCTCCACGTCCTTGTCGACCCCAAAACCAGTTTGGTCGCTGATCGCCCCGACCACAATTACCACAATGACAAGAACAAAGGCCGCCCCAATCGCCAAACTCACCTGACGAAACGTCGGGATGACTAACCCCAACCGTTCCAATGTTTCGGACCAATTGCGACGCACCAGGAAACCGACGCCGACAAAACCGAGCGCTGCCGTGCAGAGTTGCTGAACCCACAGTGTAATCAACTGCGACCCCGCGGAGGAATTGGTCTGGCTCGCCGCCTCCGCAAGATTCCCCATTCCCATCCCAAGCAACACCACAATCTGAATAATCACCAACATACTCAACGAAAGCGACAGCGCATGCACCGAGCTGCGAGGATCGATATTGGTGAAGAACGAAAACAGGCGGCGTATCGGTGGCAGTAAGAGCAACAAACCAAAAAATGAAGGCACAGCCAGGCCCAAGCCAAAGAGCGCCGGGTTCTCCATTGCCTCCAACGGGTTGACTTGACTGGAGTTTAGAACCTGTTTGGCCAGATCGGGATTGGCTTTCATAGCTGCCACACCAATCCAAACCAACGCACCGCCAAACAGAGACACGACATAGATCAACGCCAACACAGCATAACAGGCTGCTGCCCAACCTCTGCCCGATTCGCCGTTTTCACGTTGTGCATCCGCCATATTGGCAAGAAAGAGCAGCCCGCCCAAGAATAAGAAGAGTATGACTAAAGCGATGACGTCAACCATAAGTTCGTTCCCTAATCAAAATGACACGCAAACCTTACATATTCTCCAAGAGTTCGATTCCAAGGTAGACTGTGCAGGTTTAAACATGTGTCTATCAGTTGACAGTCTTACCTGTGTAAGACTGTTGCGTATTTACAAGAAAAGATTATACTACTTTACCAATCAGGGTCTTACCAGGTTATTGGCAGATGCAACTCAGCGCCGAGTGCATCTGGACCGCAATTGCCGCTCGCTCCCAAACGATCTGTGTCAAACTCACACGAGCTATGACCTGGCCGAAGCATAGTAGCTCCCGATTTGCAATCTTACTCTATTGCCGGTTGATTGGGAAGTTACCCTGCTTCCCTAATAAAGCTTTCAGTTTTGTCAACGATTGATTAAACGACATAGACAGCATCCTTGGTTTGGGCTACAATATGCGGCATCAGGCGATTCTCTCCCGGGAAGGCTCTTGCACAAGAAGAACTATAGCAATGTACCCTTCCCGGAAGATGTTTATAGATACCAAGTCTTCACATCATCGTACTATCTTATGGCTACAAAGATCCGAACCCAACGACGAAATGGGACCATCGCAATCACCCCAACCGCACTCCACCTAAATGGACATGCCGACGCAATCACAAGCGGAGGGGAGCCAGCAACCAAGTTTGCGCTTCCAAGCGAGCGAATTGCGCCACCCAAGCGGGTCTATACGACCCCGCAAGCACTGGAAACCCTATCGTTGGAGGTACTGAGTAGCGCCGAGTCGATCTACAATTACGAACTGAGTTGGCTTGACTTCAATTGGCGGGTACTGAGCGAAGCCTTTGACCCACGGAATCCGTTGCTGGAGCGGCTACGCTTTATTGCGATCACGGCCAATAATCTCGATGAGTTCTTTAGCAAACGGGTCGGCGGGCTCAAACGACAAAAGATGGCAGGGTTGGCCAACCTGGCGCTCGAAGGCTGGGCACCCGATCGCAAACTTCAGTTAATTGGCCAGGCCGCACGCATGATGGTCGAGGCGCAAAGCGAATGTCTGCGTACACAACTGCTGCCCGCCCTGACTGAACATGGCATGAGGCTCTTCAACTACGCCGAACTCTCCACCGAACAACAGGAACGCCTGCAAGCCTACTTCTTGCGCGACATTTACCCGATCCTCACACCGCTGGCCATCGATCCCGGTCATCCCTTTCCCTTTATCAGCAATCTCAGTCTCAGCTTGGGGGTCATGTTGCACGATCCGACCAGCGATGAAATGCTCGTTTCACGCCTCAAGGTGCCGACCAATCGACCCCGCTGGGTACAAGTTGATCACCCACGCCAATTTGTGCCGCTAGAGCAGATCATTACGGCCAACCTACATCGGCTCTATCCGGGCATGGATATTGTCTCGGCCTATACTTTCCGGGTCACACGCAATGCCGACATTGCCCGTAACGAAGAAGAAGCCGACGACCTGCTGGAGATGATCAATGGCGAATTGCGCGAACGACGCGTTGCTCCTGTGGTTCGCCTGGAGGTGGATGCCTCGATGCCTGAACAGATGCTCTCACTTTTGGCCGAGGAGATGGAGCTGGAGGCAGACGATATTTATCCCATTCAGGGACCGATGCGCCTCACCGATCTCTTTCCGCTGGCCGATGTCAATCTGCCCTTTCTCAAATTTGAGCCGTGGACGCCGATGACGCCGCCTCGTTTTGCCGGTTTTGACAGCCGCTCCCGTCCCGGTGATATTTTTACGGCCATTCGTCATAATGAGATTCTGGTTCATCACCCCTACCACAGCTTCGCCACAACCACGCAACAATTTATCGAAGCTGCCGCCCGCGACCCGCAGGTCTTGGCCATCAAACAGACTCTGTACCGCACCAGTTCAGATTCAGCCGTGGTGGCAGCCTTGATCGAAGCGGCTGAAAATGGCAAACAGGTGGCGGTGCTGGTCGAGGTCAAAGCGCGCTTTGACGAGGCGCAGAACATTAACTGGGCCCACAAGTTGGAAGCCGCCGGTTGTCACGTCGCCTATGGCCTGGTCGGGCTCAAGACTCATACCAAGATTTCGCTCGTCATCCGGCAGGAGGATGACGGACTGCGCCCCTACTTCCACATCGGCACTGGCAATTACAACTCGAAGACATCGAACGTCTACACCGATCTCGGCTTCTTTAGCTGCAACTCGGAGATTGCCTCCGATCTGATGGATCTCTTTAACTATCTCACCGGCTATAGCCGCCAAAACCACTATCGCAAGTTACTGGTCGCCCCGGTCAACGCCCGCTCGACGTTTGAAGCGCTGATCGACGCCGAAATAAAGAACGCCCAAAATGGCAATCCCGCCCGCATCATTGCCAAGATGAATGGCATGGATGACCCAGCCATGACGCGCAAACTCTACGAAGCCTCGCAAGCGGGTGTCAAGATCGACCTGATCGTGCGTGGCAACTGCCGCATTCGCCCAGGCATTCCTGGCGTCAGCGAGAATGTGCGTGTGATCAGTGTGATTGGGCGCTTCCTGGAGCATTCACGCGTTTGGTACTTTGAGAACTACTCCGAGCAGAACGAGATGAGTATGCCCAAGTACTATATCGGCAGTGCCGATTGGATGCGCCGCAACCTCAGCAACCGGGTTGAAGCCATTGTGCCGATCGAAGATCCTCGCTTGCAAGAGCAACTCTACTACATCCTGCAGACCCAACTGAGCGACTATCGGCAGGCGTGGGAGATGCTCCCCGACGCCCGCTATCGCCAGCGTCGCCCCCCCAGCGATGACAGCAACAGCCCCTTCAATCAGGGCACGCACGCCCACCTAATGAACTATACAAGAGCAAGCATGAAGTAGCAGTGTTGAAAGAGTTCAGAATGGATGAGACGACACCACCCACCACCGCTGCGCTGTCCAATCAACTGAGTGCAATCCGAACCAGGTATGCTGAGCAGTTACACCAAGCTGAAGAAATACAAGACCTATTCATCGCTGCGCAGCAAAAACTGCTTGCTACAGAGGATGAACTAGCCGGTCTGGTGCGCCAGCAGATGACTCACGTGCAACCATCTAAATCTTTGGTTGCACCGCAGCAAGAAACAACTCCTGGGCTATGCTTGATTCTGAACCCAGCGGCAAAGAACTTTGTCGACAATGTCTATAGCATCGATCAGGTCGTTCTAGCCCTGCGCTCGGTTGGTCTCATGCCGCAGTTGAAGTTGACCACGCCTGAGATCGGCGCGCGCCAGTTGGCACTTAATGCGGTCGAGCAAGGCAACCATTTGATTATTGCCGCTGGCGGTGACGGTACCATTGAGGAAATCGCGACTGCGCTGATCCATACGCCGGCAACATTGGGTATTTTGCCCCTTGGCACCATGAATAACCTGGCTCGCGGGCTGGGCATTCCTTTGGGGTTGGAAGATGCCGCACGCTTGTTGGCGATTGGCCTCACAAGGCGCATTGACGTAGGGCGAGTGATTACGCCTGACAATTCTTTCAAAGGCTATTTTCTAGAAACGGCAGGCATCGGAATTAGCGCCGTAGCAGCTCCGATTGGCGAAGATGCGGAAAAAGGGCGTTGGGCGGATGCCTTTAGCAAATTGGGTGAGTTTTTTGCCTTTACCTCGGTTGAGCTCAAGATCCAATACGATGACGAGGCAATGCCGCACGAGGCCAAAACGCATCTGGTAACGATCTCCAATGCACCGCTGTTTGGCAACAATATGCTGATTGCGCCCGAAGCCAAGTGCGACGACGGGTTATTTGACGTTGCGATCTACGACGGTATGGAGTTGATCGATCTGACACGCTACTTCTTTGGCATTTCCAAGGGCGGACGGGTGAACGAACCACGCGTGCAGGTGCGTCGGGCGCAACGAGTGCGCATTACTGGCAATGCACCGCTGGCGATCAACGCCGACCTGGATATTCTAGAACAGCGCTACACCTGGGAGATTGAGATTGTAGCGCGTGCACTTTCGGTTGTGGTTGGCCCTGGGATGGCTTTGATGCTACCCGCAACAGCGACATCTATAACGCCCCTCCCCGTAATCCAGCAGTTGCCAACTCCAACCAATTCAGCCTAAGATCTGTATTATGAATTATCAGGCAATGGTTTTTGTACGTCGCAGTGCCGCCTACCACATCGGCCATGTCGGTTGGGCATTTGCGCAGGGTGAAGGAATCTTCAGTGTCGGCTCGGTTGAGAACCATCACGGCGGTCTTATCACCGATGCATCTCACATGGGCTTCTGGCGGTTGACAACCGATAATCCGATTGCGCCCATGTTCGAGCGACACTATGATGAGGTGAAAATCATCGAAGTTGAACAGGCCGATCCATTCACAGCGCAAGGCGTTGTCAATTGGGTTAGCAAGCAGGCCTATGAAGCCATCGGCAGAAACTGCATGGATGACACCTACGATGTGCTACAGGCCTATGGGGTCAGCAATCTCCCTTTACCTGTAAGGCATTGGGAACCGAACTACTGGTTTGATGCGATCCCTGAAACGCCTTATCAACTCAGTGATGCTTCGAGCTTGACTGAAGCGATGAAGGGCAAACATGCATTAACACTCAACGCCAGCGGCCAGAATAGCATACGCCAACAACCAGTTTCGCCGCCCGCCACACCCGTCACACCTGCCTGGCGTAGCGCAACTGAGCCGCAGAGCCACCACTTTCACGCTGCGTTACACGCAGCAAAGCGGATGCCCGTCCATCGCAGGCTTCATTTGCGTGTTGCCTCTCTAGCATTGTCCATTTTACCGTTCCATACTTAACTTCCATTGCGAGGAAACCGATGAAACTCTCCGGCAAGGTTGCTTTAGTCACAGGCTCTGCCCGTGGACTGGGTCGAGCCTACGCGCTGCATCTGGCACGTTTGGGTGCCGATGTGGTGATCAACGATGTGAATCTACAGGCGGCGCAAGAGTTCGAAGAACCGCTCAGTGCGCCTACAGTGATGGGCGAGATCGAAGCCTTAGGGCGTCGCTCGCTCGGTGTTCAAGCCGACGTGAGCAACAGAGACGCCGTCGAAGGGATGTTTGAGGAAATCCTCGGCCACTTTGGACGCATCGACATTCTGGTCAACAACGCAGGCGGCAACCTACGCGGCGAAGGAGTGGATGACAGTGCCGCCAATGCCACGCCAGAGCGGCTGCAATTCATCATGGACATCAACCTCAACAGCGCCATCTACTGCTGCCAAGCCGCCAGCCGCACGATGAAGGAGCAGCACTCGGGCAAGATCGTGAATGTCGCTTCGCAGGCTGGCTTGTGGAGCGGACGTAACGGCGGTGGTATGCCCTACAAATTGGCCAAGGCAGGCGTCGCCCACTACACCCGCATCCTGGCCGCCGAGTTGGGTCCCTATGGGATCAACGTCAACTCGATTGCGCCAGGCTTCATTGCCTCCTCACGTACCGTGCGCTACTGGAACAAAGCTGGTGACGACCTCACCAGCCAAATTCCATTAGGTCGCGTGGGCACCCCAGAGGAAGCAGCCAAAGTGGTCGAGTTTCTGGTAACCGATCTCTCGGATTATGTCACCGGGCAATGCATTCCGGTGTGTGGTGGATATGTAGCGTGGGGGTAAAGCGTGACGGGGTGACAAGGTGGTAGACTCGTCCGAAGTGATCGTTAGACAGAGCTACATTTCACCTTGTGACTCTGTCACCCTGTGATACTGCTGGCGAATTCAAAAATGGGAATGAATTCCCCTGCTGACACCGAGAAGTCGCCTCAGCGACTGGGAAAATAAATCCAGTGCCTGAGGGCACTTCTCGGTGTCAGCAGCCGATTTTAATCGGACAGTGATTTCGCCAGCAGTATCACCTTATCACCTTGTCAATCAATAGGAGGAACAATGATACAGAACGGCAATGTAAACAAAAGCAGCAATCTGTCCGCCTACCGCGTCAAGGTAGACGAGTACAAATCGTACTGGCGCAATGGTTATTTGATTGTACGCAATCTGGTGACGCAGGCGGATGTGGATGTGATGAAACAATTTGCCACAGGGTTATTACATGGCGAGATTGAGATTCCTGGCGTGCCGCCACCGGCCAGCCAGCAGCCGCAAGATCTCTACAGCCGCTTTAGTCGCATTCACATGCTCCATCGTCAGTTCGAGGTTCCAGAGCGCTATTTGCTCTATCCATCCGTACTTGATGTTTTACAAGCCTTGATCGGGCCGGATGTCATGGCGCTACAGACGATGCTCTTCCTCAATCCGCCAGGACGTGGGGGTCAGGGTTGGCACCAGGATGCCTATTACATTACTACCTACCCCGAAACCTTGATCGGCGTCTGGATCGCACTCGATGCAGCAGACGAGGCGAATGGCTGTCTCTATGTCACGCCAGGGTCGCACACCGAGCCGATCTACCCGACGCTGGGTCGTGACCATCTTTACGCCGAAGAGTCGTTTGAAGATTTAGGCCTTGTCGAACAGGTCAGTTCGCTGGATGATGAAGCCAACACATTGACCAAAGTGGCCCGCCGCTATCCTGACCCCATCCCCTGCATTGTCGAACCAGGCGACGTCATCTTCTTTCATAGCCACCTACTCCATCGCTCTTATCCCAACCACACCCGCGACCGGATGCGACGTTCGTTTGTCTCCCACTATTGCAATGCTCGCTCTTGGGTGCCGTGGAATCATGGCAACTCATGGGAAGGAGCTTCGGCCAACTATCTGCACATTCTCGCCCGCGGCCGCACTCATCTTGACTATGCGCAGCCCAAATTTGGCACACCGTGTGCAGCCGTTGAGGCGCAAGCGGATAGCACTTCTGAAGCATCGGAGCGCATGATGGGTATGGAAAACGGCGATATGGTCTTTGTTTCTTAAGTTGCGATTTATCGTAAGTGGTGGTATACCAGTGCAAAAGCTCTTTGACAAGCATGTAAGCTCTGTGATACTATCCACGCAAGTTTCGCATGCCCAAGTTTTATGATAGCGCTTGCCACTTGGTAATTTTTTGTTGCTAGAGATTGTAACCGAGTGCAAAGCATCACTTTACCTGTCTTTTTTGTTCCAGCCGTTTTGTAACAACTGAATAGCTGTAGTTGACCAATTCCAATTCGTTGAAGAACCGAAGGAGAACTCCCAATGAACGACAGTCATAAGCTCTCTCGACGTGCCTTTTTGCGCACGTCGTCGATGGTGGCGATGGGTGTGGCCTTAGCCGCCTGCGCACCCGTCAACCCAGCGGCACCCGCTGCCAGCAGTGGTGACTCTGCCGCTGCTGCGCCCTCAAGCGAGAAGATTTCTCTGCGCATGCATGCCCGCATCGGCCAGCAGGAAGATACGCTCTATGACATGCAGATCCCCAAGTTCATGGCCGAGAATCCTAATATTGAGGTCGTGAAAGAATCCTTCCCCGGCGCTGAATACAATGCCAAAATTTCGACGATGGTAGCTGGCGGCACCCTGGGCGATGTGGTTTGGAGCGCACTCGGTGGAGCAACCATTCAATTTGCCTATGCCCAGAACACAATTCAGGCCGTAGATGATCTGGTCGCCAGCAATAACGTCGATCTCAAACAATGGTATGAAGGCTGTCTCAAAGGTATCACGGTCGATGGCAAATTGCTCGGTTTGCCCTTCAAGTCACACCCTGGCTTAGCCTTTGTCTACTTCAATCAATCGCTCTTCGAGGAAGCAGGGCTTGAGCTGCCGAAATCGGGCTGGACGCAGGATCAGCATGTCGAAGCAGCCAAGGCCCTCAATAAATCCGATGCCAACCCGCCGGTCTACGGCTTCTATCCTGGCATCCCCAATATCTGGAAGACCATGGTGACACTCGTGCGCGCCTTTGGTGACCAACTGGTCAGCGAAGATGGCACAACCTTCCAGATCACCTCACCCAAAGCCATGCAAGCCGTGACTTGGCTCTACGATCTGCACCACACCCACAAAGTCTCACCACTGCCCGACCAAATTGTCGGCGCACCGAACGATATGTGGGCAGCGGGCGGGCTTGCCACCTATCAGGGTGGATCGTCCGTTTCGGTGACAGCCAGCACGATCGGCGACAAGTTCAAGTGGATGGTGGCGCCCAACGCAGTCGGACCCGGCGGCGTCGGTGGTTCGGACTATGAAGTGGATGCGCAGTGTGTCACCACAGCGACCCAACACCCCAATGAAGCCTTCCAATGGGTACAGTATCTTTGTAGCAAAGACAGCGGTATCCAACTTGGATTGATCGGCGGCACCGTGGGTGGACGCCCCGATGTCTATGGCTCGGAAGAACTGCTCGCCTTCCCCTTCCGCGTGGTCTTCAAGGAAGTAATGGACAATGCCCAGGCCAGCCGTATCACAGCCAACTGGCGCCAATCGGAAGCCGAAGCAGCCCTGGCGCAGTTGATGCAGCCACTGTGGACCGGCGAAGAGAAGCCAACCGAAGGCTTTATCGGCAACGTCTCGACCCAGATTCAAGACATCATGAGCAAGCCAAAGCCGTAAGAGAATTACGAAATACGAGATACGAAATACGAGATGTCGGATCACATCTTGTATTTCGTGTCTCGTATTTCGTATCTCGTATTTCAAATTTATGCAAAAGAAATCATGGTGGCAATCGCCATTGCAACGACGTGAGGCACTGGAAGGCTATCTGTGGATTAGCCCGTGGCTGATCGGGTTTCTCATTTTTTCGTTGGGGCCGATCATTGCCTCCTTTTATCTCAGCCTGACCACCTACAAGATCGGCGGCACGCCAAGTTGGGTCGGGCTACAGAATTACCAGGAAGCCTTTTTCAACGATAAACTTTTCTGGCCTTCGTTAGGGCGCACTGCCTACTTTTCAATTGTCTCGGTGGTGCTGGGGATTTTCCTTTCCTTGCTGGCTGCCGTGCTGCTCAACCAAAATCTGCGCGGCAAGGCGGTGTTGCGGGCGCTCTTCTATCTGCCCTCGCTGACGCCGGTGGTCTCGTTGGCGCTGCTCTGGATGTGGATCTTTCAGCCACGGCTGGGATTGGCCAACTACTTGCTCTCGTTTATCGGCATCAATGGGCCAGGCTGGCTGGTGGATCGACAGTGGTCGATTCCCTCGATCATTTTGGTTTCGCTCTGGTCGAGTGTGGGCGGTGGACGTATGATCATCTTCCTGGCCGGTCTGCAAGGGGTGCCCAAAGAGATCTACGAATCGGCTGAGTTGGATGGTGCTGGTGGTTGGGGTCGCTTTTGGAATATCACCATTCCGATGATCTCGCCAGTGATCCTCTTCAACACCATCCTGGGCGTGATCGGCAGCTTCGGCGTCTTTTCGCTCGCCTACATCATGACCGAAGGCGGGCCGAACTATGGTACATGGTTCTTCATGCTGCATCTCTACTACAACGCCTTCAGCTACTTCCAAATGGGCTATGCCTCGGCCTTGGCCTGGTTCTTCTTTTTGATCATCTTTATTCTCTCCTATTTGCAGATCAAACTTTCAGATCGCTGGGTCTACTATGAGTTCTCGTAAGCTGCTGAATCAGATTCTCCTCTATGCTGTCGCAATCCTGGCGGCAGTCGCCTTTAGCCTGCCTTTTTTCTGGACGGTCAGCAGTTCCTTCAAATCCGCAGCCGAGATCATCGTCTTCCCACCAAAAATCTTTCCCGAGCGGCTGCGTTGGGAGAACTACACCGACGTTTTCCTGTTGGCACCCTTTGGCCGCTTTATCTGGAACACGGTCTATGTGACAGCGCTGGCCATGATCGGCCAAATTTTGTCCTCCGCTGTGGTCGCCTTTGGCTTTTCGCGCTTCCGCTTTCCGGGGCGAGAGTGGCTCTTCTTTCTCGTCCTTAGCACGATGATGCTGCCCTGGCAAGTGACGATTGTGCCCACCTTCTTGCTCTTCCGCTACTTCAAGATGATCAACACCTATTGGCCACTGATTCTGCCCTCTTATTTCGGCGGTGGGGCCTTTTTCATCTTCCTGTTGCGCCAATTCTTTCTCAGCATTCCGCGCGACCTGGATGAAGCAGCCAAGTTGGACGGTGCCAGTTCGTTCCGCATCTTTTGGAGCATTGTGTTGCCGCTTTCCGGTCCAGCGTTGGCCACGGTGGCGATCTTTTCCTTCTTGCAACATTGGAACGAGTTTATCGGGCCGCTGATCTTTCTCAATTCACCGGA
>JAXLWB010000042.1:0-91490 GCA_046328715.1 Caldilineaceae bacterium | reverse complement strand
GCGATCTGCTAGCAATAGAGGCGCAGATTGCGTTTGAAACCTTTCAGGCATTTGGTATTCACCTTCATCACCCAAGTGAAATATTGGAACGTGCGTGGTACTTTGCACAACGCTTCAACCGGCCCACAGTTTATGATTCATACTATTTGGCGGTCGGCGATTTGTTTCATTGCGAAGTGTGGACTGCCGACCGTCGTTTGCACCTGGCAGTCAACGGCAGCTTACCCTGGGTAAAGTTGCTGCGCGACTATCGACCTGCTGCCGCTACCTCTTGAAGCCCGATTGAAATCGGCTGCTGACAACGAAAAGTCGCCTCAACGACTGGGATTTCACCAGCAATCTCAAAATTAGCTGGTTCGTTATGGTTGTCCTTTCGTCTATTTTTCGACTATAATTACTCGACTTTTGCGATGAGTAGAGGTAAAAAGCAAAACTGAGAACAAGAAGTAAAAAATGAAAAAGAAATCGAATAAGCCGACCAGAAGTTTGCTCTGCTCGGCGAGAACAAACCGGGGGAATCAGGTTATTGCAACAAAGCGGCTAGAATGGAGTCAGGTGAACCTCCTGAATGTAGTTGCTGAGCAATCCAGTGAACAAGTAAAGCCAGTAATTCATTGACAACCGCTTGGCACCGTTGACCAGTTGATTGGAAATGGTCTTTGAACCGCCAACGCGAGCGACCGGGTGGTGCTTGGTCACTGAGAAGAGAATACGCTACCCAGGAAAGGTACCAGTGTCGTCTGATACTACGCACTTGGTGGAGCTGATAATCTTCAAAGCCAAGCTGCTCCTTGACGTCCTCATTGAAGGTCTCGGTTGGCCAGCGGTCAGCATAAGTCTGTAGAATGTGTAGTGGCTCCCAATCCTTGCGGTTGGTGGCATAGAAATTAGGCGTCTTGTCCAGCGTCAAGTGGTCTTGATAACTGGCAAGGATACGTACCCGTTGCCGATCGAGGGCTTGCATCGGTACGACTTTGGTGAAGACCCAGTAGCAATGGTCACCCACAGAGTAAGGATGGTACGCCTCGGCAGGAATCGTGCGAATGTATTCCTGCAACTGCATCCATTGGTTCTGGAAGAGCACCTTGCGGTCTTTAGGACATCCCCCGATCCAGTCTTTACCTGCTGTTTGAATCGGCTCGACCAGTGACCAGCGCAGAAACCAACTATCAAAGAGGACGACCTCGAATGGTAACTGATAGGCAATCGCTTGTTGCACCAGTTCTGCACTTAACTCAGTCTTGGTGCGAAAGGCTTGTTGACGATAGTGATAACTGAGCAGGTTTGCCAGATAGTCGCGGTAGTGCGCTACGCTCGCTTCCTTTTGTATGGCTTGTGACACTTTAACCAGCGCTTGTTTTTCATAGATGGCACGAAACTGACGATACAAGCGGAGGTCGACGGGAAACTGATCACTGCGATTGACATAGTAGCTGGTGACCACATCATGTGCCCAGACATTATAGCCAAGGCTGTGGTCATACAAATACGCCAATCCTTCCATCTGACAGTGGGTATGATGTGCCAGTGTGTCATCCAGAATCAACCGTCCAGCTTCGGCACTCAGTGGACGCCGTTTCAGTCGGCTCAGTTCCCACTCAACACGCTTCTTGTTCAAGCCTTGTTCATCCCATTCTGCTTGCACGATGAACTTGTTGAGTGCACTTTGGTCATTCTTGTCCAAAAATAATCCATTGATCGCTTTCACCGTTGCTTCGTCACCTGCGATCAATCCGGTTACGTATTCACAAAAATGTTTCTTTTGTTCGGGCGTGTGAAACACCTCTTCAAATTCGCACAGGTTCTTTCGCACGATCTCGGGATAGTCTACGATTGGTAAGCGCATCGTTGCCTCCTTCGCTCTACGACTAGCTTACCTCATTTCTCTCTATTTTGTCCCTTCGACTTTTGTTGCTTCTCTATCGCAAAAGTCGAGTAAATAATGAATGGATTGGTTTATCAATTTGAAGTAACTGAGCTTCGCGGCTGGATAACCATTACAAGTAGCTTCCTAAGCGAAAACGATAATACTCAACGGTTTGCGCCAAGCCAACTGCTAGTGTCGTTCGCGGTTGCCAGCCTAACTCTGTGCGGATCAACAGATCGTTGGAGTAATAATCACCAATGTCGATCTTTTTGCGTTCGGCCGGATATTCACGCACGACGAAGCCACTGTCATCAAAGTCGGTTAGCAACCGTGCCGTATCAAGCAGCGAGATGACCTGGTCGCCGCCCAGGTTGTAGACTTTGCCATCTGCCTTGGCATTGCTAGCCGCAAGCAAGAACGCTTCGACCGCATCCTCTACAAAGGTGAAGTCGCGCAACTGTTCGCCGCCCCATACTTCGAAGGGTTTGCCTTCTACCAGCAATTTGATCCAAATCCCCAGAAAGGTCTGTCTGGCATCTTTGACACGCATCCGTGGACCGTAGGTGTTGGTGAGGCGCAACGAGCAGGTACGAATGCCATAGACATTGTGATAGAGAATGTGATACCACTCTCCTGCCATCTTATTGATGCCATTGACGTCAACTGGGCGCAGCGGGTGCTTTTCATCCACCGGTAGATAGTCAGGCTTGCCATAGATCTGCCGTGTGCTGGCAAAGACAATTTTGATGGCGGGATTGTATTTGCGACAGGCTTCGAGAATGGAAAGCTGCGCCCGGGCGTTGATATCCAGATCGGTGTAGGGGTCGTGCATCGAATCGAGATGGCTGGTCTGCCCGGCCAGGTTGAAGAGAAAATCCTGGCCTTGCACCAGATAGCGCATCGAGTGTTCGTCGCGCACGTCAGAAATATTGACCTTCACTTGCTCTTCAATGCCAGCAATATTGCAGAGATTGCCGCCATACTCTGGAATCAAACTGTCGATCAGCGTGACCTGAGCACCGTAATCTACCAGCCGCCGCGCCAAGTTCGAGCCAATAAAGCCCAATCCACCGGTAATCAGCACCCTGCTGCCCTGAAATGTGCCATCTATCACCGCAGCGCCTCAATCAGTTTTTGTGCCACATACTCTTGTTGTGTTGTGGTCATTTCCGGATAGAGCGGCAGCGAAAGAATTTCTGAGTGTTGTTTCCAGACTACTGGAAAATCGACTGGCGTGTGTCCGAGATATTGATAGGCCTGTAAGAAGGGCAGCGGCATCGGGTAATGGATCGAGGTATCGACGCCTGCTTCCTTGAGCCGAGCCTGAACTTGATCGCGGTTGGGGACGCGCACCTCGTAGACATGGAAGACATGAGTTGCATTGGGGCGAATCTTTGGTGTGACGATCTGCGGATGATCGCCGAGCAACTCGTTGTAATACATGGCATGTTCATAGCGGGCTCGATTCCAATCGTAAATGTGGGGCAGCTTGGCCGACAGGATTGCCGCTTGCAGACCATCGAGCCGGCTGTTGATCCCTTCCATCAGATGATCATGTTTGGAAACCGGGCTGGCACCGTGGCGAGCAAAAATGCGACATTTCTCGTCCAACGCATCGTCATTGGTCAGGATTGCGCCAGCATCGCCGTATGCTCCCAGATTTTTGCCAGGGTAGAAGCTAAACGTAGCTGCGATGCCAAAGGTTCCCACTTTTTGCCCATGCAAGGTGGCAAAGTGCGCCTGGGCCGTATCTTCGATCAAATGGATGCCATGACGTTGACAGATGTCAGCAATGGTATCTATTTGTGCGGGCTGACCAAGCAGGTGAACCGGAATGATAGCCTTGGTGCGCGGCGTGATTTTGGCTTCGATCTGTGTTGGATCGATGCAGTAATAGTCATCCTCCACATCGACAAAGACGACTCTGGCTCCGGTTTGGGTAATGGTTTCACTGGTGGCAATCCAGGTGCCAGCCGTGGTGATCACCTCATCGCCGCCACCGATGCCGAGCATGC
The DNA here is from genome assembly GCA_046328715.1 of Caldilineaceae bacterium. Lineage (GTDB taxonomy): Bacteria > Chloroflexota > Anaerolineae > Caldilineales > Caldilineaceae > JAXLWB01. Next base: position 87,608 of record JAXLWB010000042.1, on the reverse strand, counting down.
GCAGGACAATGTAGATTGCATCGGTGCCGTTGGCGCAGGAGATGCAATGTTTGACGCCATAGGCTGCGGCGTATTCTTCTTCAAAGTGTTGCACATATTTGCCGCGGATAAAGGCAGTATCGCCAATCACATTGGCGATCGCTCTGTCAATTTCCGTTTGAATTGACAGATATTGGGCGTGCAGATCAACAAAAGGTATTTTCATGTAGGTATTGACAGGTTGGATTGAATGAAACTATAATATACGTATGCTATCTTAAGGATAGATTTGTTCTTATAGAGATGATACTTAAATATTGCACAATCTCTTAGGGTTGGGTTCTAAGGCAGATTGTGCAATATTTAAATAGTGTGTCTATTCGTAATTTGTTGTCGTAAAAAACGTTCTTTGCCTCTCTACCTTCAAGCCAGAATCTATCCTCAACCTAGCTATTCTCATCTTCCAAGGAGGAAAATATGCGCTATGGTAACGTTCGATTCCTACTCTTCATCTCATTACTTCCGTTGTTCACATTCAGCTATTTTCGATATACAAACGCAATGAGCTTTAGCAAGATTGAGTTTGTATCAGATGCCAATTGGGACACGGCCATCGCTGACCAAAATGCAGGAACAACTGTTCCTTTTGGCAAGGCACAAGCTGTCTGTCTCAATCAACAGTCACCCGTTTCTTGTCCTGATGGGGCAACTTTTTATGACTATGCTGGGGAGGGTTGGCTTGCCGATCTTACCTCGATTCCGGGAGCTAAATGGATTTGGGCACCCGATGTTATTAGTACCACTTCGCCAGCTGATTCGCAGGAATATTACTTTTTCAAGGTTATCAATTTACCAGAACCGCCCACACAGGGCAGTATTTCCATCGCAGCTGATGATTTCGCTGAAGTAAGAGTGAATGGCGCTGTTGCAGGCATTGTCGGTAGCACGACAGTCTATACGATTGCAATCCAGGCACAAAGCACATTGGCGACATTTGACCTCACCAAGTACTTGGTGAGAGGCGAAAATCTCATCTCCATTCGAGTCAAGAATGGATCCCGTGAATTTGGTGGATGTTCGAGTAGTTGCACCTATGCAGAAAATCCAGCAGGTCTCGTCTTTGGAGGCTTCATCCTCTATGATGCTCCAACCGCGCTTGACGAAAGCGCCGAGATCCGTCGCATCTTTCTTCCCCAGATTTCCCGGTAAACAAGATCACTTGTGGTTGTAAAAGCCATGAATTTTCCCTATAAGCAGGGCTGAAATTCATGGCTATTTAGAGTACAAGTGGTGTTACCAAGGTTGCCTTCTCTCCCAACTCTCATCGTAATACTCTTCTTCAATATCGAGAAAGCCCATCTGTGCCCCAGTTTCAGTGAAGATTGACCTTATATGCGGCGCATTCTTCTTCGAAACGTTGCGCTGATTTGCCGCAAATAAAGGTTGGCCAGCAATCAAAGCGGCAATCGCTCTGTCGATTTTAGTTTGAGTTGACAGGTTTCGTTAAATTAGATTATAATCCGTGTATGTTGTCTTAATGTTATACTTAATTCCGGTAATCTAGTTGTAGTACGAATGTTTATCCCCTTGTCTTCAAATCGTAATTCGTCTTCATTTTAGTTACTTTCATACTCCAAGGAGGAAAAATGCGCTATATCAACGTTCGATTCCTGCTCCTCATCTCATTATTTTCATTATTCACATTCAGCTATTTTCGACCTACGAACGCAATGAGTTATAGCAAGATTGAATTTGTATCGAGTACCGATTGGGACGCAACCGTCTCTGACCCGAATGTAGGGGTCCCTGCAGCCTATGGCAAAGCTCAAATGGTCTGTCTTAACCATCAGGCACCTGCTTCTTGTCCTGATGGGGCCACTCTCTATGGTTATGCTAATTCAGGTTGGTCTGCGGATCTCACTCCAATTCCGGGGGCCAAATGGATCTGGGCACCCGGCGTCATTAGTACCACTTCGCCAGCCGACTCGCAAGAATATTACTTTTTCAAGGTTATCAACTTACCAGAACCTGCTACGCAAGGCAGCATTTCCATCGCAGCTGATGACTTTGCCGAAGTAAGAGTGAATGGAGGGGTTGCAGGAATCATTGGTAGCACAACTAACCTTACTACTTCAATTCAAGCACAAGATACATTAGCGACATTCGACATCACCAAGTACTTGGTGAGAGGCGAAAATCTCATCTCCATCCGCGTCAAGAGTGGACCCCGTGAATTTGGGGGATGTTCAAACGGTTGTACTTATGCAGCAAATCCAGCAGGTCTCGTCTTTGGTGGCTTCATTCTCTATGATTCACCCTTAGCGCTCGATGAAAGTGCGGAACCCAGCCGCATCTTTCTCCCCCAGATTTCCCGGTAAATAAGTCGAATCTTCAGATCGCGTGCAGGGTGTCACTCACCGATGCCCTGCACACAAGCAGTTCCCCTACTTCATCTTGAGATTGTCGTGATTTCCCCTCTAATCAGCGCTTGCTGGCCTGCTTCGAGTACGGCAACTACGTCTCGCCCATGTTTGGGCCCAGTTAACGGTGTAGCTCCAGTGCGGATACATTCCAGAAAATGAGCAGCCTCAACCCGCAAAGGTTCGACCCAATCGATGCGTGGCAACAAAATGTCGCCAGCACGGGGTTTGAGCAGAAAGCCCCCCGGTGTGTCAAAGTCCATACGTTCACCGATGCGCGGAACCCGGTCAAAGCCTTTGTCGTAGATTGTGAGCTTGTCATCGCTGACATCGTCGTAGAGTACCATTTTACGGCTACCGACGATGGTCATTCGACGCACTTTGCCAGGGTCAAGCCAACTGACATGAATATGAGCTGCTACACGATTGGCCCAGGTCAAGGTGGCAAAGACCACATCTTCGGTGCCATTTTGTAGATAATCCATACCCTGTGCTGCAACAGAGATAGGCAACTCCCCATTCATCAAGTAGAGCAAAATACTGACATCGTGTGGGGCAAGGTTCCACCAAGCGTTGACATCATTGCGCACCTGCCCCAAATTGAGGCGCTGACAGGTAATGTAATAGATATCGCCCAAGTCTTGTTGGTCAATCAGCTTTTTGAGGTAACGAACGGCTGGATTATAAAGAAAGGTGTGACCAGCGAAGAGTATACGTTGTCTTTCGCCGGCTAGCGTCGCCAGTTCATCGGCTTCGGCACTGGTCATTGCCAGCGGCTTTTCAACAAAAACGTGTTTGCCGCGCCTCAATGCTTCCTTTGCCAGGGCATGGTGCGAGGCCGCCGGAGTAGCAATCACCACACCGTCAACCTCACGATCTTCGAGGATTGTTTCAATTTCGGGAATAGGTGTAGCAGTCGGAAAGGTAGATTGGATAAAGCTGCGTCGTTCGGCACTCGAGTCTGCTACCCATTTCACACGGCATTGGGGTTGAGCCAAGAAGTTACGTAGCAGATTGGGTCCCCAATAGCCACAGCCGAGTTGGCCAAGTGTGATCATGCTCTGATCATACTCGGCTTTGGGGCAAGATGACAAGATGGCAGGATGACAGGATGACATAAGAGAGGATCTGTCATCTCGTCATCTTGTCATCCTGCCATCTCTTCGTTACTCTTCGACATAAATAATCTTACTGCCCTGTGGTTCAAACTGGATCGAGGTGGAACGCAATTCGGGCAGCGCTGCCCTGATCGCATGATGGCGCTCCGGTGGAGCGTAAAGTAGCAAGAAGCCACCACCGCCCGCGCCGAGAATTTTTCCACCGAGCGCACCACGTTTGCGTGCTAGTTCGTACCAATCGTTAATCCGATCGCTGGAGATGCCCGACGCCAGACTTTGCTTGAGCAACCAATTTTGATGGAGGACATCGCCAAAGCCATCCAGGTCATTGCGTTGCAGCGCGTCGCGTGCTTCGCCCGCCATGCAAACCATTTGAGCGAGGGTTTTCCGCTTTGCCTCGTCCGAGTGTGTATTGGTTGATTGTTCTTTGAGGATGCCATCGGTGGAACGAGTGATGCCGGTGTAAAGCATCAATAAGCGCTCGTTGAGCAGGCGTTTGGTCTCTGGCTTGCAGATGATGGGGTCGACAAAAACACTGCCGTCGGGGTTAAATTGAATATATTGCATCCCGCCATAGGCTGCAATGTATTGATCTTGTTTGCCAATCGGTTTGGCGCAGCGATTGATTTCGATTTCACAGGCTTCGGCAGCAAGCCGCTCGGCACCGACTGCCTGGCCAGTATAGGCATAGAGCGCATTGAGCAGACCTACTGTGTAAGTGCTAGATGAACCTAAGCCGGTTCCTTGCGAGGGGATATCAGAGATCGAGGTGATCTCAATGCCTCCATCGATGCCAACCATGTGCAGCCCATTGCGCACCAACTCGTGTTTGACCTCCCACACGTGGTCAACCATCTCGGTGACTGAATAACTGACACGAAGTTTGCGGTCAAATTTCTTGTTAACGGTAATGTAGATGTATTTGTCAATCGCTGTCGAAACTACGGCACCAGGTTGATGCATATAATAGGCTGGTAAATCACTCCCACCGCCTACGAAACTTACACGTAACGGAGTTCTACTGATAATCATAATTCACATTCATTTCTTGTTCGTTGCAAATCGTTGATACAACCCAATCTTAACTACTCTTATTGCCAACAGTGTAGCCCTTCTGTAACTTACGGGCTTCAGTGCAAAGACAGATTTGAAGCTGCCATTTAGAGGAGTTAACTTACGTAAGCTATGATTTTTGCGGGGCAACTACAAATTAGTAAGGGAAACAGACGATGGGTAACCAGATTTGGATGGGTGTATGTTGATCAAACGCCTCTGCAAATCATGCGCAGCATAGAATGAAAAGGACGAATGGCGCAGGTGCTCTAATGACATTTGGCGAACAAAATCGGTAAATCGTAGGTGCGTGTTTTGGGCTGCACAAAGGTTGAATAGCTCAACGAGCCGCAGCTAAAAGAATTGGTTACGATGCCCGAAGATGATTATCAAAAGTCAGTAGGCATAAATTACCTCGCCACTCGCTATCTTCATGTTAGCCTTTTGTTGTTTGGGTAGAATAGCGAAGCAATGCCTCAAAGGCCAAGGCTGGACGATTGGGATCGCGTTCTGCTTGGCGACCTGTGTTATAGGTGATAATGAGCTCGCGTCGCGCACGGGTGATGCCGACATAGAGCAAACGTAGCCGTTCTGCTGCCAGACTAACGCGTGCTTCCTGGCTCGCCCGACCGGGCTGGTAGTCATCCAAGTTGCCCATCTGCAATTGCCGGACCTGTGCTTGGGCTTCGGCAACCAGATTTAGATTTTCTCGTACATACCAGCGTTCGCTACGGTACTTATCGCCGTCATTGCCGCTAGGAAAACCAAAGTTGTTGACCGCCAACAGATAAACTCGATCCCACTCCAATCCCTTGGCGGCGTGCATGGTGGCAACGGTCACGATGCCAGGCTTTGGCTCGTAGCCGCCGCCATCATCGCTGAAGTTGAGGATGCGTCGCTTGTTCTGGGCAATGTTATCCAACTCGCCTGCCAACTCAGGCAGCCGCCAGTTGGGATTTTCGTCCTGCAATTTGGCCAGCAATACCGCCAAGTGATGAGTCAAGGCCAAATCGGCTGGTTCATTGAAAAGATCGTTGCCCAGGGTCAACAAGAGCTCGTCAATCGGCAGGATTACTGCGCGCGTCCAGCGTTGCAGATCGTTGCGAAATGCCTCAACCTGTGGCCGCATCCCATCGACTGAATCCAGCCAGTTGACCGAATCCAGCCAATCATTCCCCGCGGGAAAGAGAAAGGTCTCTGGCTCGCGCAATTTGCTCAGCGCCTTGCCAAAGGTCTTGATCGGCTCTGGCAAAACCAGCTTGCGACTGGGGACACGGCTGTTTCGAATCTTAAACGGATCTCCTTCTGCTGCTTCTGTACCTTCGGCCTGTGGGGTAAAGGCTGCCCCCTTGCGTGGCCACCAGACTTCTTCCCATACCGCTTGCAAAAACGTCGCCACCTGGGGTTGGCTGATGTAGTTGATCACCGTTGCCAATGCTTGCGCCCCAGCACGCGTGGCACTGTCCGAACGCAGCAGGCTGTCATCGAACAGAATTCCTGCTGCATCAAGTGCTTCGGTCACACGGAAGCCGTGCATATTTTCCGGAGCAAGTACGGCCACTGTCTTGTCGGGATTCTGCACCACCCAACGTTGCAGGCTGGTGACAACCGTTTTTACCTCCTCGTCGGGAGCAAGGGCCTTTTCAAACACATAGATGGGTGGATTGCCAGCGGGTGGATTTGGCTGCGGATCGCCCAATGGCGTGGGCTCGATCTGAGGCTCAACCAGCGCCAAACCGGGTTCCCGTTGAAACGCTGAGTTGAGATTGGGCGACCAGCGGATCAGGTAGTTCGCCAGATCAATGATCGGCAGGGCAGAACGCCCCGAATTGGGCAAATCGCGTGCTTGTTCGGCGTGTTCGGCCATGAAGGCCTGCAAAAATCGAGTATCGGCGCTGGTAAAGGTCGTGTTAATCGCTTGGTTGGGATCGCCCACGCGCACCCAATTGCCGCGTGCTGCTGTCAGCTTGCGCAACATCATCTCTTGCAGCAAGCTCGAATCCTGTGCCTCATCTTCGAGTACATAAGGCCAACGAATTTGCAATCGAGTTAAGAAATTCTCATCGGCTTCGAGTGCACGTAAGGCGAGGACAATCAAATCATCAAAGTCCACGGCACCTCGGGTAAAGAGGCTGCGCTGATAGTCGGCGTAGACATGCAGCCCAAACTCAAGCAACGGCCAGGTACCACGAATGGTGCGCAGTCGAGCTTGAAGCTGGAACGGTTCGACACGCAGTTCTTTAGCTTCTCGAATTACCGTATTGGCAATATCGATGGCGTCTTCAATCACATATTTTTCAATGTTGCGGAAGTTACGCAGGTAATCAGGCTCGATGAAATTGCTCAGCGCATCGGGGTTCTGACGCAGGTAGGCCAGAACTGATTCACGCTTGATATCGGCGGCGGTGCGTTCATCGATGATGTCAAAGTCTTCACTCAGCCCGATGAGCCCGGGTCGTTCACGTACAATGTCGTGGGCCAACCCATGCAACGTGCGCACTCGGTAGCCGACTCCGGGCAGCAAGCCTCGCCCCTGGCGCAAAAAATTGCCAATTCGACTACGGAAGTTGGCGACTGCACTGTTCGTGAAGGTGACGACCAACACTTCGCGATCGTCCATTTGGCCTTCACTCGCCAAGCGCTCCACCAACTTGGCGGCCAACAAACTGAGCGTAAAGGTCTTGCCGCTGCCAGGAACAGCGCTGATCCCCATCGGACCTTCGCTATATTCAAGGATGCGGGCTTGGGCGGGACGCGGGACAAAGGTTTTTACAGCTTGTTGTTCAGAGTTAGAGGCGATTGAGGAAGTTTTGATATCCATATTCATTTGGTTTGCAACCGGCACATGTGGTTCGGTCATAGAACAAGTATACCAAAATTCCCGCAACAAGTGCGTAAGCCCACCTCATTTCGCCAGAATTTGTACGCCACTGGCTGTAGCTTCAGCTACCCATCCATCGAGACCATTCACATTCACATGCCACCAGGTAAGATTGTCCTGGAGGGTTGGCTCGCCCAGAATCTTAATCGAGGCTCCCGGGTCAATTTGAGAAATGATATCACCAGCGGGTTTGCCCAAGTGTCCTGGTGTCATACGAATGTTGACTCGGCTGTTGGTGATGTTGCGCACAATATCGCCGGGCTGGAACGCACCTTTCGTTGTGGTTTCTGCCGAAGCTGCTGCTACTCCTTGGTCTGCGGGCGCAGGTGTGGTCAAGGTTGGGGGTGTCCACGCCGCACCCACGCCTTGCAACTCAGCCAAACTAAGGTCAGTTAATCCCAGTGCCATTGCCAATCCGCCACAGCCCGCCAAGGCTAGCAGCGCAAAGCCAATCGCAAAGCCTACCCAGAAATAAGAGGGTGGTCGTCTGCGTGCTGAGCGTGTAGGTGGAGGAGGTGGAAAAGTAGTTTCTGTCATGAAATATTCAATCGAACAAAGGTTGATAGTCATTTAAATCGGACTTATCCAAGACGGAGAAATACAAGATTTCTCTCGAAAAAGCCCTCGTTGAAATGACATATTGTGAAAGTCCTGTTAGAAACAAAAAATGCCAGCCAGAAATCCGGCTGGCATTTCTATAGACGTACTGACTCACCAAAAAGTTCACTCAACCTGTGATGCCGTCGATCACACGGAGGACACCTACGAAATTGCCATGTGAATCGAGACTGGAATGCTGCAAAATGACACCGCCGCTGCGCCCATCTTCTAACGTCAGCGTAAAGCGATTATCGCGGCTCAACTCGGTCATCACCTTGCTTGCATTTAGTGTCTTACTTTTATAGGTAACACGTGTCGGGCTGCGTTTGTGATTATCATTAAAGGCGATGACATTCACCTCATCCAAAACAGCGACCGGATCCTTCTGGCCCTGCATGGTCAATGTTGCTTTCATAGCAGAATACTCCACTGAAAAAAATCACTTGAATGACATCTATTTTAACAAAGGCTGACTGCAATTCAAAAGATTGTGAAACGTGAAGTGTAATGCGTGAAACCTGACGCGTGAATTGTCTTCCCTCTCCACTCAACAACGCAGACGTTCAGAATGAAGATCGTATCCAATTCACGCATCACGCATCACATCTCATTTCTCCTTCAAGGTCAACAGGAAAGCAATAATGTCGGCTAGATCTTGATCGCTCAAGGTCTGGCGATAGGTTTGCAACATTAATCCAGGTTGGTATCCTTCCACCACATAGGCGTTGGGAAGGGTAATGCTCGTGTAGAGATACTCCTCCGCACTCTGCCCTGGAACCCGTGTAGCAGCCCGATCAGCAACTCCGTACCAACTGGGACCAACCAATTTTACATCTTTTTCTAGAGAGTGACAGCCAATACAGGCGTTCTTTTGGGTCAGAAGTTGACCATTGGCTGGATCACCGCTGGCAACTTTGTCAAGGAATCCGGCTGGCAATATCCCACCTTCCCCACTGGTTGAGGTAGTTGTGGAGGTTGCTGTGGTTGTAGTCGATGGGGTGAGCGTGCCCTCGATCGTAATCGGCTGCACCGAAGTGATCGGCACGGTGGCGGTGGTAACAAGCGTCGAGGAGGCAGTAATCGTTTCCGTTACGGCTGGCGTTGTTTCAATAGTCGTAGTAGAGGTCAACGCTACCGTAACAGTCGGCGTGAGCTCTAGCGTGGCAGTTGGTGCTTCAGGCGCACTCACTGTTGCGGTGGAGGTAACGGTCGATTCAAGGGTTGCTTCCAAGGTTGGTGTCGCAATGGGGGAAGCAGGCTGTACTTCGCTGCTAGTGACAGTGGCGGTTTCGCTGATCGCTTCGGTTGGAGCGACAGTCGGCTCTTCCGTAGAGGTGGCAGTGGCCGCTTCGGTGGGTGCTGTGGTGGCAGTCGCCTGTGCAACAGGTTCGGCTGTAGCCGTAGCAGGTGCAGCAATTTGCTCAACACTTAACGCGGGAATCGGTGTCGGTAACGAACTCTCATCCACGCGCGATCGACCACAAGCCGCTAGTACAAGCAGCCCTCCAAGCACACATAAGAAAATGTGTGAGTTTCTTCTAAAAATATGCATGATTAATCCCCTTCTGTGCATTTATTCACAATCGTCCGCACATTTTGCACTGCAACTGACGAAGTGTCAATATCAGACCCGCTTTGCTTTTGTCTTTCTTGACTGTGAGAGGCCATTCAAGGAGCTTTTAACCAGGTTGTAGGAAAACCATAGATGATATATTATATTTTTGACAATCTTAATTGTTGCAATCCGAAAAATCGACCGCCCGGCTAGATTGATGCCTACAACGCAGCAAACGCTCTTCAAACGTCCTTGAAACGCCCCAATCGTTATCCTCTTCTTACGCACCAGCTTCCTCGTGCGCTTGAATCACTTTTGTTGCAAAGGAGGTGAATGATGAGCGAATTCGTTTTCGAAGAACAGAGAGGGGATGACCGATTTCACCCGCTCCAAATGAGGCGCCATTGGCAGCAAGGTTGCCGGGCACTGACCAGAATCTGATGGCACCCGACTGACATGAACTCGGAGTTTCAATTTGTACATGGGTTTAGGGAGAACCGTAGCGACTCCGCTACGCTTTCGCTACGTTCGTCCGTTAGCATAGCGGTATGACATAGAACACACTGACATTACTAACTTATCGGACGTCCGCTACATCTGCAATGTACAGGAATTCAGTCAGTGCCCGGCTAGCTTTACCAAAAATCGATTTACCAAACTCTATCCACACCCTTTTGTTTTAGTCTTCACAAGGAGGATCTATGCAACAACCAAAATTCAACCTTCGCCCAGTCAGCGTTGCCACATTCGGCACGCTGTTTTTGGCGTTAGCGTTGGGTATTGGGTCAACGCTGTGGGCACAAGAAGATAGCTCACAGACGCTTGACGCACCACTTGCTTTTGATCAACCCACCTACTCAAGCCCACTTGCCTTGGATGCCAATAAGAATTTGCTCTGGGTTGTCAATCCCGATGATGACAAAGTAACTGTCATCGGCAACTTGGATAGCTCGCCAAGCGTGGTCAAACAGTTTTCTGTGGGTGATGAGCCGCAAAGTATTGCCATCGACACGGATGCCAGCCCGAATAGTTACAATGTCTATGTTGCCAACCCGGCAGGCAATAGCGTAACCGTCATCCAAGTCAGCAACAGCAGTGCCAGTAGCGTCTTAGGTACAGTTGAAAAGACGCTGATCACAGGTTCTGAGCCTTGGGATGTCGTCGCCTCACCCGATGGAAAGCGCGTCTTTGTCGCCAATAGTGGACAGGACACCATCTCAGTCATTGACACGGCAACACGCAGTGTTGTCACCAATTTCAACATTGGGGATAGTCAATGTAATGATCCGGATCGTAGCCGTCACTTTCAGCCGCGCGGCCTGGCTGTCACTCAGGATGGCAGCCGGCTCTTTGTTACCCGCTTTCTTTCCTTCACCAAACCCGGTGGCAAGCAGGCGGATGATTTGGGCAAGGAAGGGGTGGTCTGCCAACTGAACATTCCTGCCAGCGTCAATCAACCACTTACCTTTGGGTCTGTGGTGAGCTTAGGCGCACTCGACACCGGCTTCAAGATTGACAAGGACAAAGACGGCGTCCCCGACGCAACCTCAGCTTACCCGAATCAGATGCAAAGCATTGTGATTCGTGGCAATCAGGCTTATCTGCCTAATATTGCTGCTTCGCCCTCGGGACCGCTCAAGTTCAATGTTGATACGCAGGCGTTTGTCAACGTAATCGACAATGCGGGTCTAGGTGCGCCCATCGATGCAAGCGCCAGCAAAGGGATCAATACCCATCTTGGTGCTCGTGTTCCGGAGAGTGGCAAGAAGAAGCTCTTCTTTGCCAATCCCTGGGCAATTGCCTTTACCAACCAAAATGGAACAGGCAACGCCTATGTAGCCTCTTCAGGTAGTGATCTTTTGGTTAAGCTCAATGTCGATGCCAGCGGTAAACTTGACTTCACGAATGGCGTCAGTACCACGCGCTACATCGACCTCAACGATCCGGCGAATCCTGCCACGCAGGGACGCAAGGCTGGCAAGAATCCGTTGGGCATCGTCATCCGCGGCAGCAAAGCCTATGTGATGAACTACATCTCGCGCAACCTCTCCGTGGTTGACTTGTCGAGTGATAGCGTGACGCAGGTAGTGGAAACCAGTGCCCTACCCTTTGCTGGTTCGCAGGATGAGCAACTATTGGTGGGCAAAGAGGTCTTCTTTTCGTCCCGTGGTCTCTTCAATGGGGGTAAGTCGGAGCGGCTTTCCAGTGAGGGTTGGCAAAACTGTGCCAGTTGTCACTTTGCAGGCTTGACCGACGGCAACATCTGGGCCTTTGCCACTGGACCACGTAAATCAGTTCCACTCAACGGCACCTGGTCGCCCCACAATCCAGATGATCAGCGGATGCTCAACTATTCTGCCATCTTTGACGAGGTGCAAGATTTTGAGATCAATATCCGTAATGTCTCTGGTCCGGGCAACATTAGCGCCGGTCCGCCGCCAGTGCTCGATCCAAATCATGGCTTGATCATCAGTGACACTGGTGACATCAATGCTGCACCTGCTGTGGTCAATGCTTTTGTAAAGCCCAATGCCGGACGTCCACAACTTACAGTGGCTTTGCCTGGTAGCAATACAGCTTGGCCAGCGTTGGATGCAATGAAGGAGTGGGTGCGCTTCTCGGTTCGCACGCCCAACGGCCTGCTAACCCAAAATGAGATGAGTGGTAACACCGCTGCTAACAACGGCGCACTGAACTCAACCACCATCAACGATGGGCGCAAGCTCTTCTTCCAGGCGGGCTGTCAGAAGTGTCATGGCAGCTCCAAGTGGAGTTCCAGCTTCAAAGACTTCGTCTCGCCGCCAGCGGCTGCTGACATTGCTACCGAAGTGGGAATTACCACTGCCGTGCAAGCGCAATTCCTGCCACGCTTTCTCAACGATATTCTCTCCTTTGGATTAGGCACACCTGCCAACCCCATCGGCAACAATATCGGCGGTACAGAGGTCAACGAAGTTGGCTTGCTGGCGCTCGGCAAGGATCACAACAACGATGGCAAGGGCAATGGCTTCAATCCGCCCTCGCTACTTGGCATCTGGCACGTCCAGCCTTACTATCACAATGGTGCTTGCGAATCGTTGGCCTGTGTGCTAAGTGATGCAAATCATCGGGCCAAGGGCTTAAATTCAGGGCAGTCTGATCCATTGAGCAGCGCAGCCAATCAAGCCAAGGTGGTTGCCTTCCTGCAATCGCTAGATGCTGATACAAAGTCACCCTTCGACCTGCGGCTGTACAGCCATGACATCTTTGTCGATCCTCCCGTCGTCAATCGTGGAGCACAAGTGGTGATCGGGGCCAATGTGCAACTCTTTGGAGGACGAGCTGATCTGATTAATGTGGCAAACGAACTAGGCTTAACTGCAATCCCCGTGCGTTTTGAGACTAACAGTGGTTTGCCTGCGGTGGATGTCGATCTGCCGATCACGGCCTTCAAACAGGACTTTGGTCAGGCAACGGTGACCGCCACCTGGAATGTACCGACCGATGCACCAACGATTGTGCGGATCACTGTCTCCGTCGATCCGGAAAATGTAATCCCGGAAGATCGAGAAGGCAACAACGAACAGAGTCGACGGGTGCGCACACGTGCTGTCACTGGTGACACGACACCGCCGGTGGTGACAAGCCTGCGCATCAGCGATGACGATCCGTTCAATGATAACGATCCATTCGTTACCACGCGTAACGTCAAGGTCAAGATTGTGGCGAGCGACACAGCGCCAGGCACGGTGAAAGATTACTGTCTGGTGGGCTACAAGTATGACGCAGTCAATCGCCGTTGGGTCGAGTTGTCTTGCACCTTTACGCCGCTTCCTGCGCCCGAGAACGGCACAACCGATACCTTCATCGTGAACAAGCAGATTGATCCTACGCAAGGAGTTGTCTATGCCTTTGTCTGGGTACGTGACAACAGCGGTAACATCTCGCGCACGCCCGCCTTTGATGTGGTCAGCTTTATCAGCGGTGATCCGATCAATCTCCACCGCAACGATGTGTTGATTCTGCGCATTCCGGTACCTGCGGGGCAGAACTTCACATTGAAGGCAGATGTAGAGTATGGAAATGTAGACATTGCAGTCTTTGATGACTTTACCAATCCAAATGCTGCGCTCTGTGGGTTTACCGACAACAGTGGAGATGCCGACGAGACCATCGCTTTGCCAGGAGATTGTCCTGCGTCACCGGGACGTCTGCAAGTCGAGATTTCTGCGATTAAGAACAGTCGTTTCACGATCAGTTTGACGCCTGGCACAGCGGATGAGGTTGCTTCGGTTGCTGCTAGTAACGCAACAGAGATATCTGCCGATGAGCCATCGACACCGTTGGTCGCTGGTCCGCCCGCATTGCAAACGGCAATCGACGAACCTCAAGAAGGTGAGGGGAATGTCTATCTGCCGTTGGTGGTGAAGTAGTTTCTTGACAGGATGAAGGATGACAAGATGAAAGCTTGTATTACTTTCATCTTGTCATCCGGGTACATCTCAAGATGGGGGATAAGTTTCAGAACCCCACACGTTAGTAAGGGAAATCCATCCCCTTACTAACGTGCGGAGTTCTGAATGTCATGTCTTCCGCTAATTTGAGTTGCGCCTTTGTCATCTGGTCATCTTGTCTTTTTACAGTTCGCTGCCTGTGGCTGCCTTGCGGTGCTTGGAGGGGAAGTTGACAATCTTGTCCCATTCATCGGCAGCGGAACGGGCAACGACTGCCACCACGTTTTCCTCACCGATGTTAAAGACCTCGTGGGGCACGCCTGGCTCAATAAAGATAAAGTCGCCAGCCTCATGTTCTACGGCATACTCTAAATTCGGGCCATATTCGTGACGGACTTTGCCTTGCAGCAAAAAGAGCATAACATCAAAACCATCATGAATATGGGCATAGGCAATGGCGCCTGGTGGTACAGTAGCCACATTCATCGAAAGATTCTTGGCCGATGTGTTTTTGCCCGAAAGACCGGTCTTATAGCGGATGCCATTCCATGAACGCAGATTGTCGCTGCCGCCGCCGCGCACCCACCAAAGACCGTCCGCCCCATCCACATACTTAGTTAGTTCTTCTTGATCATTGACCATAGTAACTCCTGTAAATTGCGAATTGCGAGTAACAAATGGCGAATCGAACACGCTCTACTCGCAATTTGCAATTCTTAATTCGCAATTCATTACCCTTCTACCCCAATTTCAAACATACGCTCCAAGTCGTGGCGCGAGTAGACTTTGAACGCGATCAGTGTTTCGGAATGAACGATGCCGTTGACCTGCAACATTTGGCTGGTCACCAGATCGGCGAGCGCTTCGTTGTCGGGAACGCGTAATACGGCCACCAAGTCATAGCGCCCTGCGATCGAAAAAACTTCGGTAATGCCTTTCAGTGCAGTCAACTGTTCTGCTACGCTGTTGATCTTGTCCCGTTCGCAGTTGATGAGGACAATTGAGGAAACCATAGATGTTACTCCTTTACATAGAATCGGAATGGTGAGACGTGAGGAGTGAAACGTGATGCGTGAACTGTTGATCGTCTCCATTCGGCGATCGCCAAGCGGAGAGTCGAGTTCCTCTGTACTTCACGCATCACGGATCACGTTTCACTCCTCATGTCACTTTCGGTGCTTCTTTTGGATACTTCTCGTAAATTTTCTCTTCTACCACCTGCTTCATACGCATGATGGCGGTATGGATATCAACAAAGGATGTATAGATCGGCGCGATGCCGATGCGAATGTTATCGGGGCGGCGAAAGTCGGGCAATACCTTCATGTCATGGATCAGCGCAAGATCGATGCGCAACCCTTCTGCATGACCGAGCGAAACATGCGAACCACGTTGCGCAGCGTCCCTCGGCGAGTTTAAGGTAAAGCCTAGAGGCTGCAAGATCGCCTCCCACAGCCCAATCAGATACTCAGTTTGTGCAACGGACTTTGCTCGCAGACGTTCCATGCCCGCCTCAAGCAACAAATCAACCCCTGCTTCAATGGGTGCCAAGGAGAGGATCGGCGCAGTTCCCGTGAGAAAATGACGCAGGCCAGAGGTTGGTGTGTATTGCAGTGCCAGATCAAACAGATTGCGCTGCCCCATCCAGCCGGAGATGGGATTGCTCAGTTTTTCCTGCAAATCGCGGCGGATATAGAGAAAAGCAGGTGCGCCCGGTCCTCCGTTCAAATATTTGTACGAGCAGCCCACTGCCAGATCGACATTGCAGCCATTGAGATCCACCGGCACCGCCCCCACAGAGTGAGAGAGATCCCACAAGACCAAGGCCCCCGCAGCATGGGCGGCGGCGGTCAATTCAGCCATGTCGTATACATAGCCGCTCTTGAACAGTGTGTGTGAAAGGGTGAGCAGTGCAGTTTTGTCGTTGAGTTTGCGCTTAATTTCTGGCTCTGCACCATGAATGTCGTCTGAGGAATGAGTAACTTGTAATTGGGTATTACCCAGTAACTCAATAACCCCTTGTGCGATGTATAGATCGGAGGGGAAGTTCTGGGCGTCGCTGATGATTTCTGTACGTCCCGCCTGAGCGCGCAGGGCGGTAACGACGAGTTTGAAAAAGTTGACTGAGGTCGAATCGGCTACGATCACCTCATTTGGCCGCGCGCCGATCAGTTGCGCAATCTTGCCGCCAATGCGCTCGGGCAGTTCGAACCAGCCTTCGTTCCAACTGCGGATCAACCGATCTCCCCATTGGCGATGGACCAGATCGTCGATGTGAGTGACGGCGGCTTTGGGCAGTCGTCCCAACGAGTTGCCGTCGAGGTAGATGAGATCAGGATCGCTGATGAGAAATTGATGGCGAAAGTGTGCGAGTTCGTCTTGAGCGTCGAGTTGTTGGGCGTACTGCAAATCTACGTTCATAGGTATAGCCAGTCGAATGGTGAGGAGACAGAAATGATTTCTTGAATCCTACAAGACCTGGGCGGAAAGTTCAAGATAGGCTTCGTATTTTGCCTGAATATCCGCCTGCCAGCCCTCAGGCAACTTGGCCAACCGCTGATCCAAGCCGCGCGGCATTTCGTAGAGATAGCGGTAAAGGCGGGCCGCATACCAAAGGAGCCGAATCTTGCGGTGAGTTTGGATGCGCAGAACCAGTTCAGCGTCCTTTGACTGGACGGCATAGGCGTCGATCAGCCATTGCCAGCGTGTTTGGGGTACGGCACGGTTAGCCACATGGGTGATCAGATCAGCGAGCTCAAAGGCTGGATCGCCCCAGCCGCTGTTTTCCCAATCAACCGACAACCAGCGATTGGGCTGGCGTACAAAGTTGAGCAGGTTGCTATCTACCCGGCAAAGGGTGCTGGGAGCCGGTGCCCAAGTGGGGAAATTACTTTGCTGCATTTGGTGATAGCGATGCTTTAGTTCGCTGGGTTGCGCATCGCTGGGAATGTGCGCAAGCTGTTCCGCAACGAGGGCGAACGATTCCTGCACCGTGTAGGCAGTGATGACGCCACGCTCAAGTGCAATGATACTGTTTTGCGGGGTGAGCGAATGAATGGCAAGCAAGTGATACACCCAATGTTGCCACTCTCTATCCTCGGTTGGAACGCGGTCGCTGACTTCGCCAGGCAGCCAGCTTTGCACCACCACTGGCTGAGCAAAGCTGGTACGATCCAACAGAATCGGCTGCGGTGCGAGATCAAGTCCAGCCTGCTGTAAGGCACAAAGTGCGTTGTATTCACGCCCGGCGCGGTCGCGGTCATCGCGCACGGTGAACTTGATGGCCAAGTCACCTGCCTCGCCCGTTGCCCGGTAGAGCAGATTGTTCCAGCCACCCGCAATCGGCTGGATCTGCCATTCCCGCCACGTACCGTCTTGCGGGGGGCGCTGAGTGACAAGGTAATGGAGAAGCGGAGACAATAGTGCCTGCCAATTCACTGATTTGCCCTTGCAAAGCTTACAAGTTCATCCACTAAGCGAGCCAGCCGCTTCTGGACACGCTCATTGCTCACGCTCAGATCCTCATTGAAATCGTTACGATTGACCTCGACCTGGGTTGGGGCCAGCCAACCGCGCAACTCGTGTACACAATGCATCATTGCTGTGAAAGTGGTCGAATCGTTGACCGAGATCAAGCCGATCGCCCGTCCGGCCAGATAAGAAGGTGTATCATTGGACATGAAGTCGATAAAGTCAATCGCATTCTTTACCACGCCGCTGAGCGTGCCGTGATAAGTCGGGGAGGCCCAAATCATCGCCGAAGCACGGCGACAGCCATTCAAAAGCTGATGAATCCCTGCTTGGCTTTCGGCAGGGTAGTCGGCAATCGCAAAACCCGGTTGATACATTGGCAAAGCCAGCGTCCGTACATCGAGCAGTTCAGTGTCCGCACCCTGTGCGGCGGCAATCGACAAGGCGGTTTGCAGTGCGGCGCGGGTAAAAGATCGTTGACGCATGCTGCCACCCAGGGCAACAATGGTGATGGGTTTGGTCACAGTTGGTTCCTATTGATTCTCTTCCGGGAAGGGTCCGTCCGAGGATAAAATTTGATCCGGCTAGCCTTCCCGGAAGCTGTTTTTCGGTGCAGGAAAGTAAGCTGCCGCTCTTGTGCAGATCCTATTTCTCTAGTAGACTCTCGCCCATGAATACAGAAATCACCACGTTTGACCAACAAGGACACACTTCTGGCATGATACGCCAGGAGTGGACATTGCTCGCCAGCGCCGTGACAACTGTTCTGTTTCTTCTCTTCGGTAAGAGTTGGTTGGCAGATCTATCAAATCCAGTCTGGTTTGCTCTGGTTTTGATTTTGTTGTTTGTCGTAATTTTACTATCAGCCTTTGCGATTGTGCGCCATGCAGAAAGTCTGGCTATCATCTTAGGCGAGCCTTTAGGAACGCTGATTTTAACACTTTCCGTGATCGGCGTCGAAGTGATGATGATCTCTGCGGTGATGCTGACTGGCGAGGGCAAACCTGCAGTCGCACGCGACACCATGTTCTCGGTCGTGATGGCGCTGTTGGGGGGAATGACTGGGATTGCCCTCTTATTCGGCAGTTTGAAGCATCATGAACAAACCCATAATCTGCAAGGAGCCAATGCCTATCTAGCCTTGATTATCCCGCTTGCCGTTCTGGGGTTGGTGCTGCCGAATTTTACCACAACGACGAGTGGTCCTACCCTTTCACCGTTTCAGAGCATCTTTACCAGTCTGATGTCGGTGAGCATCTATGGCATCTTTCTGGCTGTGCAAACCAGCCGTCACCGAGAATACTTCATCTCGCCTCATGCTGATCATGACGACGACCAGCTTCATGGCGAGCATGAAGTCCAGTCCATAGGGTATCATGCCGTTTTTCTCGTGCTCTATATTCTGCCTTTGATCATCCTGGCCAAACAGCTTGCCGTACCGCTGGAATATGGTACGCGTGTTTTAGGGGCACCCGAAGCATTCAGTGGTTTCTTGGTCGCAGTCCTCATTCTTTCACCCGAAGCGCTGAGCGCAGTTCGGGCAGCCATCCATAACCAATTACAGCGCTCTGTGAACATCCTGTTGGGCTCTGTTTTGGCAACGATTGGCCTGACCATCCCGGCAGTTTTGATCATTGGTTTAATCACGGGAAAGACGATCTTCCTGGGGCTGAGCACGGTTAATACGATTCTGCTTTTGTTACTATTGGCGCTCAGTACAATTACCTTTTCTAATGTTCGGACGAACGTCTTGCTGGGAGCGGTACACCTTCTCTTGTTTTTCGCCTATCTGATGTTGATGTTTGAAGGTTAATCGAGTCCACCTTATGCCAATGCAGGTGCTCGTAAGATGAATCTGCGCACCTCTTCGGCAAAGTTTGCATCTACGGTGGGATCGTTACGCCATGCCTCTGCACGCACGATGATGGAACGCCAGGGGTCAGGCAATGTCTGTTTGGCCCACGCCACAGCCTGACGTTTGCTAGGCAATTGCTGCGTTGTCAGGGTGCAAAGAATGCGGCAGATTGTCTCGACGGCGTAGGCTTTGTGGCTGCGCGGCAACTGCCAATCGGGATCGTCGGACTGGTTGGCCCAATCGACCCAATCCTGCAAACGGCTGCGCACTGCCTCGACCCATTGTTCGGTAGAGACCGGATCAATCAGCGTTTTTGGATCAGGGCCGAACAACCGAATCCCATGTTCACGCACGGCCCAACGTTCCACAATCCAATTGCTTTGGTGTTCGCGCCAAGCCAGTTTTTCGCTCTGGCCCAGGGTCGGATGGCGCTGCCCAGGCTGATAACGACGGAGTGACGCAGCGTCGATATAGGCGATTTCGATCCGTTTGGCGAAGGGATGGGGAAGCTGATCAAGTTGTTTGTGCATCTCTGCCAAACGGGCAAAGGTTGCCTCATCGACCCGCTGCTCGGTCACGGCCAACAGGTCGATGTCGCTGGTCTCCGAGATAAAGTCGCCCAGTGCCAGGGAACCACGCAGATATAAGCCGAGGAAATTCTGATCCAATATGCGCTGGATCTGGGTGAGGATGAGATTCAGCATCTCGGTTACGTTTGCAGGTAGGCCAACCATGTTCACAAACTCGACTTGGCCTCTGTCATCATCGCTGCCAGATCCTCGATCTTGTTCACAGCTTGGCGGTGCTTGAGCCAATTGATTGCAATGTTAATGCCGATGCTTTCTGCGTTGGCTCGCTCACGTTGGTCCGGGATGCTGGTAAAATCCTGCACCCAGGCCAGACCGATCAGGCGTCGTAACATTTCGGCACAGCCAAAGGCAGCCACGTTTTGCAACAACTGAGCCATGTAGCGCTTGCGGAAGCGGCTCGACTCCCATTCCCCTTGAATTCCCTCATCTTCCCACAGTCGCATAAATTCATCGTGGAAGATGTTCCAGGTTTCGACAAAACTTTCTGCAATCCAGGCACGATAGGCAGTGCGGGCGGCTGGCTCCTTGCCGTGTGCCTCCTGTGCAGCATAGCCAAGCGCCAGGTTGGCCAAATAAGAGCCGACGTCGTGTGCGATCGGCCCAAAGAAGGCAAACTCGGGGTCGATCATCTTGGTTTCGTGCTGATTGAGCATGATTGAGCCGGTGTGTAGGTCGTTATGCAACAGTGCTTGGGCATTGGTCATGTACTGCTCTTTGAGGAAGAGCATGTCAGCGTAGATCTCGTCGTCGGCGTAGATGGCTTCGATCTGGGGTTCCAGTCCTGGCGTCCAACGGTTGCTGGGGTGGCGAATGCAGGGTTGAGTGAAGACCAGATCCTCCTGCAATTTACAGAGCACCGGATTGAGAAATTGGGGCACCATCGCCTTCTTTTCGGCAGAGGAGAGATAGAAGTCTGAGGTGTAAAAGAGGGTGCGGGCTGCAAAGTTGCCAACATGTTTGGCGACTAACGGATAGCGTTGCTGCTGCATCATCCCTTCGCGCATGACCAGATGCTGGTTGAGGTCTTCAAGCACGAGTATGTGATTCACCTGATCGTAGTGGTAGACTTTGACTGCCTGTTCGGGACAGTAGCGGGCTTCCAACGCCAATACGCCGTACTCGATGGCTTGCCGACTCTCCGGCAGCTTGAAGTCCGGGTAGCGCCAGGAATGGTCGAGTGCCTGTTTGACCAGCACCGACTTGCCAATCGGATCGGCGGCGCTGTTGACACGGAAGAGCAGGTTAATGTTGCCCTCGGTGATCGCCTTGCTCTGAAGATCCGTTGCGCCGCCGAGAACGCTTTGGTAAACGGGTGTCTGTTGGATGGTTTCGATTGCAGTTTGAGAAGTAAGTGGGGTTGTCATGACGAGTTCCTCACGATACAATGGCTAATATGTCTATCTTGTTTTCTGACACAACGCCAGAGGCAGAGGCGAAATTAATTGAATTATTGCGGGCTGCTCCCCCCTGGCGCAAAATTGAAATGATGGAGCAACTCAATAGGCGGATGAAAATGCTGTTGATGGCAGGGCTAAAACAGCGTCATCCAAATGCGGATGATGCAGAGTTGCGCCGCCGCATGGCAGATCTTTTGCTTGGACCAGAACTTGCTAGCACTGTCTATGGACCCTATGACCGTTGATAACATTGATGTGACCCTACAAGTCATTGATGCTCTTGAAACTCTTGATATTGACTATGTTATTGGTGGTTCATTAGCCAGTACCTTGCATGGTGTTGCGCGTACTACGCTAGACAGTGATCTGGTTGCGGATATTCGCCTGGAGCATGTAGCACCCTTGGTGCAACTTCTGCAGCCATCCTTTTATATTTCAATCGCTTCCATTGTCGATGCCATTGTTTTTCAAAGCAGTTTCAACCTGATTCACTTGGCAACGATGTTCAAAGTAGATATCTTTATTCCCAAGCAACGTATATTTGTCCGGCGTCGTACCCAAGGCTTGATCAGCGTTGGTAAAGCAACCCGCCCGGTTGTCTGGTATAGACCTTTGTGAAAACACTTTTCAAAAGTTCTGGCGGCGTATGATGCAGCGCCAATGCTGAAATCACGAGATCGTACTGTCCACTCAACGGTTGTTCGATAAAATCGACCGTCTGGTAAGTAATATCATTACGCTCAGCAAAACGTTGGCGTGCCTTCTCCAACATGCCGGTGGAAATATCCGCCAGCGTCAACTGTGCATTCGGGAAAGCTGTCAGTAAGAGTGCAGAGAGTAACCCAGTGCCAGCACCCAAATCCAACACGCGAAACACCGCATCGCCGGGGTAAGGAACCAGATCCAACGCAGTGCCGTAGAAATCATCAAAGCAGGCGATGTACTGACGGCGAGTGCGGTCATAGTCTTTTGCAGCGTGGTCAAAGAGCAATTTGACGTTCATCTAGGCTTCTTTCTCTCGTTTCAAATGTGTCTCTGCCACTGGATTATGTTCATAGAACTGGGTCATTGGACTTGGCTCACCATCTACTGGCAGATGATCGGCGTTCATGATGCTCAAGTAGATCAGCTCGTCCAATCGTTCCTGCTTCAACTGCTGCCCCCAGAGGATGGCGGTGAGTCCTTTCCAGCGTTCCTGGAGGAAGTCGCGTAAGAGGAGATTGGGAGATTGAGAGATGGGAATTGCGGATTGCGGACTGCCGATCGCGGAAAGGATGTTTCGTTCCGGCGATTGCATATTGGCGACATCCCATTCGCTTACCTCGTTTTCTTGTCTTCTTGTCTTCTTGTCTTCCTTGCCCATTTCATGCAAGATCCCTGCGGCGCGATAAGTGCAGAAACCACCCTGACAAGGCCCCATGCCTAGACGCACATCGCGCCGTAAATCGTCAAGGGTGAGGGTTGGGTTGTGAGCGGCGGCATTTTCGAGCATGGTGCGCGTGACCAGTTCACATTCGCAGATCAATTCGCTTTGGAGATGGTGTTCCTCCACTTCGTGCAGGCGATGGCCCAGCCAGTAATGGCCTTGTGGCGAGATACCACCGGGAACGGTGGTTTCGGCAGTTTTACAAGGGCGAGTCACGCCGAGTTGTTCGCAGGCTTTGTCCATCGTCGTTTCTGCCATCAGGCGGAAGGTCGTCCATTTGCCGCCGGTGATAGTGAGAAAGCCAGCCACACCATCGCGCTCTTTGTGATCGAAAACAGGTTAAAAACGTGTTGCATCGCGGCTGGCACCCTTGAAGCCTTCCTGATAGAGCGGACGCACGCCAGCCCAGGCACGCAGTACCCGTGCCTTTTTGAAACCGGGGATGAGCTTCTCGCCTTCCTCCAGCATCAATTCGACTTCCCACGGTTCAATCGCCAGCAACTCCGGGTCTGCCACTCGTTCATCGGTCGTGCCGATCACGGCGACCGTGGATAGGGACGAAGATGTCACCGTCGGCGGGCATTTTGCGGCGAGGATTGATCACGGTGTTGCAGAAGCGATAGTTCATCGCTTCACCATCACGCCCTTGCCAGCAATCACGTTAACGCACAGCCACCAACTTGGCCAACTTGCCCGCCCAGGCACCCGAGGCGCTGATCACCATGTCGGCCACAATCGTGAACTCTTCGCCCGTCGCCATGTTACGCACCTTGGCCCCAGTGACACGTCGATCCCCATCGCTGCCCGTGCTCAATAACTCAATCACCTCGTGGTAGACCAAAATTTCAGCACCCGCCTGAGTCGCCGCTTGGGCCGTGGCATGGGTGGCGAGAAAACTATCGGCGGTGGCGTCGGGCACCTCAAAGACACGGCTGATGCGTGGGCTGAGCATCGGTTCACGGCGTAACGCCTCTTTGATCGGGACTTCGCTACAGGGCACACCGGTCTTGGCACAGGCAGCCTTGAAACGTCAGGAGAAAGTCTGTCCCTTCATCTTCGGGCGTAACCACAAAGAAAACCACTGGTGTCTTCGATACAATGGGTGTGTGTCTTGCGCAGGATGCGATTCTCATGGATGCACTCTTCGGCGCTGCGTGGATCTTTGACCGTACCGTCCGCCGCTATGAACAAGGCCGTGATAGCGTCCAGTGGTACCGTGGGTGAGATCGCTTCTCGACGAGGATCGTCTGCATACGCAGCGCCGCATCCACGCTACGCCAGTCCCGGTCGAACCACCACCGATGACGAGAACTTCTGTGTTGATTGTTCATTGCGTCTCCGCTGTTTGGGCATAACGGTTACTCGTCAATTTTTCTGCTTCAGCCAGTCTTCTTTGCTTAACTCGTCAGGACGAACGAGGCGGTAGTGTTTTTTCGGTTTCACAGAGCAAAGTGATTTTCACGAGAACTTCAAATACCCAAAATGCAATGACTTTCTCTGTGATGAACTGGGTAATGATTGGATGACAAGTATCACTTGCATACTCGGCATAGTAGCTCTCATAGATACGCAAAGCCATTGACAGCCACAACGGTTGTTCTTTAGCCAATCGACACAGGAATACCTGCTTGCTTTAAAATTTTATTCCGAAATACGCTTCATCGTAAGTTAGCTGGGTGTGCGACAAAAGCATTTTCCGTGGCTGTAGAGGAAGCGAGAAACAACGAAGCCTACAAACAGAATCGACAATACGGTTTTCTCGTATTATTTGCATTAATCAGTACTGGCTAGTCTCGTTACTTGACTCGAATTAAGGTGGCTAAAGTCAAAAATAGTGGTTTGAGAAAGCAACAAGTGAGGTTTGATTAGAGCATCAAATTCTGTATAGGGATATCGTATTAGGGCGGAAGGAACAGTTAAGCGCATACTGCAACTATTATACACAAATTATTCGAAAGCAGCTACCAAATCAGCCATAATCATAAAAACAGAGGCTTCATGGCTTCATTTGGCAAATTGAGCTTCGCTCTTTTTCCTACTATACTTTACGTTGAAATAGGAGCGGTTTTGGACTATAGTTACAAGGAGCTTGTCATGCCATCACCCTTCCCAGGGATGGATCCGTATTTAGAAGGCGAAGAGTGGTCGGACGTACATCAGGCAATGGCGGCACAAATTCGCAAACAATTGTACTCATCTAACCATTGACTATCGCCAGTCACCTCCACCTCCAGCTTTTGACCCTGATACGCAAGCATGGATGCAGAAGCTCCTTCAGGATTATCAGTCTTGACTTCACTTTTCTTCACTTCCTGCATTGCCCCCAATCAAGATTATATTTGGAGTAGCGTGTTGGCCTATCTGGCCGAGAAGCTGTTATTAATCAACTTTGTGGCGGATTTGGACTGGCCACAGCGCTATGCCCGGCATTGGATGCGGGTGAGATTCAGATTGCTGCGATCTGTGGCGCGCCCTATGTGTATCGTAATCGATTACCAGCTTTCCGACCGTTGAGTTATTGCGCTGCTCAGTCTTTCCGGGCACCAACTTTATGATGAGCGTCCCGTCTACTATTCCGATCTGATCGTCCACATTGACAGTAATTTTCACACTTTTGCTCACTTGCACCATGCCAGTTTCGCCTTTAACGAAGTGGGTTCCTTCTCTGGTTACGAAGCCATGCGCTACTACCTCGCTTCTAACGGCGAGAAGGGTGATTACTTTTCACCAGGCGATCCAATCGGGCAGCCATCGCAATTCCATTCAAATGATTCTGGACACACCGCCGATTGTGCCGCCATCGATAGCACCATATTCCGAGCAAGCGCTGGTCGATTCACCTGAGATCGCCTCCCAGTTAACGTGGTTGAACCCCGATCGGTCAAGCCCGATGTTGCCCTGGGTCGCCTCGACGACCTTAGAATCAACCTTGCGCTCAACTGCGCCAGAACTGACTACAATGCACGATGGCCAGCCGGCGCATCGTTACTCTACGCAACTCCCGTGGCTCGTTTGCTCCGTCACTGACGCCGACTACGATCCGATGCGACAAATGCTAAAATTGGCAGCAACGATAGAATTCAAAATGTAAAAGAAGTAGAGATTGAGCGATTAAGTGATTGGGGAGATTGATCGTTGTCGCTATGCAATCTCTTAATCTCCAATCTCCAATCGCCCGATACCCACCATGTCCTTCCCACTCACCGAACAAACCCTACCCGATGCTGTCAAACTTCTGGTTGCGCAAGATGCTGACCTGGCCCAAGTGGTGGCGCGCTTTGGTCATCCACCGCTCTGGGCGCGGCCGACTGGCTTTCCTACGCTGGTTTATATCATTCTGGAACAGCAAGTTTCGCTGGCCTCGGCCAAGGCCGCCTTTGACCGGCTGCTTCTGGCCACAAACCCGCTGACTCCTCTAAACTTCCTCGCCTTATCGGATGAGCAACTGCGTCTGATCGGGTTTAGCCGCCAGAAGACGCGTTATTGTCGACTCCTGGCACAAGCCGTGCTTGATGGAAAAATTGATTTCGCTCTTCTCGATACCTCACCTGATGAACAGGTCTATGCTGCGTTGACCTCACTCACTGGCATTGGTGCCTGGACTGCCAACATCTACCTGTTGATGGCACTCTGCCGCCCCGATGTCTGGCCTTCGGGAGATTTGGCGCTGCAAATTGCCGTGCAGCAGGTCAAAGGTCTGCCTACTCGCCCCACAGTTGCCCAAATGGACGCCCTTGGTGACTCCTGGCGCCCCTTCCGATCTGTCGCTGCACGGATTCTGTGGCATCATTATCTCAGTCGAAGTTAATTGGAGGGGTGAAGGGTGAGGAGTGAGCTAGATTGGATCATTCCTCACCCTTCACCCGTCCCAACTCACACAAACATGTCCAAAACCGAAATTATCTTAATCCGTCACGGCGAGACCGAATGGAATGTCGCTGGACGGTTGCAGGGACAGCATGATTCTGTCCTGACGGCTGCGGGTGTCAAGCAGGCAAAAGGGCTTGCCCGTCGCATGAAAAGCGATCACTTCCATCATCTTTACAGCAGCGACCTAGGGCGGGCGATGAGCACAGCCCAGGAGATTGCCCATCTCACGCATCACACAGTCATTGCCGACATACGCTTGCGAGAAAAGAGCCTGGGAGTTCTCGAAGGATTGACCTGGCCGCAAGCCGGAGAAAACTATCCTGAGATTGTCAAAGGCCTCGAACAGCGCAATTACGACTATGTGGTTCCCGAAGGCGAAAGCACGCAGCAGATGTTGACGCGCACGTTGAACTTTCTGGATGAGATCGCTGATCGTCACGTAGGTGAGCGTGTGGCTGCGGTAACGCATGGTGCCGTTCTCAGCACGCTCTTTCGCCACTTGCTCGGCATTCCGCTGGAGACGCCGCGTCGCTTTCATATCCTTAACACGAGCATCCACGAAATTGCCAAAGAAAATGGGGTCTGGTGGGTCAATCTATTGGGCGATACGCACCATACTCGGGTCGCCCTGGACGAATTGGAGTAGAAGATGGCTGTGGTTACCTTTGGCGAACGCACATTCGATACCGATTTGATCCTCTTTGACAAGGATGGCACGCTGCTCGAATTTGAACATTTCTGGGCGGCGAAAACAGTGGAATCGATTGAACGCCTGATCCAGGGCATTGGCGGCAATGATGCCTTGCGCAGTGCACTCTATCATACCTTTCACTACAACCTGATCACGCAAACCATTGCTGAGGATAGTCCAATCGTGGTTGCCGCCAACTTTAAGCTGGTGGTGATTGTGGCGACGGTCCTGCTTCAACATGATTATGGCTGGCACGACGCCGAATTGCTGGCCGAACGCTACTTCGCCCCTGTGCTGGCCGAGCCGCCGACACTGGAGATGTTGCGACCG
Source organism: Caldilineaceae bacterium (assembly GCA_046328715.1). Lineage (GTDB taxonomy): Bacteria > Chloroflexota > Anaerolineae > Caldilineales > Caldilineaceae > JAXLWB01. The sequence goes on along the minus strand of JAXLWB010000042.1, from coordinate 59,939 downwards.
GTGGCGGATCTGCCTCGTCTTTTCACCAGTTTGCGCAAGGCAGGCATACGCATCGGCGTGATCACCAGCGACGATTTAGGGCCTACTGAAGCGACACTCAATCTGCTGGGGATACGTCATCAGGTTGGCTTTTTGGCCTGTGCCGATAGTGGTTATCCTGCCAAGCCGTTGCCGCAAGCTGTTTGGGCTGCTTGTGAACAGTACAAGGTTCCCCCCGAACGCACTGTCTTTGTCGGCGATTCCACCACCGACATGGAAACCGGTCGCCGTGCCAATGTTGGTCTGCGGGTTGCCGTACTCACGGGTATGATGGGGCGTGAGAAGTTGGAACCGATGGCGGATCTCGTACTTGGCTCGATTCGAGAAATGAAGGTAGGTGCATGAATGGGCGACCTGCTCTATCACGAACGTTATGGCACAGGTCCTGTGCTGGTCTTCCTTCATGGTTTCAGCCTGGATCGACGTATGTGGCAGCCACAGCTCGATGCCTTTGCCGCACACCATAGTGTACTGCTCTATGACCTACGTGGCTTTGGGCGTTCTCCGCTGCCGGATGGAGAATATTCCCACGTCGATGATTTGTTGACACTGATGGATCACTTGCAGATTGAGTCGGCGGCATTGATTGGACTGTCACGCGGTGGAGGGGTGGCTATCAATTTCACTTTGGCCCATCCTGGACGAGTGAACCACCTGGTTGCGGTAGACAGTGTGCTAGATGGCCATCGCTGGTCTGATAGTCAACGCAGCGCCGATCAAGCAGTTTGGGACTGTGCAAAGCGTGATGGACTGGAGGCGGGAAAGGCCGCCTGGCTGGCTCATCCGCTCTTTGTTGCGCCATTTCGTCAGGCATCGGTCAAAGCGGCTGCGGCTCAAATGGTGGCCGACTATTCTGGTTGGCACTTCTTCAACCGGGACCCAGTCCGTTCTCTCAAGCCTTATGCAATCGAACGACTGCACGAGATCACCTGCCCGACGCTGACCATTGTGGGCGAAGAGGATCTGATTGATTTTCAACAGATCGCCGACAGCTTGAGCAGCAAAGTACCGAATGGACGAAAAGTGGTTCTACCCAATGTGGGTCACCTCTCGAACATGGAAGCGCCTGAAAGTTTTAACCAGGTTGTGTTGAAGTTTTTGGAGACTGGAGAGTAGAGATGAGATTGTGCATGTAATCTCTACTCTCCAGTCTCTACTCATGGTAATGAAAGCAATTTCTTTATGCCCTATTCTTTCAACGTCGGCTCGATCCGCTGTCACATTTTGAGCGATGGCAAAACACTCGCAGACGGAGGCGGCTTTTTTGGTTTGATCCCGCGCCTGCTCTGGCAAAAGGTGATCCAACCCGACGAAAACAATATGATTCCTTCGGACACCCGCACCTTGCTCATCGAATCGAATCGTGGGCTGATCCTGGTCGATACTGGCTATGGCGACAAGTTAGACCCCAAGGTCCGCTCTCGTCTGGGGCTCAGTGAAACTGATCGCATCATCCGGCAGATGGCCCAACTTGGCTTCAAAGCCGCAGATGTCGGCATCGTCATTCTCACCCACTACCACGGTGACCATGCTGGTGGAGCGACGCGCTGGGATACACCCGATCACACGCCAGGATCGGTCATCGCCACCTATCCAAATGCTCACTATTACGGTCAAATCGGCGATCTAGACGAGGCCAACCATCCCAACGAGCGAACCTCGGCTACCTATTTCTCGGCCAACTGGCAACCGTTGATCGATGCCAGTAAGTTAACCCTGCTCGACCAGCCGACACGGATCGCACATGGTGTGCGCACCGAATTTGCGCCTGGACATACCGCTGGCTTGCAGATTGTCTGGGTGGAAGATGGCGGGGAAAGTCTGGTCTTTCTCGGTGACTCATGCAATTGGGCCGCCCATATGAATCGATTGGCCTGGGTCCCATCCTTTGATATTTTGCCGATGACCAGTATCGAAACCAAGCGTCGCCTGCGCCAGGAAATTCTACAAAGAAATGCGTTGATGGTCTTTCAGCATGATGCCGTTGTTGTAACAGCTCGCTTGGTGGAAGGTAAAGCTGGGGTAGAGGTGAAGCCGGAGATAATTGAAGAGGTGGCAAGATGAATCTCATTTTGTCATCCTGTGATACTGCTGGCGAATTCAAAAAAGGGAATCAATTCCCCTACTGACACCGAGAAGTGCCTTCAGGCACTGTGTATTTCTTAGTCGCTGAGGCGACTTCTCGGCGTCAGCAGCCGATTTTAATCGGGCTTGGATTTCGCCAGCAGTATCATCCTGTCATCTTGTCATGCATAAACCTTCGTCTGCGGTCGTTCAAACTCCCGCGGATCCTGCGTGACATCAACCTTGGTGCCAGCATGAATGTCTTCCAGGAAGCGTGTCGCCTGGATGGCAGCGGCACAGCCTTGACCGACGCTGGTTGCCACTTGCTTGAAGACCTTGTCCATGATCTCACCGCCAGCAAAGACGCCTGGAATGTTGGTGCGCATCTTGCGGTCGGCAATCAGGTGACCATCTTCGTCCAATTCAAACTTGCCTTGCAGCAGTTGATTGTTGGGCAGGTGCCCCACGAAGATGAAGACGCCGTCGGTCTGCAATTCGCCCTGTTCGCCTGTCACTGTATTTTGTGTCTTGACACTGGTAACCTTGCCCTCGCTGCCGTTAATCTCGGTGAGAACCGTGTTCCAAATCACCTCGATCTTTGGCTCGTTGAAGACGCGTTCTTGCAGAATCTTGCTGGCGCGGAACGAGTCGCGGCGGTGGAGCATGCGTACACGGGTGGCATAGCGGGTCAGGAAGAGCGCCTCCTCACAGGCACTGTCGCCGCCGCCGATCACAAGTACATCTTTGCCACGGAAGAAGAAGCCATCACAGGTGGCACAATAGCTGACACCCTTGCCCGCCAACTCCTGCTCGCCGGGGATTTCGAGATAGCGTGGTCGCGCGCCAGTCGCCAAGATAATCGACTGCGTGGCGTACTCCTGACCATTGGCCGTGCGTACCAAAAAGGGATAGCGATCCACGACCAACTCGTTTACATAGTCGAATTCGACCCGTGTGCCAAACTTTTCCGCTTGGGCCTTAAACTTCTCCACCAATTCTGGGCCACTCAAGCTCTCTGGGAAGCCTGGATAATTTTCAATATCATAGGTAATGCTCACCTGACCGCCATATTCGTTGCCAGTGATCAATAACGGGTTGAGGTTCGCCCGTGCTGCATATAAGCCTGCCGTCCAGCCTGCCGGTCCACTACCGACAATAATCACTTGTTCAGTCTTGGAATCGTGTCCCGCGCCATTGGCTGAAGCGCCGTTGACATGTCCATTTGTGGTGCTCATAAGAGTCTCCTCATTCATTTGCACTATATTTTTTATAGTGGAATTATATAACGATAGTATCGTACTAGCAAACCTTCTAAGCTGTGATCTGGGTTACAAAAGCAGGCTTCCTAGTCGCTTACGAGTCGGGCCACTGCTGCCACCGCCGCCGTCTCCGCCCGCAAAGTTCGTTTACCCAGCGAAACCACCCGCCACCCTGTGGATTGGGCAAGGTTGGCTTCATCCTGAGTGATGCCGCCTTCGGGGCCGATGAGGAGGTTCGTGAATTGCGAAGTCGGGCTGCTCTGCTCTTCTCCTTGTCTTCTTGTCTTCTTGTCTTCTTGTCTGGCTTCTTCCCAAGCAATGAGCCGAGTTCCATTTGCCTCTCGAACCGCCGTTTCAAAACTCAATGGTTCTGATAACTCGGGAATTTTACCACGCCCGCATTGTTCGGCGGCTTCGCGTAGAATTTCTTGCCAGCGGTCATACTTTTTGAGTAGGGCGGCGGCGGGACGGACGATGCTGCGCTCACTAATCACAGGGGCAAAACGACTGACGCCGAGTTCGGTACATTTTTGTAACACCCATTCAAACTTATCGGCTTTGAGGCTGCATTGGTAGAGGGTGAGATAAATCGACGGTTCAGCCAGACATGGTTGCTGGGAGAGCACAAGCCCCACTGCACGTTTGCGGTCAATTTGTTCGATTTGGGTTAGGAACTCGTCGCCGCTGTTGTCGAGCAGTACGATCTGTTCACCTGCTTGTAGGCGCAGAACATCATACAACTGGCGAACTAGGGGTGAAAGATCGACGCTCTGGTGAGGTTTGAGTGGCGACGTGGTGAGAAAGAAGCGGTGCATAAGGAAGATTAGCGATTAGGAGATTAAGAGATTGTATAACTACCAATCTCTTAATCTCCTAATCTCCCAATCGCTTAAAAATTAACGCCACCCAATCCGTCTCCTGCTTCTGATCGACCAGCGTCAGCCCGTGGCGCTTAGCGGCATCGATTACCATCGGCGCTTTCACGTCGAGGATGCCGGAGAGGATCATTACGCCATTGGCGGCTAGCGGCTCGGCAAGTGGGACGTTGTCGTATTTGGAGTCGAACAGGTTGGTCAGAACCTCGGCCAAGATGTTGGCGACGAGGATGCAAAAGTGACCGACGACGCCAGTGGGCACGCTAGATTGTTGGATGGAGACGGAAATTGTGGATTGTGGATTGCGGATTGCGGATTCAGTATTCGCAGCCCTATCCACCATGTAGCCATTGATCTCCACGTTTTCAATTGCGGTGCGTACGGCGATGGGGTCGATGTCTGTCGCCAGGATATCAGTTGCACCGAGTTTGGCGGCGGCGATAGCAAGTACGCCACTGCCGGTGCCGAGATCAAGTACGCTGTCGCCTGGGTGCACATATTCTTCGAGCGCAGCAACGCAGAGACGCGTGGTCGGATGCAGACCGGTGCCAAATGCCATGCCAGGGTCGAGTTCGATCACCAAGTCGTTGGGTTCAGGATTGTATTCTTCCCAACTGGGTTTGAGCACGATCCGTTCGCCGATACGCAGCGGTTTATAGTACTTTTTCCAGGCGTTGGCCCAATCTTCTTCCTTTACTTCTTTGAATTCAGGCTGTGGTATCGGGTAAATGCGGCTGAGATACCAGAGCCCTTCTTCGATCTGTTTACGGATCGTTTCGCCCCGCTCACCCGGCTTGATAAAGGTTTTGACGATACAGCGAAACTGTTCTGGCTCGGGCTGTTCAAAGTCGTCGAAACCTGTCATTTCGATCACGGCACCGCCACCGCTCGCCTCGCCCGCTTCGTTGTCATCGTCGTAGTCGCCGCCATTGTAGCGGTTGAAAAGTTCGCTGACTGCCTCTGCCGCTTCGGCGTCACAGGTGATTGAAATTTCGAGTATGGTTTCGTTGGACATGATATACGATGGGGTCATGAGGAGATGAGAAGATAGGGAGAGACATTCGCTCATCACCTTATCTTCACATCTCCCCATTTCTAGCTGCCAAAAATGCGGTCGAAGAAGCCACGCTGGGTTTGGCCAATCGGCTCATCGCCGAAGGTCTTGGCCAGTTTTTGGAAGAGTTCTTTTTGTTCTGCTGTGAGGTTTGTCGGCGTGACCACGCGCACAGTAATTTGCATGTCGCCCCGTCCGCTGCGCTGTAACACAGGAATACCCAGGTTACGCTTGGTAAAAGTTCTGCCTGTCTGTGTACCTGGCGGAATGTCTAATGTTTCATCTTTGCCGTCTAAGGTGGGGATCTTAATGGTTGCTCCTAAGGCAGCCTGAGAGATGTTGACAGGTAGGTCCAATAAGAGATCAAACTCGTTACGTTTGAAGATCGGATGCGCATCAACCGCAATCACGACAAAGAGATTGCCGGGCGGGCCACCCATGCTACCGACTTCGCCCTCACCTGCCAGACGAATCCGCGTATCATTGTCAACGCCGGACGGGATCTTTACGTTGAGTTTGCGCGTAACCCGAACGCGCTTTTGCCCATTACACTTTTTGCAGGGAGAAGGAATCACTTCGCCTGTGCCGTTACAGGTAGTGCAAGGGCTAGCGGTAACCACCGTTCCAAACAATGGGCTCTGTTGGCGACGCCGTACTTCGCCTGTACCATTACAGGTAGAACAGGGGATCGGGTTGGTCGGTGGTTCGGCACCGCTGCCATTGCAGCGATCACACATTTCCTGGCGCGGAATTTCCAACTCGCGCTCGACTCCAAAGGCTGCTTCGTCGAATTTGAGTCGGATGTCGACGCGCAGATCGGCACCGCGCCGGGGCTGACGGCGATTGCCCGACGACATGCCACCCATGCCTCCCATCCCTGCGAAAAGCTCTTCGAAGATGCTGCCAAGATCGCCAAAGCCGCCAGCATCAAAACCGCCCATGCCACCCATGCCGCCGACGCCCTTCAGGCCATCATGACCATAACGATCATAAGCGGCTCGTTTCTGATCGTCATTTAACACCTGATAGGCTTCATTGATCTCTTTGAATTGCGATTCAGCTTCAGGAGTTTTGTTGACATCCGGGTGATACTTCTGGGCCAACTTACGAAAGGCTTTTTTTAAAGTATCTTTATCGGCGCTGCGCTCAACGCCGAGAACTTCATAATAATCTCGTTTGGCTGCCATTACCATCTATTCCCAGTCTATAATCCATGCACAAAGCCCTGCCAATACAACGGTGGCTGCAACCAGAGCAGCCCATTGACTCGGCAGAAATCCCACATGCCGGGCACTAAAGTAAAGAATGATCACCATTCCTACTGCCAGTACAATCCAGTTTGAAAGCACTGGGCGTTCGTTCCAAAAGCGTTTGAGTCCGTTCATAAGTGTGTACTAAGAGACTGCTTGAACCTCGTTCCAAATACGATCCAACTGCTCGTAAAGTTTCTCAGGCGTGCCCTCATTATCAATGACACGATCGGCACGCTTAATTTTTTCCTCTTGAGAAGATTGATTGGCCATTCTGCGCTTCGCTTCCGCTTCGCTCATACCTCGGTTTGCCATCAAACGCTCAAGTTGACGCTCCTCACTGGCAGTGATGACCCAAATCTCTTGACAAAGTTTAACGACATTGTTCGCTTCAAGCAATTTAATTGCTTCCAGAATCACGACTGGCGCGGAAGTGCTGGCAATTTCCTCTTGTGCTAGCTGAAAAACTGCAGGGTGCACAATTTGTTCGAGTTTTGCCAGCTTCTGAGAATCGCTAAAGACGATCTTTCCCAATGCCGCTCGATTGATTGTTTTATCTTCATTGAGAATCTCGTTGCCAAACAGTTCCACAATCGCAGGATAGGCAGGCCCGTGTGGGCTTTGTGCACGATGCGTCAATTGATCGGCATCGACAATATATGCGCCTTTTTGAGCGAGATAACGCAACACAGTACTCTTACCAGTTCCGATGTTGCCAGTCAATCCTACGACGAGTGGATGGTGAGCCGTTGGCATAGCTTAATAGTATAACACAAGCAATACATCAAAATGAAGAGCGAGTATTGGAATTTTGATAGAAAATTGGTGTTTCCAGATGGAACAAAGGCAAGATTGCTTTACGGCTCATTGACGTACATTCGGTTCTTGTATACAATTGGTGGAAAGTTTTTGTTAGGATGAATTAATCTAAATATAAGTGGCTTAATTGGTGAGAGAAATTATGCAAAACATTGAGTTTCAGCAACGGCTCCGCTATCGGTTCGATAATGTGATGGCCAAAGGGGCAATTGCATTGATTGGTTGGCTCGGATTGGTTACCGTGGCCCTCATTGGGGTAGTTTCCGTGATTGTGATGCTCTTCCGCCTGGATGAGGAAAATCGCAACTTCATGCAGATCGCCTGGGGTGGCCTGATGCGCATGTTAGATGCAGGGACCATGGGCGGCGACACAGGGAGTTGGGCCTACCTGCTAATGATGCTGCTTAATACCCTTGGCGGTATCTTTGTCCTCAGTATTTTGATTGGCGTCATCTCAAGCGGTATTGAGAGTAAACTGGACGAGTTGCGTAAGGGCCGCTCGTTTGTTGCCGAAGGGGGCCACACTGTCATTCTGGGCTGGTCCTCGAACATTTTTAACATTGTCTCCGAGTTAGTCCTCGCTAATGCCAATCAAGCCCGCAGTTGTATTACCATTTTGGCCGATAAAGATGTGGTCGAGATGCAGGACGAAATGGCTGCAAAAGTCGGTGACTATGGCCGGACACACTTGGTTTTCCGTAATGGCAACCCTACAGACCTTACCGATCTAGCGATTGTCAACCCAGATAGTGCCAAATCAATCATTGTTTTGCCGCCCAGTGAAGGCAATCCTGATGCGTCGGTCATCAAGACCCTTCTGGCTCTACTCCACAATCCCAAACGGCAGAAGAAGAATTACCACATTGTGACCTATATTCGCGATGCAAAAAATTGGGATGTAGCGCGCATGGTCGGCGGCGAGGAAGCCGAAGTGCTGTTAGCGAGCGATTTGCTCGCCCGCATTACCGCCCAAACATGCCGCCAGTCCGGCTTGTCCGTGGCCTACATCGAACTACTTGACTATGGTGGCGATGAGATCTATTTCAAGTCTGAGCCGATGCTGGAAGGAAAATCTTTTGGCGATGTCCTGTTTGCCTACGAAGACTCTGCCGTCATAGGTGTGCATAGCAAGCGTGATGGCGTGCTTCTCAACCCCTCTATGGATCGAGTGATTGAAGAGGGAGATCAGATCATTGTCGTTTCTGCGGATGATGATACAATTCGCCTCTCGCTCAAATCATCCCTCCCAATCGACACCAAAGTGATCTGCCAGAAGCAATCATCTGACCCGCTCGTCGATTCGATTTTGATCTTGGGTTGGAACGAACATACCTTGCAGATTGTGCGTGAATTGGATCAGTATGTGGCCGCAGGATCGCGAGTGAAAATTGTAGCTGCTGATGGTAAGCAACTCGACGAGACGATTGACGCACACCGGGATGAATACACCAATCTGACCCTGGAGACCGAAGAGGGCGACATCACGGATCGTACACTGTTGGATCGGCTGACGCAGGAAGGATTTCAACATCTGATTGTGGTCAGTGAGCCTACGGAAGAGGCGACGGACGCTCAGGACGTCGACGCACGCACCTTGATTGCACTTCTCCATCTGCGCGACATTGCCGAAAAGCGCAAGAATGGCCCGGAGAACGGACAAAACAACTTTGGCATCGTCAGTGAGATGCTTGACATTCGCAACCGGGAGTTGGCACAAATTGCCCGTGCCGACGACTTTGTCGTGAGTGATCGGTTGATCAGTCTCCTCTTAGCCCAGATTTCGGAAAACAAGAACTTGGCCGCCGTCTTCCAGGATCTCTTTGACCCGGAAGGCTCAGAAATTTACTTCAAGGCTGCTAGCAACTATGTCCAACTGGACAAGCCCGTGACCTTTTACACCATTCTCGAAGCGGCACGCCAGCGGGGCGAGGTAGCGCTTGGCTATCGGTTGCAAGCGCATTCCTACGACGCTGAAAAGGCTTACGGCGTAAAGCTCAACCCAGTCAAATCAGAAATGATTACGTTGGGTGCGCAGGATCGGATTATTGTACTGGCAGAAAGTTAGAGATCGTCTGAAAAGCCGGTGGGCCGTATCGCTATTTGAAATACATACTTGGCAGGTTTGGCAAAACGGAAGACTGAAATCTGGCACAGATTGCCCGGTTGCTACCTCAACAAAACCTGCCGGCTTATAAGGCAATTGCTTATGATTGATTTCAACACAGAACTGGGGAAACGGGCGTGGCAGCGAATCGCAGAGGAAGAGATCATCTGGCTCACTTCTGTCAGCTCGCTGCAGATTCCGCAACCACGCCCAGTTTGGTTCGTCTGGGATCAAGAGTGCTTTCTGATCTATTCACAGCCCACCTCGATGAAAGTACGCCAGATCATGCGCAATCCGAATATCGCTCTACACTTTAACGCTGACGCAAAGGGAGGCGACGTTCAGGTCTTCCTGGGCAAGGCGTGGATCGATCTATCGGCCCCTATGCCAGCGCAGATGTCAGCCTATGTGGAGAAATATGAAGCCGGGATGCGTGCGATTCAGATGACGCCTGACCGTTACTCGGAACTCTTCTCAACTGCGATCCGTGTGCAGCCGACGAAACTACGCAGTGTAGATACACTGCCTGAATGAACAAACAAATTTCGAGCAAGCAAGCAGGTGGCAAGTTGCAGGTGGCAAAGAGTTGATTTCGCTTGCCACCTGCAACTTGCCACCTGCTTCTTTATTCTTGCATTTATTCCTTTGCTGCGCTAGGGAAAAGCAACTGCACTGTTATAATTGCTCCATTCCCTAAATTGTAGAACAAGATACTTTCTTGTTCGCTTTTTCAATTACACAGCGCGCAAGAAAATATCTTGTGCCACAGCATCTTGCGTAAGTCCCGGTCAGGATAGTTTTCAATGACTTCAACCGATCAATCCACGCTTTCTGGTCTGCGCGTGCAAAGTGAAGGCTCGCGGCTCTGGGTAGGTTGGCTCTTGGGTATTTTTACGACGATCGGTTTTAGTCTGGCAACACCCATTAGCCGTAATATCATTCTGCAGGGAACCAGCCCCTCCAATCTGCTGATTTTGCGCTTAGGCATGGCATCTTTGCTGATGGGCGGCACGTGGGCCATCTACAAGCCCACATCGCTACGCTTTGACCGGCGTAGTATGTTATGGGTGTGGGGATTGGGCGCACTTAGTGGCATCAGCACACTCTGCTACAATTGGGCACTCACCCGCGTGGATGCATCAATGGCGGTGATGATCTATGCCATTAACCCAGTGGTAGCACTGAGTTTTCTGTGGCTGGGCGGCGAGCGCATGACCCAACGTCAGATTGTGCGTCTGGGATTGGCACTGGGTGGAGTGTATCTGCTGATTGGTCCTGGCGGAAACGTGAGCCTTTGGGGCGTGTTGCTGCTCTTTGGCTCAATGCTCACTTGGTCGGCGCAGATGGTCGGGGTGCAATGGTATTTACGGGACAAGGATTCAGGCGCCATCTCGTTTTATATTGCAACTTCCTCGTTTGTAGTTGTGGTAGGTTACTGGTTGATGCAGGGACACGAGTTTCAAAGCCCATCGCTGCAATCCTGGCTGCTGATCGTGGTGCAGGTGGTGGTGGCGACCTACCTGGCCCGGCTCTGTTTCTTCACCGCCATTCAGAAGATTGGCAGCGGGCAGATGGCGCTACTGCTGCCCGTTGAAACTGTCCTCGCAGTGATCTGGTCGATCATTTTTTTGCACGAGCGGATCGCTTGGCAACAAGCTTTGGGTGGACTCTTGATTTTGACTAGCGCCATTCTGGCCTTTGAGCGGTTGGGGCGATTGCGCGTGCCGGGACGATGGAAAGCCATTTTGCCGATAAAATAGAAAGACGATTCCTGTGACTGAAATGACTCTTGCCGAAGCCGACAAAATGGCTGCGGACAATGCAACTTGGAATTTTTGGGTCAGTGTGATCGACACGGTCTTTATCATGGCTGCATTGAGCATTGTCTCGCGTGATACCATTATGCCGGCGCTGGTGAGCCATCTAACCGAATCGAAGATGGCAGTCGGCTTGATTGCAGCGCTCTATAATTTGGGCATGTATCTGCCGCAACTCTTCGTGGCCAATCTTACTGAGCGATTGCGTTACAAGTTACCCTATCTGATTGTGGGCAGCGGCACGCTAGAACGTGGACCCTACCTGCTGATTGGCGCGGCGATCTGGTGGTTTGCCAGCCCTTCGCCGACAGTGGCGCTGTTGCTCTTCTACTTCCTACTCACGTCGAGTGCGTTGACGGTTGGCTTTCTAGTGCCTGCCTGGTATGACATGATTGCCAAGGTGATCCCTGTAGAACGGCGTGGACGCTACTCGGGTGTTGGCCATGCGTTGGGGGCATTGCTTTCAATGGGCTGCGCCTATTGGGCAGGCACAGTGTTGGACAAGGTGAGCTACCCCAACAACTTTGCGCTGCTCTTTCTGGCCTCGTTTGCCGTCATGTTTTTTTCCTGGGTGGCGCTGGCGCTGACCCGTGAGCCGCCTAGCCTAACCATCAAACAACATATCCCCCTTGCTCGCTTTCTGGGGGAACTGCCAACCATTCTCCGCCGCGATCATAACTATGCGCGCTTTCTGCTCAGCCGCACTACGATCCAACTGGGGATGATGGCCAATGGCTTTTTCATTGTCTATGGCATCGAACGTTTTGGTATCGACGGCATCTTTATTGGCAACTTGACGGTTGTGTTGGTGGCAACCCAAGCGATCATGAGCCTGGTATGGGGCTATGTGGCGGATCGCACCGGCTACAAGACCTTGTTGGCGGCGGCAGCGTTTGCCCTGGCCTTGGCGGCTTTGCTTGCGCTGATGGCTCAATCGGCGTTCTGGCTGGTAGGCGTTTATGTGTTACTCGGCATCTACACAGGCGCTGACTACGTGGCTGGGCTTAACATCATCCTCGAGTTTAGCCCGCCCGAAGATCGCCCGACCTATATCGGCCTGACCAACTCAATGCTGGCTCCTTCTTTGACGCTGGGACCATTGCTGGGTGGTTGGCTGGCAGGAATTCTGGGCTATAGCGGACTCTTTATGACTGCGCTGGTGATCGTACTGATCGGCGGGCTGCTGATGAGCTTGCTCGTGCGGGAACCGCGCGTTGAAAAGAAATAACGGGTGGCGAGTGGCGGGTAGCAAGTAATAAGTTGAGTACGTTACCCGCCACCTGCCACTTTGCCACTTTGCAACTTTGCCACTTTTAAGAAAGATCGAATTCATGACTGAACAAACGTTATCTGTCGCTCCAAAGGTTACGGAACCGAATGTAAATTGGAATTTCTGGGTCAATGTCGTTGATATTGTTTTCTTTACTCTGGGCGCCAGCATCGTAGCACGCGACACCGTAATGCCCGCTTTGGTCAGCAAACTCACCGATTCAAAGATGGCGCTCGGTTTCATTCCTGCCATTTTTAGCTTGGGTTTTTACCTGCCACAGCTTTTTATTGCCAATCTTTCAGAACAGATGCGTTATAAAAAGCCCTTCGTGATGTGGATTGGCAGCCTGGTCGAAAGGCTGCCTTTTTTGTTGATTGCGCTGACGATCTGGTACTTGGGCGCCTCGCATCCGACGGCGGCACTGATCGGTTTCTTTTTACTGCTGGTGACAACGGCGATGGGCAGTGGAGTGGGCATGCCAGCCTGGTCGGACATGATGGCCAAGGTGATTCCGGTGCAGCGGCGTGGATTATGGTCAGGGTTGAGTCATAGCTTGGGAGCGCTGATCGGGGCTGGAGGTGCGCTTTATTTTGGACAGATGCTGGATCGCATCAATTATCCCAACAATTTTGCCTTGCTCTTCTTTGTTGCCTTCCTCATGTTGATTGTCTCGTTTATCGGTCTGGCGCTCAATCGCGAACCGCCCAGCACCACGGTGAAGGAATCAATCCCGCTAGCGCGTTACCTTTCCCAGTTGCCGGATGTGCTGCGGCGCGATGCCAACTATCGCCGCTTCCTGCTCAGCCGTACCACCACCCAACTTGGCACGATCGCCACTGGTTTCTTCATGGCTTCCGGGTTGGAAAAATTCCACATCGATGGCGTGACCGTGGGGCGATTGACCGCGGCCCAAGTCTTTACCGTTGCACTGATGAACCTGGTGTGGGGGCTGATCGGTGACCGTTTGGGTCATAAACGAGTGTTGGGGACAGCCGCCTTTGCCATGACATTGGCGACACTCTCGGTCAGACTCGCTGATACACCACTGGCCCTGGCAATCTCCTTTGTTCTAGTTGGCATCTATGCTGCAGCGGATGGCGTTTCGGCTTTCAACATTTTGCTTGAATTCTGCGCTGCCGAAGATCGCCCCACTTATGTCGGTTTGACTAATACGTTGCTAGCGCCAGTGCTGATTCTTGGCCCGCTCCTGGGCGGTTGGTTGGCGGGCAGTATCGGCTACGACAATCTCTTTTTATTTGCTGCCATCATGGCCACGATTGGTGGTTTAATGATGAATTTTTGGGTCAAGGAACCCCGATTCCATGGGAAAGTTGAAAATTCTGTCTAAGAGGTGGATCACCCAGTGAACACAACGTACACGAACAAACTGTTTCATACCTGTATGCTTTTGATGATGCTGATCGTCTTTGCATCTTGTACTTCAGGAGTCGTCACCACACCTTCCCCCACGAACACAGTCGAGCATAAACCCGCAGTCGTCCGCATTGGTTGGAAGGGCGGGCCTGATACGCTAAATCCAGGCATGGCCTTTTTGACCGACTCGTACACGATCTTCAACCTCGTCTACGACACCATGTATGAGTTGAAAATGGACAACACCTACCAACTCAGCTTGGCGGAAAGCGTCTCTACTTCGTCTGATGGCATCGTGTGGACTTACAAGATTCGCGCTGGCATCCAGTGGCACGATGGCGTACCGCTGACTGCGCACGACATCGCCTTCACCTACAACTTCTACAAAGACCACGCCGATTTTCCCTACCTGCCAACCTATACTGAACATTTTGCCAGCGTTGAGGCACCGGATGATACGACTGTGGTGATTACCCTCGACCAACCGATCCCCAATATGGAGGCGCAACTGGTCTTTCTCTATGTGCTGCCCGAGCATGTCTGGTCGAAACATCTGGAAGGCAATGCGCCGATGGAGTATCTCAACAATGATCTGGTGGGCAGTGGACCCTTCAAGTTGGCGGAGTATAAGCCAAACGAGTATGTCCATCTGCGTGCCAATCCTGACTATTTTAGCACGAAGGCCAAGGTCGATGAGGTGATCTTTCAAACTTTTGAGAACGCCGATGCCCTGGTCCAAGGATTACAGGCAGGGCAGGTGGATATGATCACCGAATTGCCCAAAACCGCCATTCCTGCCCTGCGCAATGCCAAGAACATCAAACTCGTGACAGGTCCACCGCTTTCCCCAGAGATGTCTGATTTTTACTTCAACCAGATTGATCCAGCCAACTGCCCCACCGATGCTGGCGGTAAATGTACTGGTCACCCTGCACTGCGCGACCGTACGGTGCGTCAAGCATTGGCCCACGCTACGGACAAACGCAGCATCATCGACGTCTTGCTGCTCGGGCTGGGAACGCCAGGTCTCACCCTGGTGCCCGACAGTCTGACCACCTGGTTCAACCATGACCTCCATGACTATGACTTTGACATTGCTAAGGCCAACCAGATGCTGGATGAGGCGGGTTACAAAGACACGGATGGCGACGGTGTGCGCGAAATGCCGGACGGTACCCATCCCTTGGACTTCCGCCTTTTCTGGGCAGATGACACGGCTGACGCACCACGTATGGCCGAACTGCTCGGCCAGAATTGGAAGCAGATCGGGGTGAAGGTTGAGCCGCAGAGTTTTGAACCGGATGCGCTACTGGCCGTCTGTTGCCCGACCTTTGACTACGACATCATCATCTGGGGCTGGACGACAGACCCCGACCCGAATGTGTTGCTCAAGGTGATGACCAGTGAGGCGATCCCGAACGGCAGCAGCGAAGCAGGCTATGCCAACCCCGAGTATGATGCACTCTATCAACAACAATCTGCCGAACTGGATCTCAAAAAGCGTCAGGCTCTGGTCTGGAAGATGCAGGAACTTGCGCTGCGTGATGTTGTCTATATCGTCCCCTACTACAATCAAACCGCCCAAGCCTACCGCACCGATCACTTCACCGGTTGGATCATCGACCAGCCAACGATTTCGCTAGAGGATCAAAGCTCATTGGTGAATGTGGAGGCAGTGAAGTAGAGAAGATGTCTATAGAGTAGATTTTATAACACGGATGGAAAGGAACTCGGGTCTTATTGTTCAGATCCGAGTCCCTTCCCATTCGTGTCACAAGTTTAACCTGCCAGCTTCACGCACCCCGCAAAGATGATCTTCGCCAGCACATGCTGGGTCAACGTTTCGGCGTTGAGCTTGAAGGTTGTCATCACAATGTTTCCCCTGCCATAGGGCAACTCGGCCAGCAGCGAAACGGGTTTGTGAATCCAGCCCAGCGCCAGCCCGGCGTAGCTGTGACTGCGCATGGCCCACGCAGGCAACCCGATAATCACCGCATCGGGCATGAGGTCGGCGTACTCCATCTCCAACAAAGGTTTGCCAGGCAAGGCTGCAAAGACACCCTGCTTGTTGAGCCAGCTAAAGGAGGTTGCCCAATCTCCTTGCCAGGCTGTACCCTGCCGATTGACGACCCAACAATAAGGCGTCTCGGCACTACCCTCCTGCTTGTGAAAATCGGGTCCCGCCAACAAGAGAAGCTTTGCTCCCGCTTGTACCGCGCTTTGCAACTCAACTGTATAGCGTGTAGCCACGATCAACACGTTGTTCTGCATTGCTTCCGTCAATATACCTTCTACTAATGTAAATCCAAGATCAGTCAGAGGGGCGGCTAGTTCGGGTGCGTTGTAAAGATAGATCTTCCCAGAGCGCGGGGACAAGGACGCACAGGTCAGGTTTACCTGATTGGTCGCAATTTGGGTGCCGTCGATCACCCAATGGGCATGCAGTGGCAATATACCTGGGTGATCCAGCATCACCTCAATGACCCCACCAGGAGCGTCCAATGCTCCGCCATGTTTGCCAACTTGCCAATGGATGCGTCCACTCTGCCCGGCTCCGTCTACATCGGAAGCGCGCAGTTCGACCTGAATCGTCTCACCTGGCTCACCGCTCCAGCGCTGCGGGCGGATGACCAGCACACGATCCTGATTGAGCGGTGTAAAGTACGTCTCCAATCCATGTTTGATGTCACGCTGCATTGTCATCAGCCCGTTGCATTCCCAATGCACATCGGTTAATTCAGTGATGATGTAGCCGCCGATGGAAGGATGCAGACGCATGGTGCTGATCTCGTAGGCGAGGCTGTGGGCCATGTGCTCCTGCGAATTGAGGATAAAGTCCTCAAAGCTGCCGAAGACATCTTGTAATTGCCAATAGTGAAAGCGCCCAATCATGTTGTGCGGGTAAACAATTCCTTCGCCCCATTCATGACCGTTTTCAAACCACCAGGGATCACGACCATCCTCCTGAATCGCATCCGGGTGTGGCAGTCCCCAGTTGCCAAACTCGCTCACTAGCACGGGCAGATCAGGACGCCGCTCGTGATTGTAATCGGCAGCCCACGCCCATTGCGGACGACCGGCAAAGTCGGCCACCCATTCGTCCCACTCCTTGGCGTGGTCGGGAATGGCGCGGTACATATGAAAATCATCCAGATCGCCGGCAACGTGGAAGTTGTCGCAACAGGCAGAATTGTCACAGATCAAGCGGGTGGGGTCGAGCTGTTTGGCGGCATGATAGAAGTCGGCTAGCCACTTGCGATGTTCGGGATTGCGTGGCAGGTCGGTTCCCCAGTTCTCGTTGATCAAGGTCCAGGCAAAGATCGAAGGATGGTTGCCGTCGCGTTCCACCATTTGGCGTAAGGTCTCATAGCCGCGCTTGGAGGTCTCCTCGGTCAGCAAGATCCAGTTGGGGATCTCGGTCCAGATTAGCAAGCCAAAACGATCCGCTACGTCGTAGTAACGCGGATCCTCGATCTTGATGTGGGTGCGCAGGCAGTTGAGTCCCAACGCTTTGGCCTTGCGCGCCTGGTCTTCGAGAAATTCGAGGCTCGGCGGTGTGTAGATGGTGCCAGGATAGTAGGCTTGGTCAAGCACGCCGCGCAGATAAACCGGCTGACCGTTGAGGTAAATCCGCCCATCTCGCCCCTCAATCGTGCGGAAGCCACAGTGATCGCTGATCTGATCGACTGCTTGACCGTCGATTAGGAGGGTAGCGGTGACAGTGTAGAGATTGGGGTTTTCGGGCGACCAGAGGGAGATTGGAGATTGGGAGATTGGGAGATTGCTGGAATTTCCGGTTAGAGTACCATCGGCAACTTTTTCGTCGTTGGGGTCGAAGACGCTGACTTGAATGGTGGTATTGGCGGGCAGCGCGCTGTTAGTTGGCGCAGTGATGGCAATGCTGGCGTTGGCGACATCCGGCTGCAATTGCAAACGTTGCAGATGGATGTGAGGCCGTAGTTCGAGCCAAACACTTTGCCAGATGCCACCTAATGGGCCATACCAGCTCTGTTTGCCGTGCGGAATTTCGCTAAAAGGAGCCTCGGCAAAGCGGCTGCGTTCATCGGTCGGGTCGATGACACAGACCACAAGTTGATTGTCGCCAGCGGCAAGCTGGGCGGTGGCATCAAACTCAAAGGGAAGATAGCCACCTTCGTGCTCGCCGAGCTTTTCGCCGTTCAACCAGACAATGGCCTGATAATCGACTGCACCAAAGTGAAGAATCGCTCGCTGCTCACCCCTCACCCCTCCAATTTGAATTGTCCTGCGATACCAGGCAGTGCCGCTGGTGTGGCGCAGATCGTCAAATTGTGCTTGCCACGGCATCGGAACCACAGCATCGCGCCAACTTTCGATGCGTTGCATCTCTGCTAACGTACGTCCATCTGCAGGATCGATCTGGAATTGCCAGATTCCATCTAATGAGATTCGTTTTCGATTTTGCATGAGTCCTCTTTTGAGAGCGCTACGCGGATGACGCTGATTTGGCGGATTGGGGCGGATATCAAAATTACTGAATCCGCCTCAATCCGCGCTTTCCCGTGTTATCCGCGTACCGATCCTCCGCTTTCATAAATTTTGGAACATTTTTTTATAACGGTTCGTCACAAGAGCAGTAGCACACAGGTCGTCCCCGTGTTGGTTCATCACTCCATTTACCTGTGTTTAAAATTCGTAACTACTAAGCCACCCCACCCTAACCCTTTTCGACTTCAGGGAGGGAACTGTCACGGGAAGGATTCATCTTTGTGGACCGAAGAGCAAGCGAAATCTGTCCCTTCACGGTTCCCTCCCACTTCTAGGGGAGGGTTAGCGTGGGTTTAGTAGTTACCAAAATTCGATTTCATTTTTATGGAGGGATATCCTTTATGCTTCGCTGGAAAACGTTACTTACAGGGTTGTTGGTGCTTGCTGTACTGCTTACCACTGTCTCCTCGGTTTTTGCTCAGGATGTGCAAACCCGTCACACCGATCCAGGCTGGCAAGCACTCTATTGGAATAATACGTCACTTTCGGGCTCGCCCGTTTTGCAACGTTATGACCGCGATCTCAACTTCGATTGGGGCTACGGTGCGCCCGATGGCTCATTGCCGGCTGACCAATTTTCAGCACGTTGGCTGCGCTACATTGATGTGAAACCTGCCACCTATCGCTTCACTGCTCTGAGTGATGATGGCATCCGGCTGTGGGTCGATGGTGCCTTGCTGATCGACTTTTGGTGGGATCACCCAGCCCAGAGCCGCAGTGCCGACCTTTATCTTGGCCCAGGCCACCATTTGGTGCAAGTTGAATATTATGAGAACGGTGGTGCGGCAGTGGCCAAAGTCGATTATCAATTGGCGGATCAACCCGCTCCCCCAACACCGACACCGACGCCAAGCCCAGTTCCGCCGCCGACAGATGGCTGGACTGCTGAGTATTTTAACAACATAACGCTCGATGGCCCTCCCATGATTACACAAATCGACGCCAACATCGATTTCAACTGGGGCACCAATTCGCCAAACTTTCGTTTCCTGCCAGCCGATTACTTCTCGGTGCGCTGGACTCGTAACATGAATTTGCCAGCAGGCAACTATCATTTCACGATGTCGGTCGATGATGGCGCTCGCCTCTTCGTCAACGGCCATACCTTGATCGATGCCTGGCGTGAACAGCCTGCCCGTGATTATACTGGTGACATCTATCTACCCGGTGGCCCTGTCACTGTGCAGATGGAATATTTCGAGCTGACCGGGGCCGCAGTGGCTCGTTTGCGCTGGCAGACGAACCAGCCAGGAGGTGGCGATGATAACAATCACAATGCTGTGATTGTCGATGACAGCGATCCTGGCTTCACGAGGGGTGGTCTGCCACGTGGCTGGGCAATGGCCTATGAAGGCTATAACAACAACCTGACCTGGACGCAGAACAACGACTGGGCTCGTCCGCAATATAACTGGGGGCGTTGGTATCCAAGGCTACGACCCGGGCGCTACGAGGTTTTTGTCTACATTCCTGACCGCTACTCGACCACATCGAGTGCACTTTACTGGATTTCACACGCTGGTGGCTTTACTAAACGGATGATCAGCCAGAACGACTACAGCAACCAATGGGTTTCGCTGGGCACCTACAATTTCAGCGGTACCAGCAACGACTATCTCTCGCTCTCGGATGTTACAGGCGAACGGTACCTCTCACGTCTGCTTGTCTGGGACGCAGCGAAGTGGGAACCCAGGTGAGTAGAATTGCGGAATTGCAGATTGTGGATTTCGGATTATTTGCCCGCAATCCGAAATCCGCAATAACTAGGACTCCAACGCTTGCCTCAGATCCATCCACAGATCCTCCACATCCTCCAGTCCAACTGAGAGGCGCAGCAGGGCTGGATTGACTGCCAGTGAAGATGTGGCGGTGACAGCGTGAGTGAGCAGGGTTGGCACTTCGATCAGTGATTCCACGCCGCCAAGTGAGACGGCAAAGGTCCACAGTTTGGTGGACAAGGCCACTCGTTTGGCGGCTTCTGCCCCACCTTTGACGATAAACGAGATCATCCCGCCGAAGTCTTTCATCTGACGCTTGGCTACTTCGTGATTCGGGTGGCTGGGTAACCCCGGATAATAGACCGCTTCGACTTCAGGATGATCATCGAGCAGTTGCGCAATCTTGGCGGCATTTTGACAATGCCGCTCCATGCGCACCGGCAAGGTTTTGATCCCACGCAAAAGCAGAAAACAATCCATTGGCCCTGGCACGGCTCCACACGCCCGTTGCAAGAGATAAAGCCGATCATAAAGCGGTTTGTCATTGGTCATCAGCGCCCCGCCGATCACGTCGCTGTGGCCGCCGATGTATTTGGTTGTGCTGTGCATGGTGATGTCGGCACCCAGTGCGAGTGGCTGCTGTAAGAAGGGAGAGGCAAAGGTGTTATCGACCACCACCAGGCGTCGCCCCTCCGCCACCACCGGAGATGCACCTGGCGCTGACGGCGAGGTTCCTGTCGCCGCCTGATAGGGCGTGGCATGGGCCAATTCCGTCAAGGCACGGATGTCGGCAATCTTCATCTTGGGATTGCTGGGCGATTCGATCCAAACAATGCGCGTGTTGGGTTGGATCGCAGCCCGCACCGCCTCTACATCACCAATATCGACAAACGAAAAGGTGATGCCATAGGGCTGATAGACCTGGGTAAAGATGCGAAAGGTGCCGCCATAGACATCGTCGCTGGTCACCACATGGTCGCCTGGCAGCAGCAGCCGTAGCGCAGCGTCGGTGGCCGACATGCCCGAAGCAAAGGCCAATCCATGTTTGGCACCTTCAAGTGCCGCCAAACACTCTTCCAACGCTTTACGGGTAGGGTTGCCCGCTCGCGAATACATGTAGGGATCTTGCCCTGGGTTTTTCTGGGCAAAGGTCGACGTTTGATAGATCGGCGTCATCACTGCGCCAGTCTGCGGATCGATCGCCTGTCCGGCGTGGATGGCGAGTGTTTCAATGTTCATGGGAAGCTCCTTTTTTTACCGACAATGTTAGCATGTTGATCGATCTGGAGCAACGAATCGTCTTCATTGTCGATCATTAGCCTCTTTCGGAAAGAATCATTTGCGATAGCTTGGTTTCTGCTATAGTCTTTCCAGACGTGGGGCAGCTAAGTAACCATCAAGGGAGAGCAGCGTGGAAAACAATCAACAAAGTGGGCATGCACGAAAAAATATCAAGATCGGCGACGAAGTCGAGATTGTTCAAAAACAGGATCAGCGAACCGGCAAGGTCACACGAGGGTTTGTACAACGCATTCTCACCAAATCCCCAACGCATCCGCACGGCATCAAGGTGGAGTTGGAGTCGGGAGAAGTGGGGAGGGTGAAGACGGTATTGAGTCCTGAAGCGTAGGATTTAGCCCATCGGGCTACCCTACAGCAGCCCACGGGCATCGCCCTGGGGATGTGAACGCGTGTGATTTCATCGATGTCCAGAGCCAGGGCGATGCCCGTGGGTTATCGTAGATTGCCCCGTTGGGGCAGGTAGTTTCGTAGTCAAGGTAAGATGGATTGGATCCAGTTTGACAAGACGATGGCTTGTCCCCTATTGTATAACCTCACATTAATTTCAAGCAGTTGTTCAAAGAAAGGAGGAACCGAATGCGCCAAACGAACCGTACACAAAAATTCTACCGACCTACTGAGAGTGAAATCAGAGAAGAGCGAACACAGAGGATTTACCTGCATGAAGATTGTCAATATCGGTATCGTGGCGCATGTCGATGCCGGCAAAACCAGTTTGACCGAACGCATCTTATTTGAAACCAAAGTCATCACCAAGATAGGCCGTGTCGATCACGGCAACACCCAGACCGATACGCTCGCGCTGGAACGGCAACGAGGCATCACGATCAAAGCCTCGGTGGTCTCCTTTTTTGTCGGCGATTTGAAGGTTAACTTGATCGATACGCCCGGCCATGCCGACTTTATCGCCGAGGTCGAGCGCTCTTTTAGTGTGCTTGATGGCGCTGTGCTCGTCATCTCGGCAGTCGAAGGCATTCAGGCGCAGACCAAATTCCTCATGGCGATCCTCCGCCAACTGGGCATTCCCACCATCCTCTTTATCAACAAGATTGACCGCATGGGCGCGCTGTCGCAACCTCTGGTTGAGCAGATCCAGGAGAAACTGGTTTCGTCCATTCTCCCGCTCTATACGGTTGAAAACCCTGGCACAAAGGAAGCCTCAATTGTGGCGAATCGTTTCGATTCCGTCACTCATCCGGCTTTCCTCGAAGCTGCACTCGACCGTCTCAGCCAACACGATGAACAATTGCTGGAAGCCTATCTCAACGATGGCACGGTGACCGAAGCGCAACTCTCGGCCTCATTGGTCCGCCAGATACAGGCCGCAAAGCTTTATCCGATCCTCTTTGGCTCGGCGATGACCGGGGTAGGGGTGACTGAGTTGCTGAGCGCAATTGCCAGCTTTTTCCCAGCCAACGATAGTATCAACCCAGGACAGCCACTGTCCGCCGTCGTCTTTAAAATTGAACGGGAAGCTTCGGGCGAAAAGGCTGCTTATCTGCGCCTCTATTCTGGTGTTCTTCCGGTGCGTGGCGAAGTTTCGCTACGCCGGAAAAGCTACAGGGGTGAATACGAGGTGCGCAGCGAAAAGGTCAAAAAGTTGCATCTCTTCCGTGCAGGGAAAAGTGTTCAGGCTGGCGAGGCCAGTGCAGGTGATTTCTGCAAAATTTGGGGCTTGAGCGACGTCAAGATTGGCGATATCGTGGGCGAGTGGTCGGATAAAATCCGTGATCTGCACTTTGTGGAGCCGCAGATGGAGAGCCGCATCGAGGCCCAAGATCCGGAACAGAACCATCACTTATACCTGGCGCTGACCGAACTGTCTGAGGAAGATCCGCTGATCAAGGTGAGCAAGGATGTCTTTCACAACGAGCTTTATCTGCGCATCTTTGGCGAGGTTCAAAAGGAAGTGCTAGAAGCGATGTTGCAGGAGCGCTACGGGCTGGCGGTGCGCTTCTCGGAAACCAGGGTGGTCTGCATCGAAAAGCCGGTTGGCAGCGGGCAGGGGCTGGATATGATGGGCGGCGACATGAATCCTTTTGTCGCTACTATCGGTTTGCGCGTGGAACCGGGCGCTCCCGGTAGCGGCATCACTTACACCTATGAGGTTCAACTTGGTTCGTTGCCCGCACCGCTGCATCGGGCCATTGAAGAGACCGTCTATGAAACCTTAAAACAAGGAATTTATGGCTGGGAAGTACATGACCTGGCGGTCATCTTGACCCACAGCGGCTACAGTAGCGTTGCCTCAACCGCTGGCGACTTTCGCAATCTGGTGCCGTTGGTGCTGATGGATGCTCTCAAACTGGCAGGTACGGAGGTCTATGAGCCACTCAACGACTTTGAACTGAGCGCACCGCTCGATGTTGTCAGTCAGGCGATGTTCAAACTGACGCTGGCCAAGGCGCTCTTTGATCGGCCCACCCTCTACCCAGACAGCTTTCTGCTGACAGGCACCCTGCCCGTCGCCACCACCGAGGAATTTAAACGCGAACTCTACTCACTGGCACGCGGGGAAGGCATGTTTCTCACCAAACCGGCTGGCTATCGCAAAGTAGAACAGTCTTATCCCACTCGCAAACGGGCAGACCATAATCCATTGAATCGTAAAGAGTATTTGATTAACGTGATTGGGCCCGGAGCGGCGAGGTATTACAACTAACCTGCGCTAGGGTATGGGGTTACATATCCATGCTGATATGCCAGTTGATAAATCAACTGCTTCTGATAAAATCTAGCGGAATCTGTACAAATTCTGCTAGAAAGGATTACACGATGATAAGGACACAACCGATTCGAACCATCCCGCCAATTCGCCCTCTTTCCAGTTTGCGACAGGAACAGGACTCCATACTCGACGCTATGGATAAGGAGCCTGTGATTCTTTCATAGCGCAGTAGAGATCGTGCCATTCTAGTCAGTGTCGAACAATGGAATCAGATGGTTGCGCTGTTAGAAATGTACCAAGGGATGTTGCGGGCAGAGTTGAACAAGGCACAGACTGAGCAAGAATATGTGAATGCTGACTCCCTAAGCGAAGCACTTGCCATTCACAACAAGATGTAGATCCCAATATGTATCAATTTGCTTGGTCGAAGGAAGTCCTTAGGGTTCGTTAAAATACAACTTCCCGAACTACCAGGATTCTGCGTCCAAAACTATACGGCTCGCGGGAAGTTAAAAATTTACGAGTCCTTAATTACCTAAAAGACAATATAGGATTGGTCAATAAGCTGGAATTAGCTTTTGCCGATTTGCGCAAATCAACGACAGGAATGCCCCATACGGCATTGTCGATCCAGGAATCTCGGTAGACCATTATCTTTGGCGCATTCACGATCATGCTATTCTGATCCGTAAGGGCATAGAAAATGGCCGACCGAAACTCTGGATCGAAGCAATTCGACCAATTGATAGGAAGTCTGAGTTATAGAATTTGTGTCAACTTACTGAGTCGATAAGATCACCGTCGGCCCTACCGGCCAGCACCCCACCGTCTCTCCATAAATCGACACGCCACCTCGCACCGCCGCATCCACTGGCACTGCAAAGCGAATATGTAGTGTCCGTGTCCCGCTGACTAACTGTTTCAAGGTCGCACTGTCCACGGTCAACTCGGTCAAGAAGCCATATGAACCTGGTTCGATATTGGCGTGATGGCTGAGTACGCCGCGTGCATCTGCCGGGTCATCAGGCAGGTGAACCGTGCCGATCACGATGTCGTTGATCGAGACGACGACGTCACTTGGGATCTTCCGATCCGTCTCCGTCTGCGGATAGTTGAAGCCGTAGGTGCGAGTCGGCCAGTCGATGCGCGCTCCAGCGGTGCGGGCACCCAATTCGACTAATAGGCGCAATTGATTTACCACTGTCAGATCAACCTCAGCGGGCAGGACTACGGCATATTCCACCCAACCGCTACCACCTGCGCCAAACTTGCTGCCATCCGGCGCTGTAAAGGGCTGCGGCCAATTGGCAGAGACCTGGCTATAGTTGCCTGGTGCAAAGCGCAAGGCCCAGCCATCCTGCAATTTCTCGACTGCGGGCAAAGCTACTTGTACGGCGACATTGACGTAGTTGCGTGAACGAATATTCCCTTGTTCATCTTCCAGGAGCAGCCCGATAGTGGCCAATCCGCTTTCACTGGGCAGTGGCAGTTCGAGCAGTCCCAGATCGGTGACAGAAAAGCGTGTCGGCGAGGTAGCGATGGTGCCTTCGTTCAGCCGCTGCTTCTTGCCAAAACGATCCGTGAAATCGAGTTGCCAGCGCACTTGTGCTTTGCCCAGGGGCGTTCCCCAATGGCTGACAAAGAGCGGCGCGCTAAAACTGCTGCCTGACGTCAATGTCTGACATGGTGGCGCATCCAACCCCACAAAGTCAGCCACGTTGAGATCGGCGACTGTCATACCTTCAACGAAGAAATCGTAGCCAAACTCCTTCTGGCTGCGGTCATAATTGACGAAGCCGTTGTGCTCCCATTCGATGTCGTCCAGTTCGGTGTAAATGTAGCCACAGATTTTGGCGTGGCGTCGTTGTTCGGTCGTCTGATATTTGAAGCACCAGGCAACATCTTGGTCGCCGCTGCGGGCGGCAATGCCCCCAAATTCACTGTTCATCAAGGGCGCAGTCGTCTGCACAAAGTTGTCGCCTGCATCGTTTTTGCCGACGTAGTTAAAGCTCGATCCTGGATAAGTGTCATCGACCACCCGTTGCACATGTTGACGCACTCGATGATAGTCGTTGATGTAGAAGTGCCATGAGTTGATGTCGCTCTCAACATGGTTGTAGTGACAGGGCGAATTGTCTTCGACCAGGCGCGTGGGATCGAGCTTTTGCGTCAATTTGTACATCCTGCGCAGCCAACGATGGCTGTCGGCGATGTCGTGATTGGTCAAGCCCCAGGTTTCATTAAAGATCACCCAGGCAAAGATCGAGGGTGAGTTGAAGTCGCGTGCTAGCACCTGCGGAATAGTCTGCTCGAAGAGGTGGCGCATAGCCGGCGTGTCCAGGTCGGGGCTGGGGAAGTCGTACATAATCAGCAGACCCAACCGGTCGGCCCAGTAGTAGTAGCGTGGGTCATTGATCTTGATGTGACAGCGCAGCATGTTGAGCCCGAGATCTTTGGCAAGTTGGATGTCGCCACGAATCACATCGTCGCTGGGAAAGCTGTGTAAGGTTGCCGGATGGAAGGATTGATCCAACGCCCCACGCAGATAGACCGGCTCGCCGTTGAGCAGAATGTACTCATACTGGTTGCCATTCCACGCTCCACGCTCTACTGTACGCATCCCAAAGTAGGTGGCAACTTGATCCTGTGTGCCATTCCCCTCTAGCTCGACATAGATATCGTAGAGGTAGGGTGATTCTGGCGACCAGAGTTGAGGCGCAGGCACAGGCAGCGTCAATTGAATCGGTTGCTCGCCCGCCCGTAGATCGCGTTGTACTTCCAGCGTGGAAAAGGCATTGTCTTGCGAGCGAATCCGCACCGTATAGCTTCCAGATTTGGCGACTTGCACGCGCAGTTTGACGGTTGCCTCTTGTTTGGCCACGTTCGGCTCAATCCGAATGGCAGTGATGTGATTGGCTGGTCGTGCCTCCAACCACACCGTCTGCCAGATGCCGCTGGAATGGGTGTACCAACGGGGCACCTGTTTGCCCACCAGCGTGCTGGCTTCGGCAATGTCATAGGCACGTACGGTAACGGTTGCACTTTCGCCAGGCTTGACATGCTGGCTGAGGTCAATTGAGAAGGGTAAATAGCCGTGATCATTTTCTGCGACCAATCGCCCGTTGATCCAGACCCGGGCATGCCAATCGACCGCACCGAAGTGCAGAAAGGGGCTAAACTCCTGCCATTCGGCGGGTATGGTGAACTCCCGCTCATACCAGCCTGCCCCCTTGTAGTCTGGGCGGCAGACACCCGAGGCTGGACTTTCCCAGGGAAAGGGGACGTTGATAGTCAGCGGAAATTCTTCCCGGCGTAGACGGCCCATGTAAGGGCGAACCGCCAGTTTGCCCGCCAGATACCAGTGCTCTTGCTCGCCAATCAGGCCAGGGTCAAAGGCAAAACGCCAGGGGCCATTGAGATTGATCCACTGAGAACGCTGAAAGTTGGGGCGGGGATGTTCGGGACGAAAGAGTTGAGTCATGGTTTACCTTTTTAAAAATGCAGGACCCCACCCTAACCCTCCCCTGCTAAGGGAGGGGACAGTGAATGGGTAGATTTTGTACTTTCTACTGTCCACCAACTGAATCCGTTTCGTGACAGTTCCCTCCCTTTGGAGGAGGGCTAGGGTGGGGCTGTTATCTAAATGAAACAAATACGACAAATTGCCTATTGACATAGTGTAATATTTACACTATAATGGTTAGTGTAAATACGACACTATTGATTTGATTTAACTGAGCAAGGAGCAAAGTTATGGGATACTCACATTGGAGCGATACCGACTACACTGACCGCCAAGATCATCGTCAGCAAACCAAGACCAGTGCTTTTACCTATGATGCCAAGGTGCGTTCTTCGGGTGTGCGAGTCGTGCATCCAGAGATGAATCCTTATGGCGTCACCCGCGAAAGCCGTGACAGTGCGCAGCATCCAAATTCAACATCGATCGCTGTCATTTTTGATGTCACTGGCTCGATGGGCAATGTGCCTCGTGTGTTGCAAACAAAATTGGGTTCGCTGATGCGTATGTTAGTTGATAAACAACTGGTCAGCGATCCGCAGATTCTCTTTGGTGCAGTTGGCGATGCCTGGTGCGATGCCGTTCCGCTTCAGATCGGTCAATTCGAGTCTGGTCTGGAGATGGATGATGATCTGGGCAAGATTTTCCTCGAAGGGGGCGGCGGCGGTCAGGTCTATGAGAGCTACGAACTGGCGATCTACTTTGCCGCTCGACGCATGGCAATGGACTGCATCGACAAGCACGGACGCAAGGGCTATCTCTTTACGATTGGCGACGAAAAGCCCTATGCCGTCGTCAATCACAAGCAAGTGAACGAACTGATCGGCGGCGAACTGACCCGTGACATCCCTGTCCAACAGATTGTGGGCGAGGCGTTACGCAAGTTCGAATACTTCCACATCATACCGACCAATACGTCGCATGGTCGCAGCGATGAAGTGCAGCAGACCTGGCGCAACTTGTTGGGCGAACGAGTTTTGCTACTCGAAGACGAGAGCGCTGTCTGTGAAACCATCGCCCTCGCCATCGGCTTGTGCGAAGGGACCTTCCTCAACCTGAGTCGTGCCGCCGAAGAGATGGTCAACGCCGGCTATGACCGCAATGCCACCAAGAGCGCTGCCAATGCACTCAATCGTTACAAAGCGGTGAAGGGGCGGCGGGCATTGCCAGCGCCGGTGGCGATTAGAATCTGATTGAAATACGAGATACGAAATATGAAATACGAATTCATTTATTTGATATATCTCGTATTTCGTATCTCAAATTTCGTATTTTCCAAAAGGAATTGTCATGCAACACGCCTTTCTCACCGTCGATCTCGGCTTTGGCGATGCGGGCAAGGGATCGATTGTCGATTTTCTCACTCGTCAGCAGGATGCGCATACGGTCATTCGTTACAATGGCGGCGCGCAGGCGGGGCATCGAGTGGTTCTTCCTCACCCCTCACCCCTCACCCCTCAGAAGAAGGTTGGAGAGGCGATGGGTGAGGAGCAATTACAAGATAATGCCCACGTCTTCGCTCAGTTTGGCAGCGGGACATTGGCGGGGGCGGATACTCATCTTTCCCGCTTTATGTTGCTTGACCCGCTGGCGATGATGAAGGAGGAGAAGCATTTACGCATACTCGGGGTAAGTGATGCCTTCTCCCGCACGACCATTGATGAGCGAGCGCTGGTGATTACACCATTTCAACGAGCGGTTAACCGTCTGCGCGAGTTAGCACGGGGCAATCAACGGCATGGCAGTTGTGGAATGGGCATCGGCGAGACGATGACCGATGCATTGATGGTCGGGGAACAAGCGCTCCGGGCGGGCGATCTGAGCGACCTGGATCGTTTACATGGGAAACTCACCCTGTTGCGTGCGCTGAATCAAAACAAGATTCGCGACTTGCAGGATACGCTCCCAGAAACAGAGCAAGTTGTTAAAGAACTAGAGATACTAGGCGCTCCCGACTGGGCCGATTGGCTGTTGGAAGCCTATCAGGACTTTACTGATCAGGCGCAGATTGTTGACAGCACCTATCTGCGCTCAATCTTACAGCGCGACGGCAGCGTCGTCTTCGAGGGAGCGCAAGGGGTGTTGCTCGACGAGTGGCTTGGCTTTCACCCACACACGACTTGGAGCACAACCACATTGGCGAATGCCGATACGTTGCTGCATGAAGCAGGCTACGCCGGAGAAGTGACACGCGTGGGAATCACCCGCAGCTATGCTACCCGCCACGGTGCTGGACCCTTTGTCAGCGAAGAGAGAGCGATCTCTCCCCTGCTGCCGGATGCGGCCAACACGCATGGCGATTGGCAACAGGGCTTTCGTGTGGGCTGGCTCGATTTGGTGATGTTGCGCTATGCCTGTGAAATGGTTGGGAAGCTAGATTTTCTGGCCGTGACTTGTCTGGATCGGCTTACCAAACTGCCGGAACTCAAAGTTTGTCCGCGCTACTTATACGATACCTTCACTGTTGAGCGGATTGTACCTTCGCTGCAACCACATGATCTTGAGTATCAGTCACGCATTACGCAGAATCTGACTTGCTGCAAACCACTCTTTGAATCAGTTGCCGATGTTGATTCGCTATTGGCAAAGATCGAGAAAACACTCAACCTGCCGGTTCGTATCGTATCCTACGGCCCAACTGCCAACGAGAAATATTGGGTGGCTTAGCCTCTGATTTATAGAAACGTTAAAGCACCAACCACAATCAGCAACAACGTCATTACGCCCATGGTGCGCAGACCACGATGGCGAATTGCTGTCATCTCGATCAGTACATCTTTAATCAGCGGATCTTTCAACAACTCAGCATCGCCTGTGTTTTGCAGCAATCTCTGCAATTGGCGACTTGTGCCAAGTACGCTGAAGGTCAAACGGCCACTGATATGCTTGTAGATCGAAGGATAGTTGGTTCGCAAATGAGCCATCAGCGCCACATTATGTTGCTGATAGACCAAGACAAACAAGTTGAGTGCCATGAACCAAGCAAAGGCGACCAGCGCAAGTAGTAGCGACATAGCAAAACTGTAGCACAAGAAATTATCTTGTGCTACATAAATCGGTTCGGCAGTGTTATAATCATCCAGAAACGGTTATCTTTATAGATGATTATGAACCTAAACGAATTTATCCAACAAATTGAACTAAAAAAGGAACGGCTAGACAGCTATCGCCCTTTGCCACCCGAACTCGTCAAGAACTTGGATGAATGGTTTCGCGTGGAACTCACCTTTACATCCAACGCCATTGAAGGCAACACACTGACGCGCCAGGAAACCGCACTCGTCGTCGAGAAGGGATTAACCGTTGGCGGTAAGACCTTGCGCGAACATTTGGAAGCAGTCAACCACGCCCAGGCACTTGATTTTATCGGTACGCTCGTTGCCAAGACCCGCCAAGAATTGAGCGAAAGCGACATCCTTGATATCCACAAACTAATTCTTCAGAGTATCGACAATGTCAATGCCGGGCGCTATCGGCGCGTTGCGGTACGAATTGCTGGTTCGACAGTCATCATGCCGAATTGGGCAAAAGTGCCAGATCTCATGACGGATTTTTACGAATGGTTGCATTCGGATCTAGGCCAACACCCCATCCTCATCGCTGCCGATGCGCATTATAAATTTGTCAGTATTCACCCCTTTGTAGATGGCAACGGACGTACTGCACGCCTGCTCATAAACTTGTTGCTGATGCAAACCGGTTATCCACCAGCATTGATTCGCAACGAAGAGCGTCACCGCTATATCAACTCACTCGAACATGCGCAACTCGGCGGATCCTTGAGCGATTGTTACCAAGTTGTTTGTGAAGCCGTCGAACGCTCGCTGGATATCTACCTCGAAGCAGTAGAGCAATAGAACAGTAGGTCAGTAAGACAGTAAATCAGTAACCTGTTCTACTGTCTTACTGACTTACTGTCCCACTGTCCCACTGAGTCTAGCCGATACTCAACACGGTAAATGACAAGGGCGGTAGGTTTAGCGTCGCCTTGCCGTCGCTGATTCTCGGTGCTGCGATTGTTTGCGCCGTGATATTGTTGGGGTTTTCCCACGAATTGACGGCCTTGACATCGGTGCCAGAGAGTTGCCAGGCTTCGCTGATCTGTTCGGGAGCCGCAGTCTGCCAGACCAAATCGGTGACGATGGACTCGCTCTGATTGCGGTTGACGACGAAGATGGCCTGTTTGCCAGTTGCTTCATCATAGCTGGCGGAAACATCCAACGAGGCGACCGCTCCGTAACGCTTGGTCTCGTAGGTGGGTGATTTAACTGCCAGATCCAACGCCTGCCCCTTCGCAAGATTGCTCACCAGTTTGAATGGGTAGAACGACGGCTGAACCAGCAACCCATCCCGCTTGGTATGCAACCAAGAGATGATGTTTACAATCTGAGCGACGCAGGCCACCTTGACTACATCGCTCTTGCGCAAGAAGACATTGAGCCACTGCGCCACGAGTAGCGCATCTTCCAAGTTGTAAATCTCTTCGCTTAGATGAGGCGCTTCGGTCCAGTTGCCACGACCCGTGCGATCCTTGTACCAGACTTGCCATTCATCCCAGGAGAGATAAATGTCGTGTTTGCTGCGATTCTTGGCTTTGACGTAGCGCAGCGTCGAGGCGACCGTATCAACATAGTTCTCCAGGTCGATAGGTAAGGACAGGTAGCTAGGGGTGTCATTGTCCCAGTTGCCAGCATAGTAGTGGATTGAGTGATAGTCGATCTTTTCCCAGGCAATCTCCAGCGAAACTCGATCCCAGTCTGGGTAGGTCGGCATCTTATCATTTGAGGAACCACAAAGCACGGTCTTGATCGAAGGATCTTGCCACTTCATCATCTTGGCGGATTCGAGTGCCTTGCGACCATACTCCGCTGCTTCCAGATGACCAATCTGCCAGGGGCCATCCATCTCGTTGCCCACGCACCAATATTCCACCTTATGCGGATCCTTGAAACCGTGGCTGGCGCGCAGATCGGCATAGTAAGAACCGGTGGGAGCGTTACAATATTCAACCAGATCAGCCGCCCCCTGGATCGTGCCAGTACCCATGTTGACACCCAACATCGGTGCGGCGTTGATCTTTTGGCAGAAATTGATAAATTCGTTGGTGCCAAATTGATTGGTCTCGATCGATTGCCAGGCTAGCTCACGGCGGCGTGGGCGTTGACTTTTCGGGCCGACGCCATCCAGCCAGTTGTAGCCGGAGAGCATATTGCCACCCGGATAGCGGATGGTAGTGTACTTCTGGTCGCGTAGTGCGTTCAACACATCGGTGCGCAGACCGTCGCCGTCGGCCAGCGGCGAGGCTGGGTCGTAGATGCCTTCGTAGACACAGCGGCCCATATGTTCGACAAAGCCGCCAAACAACAACGGTGAAATCTCGCTGATGGTGCGGTTGGTATCGATGTAAATTTTTGCGTTTGAATTGCTCATTTGAATGATTTTCCGTTTTCTATATTTAGGGGAGATTGGGAGATTAGAAGATTAGGAGATTCACAGATTGTCCAATCTCTCAATCTCTTATTCTCCTAATCTCAAATAAAAACGACTTCAACTTTGCCCAATACTCCAAAATCGGCCACAACTTTGTCGCCTGCCTGGGCGGGATAGACATTCATTACCACGCCGGTGGTGATAAAGTCACCCGCTTTGAGTTGTTTGCTGTGATGGGGCAGCTCGTTGGCGAGCCAGGCGACAACATTGAAGGGATGTCCAAGCACATTGGCACCGCTACCTTGATCAAAGAGCTTGTCATTGACGGTCAGCGTTACTTCATGGTTGGCAAGATCGAGTGCTCGCCAATCCGCAGTGGGTGTGCCTTGCACCCAAGCCCCGTGAATCGCATTGTCGGCAGCAATCGAAGGCGCACCCGCTTTAGACCAATCGACAAAGCGATGGCTGACGATCTCGATACCGGGCATGACCGTAGCGATATAGTCAACAACCGAAGATGCATCATACGGCGTTGAGCGGGCTGGCAGATCGGCTGCGATTTGTATGCCAAACTCAGCTTCGATGATGCGCCGGGTAAAATTGTTGGCAGGCAAGGTGGCTGGGCTTTGAAAATGCGAAAAGGAGAGCATCTGCCCGAACAACGGTCCTGGCACATTGAGTTGCTGTTGCGCCAGCGTATTGGTACAAGCCGCCTTGTAGCCGATGCGCTGCCCACCATGCTGACTGAGCAGGCGCTCCACCAGGACATTTTGAATCTGGTAAGCCGTCACCAGATCGGTTGGACGTGCCTCTTCTGCGAGTTGTTCGACAATTCGATGGGTAGCTCGCATCTCGGCGAGTGTGTTGGCTGCGTTGGAAATGGAAATCATCAGTGTCTCACTTTACCTGACTGGGCAAATAAGGCCAACCTTCGGCATCCCAGCCCAAGGACTCGATGCGCAATTTGGGAATGCCTACTTCTAGTGCATCGTAGGCGTGATAGACCATCCAAGTTGTATCGCCCTCTTGATAGATGCCATTGTGACCCGGGCCGATCCAACGATCATAGGTGGAAAGAATCCGTGTACCACCGCCTTCGAGCATGGCTTTGCCTTCTCGATCTACGTAAGGCCCTATTATGTTCGAAGAACGTCCTACACGGACGTTGTAGGTACTGTTGACCCCCTGACAGCAGAAATCAAAGGAGGCAAAGAGGTAGAAAAAGTCGCCATGCTGGATGATAAAGGCACCCTCAATCGAACCATTGGCCTCGAAACGGGTGGCTAGCGGATAGAGTTTGCGGTCATCTTCGGCCAATTTACCGGTCTGTGCATCGATCTTGCGCATCTTCAACCCACTCCAGTAGGAGCCAAAGGCGAGCCAGGGCTGCCCGTTTTCGTCAAAGGCCAGATTGGGATCAATGGCATTCCAGTTGTCACCGATCGTGGAAGCGATTACTTCGCCTTCGTCAACCCACTTGTAATCGGGGCTATTGCGATCCAACGTGACATTCGTCGCCAAGCCGATCACCGAGCGGTTGCTGCCAAAGGTCGAGCCAGCATAGTAGAGATGCCATTTCCCATTCCAAAAGGAAATGTCCGGTGCCCATAAATCGCCTACACCGGGTACCGCATCGCGCAGCCACTTAGGATTTTCTTCAAAGACCCGTCCGCACCACTCCCATTTGCTCATATTCTTCGAGCAGATCACGATCAGGCGGCTGCCTGTGGAAAAAACGTAGTAGGTATCGCCTTCCTTCGCCATCACCGGGTCGTGGATGCGCTGGATAAAGCCTTCTGGCTGCAACGTAACGGCTGGCTGCGAGACCACCACAGGTGAACTCGCAGTTCCTTGATCCAAGGTCGGACCGGTAGTGATCGGTTTGCAGGCAACCAAAAGCAGCCAAGCAAAGAGTAAGAGTAGGCGTTTTTTGACCATGAGGTTAGGATTGAGACTTTGAGTTTAGAGGATAAGACCAATCCGAAATCTCAAAATTGATTTACCGCCCTGCCAGACCAGCCGTTGTAATGCCCTGGATAATTTGACGTTGGAAGATTGCATAGAAGAGTAAAGGTGGTGCTGAGGCGATAAATGCTCCGCTAAAGGCAACCCCACGTTGGATATAGCTACCTTGAATCAAAATCAACATCCCGACAGGCAAAGTCAATGTACCGCGTTCGCTCAGTACGATCAGTGGCCAGAAGAGATCGTTCCAGAAGCCGAGGAAGGTAAAGATGCCCTGAGCTACCAAGGCCGAGCGGACGAGCGGTAGGCAGACGTCCCAATAGATGCGGAATCGATTGGCACCATCAATCCGCGCTGCATCTTCCAATTCGCGAGGCACTGCGTAGAAGTGTTGTCGTAACAAGAAAATACCACCGACCGAGGCTGCTCCCGGCCACCAAATTGCCTGGTAGGTATCGAGTAGCTTTAGATCGCGCAAGAGCAAAAAGGTTGGGATCAAGGTTACAGCCCCTGGAATCATCAAACTGAAGATCAATAGCGAGAAAATGATATTTCGCCCTGGAAATTCCAGGCGGGCAAAGGCATATGCACTTAGTGATGAGAGGAAGAGCACTAAAGCCGTTCCTAAGGTGGCGACAAGCACGCTGTTGCCGAACCATTTTGCAATTGGTAGTGTTTGGTCAACAAAAACGCGCTGGAAGTTAGCCAGTGTTGGCTGTAAAGGGATCCAACTAATTGGCCAATTATACTGATTCGCTTCTGGTGTAAATGCCATATCGGTCAAATACCAAAGCGGCACAATTACCACAATTGCGAGTGGCAGTAGCACTAACCAAAGCAAAAGACTTTCTTGAATTTTCTTGCGTCGTGCATAATTCATTGCGGCCACGAGACTTTTCCTCTTTTAAAAAGTTGCAAAGTAGTAAGGGACAGAGAGGCAGAGTAGAAGTAATACAAAGTGACTCTGCCACTTTGCCTCTTTGCTCCCGTTTAATACTCATCACGATTTCGTAGTACCGTAAATTGGATGATGGTGACCGTGATCATGATCACTGCCAGCGCTACTGCAATGCTGGAGGCGTAGCCAAAACGAAATGCTTTCCAGGCCGTCTCATACAAATATTGCACAATTGAGCGCGATTCATGACCCGGTCCACCACCAGTGATGGCATACGGTTGGGCAAAGACTTGCATGTGCGAGATAAATTGTGTGACAGTCACAAATAACATGGTCGGCGAGATCAACGGCAAGGTAATGCGGAAAAAGCCTTGCCGAGAATTGGCCCCGTCGATCTTGGCGGCTTCATACAACTGTTCAGGAATTGCCTGCAAGCCAGCCAAGAAAACCAACATGGGAAAACCAAATGTCCACCAGACCGTTGTCACCGAAAGCGCGGGAATCACCAGTTGTACAGTGCCTAACCAGTTAATTCGATCAATTCCAAAGGTGTTTACCAAAAAATAATTGAGAATCCCACGCTGCTGATCCCACACACGGGTTGCCAGAAAACCTAGTACAGATACAGACATGATTCCAGGTGCATAAAAGAGCACACGGAAAAAGTCACGCCCGCGAAAGCCCCGTTTCAACGCCGTTGCCACAAGCAACGAGAGCACGACATTGAGGATCACCGTAAGAATGGTGAAATAGAGCGTATTGCCTAGCACTTTCCACCATAGTGGGGTTTTCCACAACTCCATGTAATTTGCCAAGCCAATAAACTTTTGCGTTTTAAGCATGATCTTCCAATCATACAGGCTGATTTGCAGACCACGGATAATCGGCCAGATCAAAAAGATCAGAAAGATAATGAAGTGTGGCAATACAAATAGGTAATTGGGCAATTGCTTTCGCACCAGTTTCCATCGGCTTTGGGGTTTTGCAACAGGCAGAGGCAAGGTGGAAGTGGTCATAGGATCAACTCACAGGAAAAGAAAATCAGAATAAAGAGTAGAGATTGGAGATTCACTGTGAAGTAATCTCCAATCTCTGATACCTCAACACAATCGTAAACCGATCACTGCTGATCGACTTAGCCGCGGTCGAGAATCGACTGAATAGCGGTGTTGCCTTCGTTGAGTGCATCGGCCAATGGGGTAGCATTGGTCAGAGCGGCACTGACGGCAGCTTCCCAAGCAGTCTGAATTTCGATGAAGGCCTTGTGTGGCACTTCGGTGACGCCGATGGTGTTGAATTCTTCGGCGGCTGCCTTGACAGACCAGATTGCTTGGACATCGGGATCTTTTTGTACTGACACACGAGCCGGGATCTGACCCGAGGTTGCCCATGTCTTGCCATTGTCCGATAGCCACTTGATCAACTTGGCTGCACGGGCAGAATTCTCTTCAGCAACGCCGGGCGGAATCGTCATGATGTGCGAATCCATCTTGTTCGCTTGGTGTCCATCGGGTGCCAAGGAGCACAGGCTGGTCGCATAGCTGGCGGGTGAATCGATGTCGGGGTTGTCCTTGAAGAAGTTCAGTGACCAGGTGCCGTCCCACATGATTGCCAACGAGTTGGTCTTGTAGAGATCGTAAGAACCAAGCTGGCCAGGAACTTGGGGCGGAACGACATGATGCTTATACATCAGATCGTGCCAGAATTGGATGCCAGCAACTGACTTTTCACTGTTGAGCAGTGCACTCTTCTGGTCGGTGCTAATGGTGCCACTTTGGTATTGGAAGAGTGTGGACGGAATGGTAAAGCGTGGCCAGCTTTGGTGGAGTGCGAAGACTTTGATCTTCTCTGGATCAAAACCGTCTTCGTTGGCACGCTTGCCGTTTTCGTCTTGCGTTACCTGCAACGCAAATTCGATAAATTCATCGGCATTGGTCGGCAACTTCTGGGGATCCAAACCGGCATCGCTGATGACCTTGGTGTTGACAAACTGAATCCAGCCGTGATTGTCAAAGGGGACAGCCATGGTCTTGCCTTCGTAGGTAATGGCATCCATGATGGCTTTGGCAAAATCATCCTTGGGAAGTTCCCCATTGCTGAAGAAGATATCATCCATTGACTGCGTTAGGCCTTGTGACGCCATCTGTTGC
This sequence comes from Caldilineaceae bacterium, assembly GCA_046328715.1. Classification (GTDB taxonomy): domain Bacteria; phylum Chloroflexota; class Anaerolineae; order Caldilineales; family Caldilineaceae; genus JAXLWB01. The sequence goes on along the minus strand of JAXLWB010000042.1, from coordinate 21,836 downwards.
ACTTCAGCAGCGTGGAAGATTGCCCAATCGGGTGGTGTGCCAGCCGCCACAGCAGTCGGATATTTCTGGAAGAATACATCCCAACCGTAGGTTTCTGATTGAATCGAAACATCTGGATTCTCTTTGGCATATTGTTCGAGCATAGTCGCAAAGGTAGCGCCATCTGCTCCACCCAAGCCGTGCCAAATAACGACTTTGGCGTCAGCCGTACCATAGACACCAATGGCGGGAGTAGGTACATCGGCAGCGGCAGGAGCGGCGGGGGCGGCTGCCGCTCCGCTATCGGCTGCTGGAGCGGCAGGAGCTGTTCCAGCAGGTGCACAAGCGGCCAATGCCACTGCGGCACTCAACATCGCGCTATTGACCAAAAATTGGCGGCGCGAAAGTCGATTGTTTCGAATCTCATCGATCATGAAATTTCCTCCTCGTACAAATTTGTTGAATTGAAAACAACGTTGAAAAACTACTGGGAGCAAGAGCTATGCTAGACAGTGCGAAACGGTTGCTTCTCATGTAAGTTCGTCCGTCGTGGCGTCGTGTCAACATTGTGTGTCAATATTGTTGTGTCAATGCCTCGTAACGTCTTACGCCGATTCGCGCTGGATCAGCCGACATGGAATCTCAAAGTGACGGGCAGGACCGTCATATCTTCCTTCAATACGATCAAATAGTGCATTGGCTAACTTTTCGCCGATTTCGTCCGGATATTGGGCAATGGTTGTCAATCGTGGGCGAATGCGTCCTGATTCGGGAATATTGTCGAAGCCGACAACCGCCACATCACCCGGTATTGATAAACCTTGATCATTGGCAACTAGCATTGCACCTAATGCCATCAAATCATTGCAAGCGACAACCGCAGTTGGGCGTGTATCCAATCGAAGTAAGTGCATCATGGCTTTGGCTCCGCCATCTACTGAAAAGTCACCTGCTTCTAGGTAGGAATCGGGGACAGGCAAATCTGCTTCTTCCATGGCTCGTAAAAAGGCACGGCTACGCCGATTGCCTACGTGTGTGTTGGGCACGCCGATATAAGCGATCCGTTCATGTCTTCGTTCTTGAATTAACCAGTGTACTGCCTCATAGGTTGCACGGCCATCATCGGCATAGGCGGTATCGACAAGCGGGTGATTCGATTCCTGACCCAACAAGACGACACTGGCACCTGTACGGCGCATGAGCAAACCGATTTCTTCATCGTTGACATGGTAGGGTACCAGGAAAACGCCATCAACAGGGCGGCGGATTAATCCAGCAACAAAGTTTTTCTCAAGCTCGCGATTGTGGTCAGAACTGGCAATCAATAGGTCATAGTGATGTTGTCGCGCAATTTCCTGCACTTTGCGTACCATGACATGGTAAAAGGGATTGGCAATATCTCCGACCAACATGGCAAGCATATTGGTTTTCTGCCCACGCAAACTACGAGCAATCTGGTTCGGGTAGTAGCCTAGTTCATCGACCGCTGCCATTACGCGGTGTACTGTCTCTTCACTGATCGACACAGTTGAACCCGATTGGTTGAGGACACGCGAGACCGTGCTTTGCGAGACCCCAGCATGACGAGCTACATCATGCATGGTAATATTGCGATTCATGCAGGTTCCAACTGTCGTTTCAAGAGTTGCCATACTCTTCGAGCATAGCGTTTGTTTGGGATATGTTAGCGTTAACGGAGCGCACCTGCATTATTGCATACGTATGCATTGTTGTCAATAGGCAATTTTAAGATCTAACCCCACCTTAGCCCTCCCCTGATAAGGGCGGGGATTGTGAAAGAACAGATTGAGTTCTCTCTTCTGTCCACAAAACTGAATCCGTCCTGTGACAGTCCCCTCCCTCGTTTGGCTTCGACGTGAGCGACTCGACTGAGCTCGCCGAAGTCTCAGCCGAACGGGAGGGCTAGGGTGGGGTTAGATTCCTGCCCCGCCTGTCACCTCTAGTGTATGCCCTGTAATATAGGATGCCAGCGGCGAGGCCATCATGAAGATGCCCGCAGCCGCTTCTTCCGCCATTCCGGGGCGGCCCAAAGGGCTACGCACTGAGGCTTCGCGGCGGACCTCCTCGGGAATGCCTAAAGCAATTTCACGTTCACCAATCTGAATCGACGCGCGGTTCTCTTTGGCGCGAGTCAAGCGGGTGTCGATAAAGCCGAAGGCAACCGCGTTACAGCGGATGCCGAGCGGTCCCCATTCCTTTGCCACCGTTTTGGTCAACCCGACAATGCCCATCTTGCCTGTAGCATAGTTCGCTTGGCCGATGTTGCCATGCAAGCCCGAAGTGGAGGAGATATTGACAATGCAACGATGCTCCTGCGGTGCTCCATATTGATCAATTTCGGCCTTGGCTGGCTCGCGCATGTAAGGGGCCAAGGCACGAATCATGCGGAAGGGCGCACCAGTGTGGACATCGAGAATCGCCTGCCACTGCTCATCGGTCATCTTGTGCAACATTCCATCCCATGTGTAACCAGCGTTATTGACCAGCACGTTGATCTTGCCAAAGCCATCGACCGTTGCCTTCATCAACTGCGCCGGAAAAGCTGGGTCGGTCACACTGCCTGGGACGGCCAGGACGGTGCCGCCGCTCGCTTCGATTTCGCTCACGATCGAGGTAAGCGCTGGGGCGTCAAGGTCATTGACGACGACCTTGGCACCTTCCTGGGCAAAGAGCTTGGCGGCTGCAGCACCGATCCCACGTCCGGCCCCGGTGACAATGACAACTTGGTTTTCAAAGAGTGGTTGCATATGAGTGCCTTGTTTCAAATGAGTGATTCAGTCCATGTCTTCCGGGAAGGGCCATGCGATGGTGAGAGTTGATCTGTATAGCCTTCCCGGAAGAGGCGAGTTCAGTAATGACGTCTTAGAAATAGATGCGAGAAATCGTTTCCGCCACACAGGCAGGTTTGGATGGGCCTTCGATTTCGATGGTAACCTGGTTGATGATCTGAAGTCCGCCTGTGACTTCTTCAACGCTTTGCAGAACAGTGTGGGCGCGCACACGCGAATTGACCAACACTGGATGGGGGAAGCGTACCCGGTTGAGTCCATAGTTGACCGCCAACTTGCGCCCTGGGTAGCGTTCCACCGTAGGATCGACGCTGCCGCTGAGATAGGGAATTAGCGATAAGGTGAAGAAACCATGTGCAACGGTGGCTCCAAATGGTGATTCTGCCTGGGCTCGCGCTGGATCTACATGAATCCACTGTCGATCCAGGGTCGCCGTGGCAAAGGCGTCGATCATCTCCTGTGTGATCGTCAACCACTCACTGACATGCACCTCACTGCCGATTTTGCTGCTCAAGTCCGCCAGAACAGAGGTTTGCGACATAGATTGTTAACTCCGTTTTCATTCTTTTGGCATGGCTACAACTTGGTAATCCTGACCCACTTCGGTAGCAAATTGAATCACACCTGCCTCTGGCTGGCTGGTTTCTACCAGAGCGCCGTTGCTTGTCACCTGCACAGGGACGGAGGAACGGAGGCGGCAGATTCGTCCGAGTTGTGAGCGAACCGCGCCTTGTTGCAATTTGCCAGCTTGCCAAGACATGTCTACTTCAAAGCCGCCGCGTGCTCGCAAGCCTGTAACCCGTCCATCCTGCCAGCGGGTGGGCAAAGCAGGGAGCAGATGGATCTCACCTGCGTGGCTTTGCAGCAACATCTCGGCAATGCCTGCGGTTGCCCCAAAATTACCGTCGATCTGGAAAGGAGGATGAGCGTCAAAGAGGTTGGCATAGACGCCGCCACCATCCATCACGGTGGCAGTGCTTTCAACCAGGTTGAAGAGATTGCTCAACATCTTGAGTGCATGATCGCCATCTTCAAAGCGTGCCCAAAAGTTGACCTTCCAGGCCATCGACCAACCAGTGCCACCGTCGCCACGTAGTTGCAGCGAACGCATGGCAGCCTGCCACAATTCCGGAGTGCCGCGTCGTGTGATCTGTCTTCCTGGATGCAGGCCAATCAGGTGCGAAACGTGGCGATGATGATCATTGGGATCGTCCCAGTCGGCGAACCATTCTTGCAACTGCCCATGTTGACCAACCTGGAGCGGCAGCAGTCGGGAGCGTGCAGCCTCAAGCTGGGCACGAAAATCCGCTTCGATCCCTAATAGCTGGCTCGTCTCGATACAGTTGCTGAAGAGATCCCAGATGATTTCCAGGTCGGCGGTGGAAGCCATACTGGCGGCAGCATGTTGACCATCAGGCGTGGTAAATTTGTTCTCGGGCGAAGTCGCTGGCGCAGTGACCAAATGACCCTTTCCATCCTCAATCAACCAGTCGAGGCAAAACTGGGCAGCCCCTTTCATGATTGGCCAGGCTTTGTGGCGCAGAAAGTCGAGATCGCCGCCAAACGCATAGTGCTCCCACAGATGTTGACAGAGCCAACCCGGTGACATTGGCCAACAGGCCCATACAGCCTCACCCTGCCCATAATCACCCACTTGCCCAGTCTGCCGCCAGAGATCGCTGTTGTGATGCGCCACCCAGCCCCGTGCGCCATAGTTGACTTCTGCTGTCTTGCGCCCAATCTCACTCAGGTCTTGCAAAAAGTCGAACAGAGGTCGGTGACACTCAGCCAGATTGGTGTTTTCGGCGGGCCAGTAATTCATTTCAGTATTTATGTTAATCGTATAGTTCGAACTCCAGGGTGGGCGGATCTCGTCGTTCCAAATTCCTTGCAGGTTGGCTGGCTGCGTGCCAGGACGCGAGGATGCAATCAACAGGTAGCGGCCATATTGAAAGAGCAGTGTGATCAACTGCGGATCATCGCCGCTCTGATAGCCGATGATCCGTTCATCCGTGGGTAGAGCTGCGGCCGCGGTGACGCCTAGATCGAGTTCTACCCGCCGGAAGAGTTGCTGATGGTCATGAAGGTGGGCGTTACGTAAAGCTGAGTAGGGTTGCGCACTCGTTTGGCGGATGGGTTGCTGGGTCTTTTCCACCACTGCTTCCAGCGGCAAACCGGGCAAATCATAGCGTTGAAAGCTGGTCGCTGCGCTCAGTAGAAGGGTCACTTGATCGGCGGCCAGCACCTCGACTTGATCCTCGTAGACACGCACTTCGCCGCCCTCGCTCTGGATTTGCAGCACGAGCGCAAACTGGAGGCCGACGCCATCCGGTTCGTCGGCATAGATCACGGATGGTTCAATATGACGATAACTGGGCTCAACATGGGCTGGCGCTTTGCCCGTTAGCAGCAACCCAGTGGGCGTGGGCGTGACCTGATGGCGGAGTTGACTGCTTACTGTCGCTGAGAAGGTGAGCGCGCCTGGACGATCCACACTGAGCCGAACGACGATCACTTGGTCAGGTGCGCTGGCGAAAACTTCCCGTTGGAAGGTTACATCCCCGCAACGGTAGCTTGTGGTCGCAGTCGCCGTATCGAGATCCAGTTCACGACGATAGTCTGTTGCTTCGCCTTGTTGGTCAAAGTGGAGATAGAGATCGCCCAAGGGTTGATACGATTGCGTGAAAGGCCCTTGCAACCCTTTGGCCAGTTGATCGGCTTCGAGATAGTTGCCTTCGAAGATTGCCTGGCGCACAGCAGGAAGGGCTGCTTTGGCGTTGGGTGAAGTTGTGTTCTTGAAGCCACCCGACCAAAGTGTATCCTCGTTGATTTGTAGCCGTTCGTTCTCAATGCCACCAAAGATCATGGCCCCCAATCGGCCATTGCCAACGGGAAGCGCCTCCACCCACTTCTGCGCGGCTTGACGATACCAGAGTTTGAGCGGTGTAACAGTTGTAGACGATGCGTTCATGGCTTAATCCCTAACACTTCTCGACAATATTTCACACTTTTTTCCACTTGACGCCGTTGCTGTGTAATCAATGCCGCACGATAGGTTGGGTCTGGCTCATCCCAATCAGCGGTGAGGGTGGGAACAAAGGTGGGTTTGCCTTGTTTCACCAGTTGTAAAAATCGGGCAAATTCCCAGGCTGGCGTTTCTTGATAAACATCCCAGAAGCTCGGTTCGAGATAATCGATCACACGCGGAGCAATGCTGCTGATGATCTCCAGGGTAAAGTTGGCGCGCGGGCATTGTTCCTGAAAGCGACGCGCCCAATCGGGCATGTTGAGTGTGCCATCACCCAGCGCCACCCACTGTACGACTGCGCCTTGCGGATGTTCAAAGACGATAGCATCACGAATGTGGCTCATCAAAATGTGGGGAGCAAGATGATCTAGCGTCACATAGGGACTTTCCGCTACCCAGAGCGGATTGCCAGAGTCAATACACGCGCCGACAAAGTCTGTTCCTGCCTCTTGGATTAAGGCTTTGAGTTCACGCGCTTGCAGATCGCCTGCATGATTTTCGAGTGCGATCTTGATACCTAATTCCATTGCCAGTGGGCGTGCGGCACGCAAGGTCGCAATCGTATTGTCGATGTGCGTGCGCAACGGCAGGGCAGAGCGCCGATCGCCGTTGTTACCTAGCAATGCCCGCAAATAAGGCGAGCCAAGCTGCTTTGCCACTCGCAGCATCTGTGTCAACTGCTCGACAGCACTGCCACGTTTGTCGGAAAAAGCATTCGAGGATGGACAGATCGAATACATGCCAAATTCTAGCTCCAATCTCAACAGGTCGGCATGATCTTTGACGCGTGCGAGGTAATCAGCGTCCAAACTTTCGAGAAAATCAGGGTCGGGAATCATCACCACATCGAGACCGATGCTCTGCGCATAATCCAGATGCTGAAAGATGTTCCAGGGCTGGCGGCGCAGGGAAAAGAGATCAAGTCCAAGTTTCATAGAGATCACCAGAAAAGTGTCAGCATGACGGGGAAGTGCTTGTTATACAATGAATTGACCGATAGGGAATGTTTTAAGGCTTGTCTAGGGATCATACATCGCATCCTTCGAATCAGACAACCTATGGGGAGAGTAAGATGTAACCTGCGACCTGCAACTTGCTCCCTCCTTTGCTAATCAAACGCTAATGCAACTTCTAGGGGAAAAATCCGTAAAGATATGTATATGTGGATTTGAGATAATCCAATGAAAGAAGGAATGAACAATGACGAACGAGAAAAAGCTGTTACGCCGTCAAAAGGGAATTGTGGCTGGTGTTTGTGGTGGATTAGGGGAATTTTTTGGCATTCCCGCCTTTTGGTTCCGCCTTGCCTTTATCCTGATGATGTTGCCAGGTGGAATTCCGGGTATTCTGATCTACTTGATTGCGTGGGTTGTGATTCCAAAACTGCGCGGCTAATTGCGAATGTAATGAGAACTGGCGAAGTATAATTTTAAGCCAAGAGACTGTAATCCGGATGAAAAGGAAGAGTGATCTTGTTTTCCTTTCCATCCGGATTACAAATTTGCAGACACCAATCGTTGAGTTCGCGATCATATTTTGCGTTGCTTAAGGATGGATTTGATTGTTTTCTAACGATATTGTAAATTAGCTTTACGTCGAGATTTGAATTCAATCAAAGGGTCCCCTACCATGCAACGCAAACTGCTGCTCTTTGTTCTTTGTCTTGTACTAATAACGCTTTCCGGCTGTTCCAACAAACCTTCTGGTCAAGCGATTGAAATTGCTACGCCAACGCGCTTGGTTGCTACAGAAACGTCGGTCCTGCTGGAGCCAACAGCGACCGAGTCCTTGATGACTCCTCCTACAGCCACTGAAACCGCCATTGTGGCCACGATTGATCCCGCAACAGCAACAGAAGTTGTTGCAATGCCCGAAGCAACTGACACGCCTCAACCTGTTGCAATGCTCACAGCGTTAAACTCGGATGATCTCTGGGCTGCCATTGATCCTAGCAATCAAAACGTGACCTTCTGGCACCGCCACACCAAATTCCGCCAGAAGATTCTTAACGAGATTGTCGACAACTTCAACAAAAACAACCCTTATGGCATCTGGGTCAAGGCCGAGTCCTATGAAGACTACGGCAAACTCTTTGATAGCACGATGGAAGCGCTCAATTCTGCTGAGGCACCAAGTTTGGTCCTTGGCTTTCAAAGTGACTTGGCCAGCTATTCTTTGGCAGATGGCTCAGTAGATCTCACGTCCTTGTTCAATAGTCAACGTTGGGGCATCAGCGCAGAAGAACGCAGTGATTTCTTCGCCTGGGCACTGGATGCAGAGTTGGCTCCCAACTTGGGCAATGTGCGTACCGGGTTGCCGATGGATCGTTCAGCAGATGTACTCTTTGCCAATCGCAATTGGCTTGATGAACTGGGGATAACTTCGTTACCCAAGACGCCCGAAGAATTTCACAGCGCTGCCTGTGCTGCTTCCCAACAACCCTTTAGCCTGGATAAACGTGGCAAAGGAATCGGTTTTGAACTCTCCGACAACGCCTCGACCTTTGCCAGTTGGGTCTTTGCCTTTGGCGGCAACATTTATGACGTAACAACAGGACAATTCACGCTGGATAGTGAGGAGGCGCAGGCCGCCTGGACCTTTGTGCAAGGATTGATTCAAGAAGGCTGTGCTCAGATTGCCGGTGAGCGCTACGGGGATCAAACAGATTTTGGCAACGGTGTGGCGCTCTTTGCGGTGGGTGCCAGCAACAGCTTCTACTTCTTCAATAGGGCGGTCGAGGAAGGCGCTGATTTCCAATGGGAGGTAAGCCCCTTACCCCATATGACCGAAAAGGCTATACTCAACCTCTCTGGCCCCAGCATTGCATTGATCAAGAGTACACCGGAGCAGGAATTGGCCGCTTGGCTCTTCCTCAAACATTATGCCAGCGCTGAGATGCAAGCCAAGTGGGCACGCGCCGTCGAAGGCTTTCCGATTCGTGGCAGCGCCTTCGAGCAAATGAGCAGCTACCTGGATGATAGCCCTGCCTACCAAAGTCTGGTGGCCTTCCTCCCCGACGGCCGTAGCGAACCCTCTGTCCCTGGCTATAGTTTCATCCGCAGCGCCATGAGCGATGCAATCGTCGCCATTGCTGGCGGTGCGGATGTGCAAGCAACGTTGCATCAACTCAATGCAGAGGCGAATAAAATGCTGGAAAAGCAGGTAAAACAATAAGATTGGCACGTATAACGTTATGTGTTATAGTTTATCCACTATGATACGAGTTCCAACCAATGGTCCTCCAACCCATCCCGGCGAGATGCTGCTTGAGGAGTTTCTTAAGCCGTTGAATTTATCACAAGTTGAGCTAGCACAGCGGCTTGGTGTCTCTTATCCGCGAGTGAATGAGTTGATTCATGGCAAGCGAGGCGTCACACCGGATACGGCGCTGCGTCTGGAGCGACTCTTCGGCATGGAGGCGCAGTTTTGGCTGAATTTGCAGCTCGCCTGGGACCTCTATCATGCGATACATTCACCAGCAGGGGAAGAGATCCGTAAAATTGAACGGTTACCTGCTTTACAGGTGGCGTGACTAAATTTTGGAACCTGTTTGACGACGCCTTTATGAAGTGCTAGACTCACTAAACAAATTGAATGGCAAGATGCAAATTGCCGTTTTTCGCAATTCATCATTCGCAATTCGCTAATTTTAAGTCAGGAGGTAATATGAGTTCGGATCAACCAGCGCAGGTGAGTCCAGAAACGACAGGCGAAGATGCCGCTCTACTAAAACGTCGTACGGAGCTACATTCATTTCTACATGAATGTACAGCTTGTCAACAAGAAGTGGAGCCAAGTTGGCAATTTTGCGCCCATTGTGGCACTCGTCTTGCCGTCACTTGCCCAGGCTGCGGTGCACCACTTCCGCCCGCCGGTGCCCATTCCTGCCCAGCCTGTGGTCTAGAAATTCCGAAGATCAACAATATCAAGTTAGAAGCGTAATATCTTCTATTGGGAATTGAGTAATTACGTAATTACCCGATTCCCAATGAGTTGCTCTCCCAAACCAGATTGCCCTTCACATAGGTCTGTTCTACTTTTACGTCGAGTAGACGCTCCGGCGGCGTTATTAATGGATCCTCACTCAGCACCACCAGATCTGCCCACTTGCCAGGTGTGATGCTGCCTCGGTTATCTTGATCCCCACTCAAAATTGCCCCTGCCATTGTATAAGCATAGAGTGCTTCATAGGGGGTAACCGCCTGGTTTTCGCCCAGCGGATTGCCAGCGTGATCGAGGCGGTCGATGGCCGTTTTGATGCCGAGCATCGGGTTGTCGTCCGGTACCACGGGTGCATCGGTACTGAGGGCAACGGTCAGACCAGCGTCCAACATGGATCGCACACCGTAGGCCCGGGCGTAGTAGACATCCGGCATGTAGCGGCGGAAGGTAGCCCCCATTGCCGAAACAAAGACGGTCTGCGTGGCTGCCATTACCCTTAGTTTGCGACAGCGCTCCAGTTGTTCAGGTGTCGGCAGGGCCAGATGTTCGATGCGATGGCGTAGATCGGGGCGTGGGTTGCGCTCGTTCATTAGTTCATAGACCGAGATTACCTGTTCGAGCGCAACATCGCCATTGGCGTGGGTGCCGATGCGATAGCCGTTGCTGTGTGCCTCCCACATGGCATCGGCCAGATCCTCGGTTTCATAGATCATTACGCCATGCTCGCCAGTCTCTTTATAAGGGAGCGAGATGGCCGCCGTGGCACTGGTCATGCCACCGTCGGCGAAAAACTTGACGCTGTCAACACGCAGGGTATCACTCACATATTTTTCAGGCAAGGGGAAGCGCTGATCGCCGTCACGCACAATTGGGATCAGGTTGATACGCACCGTCAACTCGCCATCTTCCTCCATCTGGCGATAGACCGCCACCTGCGAAGGCGTAGGTGCCGGGTCAGTGGCGCTGGTGATGCCCAAACTCAGTTCGTGTTGCATACAGGCACGGATCGCCTCCTTCATCTGCTCGTCGGTCGGGTCAGGGATGTGGCGGGAGCAGAGCGTCATGGCGGTCTCTTGCAGCACGCCAGTGGGGTTGCCCTGTTCGTCACGCACGATCACGCCGCCGGGTGGATTGGGGGTGTTGCGGTCGATCCCCGCCAGTTTGAGCGCCAACGAGTTCGCCACGGCGATATGACCACAGGTGCGAGTCAGCAGGATCGGATGGTCTGTACTGGCCTGATCCAAATCGTGATAGGTCAGATGGCGACCTTCGGGCAAGAGCGCCTCGTTGTAGCCCACGCCAGAGATCCAACTCCCTGCTGGCTCTTTATCTGCTCGTTCTGCAAAGCGTTCGATGATGGCTGGAATGTTGGGTGCAACATGAATGCGCACATCGACTAGATGCGTCAAAAGCAACCCCAGCCAGGAGACATGGACATGAGCGTCGTTGAAGCCTGGAATCAGTGTGCGACCGGCGAGATCAATTCGCTCGGTATCGGGACGATCGAGATCGGCTAGCTTCCCAACAGCGGCGATACGACCACCGTCATCAACGAGAACTGCTTCGGGATTAGGGAAGTTGGAGTCGATGGTGTGGATGGTGCCGTTGTAGAAGAGTTTCATGATTTTCTCCGTCAAAGGTCGAACGTCAGCAATTTCCCTTTGGCAAACCTTCCTGCATTCAACACCGAAAAGTCCATCTTGGCTGGTTGCCCCATTACGTCACTCACATCGAGCGTGGTCGAGTTGCGCAGGATCAATTCTGTGATGGCTTGTGCGACGCCAGCGTGACAGGTCATGCCGTGGCCGTTCATGCCAAGGGCGTGATAGAAATTTTCCACTTGCTCATCGCGTGAGAGGATCGGAAAGCCATCTTCAGTGGTACCGTAGACACAGCACCAGCCATTGAGAAAGACTGAATTAGGCAGGTAATAGTAGCGGCGATAGACTCGTTCGACACTCTTCGGATAGCCATCATCGTTGATGCGATTCACATAGTCAGGATCGACGGTGAAGCCACCCTTGGTGGTGTGATGATGTTGCCCAAAGAGCAGCGTACCGCCAATTTCACCACGACACCAGACCCCTTCTTCTTGTACCGATTCGGGTACACTGGTCAACGGCGCAACGGTAACTCCATCGTCGAAGCCAGTAGCAACGCAGACCTGAATACGTTGCGGGGTCACTGCCACATTACTGCCGGCCAGCGCTGCAATCTTGGCACCCCATGGTCCACCAGCATTGAGAACAGTGCCGACGTTCCACAAGCCACGGCGTGTCACCAAGCTTGTGATGCGTTCACCGGTTTTGCGCATCTGCAAAACCGGCGTGTTGCGCATGATCTGCACTCGTCCTGTGGCCACGGCTAGCCGCTCATAGAGATCGACCAACTCGTAGGGGTCGATAAAGCCTTGGTTCGGATAGTACCGTGCTCCGACGACACCTTCCGGTTTGATCCAGGGGAAGCGGCGGGTCAACTCGTTGACGTCGAGGAACTCGTGGTAGTAGATGCTCTCCTTGCCGCCGTAGCCAAAACGTTGGTGATAGGGATCGAGCGGAGGTGGGAAGACGCCAGGAGCATAGCGAACGCCCAACGAACCCCAGGTGTTGAAGCTAAAGCCGTGTTCATCACGCAATTGGCGAATGCGCGCATGGCCTTTGAGCGTGAGCAGGGCGTAGATTTCACCCATGTCGTGCAGACAGATCACACCCGCCGAACCGCCCGTAGTCCCGCTGGCAGGATTGTTTTTGTCGAAAAGTACTATGCGCAAATCGCTCTGGCGTGCCAATTCATAGGCACAACTCATACCAACGATGCCGCCGCCGATGATGGCGAGGTCGGCTGAAAAAGCTTGACTCATGATTTTTCTTCCTTCTGGACAAGTCCTTAAACATTCTTCTTCCGGGAAGGCTTTTGCGCAAGAGAAGCAAGTTCAGGTTGCCCTTCCTGGAGGATAATTAGAGTTGCGTGGTTTCCTTCGGGTTAGCAAATAACTCGGCCCAACGCTCACGCAAGGAATGGGCATGGTAGATCACACAGCGCTCTGCCGCTTCAGGGTCGTGCTGGGCCAATGCCTCGTAGATAGCCTGATGCTCGCGCATTGACATTGTCATGTTCACCACATTGACCGCCTTGCCTGTGTGCATGATATACATGTCGGCTCGCTCTTCGTTGGCAAGCACAAAGTCGGTGAGTAACGTGTTGCCGGCCGCTTCGCCCATACGGCGATGAAAGTCTCGTGAAGCACGCAGGAAACCGGCTTTATCACCTCGTGCAGTATAGGCTTTGCCCTGTTGAACACTCTCCTGGATCGATTGGAGTTGTTCATCTGTAGCAAGCAAAGCTGCCCGCCGGGCCAGATAAGGCTCTATCACTTCGTTGGCGGTGAACATTTCGACAAATTCGTTGCGCGTCAAGGTATATACAAAAAGTCCTCGCCCGGTTCCTGGACCAATGATACGCTCGTGTTGCAGAATTGCCAATGCTTCACGCACGGGGGTACGGCTAACGCCTAAGGAGGCAGCCAACTGCTCTTCGATTAGCGGTTGATTGGGCGCAATCTGACCAGACAAAATAACCTCTTTGATCGCATCATAGACAGGTTGACGAATCGAGGAAGATCGGTTCAAAAGATGGGTTTGTGTGGCAAAAAGAGTTTCAAGATTGGTCATTATGACAGCAGGGCTAACTGAAATAGTTTTACTATGCGCAAACATTACACGAATTGCAATTTCTTACCTGTTCGATTTGTATACAGTATATGTAAATCTTCCTTGCATTTCAACTCAGGAAAACCGCTTTTGAGGAGAAACAGGACTATTTTGCGAGGTTGACAAGAAATCTACGGGATACTATAATCATTTTTGCAAACCAATCCTCCTCTTTATTCCAAAGTTCTGTATACAGAAAGCGCCAATCATTGATATCCCCTGATTTTGTGCTGTGGTTATGTTTCTTTTTAGAGTCTTCTGAGTCCTGCATTGGCATTGTTGTGAAAACTTGTCGTTTTTTATCAACGTCTACCAAAGGAGGGAAGAATGAAATCGGAAACCCAGAGCGAAAATCCATTTTTGCGCCAGAGCTACCTACTCTCGCGGCGTGCTTTTCTGCGCACGATGGCAATAGCTAGTGGCGCATTGGCAACCGGATCACTCGTTGCCGCTTGCGCACCAGCAACACCCAGCAGCGGCGGTGAGGCTGCACCCGCAGCGCAAAGCGCACAAACGGGACCCAAAGTCGGCGGTGTCTATCGAATCTACGGTCGGGGCGATATTCGTTCGCTCGATCCGCCCGCCGCTGAAAGCAGCGAAGACTGGTGGAGCGCGGGCATGGTGCTCTACAATCAGCTCTACTTTTACACCAAAGATGGCGAATTTTATGCCGATCTCGCTGCTGATCTGCCCAAGATCAGCGAGGATGGACTGGTCTATACGATTCCGCTGCGGCCCGGAGTCAAATTTCACAATGGACGCGAGATGGTAGCCGATGATGTTAAGTTTTCGTTGGAACATCAGTTGTGGCCCGATGTCTACAGTTGGGGCAAAACCTATTCCGAAAATATCGTTGGTTATCAGGATGTGATCGATGGCAAAAGCAAAGAACTTTCGGGGATCAAAGTGATCGACAGCCACACCGTCGAGATTACGCTCAGCAAGCCCCAAGCTGTCTTTCCCGCCTTGCTCTCCATGAGCATGAACGCCATCATTCCCAAAGACGAAACGATCCAAGCTGGTGCTGATTGGGGTTTTAAGACGGTGATTGGCACGGGTCCGTTTAAGTTTGTCGAGTGGGTGGCGGGTGAAAAGGCGATCTACGAACGTAATTCCGATTATTTCAAAGCGGGTCAACCTTATATCGAGCGGATTGAACTTTATCTCAATGTCGATAATGCCGTGCAGATGTTGAAATGGGAGAGCGGCGAAGCAGAATGGGTCCATGATATTCCTGCTGCGGAGTTGCCACGCTTGTTGAGTGAGCCCGAACTCAAGGCGCAACTCCGCATGGCACCTAGCGTTGGTACAGAGCGGTTGGCATTCCATTTCAAAGCGAAACCTTTTGACGATATCCGTGTACGCCAGGCAGTTGCCATGGCATTGGACAAAGAAGGCTATGCCAAAAAGCGTGCAGGTACGATCACACCGTTGGAAGGCTTCTATGCCATTCCCATGATTCAATATGATAAGAACTTCAAGAGCAACTATCAATATGATGTCGAAAAAGCGAAAGCACTCTTCAAGGAGGCTGGCTATGGGGACGGCATCAAAGGTGTAAAGATGTATGTAAGCACTGACACCGAAACTGGTCAACTGATCCAGGCCGATTTGGCAGCGATTGGCATCGAGGTAGAGTTGGCAGTGGGTCAGTGGAAGGAGTGGCGCGACCGCATCCGCTCTGGCGAAGTGGCGCTCTTCAACTATGGTTGGGCGGCTAGTTTCCCCGATGCCTATGACTTCTGTTCGGCATGGACCAGTTGCAAATCTTCAGAAACAGGCTACAACGATGGTTACTACTGCAATCCGAAGATCGATGAGATCCTTGAGCGCGTCGAAGCCTTGCCCCTGACCGATCCGGAACGGATCAAAGGCTACCGTGAGATCGAAGATATTGTGATCAACCAGGATGTTGCCTGGGTGGGACGTAACAATCCGCAACGCATTTCGTTGGGCAAAGACTATGTCCACGATGACTTTATGAGCCCGATCTACGGTTGGCCCTATCTGGAGACGGCGTGGATCGAAGAGAAGAGTTGACATGAGCAGAGTGGAAAAGTTGAAAAGTTGAAGAGTAGTTCTTGTCTGCCACTTTTCAACTTTTCCACTCTTCAACTTTTATATTTTATCCCCAATTCAAATCAGTAACGTCGAAGAATTGGACCATGAAAATCAGCAAGATTGACACCTATCAAGTGGTTGTGCCTATGCGACCGGGAACGGTACATAGTCCGCAGTGGGGCAAGGCGGAGTTTGATGAGGTTCCCAAATTCATCCTCAAAGTCCATACTGACAGTGGTTTGTTTGGCATCGGAGAAACCTATCGCGGTGCAACGCAGGCTGAGGTAGCGAGTGCCATTGCCGCTTTGCTCGGTTGCGACCCCTTGCGTTTGCCCCTCACCCATCTACCGATCCCCGCCAATAGTGCCTATGACGGATTTGAGATTGCCATTTTTGATCTGGTGGGCAAGGCACTCGGATTGCCGGTTCATCAACTGTTGGGCGGTGCCCACCGCGATCGGGTCAAGGTCGATTATTGGTGCGGGCAGAAGACGCCCGAAGACATTGCTCAAACGGCCCGAGAGGGTTGGGCCAAGGGCTTCAAAGGGCTCAAGATGAAGTGTACCCTAGAAGATCCGATGGTGGAACGGGTCAAGGCGATTGCTGCCGCTGTGCCGGAGATGAAGATTACTATTGATCCCAACTTTCGTTTTTATCGTCCAGGGGCAACCCTCGAATTGGCGCGCCAGATGGAAGGGTACAACATCGAAGTCTACGAAGACCCGACCCCGCGCACGGATCTGGAGTGGTATGTCTTTATGCGTCGCGAGTTAAACAAGCTCAATATTCCGCTGGCGCTGCATCTCACTCGCCCTCAGGATGTCTTGGCCGCACTGGCCAAGGATTGTGTCGATTGTTTCAATCTAAATGGCTGCATGGTCGAGTTTGTGCGTATGGCCTACATTGCCGATGCGGCAGGCAAGCCGGTTTGGCACGGCTCCGGCGTCGATCTAGGCATCCTTGATATGGCCTACATTCATGCCTGCTCGGCGGCAAAGGGCTGTACGATGGCAAGCGATATTATTGGCAACTTTTTCCGGGAAGATGACCTGATTGTCGAGCCGATCCGTTACGAAGATGGCTATGCGCTCGTGCCACAAGTGCCAGGGCTGGGCGTAGAACTGGATGAAGCGGCAGTGGAGCGTTATCGGGTGTAAGAACCGCGGATTTCTGTTGTGTTGATTGATCCGTGAAATGAGCGTACTCTATGGCATTCGGTATGCAGCTAGAGGGTGCTTCACAGTTAAAAGAGGAGAACGCGTCCAAGCGCGCAGCCCGCAGTTGGCGGCAGGATGTTTGGCTTCGCTTTCGCCAGCAACGATTGGCTGTGGCGGCAGGCTTGTTGCTGCTCTTGATTCTCCTGGCTGCCATCAGTGCGCCCTGGCTGGCCCCCTATGACCCGGTTGAACAGTTTCGCAAAGAGGGCCTCTCCGAAATGGGGGAGCCGCTCATGCCGAATGCTCGCTTTTGGCTGGGCACCGACGGGGTTGGGCGGGATCTGCTGAGCCGGTTGCTCTATGGGGGCAGGCTGTCGTTAGGCATCGGGCTGGCCGCCAATGCCATCTCGATCACACTGGCCTTACTCATCGGTGGTACGGCTGGCTTTGTGGGTGGCAAGGTCGATTTTGCCATTATGCGCTTTGTCGATCTGGTGATGAGTATGCCGACCTTTTTTGTGATTCTGCTCTTTGTCGTCATCCTTAGCCCCGGTGCCTGGGTGGTGATTACCGTGATCTCGCTCTTTTCTTGGACCTACCCAGCGCGCATCTTTCGCAGTCAGATTTTGGCACTGAAGAAGATGGATTACGTCCTGGCTGCGCACGCAAGCGGCACACCCGGAAGGCGCATTTTTATCCGCCACTTACTGCCGCACCTGTTGCCGCTAGTCATTATCTACCTGGCATTGGGCATTCCTACCACCATCTTTACTGAAGCCAGCCTCAGTTTTGTCGGGTTAGGGGTGCCACCGCCTACGCCTTCCTGGGGCCTGATGATTCAAGATGGCATGGATTATTACCGCGCAGCCCCCTGGGTTGCGCTCTATCCTGGCTTGGCGATTATGTTGACCGTCGTCTGTTTTAACCTGCTCGGTGCGGGGCTGCGCGAGGCAATGGACCCAACGCGGAGAAAGTAGGACAGTGGGACAGTCGGTCAGTGGGTCAGTAAGTCAGTAATCAGTGGAGTACTCTACTGTTTCACTGTCTACTGTCCACTGGCCTACTGATTTACACACAAACATATGCTTGTTCAATACATTCTACGCCGACTCTTGTGGATGCTCATCACACTGTTCGGCGTGTCGATCCTGACTTTTATCCTGATCTTCGCCGGTCCGGTTGACCCGGCGCTAGCGTTGGTTGGGCCCAAGGCGGATAGTGTGGCGATTGCTCAAGTTCGTCAACAATATGGGCTGGATCAGCCACTCTATGTGCAATATGCCCGTTACCTGAGCCATTTGCTGCGCGGCGATCTAGGCCAGTCGTTCTATTTCCGACAGCCAGTGCGCGAGGCGCTCTTTGCCAAGTTGCCAGCCACCGCCCTGTTGGCCCTTTCGATTATTCTCGTCGCCAGTCTGCTTGGGATTACGCTGGGGACAATGGCGGCACTCAGGAACGGCTCGCTGCTGGATCGAGGGTTGATGATCTTGCAGACCCTCTCAGTCTCACTGCCGACCTTTTTTGCCGGGCTGTTGCTGATCTACTTTCTCGCCTTTCGTCTCAAATGGTTCCCGATTGGTGGCTATGGCACCCTGCGCCATCTGGTATTGCCGACGTTGGCCGTGGCCGTGCCGTGGTCGGCCTGGTATGGCATCGTACTGCGATCGAGCATGTTGGATGTGATCTCGATGGACTATGTGCGTACGGCGCAAGCAAAAGGATTGAGCGGTCGTGTGATCGCCTGGCGTCATATGTTGCGCAATGCGATGTTACCCGTTGTCACCATGATTGGGGTGGATTTGGCCTCGCTGCTCACCGGCATTGCGCTGGTCGAACGGGTCTTTAACTGGCCTGGCATAGGCTGGCAAACGCTAGAAGCTGCCATCCGTTTGGATATTCCAATGATCATGGGCAGTGTTCTCTTTGGTGCCTTGTTGATTGGAGTCGCAAATTTGCTAGTAGACATCTTGTATACCTGGCTCGACCCGCGTGTTCAAGTCGAGTAAACCAATGGAGTCATCCATGTCAGACAACTCAGCGCTTTTTGCTGTAAAAAGCCACAAACATGTGCGTATTCCCCTGTCCGATGGTGTCGAGTTGGATGCAGCGCTCTTTTTGCCTGATACGAACGAGCCTGTTCCCGCTGTCTTTGACTATTACCCCTACCGCAAAGATGATCTCAGCGCCAGCAATCTGCGTTTCCAAACCTACCTGGCGCAACGAGGCTACGCAGCACTACGCATTGATGTGCGGGGTACTGGTAGTTCGGGCGGCACGGCCAGCGACGAATACTCGGTACAAGAGCAGTTGGACGCGGTCGAGGCAATTGCCTGGATGGCAAGTCAGCCTTGGTGCACGGGCAAAGTCGGGATGTTTGGCACCTCGTATGGCGGCTTTAACTCGTTGCAGGTGGCTATGCACCGCCCGCCTGCGCTCAAAGCGATCTGCCCGATGTACTTCACCGACAATCGTTATACGGATGATTGTCATTACAAAGGGGGCGCGCTGCAAATGCTCTACGATGTGGCGACCTATGGGCTGTCGATGGTGGTGCAAAATGCCATGCCGCCCTATCCCGAAGCTTGCGGCGATCACTGGGCAGAGATTTGGGAAGATCATCTCAAGGCCGAACCCTGGCTGCTCACCTGGCTTTCCAACCAAGTCTACAACGACTATTGGAAGCAAGGCTCACTCTGCGAGGATTATGGTTCGATCGAGGCGGCGACCTTTCTGCTCGGCGGTTGGCGTGATGGTTACACCAACTGTAATCCGCGCGTCTTTCAACATCTGAATGCGCCCAAAAAAGTTTTGATCGGTCCTTGGCTTCATGTGGCACCCGATGTAGGACAACCCGGTCCACGGATCGATCACCTGCACGAGATGGCGCGTTGGTACGATTATTGGCTCAAAGGGATTGACAACGGGGTGACCGCCGAACCGCCGATCAGCATTTATGTGCAACAGTACGATCCGCCCGCTGCCGAACGCAAATTGACGAGCGGTTATTGGCGTTTTGAGAAGGAGTGGAATCCTGCCGCCCAAGCTCAGCATACACTTTATCTGGGCAAAGACCATCGTCTGCAAGCCGCGCCACAAACCGACGCGCGTGGCGTGGTTAAATACAGCTATAATCCAACCGTCGGAACCACCTTTGGCATGTTTTCGGCAGGTAGCCCGTTGGTCACTCCGGTCGATCAACGGCTGGAAGAGTCCTTTTCATACAGTTGGACCTCGGATCCATTGCTAGAACCGCTTGAGATTCTTGGTCACCCCAAAGTTACGCTCTTTGTAGCAGTCTCGACTGACATTGCCACTGTCTCGGCACGCCTGATTGATGTGCCACCAGATGACTCCTCTGAACCGAGTACGGCGCTAATTACCAAAGGTGTAATCAACCTTACCCATCGTGAATCACATACTGCGCCTTCGCCTGTCATCCCCGGTCAGCTATACAAAATCGAGCTTGAATTGGACGCTACCTGTTGGCACTTTGCGGCGGGACATCGTATTCGTGTCAGCCTGGCCGGAGCGGATTTCCCCAATACCTGGCCATCGCCCAAAGCCCACAGCGGCGAATTCCACTTTGGTGGACAATCTCCGGCTTCTGTTCAATTGCCCTTGTTGGTCACAAACAACAACGACCACAGCCAGCCAAGCTTCCAGCCACCCACGCCCTTTACGCCACTAGTCACTGGTTTCGCCAATCGCCAGGTTTTTAGCACCACGCGCGACAACATCAGTGGGGCTGTCTCTGTAACGGTGGGAACTTCGGGCCGAACCCGAGTTTCAGATAGCGTGGAGGTGAACAGTTTTGCTGAAGGAGTGGCAACCGTCTTTGAAAATGATCCAGCTCATGCTACGATCAATGGTATCCAACACAAAACCCTGTATTGGCCGCAACGGGTGATCGACACCATCGCCCGTGCCCAAATCGAAAGTACAGCAACAACCTTTAACATCAACATTCAGCTAGAAATCACCATGAATGGATCGCAATTTCACCAGCGACGGTGGGTGCGTTCCATTCCAAGAAATTTGTTGTGAAATAACTTCGAGATCGGGAAATTAAGAGATGAAGAGATTGACTGTTACTCGACAACCAATCTCCTAACCTCTCAATCTCTCAATCTCTCAATCTCCAAAACCTTATGACAGTCAAAATTAGTCTCATCGGTGCGGGTAGTGCAGTCTTCTCACTTAACTTGATGCGCGACCTTTGTCTCACGCCCAACCTCTATGGCAGCACGATCAACTTTATGGACATCGACGAAGGACGCTTGAATGCGATCTATGGCCTTTGTCAGCGTTATGCCAAGGAGGTCGGTGCCAATTTCAAACTCGAAAAAACGCTGGATAGGCGCAAGTCGCTCAAGGGTGCCGACTTTGTGATCAACACGGCGCTGGCGGCCAGCCATTATCGCCTGCAAGAAGGCGTGGCGATTGGCAAGAAACATGGCTATCGCTTTGGTGGCAGCTACCATGTGATGCACGACGAGGCCTTCTGGATCAACTTCTATCAATTGCGGTTGATGGAATCCGTCTTGCAGGATATACTGGATCTCTGTCCAAATGCGTGGCTGCTGCAAGTCGCCAATCCGGTGCTGGCGGGCATTACGATGATGGGGCGCAAGTATCCACAGGCTAAGGCGGTGGGGCTTTGTCACGGCTTTGGTGGCGTCTATCACTTGGCCGATGCGCTGGGGCTGGAGCGCGATCAGATTTCCTATGAGATCCCTGGCGTCAACCATTCGGTCTGGCTCACCCATTTTTATTACAAAGGGCAGGATGCCTTCCCCTTGATTGACCAATGGTTGGAAGAGAAAGCTGCCGATTATTGGAAGAATCAGACTCGACGCAGCACCCTGACCGGCCCCAAAGCCTTCGATCTCTACAAACGTTTTGGAGCTTTCCCAGTGGGAGATACTGCCAACCCTGGCGGCGGCACCTGGCCCTGGTGGTATCACACCGACGAGGCCACTGAAGCGCGTTGGCAGGAAGATCCGCAAGCCTGGTGGGACAGGTACTTCAGCCATTGCGAAGAAGAGGTCGCCGAGATTCGCCAGGTTGTCGAGAACAAGTCAATCAAGGTCAGCCAGCATTACCCTCCGCAAATGTCGGGCGAGGTGATGGTACCGATGATCGAGTCGAT